>NZ_KI866522.1:2196842-2432338 GCF_000511135.2 Microbispora sp. ATCC PTA-5024 | reverse complement strand
CAGCAGGCCGCCGCCCGCCCCGGCAGGCCGGGGGCCGCCGCGCCGCCCGCGCCGTCCCGGCAGGAGCCGCCCGACCCCGCCGTACGGCTGGAGGCCGAGGCGCTCAAGCTCGCCGTCCAGCGGCCGGCCCTGCTCGGCCCGGAGTTCGACGCGCTCGGCCCCGGCACCTTCACCCGGCCCGAGCACGTCGCGCTGCACGAGCTGATCATGGCTGCGGGCGGCACCGCCTCCGGCGGCCCGGGCGGCCGGGAATGGGTCGACCGGCTGCTCGCCCAGGCGGCGGAGACCCCGGCGCAGGGACAGCCGGGAATCGACCTGCCGTCGCTCGTCACGCGGTTCGCCGTCGAGGCGCTGCGCGCCGACGTGAGCGGCGAGGAGCGATACGGCACGGCCGTTCTCGCGAAATTGCAGGAGACCGCCGTGGGCCGTGCGGTGACCCAGGTGAAGTCGCGTCTCCAACGTCTCAACCCGGTCGACGAACAGCAGGAGTACAACCGTCTCTTCGGCGAGCTCGTGGCCCTGGAGCAGCAGCGACGTGTGTTGCGGGAACGCGCGACCGGGGCCTGAATTAACCACCCTTTCCAGATCTCACAGTCGCCAAACATATGTTTTGATCTCGATTCGGTATTGACTTCTGCCTTACCTTGGGTGACAAAAATAGGCCTGCCATTTTGCGGTGCCTATACCGCACACTGTGATGCGTGGGTGCATCGGTGCTGCCAAGCAGGCCGCCATCGGTAGACCAGGTGGCGGACCTCGTCGCTAAGGGAAGGGAGCGCGGAAGCGTCACGGTTGACGACGTGGCCGCCGCGCTCGACCGATCCGAGCTTCCCGCCGACGCGCTGGAGCGCGTCGTGCGCATGCTCGCCGAAAACGGGGTCGAGGTCCTCGAGCCGCAAGGCGACGAGGAGCCCAGCAGGCCCGACGAGGAGGATGTCGGCAAACGGGCGCCGACGAGCGATCTGGTCAGGATCTACCTCCGCGAGATCGGCCGGGTTCCGCTGCTCACCGCGGAGGAGGAGGTCGAGCTCGCCAAGGCCATCGAGGCGGGGCTGTTCGCCGAGGACAAGCTCTGCGAGAGCGGCGCCGCCCGGCTGGGCCGCCCCGAGCTGGAGGACCTCGTCTGGGAGGGCGTGCGGGCCAAGCAGCGCCTCATCGAGGCCAACCTGCGGCTCGTGGTCTCCATCGCCAAGCGGTACGTCGGCCGCGGCATGCTCTTCCTGGACCTGATCCAGGAGGGCAACCTGGGCCTGATCCGGGCGGTCGAGAAGTTCGACTACACCAAGGGCTACAAGTTCTCGACGTACGCCACCTGGTGGATCCGGCAGGCGATCACCCGGGCCATCGCCGACCAGGCCAGGACGATCCGCATCCCGGTGCACATGGTCGAGACGATCAACAAGCTCGTCCGGGTGCAGCGCCAGCTCCACCAGGACCTCGGGCGCGAGCCGGCCCCCGAGGAGATCGCGGCGGAGATGGACCTGCCGATCGACCGGGTCGTGGAGATCCAGCGCATCGCGCAGGAGCCCGTCTCCCTCCAGTCGCCGATCGGTGAGGAGGACTCCGACCTCGGCGACTTCATCGAGGACGCCGACGCCGTGGTGCCCATCGAGGCGGCCGCGTTCATCATGCTCCAGGACCAGCTCGACGACATCCTGGCCACGCTGTCGGAGCGCGAGCAGCGGATCATCCAGCTGCGCTTCGGCCTCGCGGACGGCCACCCCCGGACGCTGGAGGAGGTCGGCCGGGAGTTCGGTGTGACGCGCGAGCGCATCCGCCAGATCGAGTCCAAGACGCTGGCCAAGCTGCGCCACCCCACGCGGGCGCAGATGCTGCGCGACTACCTCGACTGACGCGCCGTCGACGGGGCCCCGCGGAGACTCTCCGCGGGGCCCCGCCGCGTCCGGAGGGCCGGATGGGGCGGCCGAGTGGGCCCGTACCCGTGCGGGCTGGGCGTGCCGGGAGGACCGGACACGCGCGGCCTCGCCTAGATGTGGAGGGTCCGACGCGGGCGGCCTGTGGGCCCGTACCCGGCTCGTGGGCGGCCGGCGGGGCCGGATAGCCTGCGGACGTACCCGACGACGGTCGCGCTCCCAGGCGGTGCCCCTTGGCTGACTCGAAGCCCTCCCTCTTCGGCAGGTCCGTGCGCCTGCTCGGCTCCCGCCGCCTGCCCGCGGAGGTCCGCACGGCGCTCGCCCTCGACGCCGGGGAACGGCCCATCAGCCACGCCCGGACGTCCGAGGGCGACTACGTGGTGGCGACCACCCACGCGCTCCACCTGCCCGGCGGCCTCCGCCTGCCCTGGCACCTCACGGACAAGGCGGTGTGGGACGAGGAGGGCGTGACGGTCACGATGACCGACGGGCGGGCCCACCGCGTGACCCTGCCCGAGCCGGGCGCGCTGCCCGAGACGGTCAGGGAGCGCGTCACCGCGTCGATCGTGGCCAGCCGCCACGTGGCCCTGGACGCCCGCGGGGGAGTGCGCCTCGTCGCCCGCCGCGTGCCCGGCTACGACACGCCGCGCTGGGAGTTCGTCTTCGACCCGGGTCTCGACGCGTCCGACCCCGGCCTGCGGGCCCTCGCCGAGCAGGCCCTGGAGGAGATGCGGCGCAGCCTCGGCGTCTGAACGGCCGCCGGCCCGCCGAGAAAAGCGAACAAAAGGGATATCGCCGGAGGTTCGTTACTAATTCGGCGATTCCAGAAACGACGAGAAAGCCCCCAGCGGTCGCCGGGGGCTGTCGCGCCTGCCGCCGTACGCGGGGGAAATGTCAGGTGAGCCGGTCGGGGTCGTTGCTCGGCCAGCCGGTCGCGGCCCCCACCCTGTCGGTCTCCCACGACTCCTGCCTGCGCAGGAACGGCACCTTGTCGCCGAGTCTGTCGCCCGCGAGGTCCTTGGCCTTGCCCGCCACCTTCGACGCCTGGGCCCCCACCAGCCCCGCCGCCTCCTGGACCGACGGGCTGTCGGCGACCCGCTGCGCGAAGCGCTTGATCTGCTCGTACCGCTCGCGCCCGGCCCGCGTGCCGAGGACGTACCCGACCGCCAGCCCCGTGACGAACATCGCCTTGTACCGCATCTTCCACCTCCCGCGCTCGTGTTCCCCGCCCCCCTACCCCGAGGGCCTGCAACTATCCAACAGCAATGGATGTGACAGACACCCCCCGGAGTGCGCTAATCTAGTTCCGCGCCGCAAGGAAGGCCGAAAGGCCAGGCCAGGCGGAGCGAAGCAGTCCCGTGTAGCTCAATCGGCAGAGCAGCCGGCTGTTAACCGGCAGGTTATAGGTTCGAGTCCTATCGCGGGAGCTTCTCACACCCCGGCGGGGGGCGATCGACAGGTCGCCCCCCGCCGGGGTTTTCGCGTTGCGCCCGTCCCACCGGGCACACGAGTGTATGGATTCGCCGGACAAATCATGGGACTTCACAGAAAATGTGAGCGCCGCTGCCTTCGGGCCGCGGCAGCCGCGGACCACAGACGTCGCAGTGGGGTGAGGGCCACTGCGTGAAGGGCGTCCCCGCCATCCCGGAACCGGCGCGCGATGCCCGCGAGTGTGAAGTGTGTGGCGGTCGTGCTGACGTGGTTGAGGTCCAGGAAGACGGCGGAGGCCGTACGGGAACCGGAGCGCGAAGGGGAGATCGACAGGCGGGAGGCGGAGGACTTCATCCGGCTGTACCACGCGGAGAACCCGTCCGCGGGGCCGGTGGGACCCCGGCTCAGGGAGGTCCTCGCGGAGGTCTCGCAGCGGGGAACGTACACCCACACGCCCGAGGAACTGGAGTTCGGGGCCCGGGTGGCGTGGCGCAACAGCAACAAGTGCATCGGACGGCTCTACTGGCGGTCGCTGCGCGTGCGGGACCACCGGCACGTGGACACGGCGGACGGCGTCGCCGAGGAGTGCGTGGAGCATCTCAGGGTCGCGACGAACGGCGGCCGGATCCGTCCGACGATTACGGTGTTCGCCCCCGACACGCCCGGGGAGCGCGCGCCGCGAATTTGGAACGACCAGCTCATCCGGTACGCGGGGTACGTCGGCCCCGACGGCTCCGTGACCGGCGACCCCGCGAACACCGAGATCACGGAGTGGGCGCGCCGGCTGGGGTGGCGTGGGGAGGGGACCAGGTTCGACCTGCTCCCGCTGCTCATCGAGACCAAGGACATCCTCTCCATGCGCGAGGTGCCCTCCGACGCGGTCCTGGAGGTGCCCCTGCGGCACCCGCGGCTGCCCTGGTTCGCGGAGCTCGGGCTGAAGTGGCACGCGGTGCCGGCGATCTCGAACATGTCCCTGGAGATCGGGGGCGTGACCTACCCCTGCGCGCCGTTCAACGGCTGGTACATGGGCACCGAGATCGGCGCGCGCAACCTGGCCGACGCGGACCGCTACGACCAGCTCCCCGTAGTCGCCGAGCGGCTCGGCCTCGACACCTCCCACGACCGGACGCTCTGGCGCGACCAGGCCCTGGTGGAGCTGAACCTCGCCGTGCTCCACTCCTTCGAGGAGGACGGCGTGACCATGACCGACCACCACACCGAGGCGCGGCGGTTCATGATCCATCTGGACAAGGAGGAGCGCAACGGGCGGGTCTGCCCCGCCGACTGGTCGTGGATCGTGCCGCCGCTGTCCGGGGCCGCGACGCCGGTCTTCCACCGGTACTACGACGACGTGAGCCTCACGCCCGCCTACGTCCGCCGTACCCGGGACTGACGGCCCGGCCGTTCCGCGGGACGGCCTCCTGGGGTAGAACATAGTTCTGCGAAGGAGGCGGCCATGGTGGTGCTGTCCGAGGACGACGGCGGCGTGCGGCTCCTGACGTTCAACCGGCCCGACCGGCTGAACGCCTGGACCGACGAGATGGGACGGCGCTACTTCGACCTGCTGGAGGAGGCCGACAGCGACCCCTCGGTGCGGGCCGTCGTCGTCACGGGCGCGGGACGAGGCTTCTGCGCCGGGGCGGACTTCCGGACGCTCACCGAGATCGGGTCGGGGGAGTACGCCGGGAAGCCGGACGACCGGCCCACCACGTTCCCGGCGACGATCCGCAAACCGATCGTCGCCGCCGTGAACGGCGCGTGCGCCGGCCTCGGCATGGTGCACGCCCTCGTCTGCGACGTCGTCCTCACGGCCGAGGACGCCAAGTGGACGACCGCCTTCTCCCGTCGCGGGCTGATCGCGGAGTACGGCCTGGCGTGGATCCTCCCCCGGCTCGCCGGGCAGGCCCGGGCCATGGACCTGCTGCTGTCCGCCCGGGTCTTCAGCGGCGCCGAGGCGTACGCCATGGGCCTGGCCGTCCGGGCCGTCCCGGGGGAGCGGCTGCTGGAGGAGGCCCTCGCCTACGCGGGCGAGCTGGCCAGGGAGTGCTCGCCGACCTCGATGTCCATCATCAAACGGCAGGTGTGGGGCGACTGGGAGACCGGGCTCGACGAGTCCCGCGACAGGGCCGTCCGGCTCATGGCCGAGTCGTTCGGGCGGCCCGACTTCGCCGAGGGGGTGGGCGCGTTCCTCGAACGGCGGCCCCCGCGGTTCCCGCCGCTCGGCTGACCCGGCCGTACCGAGCGGGGGGCGCCGGCGCGGCGTCGAGGCCGGCGGCGGGTCAGACGAGCCTGCGGGCTCCGGGGGCCGGGACGGCCGGCAGGAACTCGGGGGCGGCCCAGCCGCGCTCCTCGTAGGCCCCGGCCACGGTGGCGCGCACCCGGTCCACCCGGTCGTCGGCCACGAGCGCGATCGCCGAGCCGCCGAAGCCGCCGCCGGTCATGCGGGCGCCCCGGGCGCCGCCCTTGATCGCCGACTCGACGGCGACGTCGAGCTCGTCGCACGACACCTCGTACTGGTCGCGCAGGGACAGGTGCGACGCGTTGAGCAGCGCGCCGATCTCCTGGACGGCTCCCGCCCGCAGCAGCCCGATCACGGCCTCGACGCGGTGGTTCTCCGTCACGACGTGCTGGGTGCGCGCCCGCTCGTCGCCGCTCAGCCGGGCCAGCGCGTCGGCGAGGTCCGTCACGTCGCGCAGGGACGCCAGGCCGAGGTGCTTGGCGGCGCTCTCGCAGTCCCGGCGGCGGCGGGCGTACTGCCCGTCCGCCAGCTCGTGGTGGACGCGGGTGTTGATGATCAGCAGCTGGAGTCCGTGCGCGGCCAGGTCGAACGGGATCGAGCGGCTGCCCAGGGAGCGGCAGTCGAGGAAGAGGGCGTGCCCCTCCTCGCTCAGCGCCGAGGCCGCCTGGTCCATGATCCCGCACGGCATGCCGACGAAGTCGTTCTCGGCCTTCTGGCCGATCCTGGCCAGCTCCATGCGCTCCAGGCCGAGGTCGTACAGGTCGTTCAGGGCGAGGGCGACGGAGACCTCCAGGGCGGCGCTGGAGGACAGCCCGGCGCCCGCCGGCACGTCCCCGTCCATGACGATGTCGGCGCCCCCGACCGGCAGGCCGCGCTCGCGCAGGACCCACACGACGCCCACGGGGTAGCGGGCCCACCCCTCCGCCCGGTCGAGGTCGTCGAGGACCTGGTCCTTGCCCGGCGCCTGGAGTGAGCGGATGCGGATCACGCCGTCCTCGCGCGGAGAGACGGCGGCGGTGACGCCCCACGGGACCGCGAACGGCAGGACGAAGCCGTCGTTGTAGTCGGTGTGCTCGCCGATCAGGTTGACTCTCCCCGGCGCGTGCCACACTCCGGCGGGCTCGGCGCCGTACGCCTCCCGGAAAGCATCAACAACGCGCATAACCACACACTCCTCAACAACTCCGGCCTTCCCGTAGGGTAGCGCCTCCCGTCGCCCGCCACGGCCCGGATGATCAGGGAGCCGGTGTCCGGTCGGGACGGACGCAGGGCGAGGTGGCGGCGAGGTAGAGATGGTCCCCCTCCGCCCAGGCCAGCGCCAGGACGAACCCGTCCGGCCGCGACAGGGCGGACACGTTCGGATGCCCGGACTCGAAGCCCCCGGTTCCGACGAGCGTGTGCCCCTGCCTGGTCCACTCGTCCACGACCTGACGCGCCACGTGGACGTTGTCCCGCGCCGGTACCTCGCGCAGCCAGTAGGCGCGGCTCACGACGATCCGGCCGGAGCCGCCTTCCGCGTCCTGGCAGCGGCCGGGGACGGTGAACAGCGTCAGAGGCTCCAGGCGGGGGTGCGGACGCAGGACCGCCGCCGTGGAGGTGATGAGCGTGCCGATGCGGTCCAGCGCCTCGTGCTCGCTCAACGTCCTGTCCATCGCGTCGCTCCTCACGCCTCCGCAGCCGGCCAGCACCGCCGCCAGAAGAGCGCACAGCACGCGTCTCACCGGTCCGACCCCCGCAAAGCGTCGGGGGCGAGTTCAGGCATCAGCAGCTCGGGCCGTTCGAGGGGCTTCGGCTGGATGAGCGCGTCGTACCGGCCGTTCACGATCATCGCCATGTTGAGCAGCGACGCCGAGTGCGGGTTCCAGTAGCTGGAGTGGGCGTCGGCGATGAGGGTGCGCTGGACGAAGAAGCGGCGGGCGCCGAAGGAGGCGTCGCCGGGGTCGGCGGCGAAGCGGCCGAGGTACGCCACCGGGTCGTTGCCCGCCTCGCCCACCCAGACGTGCGCGGCCGGGACGCCGAGGTCGGCCGCGTGCTCGACGCCGACTCCGGGGCTGCCCACGAAGACGAACTCGTCCGCCAGGCGCCCCGGCCGCAGCAGGGCGGCCTTGCCCGCGACCAGGGAGCCGTAGCTGTGGCCGAGGACGACGTTGCGCGCGTCCGCGGCGGGCCGGTGGGCGGCGTGCAGCCCGTCGGCGAAGGACGCGAGCGCTCCCGCGCCCGCCGTGGCCGGCGCCTCCGTCGCCACCGACGTCCCCGGCGTGATCATCGCCGGTCCGATCTGCGGGGCGTCGTACCCGAGCCAGGCGATCGAGGCGACCCGCCGCCCGGTGGCGGTGGCCCGGCACTGCTGCCACAGCTGCCGGGCCCGCTCGACGTCGCCGTCCGCGCCGTCGAGGCGGCTGCCGAGGCCGGGGACGTACGTCACGGTGGTGTCGGCCGTGTCGGGGTCGCCCCACGAGACGACGAGCCTCCCGAGCCCGGTGTGGCCGAACGCGAGCAGGTACGCGTGGGGGAGGCCGCCGGCGCCGCCCGGCGCGAGCGACCGCTCGACCAGGAGGACCTTGTCCAGGGCGCGCTGCGCCGCGTCGAGGGTGAGGAGCACGCCGGGCTCGCCCGTCCGCCCCATGAGCGCGACGAGCCGGCGGCACTCGGCCGTCAGCCGGGTCTTCTCCGCCGCCAGGAACCGCCGGTTCGCCTGATCGCGTACGGCGGCCGGAAGGCCGTCGAGCGAGCCGACGCCGCGGGGCGCCGCGGCGACCAGCTCGTCGCGCCGATCCTGGGGCAGCGCCCGCCACCAGGCGTGGACGCGGGCGGCGAGCCCGGGGTCGGCGCCCCACGCCTGCAGCGCGAGCAGGGCCGTCAGGGCCCCGGCGTCGCCCGAGGCGGCGCGGCGCAGCAGCGTCCCGGCGTCGCCGGGGTCGGCGGCGAACGACCCGAACAGCCCGAATCCGATCAGGCCGGCCGGTACGAGACCGGTGCCGTCCTCCGCCCGCTGGATCAGGTCGAGGCGGCGGCGCAGGTCCCGCGCCTGCTCGGCGGCCCACGCGGAGATCCGGGCGACCGTCAGGCCGTCGCCCGCCGGAAGGCACAGGGCTGCCAGTTCGGCCCGGAGGAGGGCCGCGAGATCGGGCAGACGGCCGGCCGCCGTCTCCAGCGCGGCGATCAGGCCGCCCATCGCCCGCGGGTCCACCCCCCGGTACGGCCCGGGCGTCGCCACCATGACCGTCACGGACGTCCGCACCTGCGGCACGGCGGGGGAGGGGGAGCCCTGCCGGGCGGCGAGGGCGGAGACCGCGCCGAGCGCCGACTCGAGGGCGGACTGGAGGGCGGCGCGGTGGCGGGCGAGGTCGTTCGCGAAGCGGGGGGCGCCGCCGCCGACCCAGGCGTGCGCGGCTGTGAGACGGGCGGCCGCGTCCAGGTCGGCGCAGTGGGCGGCGGCCGCGGCGGCGAGCCGGCCCATCGCCCGCGCCGCCGCCGTTCCCGACATGAGCGCCAGCTTCGCAGGGGCGGGCCGGTCCTCTCAGACGATCGCCGCTTCCTCCGGGTAATTCCCGAAGGCCCGGGAAGACGCCGGAAGCCCGGCTCCCGAGGGGGCCGGGGCTCCGTGACCGCGGTCGTCAGCTCTCGGCGGCGACGGTCGCGCGCTCGTCCGGGACGCAGTGCGTCATCTTCAGTCCGGACACGTCGCGGGGGCCGTTCTTGCCGAGGTTGGCGAGGCGCGCCTGGTCCTCCTCCGTCAGGTCCTGGCTGGCCAGCGGCTCCAGGTGCTTGACGTCGTCGGGCGTGATGCCGAGACCCTCGCCCACGCGCAGCCCGAGGTCGTCCTCGGCCAGCAGGAGGTGCCAGACCATCCGCTCCTGGATGGGCCGGACGCACTGGGACAGCATGGTGGTCAGGTTCTCCACGAGGTCGTCGCGCTCCCACTCCTCCATCAGCAGGTAGCGCTGGCCCGCCTGCGTGTAGTCGTCGGTCCGCGGGATCCGCTTGCGGGTGACCCGGCCCACGACCTCCGGGCCCTGCTCGTCGTGCGTCGGGTACTCCGCCTCCCTGAGCCCGCCGGTGATCGAGGGCTCGTAGTTGACGTGCGGGTTCTCGCCGCCTTCGTCGACGTGGTACGTCATCAGGCCGTCCCGCTGGTTGGTCCGCACCTGCGCGTTCTTCGCCTGGTTTACCGGAAGCTGCAGGTAGTTGGGCCCGACCCGGTACCGCTGGGTGTCGCTGTAGGAGAAGGTGCGGCCCACGAGCATCTTGTCGTCGGAGAAGTCGAGGCCGTCGACCAGCACGCCGGTGCCGAACGAGATCTGCTCGTTCTCGGCGAACTGGTTGGACACGTTCCGGTCGAGGACCATGCGGCCGACGGGCTTGGCCGGGAAGACGTCCTCGGGCCAGACCTTGGTGTCGTCCAGCGGGTCGAAGTCCAGTTCGGGGTGCTCGTCGTCGCTCATCATCTGGACGAGCAGCTCCCACTCGGGGTACTCGCCCCTGTCGATGGCCTCGCGCAGGTCCCTGGTGGCGTGGCCCAGGTCGTTCGCCTGGATGCGGGCCGCGTCCGCGGCCGTCATGCTGCGGACGCCCTGCTTGGGCATCCAGTGGTACTTCACCAGCCGGGTCTCGCCCTCGGCGTTCACCCACCTGTACGTGTTCACCCCGAACCCCTGCATGTGCCGGTAGCCGGCCGGGATGCCGCGGGGGCTGAACAGGTTGACGAGCATGTGCAGGCTCTCCGGGCTCTGCGACATGAAGTCGAAGATCCGGTTCGGGTCCTGGCGGAAGGTGACCGGGTCGGGCTTGAGGGCGTGGATGACGTCGGGGAACTTGATGGCGTCCCGGATGAAGAACACCGCGAGGTCGTTGCCGACGAGGTCCCAGTTGCCGTCCTCGGTGTAGAACTTGACCGCGAATCCGCGCGGATCGCGGGCGCACTCGGAGGAGTCCCGGCCGCCGATCACCGTGGAGAAGCGGACCGCGACGTCCGTGCGCTTCCCGGCCTCCTGGAAGAGCTTGGCCCGGGTGTACCGGGCGATGGGCTCGTCGCCCCAGGAGCCGTAGGCCTCGAAGAATCCGTACGACGTGGTGCCGCGCGCGTGGACGACCCGCTCCGGAATGCGCTCCCGGTCGAAGTGGCTGATCTTCTCGAGGAAGTGGTAGTTCTCGAGGGTCGCCGGCCCGCGCGCGCCGATGGTGCGCTGGTTCTGGTTGTCGTAGACCGGGTGTCCCTGCCGGTTGGTCAGCACGGGACGATCGTCCCCGGGCCCCGGTCCTTTGCTCGACACGTCCGTCATGCCGGACGTCTCCTCTCATCGATGTAGGCCGCGTTTAGCCCTGTTCGTGCATGTCAGGCACTCCCTATCCGCTTTTGCGCGGCCTATTCATCGATTTACGACGCGAAAACCGGAGAGATTCAAGTTTTGCTTGGCTCGCCCCGGTAGGTGCCGAAGGACCAGAGGTTGCCTTCCGGATCCCGCACCTCGAACCCCCGGGAGCCGTAGTCGTGGTCCTCCGGCTCCCGGACGACCTGCGCCCCCGCGGCCGTCGCCCGCGCGTACAGCGCGTCGGGGTCGTCGGTCACGACGTACGCCCCGAACGTTCCGGGGGCGAGGTTCCACGTGTCGCCGGGGGTGTCCCGGACCGACCCGAGCATGATCCCGCCCCCGAGGGGCCAGGTGAGCTGGGCGTGGCTGACGTGGTCCCCGTCGCCGTACACGGCGGTCTCCTCGAAGCCGAACGCGTCGACGAGGAACCGGATGAGGGCGCGCGCGTCGCGGGCGCGCAGCGTGGGCCAGACCTGGGGCGGTGGTGTGGTGTCGCTCATGCCCACGAGTCTGTGGCCGGACCGAGGCCGGCGGCTTGGACGTTTCGGAACCAGGGGAACTCCTCGGCCAGCCACGCGCTGGGCGGCAGCCCGGCCAGCGCGCCGAACTCGCGGGCCAGGTGCGCCTGGTCGCAGTAGCCGTGGGCCGCGGCGGCGTCGGCCAGTGTGAGGCGCGACCCGGTCAGCGCGGCCTGTTGCAGCGCCCGCCGCACCCGGTGGAACCGGACGACCCGGCACGCCTCCTTCGGTCCGAGGCCGATCTCGCGCCGGAACCGGTCGGCCAGGTGCCGGGTGCTCCACCCCACGCCGGCCGCGAGGTCGGCCACGCTCACGCCGCCGCCGCTGGAGGCGATCCGCCGCCAGGCCCACTGGACCTCGGCCGCGGGCGCCGGGGCCGAGGCCACGCGGCGCAGCAGCACCTCGTCGAGGACGGTGAACCGTTCGGACCATCCGGGGGCCTCCCGCAGGCGCTCGCGCAGCTCGCACGCCAGACGCCCGAGCACGTCGGCGCCGTCGAGGTCCAGCCCGGACAGCTCGCCCGCCGGGACTCCCAGCAGGGCGCGGGCGCCGGGCGGCGTCAGCGAGATCTGGACGCCCGACTGCCTCCCGTCGTGCGTGATCAGCGCGGGCGTGGTGTGGAGCCCGCCCACCAGCGTGTCGTACGACCCGGGCGGAGTGCGGGGGTCGGGGTGCGCGGCCACCACGAGCGGGTCGTCGAGTGTGACGATCATCGTGAGGTACGGCGAGGGCAGCCCGCGGTGGACCCGGGGCGCCGCGCCGGCCTCCCGGTAGCCGCCGTACTCGGCCACGAGCGCCCGGAGCGGGGGCGCGGGCGGCCGCCGGACGTACTCGCCCACCGGTTCGCCCGCCACCTCACGCCCTCCAGCCCGCGCCGGTCCCTCCCCGCGGGGAGGGTTCCGCTCCCAGTCTGCCCCGGGGCAGCGCGAACGCGCGTCCCCTCGCTCGTCCCTGTCTCGCAGGGGGAGCGGGCGGGGGAGCGGGCGAGGTCAGGCGCCGGGGGCGCCCTCGGCGTCCAGGTCGCGGCCGAGGAGCTCGGCCAGGGAGGCCAGCGCCTCGTCGGCGCCGGGGCCGTCCGCCTCCAGCGTGACCTCGGTGCCGTGCTCTGCGCCGAGGGACAGCACAGCCAGCATGCTGTCGGCCCGGACCGGCGCGCCGTTCCCGACGCGGATCCGCACCGGCGTCCCCTGCCTGGCCGCGGCCTGCACGAAGATCTTGGCGGGGCGGGCGTGCAAACCGGAGCGCGACGCGACCGCCACGGTCCTTTCCGGCATCGCGAACCTCCTTCAGGGCTCGATGGTGACCTTGATGGCCGCGCCGCGGCCGACGACGTCGATGGCGTCCAGGACCTCGGGGAGTCCGAGCCGGTGGGTGATGAGGTCGGCCACGGGGACGGCCCCGCCGGCGATCAGGCCCAGGGCCCGCGCGTTGTGGGCCGGGCTCGACCCGTTCGCCCCGACGATCGTGAGCTCCCGGTAGTGGACGACGTTGGAGTCGAGCCGGATCACCGGGTCGTCCTTCGGCAGCCCGCCGAAGAAGCTGATCCGCCCCTGGCGGGCCGCCATCTGCACCGCCTGCTCCTGGGCGGCGCCCGAGGCCGCCGCCGTGACGACGACGTCCGCCCCGCGTCCGCCGGTGAGCTTGCGCACCTCGTCGACCAGGTCGACGTCGCCGGCGCAGATGGCCGCGTCGGGCCGGACCAGGTCGGCGGCCATGGCGAGGCGGCCGGCGTTGAGGTCGGCGAGGAACACCCGGCCCGCCCCGCGCGCGCGGGCCAGCCGCACGTGCAGGCAGCCGATCGGCCCGGAGCCGACCACCACGACGTCGTCGCCGTCGCCCACCCGGGCCAGCTCCTGGCCGTTGAGGACGCAGGCGAGGGGCTCGGCGACCGAGGCCTCCGCGAAGCCCACGCCGTCCGGGATCCGGTTGAGGCCGTCCACGGCGAGGACCTTGGCCGGCACGATCATGTACTGGGCGAAGCCGCCGTCGTAGTGGTAGCCCATCGACTCCTGGTCGGGGCAGACGGTGCGGTGCCCCCGGCGGCACTCCTCGCAGACTCCGCAGGGGATGGCGGCGATGACCTGGACGCGGTCGCCGGGGCTCCACCCGGTCACGCCGTCGCCCAGCTCGGCGATCTCGCCGGCGATCTCGTGCCCCATCACGCGCGGCGGCCTGATGTGGTGGTGGCCGTACCGGAAGATCTTCACGTCGGTGCCGCAGGTGGAGCAGTTGCGCACGCGCACCTTGACCTCGCCGGGGCGCGGCCGGGGCTCCGGCACGTCCTCGAGGCGGATGTCGCCGGGCGCGTGGAATCGGGCGACCTTCACTCGGATGCGTCCTCTCCTTCGGGGTCGGGATCAGGGGTGAGCAGGGCGACGACCGCGGCGACCTCGGTCGCGTCCCGCAGCGCGGCGGCCCGGTCCGGGTCGAGCAGGATCCGCGCGAGCTCCGACAGCAGCCGGACGTGGCCGTCGCCGCGGGCGGCGATGCCGACGCACACCGTCACCCGCTCGCCGTGCCAGTCGACCCCGCCGGGGAAGCGCAGCACGCAGACCGCGTCGTGCCGGACGGCGTCCTTGGAGACCAGTGTCCCGTGGGGGATGGCGACCCCCTCTCCGACGTACGTGGAGATCGACCGCTCGCGCTCCAGCATCGCCTCCATGTACGAGCCGTCCACGGCGCCGACGGCGGCGAGGGCCCGCCCGCACTGCCGGATCGCGTCCTCGACGTCCACGGCCACGGCGTCCAGCCGTACGGCGCGGGGGTCGAGGGGGAGCGGGGCCGTGCCGGCCCGGTCAGCCATTGATCGTCCCGCCGTTCTTGATGGTCGTGACGAGCCGGGTGACCGCGGGGTCGCCGATGAAGACCTGGAACGGCACGAGCACGACGCCGGGGGCGGTCGCCCGGGCCCGGGCCGCCAGCCCGACGTGGCACAGGATCACGTCGGCGTCCGTGGGGATCGAGTTGACCGGGGTGTGCTCCACCGCGACGGAGGACCCCTTGAGCTGCCTGCGGAGCTGGCTCGCCAGCATCACGCTGCTGCCCATCCCCGCGTCGCAGGCCACGACGATCTTGTGGACGTCCTTGCTCTCAATGGTGGACACGGCGTCACGCCTCCTTGGCGGCCGGAACGGTGGTGTTGATCTCGACGGCGGTGGTCTCGGGAGTGGCCCCGTCGGCGGCCGTCCCGTCGGCGGCCTCCGCGGACTCGGCTGCCTCGGCGTCCGGCTCGCCGGAGTCGTCCCCGGCGCCCCGGCCGAAGCCGAGCAGGGCCGACGCCACCGCGAACGAGACCGCCGTGGCGACGACGATGCCGGCGATCACGCCGAACCAGCCGCCCTTGGGCGTCACGGCCATGTAGGCGAAGATGCTGCCGGGGGACGGCGTGGCCACCAGTCCCGCCCCGGTGACCAGGAACGTCAGGATGCCGGACGCGCCGCCCGCGATGACGGCCAGGATCAGGCGCGGCTTCATCAGCACGTACGGGAAGTAGATCTCGTGGATGCCGCCGAGGAAGTGGATCACGATGGCGGCGGGCGTGCTGGGCCGCAGGGCGCGCGGGCCGAACAGCAGGTACGCGATGAGCAGGCCGAGGCCGGGGCCGGGGTTCGACTCCAGCATGAACAGGATCGACTTGCCGTGCTGGACCGTCTCGGCGACCCCCAGCGGGCCGAGGACGCCGTGGTTGATCGCGTTGTTGAGGAACAGGACCTTGCCCGGCTCGATGATGACCGAGGCGATCGGCAGGAGGTGGTGGTTCACCAGCCACTCGACGCCGCTCTCCGCCACCTGGGTGCACCGCTCCACGACCGGGCCGATGGCGAGGACGCCGGCGATGGCGGCGAGGGCGCCCACGATGCCCGCGGTGAAGTTGTCCACCAGCATCTCGAACCCGGCCCGCGTCCGCTCCTCGGTGAACCGGTCGACGTGCTTGAGCACGTACGCGGCGAGCGGGCCCATGATCATGCCGCCGAGGAACATCGGGACGTCCGCCCCGACGACGACGCCCATGGTCGCCACCGCGCCGACGACCGCGCCGCGCTGGCCGTGGACCATGCGGCCGCCCGTGTAGCCGATGAGCACGGGGAGCAGCACCTTGATGACGGGGTCGACCAGGGCCGCCAGCGTGGTGTTGGGCACCCAGCCGGTCGGGATGAACAGGGCCGTGATGAGGCCCCAGGCGATGAAGGCACCGATGTTGGGCATGATCATCCCGGCGAGGTGACCGCCGAAGCGCTGGATCGTCGCCCTCACACCGGTTCCGTGGACGGTGGGGGTGTACGGGGTGGCCAATGTCGTGCTCCTTCCGGGGCGGCCGGCCCGGCGGGCCGGCTGGGGGGAGTTGCGCCGCTCATCCCCCGGGCGTGAGCGGCAGGGCCGGATCAGGGGTGGTGATCCGGACGGCTGTGCGATCGATGTCGGCCGGACCGGGCATCCGGCTGCCGGGCAGCCCGACGGCGGCGCTCGCCCACGCGAGGCCCTCGGCCAGCGCCTCCTCGCCCTGGGCCCCCGCCGCGAGGAAGCCGGCGAGCATCGCGTCGCCCGCGCCGACGCTGCTGCGGGGCTCGGCGACCGGGCAGTCCCCGAACCAGGCGCCACCGTCCTCGACGAGCAGGGCGCCGTCGGCTCCGAGGCTGGTGAGGACGGAGCGGGCGCCCATCGCCCGCAGCTTCCCGACGGCGTCGATCACATCGCCCAGGTGGGCCATGTCGGCGCCCGTCGCCTCGGCGAGCTCGTCGCGGTTGGGCTTGACGAGGGCCGGTCCGGCGCAGACCGCGGACACGAGGGCCGGCCCGCTGGTGTCCACGGCCAGGTGGATCCCGGCCGCTCCGAACCTGCGGCACAGCCCGGCGTACACGTCCACCGGCACGCCGGGGGGCAGGCTGCCCGAGGCGACCACCCAGTCGGCGGACCGGGCCGCGTCGAGCACGGCCGCCGCCAGCGTGTCCAGCTCGGCCGCCGTGAGGGCCGTGCCCGGCTCGTTGACCTTCGTGACCGTGCCGTCGGGCTCGGCGAGCGCGACGTTCGAGCGGGTCGGGCCCGCCACCGGCACGGGGATCATGTCGATGCCCTCGACCGACAGCAGCTCCACGAGCCGCCGCCCCTCGCTGCCGCCGTACGGGATGACGGCGCACGACCTGACACCGTTTGCCAGCAGGGCCCGCGACACGTTGACGCCCTTGCCGCCGGGGTCGAGGTGGGCCGCGCCCGCCCGGATGACGGCCCCGCGGGTGAGCGCGCCGACCTCGATGGTCCGGTCGAGGCTCGGGTTCAGGGTCAGCGTGAGGATCATGCCCGGACGACCTCGGGACCCGCCGCCGCCAGGTCGGCCGCCAGCTCCAGGTCGAGGCCCGCGTCCGTGATGATCACGTCGATCTCCGCCAGCGTGGCGAAGCGGGCGAGGTAGTTCCCGGCGAACTTCGTGTGGTCGGCCAGCAGCACGGACCGCTGCGCCGAGGCGATCATCGCCCGCTTGATCGCCGCCTCGGCCGGGTCGGGGGTGGTGAGCCCTCGTGCCACCGAGCAGCCGTTGGTCGCCATGAAGGCGACGTCCACGTGGAGCTGGGAGAGTTGCTGGAGCGCCCAGTCCTCGACCGTGGCCAGCGTGCGCCCCCGCACCCGGCCGCCGAGCATGAGGACGGTCACGGAGGGCCGGGTGGCCAGCGCGGTCGCGAGCGGCGGCGAGTTCACGACGACCGTGAGCTCGCGGTCCGCCGGGAGGACCTGCACGAGGCGGCCCATGGTCGACCCCGCGTCGATGATGATCGCGCCGTCCTGTGGGAGCTCCGCCAGGGCGGCCTTGGCGATTCGCTCCTTCTCGGCCGTCATGACCTCGTCGCGGGCGGCGAGGGCCGGCTCGAACCCGAGCCGTTCGACCGGAATCGCCCCGCCGTGCACCCGGCGCAGCACGCCCGCGCGCTCCAGGACGGTCAGATCGCGGCGGATGGTCTCCGTGGTGACCCCGAACTGCTCGGCGAGCGTCACCACGTCCACCCGCCCGGCGGCCCGGGCGGCGCTCAGGATCTCCTGCTGCCGTTCCTCGGCGTACATCGTGTGGGTTCACCGCCGTTTCGATGTTGTTTTGTATGTGTTTATCCCCGCATTTGTGGAACGTCAAGGGGGTGAGCATCACGAAACAGGCGCGCTCGCGCCGATCGTCCCGGCGTACCCTGCGCTCGTGACCTCCGGACTCCTCCTGTGCCGCGACCCCCTCCGCCCCCGGACGCCCCACGCACGGCGGGGCGGGGCCGGGCGGCGGGGGCGCGGGCTAGGGTTCCGGCATGGGCATCGCGTGGAGCACGCACCTGCACGACCAGCTCGACTGGCACTGGCGCACCCATCTGCGTCCCCGGCTCGACGGGCTCACCGACGAGGAGTACCTCTGGGAGCCGGTGGCGGGCTGCTGGAGCGTCCGTCCCCGCGGCACCGGCACGGCCCCGGCCTCCGTGGGGGACGGGGAGTACGCGATCGACTTCGCCCTGCCGGAGCCCCGCCCGGCGCCGGTGACGACGATCGCCTGGCGGCTCGCACACGTGATCGTCGGCGTCCTCGGCATGCGGTCGGCCGCCCACTTCGGCGGCCCTCCGGTCCATCACGACCACTTCCCCTACGCGGGATCGGCCGGCGAGGCCCTGCGCCAGCTCGACGAGGCGTACACCGTCTGGATCGAGGGGGTGCGCGGCCTCGGGGAGGAGGGCCTCGCCCGGCCGTGCGGGCCGAGTGAGGGCCCGTACGCCGGGTTCCCGCTGGCGGCGCTGATCCTGCACATCAACCGCGAGGTCGTCCACCACGGCGCGGAGGTCCTGCTCCTGCGCGACCTCTACCGGAATCGCCGCACACTCGGCGACGGGGTCCCGGCCTCGTGACCGCCCGGCCCCCGGCGCCGGAGGCGGTCAGACCCCCGCGAAGGGGACGGCGGCCGGTGAGAGGGCGGCGGCCCGCGCCGGGTGCGTCCACAGGCCGCGCTCGGCGAGCAGCGGCAGGACGCCCTCGCCGAACCAGTACGCCTCCTCCAGATGCGGGTAGCCCGACAGGATGAACTCGGTCAGCCCCAGGTCGTGGTACTCGGCGATCCGGTCGGCCACCTCCCGGTGGCTGCCCACGAGGGCGGTCCCCGCGCCGCCGCGGACGAGCCCCACGCCGGCCCACAGGTTGGGCGCGACCAGGAGGTCCGCGGACCGGCCGCCGTGCAGGTCGAGCATGCGCCGCTGCCCCTCGGACTCGCTGCGCCGCAGGCCCTCCTGCACCCGGCTGATCGTCTCGGGGTCGACGGCCGCGAGCAGCCGGTCGGCCGCCGCCCACGCCTCGTCCGCCGTGTCGCGTGTGATGACGTGCAGCCGGATGCCGTACCGCAGGGAGCGTCCCTCGGCGGCGGCGAGCGACGCCATCCAGGCGAGCTTGGCGGCGACGTCCGCGGGCGGTTCGCCCCAGGTCAGGTAGACGTCGGCGTGGCGGGCGGCCACCGGCCCGGCCGGCTGGGACGACCCGCCGAAGTAGATCGGCGGCAGGGGGTCCGGCACGCGCGGGATGCGTCCGCCCTCGACCTGGACGTGCTCGCCCCGGAAGTCGACCGGGCCGCCCGACCACAGCGCCCGGACCACCTCCAGGAACTCGCCGGCCCTGGCGTACCGCGCGGCCTTGTCCAGGAAGTCGCCGTACCCCCGCTGCTCGTGCGCCTCGCCGCCGGTGACCACGTTGAGCAGGAGCCGCCCGCCGGAGTGCCACTGGTAGGTGGCGGCCATCTGCGCGGCGAGCGTGGGGCTGAGCAGGCCCGGCCGGAACGCGACGAGGAACTTCAGCCGCTCGGTGGCCTCCGCCAGCATCGCCGTGGTCAGCCAGGCGTCCTCGCACCACGCGCCGGTCGGCGTGAGCGCGCCCGCGAAGCCGAGGTCCTCCGCGGCCCGGGCGATCTGGCCGAGGTAGCTGAGGGTGGCGGGACGGTCGCCGGAGGCCGAGCCGGCGGCCAGGCCGTGCCCGCCGCCGACGATGTAGCGGCTGTCGCCGTACGTGGGCAGGAACCAGTGGAACGTCAGGGGCGACGAGGTCATGGTCGTGCTCTCCGTGGGTCAGAGGAGGCCGTGGCGGGGCGGGAGGGTGCCGTTCAGCGTGTACCGGCCGATGTGCTGCACCTTCCACCGCACCGGGTCGTGCAGGGTGTGCGTGCGGGCGTTGCGCCAGTGCCGGTTGAGGTTGAGCCCCTCCAGGCTCGACCGCGTTCCCGACACCTCGAAGACGGCGTCGGCGAGCTCGATCGCGGCCCGGTCCGCGTACGCCTTGGCGGTGGCGACGGAGATGGACGCCGCCCCCGCGGCCTCGGCGGCCTCCCGGTCGTCCGCGGCGCCCGGTCCCGCGCCGGCTGCGGCGTCGTGGGCGTCGTGGGCGGCGAGGACGGCACGGGCGTCGTCCACGGCCCGGCCCGCCTCCCGCAGCAGGGCCTGCGCCGCCCGCAGGGTGACGGCCAGCTCACCGAACCGCTGGATGAGCAGAGGGTCCTCGGCCGCCGTGGCGGAGCCGCTCTCGAACCACGGCCGGCTCTTCGTCAGCACGAACTCCCGGGCGTCCCGCAGCGCGGCGCCCGCGATACCGACGTCGATGGCCGCGTGCAGGAGCTGGGCGAGCGCGCCGTGGAGGTGGGGACCGGTGAACGTCAGGTGGTGCGGCACGACGTGCGCGGCCGGCACCCGCACCTCCCGGAGGCGGACCGTGCCGCTGGCCGTGACCCGCTGGCCCATCCCCGCCCAGTCGTCGATCACCTCGACGCCGGGGGCGTCCCTGGGCACGTACGCCACCTGGAGCAGCTCGTCGGCGTCCCTGGCCAGGACGGGGATCCAGTCGGCGAACAGGGCTCCCGTGCTGTAGTGCTTCTCGCCCGTGAGGACGTGGCCGCCGTCAGGGGCGGGGGTGAGACGGGTCCGGTAGTCCTGGACGTGCCTGGTGCCCGCCTCCGACTGGGCGTTGCCGAACCGCCTGCCCGCGAGCACCTCGCCGAAGAAGAACCTCTTCTGCTCCGGTGACCCCTGCGCGCGCAGGACGTTGACGTACACGAAGTGGCTCTGCGGGATCTGCGCGATGTTGGGGTCGCCGGTCGCGAGCAGGCGGAACACCTCGGCGAGCGTGGCCGCCCCCACCTCGGCGCCCGCGTGCTCCCGGGGGACGGACACGCCCAGCAGGCCGCTCGCGTGTCAAAAACCTACCGGTTTTGGTGGGATTATGAGGCCGGGAGGGTCAGAACCCCGGGAATACCCGTCGGAGGTCGTCCAGGGTGAGCGCGTCGCCCGTGAGCCGGACGCCGGCGGGGGTGCGCTCGGGCGCGTGCCGGCCGGTGAGGAGGCGCAGCCACCATTCCGCGGGGGCCGTGAGGACGGCGTCGGGCTCGGCCGGGGTGTCGACGAGCGCCACGGCGTCGCGGATCTCGAGGCCGAACGAGCGCTCCGGAGCGGTGACGTGCACGGCGACCGTCACCTGCCGGCCGCCCAGCGCGTCCGCCTTGCCGAGGAACCCGGCGAGACGGCCGGCCTCGTCGACCAGCAGGTCGACGGCGACCGGGTCCAGGGCGGCGGCCGGGTCGAACGCGACCTTCACGTCCCAGGTGTGGTGCGCGACCTCGCTGAGCCGCATGCCGGCGAACCCCGCCACGTCGATCGGCTGCGGCAGGAACCAGATCGGGACGAGGAGGTCGTCCCGCGTCCGCCCGTCCAGGCTCTCCAGGCGGCTCACCAGCGCCTCGTTCGCCCTGACGAACTCCTCGGCGCGGGCGGCGGGCGACATCCCGTCCCATCGGGCCCACACGCCCTTGATGAAGTCCATGTCCGGGCCGTCGGTCCCGCCGAGCGCCGCGTCGAGGGCGGCCAGGTTGATCTCCGCGCCGCTGCCCAGGTGGCTCAGCACCTGGGAGACGTCCCACTCGGCGGCCCCCGAGGGGCGGCCGAGGTCGTCCGCCGTGAGGCCGCGCACCAGCGCGGCGAGGTCGTCGAGTTCCGCGCGAAGCGCCTTGATCGCCTGATCGGCCCGCTCTGCCATCGTGTCTTCCGTTCCGCGAAGGTGCTGGGACGCCGCGAGGCCCGGACGCCGGCCCGGCGCGCTACGCGTCGGCCGCGCACGGCCCCGGCGGCGCATGGATCATACGGCGGCGCCGGGGCACCGGGAGGGGCGGGGCGGTCCGGCTCCGCGTCACAGGTCGGTGGCGATGATCTTCTCGATGTTCCGCTCGGCCAGGGCGGTGATGGTGACGAACGGGTTGACGGTGGTGTTGCCGGGGATCAGGGAGGCGTCGATGACGTACAGGCCGGGGTAGGCCGTGAGGCGGCCGTAGTTGTCGGTCGCCTTGTTCAGCACCGCGCCGCCGAGCGGGTGGTACGTCAGGTGATCGCCCCAGATCTTGTACACGCCGAAGAGGTCGGTCCGGTAGATCGTGCCCTCGGTCGCGTTGATCCTGTCGAAGATCGTCTTGGCCATGGCGATGGACGGCTGCTTCCAGGCGGTCTGCCAGTTCAGCACGACGGTCCCGGTGGCGGCGTCCCAGGAGAACGCGGCGCGGTTGGGGTTCTTCGTGATCGACAGATAGAACGACGCGAAGGTCTCGATGCCCGTGGGCAGCGGCGCGACCTCGGCGAAGGCGCCGCCGGCCGCCCAGTTGTCGATGCCGCAGCAGGGGATGGACGACTGGAGGCTGCCCGTCGGGTCCCACAGGTGGTTGGCCCGGCCGCACATCACGTTGCCGTTGTCGCCCCAGCCCTTGCCGACCTCGTCGTTCAGGGCGGGCAGCGCGCCCGTGGCCTTCAGCCTGACCAGCAGCTTGCTGGTGCCGACGCTGCCGGCGGCGAAGAACACCCGGTCCGCGGTCACGGTCTTGGTGGCCGTGACATTCCCCCCGGTGTCGATCTGGTCGATCACGACCGCGTAGCCGCCGCCCGGCGCGGGGGCGACCGAGGTGACCTTGTGCAGCGCCGAGACGGTGACCCTGCCGGTGGCGGCGGCCCGGGCCAGGTAGGTCTTCTGCAGCGACTTCTTGCCGTAGTTGTTGCCGTAGAGGATCTCGCCGGCCAGCGCCGACCTGGGGACGGTCCCGGCCGCCTCCTGCTTCATGTAGTCCCAGTCGTACACGTCGGGGACGAAGACGAACGGGAAGCCCGATCGCTGGGCCTGTTTACGGCCGACCCTGCCGTACTGGTAGCACGCGGTGGAGTCGAACCAGGCCGGGTCGACCAGGCCCGCCCCGAGCCCGGCGTTGGCGCGGGGGTAGTAGACGTCGTACATCTCGTTCGCGTCCACCGACGGGAGGATGCCCGCGAAGTTCTCCCGTTTGGGGGTGACCGCCATGCCGCCGTTGACGAGAGAGCCGCCGCCCACGCCGCGGCCCTGGTAGACCGTGATGCCGGCGAACTCCTCGGCGTCCAGGACCCCGGTGTGGCGGGGGATGTCCCTGTCGATCGGAAAGCCGAGGAAGTAGTTCAGCGGCGCCTTGGTCCGGGTGCGCAGCCAGTACGACCGGCGGTCCGGCTGAAGGGTGTTGCAGAAGATCTTGCCGTCGGAGCCGGGCGTGTCCCAGGCCATGCCCATCTCGACCATGTGCACGTCGACGCCGGCCTCGGCGAGGCGCAGGGCGGCGACCGAGCCACCGTACCCGGTGCCGATCACCAGGACGGGCACGTGCGCGCCGCCGGCGATCGGCGTCGAGGCGACGGCGGCCCGGGCCGCGGGGGCGCGGCCGGCCAGGGCCGCGGCCCCCAGCAGCGAACCGGTCCCGGCGATGAACGCCCGGCGGGAGATGCCCGTGATGCCGGCACCGGACGGCGTGGGGTCGCTCATGGGAGGTCCTCGCTTTCTGCGGAGGCGGCGCGGTCCGGGACCGGGACGGGCGGGGGACCGCCGGGCAGCACGCACACGGCGTCGAGTCCCAGCACGCGGTTGAGCCGGCCGAACGTCAGCCAAGAGCCGATGCACATGGTCAGCTCGACGATCTCCCGCTGGCTGTAGTGGGCGGACATCCGCGCCCAGAACTCGTCGTCGAGGCCGTGGTGATCCAGGGCGTACCGCTCGGCGTACTCGGCGGCCAGGCGGGTGCGGTCGTCGAAGGCGCCGGTGGTGCGCCACTCGGTCACCGCGCCGGCGAACTCGTCCTCGACCTTCCGGCCGTCGCGTTCCGTCCGCCAGTCGAGGCAGAAGGCGCAGCCGTTGATCTGCGCGATCCGCAGCCGGGCCGCCTCGAACTCGCGGAGCCCGAGCGTCGTGCGGGCGTACACCGCCAGCGAGAACGCCGAGGCCGCCGGCCCGATGCCGGGCACCATCTCGCCCCACACGTACGCGATGGGGTCCTTGCCATCGGGGACGTCGATCCTCATGGCCGTTTCCTCCCGAGCCTGCCGGTCGCGGGGCGCAGCGGGACGTCGAGGGCGTCGTACAGCCCGGGTTCCGCCCCGACGAGCCAGTCGATCGCGTTGACCAGCCGGGCGGCGGCCGTCGCGTTGCCGCCGGCGGACCGGTTGCCGCCCTCGTCGGTGGCCTCGACCGTCACCTCGATCCGCGGCCGGCCCTCGATGATCACCCGGTGGGCGCCGTCGCCGTCCGGCGGCGCGGGCCAGTCGGGGGCGCAGGACGGGTGGATGCGGGTGACGTGCTCGACGACGACGCGCGGTTCGCCCTCGACGACGCCCTGCACCTCGAACCGGACGGCGCCCTGGGTGCCGGCCTCGAAGTCGCCCATCGTCGCGGTGGTCACCGTGGCGTCGAGCGGACGGCGCTCCACGATCTCGCGGATCTCGCCGAGCTCGGCACCGAGCGCCCTGGCGATCAACCGCACCTGGCCGCCCCACACCATCGACGGGACGCCCGCGGAGAGCATCGGCGGCTCGTAGTCCATCGGCTGTCCCATGCCGACCAGGTAGCGCACCGCGTCCGCCTGGTCGTACGTCGAGTAGTCGAAGATCTCCTGGCAGCGGATCGCGTCGACGACCGTGCCGAGCCCGCTGATCATCAGCGGGAGGACGTCGTTCCCCCAGCCGGGGTCGACGCCGGACACGAACAGTGAGCCGCCCCCTTCGGCGACGGCGGCCAGCACCGGCTCCCGCACCTCAGGCGGCGCGCCGCGCTGGTCGTAGAGGGCGTACAGCGAGGGCGTGACGACGACGGCCCCGCCGCGGATCGCGCGGACGACGTCGGCCAGGGCCTCGTCGGGACGGATGTCGCCGGACGCCGCGTACACGACGGCACGGGGACGGGCGGCGAGCACCGCGTCGACGTCGTCCGTCGCCGCGACGCCCAGGGAGTGGCCGAGCCCGGCCAGGTCGCCGGCGTCCCGGCCGGCCTTGCCGGGGTCGTGGACGAGCACGGCCGTGAGTTCCAGTGCCGGATGGGCCTCGACGGCGCGGATGGCCGCCCGGCCCACGTTTCCGGTACCCCAGACGATCGTGGAGACCATGACCGGAGCGTAGCAAGCGCTTGGTTGTGCGTATAGGCCGCGATTCCGGCGGTGCGCCGGAAGGGGCGCCGCGACGCGCGCCGGGGCTCTGTGCGGGAAGAACCGCGGCGCTGCGGGAAGCGTGGTCGTGGCGGTCCGTGCCCCGGTTGTGCGGGGGAGGGCGTCGCGGCGTCCCGGTTCTGTGCGGAAAGCGCGCCCGCGGCGGCGCGGAGCGGCCTACGGTCGGGGCATGGGCAAGATCCTCGTCGGCACGGCCTCCTGGACCGACCGGTCGCTCCTCGCCTCCGGCTGGTATCCCCCCGGCGCCTCCACCCCCGAGGCGCGGCTCGGCTTCTACGCCGGCCGGTTCCCCCTGGTGGAGGTGGACGCCACCTACTACAACCCGCCCGCCCGGCGCACGGCCGAATTGTGGCGGGACCGCACGCCGAAGGACTTCACCTTCAACGTCAAGGCGTTCTCCCTGCTCACCCGGCATCCGACCCGTCCCTCGGCGTTGTACAAGGACCTGCGGGCCGGCCTCGGCGAGCCCGGGCGGTCCCTCTACGCGCGCGACCTCCCCGCGGAGGTCGTCGAGGAGGTGTGGCGTCGGTTCCTGGCCGCCCTGGAGCCGTTGCACGAGGCGGGGAAGCTCGGCGCGCTGCTGTTCCAGTTCCCGCAGTGGTTCCCGCCCGGCGAGGCGAGCCGCCGTTACATCCTCGAGTGCCGGGACCGCTGCCTGCCCATGCGCGTCTGCGTCGAGTTCCGCAACGCGGCGTGGATGGACGGGGCCGCGCGGGAGGACACGCTCGGCTTCCTCGCCGCCAACGACCTGCCGTACGTCGGGGTGGACATGCCGCAGGGGCACCCGTCGTCCGTCCCGCCGGTGCTGGCCGCCACCTCGGACCTCGCCGTCGTCCGGCTGCACGGCCACTCGCAGAAGTGGACGAGCCGGATCATCGAGGAGCGGTTCGGCTACCTGTACTCCGAGGAGGAGCTCCAGGACTGGGCCGGCCGCATCGCCGGCCTGTCCGCCCGGGCCGTCACCACGCACGTGCTGACCAACAACTGCTGCGCGGACAACTCCCAGCGCAACGCCGCCCGGCTGATGGACCTCCTGGAGGAGCGGGGCGCCGATGTCCTGAGACCGTCGCGCGACGACGTCTGAGCGTCCCGTCGGCGAGTGCGCCTCCCGGCGAGGATTCGCCGCCCGGAGATCGTCGCCGCCGTCCTCTAGTCTCCGGGTCAATTGATCAAGCGGACCTCATCTGGAGATGGCGGGACATGACCTACCTTGAGCTGTCCGAGGACGGCGGCGGAGCGCACAAGTTCTACGAGACGACCGTCTCAGGGACGCGGGTGACCATCTCGTACGGGCGCATCGGCGAGGCGGGTCAGACCAAGATCACCGACTTCCCCAGCGAGGAGAAGGCGCAGGCCGCGGCGGCAAGGAAGATCGGCGAGAAGCCCACTCCGGCACCGTCACCGGCCGCTTCCGGCTGCCCGACGGCGTCAAGTGCATCGTGGCCGACGACTTCTGGATCTACGCGGGGTGCGACGACGGCAAGGTGTACGACCTGAGCGGCAAGGTGCCGAGGCCGGCCTACGAGATCGCCGCCGACGTCGACATCTACTGGCTCGACATCCACGACGGCGTCCTCGGCGTCTCCGACCGCGCCGGGCGGATCACCACGATCGACTACGAGGACGAGTTCCAGTGGGCGCGTACGGGCCGGGGCGACTTCGCCTGGATGGTCCGGTGCGACGAGGACGCCGTCTACCACGGCCACTCCGGCGGCGTGGCCCGCTACGACGCCTCCGACGGCGCCCTCGTCTGGCACACCCCGTCCGCCGACCACGTGCTGTTCGGCTGGCAGGAGGACCACGCCGTCTACGCCGCGACCGCCCGCCGTGCCGTCCACCGGCTCGCCAAGGACGACGGCCGGGTCGAGGCCGTGTACGGCTGCGACGGGCCCGTCTACTCCTGCGCGACGTCGCCCGGCGGCCGCTACGTCTTCGCGGGCGACAGCCACTCCTCGGTGTACTGCTTCGCCGCGTCGGGGGAGCGGCTGTGGAAGCTCGGCACCGGCTGCGGGTCGGCCTTCTCCATGCAGTTCCTCGACGACCGCCTCTACATCGTGACCACCGACGGATCTCTGGCCTGCATCGACGCGAGCGAGCCGGCGATCGCCGCGGCGCGCGAGGGGACGGTGCCCGAGACCGTCGACGTCAAGGCCGCGGCGCCGCTGCCGGTGCTGGAGCCGTCGGTGGTGCTGGAGACCGTCACCCACGCCGGTGACGGCGTCGTGGTGGAGTGCGTACGCGAAGGAGACCGCCTGCGCGTCCGGGTGGCCAGCCCCGGGTACGAGGCGTGGAACGTGCAGTTCCCCAAGGACGTCCGCGAGGCCGGCGCCCGCTACCTGGTGGACGGCGTGCGCCCCTCGGGCCGCGGCGGCTTCTACCGCGCCTACGGGGAGATCCGGCGGCTCCGTTAGCGTTCCCCGGTGCACGCGAGCATGGCTTTGCCGGGGACGCGTACCGGGTTTCTCGTGACGATGGCGCGGGAACGTCGCGCGCCGTGTAGTGTCAGGGGTACAGGTTGTGTCGAAGTCCCGGTATGCGTTACAGCGCCCGCGGAGTTATGACAGCGGGCGTCACCGTAGGGAGCCGAGGCTTTTCCAAGGCGGTCGGTCGCAGCAGCCCGAGGACCACGCCCGTGGCACTCGAGATCGTCTCATCAAGGAGATAGCAGTATGGCTCAGGGAACCGTCAAGTGGTTCAACGCCGAGAAGGGCTTCGGCTTCATCGCCCCCGACGACGGCACCCCGGACGTCTTCGTCCACTACTCGGCCATCGACGCCGGCGGCTACCGCTCGCTGGAGGAGAACCAGCGGGTCGAGTACACCGCGGGTCAGGGCGCCAAGGGCCCGCAGGCCGAGAAGGTCCGCCCGCTCTAGAACGTGCTTGAGCCCGGATGACGGGCCCGCTGATCCGCGGGCCCGGCGTCCCACGGCATCCGGCCCCGGACTTCTCACGGAGTCCGGGGCCGTCGTGGTTCTCGTGCCCGAGTTGCAAAGCGTCGGATCCTGCCATTTGGGCATTCATCCGAAGTGGGGGGAACACGGAGATGCCCGACAGCAGCGAGCTCTACGACGAGTGGATCAATGCTCTCAACGAGCACGACGAGAACCGCCTGGCCGCCTGCTTCAGCCCCGACGGGGTCATGGTCACGCCGCAGTGCGTCGTGGAGGGGCGGGAGCAGATCGCCTGGTACTTCCAGCAGTTCTTCTCGGCGTTCGGGGATTTCGGCATCACCGTGACGCGGCGGTTCTCGTGCGAGGACGGGATCGTCGCGGAATGGCGGGTGACCGGGACGCACACCGGTCAACTGCTGCTCCCCGGCGGCACGGAGGTGTCCCGCAGCGACCGGCGGATCAGCGTGGACGGTGTGGCGGCCTACACGATGGAGGGGGGCCGCTTCGTGACCGGCCGCATCTACTACGACCAGATGCAGATCTACGGCGCCATCGGCTCCCGCGTCTCCCGCGTCTCCCAGGACCACCGCCTGCCGTACGGGGAAGGCGAGGCCCTCCGCGACGACCTGACCCGCCGCCGGGACACCCCTGGCTTCTGATCAGGTTTCCGGCGATCAATCGGGCATGAGCCTCGTAAGGGTCGATCCACAAAGGGCGACGTCTCCCTGCGTGTGGAGGAACCGGGTGTCGGGTGCGATCACCGCGAAGGGGCTGACCAGTTGAGTGCGGCGCCGCGAGGATCCAAGCGGATCTGAGGGATCGACAGGATCCGGGTCACGGCGCGCCGGCGCGCTCGGGGTGGAGCGTCGCGATCTCGTGATCCCGGGCGAGGCCGCAGCGGACGGTCAGCCCGCCGCCGGGGTTCGGGACGGCCGTCACGGTCATCGCGTGGGCCCTGGCGATCGAGGCGACGATGGACAGCCCCAGGCCGGAGCCGCCGGCGCTCGCCGTGCGGTCCGGGGCCAGGCGCCGGAAGGGCTCGAAAAGATCGGGGACGCGTTCCGCAGGGATCCGCGGGCCGGTGTTGGACACGACCAGCCCGCCCTCCGGCGTCACCCGCACGTCCACGCTTCCGCCGGGCACGTTGTGCCGGACCCCGTTGTCCACCAGGTTGGTCACCAACTGGGTGAGCAGGACGGGGTCCCCCATCACGGTGGTCGGCCGGGACCGCAGCGTGACCCCGGGGAAGCCGGCGACGACGTCGCCGACGACCCGGTCGAACCGCACGGCCTCGACCTCGTCGAGGCCGTGGTCGCCGCGTGCCAGCACCAGCAGTCCGTCGATCAGGTGCTCGGTCCGCCGGTTGGCCTCCAGCAGTTCCGCCCTGAATCGCTCGATCCGGTCGGGGGCCGGGTCGGCCAGGCCGATCTCGATGGCCGCCCGCTGGATGGCGAGCGGCGTCCGCAGCTCGTGCGAGGCGTTCGCGACGAACCTGCTCTGCGCGGCCACGGCGCGTTCGAGGCGGTCGAGCATGGCGTCGAAGGTGTCGGCCAGCTCTTTCAGCTCGTCCTTCGGCCCCCGTGAGCGCGATCCGTTCGTGCAGGTTGGTCAGCGACAACCGCTGTGCGGTCGCCGTGATCCGCCCCAGCGGCCGCAGTGTGCGCCCGGCCAGCCACCACCCGGCCCAGATCGAGACACCGATCAGCGCGATCCCCATCACCAGGGTGCCGATCGAGACGCCGGGGCCGGTGTCGGTGACCTGGCGCATGGCGACCTTGCCGCCCCCGGGTTCGGACCGGACGGCCCCCGTCTCGGTCCTCGATCCGTACAGGACGACGCCGTACTGGATGTAGACGCTGACGGCGCCCAGCACGGCCAGGGACGTGGCGGCGAACAGGACGCCGTAGAGCGCGGCCAGCCGGACCCTGAGCGTCATGGCAGGTGGTACCCCCGGCCGGCGACCGTCCCGATGACCGGGGGGTCGCCGAGCTTGGCGCGCAGCTTGCTCATCGTGACCCGGACGACCCCGCTGAACGGGTCGGTGTGCTCGTCCCAGGCCCGTTCCAGCAGTTCCTCCGCGCTCACGATCGCGCCGTCCGCCCGCATGAGAACCTCCAGCAGGGCGAACTCCTTGCGTGACAGCGCCAGATAGCGGCCGTCCCGGAACGCCTGCATGCGCGGCGCGTCGAGGACGATGTCTCCACGGGTCAGCAGCGGCGGGACGGGCGCCTGGCTGCGGCGTCCGAGCGCCTGGACACGTGCCACGAGCTCCGCGTAGTCGAACGGCTTGGGCAGGTAGTCGTCGGAACCGAGGCCGAGCCCGGCGACCCGATCGCGTACCGACGCCGCCGCCGTCAGCATCAGGATCCTCGTACGGGCGCCCGCCTGCGCGAGGTCGCGGCAGATGGCGTCGCCGGGCGTCCCGGGCAGGTCGCGGTCGAGCACGAGCACGTCGTAGTCGTTGACGCTCAGCCGTTCCGCCGCCGCCGTGCCGTCGTAGGCGACGTCGACCGCCATCGCGTACCTGCGCAGTCCCTCGGCGACCAGGTCCGCCAGAGTCTTCTCGTCTTCGGCCACCAGCACGCGCATGACCCAAGTAATACCCATACAGGGGTTGCCTGGGTGTTAAGGGGCGCGGAGACGGCCGGGAAACGTCTCCTCCGCGATCGTCTGCCGCATGAAGAGACTCGTTGTCGCCCTGGCGTTCCTGGTCGCGGGCTGCGGCGCCATCCCGGGCCTCGGCTCCGACGGCAGGAAGCACGACCAGCTCGTCAGGTACGCCCAGTGCCTCCGGCAGCAGGGAATCCAGGTGGCCGATCCTCCCCCCGGCGAGGACAGCTTCCACGTCGACGCCCGTGGTGTGCCCAAGGACAGGTTCGACGCGGCGATGAAGACCTGCAAGAAGTACGCCCCGCAGGAGGAGCCGCCGAGCGCGGAGGACCTCGACAGGATGCGGAAGACGGCCGCCTGCCTGCGCAGGAACGGCGTCGAGGCGTCCGATCCGACGGTGGCCGATCCGGGGATCAGAGTCGGCGCGCCCCCGCCCGGCAAGGATCTCGACGCGATCATGACCGCCTGCCGGAAGGAGGTGGGGGAGTGAGGCGGCTGCTCGCCGTGACCCTCGTGCTGACCGCCTGCACCCCCACGCAGGCGGCCACCCCGCCGTTCCCCACGACACCCGTCGTCCGTACGGACCTGGTCAGCAGGACCAGCGTGGACGGCACGCTGGGCTACGCCGGCCGTGAGACCGTGACGGGCGGCCCGGGGATCGTGACGTGGCTGCCTCCGGACGGCGGGGTCATCAGGCGTGGCCGGCGGGTGTACGCGGCCGACGGGCACGCCGTCCCGCTCATCTACGGGCGGACCCCGCTGTGGCGCACACTGTCGGTCGGCGCGCGGGGCCGGGATGTGCGGGTGGTCGAGCGGAACCTCGCCGCCCTGGGGTACCCCCTGGTCGTGGACGACCGGTTCACCTGGGCGACCGCGCAGGCGGTGAAGGCGTGGCAGCGCCGCCTCGGCCGCCCTCGGACCGGCACGCTCACCCCGTCGGACGTCGTCGTCCAACCCGGCCCGATCAGGGTCGCCTCACGTACCGGACGGCTCGGCGGCCCGGCCTCGGGCCCGCTGCTGACCGTCACCGGCCTGAAACGGCAGGTCGTCGCCGACATCCCCGTCGACCGGCAGCAACTCGCGGTCAGGGGCGGGAAGGTCACGATCACGCTCCCCGGCGGGAAGACCACGACCGGGCACGTCACCGCCATCGGGACCGTCGCGAAGGCGGCGACCACCGGCCAGCCCGGGCAGGGCACCGAGACCGCCACCATCGCCGTCACGATCACCCTCGACCATCCGGCGGCCGCCGGACGGCTCGTCGCGGCGCCTGTCACCGCCGGGTTCGCCGGCGCCGCTCACAAGCGGGTGCTCGCCGTACCGGTCGAGGCCCTGCTGGGGCAGGCGGACGGTACGTTCGCGGTCGAGGTGGCGGGAAGGCTCGTCCCGGTCGAGCTGGGACTGTTCGCCGGAGGGCTCGTCGAGGTCACCGGAGTGGCCGAGGGCACGCGAGTTCAGGTGCCCAGACCATGAGCGTGATCGAACTGGACCACGCGTCCAAGACGTACCCGGGAGGGGTGCGGGCCCTGCGGGACGCGACGCTGTCGATCGGCCCGGGGGAGCTGGTGGCCGTCTGCGGGCCGTCCGGGTCGGGCAAGTCGACCATGCTGCACCTCATGGGGACGCTCGACCGGCCGAGCGAGGGACACGTCAGGCTCCTCGGGCACGACATGGCCACCCTGTCCGACCGGCGGCTGTCGGCGGTCAGGGCGAACTGGATCGGGTTCGTCTTCCAGCAGTTCTTCCTCACCGCTCACCTGACGGCTCTGGAGAACGTGGCCACCAGGCTGCTCTACCTGGGCGTCCCCGCCCGCCGCCGCGTCACTGCCGCGCGTGAGGCGCTCGAACGCGTCGGGCTCGGCGACCGGCTCACCCACCGTCCCCACGAGCTGTCGGGCGGCGAACGCCAGCGGGTGGCCATCGCCCGCGCCCTGGTCGCCCGGCCGGTGGTGCTGTTCGCCGACGAACCCACCGGCAACCTGGACACGGCCACCGGCGCGGGCATCGTCGACATCCTGTGGAGACTGCACGAGGAGGGCACCACCGTCGTGGTCATCACCCACAACACCGACCTGGCCGAGGCGCTCCCGCGCCGCGTGGACGTCCTGGACGGGAGGCTCCTGTGATCCCGGTGACTCCCGTGATCCCCGCGCCCGCCCGGCTGAGCGCGTGGGACCTGGTCGCCGTCGGGCTGGCCGGTCTGCGGGCACGCCGGGGCCGGGCCGTCCTGTCGGCTCTCGGAGTGGCCATCGGGATCGCGTCGATGGTCGCCGTGATGGGCATCAGCGCGGTCAGCGGTGCCGGACTCCAGGAGCAACTCGCCCGTGTCGGGACGAACGTGCTGACCGTGGCGCCGGGACATTCGATCACAGGGGACCAGGCGTCGCTGCCGCTCGAGTCGGTCGCCCGCGTCTCCCACATCCCCGGTGTCGTCGGCGCCACCGCCATCGCGTACGTGAAAGGGGCGACCGCCCGCCGTACCAGGCTGATCGACCCGGCCGTCACGAACGGAGTGGGAGTCGCAGCCGTGCGGCTCGACCTCCTCGCGACGCTGAAGGGGACGGTCAGGTCGGGCACGTTCCTCAACACGGCCACCGCCCGCTACCCGGCCGTCGTCCTGGGCGCCTACGCCGCCGACCGGTTCGGCGTCGACCGGCCCGGACGGCAGATCTACGTCGCGGGCCGGTGGATGACGGTCGTCGGCATACTCGACTCGCTCGCACTCGCCCCCGACCTCGACAGCGCCGCGCTCGTCGGCTGGCCGTACGCGCGGGCGAACCTCGGCTTCGACGGCCATCCCACCGTCGTCTACGAACGGTCGGCCGACGACCGCGTCGGCGCGATCGCGAAGGTGCTGGCCGCGACGGCCGACCCCGAACATCCCGACCAGGTCGAGGTGAGCCGCCCGTCCGACGCGCTCACGGCGCAACTGGCCGCGCGCGCCGCGTTCAACGGCCTGTTCGTCGGGCTCGGCGCGGTGGCCCTCCTCGTCGGCGGGATCGGCATCGCCAACATCATGGTCATCTCGGTGCTGGAGCGCCGCCAGGAGATCGGCCTGCGCCGCTCCCTGGGGGCGACGCGAGGGCAGATCCGCCTGCAGTTCGTGGTCGAAGCGGTGGCCCTGGCCCTGTGCGGGGGCGTCGCCGGGACCATCGCCGGCCTCGCCGCGAGCCTGCTGTTCGCCTTCGGCCAGGGCTGGCCCTTCGCCATGCCGACCCAGGTCGTCGTCCTCGGGGTCACCGCGGCCGTGCTGGTCGGGGTCGTCTCCGGCATCTACCCCGCGCGACGCGCCGCCGCCCTCACCCCCACCGAAGCCCTGGCGGCGCTCACCTAGGACGCGTCGGTGGTCGTGCGGGCCCGCGATGGGACGCTTGATGCGATCTTGTGAGGCACAATACCGGCGTATGAGGGATAGACCGGTGGATCTGGCAGAGGCCGAACTGACGGCGGCACTGGCCGAGCACTGGGGGATCGAGCCGCACTCGGCCGAGTACCTTCCGGTGGGCGCGGGCAGCTACCACTGGTCGGTGGCAGACCGGCGTGGAGCGGCCTGGTTCGTCAAGGTGGACGACCTCGGCGCCGAGGACGCGGGACGTGATGACGCGTTCGACCGGCTCGATCGATCGTTCGGGGCCGCCCTGGCACTGCGCCGGGACGCGGGGCTCGACTTCGTCCTCGCGCCGATCCCGACCGCGACCGACGCCGCGGTCCGGCGGCTGACCTCGCGGTACGCCCTGTCGGTCTTTCCGATGGTGACGGGGGCAGCCGGGCACTTCGGCGCGCACCGGCCCGAGGACCTCGTCGAGGTGGTCGACGTGCTGGCCGAGCTGCACGGGGCGACCCCGATGGTGGCGGACATCGCGTCACGGGCCGACCTGGTGCTGCCCGGCCGGGACACGCTGGAGGAGGCGCTTCAGGACCTCGATCGGGAGTGGACCGGTGGGCCCTACGCCGAGCCGGCCAGGAAGCTGCTGTCCGGCCATGCCGGGCACGTCCAGCGATCGCTCGCCGACTTCGACCGGCGGGTCGACCAGGTACGCGACACCGCGGCGGCCTGGGTGGTCACGCACGGTGAACCGCACCCCGGAAACGTCATGCGCACCCCGGCCGGGCTGCGGCTCATCGACTGGGGCACCGTGCAGATCGCTCCACCGGAGCGGGACCTGTGGATGCTCACTCCCGCCCTCGCCCGCATGCTCGGCGAGGACCCCGTCGGCGACGCCGACGACGTACTCGACCGTTACTCCCGGGCCACCGGCCGGACCGTCTCACCGGCCGGCCTCGGTCTCTATCCTCTGTGGTGGCGGCTCGCCGACATCGCCATCTTCGTCGACGAGCTGCGCCGGCCGCACGGCACCGGTGAGGACATCGCCGCGTCGCTGACCTATCTCACCGGCTATCTCGAAACGAGCCGGGACTGACCTGCGGCACAGCCTCCCGGTCCTTCGGCGTACGGGGGACGACGGGGGCTTACCGTGGGAATCGGGGTGCCACGAGCGGGACGTGTCCACCGGGGGAAGGCATGCGCGCCATCGTCATTGAGAGGTTCGGCGGGCCGGAGTGCCTCGTCTACACCGAACTTCCGGAGCCTGAGCCGGTCGCCGGGCAGGTCGTCATCGCCATCAAGGCGTTCGGCGTCAACCACGCCGAAATGCACATGCGCCGCGGCGAGTGGGCCGAGGCCGCGAAGGTCAGCGGCATCGAGTGCGTCGGGCTCGTGAAAGCCTGCCCCGGCGGGGAATTCCCGATCGGCGCGAAGGTCGCGGCGCTGATGGGCGGCCTGGGACGCACCATCAACGGCAGCTACGCCGAGTACACCCGGGCGCCGGCGTCCAACGTGGCGCTCATCGAGTCCGGCCTGCCCTGGGAACGGCTCGCCACCATCCCGGAGACGTACGCCACCGCCTGGACCTGCCTGTTTCGCAGCCTGGAAATCGTCCCCGGCCAACTGCTGGTCATTCGCGGCGCGACCTCCTCCTTCGGTCAGGCCGCCCTCAACCTCGCCGTCGACGCCGGCGTACGGGTCATCGCCACCACCCGCAACCCCGATCGCTTCGCCCTGCTGGAGGAACTCGGCGCCGAACGCGCCGAACGGGAGGTGCCGGACCTGTCACGGCGGATCGCCGAGAGCAAGCGGATCGACGCGGTGCTCGACCTGGTGGGCAACAGCACCATCCTCGACTCCCTGGCCATGCTGCGCCGGGGCGGCCGTGCCTGCCTGGCCGGTTGGCTGGGCGGCCTCGACCCGATCGCCGACTTCAACCCGCTGCTGCAGATGGCCAGCGGGGTCTACCTGACCTTCTTCGGCAGCTTCGTCTTCGGCACTCCCGGCTTCCCGTTGTCCGACGTACCCCTACAGAAGATCGCCGAGCAGGTGGCGGCCGGCCGACTCAGGGCCGGACCATCCCGTGTGTTCCGCTTCGACGAGATTCGCGAGGCCCACCGCGTCATGGAGGCCAACGAGGCCAAGGGCAAGATGGTGGTCGTCGTCGACGCCTGAGCCGGCGAGTGCATGCGAGGCGGAGTGTTCCGCGAAGTCCGTGTCGACATGATCAACCGCCCGGGCACTCGTTGTCGCCCCCGCTGTGTTCGACGCAGTAATAGGACGACGGCGTCCATATGGGGGCGTGTCTTGTACTGTTCCGCTGGCCGATCGGGATAACGACGAATACGAGAGCGACAACCGTGAGGACGGCTGCCACGGTGGCATAGAGCGCGGCAGCCGCTTTCCACCGCCCGGCGAACTGCCTGTGCGCCGGGCTGCTGTAAACCCTACATACGCGGCACGTACAGACCGCCCTCCCGACGACCCCGTCTACCGTCGACCCGCACGAAGGGGAAGCTGGCCTTGGTCTGCTCGGCTTGTCCCGGCGTTGATGGCGTGGGGATGATCAGGCCCCTACCTCAAACAGGTAGGGACAGCCACTACGCGCGGCCTTGGTGATCACCCCGAAGCCGGGGTCCCCTGCCAGAGGTTGCTCTTGGGCAGCTTGGCTACTGCGGGCGGTGCCAGGGGTGCTCCTTGTACCGGAGGACATCGATCAGGTGTCGGCTGTATCCGCTCGCTTGTACCACTTCATCGATCTTCTCGGTCCGTGCGTGGTGCGGTAAGAGCTGCTGCACGAGGCTTGCTATCTGTGCGCGGATCTCTCGCAGTTCAAGCGCCATACGACGTTCTTCTTCGCCGAGCCTTTGTAGTTCGACATAGCGACCGTCTTGAGGCGGCTTGATCTCGGCCATGCGCCAACTGTAGATGGTGCCCTTGTTGCAGTCCTATGGACGTGATCAGCTCGCAGCAAGCTTGATCATCCGCGAAACCGCAGGTGAGACCGCTGATCGCTGGTCGTACGTGGTAGGGCGGGTGGGACTTGAACCCACGACCCACGGATTATGAGTCCGATGCTCTGACCGGCTGAGCTACCGCCCCTAGAAACTGCTTATCTGCCTGCGGGTTTACCAAGACTGAAGGACCGTACCATAGGCGCACACAAAGACAACAGCGTAGGATTCGCCAGCATGACCCCTCGCTCCAAGGATAGATCACCGGGGCTCGCTGACCTGCTCGATTCGTGGACTCTCGCGCTGGAATCCGCAAACCGGTCGCCCGGAACCATCCAGTCGTACATGGCCACCTGCCGCCTGTTCCTGCGCTTCACCACCCACCACGGTCTCCCCGCCACCGTCGAAGGGGTCGACCCCGAAACCATCCGCGCCTTCCTCCTCGCCGCCCGCCAAGGGTGCTGGCTCGACGCGGAGCAGCAGACGGCCTGCCCGTGCGGCATCGCCCCGACCAGTCCAGGCAACGCCCACAAGCACTACCGCAACCTCCGCGCCTACCTCGGCTGGCTCATCCGCGACGGCGAACGAACCGGCCCACACCCCATGATGAACGTGACCGAGCCGAAGGTCCCCGACCAACCGCCGGACGTGTTCACCGACGACGAGCTGGCGAAGCTGCTCAAGGAAGCGTCCGGGCCCTCCTTCGAGGACCGGAGGGACACCGCCATCATGCGGATCCTGATGGACACCGGGATGCGCGCGTCCAGCCTCTCCGGCCTGCGCTACAGCACCGACCAGGAAGAGTCCGACGTCATGCTCGCGAAGAAGCTGCTGCGGATCCGACAGAAGGGCGGCAACGTCATCTTCGTCCCGATCGGCAAGAAGGCCGCCCGAGACCTCGACCGGTACATCCGTATCCGAGCTCGGCATCCCCTTGCCGAGGAGCCGGCGCTGTGGTTGGGCAAGAAGGGCCGCCTCACGCAGTCCGGGGTCAGGCAGATGCTGGAGCGGCGGGGCAAGCGGGCCGGGGTGTCGAATGTGCATCCGCACCGGTTCCGCCACACCTTCGCGGATGACTGGCTGGACGCCGGCGGCAACGCGCACGATCTCATGAGGATCGCCGGCTGGTCGTCGCTGCAGATGGTCGGACGGTACGGGAGGGCCGCGGCGGATAGGCGGGCATGGGCGGCGCACGCGAAGCTGTCGCCGGGGGACCGCATCTAGAAACCGTTGATCATAGCGTCCGCGATCATCGCGTGAGCTATCTTCCAAGCTATGGTCGTGTAGCCTCGGCAGGTGTGCCATTTCCGGCATACCGGGCATATCGCGGAGTCGTGACCGCTATTGGCTACGCGCTGTGAGAGCGTGTCTGCGGCGTGGTGATAAACGTGCTTTGTTGATACGCAGTAGTAGGTATCTCCCTATTCCCGCACAGGTCCATGTCACCTAGAGTTAGCGGACTGCGCCTCGCCCTGGGAAAACGGTCGCGGTACGGCGGCACTAAAGACAGTGCAGCCACGGGAGGGACAAGCACTACATGGAACGTTACATGCGCCGGTCAGTGACGACTGGAACAGTGCTGCTGTGGGGAGCCGCACTCGTAGCCGCCACCTACGAGTTCGGCATCCGCTTCTACCTGCTGATCTGGCTCGCCACTGGCCTGTCGTCCCTGTGGACGTTGGCTGCTTGGGCCATGAAGGCAGACCACAGCGTGCTCGCCCAGGCTCGCCTCCGCATCGCGGAGGCACGTCTTAACGGCGCGCTCCATGAAGAGGCGGAAATGCGCGCGATGGAACTGCGCGCCCAGCGGCACCTCAACAGCGTCGTCTGAAGGAGTCGTTAGGTTTACACGTCCCCAGAACGTTTCTCAATCGCATCTTTCCGCGCCTGCGCTGCGAGGGCCTCAATCTCCTGGCGCTGGCGACGAGTGAGAAATGGTGATGACGCTATTTGGTTCATGGCGTTGTCGAACTCGGCGAGCGCCTCGCTCTCGGGCTCCGGCTCGGGGGCGGGGCGCTCTTCCACTTTCAGGTCGTCCTCGGACACAAGGCCGGCGTGGAGGAGTAGCTCGGCGAGGGAGTACCTCCAGTGCCCCGCTAGCTGCCGCAGGGCGGTCAGGGTTTCCAGGAGGGCAGGCACAGTCATCCCGCGGCGCTCGGCCTCGCTCGCGAACCACCTCGGCACGTGCTGCACCGTGATGGTGTCGGTCGCTGTCGCGGCGTCTTCGGCGTGCACGGAGACGGTTTGCCCCGCAGCCATTGCCACGCGGCCGGCGCCCCCGGTGACCTGTGCGACCACCCCGGGGTCGCCGCCTTCGAGGATCCGCTGTATGGATCCCGCCGTCCACTGGTAGGCCGCTTCGACGGCCCGCAGGGTGGTGTCTCTGTAGCTGTGCCGTCTGGCGTTCTCCAGGTCGGAGATGAGCCGCTCGTTCAGGCCGGTGTCGGCGGCGAACTTGAGGCGGTTCTTGTAGCGGGGGTTGAGCTGGACACGGCGGTCCACCAGCAGGGAGGCGACGCGCTCCCAGCCGTCTCGCGGGTGGATCAACGTCTCCTCCATGGGGAAGCCCCGACTAGGAGAGGGATGGAGAAACTGGACTGCGCTAACCATACACGCCTCCTGTGGTGTGACCTGGACCGAAGCTAGGGGATCTTATCTCCTAGGTTCTCTTTCAGGAGTCCTTGACTCCTGTAATCTCAGGAGAATAGTGGAGATCTCTTGACGGTGGGCTGGAGTTTCTCCTAGGTTCTCCATATGCCTCCGATACCGACTGTCCGCGCCAACGGACATGCGATCCGGGCCTTCTGCGACATGGGCGATCTGACCATCGCCGACCTCGCGCGGCGCGCTGGGGTTGCAGGCTCGGCAGTCCACTACTACGTCCACGGGGTGAAGCAGCCCACGCGGCGGACCCTCAACAAGATCGCGCAGGCCCTCGGTGTACCCGCACAGGCCATCTGCATGGACGACCTCTCTCAGGAGATCAGGAGGTCGGCATGACGGCGACCCCGGGTGATCGTCGCACGATCGCCAGGATTGCGGCTAACACCAGATGGTCACAGGAGACTAACCGTGCGGGGGCTACCGCTAAGGCCCGCAACAACAGCCCCGCATCCCTGGACTACTGGATGCGCAAGGTCGACCCCGAGTCGAACCTGCCGTACTCCGAGCGGCTGAAGTGCGCGAACAACGCCAAGACCGCCTACTACGAGGCGCTGGCCCGCAAGGCGCGTAAGGCCAAGGCCGCCAAGAAGGCCGCCGCGGAGCGCGCGGCATGACCGAGCTCCAGCGCTTCGAGTTCCCCGGCACCGGTCAGCCGGTCCGCACCGTCCTGATCGACGGCGAGCCGTGGTTCGTCGGCCGCGACGCCTGCGAGATCCTCGGCATCGCCGACGCCCGAGCATCCCTCAACCTGCTCGATGAGGATGAGCGGGACAGTATCCCGGTCACCGACTCCATGGGCCGTCAGCAGATGACGATCGTCATCAACGAGCCCGGCCTCTACTCGCTGATCCTCCGTAGCCGCAAGCCGGAGGCGAAGGCGTTCAAGCGGTGGGTCACCCACGACGTCCTGCCGGCGATCCGGAAGACCGGGTCGTACTCGGCGGGCCCGCAGTTCGAGATCCCCCGCACCTACGCCGACGCGTTGGAGCTCGCCGCCCGGCAGGCCCGCGCGATCGACGCCGCGAACCAGCGGATGGCCGAGCTGGAGCCGGCCGCGCACGCCTGGGACGTCCTCGCGTCCGCGCACGGCGACTACTCGGTGCGTGAGGCCGCGTTCATCCTCAACCGGGACCCGGCCATCTCGACGGGCCAGAACCGCCTGTTCGGGACACTGCGCGACCTGCGGATGATCGACGCCGGGAACACCCCGTACGCGACGCACCAGCGGCACGTGACCCTGCGGTCGCGGCACTACGACCACCCGCGCACGGGGGAGCCGCAGCTTACCCAGCAGGTGCGGATCACGGTGGACGGGCTGCGCTACCTGCACAAGCAGCTCGGCGGTACGGCCCCGTTCACGTCGCTGATCGGAGAGGTCGCATGACCGCCGACCAGTTCTACGCCAGCCGAGGGTTCCTGGTCCGCCTTGTGGATCTCGCCCTGGATGCCGCTGACGCCGAGCCGTCTCGCTGAGACGCAGGCGGGCCCCGACCGATTGCCCCGGCCGAGACCCGCAAACCCCCAGCTCAACAACCCCATTCACTCAGGAAGGAGCCGGGAGTGATCTCCAGTATCGCAGCACTGCCCGAGCCGACCACCACCAAACCCGCCCCCCGACTGTCCACAGATGACGCCCTCGCGTTCCTGGACACGGTCACGCCGTCCGAGGCGCACTCCATGCTGATGCTGCTGCTCGGCAGCGACGAGAACGGGTTCATCTACGCGATGGAGTCCGTCCAGCGGCGCCGCGCCCGCGCTGGGGCGGTGACCCGATGAGCGAGCACCTGACCGACCCGCGCCCCGGGATCCTCCGCAAGGCCGTCGAAGTTCTTCAGGTCAATGGCCGATACATCGGCGATTACTACGACCTGAACCAGATTGATGGCGACGACGACGAGCCGGTCCACTGCCGGGTTTGTGTCCTCGGCGCGATCGCGCTGGCCGCCGGGTGTGATCTCCGGAACCACTCTCTCGGAGACCCGCAAACTGCGGCAGAGGACCTAGCTATTGACGCCGCCCGCGCCCTGGCGTGGGAGCTTCACCTCCTCACCGACCGCGAGGACCCCAACACAGTCATCAACGTCGTAGCGAACTGGCACGACGGTGTTGACAGCCGTGAAGGACACCCTTCAGACGCGGCCGTGATCTCCGCTCTGTCTCATGTCGCGGACGCTCTGGAGCGTGTGGCGGGTGAGGCGCGATGACCGCCCTCAACGTCGCCACCACCTGGTCCGCCGCCCACTACGCCCACCGCGTCTGCTTCCCCGGTGGCCTCCCCATGGTGGTGGCCACGGAGCCGTCCCCCTGCGCCGACGGCCGCTGGTCGTGCCAGGTGTACACGCATGAGGGCCGCCGGGAGGCGGTCAAGGAGTGGCCGGACACACCGATGACGCTGCTCGACGTCCCCGGCAACCTCACGCGGGACCTGCCCCGGCACTGCGAGATGGGCGCCTGCCCCAACCAGGCCACCGGGCACGTGGACGCGTGCGGCCGGGTGTGGGTGTGCGACACGTGCCGCGCCCAGCTGGACCGCATGGCCGCGAACGCAAAGGCGGGTGCCGAATGAGCGCCGCCGACGCGCTGGCCGCCGCCGACGCCCTGATCCTCGCCGCCGACCTGGAAGACCCGATCGCCACCGTGAAGGCGTACGAGCGGGCCGCAGCCGAAAAGCACGCCGAGGACGAGCTCCGCCGTCGCCTCCACGAGGGGGGCCTGTGGTGACCACCCAGCCGATCGCCACCCGACGCATCCCCTGGCGTGGCGGCCCCCGCCTCGACGAGTGGACCGAGCAGCAGTACCGGACCGAACAGGCCGACTACGACGACGTGCGAGAGGACGACGAGCTGTGACCTTTACCTTCACCCCCGCCACGAAGGAGCAGGCGAAGGCCCGCATCGCGCTCGCGGGCCCGTCCGGTTCCGGCAAGACCTTCACCGCCCTGGTCACCGCCCGCGCCCTCGCCGGCCCGGCCGGACGGATCGCGGTCATCGACACCGAGCGCGAGTCGGCCAGCCTCTACGCCGACGAGTTCGCCTTCGACACGCTGAACATGCACACCTACGACCCGCGGGACCTGGCCAAGGCGCTCGCCGCCGCCGCTGAGGCCCGCTACGACGTGGTCATCGTCGACTCCCTGTCGCACTTCTGGATGGGCATCGGCGGCATGTTGGAGCAGGTCGACAACGCGGCGAAGCGGTCCTACGGCGGCAACTCCTTCGGCGGGTGGAAGGAAGCCCGCCCGATCGAGCGGCAGATGATCGACGCCCTGCTCGCCTACCCGGGTCACGTCATCGTGACGATGCGCACCAAGACCGAGTGGGTGGTGCAGGAGAACGAGAAGGGCCGCAAGGAGCCGAAGAAGATCGGCACCAAGCCCGAGCAGCGTGAGGGCATCGAGTACGAGTTCACCATCGTCGGCGACATGGACCTGGAGCACACGCTCGTCATCTCCAAGTCCCGCGCCAAGCCCCTCGCGGACGCCGTCATCCGCGTCCCCGACGAGACGTTCGGCCTCACGGTGCTCGACTGGCTGGGCCAGGGCAAGCCGATGCCGAGCTCCCTCGACTACCGCGACCAGGCCATCGCCCACGAGGCGACCTACGCCGAGCTGCGCGGCCTGTACGAGGAGGTCAAGAAGCGGGGCCTGCTCGGCGCCGCCGTCATGGACGACACCGGCGAGACGGTCAGCCTCGGCGACCTCATCGTGGCCCGCGGCAAGGACGCACAGGCCCGCGAGCAGGGCGCCGGCCAGGACAAGGGGGCGGCGGCGTGAGCGCCACCCACGCCCTCAAGGTGGCCGCAGCGAAGGTCCTCGCCGACATCGTTACCGAAGGCTACGAGCAGCTCCGCAAGGAGGCCGAACCCGAGTTCGCGGCACTGCGCACCCAGTACAACGCGCGGACCCTGGACGCCGCCCTGCCCGACGGGACCGTGCTCGGCACGATCAGCATCCTGGGCGGGCCGGCCAGCCGGAAGTTCAACATGTCGGCCATCGCCGCGATCGTTGCCAACGATGACCCCGACGAGTTCGTGGAGCAGATCCGCCCCGAAGCCGTCGCGGATCCCGACCTGCTGGCGTTCGTCCGCGACCACATGCCGCACCTGCTCGTCAAGAAGATCCGCGACGAGCACCTGAAGCGGGTGTTCAAGCGGGTCGATGAGAACGGCTACCTGAAGGACGCCGCCGGGACCCTCATCAAGGTCGCTGAGGTGACCCGTGGGGAGCCGACGGGGGAGTTTCGGTACAAGGCAACCCCGGCCGCTCGTGAGGCCGTGTGGGCGGCGTGGGAGGCCGGAATCCTCCAGCCGTTCCTCGGCGACCTGGTCCGCCCGGCCGTCGAGGCGGGTGAGGGCCAGTGACCGCGAGCTTTGACCGGGGCGAGACCGGCGGCCTGGAGTTCATCCAGGAAGGCGAAGCTCTCACCACAGTGGAGACCGAGGCCTTCCTGAAGCGGCTCAACAACGAGCTGGTTTTGTCGCAGCTCGCCATCCGCCGGGCCCGCACTCACGCGGCCAACTGCAAGAAGGCCTACGAGATGAGGCGGATCCCGCTGCTGCTGTCTGCGGAGTGCCCGCCGGTGGGGCGCGGTGTCGGCGAGGTGACGGTCGCGGAGCGCGACGCCTGGATCAACAACCGGATCATGGCGGAGTATCAGGCGCTGAACGACGCCAAGATCGCGCTGGAGAACGCGATCGATTACGGCTGGCAGGTCAAGGACCAGGTCCGGATCATGCAGTCGCTCAACAACAACGCCAAGGAGATCTACCGGAGTGCGCGATGAGCGTCTCCGACAAGGTCCGCAAGCTGGTGCTGGAGCGCGACAACCACTCCTGCGTGTGCTGCGGCCGGTCCATTATCGGCCAGCCCTACAGCCTTCAGCACCGCAGGGCCCGGAAGATGGGTGGCTCCCGCCTCCCGTGGATCGACCAGCCGCAGAATCTCATCACGGTCTACGGGTCGGCGACCACCGGGTGCCACGCCCGGATGGAGTCCCGCGGGCAGGCCGACAAGAGCAGGGGCTATGTCATCCCGGCGTGGCCGGAGATCGACCCCCGGTTCATCCCGGTGCAGGTCGTGACGGAGTTCGGCCCTGCCCGGGTGTGGCTGACCCCTGAGGGCGGCTTGTCGAACGACCCGCCGGCTGACGCGCCGCCCGCTGAGTGCGGGCTCCATCTGGTCACGGATGCCTGTCCGGCGTGCCTGGTGTGCCGCCTGTGCGGCCCGTGTGAGTGCGAGCTCGTCGCCGGCTGGGCGCGGGAGGCGTCGTGATCCCGGTCGAGGACTTGCCGCCCAGCGCGTGCCCGTACTGCCGGCACACCCACCCGAAGGACGCGGAGTGCGTCACCGACGCCCGCGACCAATCCCGCCCCGACGACGAGGAGACCCCCGATGAGTGAGCACGTCACCACCGACCGCCAGATCGGCGATCCCCGCACCTGGTCCGACGACGAGTGGTGGGACCCGACCCGCGTCCCGGACACGGAGTGGCTCGCCAAGACCGGCATGTGCGGTTCCTGCGGCCGGGACGGCTCGAACTGCAACGGCTACTGCTGGTGCGACCGCACCCGCTGCCAGCGCCCGCAGGACGGGCGTGCGTGCTCCTGCCGCTGCGGCTGCTTCCGCGAGCACGGCCTGAACGCCTGATCCCCGCTTCTTTCGGCTGCTCCCTCCTCGGGGGTGGGAGCAGCCACCCCCCGCACGAGATCCACCCCAGATCGGAGACACACCCAGATGACCGTTAGCACGAACACCCAGGAGATGCCCGTCGTCCCGGCCGCTGTCGCCGCCGAGGCGGAGAACGTGCAGATCCCGTACTCCCCGAACGTGAAGTCCCGCTTCCGGGTCGTCGCCGAGTGGGAGATCGACCAGATCCGCACCCGCATCCAGCAGGAGATCGACCAGCTGCGGGCGCAGGAGGAGTACGAGATCCGGCAGTGGCAGCAGATGCTCGCCCAGGTCGATCAGACGGTGCCGGACCCGACGCTGGTCCGGATCGGCAACCGGCCGGCTGGGCGGGACCCGTACGCGGAGGCCCCGGAGCTGTCGGACAACCCCGACGGAGTCGTGGCGGACTTCACCGCCGCGCACGAGGAGGAGGCGCAGCGGGAGGCCGCTCAGGAGGCGGCCCGTGAGGCGAAGAGGAGGCGTCGGTGATGGCCCGCGCTCCAAGGACCACGCAGTCGGGTGAGCGGGTGACGGTCCGCAACGCCTACGACCGGCAGTTCGCGAAGTCCCGCCGGTCCTGTACGCAGCCCACGCAGGTGTGGAAGGGGCTGCGCCCGATCCCCGCCGACTTCAGGAAGGACGACACCCAATGACCACCCTCGCTGTCCCCACCTTGGAGCCCGACTCCTTCGACTTCATGTCCCTGGTCGTCTTCCGCCGCAGGTGGGGCCTCCGGGGAGGCAGCTTCACCCGCGCGTTCCAGCAGCACCCGCCCGTGTTCCGCAACCCGGCCCTGTCGCATTACGGGGCGAGCCTGTCGGCGTTCGCGGTCCTCCTGGACGCGTACCGCACACAGATCGACCGGTGGTGGGACGCCCACCCAGACGACGGGGTGACCCTGTACGACGCGCACGCGAAGGCCGAGGTCGAGGAGATCCTGCGCCCGTCCACGTCTTCGGGGAGCCCGTCATGACGGGCCAGTGGGCAGGGACCGTCGCCGTGGGGATCGTCGTGGCGGTGTCCGCCGTCGTCGGCCTGGTGGGACGGGCCCACAAGGCGCGCAGGGCGCGGGTCACCGCCCGCGACCTCGCGGGGGCGCGGCACATCGGCGAGCTCCGCAGCGTCGGCTTCAAAGCCGTCGGTGTGGACGACGACGAGTGGACCCGGTTCGCCACCGACCACGGCATGCACCGCCTTCACACCCCTGACCAGGTGGAGCGCCTCGTCGATGACGCCCTGATCGGCGACGACGGCGACGGCCTGGACACCGAGTGGTGGCGGCTGTGATGAAGAAGCCCAGAAACGCGCAGGGCTACAGCCCCGAAGAGTTCGACACCGCCGTGGCCCTCATCCACAACGACGCCACCCTGCGCGCCGACATCGAAGCCATCACCGGGCAGAAGGTCACCGGCAAGAACCCCCGCGAACTGTTCGACCTGTTCCGCGCGATCGACCAGGCCGCCGAGGTGCAGGCCGCGGTCGTCCGCTACGGACGGGCCCGGCAGATGGTCCGCCAGACCCGCATCGAAATGCAGGACCTGCCGCCGGCGGACATGCCGGTCGACACCGCGAAGTACGTCGCGGACGTGCAGCGGCGCCTGGACGAGGCGAAGGCCGAGAACGCCGCCCTCAAGGCCGCGCTGCGGGCCGGCAACGTCACCGCGATTCCCCGCCACACCATCAAGGGAGAGGTCGCCTCATGAGCGCCCGCGACATCTTCGGCCTGACCGACGAGTTCACCACCTACCACGTGCAGCTGCGGTGCATCGACAAGCTGGTGGGTGGTGTCCCTTCCAGCGCCAGCGTGATCAAGGGCTGGTTGAAGACCCGCATGGAGCTCGGCGACCGCGACCTTCAGGACATGGTCGACAAGACCCTGGCCGAGCGGTTCCCCGACCGGCAGCCGTCCCCGGACGAGCTGGCCGAGGCCATCATGTCGACCGACGCCGCCCCCTCGGTGAACGGCTTCAAGCGCATCCCGGGGACGGGGGAGCTGGCGTATGAGGGGCGGTGCATGAAGGCCGCCATCAAGGAGTGGTCGAACTCCGCCTACCCGGGCACCGAGTGGCCGGGGAAGAAGCAGGTCGCCCCGACGTTCCGCAAGGGCCTGATGTCGACGCTGGTGGAGCGGGTGTTCGTCGAGGACATCTACATCGGCCTCGGCACCAAGGAACCCACCGGGGTCGAGGAGCGCATCAAGCACGTCATGACCCCGCAGGGGCCGCGCTCGTCCATCAACCGAGTCGAGTACGTGCAGGAACCCGAGCTGGCTTTCACGCTGCGGGTCCGGGATGACTTCCTCCCGGTGGAGGCGTGGTCCCGCATCTGGCAGGCCGGCGAGCAGATCGGCATCGGCTCCGACCGCGGCCGGTCCGACGGCCGGTTCGAGCTGCTGGCCTTCAAACGGGCCTGAGACGCGCACAGGGCCCCAGCACGACGGCTGGGGCCCCTTCCCACCCACGACTGTACCCGGGGGTCTCCTTGAACGTCTGCGACGCCGTGACGGATACGGCTAGCCACTACGACAGGCCGTCACTGCGCACGACTGGCCGCAACGACAAGCCCTACCCTTCCTTCCCTTCGCTCGCCGACAGTCCACCCCACGTCCGTCCTCGCCGACAAGCCAAGGTGAGCCGCCCCACGCCGGGCCACTCCGACATGCCTTGCCTTACCCGAGCCGACTTCTCCCGCCGGGCCGCACCCAGCCGACCCAACAGACCACGCCTAACCCAGGCAAACCGGCTGACAACCCAGTCCAGGTCTTCCCTCGCCGACAAGCCGAGCCGTCCCCTGCCGACGCCGGTCCGACGAGCCGTTGCTACCGCCTGCCCTGCTCACGCGACTTGCCGACTCCTGCCTCACCATGCCACGCCGACCTGTCTACGCCGCTCAGTCCGTGCCGCAGCACACCAGATCGACTCTCCCAGCCCTTTCCAGCCTTGCCGACTACCCGTCCCGGCTCTGGTCTTCCCTGCCCGACGAGCCTCGCCGGTCGCAGCTCCGGCCAACCCCTCACATGCCGACATCCCACGCCCTGTCTCGCCGAGCACGACATGCCTTCCCTGACCCGTCCGGACCACCACCACACCCTCATGGAGGTGACTGCCGATGCTCCCTCGGTACCCCGCCTGCGCGTCTGAGGTGACCTGTGAGCGCCTCGCCGCGTCTCTGGCGGTCGCCGCCCACTGGCACGCCTCCCAAGGCTCCGACACGGCTGCTGCGGCGTTGGACGGGCTGGCGTTCGTCCTCCGCACCCTCGTGCAGGTCGCGCCGGACCGGGCGGACGAGATCGCCCTCAGCGTGTGGCACCGCACCCAGGACGCACCCCCTGAGGGGTGGACCACGACGGCGTTGGCCGAGCTTGGTGTCTGCCCGGAGGCCGTGTACCAGGCCGCGAGAGGCGGTGCCGCGGCATGACCACCACCAACGAGGCGCCCGCCCGCCGGCGGGAGAAGCTTCCCCGCGTCACCCTCGACGAGCTCGCCCAGCCCTGCGCCCGATGCGACCACCAGAACGCCGGCCACGTAGGCGGCTACACCCGCTCCGGTTGGCCCATCTTCGACCCCATCTGGGTCGGGGCTACCGGCTGGTGCACCGCCCCCGGCTGCACCTGCCCTGGGAGGACCGACGACCCCAACCAAGCGTCCACCCAGCGCACCGCCCTGCCTGAGAGTGCGCCGGTCGTGGCGCCGCCGCCGAGGGCTGTGACGCCCCTGAGCGGCCCTTGTGGGGCTGGTGTGGGCCCGTGTGGGCGTGTCCCCACCCGGCCTTACCCGTGCGGTCCCCGGTGCGACGAGTGCGCGCCGGGGAGCCCGTCGGCCCCGCAGAACTGATCCCTCAACCCCACGCACGCCCCCGAAAGCGAGAGACATGGCCGACACGTACCTGAAGCTGCACGACGGCTTTCCGGAGAACCGGAAGGTTGTCGCGGCTGGAGGTGACGCCGCGTGGCTTCACGTCTGCGCACTGGCGTACGCGTCGCGGAACCTCACCGACGGCCTCATTCCCGAGGGGGTCGTGCCGCGCCTGTCCGACCGCAAGCAGCCGACGAAACTCGCGACGAAACTCGTCGAGGTCGGGCTGTGGCACAAGGCCGGCCACGACTGCCCTCGATGCCCCGAGCCGGGGGTCGGGGAGTACCTGATCCACGACTACCTCCACCACCAGCGCTCCGCCGCCAAGGTCGAAGAAATCAAAGGTAAGAGGGCCATTTCCGGCAGCAAGGGTGGCGCCCAGAAGGCGGCAAACGCCCAAGCGGGAGCGAAGCAAAACCCTAGCAATTTGCTAGGCGGTAGCTACGACGCCGCTGAAGCAAACGACTACCCAGATACAGATACAGATACAGATACAGATACAGAAGAAAAAGAACCTCCGTCGTCGGGCGGCAGAGCCGCCGACATTTCCCCGGAGATCGTCGAAGCCGTCGACCGAGTGTGCGACCACCTCGCTCAGCGCATCGTCGCCAACGGCTGCAAACCGCCCACTGTCGGGACCCGCTGGCGCGACGCCGCCCGGCTGATGATGACCGCCGACGGCCGCACCGAGCAGCAGATCCACGCCGCCATCGACTGGTGCCAGAACGACGAATTCTGGCGCAGCCACGTCATGTCGATGCCGAAGCTCCGCGAGAAGTACGACGCGCTCCGGCTCCAGGCGTCGGCCAAGAAGGGCCGAGGATCACCGCCGCCGGCCGCGCCCCCCGCCACCTCACCCCGTGACCGCTGGATGGAACGCCAATGACCCCCGACGACATGCGGCTGGAGCCGCACGACATCCTCGCCGAGCAGTCCGTCCTCGGCGCCATGCTCATCTCCCAGGCAGCCGTCGAGACAGCCCTGGCCCGCGTCACTCCCGGCGACTTCTACCGGCCGGCGCACCGGATCATCTTCGAGGCCATCACGGCGATCGCCCGCTCGGGGGAGCCCCTGGACGCGACGATCGTCATGGCCCGTCTCCAGAGCGAGAACTGGCTCCACGTCGTCGGCGGCGGCCCGTACCTGCACACCCTGATGGAGACGTGCCTCACCCCGGCGAACATCACGCACTACACCGCGATCGTGCGGGAGCGCGCGGTGCGCCGGCGCCTCATCGCCGCGAGCAGAGGCATCACGCAGCGGGCATACGCCGCCGACGGTGAGGACGCCGTCGGGCTGGCCGAGATGGCTGTCCGCGAGTTGGAGTCGGTCCGCGACTTCGAGATCAGCGAGGACGACGCCGCCTCCACGCTCACCATCAAGGAGTTCCTGGAGGTCAAGGACGAGGAGTACGACTGGATCGTCCCTGACCTGCTGGAACGCGGAGACCGCATGATCCTCACGGGGACAGAGGGGCTGGGCAAGAGCACGCTGTTCCGGCAGCTCGCGGTCACCATCGCCGCGGGGATCCATCCGTTCGACCACTACGAGATCGAGCCCAAGCGGGTCCTGGTCGTGGACGTGGAGAACACGCCCAAGCAGGTCCGCCGGAAGATCCGCCCGATGGTCGCCCAGGCCGAGCTCCAGCGCCGACCGATCGAGGAGACGAACCTGTGGCTGGAGATCCGCCCCGAGGGACTCGACCTCGCCAACGACCGGGACGTGTCCTGGCTGCTGCGCCGCATCTCACTGATCCGTCCCGACATCGTGTTCCTCGGCCCGCTGTACCGCCTGGCCCCGCGGGCGCTCAACACCGACGACGAGGCCGCGCCGATCCTCGCGGTGCTGAACATGATCCGCGCCAAAGGTGCCTGCGTCCTGCTGGAGGCGCACGCCGGTCACGCCCTGATGGCCGGCGGACGGCGCGATCTCCGCCCCCGCGGGTCGTCGGCGCTGCTCGGCTGGCCGGAGTGCGGGTACGGCATCCGCCGCGCCGACACCGAGGAAGCCAAGAGCCGCCGGATCGTTGATTTCGAGTCCTGGCGTGGGGACCGCGACGAGCGCAACTGGCCGGAGCGGCTCGGCGCTGGCGGCGTGTGGCCGTGGTCGGCAATGCAGATCGGTCACGAGCCCCCGGTCGAGTGGTCGCCCACCGCCGGCCTGCGGGGTGCCTGATGGCCGAGGAGATGCTCCTGGTGATCTGCGACGGCTGCGGCCGGCCGATCGACGACGGCGAAGGCTTCCTGTACGTGGAGCTCGCCAAGGTCCGCGACCTGTGGTCCGCCAAGGCCGACGAGGACACCACGGTCCTGTCGCTGGAGTCCCTGATGAGCCGCCCCACCCGGCCGACGTGGCATGCCCGCCACACGGCGTGCGCCCCGGACGACGGCGGCGACGCCTACGACGTGCCCGTGGCTCAGGTCCGGACCTGGCCGCGGCTGGCGACGACCACGGCCCGGCTGATGTCTAAGAACTGGTTCGCCTCCACCGACTGGAACGCGGTGTTGGAGGGTGCTGCGTCTGCTTGTGGCCGTCGGGTGTCCCGTACCGCCATGCGGGAGGCGTCATGACCGCCGCGCGCGAGGAGCGCCGCCGCTGGGTCGAGTGGCTGCAGGCCACCGGCTACCCGTTCGACTGGCACACCACCACCCCGCCGCCCTGCACCCCGGAGGACCTCGCAGCGGTGTGGCGGGAGCGGGAGACCGGCGGTGACGACCAGTCGGTGGAGGAGTGGGCGGCCATGGTCCGCGAGGAAGCCCGCTGGGAGTCGGGGGAGGCGTCGTGATCCGCTGCCCTAACCCCTCCTGCCTCGGTTGCTACCCGGGTGAGGGTCCTGACGCCTTGGTGTGCCGGTGCGGGACCTCGTGGGCCGGCAACCAGGAGGACCCGTCATGACCGACCTGACCGCAGTGAGCCTGTTCGCTGGGATCGGCGGCTTCGATCTCGCCCTCACACGGGCCGGCGTCCGGGTGGTCGCCGCCGTGGAGATCGACCCCGCCGCCCGCTCCGTCCTGCGCCGGCAGTTCCCCGACGTGACCCTGTTCGAAGACGTGAGAGAGGTGACCGGCCATGCCCTACGAGCAGCCGGGTTTGTTCCCCGACGAGGAATCATCACCGCAGGATGGCCCTGCCAGGGCAACAGCGCGGCAGGACGTCGTGGCGGCCTGGCTGACCCACGCTCCGGACTGTGGCGAGATGTCGTGCGCCTCCTGGCTGACACAGGCGCCGCCTGGTTCATCGGCGAGAACGTCACCGGTCTTCTGGGCGTCAACCGCGGACAGGATTTCGCTGTCGTCCTCGACGACCTGGCCAAGCTCGGGATGGGGTTCTGCTGGCGGGTTCTGGACGCTCGACGATTCGGAGTCCCCCAGCAGCGTCGCCGGCTCGTCGTTGTCGGACGTGCTGGAGGAGACCCACGAGGACCTGTCGAGGTACTTCTTGAGCCCGAAGGCCGCGGTGGGGATTCTGCGCCGGGCGGGGGCGGCCGGCCGCGTCCTGCCGCCTTGGCTGCGCCGGGCGCTGGAGACGACCGCGGCCGGGTGACGCCGGCGCCCGTGGCGTTGCGCGGGCGCAGCTCGGGGTCGCAGATCGAGTGGGGGGAGCCGGGCGATCCGGCGTTCACGCTCCGCACTCCGGGCGGCGGGTCCTCGTATCCGATGGTGGCGACCGACGTGGTGCGCCGGCACACGCCTTTGGAGTGCGAGCGTTTGCAGGGCTTCCCTGATGGGTGGACGGCCGGCCAGGACGACCGCCCCCGCTACCGGCAGCTCGGCAACGCCGTCCCCGTCCCGATGGCCGAGTGGGTGAGCCGCCGGCTGGTCGCCGTGGACGCCCGCCTCGCTGCTCGTGAGGGGGTGGCGGCGTGAACCCGCCCGCTGAGACCGCGCCGGCCGAACCACCCTGCGTGCCCGCCCCCAACGGGTGGGTGTCGTCGGTGTACGCCGAAGCCCAACCAGGTTGCCTGCCCCGGTGGAAGGCCGACTGGGAGGTCACCGACGCGGACGGGCTGGACGAGTGGTTGGCGCTGGCCGAGCTGATGGATGAGACCGCCCGGGTCGACTCCTCGTGGGAGGCCGCCCGCCTGTTGTTCACCGAAACCACCGAAAGGACCACCAATGCCTGAGCGAATCCAGCGCCGCCGCACGAAGGGCTGGCGGCTCCCCGAAGGAGCCGTGATCGTGGACCGCACCTCACGGTGGGGCAACCCGTTCAAGGTCGGCTCCCTCGTCATGGAGCCCGGCCCCTACAACAGCCCGACATGCCCGTACAGCGGCTTCATGGAGCCCGGCACTTACCGGTGGACCGGGATGGGCGGCCCCTACGGCTACGTGATCCGCGAGGTGCGGGACGCCGAGGACGCAACCGCCCTGTTCCGCGCCTACGTGGAGTTCCACGACGACGAGTGGCCGCCGGAGGGGATCCGCCGCGAGTTGGGCGGCAAGGACCTGGCGTGCTTCTGCGCGCTGCCCGCCGATGGCGAGCCGGACCACTGCCACCGATCTGTGCTGATGGAGATCGCGAACAGTGAGGAGCCCGCCCATGTCTGACCGGATCGTGTGGCGTTCGTCGTCGGCCTGCAACGGCGGCTCATGCGTGGCTGTGGCGGTCCTCCCGGACGGGGTGGGCGTCACCGACACCAAGCAGCCGGGCGGCCCGGTGCTGGTGTTCGGTCCGGGGGAGTGGACGCGGTTCCTCGACGAGGCCAAGGCCGGGAAGTACGACCTGCCTGCGGAGGTGCCCGGTGCCTGAGATCCCGGCGGAGCACCTGGCCGCCATCGCCAACGCGGTCAGCGACGGCTCAGCGGTCGTCTGCTACACGCGCTGCTGGCCCTGCCAGTTCGGCGAACACCACGACCCGCCGAAGGCCCACACGTGGATGGACCGCGAGGACGCCGAGCACGCGGGCCACCCGTGGCCACTCCCGGCGGAGACGGCCGCCAAGAACCCCTGTGCCTGCCCCTGCGCGAAGGAGACCCCGGATGCCTGAGATCCCGGCGGATGCCGTACAAGCCGCACTCGCCGCGTTGACGAGCGAACTGGGCGACCTGAGCGAGATCGAGGTGGACCGGGCACGCATGGCGGTCGAGGCCGCCGCACCTGTCCTCGCCGAGTGCATCGCCTCGTCGCTGATGCCTGTGTGGGAGTGGACCCGTGAGGTTGCCGGGGCTCACCGCACCACGTATGGGGTGGACGCGGTCGGCAGGTGCATGCGGATCGCCCGCGAGGCGTTCACTTCGGCACCTCCCGAAGTGATGACGGGGGACCGGTCGGGCGTGGAGGGGTCGCAGGCGGCCCCAGAATCCACGGAGAGCGCCCCGGAGGGTGTCTCCCGAGGCGTTGGGTCATCCGCTCATCCCATCGCTTCTGAGACGCTCTCAGCGCTCCGCGCCCTCGCCCGCTTCCGGAAGTTCCTCGACGACGACTTTCGGTTCTGGTGCTCACCGAACGGGATCGCAGCCCGGTACGCGGGCGACCTGATCGAGCACCTCGACCGGTTCGTTTCCGAGGAGCAGACCGGAGGCGGCAATGGGTGAGCTGATCCGTCACGTCCCGCCCTGCTCCGACCCCGGCTGCGATCCCTGCTACGCGGACGCCACGGACGAGGAGATGTACCGCCTGTTCACCACCGAGGAGACCACCCGATGATCGCTGACTTTGAGCCGCCCACTGCACAGGATCACCAGCCTCAAAGCGGACCTCAAACAGAAGACGCCACCGTGACCGCCGACCTGAAACCGCTGGCGGTGATCGACTGCCACGACCGCGACGAGTGGGCCCGCATCACCTCCACACCCGGCCTCCTCGCCCGGCTGCAGGACTGGGCGTGCTCCAACGACATCGACCCCGTCGACACCTACCGCATCGAGGTGTACCCGGGGGATTGCCTGTTCGGGCGGGTGTTCCAGTACGACCGCGACGAGCGGGGCAACGGGTACTGCCCGCTGAACCACCGGCACATCGTCGAGGAGTGCGAGATCGCGAAGCGGGTCCCGTTCGACGTCCCGCTGGGCTCGCTGCCGCCGGTCCCCTGACGTTCGGGAGCGGCTCCCCTCAGACCCCTCCGGGGGAGCCGCCCACCCGACCCCGCTGCACAACCGGGCCACCTGGAAGCGTACGAGACCTGGAGGACACGCATGCCGTTCGACGACATGGAGCACTGGTGCATCGGCCCCTGCATGGCAGGCTCGCGCAGACGAGTCGCCGCGCACGCCCGCGCCATGGCCGCCTACCAGGAAGCCCTCAACGACTGGGAGGACAACAACGACCCCGATCGGGGACCGGAGCCGCGCGCCCCTGAACCGCCCAAGGTGATCCCCGTCTACGGCAACCCGATCTTCTGCCAGATCTGCTCCTGGGAGGTGAAGTCCCGCCTGTCCCGCCTCGACGGCATCGCCGCCGTGTACGCCCGCGAAGCCGACGGCCACCGTGGGGCGGCGGGGGAGGCGAAGGTCAGCTCCTCACGCAGCGCCCGCTCCCCGTCGCCCACCGTGGATGACCTGGACCAGCTCGATGAGTGGCTCCGCGCCTGGCACGCCGAGTACCTCGGCATCACACCCCTGGCCCGCAGCCGGCAGCTGATGGACTCCATCACCGTCGGCGCGGCGTGGCTGGTCGCCCGCGTCGAAGGGATCCTCCGCCGCCCTGACCTGGCGGACCGGTTCGCCGGCCAGGTCCACGAGTGGTACGGGCGGCTGCGCCTGTACGACCCGTCGGACGTGACGGTGCAGCGGAAGTCGCTGCGCTGCCCGGCCTGCCAGACGTTCCGTTTGGAGTACCGGGACGGGGACGACTCTGTGCGATGTGCCACGCCGGGGTGCGGGAGGGTGATACGGCTGGACGAGTACGACGCGATGGTGGACCAGGCGGTCAGGCAGGAGGCGAAAGCATCATGAGCGACGAGCTGATGACCTGGCTGCGCGCCACCATCGAGGGCGACAAGGCGGCATCTGAGGCGGCGGAAGCTGCTAGCCCGGGTCCGTGGGTGAACAGCGGGCAGGCCGGGCTCGGCGATGCATGGCAGATCCACGGAGCACCCACGGAGGAGTCAGGCGTCGAATGGAACGACGAGGTGGGCGATGTCGTCCGCGTCCCGTCCCGAGTGGCCACGCTCAACTACGAGGACGGGGGTGGCGTCTGGGCGCGCGAGGCGGCCGAGCACATCGTGCTTCAGCAGCCCATGCATACGATCGCCCGCTGCGAGGTGGAACTAGCCATACTCGACCTGTGTGAGCGGGAGCGTGCGGAGTGGCCTGGTCATCGCTCGTGGGACTCGGAGTCCGACCAGGGGGTTGCCCGGGCGGGCGCCTTGGAAGACGCTGTGCGGCGGCTGGCATACGGCTACCGCCACCGGCCCGGCTGGCGCGAGGAGTGGAAGCCGTGACCGCCCCTTCGGAATGGCCGTCCCTGGACGCCATGCACGTCCACTACGACGCCCCGCCCCTCCCGCCCGACCTGATGGACCGCGCTTACAACCGGTTCGGCGCAGCAGCGGAGGGGCTGGTCGCCCAGTTCGGTTTCCTCGGCGCGGAGGTGATCGCCGGGCTGTTGGACTGGGTGGACCGCCCCGACGTGCAAGCGGTCATCGCCAATGCCTCGCACCTGGACTACCCGAAGGACCAGCCATGACCGACGTCGACGACAACACCCGCGCCGCGCTCGCATCCCGCCTCGCCGCCACCCAGCAAGTCACCGAGACCACAGCGCGCGCGATGGTGGACGATGTCTGGGAGCGTGGGCCAGAAAGCCCGTACGTCGCCGTGGTCTGGCCCGTCCTCGGGGCCATCCTCCGCCCGATCATCGACGCCATGGCGACCGCCGATCCGGACACGCCTGGAGGAGTTGCCGAAGTGGTCGCCGCAGCGGAGGTGGCCCTGCCCGAGGTGTTCGGCCGCGAGGGCAAGCAACACAAGCTGTCCTGACCTCCGATCACGTGGAGTGGCGGACACCTCATGGCTGATCGCGCCGTGTGACTTGCCCGCAGGTCAGGGGTATGTCACGCTTGGTCCCAGCCATAACCATGCCCTCGGACGTCACGTCCGGGGGCATCGTCGTTTTCCGGGGGGTGAACCATGCGACCCCAGGACGTGGTCATCCCCTCCCAGGCCGCTGAACTGTTCGGCGTCTCCCCGGAACTGATGCGCAAGTGGATCCAACGCAAAGGTGTCCGCCCGCTCGGGAAGCTGGGCCGGTACAACGCCTACGACCTGCAAGACCTCGCCGAGGTTGAGCGGGACATGCGGGCCCGCTAGTCCTCGACGCCCACGACGAGCCACCCGTCGGCGTGCTGCTCCAACGCGACCACGGCGTCCCTCTGCACCCCGTGCGCCCGCACCAAGTAGTGCCGCACGGTGAGCTCCTCCAGCGACCGGCCCACGTTGGCGTTGGTCCACCACTCGTCGAGCGACTCCCAGTGCGGCCCCAGCACCTCGACCACGAGGTAGGTCCGCCCCCACGCGGTGAACCGGGCCGGCTGCCCGTCGTCGTCCACGGTGACCTCGGCGGGCTGCCTGTACTTGCGCACGCCTCCTACCTTGCCAAACTCGCCCCGCTGCCCGCCCCAGGAGGGCTGAATGTCTACCGCTGACCGCGCGGCCGAACTCCGCGCCCAGGCCGACGCCCTCGACTCGATCGCCGGGCTGGAAGCCGACCTCGCCAAGGCCAAGGCCGCGTACGCGGCCAACCCCACCGAGAAGACCCGCGCCGAAAAGCAGCGGGTGGCGTTGGCGCTGCGTGAAGCCCGCGCCACCATCCGGTCCGAAGGGCACACGGTCGGCGGCGACGCCTACGTGGACGAGGAGGCGTAACCATGTCGATCACCCAGTCCGGGCTGTTCGTCGCCACCGTGGTCGACATCTTCGACACGACGCAGCTCGCCGTGAACCTCGACTCCGACACGCTCAAGGCGGCCCTCTACCCCAGCACGATCACCCCGGACTTTAATGCGACCGCCGCGAACGCCGCCTACAACGCCGGCGTCTACTCCGGCACCGAGCTGACCGGCACCGGCTACACCGCCGGTGGCGCCACCCTCACCTCGACGACGTTCACCGGTTCGGGTGGTGTGGCGACGTTCGACGCCGCCGACACCTCCTGGGCCAGCTCCACCATCTCGGGCGCCCGCGGTGTGCTGATCTACGACAACACCCTCGCCGGGAAGGGCGCCCTGGTACTGGTCGACCTCGGCGCTTCGTATTCCACGTCGAATGGGACTCTGCAGATCACGTGGTCCGCGTCGGGGATCTTCCGCCTCACCCTGGCCTGATCGCCCCTGCTGATCATCGAGGGGGTCGGCGCTGGTGCTTAAGACCAACTCGTTTGCTGGCGGCACCAACGCCGCGACGATCACCACGGGGAACAGCGGCGGGACGTCGGGCGACGCCTTCACCGCGGTGACCGGCTCCCCGACCTACACCACAAGCCAGGCCAGCGGCAACCGGTCGCCGATGGTCGCACAGGTCAAGTCCAGCACCAACGACGAGCTGGAGTGGGGCAGCCTCACCCTGTCGGGCCGCACGATGTATGTGCGGGCCTACATCTACATCACGGCTTCGCCCAGCGCCGCCGACTTGTGCATGTTCTGCACGGGCGTCTCCAGCACACCGGCCGTGCTGTACATAGACACCTCCCGCCGCCTGTCGGTCCGGCGCGGCAGCGGCACCACGGACTTCGCCAAGCAGACCGGCTCGGTGCCGATCAACCAGTGGGTGCGGGTCGAGGTGATGTGGTCCATCGGGACCACGACCAGCAACAGCTCGTGTGAAATCCGAAGGTTCGACTCCGCGGACTCCACCACCTCGTCCGAGACGACGACCGCCAACAACATCAACCTCGGCACGCAGGTGCCCGTCACGGTCGACTTCACCTACGCGTCCACCATGACGTGGCTGTACGACGACGTCGGCGTGACCGACGTCACATGGCTGGGCCCGTCCGTCACCAGCGTGGACGCCACGGCGACGCCGTCTGTGGTGTCGGCGTCGTCGTCGGTGCCGTCGCCTACCAAGTCGGCGGGCTCTACGGCCACCCCGTCGGTCGCCTCCGGCACGAGTTCGGTTCCGGCCCCGACGCCGTCAGCAGGCTCGACCGCGACACCGCCTGTGGTGGCCGGTACCAGCTCGGTCTCCGCGCCGACCGGGTCCGCAGGGTCCACGGTCACGCCTGGTGTGGTGTCGGCGACCAGCACCGTCCCAGCCTCCACGCCGTCGGCGGGTGCCACCGCGTCCCCGTCTGCGGTCACAGGCACGGCAGCGGTGCCCGGCCCGGCTGTCACCGCCGTCACCACAGCCTCCCCAACCGTCGTCGCTAAGGCGGCTTCGGTTCCAGGCCCCACGGTCTCGGCCGGGGCGACCGCCTCACCAAGCGTGGTGGCGAAGGCTGCGAGTGTTCCTGGGCCGTCGGTCACTGCGGTGACCACGGCCAGCCCGACCGTTGTCACCGCCGCGGGGTCGGTCCCGACCGCCAGCGTGTCGTCGGGGTCGACCGCCTCACCAGCCGTTGTGACCGCGTCTGCTGCGGTCCCCTCACCGGTAGGGTCCGCGGGCGCGTCCACGACCCCAGGAGCGGTCACAGGCGCGGGCAGCGTCCCCACAGGCACGGTCTCGGCCGGCAGCACCACCACCCCGACCGTGGTCACTGGTGCAGGGTCGGTGCCTGGGCCGTCGGTGCAGTCGGGCAGCTCAACCACGGTCACCCCGACCCTGGTGACCGGCTCGGCCACCGTTCCCACCCCGGGCACAAGTGCGGGCTCCTCCACAGCCCCCGCTGTGGTGGGCGCGACCGCGTCTGTGCCCGCACCCACCGGGTCGGCAGGGTCAACGGCCACACCCGCCCCCGTAAACGCGTCTGCGGCGATCACAGCCCCGGCAACGGGCACCGGAGCAACAGCCACCCCCGCGGTGGTGGCAGGCACCGCCGCAGTGCCGGCCCCGGCCGTGTCCGCCGGCGGGAACGACACCGCCACCCCAGGCCCGGTCACAGGCGTCGCCGCCGTGCCCCCACCGGGCATCGGCTCCACAGCGGCGCCCACCCCGGTCCTCGCGACCGCGACCATCCCCACCGCCACAGGGGCGGTGCTGGTCGCGGCCACACCAGCCGCCGTACAGGCCATGGCCAACGTCCCCGCGGCGCTGCTGTCCACCACGGCACGCCCGGTCGTAGCAGCAGCGGTGGCGACCGTCCCCACGCCGCTGGTGACGACCACAGGCGCACCAACGCTGACCCACCTCGGGGGGGCCATCGTCACAACCCGGGTGCTCGGCGGGTCGGTCCTGGCGGACGGGCTCGGCGGGTCCGCCGCAGATCAGGGGCTCGGCGGGTCCGCCGTTACCACCAAGTACGGCGGCGCACCAGACACCGCCGGCACCCTCGGCGGTTCACTCGTTTAGGGAGGTCACATGGCCGACACCGTCAGCGTGACCATCCCCGAAGGCTCCGACACATCCCGCACCTGGCGCCTCACCACGGACGGGGCACCGCTCGACCTGAGCGGCGTGACCGTGACCGCGGTGATCAAGCCGTCCCCGGCGTACGAGGACGACGACGCTGCCGCCCACACCCTGACCGCGGGCAACGGGCTCACGATTCTGGACGCCGCAGAGGGCACGGTGCGACTGGACATCCCCACGCTGGTGACGGACGCCCCGTCGACCTGGTGGTACAAGATCATCCCAACCGTGTCAGGGGAGACCGAACCCGCCATCGTCGGGTGGATCACCGTCACGGACGTCTGAGATGCCCCGCAAGGCGTTGACCGTCTGCTCGGTTCCCTCGTGTCCGACGCTGTGCGCCGGGGGCCGCTGCGACGAACACAAGCGCGAGGCGGAGCAACGGCGCGGAACCGCCCGGCAACGCGGCTACGGCGGCCGGGCATGGGACAGCGCCCGCAACGCCGTCCTGAGACGCGACCCAACCTGCGTGTGCACCGACTCAGGACACGGCCATGAGGGACGCTGCGGCAAGCCGTCCACCGTGGCCGACCACTACCCGCACGAACGGAAAGACCTGGTCGCCGCAGGCGTGACCGACCCTGACGCCCCGCACCGCATGAGGGGCGTCTGTAACGGCTGTCATGCGAAGAAGACCGGGGCGACGGCGCCGGGCGGGTGGAACGCCCGCTGAGCCTTGGGGGTGAGCATGGCCCACTGGAACGAGGGCGACCACCCGAGGGACGACCACGGCAGGTTCGGCCACGGCCACGGCCTACCACACCACGAGCATGGCGCCGGCGGGCACGGAGACCAGCGCGGCATGCCCAGCGTCCTGTCCACCAACCAGGCGAAGCTTGCCAACGGCGACACCCTCACCATGGACCGCCACACCGACGGCGGCATGACCATCACCACCGGAAACGGCCAGGTCACCTACACCAAAGCCCAAACCGACCGGCTGATGAAGGACCTCGCCAACGCCGACGATCTCGATGTCGGGGACACCGAGCCCATCCGCACCGTGGACGTCCTCCCCGACCGGTCCGCCGCCCGGACCACACTCCTCGGCCGGCTCGACCGCACCGGGAAGAACACATACGACCTGCGGCTCCGCGACGACGACCCAAGCTGGGACGACCTCGCGGACACCCCGCCCACACAGCTCAACGGCAGAGACCTCGACCGCATCCACGCAGCCCACGAACGCTCCGAGGCCGCCACCCGCATCGACACCGGCAACGGCGACGCCGACCTGTTCATCGGCGACGACAACACCTTCGGCATCCGACACCTCGGAGACGACGGCCGGCCCGTCGAAACCCGGTTCGATCCCGCCTCGTTCGCGAAGCTCAACCGGGCGGTCGACGTGGTGATCGACCAGCTCGACGAGTTCGAGGAGTTCACCAAGGGCGACGCAGCCGAAGGCGTCACAGCCGTCACCTTCCCCACCAACGTGGGCCAGGTCCGGGTCCAACTCTTCGGCGACTGGAACGGCAACAACCCGCCCGCCGACAGGCTGGAGATCACAGCCACAGACGACAGCTGGGGACTCGTGATCGACGGCCCAAGCCAGGAAGCCTGGGCAGACGCAACCACCAACGCCGAGCAGGTGGCGGAAAGCCTCGGCTTCTACGACCGCCAGATGGGCACCTAGCACGGAGGCGAGGCACAGCCCATGCCCAAGGGAGCAGGCCGCGTCCGCGGCATCACCCCCACCCGGGTCAACGTCTACGAGGCGCTCAAGCCCAGGCTGGGCAGACAGCAGCAGCCCGCATCGCCAACGCCGGCAAGACACACGAGGCGAGAGTGCGCATGGCCAAGAAGGCAGCACGCACAAGGGCACGCCACGGCATGTAGCCCCCGGACGAGATGGCACAGCCTCACCGAGGCGCGTCACGCAGCGTGACCGGCAGAAGGGGGCCCCAGGCGGGTGTCCCCTATGTCCGATTTAAATGAGGACCGCGGGAGAGGTGGCTCGCAGTCCAGACCCCTGAGACCTTCCCACGCGCGCGCGAGGTGGTGACGATGAGTGACATTCCTGCGGTCCCTGAGGGGCTGGACGAGCGGGGCGCCCGCCTCTGGGCGTCGGTGCACGAGCAGCACCCGGGGCTGACCGACCCCGAGCGTGAGGTCGTGCTGGAGGCGTGCCGGGTCGCTGACCGGCTGGAACGGCTGGACGCGATCTGCCGGGTGTCGGAGCCGGTGATCGAGACCGACAAGGGCGGGCTGATCGCGCACCCGGCGTTCGCGGAGTCGCGGCAGCAGCAGAACCTCCTCAAGCAGCTGGTGGCGTCGCTGCGGCTTCCTGACCCGGCGTCGGGTAAGCGCCCGCAGTCCAGGCCGGCGCGCGGTGTGCAGGCGCCGAAGGGGGCGGGCTCGGTGTCGTCGCTGGACCGCATGAGGCAGCGGGCGTCGGGGGCGTAGGCGATGGGGTGGGCAGGCCCGCTGTTCCCCGGCCACGTCTGCTCACTCGGGTACGAGGTCGCCGACTGGATCACCGCGTACTGCTGCCACGGCCCAGGGGATGTGCAGGGCGAGCCGATCGACCTGGACGACGAGTGGCTGGCCTTCCTGGTAGAGGCGTACCGGATCGACCCGGCGACTGGCCGGCGGGTGTATGACGAGGCGGTGCTGTCCCGGCCGAAGGGCCGAGCGAAGTCGGAGCTCGCGGGGTTCGTCGGGGTGGCTGAAGGGTTCGGCCCGGTCAGGTTCGACGGGTGGGACGCCGACGGTCAGCCTGTTGGCCGGCCGGTCCGGTCGCCGCTGATCAAGTGCCTGGCCACGGAAGAGTCCCAGGCGGGAAACACCTTCGAGAACATCGCGTTCATCGCGGGCACCTGGGGCCCGGACGCTCACCCTGAGGTGTTCGGCGGGGTGTCGGGCATCCGGCAGTACCAGTCGGCGACCGCCCTGTACCTGCCGCACGGCGGGGAGATCAGGGCCTGCACCGCGGGGTCGGCCTCGAAGGACGGTGGGAAAGAGACGTTCGTCGTCCCGGACGAGACGCACCTGTACGTGCTGCGCGAGCTCAAGGCGATGTACGGCACGGTGCGCCGCAACCTGGGCAAAAGGAAGCTCGCCGAGCCGTGGATGCTGCAGACCACCACCGCGTACCGGCCGGGGGAGCAGTCGATCGCCGAGGAAACCCTCACCGCGTGGCGGAAGGGCGACCTGTCGTCCACGGTATACGTGGATCACCGGGAGGCGAAGGGCCGCATCGACCTCGACGACGAGCACCACACGCTCGCGCAGCTGCGGCACGTGTACGGTTCGGCCGCCGATTGGATGGACCTGGACCGGATCTACCGCGAGATGCGGGACCCCCGCTCGTGCCCGGACGACGCGACCGCCGCCCGCTACTACCTGAACCGCGCCATCTCCGGGCAGGACGCCTGGCTGGCGGGGGATGTGTGGGAGCGGCAGGCCCGCACCGAGGTGGTGGCGCCGGGCACGGCGATCGCGCTGGGGTTCGACGGGTCGCTGCGGGACGACGCCACCGTGCTGATGGCGTCCCGCATGTCGGATGGGTTCCTGTTCCCGATCGGGATCTGGGCCAAGCCGAACGGCCCGGAGGGGACGTGGTGGGAGGTGCCCCGCGGGGACGTCCTGGAAGCGGTCCGTGAGGCGTTCTCCCGGTACGAGGTGACCCGCCTGTACGCGGACCCCCACGAGTGGCGCAGCGACGTCGACAAGCTCGCTGAGGACCTCGGGGCGGAGCGGGTGCTGGCGTGGGAAACCCGGCGCGATGTGCAGATGGCTGCTGCGTTGGACCGGCTCCGCACGGACGTGGTGGCCGGCACGGTGTTCCACGACGGTGACCCGGTGGTCGCTGAGCATGTGGGCAACGCCTACGTGCGGCGTAAGGGCGCGCACCGGCTGGTCCGCAAGGAACACGAATCATCCCCCCGGAAGATCGACTCTGTGGTGGCCGCAGCCCTCGCGTACGAGGCGCGAGCGGACGCCGTCGCCGCCGGGTGGGGCAAGAAGCGCACCTATCGCGCGATGGGCTTTTGACCAGGTGAGGGGGTTTCGTGGCGACCCAGTACGAGCCCCTGTCCCCTGACTGGTGGGTGCGGCGCCTGCACAAGCAACTGGCCGACCGGCAGGAGCCGTTGGACGTCCTGCAGGACTACTACTGCGGGGAGCACCCGCTGCCGTTCCTGCCGGAGAAGGCCCGGGGTGAGTTCCGGCGGCTGCTGCGCATGGCGCGGGCGAACTACATGCAGCTCGTGGTCGACGCGGTGGTGGGTCGGCTGCAGGTGATGGGCATCCGCATGTCGTCGGCGGAGGATGAGCCGGATGACCGGGTGTGGGAGATCTGGCAGGCCAACCGCCTCGACGCGGACTCCCGCCTGGTGTTTTCGGAGTCGGTGAAGCTGGGGACGGCGTACATGCTGGTCGAGCCGAACAAGGATGACCCGGCGATGCCGCTGGTGACGCCGGAGCATCCCTCGCAGGCGATCGTGGAGTACCAGCCGGGGTCCCGTAGGAAGAAGGCGGCCGGGCTGAAGTGCTTCCTCGATGACTGGACGGGCAATATCGTGGCCACGCTGATGCTGCCGGACCGCATCTACCCTTTCCAGGCGAAGTACAGCCAGGGGCAGCAGGAGATCCGGTGGGAGGCGGGCGAGGATGGCCCGAACCCGCTGGGTGAGGTCCCGCTGGTCGAGTACGCGAACCGGCCGCAGATGCTGGAGCCCGGCACGTCGGAGATCGCCGGTGTGGTCGACATCCAGGACCGCATCAACAAGACGCTGGCCGACCGGCTGATGGCCCAGGAGTACGGGGCGTTCCGGCAGAAGTGGGCCACGGGCATCGAGATCCCCAGCGATCCGGAGACGGGTCAGGCGGTCGAGCCGTACAAGGCGGCGGTGGATCGGCTGTTCCTGTCGGAGGATCCCGCGTCGCGGTTCGGCGACTTCAACGCCACTGACCTGACGCCGTACCTGTCGGCGATGCGGGACGACATCAAGGACATCGCCGCGATCACCGCGACTCCGCCGCACTACCTGCTCGGCGACATGGTCAACCTGTCCGCGGAGGCGCTGAAGGCGGCGGAGGCGGGCCTGATCTCCAAGGTGCGGGACCACATGCTGTACCTCGGTGAGGCGATCGAGGACACGACCCGCCTGTACCTGAAGGCGGCCGGCGACGCCCGCCCCGTGGACTACTCCACCGAGGTGGTGTGGAAGAACCCCGAGTTCCGCACCGAGGGCGAGCTGGTGGATGCGCTGACCAAGATGAAGACGCTCGGTGTTCCGGATGAGGCGCTGTGGGAGCGGTGGGGGGCGTCGCCGCAGGAGATCAAGCGGTGGCGGGAGATCCGGGACCAGCGGGAGCAGGACGCCGCCTCGCGCCTTCTCGGCGGGGACCTGGCCGCCCTCACTGGTCCCAAGCCGGACGCGGGGCCGAACGACCAGCAGCCGCCCCCCGCGGGGCCGCCGGCCGCGGGGTAGGCCATGCCTGTCCAGGAACTTGCCGCGGAGCACTACCGGCGGCAGCAGGCCATCGTCCGCGACACCGCCCAGCAGGGGCAGGAGCTGTGGCGGCAGGTCAAGCCCAAAGCGATCGTGCCGTCGTGGCTGGCCCTGCTGAACGACCTGCTGCGTTTGCTGATCGGTGGCCAGGTCAAGGCGGCCACGCTCGCGCAGCCGTACGTCGACCTGCTTGCGGCGCAGCAGGGCGGGCGCCGGTCCCGGCTGCGGCTGGTGCCGCGCCTGTTCTCCGGTGTCGCCTCCGACGGCCGGCAGCTGCAGTCGCTGCTGGTGCAGCCCGCGCTGCGGTCGCTGGCGGCGCTCGGGGCCGGGGCGGACGAACAGGCCGCCATGGTGACCGGGCTGTCGTCGCTGACACGGATCATCGAGACCCAGGTCGCGGACGCTGGACGGTCCGCCGTGAGCGTGGCCACGACCGCGAACCGGTCGTTCACCACATACGTGCGGCACGTCAGCCTCCCGGCCTGCTCGCGGTGCATCATCCTCGCCGGCCGCGAATACTCCTGGTCGACGGGGTTCCTTAGGCACCCGAACTGCGATTGCACGATGGTGCCCCGCGTCGGCGGTGAAGGGCCCGAGCCGCGCAGCCCCGCGGAGCTGTTCGAGTCGATGCCCTCCCGCGAGCAGGACCGGGTGTTCGGCAAGGCCGGGGCGGAGTCGATCCGGCTCGGCGCCGACCTCGGGCAGGTCGTCAACGCCCGCCGCGGCATGACGACCACCCTGGAGGGGCGGAAGGTCACCACGGAGGGCACCACCCGCAGGGGCGTGGCCGGTAAACGGATGGGCTCCACCGGGCGGCGCAAGTCGCCGGTGCGGCTGATGCCGGAGCAGATCCTGGAGGACGCCGCAGGGGACCGCGAGGAGGCCATCCGCCTGCTCAAAAGGTTCGGCTACATCATCTGAGACTTCCCCGGCCGCATGGCCGGGGGTGCGCTACGGCCGCGCTCAAGGCCGGTGCAGTGCCGACGGGCTTACGGAGAATCACCATGTCAGAGAACGCACCCGAAACCAGCACGCCCGAAACCGCAGAGGCGAGTCCTGAGCAGGGCGGCTTGCTCAGCCAGGCCGACGTCGACCGGATCGTCGAAGAGCGGCTGTCTCGCGAGCGGAAGAAGTACGCCAACTACCGGGACGTGAAGGCCAAGGCCGACAAGTTCGACGAACTGCAGGCGGCCCAGCAGACCGAGTTGGAGCGGGCTGTGGCAAAGGCCCGCGAAGAGGGCGCCACGCAAGGGCGCACGGAGGTTCTGTCCACCGTGGGGCAGCGCCTGGTGAAGGCCGAGTTCAAGGCGGAGGCGGCCGGCAAGGTCAAGGACCTCGACGCCGTGCTCGAAGACCTGAACCTCGCGAAGTTTCTGACGGAGGACGGCGAACCGGACTCCAAGGCGATCAAAGCGGCTGTGGCGAGGCTCGCCTCGGTCGCGCCGGCGGAGACGACTCCGCCGTTCAACGGCGGCCCCCGCAGGACCGCCACCACCACAGACATGAACCAGCTCATCCGCCAGAGCGCGGGACTGGGCTGATCCTGAGGCCGCACCCGGCACGGCGCGGGGCTGCGGATCCCACACACAGGAGGTAACCCGTGCCGTACAACTCCCTGACCAACCGGACCGACTCCGCGGCGCTGATCCCCGAAGAGGTCTCCAACGCCATGCTCGGCAAGGCGACCGAGACCAGCGCGGTGCTGCAGCTGTTCAAGCGCATCCCCGTCGGGCGGGCGCAGCTGCGCCTGCCGGTCCTGTCGGCCCTGCCGACCGCGTACTTCGTGTCCGGTGACACCGGTCTGAAGCAGACGACCGAGATGTCCTGGGCGAACAAGTACCTGAACATCGAGGAGATCGCGACGATCATGCCGGTCCCGGACAACGTCCTGGCCGACGTGGACGCCAACATCTGGGACGAGGCCATGCCGCTCCTCACGGAGGCGTTCGGCCGCACCCTGGACGCGGCGGTGTTCTTCGGCACCAACGCCCCGAGTAGCTGGCCGACGAACATCGCGTCCGCCGCCACCTCGGCGGGCAACAACGTCACCGAGTCGTCCACCGCCACCTCGGGCGCGTTCTTCGGGTCCATCGACGACGCCTACGAGAAGGTCGAGGCCGACGGGTACGAGGTCAACGGCTTCGTCGGTTCCACAGCGGTCAAGTCCAAGCTCCGCAAGGCCCGCGACAGCCAGGGCCGCAAGCTGGACGAGTCGCGCGTAGCGGGCAACCTCATGACGATCGACGGCTACCCGATCGTGTACCCCATGCGGGGCATGTTCGCCACCGGGTCGGGCTCGCCGCGCCTGTTCGCGGGTGACTGGTCGCAGTTCGTCGTCGGTGTCCGGCAGGACATCACGATGAAGATCCTCACCGAGGCGGTCATCCAGGACAACACCGGCGCCATCGTCTACAACCTGGCCCAGCAGGACATGACCGCGATCCGCCTCACCTTCCGGGTGGGCTGGCAGGTCGCGAACACCATCAACAACGACCAGCCCGTCGAGGCCAGCCGGTACCCGGTCGCCCGCATCGACATCCCCTGACCGAGAGAACAGGATCACACCAATGGTGGACACCGCTCCCTTTGTGAGAAACATCGAGGTCCCGGTGCCGGCCGTCGGCACCGCGGGCAACGACCAGGACACCGCGGCGTTCGTCGCGCCGTTCGACAGCACCGTCACCTCGGTGACGTACGTCCCCTCGTCGGCCGTCACCGGCGCTGCGACGAACAACCGGACCATCTCCCTGGTGAACAAGGGCCAGTCCGGGTCCGGCACCACGTCCGTGGCCAGCCTGACGTTCAGCAACGGCACCAACGCCGCCGCCTACGACGAGACCGCGGTCACCCTGTCGGGCACGTCCGCGAACCTCGACCTGGCCGCCGGGGACGTCCTGCAGTGGCGCAGCGTGCACAACGGCACGGGCATCACCGACCCGGGCGGGTTCGTCCGCGTCACCCTGTCCCGCCGCTGACCCGCTGATGAGAGGAGGCCGGTGTGGGGTTCATGGATGGTCCTCCGCTCGCCACACCGGCGAACCTCGACGCCTACACCGGGCAGTCGGTGCCGGCCGCGCAGGCGGAGCTGGCTCTGCGGCTGGCGTCGGGGATGGTGCGGCGGTGGACGGGGCAGCAGATCAGCCTGGTCAAGGACGACACGGTCACGCTGGCTGGGGGGCGGCGGGTGCTGTACCTGCCGCAACGCCCCGTGGTCGTCGATGCCGACCACCCGCTGACGGTGACCGAGCTCGGCGGGGTCGGGTACCCGAACCTGCTCGCCGTGGACAACGTCACCTTCACCCGCCTGGCGGATGAGCTGACACGGTACTGCGGGTGGTGGACCGACCGCGTCCAGGTCACCTACTCCCACGGGTACGCAAGCATCCCCGACGACATCGTCGGTGTGGTGCTGGACGTGGCGGCCCGGTCGATGACCAACACCATGGGGCTGCGGACGGTCACGATCGACGACTACACCCGCACCTACGCCAACGAAACCCTCGGCACCACCCTCACCCAGCAGAACCGGGACGCCCTGGCGGCTTACCGGCGGCCGGCCAGGTCGGCGGTCCTGTCATGACGGACCGGGTGCTGGAGCAGGCCCTGGCGGACGGGCGGCGCGAAGCGCTCGCCCTGATGCGGGACACCTGCACCATCGAACGCAAGTCAGGGACCTCGTTCGACCCCACCACGGGGAAGAACACCGCCACCTGGGCGCCCGTGTACACCGGGCCCTGCCGAGTCAAGGCCACCGCCGCCGGCAACGACGTCCAGTTCGGTGAGGGCGAGGCCACCCTGCACAAGTACGAGATCCGCCTCCCCTGGGACGCCGCACCCGAGGTGCGGCGGGAGGACCGGGTCACCGTCACCGCATCCGACGACCAGTGGGTGCTCGGCCGGCACCTGGAAGTCGTGGACGTCGGATTCAACGGCACGTCCACCGCCCGCCGGATCACGGTCGAGGACCGGTCATAGGGGGTGCTCGTGGCTGACATCGACCTCGACGGGTCGGAACTCCTCAAGCTCGCCGCGGAGATCGGCGCCGACTCACGGAAAGTCGCGGAGGGCGCTTACCCGCTGGTGAAGCGGTACGCGATGGACCTGCGGAATGAGTGGCGGGACAACGCGAGGAGCACGGCCCGCAAGCACGGCAAGCTCTACCCCCGCACGATCACGGCGGAGCAGATCCCGATCCGCGACGGGGTGGAGTGGGAAGTCGGGCCCGAGTCGGAACTGCCGCAGGGCGGCATGGGCCGAGGCTTCGAGTACGGGTCGGTGAATCAGCCGCCGCACTGGGACATGACCCGGGCGGCGGTCAGCGTCGAACCCCGCTTCAACGCCGCCATCGACGAGCTCGCCCGGAGCTTCCTGCAATGACAACCCCGCTGGAGTCCCGCCCCCTGGTCGAAGCCATCCTCGCCCTGCTGCAAGCCCAGCTCGGCGACGGGGTGGGCGTGTACTGGGCCGGAGCCCCCCGCCCCACACCGGACACGCCGTACGTGGTGGTCTACCCCGACAGCGGGGTGGAGTCGCAGCTTCACCGGTCGCTCACGAACGTGGCGCCGAACGAGCTGCGGTTCCAGATCACGGCCGTGGGGGAGTCCGCCCAGCAGGCCGCGTGGGCGGCGGACCATGCCGCTGCCGCGGTGCTCGGCACCACGGTCACCGTGCCGGGGCGCCGGGTGTGGCCCACCGTCCGCGAGGGGTCGCAACCGGTGCAGCGGGACGACGACTCCACCGGCCTGTGGTACGCCACCGCCCAGTACCTGACCAGGTCAGACGCCTAACCCATTCACCTGACGGGCCCGCCACCGTGCGGGCTTTTTTCATGCCCTGAGGAGAGCCCGCATGGCTACCTACACCGCTCAGGCGATCACGACCGCCGGAGCCACCCTGACCTCGCGGAGCGCGGCGTCCGGGGACAAGATCACCCCGGATGACAACCTGGCGCTGATCATCACCAACGGTGGTGGCAGCTCCATCACATGCACCGCCGCCGTCCCCGGCAACACGAGCTACGGGGAGGCCAACCCCGACCCGCAGCGGACTGTGGCCGCGGGCGCGACGGTCGGGTTCAAGCTGCAGCGCGACTGGGCCGACCCCACCGACCAGCTGATCGCCCTCACCTGGTCGTCCACCACGTCGGTCACCTACTACGTGGTGCGCCTCTGATGGCCCGCCAGGTGCTCGTGAAGGACGTCTACCAGTCGGAGCACTGGATCAACGAGGACCAGCTCGCCTACGCCCCGTGGAAGGGGTGCGAGGTCCTCGACCACCGCGACATCCCCGACTACGAGGAGGAGCCGTCGCCGCCGGCTGCGGCTCCCGCCCCTGAGACCCCCACACCCCGCACAACCTCGAAGGCGGCTCGGCCTGCCTCGGACGACAAGGAGTAGGTCATGGCCAAGCGCCTCACCGACGGCAACACGAAGGCCACGTTCGTCCCGGCGATCTCGTCGATCTCGGCTCCGACGGTGGCCGAGCTCACGGACGCGGGCATCGTGGTGCTGGAGAACACCGTCACCGACGACGGACTCAAGATCGAGTTCGACGAGGGCACCATCGCCGGCAACGTCCTCGCGAGCACGCAGGACTTCGAGTCCCCGGGCCGGTCCAAGGCGAAGATCACCCTCACGTACTACCGCGACTCCACCACCTCGGCCGACCGCATGTGGTCCGTCATGACCCGCGGCACCGCCGGCTACCTCGTGGTCCGCCGCGGCATCACCGCCGCCACCGGCTACGCCACCTCGCAGAAGGTCGAGGTGTACACGGTGACCTGCGGCGAGCGCCGCCCCATGGCGCCCGAGCGGGAGTCGTACGAGAAGGTCGAGCTCACCCTGTACGCGTCGGGCACCTACTCCGTTGAGAGCACGGTGGCCTAGTGCCGACGTTCGACGAGATCAAGGCCAAGGCCAAGCTCCCCACCAAGGCCGTCCCGCTCTGCCTGCGGGGTGACCTGCAGGCAGAGTACGAGGGGTTGGAGCGGGACCTGCAGCTCCTCAAGGACCGGCAGAAGCGCGGCGGCACCCTGTCCGGGACCAGCGACGAGCTGCGGGCCCTGGAGGAGAAGATGGCCGTCCTGCGTGAGGAGATGCAGGACTCCACCCAGACCTTCACCATGCGGGCCCTGTCGAAGAAGCAGTTCTCCGACTTGAAGGCGGCCAAGCCGCCCCGGGAGGAGGACAAGGCCGACGGCCTCGACTACAACGGCGAGACCTTCCCCGTCGCCTTGGTCGCGGCCTGCCTCGTCGACCCCGCCCTCACCGTTCCCCAGGTGGAGGAACTGGTCGACACGGTGTTCACGCAGGGGCAGTGGGACCTGCTGTTCTGGCAGGGCCTGCTTCTCAACCGCGGGACCGTCGACATCCCTCGCTGAGGGCTCGCATCCGAGAATCCCCTGAACACGCCCAGGAGATGGCGGTCGCTTCGGCGTACCGCATCCCCCGGTCGCAGCTTCTCGGGCGCGAGCCCGCGCAGATCGTCGAGGTCGAGTACGACAGGGCCGGCCGCCTGGTTCGCGCGGTCGTCACCTCGGAGCCGAGGTGGACGCCGGAGGACGTGGCGTGGGCTCTGGCGAAGATGGCCGAGGACGCTGACCGGTGCCCCGGCTGTCACCTGTCGCTCACTGAGACGACCGCGATGAAGGACGGCGAACCCGTCCACTCCTACAAGGTGGATCACCCGCGCCGCTGCCAAGCGTGCGATGAGAAGCTCAAGCAGCAGGAAGCGCACGCGAAGCGCGGCAAGGTCGAGCGGCCTGACGCGCTGATCTGGGAGATCGAGCAGGAGAGCTAGCCTCAGCCCTGCAGCGAGCAGGCGATCTGCTGTTCCGCGGTGGTGGCCCGATTCACGCAGTCGTTCAGCGCGTTCGTCTTTGCCGTCGCGATCACCACGAGGACAACCGCGCCTGCCATCGCTACCGCGGCCAAGGCGGTGCCGGCGATGCTGACGCCCCGGTTGGTCGCGGTGCCGTTCTTGACTCGGACCAGGCCGACGATTCCGAAGATCAGGGCCGGAACGCCGATCAGGAAGCCGATCACGAAGAAGACCCCGAGCGGCAGGAACAGGCAGGCGATGACGCCGAGCACGAGGGCGGTGACGCCGGCGCCGTTGCGGGGTTTCGGCGGCGGTCCATACATGCCGGGCTGCTGGTGCGCGCTGCTGTACTGCGGGTGCTGGGGGTAGACGCCTTGCGGCGGGTACTGCTGCGGGGTGCCGTATGGGCGGCCCTGAGGTGGCCCGTAGGGGTCGGACATCTGTCCCTCTTTTCGGCGCGGGTGTAGTCGCGCGTAGGACGCCCACCCTTCTGCTCTGGTTCACGATCACCACCTCACAACTTGGCGACAGAGCGGGCGGGGGTGGCGGGTCGTGGCGGAGCGCAGCGTGTCGGCGAAGCTCACTCTCAAGGTCTCCGGCTTCCTGGCCGGTGCGAACGACGCGCAGCGCGCCCTGGGCGATCTGAACCGGAAGTTCGTCGAGACCGCAGGGTTCGCCTCCGGCTTCCGGGCGAAGCTGGACAACGCGTTCAAGCGCCTGCCGAAGATCGAGCTGGACGCCAACAGCACGCCCGCCGAGGTGAAAATCGCGGAGCTGCGGAAGCAGCTTGAGACTCTGCGGGACAAGAAGGTCGGCGTCGACATCGACGCCGGCGCGGCGCTGGCCGAGATGCACATGATCCAGCGAGAGCTCTCCGCGATCGACGACCGCGACATCAGCTTCGACGTCCGGGCCGGCGTCGCCGGTGCGATGGCCGAGCTTGCCGCCGTGGACGCGGAGATCTCCCGCCTGGACGGGCAGACGGCGAACGTCAACGTGAGCGCCGATGTCATGGCGGCGCTCACCGCCATCGCGAGTGTGCGGGCTGCCCTGGCTGCCCTCGTGGCCGCACCGGCGCTCATCTCCATCGGCGCGATCGGCGCCTCCCTAGGGGGCGCGTTCGCTGCTGCCGGTGCCGGCGCCGTCGGCTTCGCGGGCGTCGCCATTCCTGCCCTGGGCCGCGTGAATGACGCCTTGAAGCAGCAGCAGACGGCTGCGGGTGGCGCGGGCGGGGCAACGCAGAGCCTGGCCCAGAAGCAGGCTCAGGCCGCCGCGTCGGCCCTGCAGCTTGCGCAGGCTCAGGAGCGTGTCCGGCGGGCCAATGAGGCCGTCAAGGACGCTTCCAGGGGCGTTGTTCAGGCGCAGCAGGACGTGAAGCGGGCGCAGGATGCCGTGGCCCAGGCTGCCTCCGAGGGCGCCGCCCGTGTCGCTGACGCCGTACGCCGTGTGTCCGACGCGGAAAGGCAGTACGCGGACGCCGTCCGCGCCTCGAAGGACGCGCAGGAGGCGCTGAACGACGCCCGCCGCGAGGCCGCGCGGGACCTTGAGGACCTCGGCAACCGCCTCGCGGACACCCAGCTCGACCAGCGGCAGGCCGCCCTCGACCTCGCCGACGCCAAAAAGCAACTGGACGCCGTACAAGGCAACCGGAACAGCTCGGCCGCGGACATCGAGCGGGCGACCATCGCCTACGAGCGAGCCCAGCAGCGGGTCAAGGAGCTCGGCACCGAGGTTCAGCGGCTGCAGCAGGACAAGTCTGAGGCCGACGCCAAGGGTGTCGAGGGCAGCGACCGCGTGAAGTCCGCCCAGGACGCGCTCGCCGCCGCTAACCAGCAGGTGGCCGACTCCCAGCAGGCCATCGCCGACGCCCAGCGCGGGGTGGCCGAGGCGCAGACGCAGGCGGCCCGGGACGTCGCCCAGGCGCAGGACCGCGTGGCCCAGGCGCAGGAGCGGCTCCTCGACGCCCAGCGCAAGTACAGCGACGCGCAGCGCGACGCCATCATGGCCGAGCGGCAGCTCAAGGTTGAGCGGTTGCAGCAGAAGGCCGCCCTCGACAAGGCTGGCGGCGCCGCTGGCGGGGCCGCGTCCAAGATGGCCGACCTGTCCAAGCGGGAGAAGGACCTCGCCAAGGACATCAAGAGCTTCCAGGACAGCTACAAGAAGTGGCAGCAGTCCCTGGAGGGCGACGTCTTCCCCGTGATTTCCAAGGGGATGGCCATCGTGAAGTCCCACTTCAAGGACTTCACTCCTCTGGTGAAGACCGCCGCCGGGTCCTTCTCCACCCTTGAGGACGAGGCGAAGAAGGCACTCGAAGGGCCGTGGTGGGACACCTTCCTGAAGGACCTGAACCACGAGATGCCCGACGCGATCGAGGGCCTGGGCCACATCGCGGGCAACGTGTTCAAGGGCATGACCGGCGTCATCGACGCGATCCTCCCGCACGCGAACGACGCGATCGGCGCCTTTGAGAAGGGGTCGGAGAAGTTCGCCGACTGGGGCCAGAAGCTGAAGAACGACCCGGGCTTCAACGGCTTCATGGACACCGTCAAGGCGAACGCGCCCAAGGTCGCCGAGATCATCGGCAACATCGCTACGGCGGTCGGGAAGATCGTCCAGGCCGGCGGCAACATCGGGCCCGGTGTGCTGGATCTTCTCGTCGGGATCTCCGAGCACCTGGCGAAGCTGAGCCCGGACCAGGTCCAGGCGGTGGCTACCGGGGTCGGTCTGATCTTCGGCGCCTTGAAGCTCGGCCAGGGGCTCAAGCTCACCGTCCTGCTCGCCCTTGCCGACGTGCTGATCAAGCTGCCGCCGCCTGTTCTGTACTCCATCGCCGGCGGCATCACCGCGATCATCGTGGCGGTTAAGCTGCAGCAGACGGTCAAGGGCGTCACCGAGTGGTGGAGCGGCCTCGGCCTCGGCATCAAGAAGGCCGGCGACGCCGCTGAGAAGGCCAAGCCGGGACTTGCCGGAGCAGGCGGGGCAGCGGAGAAGGCCGCGGGCGGGTTCTCGGGGCTGAGCGGCACCCTGAAGGGCGGAGCCATCGCTCTCGGCATCGGGGCTATCGCCGGCGCCGCGACGGGTCTGCGGGACAAGCTGAGCGGGCTCAACCCCGACATCCACACGCTGGCGCAGAACATCGCGGCCGTGGCCGATGGCGGGAAGCCCGCGCCGGAGCTGCTGAACCAGATCAACGGCAAGGTGTCGGCGCTCGACCCGTCCCAGTGGGAGAACTTCGGGGACGTCGCCTCCCGGCTCACCAGCGACAACACCTTCGCCAAGCTGGGCGGCCAGATCAACGGGGTCTTCAGCGACACCTTCGGGGTGAACCTCGATTCCGGACTGACACGGATCCAGAACCTCGATAAGGGCCTGGCCACGGCCGTCCAGTCGGGCAACGGCGCTCAGGCGGCGAAGATGTTCGACATCCTCGCCAAGATGGCCGCTGACTCCGGGGTCTCCGTCGACAAGTTGAAGACGCTGTTCCCTGAATACACCTCCGCCGTCGCGTCCGCGAAGAAGCCGACCGATGACACGGCCGACGCGATCGGCGGGGCCAAGCAGAAGCTGGACGACTTCCAGCAGGCGCTGAACATTTTCACCGGGAAGACCGACATCCAGGCGGCCCTGTCTGGGCTGAAGCAGAAGTACGACGACGTCAAGCAGGCGGTCGACGCCGCCGGCGGCAAGTTGGACTTCAGCGCGAAGATGACGGACAAGCAGCGCGACGCGATCGTGCTGGCCCGGCAGAAGTTCGCGGACTACATCACTGATGTGAAGACGATCGCGGACAAGCAGGCCGACCTGGCGAAGGCGACCGGCGATTCCGCGTTGGCGACCGACAAGCAGAAGCTGGCGATCCTGCTTGCGGCGCCGAAGATGTTCGAGCTGGCCGGGAAGTCGAAGGAAGCCCGGGACGCGATTTTCAAACTGGGCGAGTCCGCGGGCATCTCCAAGGACCAGCTCATGCACGCCAAGGACGAGGTCATCAAGCTCCGCACGGAGATCGGGCGCCTGCAGAACAAGACCATCACGATCACGATGGTCACCAAGGGCGACAACTCGACCTCGACCGGGGCCGGTAAGGCGCTGCACGAGTCCGGCGCGATCGAGCGGTACGCCGCCGGCGGTGTCCGGTCGACCCCGCCGAATGTGGCGGCCCGGCCGACGATCCTGTACGGCGAGGGACGGGCTCCTGAGGCGTTCATCCCGTACGAGGCCCGGTACAGGGAGCGGGCCACGGAGCTGCTGTCGCAGGTCGCCAGCGACTTCGGGATGCAACTCGTGCCGGCGCAGGGCGTGCTCACGGGTGTGTCCGCGGCGTCGTCGGCGATCTCCGCGTCGCTGGGGCAGGCTACGTCTGCGCTCACGGCCACGCTCGGCGGTTCCGGCACGGTGACCTCGACCATCGTGGACCTGGGCGATTCGACGAAGACCCTGACCACGACGGTGGGGGAGTCGTCCGCGGCTTTGACCGTGGTGGTGAAGGACACCACGACGAAGCTGTCCTCGACGGTGTCGAGCACGGCCGCGAGCATGGCGAAGACGATCGCCCAGCTGCGGCAGCAGATCGCCAACCTTGAGGCGGCCCTGGCCAAGGCCAAGACGTCCACCTCCACCTCGTCGTCGGGGTCGTCCTCGTCCAGCACTGCCAGCAAGTCGACCATCGTGGCTGCGGGGAACGCTGTGGCGGCTGCCGCGAAGGCGGCGGCGAAGAAGTCGGTGGCGACGGCGGGCTACGTGGAGCCGTACGCGGGCAAGTCGTCCAGTTCCACGATGATCGCGGGGTCCACCGGCGGGTCGAACGTGTCCACCCACAGCGGTGGCGGGGTGACGGTGAACTTCAACGACACCGTGATTCAGGAGACCGCGGATGTGGACATGTTGACCGAGCGCATGACGATGCGGCTCAACGCCTACGGCTGACCCCCACCCCTTCCTCATGAACGAGAGGCGGTTTCCGCATGCCTGGATATGACCCGCAGCGTGATGGGCCGTACGGCGAATGGCTGAAAAGCAAGAACGTCGGGTTCAACCCAGGCGGCCGGTCCCGCACGGAGCGGGTGGTCGGTGAGGGGACGCTCGCCGAGGGCCCGCACGCGGGTGAGCGGTACCAGGTGCGGCAGGACGAGCTCGGCAACCGGGTGCGGGAGCGGTCGGCATCCCAGGGTGTGTCGACGGGCCAAGACGTGAAGATCAACGCCCCGTGCATTCAGGGCGACATCGGGACGCGGGAGGTGCGCGATGGGGTCGCGTGAGCAGGCGGAGCAGCTGCGTGCGCTGGCTGAGGCTCATGACGGGCTGGCGGACCTGGCGGACGCCGCTCTGGCGGCCAGGGACGCCTACAGGGCCGCCCTGGAGTCCGGGGACGCAGCGGCTGCCGGGAGGGCGCGTGCGGCGCACAGGGAGGCGTCTCAGGCGTTGAACGACGCCCGTGAGGGCGTGGCCGGCGCCGGGGTGATGGTGGCGGACGGGACGCCGGGCAGCGCGACGGTGCGCCCCGACGGCGTGAGGGCGGGAGGCTGACCCATGGCGATCTCCGCGAGTGGGCTGTACGTGACGACGTGGACGGACATCCTCGACACGACCCAGTTGGCGGTCGACTTCGACGCCGAGAACCACAAGATCGCGTTGTATACCAATTCGATCACCCCGAACTTCAGCACCGATACGGGGTACTCGTCGTCGCCGTACACCTCGGGTGAGGCGTCCGGGGCCGGCTACACGGCCGGCGGTCAGGCGCTCACGGGTACCGCGCTGTCGGAGTCGCCGACGCGGACGATCAAATGGGCGGCCGACAACATGCAGTGGACGTCTTCGACGATCACCGCGAAGGGTGCCCTGATCTACGCGAACGCGTTGACCGGGAAGAACTGCATCCTGCTGGTCAACTTCGGCAGCGACTTCAGCACGGTTTCAGGTACGTTTCTAATTACCTGGTCGGCTTCAGGAATTTTCACACTCTCGCTCTAAGGTTTGTCCTAGAATTTACGCATGGCTTCCCCCTGCAAATTCGATGGATGTGGCAAACCCTCGCGCGGTCTCGGTTACTGCCCGGGGCATTACCAGCAATTGCGTAAGGGGCAGGAGCTTCGACCTCTCGCATCCCGCACGTCCAACAAGGGCAAGCTCTGCTCGTTCCCGGGCTGCGGTCGGCTCCCCGACACTCGCGGCCTGTGCGGCGGGCACAAGGCGCAGCAGGCGCGCGGTGTCGAACTGTTCCCCATCGGATCTCATAAGGCTGGGCCAGGGCCGAAGTACCTCGGCATCCCCTGCGCCTTCGATGGATGCGACCGGCAGGCAGTAACCCGCAATCTGTGCAATGCCCACGTCCAGCAACTGCGCCGAACCGGCCAGCTCAAGCCGTTGGGCACGCGGGTCAGAGAGAAGAAGAACGGGCTCGGGCAATGCAAAGAGGAAGGGTGCCCGGACCTGATCGCGCGCCAGGGGTGGTGCCAGGCCCATTACCGGCAGTTCCTCCGCAACGGCTGGACGAAAGCCAGAAGGGACCGGAAGTCCGGCCGGTGGGTGGACCCTCAGACGGGTTACGCCTTCATCAAGCGGGTCGGTCACCCGGAGGCGAAGTCGCGCGGGTGGGGCTATGAACATCGCATCGTCATGTCGGATCACCTCGGCCGCCCGCTTTGGCCGGATGAGAATGTGCACCACATCAACGGGGTGCGGGATGACAACCGCATCGAGAACCTTGAGCTGTGGTCCAAGTCGCAGCCCTGCGGCCAACGTGTCGAGGACAAGCTGGCGTGGGCGCTGGAGATCATCGAGCGCTACAAGGGTGACCCGTATGTGGTGGAGCGGCGCGAGGCGAAGCGCAAGCTAAAAGCCGTGCCCTCCTGAGAAACAGAGACCGTCTCCATGCTGCGTTTTCGTGCCCGCCGACCTGTGACCGAGAGTGGAGGTCGGTGTGCTCAAGAAGAACTCGTTCTCTGGCGGGACCGACGGCGCGAACATCACCACCAGCAACTCCGGCGGGACGTCGGGGAATGCGTTCGACTCTTGGGGCTCGGCGCCCTCCTACACGAGCAGCCAGGCAACCGGTCTACGCGCCCCGCTGGTCGCCAAGCTCCATGACCTGACGTCGAGCAGCGACTCCCTCATCTGGAACTACACCCTGAGCGCGCGCACGGTGTGGCTGAGGGAGTACCTGTATCTGTCGGCGTCGCCCGCCAGCGACAGCGTCATCGTGGACGAGAGCGAGTTCGCCGTCTGGATCACTCTCAAGACGGACCGGACTGTAACCATCACGTCCACGGGTTTCACGCCCGTCACCTTTGTCGCCTCGACGACGGCCCTGCCGCTCAACACCTGGTGCCGGATCGAAGCGAAAATCGTCTACGGCACCACTAGCTCCAACGGCGCGGTCGAGCTGCGGATCTACACCTCGGCCGACTCCAGCACCGCGACCGAGACCAAGACCGCCACCGGCGTCAACACCGGGACCACCGTAGGGTCGTCGATCGCGTTCGACGCTGTGTACGGGTTCGACCTCCTCGTCGATGATCTCGCCATCACCGATGTGGACTGGCTCGGGCCCGCAGCCATCAACGCCACAGCGACGCCCAGCGCGGTCCCCGCCAGCACCTCCGCACCCACCCCGACCATCAGCACCGGGCAGAGCCCCTCACCCGCCGCCGTAGCGTCTGTGGCCGCTGTGCCCGCCCCGGCGGTCAGCACGGGGCAGACAACCAACGCGACCACTGTCGCCGCCGTATCAGCCGTGCCCACCCCCACCATCACGGTTGGCACGGTCTCATCCGTCCAAGCCACGGCGGTGCCCGCCGTGGCGTCGGTGGCGGCGCCGGGCCTGTCGACAGGCAGCATCATCGCCCCAGGCGCGGTGGCTGCAGCAGGTGTGGTGCCGGCGCAGGGCGTCAGTGCGGGATCGATCTTCACCGCCTCGGCGGTTCCCGCCGTTGCCCATGTTCCCCTCGCCGTGGTTACGGTGCCGATCCTGCCCGGTGACCTGGTCGTCCTTCCTGGGCAGGTGGAGTACGACGGCACCCTGTGGGGTGAGGGGACCAGCTTCCGCGTCAACGAGATCACGGGGTGGACCAGCCTCCCCACCATCGACAACGGCAACACCCTCCGCCCGCAACGGCATGGGGCGTGGTCGGGGCGGAAGCTCGCTCAGCAGCGGCTCGTCACCATCAAGATGCAGGCCCTCGCCGGGACCGACCCGTCCACGGTGGATTCCCTGCTCGACGAGCTCGCCGCCGCGGCGTCCGTCCCCGATGACGAGTCGGAGCGGAACCTGGTGATCCGCGGGTGGGGGCCCAAGCGCATCGCCCGTGGCGCGGTGGTGGATTTCGTGTCGTCGATGGATGACGACTACTCGGTGGGGATGCCTACGGTCAGCGTGCTGATCGCCTGCTCCGACGCCCGCAAGTACGGGCTGACCGTGACCTCAGTGGTTGTGGACAACGGGTCCACGGCGGCGGCGGTGAATGAGGGGAACACCTCGACGCACCCGCTGGTGCGGATCAACGGGCCCTGCACCAACCCGTCCATCACGAACCAGACGACCGACCGCATCCTGTCGTTCGGGGTCACCTTGGCGTCGAACGAAACGCTGCTGGTGGACACCAATGCGGGCACCGCGGTGATCGGCGCCGCCGACTACATGCACACCCTGGCACCGCTCAGCGTCCCCCCGGAGGACTGGTACCTCGTCAAGGGCACCAACGCCATCAGCTACTCCGCGTCCAGTGGTGGCGCCAACGGGGTTGAACTGCAATTCCAGCCCGCCTACCTGGCCTGACAGATCGGGGGCGTGGTGAGTGTCACCTACCGGTACGTCGCGGCGGACCTGCTGACCGACGCCTACATCACGGACCTGCCGCTGCAGGACGTGACGTTCACCCGCCGCATCATCGAACCGGGCACCCTGTCAGCGTCGGTGGAGATCCCCGACGCGGTCATGGCGGACCGGGTCGCCAAGGTGATTCCCCGCCACCCGGTCGACCCGGGCGAGCCGGACGGCCTGTCCACCGGTCCCGGCCGCACGGTGATACACGTCTACCGCAACGGCGTCATCTGGGGGACCTACCTGATCTGGTCGGCGTCGGTGCAGCAGCAGGGCCGCGCCAACCCCAAGGTCACGATCCAAGGGTCCACCCTGGAGTCGTACCTCGGCCACGTCATCATCCGGCAGGACATCCCCTCCTTCGCCGGCGTCGACCAGGTGGAGATCGCCCGCCAGCTCATCACCCACATGCAGTCCGACCCGCAGGCCGACCTCGGCATCACCCTGCAACCAGGCATGTCCGGGGCGGTGCGGGACCGCACCTACCTCGGCACCGAGGCCGCCTCCTACGGGCAGCGCCTCACCGAACTCGCCCAGGTCGACGACGGGTTCGAATGGCTGATCGACACCAGCGTGGACGCCGGCACGGGGGTTCGGTCCAAACGGTGGAAGTGGGGGTACCCCACCCTCGGCAGCACGACGGGGTACGTGTTCAAGGGCGACGACGTCCTGTCGTGGCAGGAGGACATCGACGCCCTCCGCGGCGGCACCCAGTGGCAGACCCGCGGCGAGTCCACCAACACCGACGTCGCCGCCGGCAGCATCCCCCTGACGTCGCTCATCACCCCGGCGCAGGACTACATCGACGCCGGGTGGCCCCGCCTGGACCAGACGGTGGACTACTCCACCGTGTCGGAGCAGGACACCCTCGACAATTACGCCGCGTTCCTGGCCGCCAACCGCGGCGGCGCCGTGCGCGTGCACCGGGCGACTGTCCGGCTCGGCCCTGGGACGTCGTTCTCGCCGGGGAACCTGGGTGACTACGTGCGGATCATGCTGGTCAACGCGTGGTGGCCGGTCCGGTCCGGTGTCGCGTCCTTCAGCAAGTCGTGGCGGGTCATCGGGATCGATGTGCGCCCGGTGTCCCGCAGCGACGGCCAGGAGCAATGCACGCTGACGTTCGAGGAATCGGTGGACTCCTGATGGCCGTGGTGTACCCGGACGACGTCCTGAAGCGTGTCCGCGCCCTGGAGTTGGGGCAGCAGCAGCTTTTCACCAGCATCAACACGAAACCGGCGTTCAACCGGGTCGAGTCTGGGCCGCTGGTGGTGGGGCGGGTCGGCACCCGGCAGATCACCCTCAACCCGGACGGCGCCCTGAACCCGGAGATCTGGCTCGACCCCGACGGCACCGGCACCAACCCCACCCGGGTCGTCGCCGAGTCCGGCACCGGGCAAGCCGTCCTCAAGCTGTACTCCGGCACCTCGGGTGGGGTGCAGTCGTCCCTGACCCTGGACGCCGGCCAAGTGTCCATGACGTCCGGGGCCGGGTCGTTCGCCTACTGGGGCCACGACGAATCACGGTTCGGCTACAACGACTCCACCAGCGGGAACTGGTTCCGGTTCGGGCCGAACATCTGCCGCCACAACGGCGCCTGGGACGACTTCGCCAGCCTCGGCCCGAACACGGGCCTGCTGTGGGGGTCCATCACGATCGGCGGGTCAAGCACCTCCGCCACGGTCGGGTACCCGTCGGTGATGGCGTCCAACATGGGCCCGATCGTGTCGCTCCGCAACGGCGGCGGGGTGTCCATGGCGTGGTGCATCACCGCGTCCAGCGCGTCGTCGTACTCGGTCGCCTGGGCCACCTCCGTCTCTGTCGCGCTGTACCAGTGCGCGTTCCGCCACTAGTTGAGGGGGGCCGGGTGGACCGCGGCTACATCTACGAAACCCAAGCCAGCTTCACGCACCCGACGGTGGCGCCGGACCGCACGCACCCGCTGCTGCGCCCGTTGGCGGACGACGTCCACCCGGTGTGGGGCATCGTCTGCCACTACCCGGACTGGCGGGCCGACGAGACGAACCCGTCGAACGGCGACCACTGGGAGATCCGCCCGCACGTCCTGCTTGAGGAGTTCTGCTCCCGGTTCGGGTTCGACGTGGATGAGGTGCCCACGATCGTGGACACGATCCTCCACTACAAGCTTCCCGACCGCTCGGACGTCCTGGCCTGGCAGAACCCCACCACCGCGGCGGCGTTGAAGGCGGCGGAGGACATCCCCGACCCCACCGACGTCCGTCTCCCGTATGTCGAGCGCCGGGAGGCAATGCTGGCCCGCGCTGCCGTGGTGAAGGCACACCTCGTCCAGGTGACCCCGGCGCCGCGGGAGGACCGGCAGGCCGCCCTCGACTACCGCCGCGCGCTGGTCGAGCAGGCCGCCGAGCAGTGGGCCGCGGCCGGTGGTGAGCTGCCGCCGCAGTTCCTCCTCGGCCTGGACGACGTCGCCCCCGAGGACCCGCTGGAACTGATCACCTCCCACAGGTTGGACGGCAACCGTGTCCGCGCCCGCCGGGCGAGGGATGAGTGGGAGCTCGCCGCCGGCGACCGTGCCGTGCACCCGGCTGTGGCCGCGGCGGGGGCGCCGATGACGTTCGGCATGGACCGCCTCGTACCGCCCGCCATCCGGCCGGGCCCTTGATCGTGCCGCCCGCGCTGATGGGCTGTCGCCAGCCGTCAGGTAAGGGGAAGCCGCGGGCGGCACCCAAACACCACACAGAGCGGGGGATGAGTGGACCTGATGGCTGTCCCGTGGGTGCAGGGCTCCCTCGTCACCATCGTGCTGGCCATGATCTTCACGATGGCTGGGGCGGTCTTCAAGGGCTACCTGATCCCCCAGAAACGCCACGAGGAGCAGCTGGCGGATCTGCGCGCCGATCGGGATGCCCGGGTGGCCGAAGCCAACGCCGACGCCGAGGAATGGCGCCGCCTGTGGACGTTGGAACACGAGGCGCATGACCTGACCCGCCGCGCCTACGCAGAGGAGATACGGGCCGTGCTGCTCGCGTCAACGGAGGGCACCCAGATCGGTGTCGCCCTGTTGAAGGAGCTCAAGGCCAAGAGCGAGGCGCCATGACAGGTCGCGACCGGCCTGAGCTGAGTAAGGCCACCGAGGAAGCCGAGGAGTCGAGGCGTCGCGCTGAGCAGGACGCGAAGCGGGCCCACGAGTCGGCGCGGAAAGCGCTGGGCCTGGCCGAGATGCTGCGGCGGCTACGTGAGGAGAACGGGTTCGAGCAGATGTTCCTCGACGCGTTCGGAGGCCGCGGTGGATGAGCTGATGCGACTCACGGGGACGGTCCTCATCCTCGTGTCGGCGGTCCTGGCCACGGGATGTGTGGCCGCTCAGGGGCTGCTGGCCAGGTGGTGGAAGACCGACGCCGGCCGCCACACGTTCGTGTTTCAGGCGGTGTTCGCGCTGTGCCTGGATCTGTGGGCGTTGCGGGTGGTCGTTCCGGATGGGGCGTGGTTCCTGATCGCCCGGCTGGTCGCGTTCATGGGCGTGCCCGTGGTGCTGGCCTGGCGTCTCGAAGTCATCATCCGCACCTGGCAGCGGGGCCGCCGGGCGCGCGCCGAGAGCAAGGAGGACGCCAGCCCATGAAGGAGATCCGCACCAACTTCCACGGCGGCACGCAGACCACCGTGAACAGGATCGTCATCCACGCCACGGTGAGCCCGTGCACGCGCGGGGGAGCGGTGGCGGTTGCCCACTTCTTCCAGTCGCCGAAGACGGGTGGCAGCGCGCATTACGTGGTGGATCCGGGTGAGGTGGTCCGTTGCCTGCCGGAGAACGTCGTGGCGTTCCACGCACCCCCGAACACGGGGTCGATCGGTGTGGAGCTGTGCGACCCGCAGAAGGGCCCGTCCTCCCGGTGGGGTGACGTCGACCACGACGCGATGCTGCAGCAGGCCGCCCGACTGGTCCGGCAGATCGCGCAGCGGTGGGACATCCCGCTGCGGCAGCTGAGCGTGGCCGACGTGAAGGCCGGCAAGCGGGGGATCTGCGGGCACGTGGACGTCTCGAAGGCGTTCCACAAGACCGATCACACCGATCCCGGGTCGGGGTTCCCGTGGGACCGGTTCATGGACCTGGTGAAGGGTGACCAGCCCAAGCCCGAGCCGCCGGCGGACCCGGATGACAACCCGGTGCCGGAGTTCGCGCGGGTCCTGAAGGTGGCGGACCCGATGATGCACGGCCCGGACGTCGAGAAGTGGCAGAAGGCCGCCCGACGGTTCTCACCGAAGCTCGCGGTCGACGGCTGGTACGGCGCCGACTCCAAGCGGGCGTGCGAGGCCGTGCAGCGCGAGGTCGGCATGCCCGTGACGGGTGTGGTCGACGCAGAGACCTGGCTCCTCACATGGGTGTGGATGCCGAACTAAGGAGAAGTGATGAAGCGAATCCTCGCGCTCGTCGCCGCGGCGCTGCTCGCGGTGGGCGTGTTCGGCGGCGCTGTGGCCGCTGTGGCGGCGTCGGAACCGGCGAAGTCCTACGGCGGCTGCGTCAGCAAGTCGACCGGCTACCTGCGGATCCTGGAGAGGAACAACCTCGCCAAGAGCTCCGTGGGCAAGTGCAAGTCCACCGAGCGGCGCATCACCGTGCCCAGCACGTCCGGGCTCATCAAGGGCGACAAGGGCGCGACCGGCGCGTCGGCGTTCGAGGTGTGGCGCGACCTCAAGCTGGCCGACGGTACCCAGCCGAACAAGGCCAAGACCGAGGCGGACTACCTGGCGTCGCTGAAGGGCGACACCGGCCCGAAGGGCGCGGACGGCAAGGACGGCGCGACCGGCCCGCAGGGCCCGAAGGGCGACCCCGGCCGGGGACTCGACGGCGCCCCGTTCAAAATGACGTTCGCAGGCAACGGGCCGTGGACGTGCTCCTGGCAGGCGGACACCGAAACCCTCGCCTGCGTCACCCCGGCGAGCTGAGCTCGTGCCTTCACGGATGCTGGGCCGGCGCCCACCCAAGCGGGCGCCCGCCCTCAAGCTGTCCCGCTTCCTGACCGGTGCCGTCCCCGCCCACCCGCCCGCGGCCGACCATTTCGCCCAGGTCGGCGACTGGGGGCTGTACACCAACGACAAGTACGGCGTGTGCGGCCCCACGTCCGTCGCGAACCAGCGGAAGCTCGTCAGCAAGTACCTCGGCGGGGCAGAGCAGTCCCCGACCCTGGCCGACGTCTACGACCTGTACCGGCGGTCGGGCAACCCCACCTTCAACCCGGCCACGGGTGCGGGGGACAACGGGGTCGACATGCAGACGATGCTGGAAGCTCTGCTCGCCGGCGGGATCGGCGGGGTGAAACCGTTGGCGTTCGCTGCGGTGGACGCCCGCGACCTCGACGAGATGCGCGCCGCGATCAGCATCTTCGGCAGTGTGCTGCTCGGGGTGGATTTGGAGACGGCGCAGGACGCGCAGACCGACGCCGGGCTGTGGGACTACCGCCGGACCCCGGAGTGGGGCGGGCACGCCGTCGTGTCCGGCCGGTACGTGGACGTCACACCGGACCGTGGGGACCGTACCGCGGTCGTCACGTGGGCTCACGTGGTGGACATGACGGACGCGTTCGTGCAGCACCAGGTGGAAGAGGCGTGGGTCGTGATCTGGGCCGAGCATCTGGGCGCCCGAGCGTTCCAGGAGGGCGTGGACCAGGTGGCGCTCGCCGCGGCGTATGAGGAGCTGACGGGCCGCCCGTTCCCTGCCCCGGTGACGCCGCCGGCTCCGCCCACGCCCGTGGGCGCCGATCAGGCGCTGGCGCAGGCGATGCGGTCCTGGCTGTCCGCCAAGGGCCTGTAACCCCCCGCTGTTCGTCCCGCCAGAGGTTGGCGGGCCTGTCCCCCCGAAGGAGGGGCTTGTGAACTCAGGTTTCAAGATTCTCGGCCGTGACCCCGCGGCTGTGCTCTACGGACTCCAGTCCATCCTGGCCGCCCTCGTCGCGTTCGGCGTGTTCGGGCTGACCGAGCAGTCGGCCGCGGTCCTGCTCACCATCACCTCCGGCGTGTTCGCCCTCATCACCGCCGCGGTCACCCGCCCGTGGCAGGTGTCGCTGTTCACCGGCGCCGCGAAGACGATCCTGACGGGTCTGGTGGCGTTCGGGCTGCCGGTGTCGGAGGTGCAGATGGGTGCGATCATCTCGGCTCTGACGATCGTTCTGGGGCTGCTGCTGTACGGGAACGTCTCCCCGAAGGAGACCGCGCTCACGCGCGCCTGAGCTGAGGGCCCGTCGGATCGGCCCCACGTCCCGACCGGTGCCCTCTGCGGTGAGAGGTCCAGGGCGACCTCAACAACCCGCCGGCCGCCTGCTCCCCACGCCCACCGAGGGGGAGCAGGCGGCCCTTCCCCGTTTTGTCGGTCCTGGGGTCTACCCTCTGGTCCGTCTGTCGTCGCTCGGTCAGCCACACAGACACAGCGCCCCCACCCCTCGACGGGGGTGGGGCGCTGTTCGCGTTCCGGCCCTCCCCCTCCTAAGGGCCGGGCACCGGATCATGGTGCATGACGCCACCGACACGCGGACGGCGATCACACCCCTGGAACACCAAGCCCCTCTCGCCCGGTTGGGCGGGAGGGGCCTTCGTCGTCTCTAGGAGTTCTTCAGCCTGGGGTTGAGCGACCTAGCAGAGATGGTCGTTCGCCAGCGGCACCCGTCGAGTCCGCCGCCGCTCCCAGCACGGTTGACAACGAAACCCGTACCGAACAACTCCTCGTCGCCGTAGCGCACCCGCACGGACACCTCATCACGTGAGTCAGTGACGGGCTCAGCGCTGGTGATCGTCACGGTAGCCATCTTGCGGAGGAAGATCGGCTCTCCGACCGTTCGCGCCTCGTAGTCCGGGACGTAGCCAGGCTCGACCTCCTGCCCGCAGATCCGGCACGTGTGGCGGAGGACCGTGTAGCCCTCGCCTTCGCAGACTCCGCCGCAGGAGCCGTCACACGGCATCTCTACACGCTCGCTGTTCAGCGTCGGCAACTCCCCGCCTTCGGCGAAAGCGTGGAAGTGCCCGGCGGCGTCGATGAACTCCCAGCCCGGGTCTGGCTTGGTTGCCCGCTCTGAACGGACGTACTCAACGTCCTGCTGGATCTCTATCTCGCACGGCCACTCGCGGCCGTTGTTGACAGCCGCCATGGCGGTGAGTGTGCCTGCGTTCATGTCTCCTCCAAAGTCGAGCGTATGACGAGGGATAGAAGATCAGTGCGGGTAGCTCATAATCCGCGTTATCGCTCGGTTCACCACAGGACCTTCGCGACCTTCACCGAGGGGTCGTTCTCCAACCGCCGCGGCGAGTGGAGATAGATCTCCGTCGTCTCGATCGACGAGTGACCGAGCGCGTCCTGAATTTCCCGCGGCGACGCCCCCCGCTCGTGAGCCAACGTGGCGAAGGTGTGCCGCAACGTGTGGGGGTGGACCCGCTCCGGCTTGTGCAACCCGGCCTCCCGGGCGAGCCGCTGCACGAGCTCGGCGACGTACCCCGTCGTGAGCGGCTTCCCCTTCGACGACAGGAACAGCGGCCCCGGCCCGTCGCCGCGGACCGCGAGGTAGGCGTCGATCGCGGCGCCGGCTTCCTCAGGCAACTGCCGGGTGCGGATCTTCCCGCCCTTGCCGACGATCCGCACCGTCCGCATCCCGCGCTCCCACCCCAGCGAGTCCAGGGGGAGGGAGGTGACCTCGGCCACCCGCGGCCCCACGGAGAGCATCAGCGCGACGATCGCCGCCGTCCGCACCCGCTGCCGCCCGTGGTCGTTGGCCGCGGCCCGGTTCAACGCGAACGCCTCCGACTCGGTCAGGCCGACCGTCTTGGACTCCTTGCGGTTGGTCTCCGGCCGGTTGGCGTCCCGGAACCGGTTGGCCTCCAACCCGCCCGCCTTGACGAGGTAGGTGTACCAGGACGACACCGCGGCGAGCTTCCGCGCCGCCGACCTCGCGGACAGTCCGCGCCCCCGCTCCAGCCACCGCCCGTAGGCGTCGCCGTGGCCCATCGTCGCCGCCAGCGGGTCGAGGTCGCGTTCGTTGCAGAACGCCAGCCACTCCCGGAGGTCCCGCCCGTACGCCGCGGCGGTGTGCTCGGACCGCTGGCGGAGCAGCCACGCCCACACGAGCTGCTGCACGTCCGGCCCGAGGGTGACCATCTCGGCGCGCAGATGCCGCTTCCACTGCGGCTCCCGGCCACCGGCCGGCTTGTCGAGGTCGGCGCCGACGACTTGGCCCACGAGGACATGCGTCATGCGGGTGATGCTCCTCTCAAAGGCGGGGGGCGGGTTCAGCTATCTGCCGGCCGAGGGCGAGGGCCGCCATCACTTGGAGGCGGCAGACCTCCACCTGCTCGCCGTTCACCCACACGCAGCCGCAGGGCAGGGTCCGGTCCGGCTGGGGCGTCTTGGCCATCGTGCTCACCTTTCATAGATGTGAGGTTGGCGTCCCGCCCCCGGGGAAGGAGGGCGGGACGCCAAGGGGTTGGTCTCAGGCGGCGGCCTGCGTCGCCTTGCCGCCCTCGTTCACCGCGGCCTTGAACTCGCTGCCGGGCTTGAACTTCGGCGCCCAGGACTCCGCCACCGGGACGATCTGGTCGGTGCCGGGCTTCTTCGCGGTGCGGGCGGGCTTGTGGACCATGTCGAACGCGCCGAACCCGGTGATGGACACCTTGTCCCCGGAGGCGACGGCGGTCTTGATGGCGTCGAGGACCGCGTTCACGGCGTCCGTGGCGGTCTTGCGGTTGCCGGTGGTGTAGGCGACGGCGTCGATGAGCTGAGCCTTGTTCACGTGTTCTCCTTGTTCGGTGGTTGTGGAGCTGGCGCTCCGGCCGTTCCCGCCCGACACCAGCCGGGCGGGAACCCGCAACGTCAGCGCTTGTAGACCCAGCCGTTGCCGTCACACGCTCCGCACACGCGGACGACGTAGTGACCGTTCTTCGGGACCTGCCAGCCGCCCTGCCCTTTGCATGCGCTGCACTGCTCGACTGCTCTCCTAGCCAGACCCATCGGGGTCTCCCTTCAGTGGTGGGTGTCGGCCGTGGACCGGTCGGTCACGGTCAGGTCGGTGATGACGTAGGAGGGGGCGGCTTCCAGCTCCAGCACGCGGCGGCCTTCGATCGCACGCAACGGCGCGGGCTGCGGCTCGGTGGCCGGCAACCGCACCATCCGGTTCGCGCGGACGGCCAGCAGCACCGGGGCGACCAACGCCACCACGGTCCCGACCGCGGCCAGGACGACCACGGGCGCCCCCACGTACACCAGGGCGGCACCGCTGACCGCGACCGTGGCGACGGCGAGGCCGGCCCGGGTGCACAGGGCAGCCAGAGCAACCTCGGCCACCACCGCGCCGGCGGACACCTTCACGGGTCTGCACATGGGGTCACCGGTCCATGTCGGCGAGCTCGGCGCCGACGCACTCGTGGGAGCAGTAGGCGTCGTTCTCGCTCGTCGCGTACGGGCCGTCCATCACGCTCGGGCCGGTGTACCGGGTCCCGCAGTAAATGCAGCGCTTGGACTTCATTTGTCTTCTCCTCGGCCGAGTAGGCGGGCGCCGCCGCGGCGCTTGCGCCCGGTCCCTTGGCAGCGCCAGCAGTCGCCGAACGCGCCCTTGAATGAGGTGGAGTGGATCTGGCCGGTGCCCTTGCAGTGCCCGCACGGCTTGTACGGCAGGAACCAGCACGAGATCAGGTAGCAGGCTCCGAGGAACGCGCCGATCGCGATCAGTGCGAGCACAGGGATGCCTCCTTTCGGTGGTGATTTCGGGGTCTGGAAGGGGGTCTAGGGAGGGTCTAGGACTAGACGGTTTGGCTCTAGGAGCTAGACCCTGGGCCTAGGAAACTAGAGCCTTCCGACCTGCGAAGATGCGTTCCTAGACGGGCTAGACGGGGGTCCGAGGGGGTGGCTGAATCACCTCCCGAAGAGGCGATTCAGCGCCTCGGTGAAGTCGCTGCGCCGGTAGCCGTTGCGGTTGGTCCCGTCGATGTCCTGGCCCTTCGGCTGGAGGCCCAGAGGGCGCAGCCTGCGAGCGAGTTCGGCCGGGTCGTTGGGGTCATCAGCCACCCCCGCCCACGCCGGGTCGTCGCTGATCCGGTCGAGCAGGTCCGCCGTCCAGATCTTCTCGGCGTCGCCGCACGCGGCGATGCACGCCTTCAGCAGCAGCACGTCCGGGCTGCTCTCCCTGGCGGGGAGGGTGCCCGCGGACTCGCGAAGCCGGTACGCCCGCCGGGTGATGGCGGCCACGTCGTTGTCGTCGATGAAGCACGACCGCAGCCACACCGGCATCGCGCCCTCAGCGAGCAGCAGGCCGGCGCCGCGCTGGGTGGAGTCGATGGTCGAGGCGTTGTAGCCGCGGCCCGCCCACCCCTGCCCGAGGATCGTGTCGGACGCCTGCGGGGTGGTGCAGCGCAGCGCCCACCGAATCGACAGGATGTCCCGCAGCAGGGTAGGGACGACCTCGGCCGCCGGCCGCTGGGTCGCGGCGGACAGCACGATGCCGGAGGCCCGGCCGCGGGACACCAGGTCCCACAGCACCTTCACGATCTTCTTGCCGAACTCGTCGTCGGTGGTGAACCGCTGGATCTCGTCGATGTGGAGGAACTCCAGCGGCATGCCGAGGTCCTCCCAGTTCTCCGCGGTGACCTTCCGCTGCCCGGCCCGCTTGAGCCCGCGGTAGCGGTCCTCCATCACCTCCTGAAGTTCGAGCGCCACGTCGTAGCACGCCTTCGGGTCGGGCTCGGCGAGGAACCGGTGCGCGATCTGCTCGTAATCCAGCAGGTCAGCGCCGCCCTTGCCGTCGATCAGCCACATGCGGGCGTGCGGGTCGAGCGCGACCGCGCCGAGCACGTTGTGGTCCGCGGAGCTCTTACCGGACCCGGCCTCACCGCCGACCAGGAGCGACCGCTCGATGAGGGAGAACTTGACCGCCCGGCCGCGGGCGTCCAGCCCGACGTGGACCTTCTCCCGCCAGATGTCGAACGGGTCCGCCCGAGGCACCAACGGGGAGGGGACGGGGTCGCCGGAAAGCGGGTCGTCGTCGAAGCATTCGATGGTGACGCGGCCGTTGTGCCCGCGGGCGGGGTCGATCGCGACCTGCGGCATGCCGACGCCGAACGCGGCGGCGATCTCCGGCTGCCGCTTGATGAGCTTGGCCGCCGGCACACCCGCCTTGGGCTCGACCGTGGCGACCCACCCGCTGTTGGAGCCGTTCCTGGTCACGGGGCCGATGACGCGGATGTCGTCGGCCTTGCCGAGCTGCCCGGCCGCCTCAAGGGCGTGCCGGATGGCCTTGCTGCCCGGGTGGGTGCCGAGGACCGTCCGCTCGTCGCTGCCGTTGGTGTCCTTGGCGGTGGCGATCGCGTTGACCACGCCCCCGGCGGTCATCACGAGCAGCGCCGCCCCGGCCGGCGGGAGCCAGATCGCCCACCAGTCCTGCGCCCACCCCCAGGCGTCACCTGCGGCGAGGGCACCGGCGGAGTAGAGGGCGATCTTGCGTCGGCGTTCGCGGATGGCCTCGACGAACTCGCCCTTGCCGTTGGCGAGGGCCTGGGAGTGGTCGGCCGCGGTGATCCACCGCCACCACGCGCCGAGGATCCTCGCCGATCCCTCGGTGGAGTGCCGGGCGGCGGCCTTCACGACGGGCATGGCGCGTGAGCTGCGGACCCGGTCGGCGCGGAGGGCCAGGTCACCGCGGGTGCGGGTGACCACGGCCAGGACCTCACGGCGGACCTTCGGCGCCGGCGGCGGGGCCTTCTCCACGTCCTGGGCGTCGCGGGTCACCGGCAGGCGGATGACCCGGGCGTCGCGCCTGGAGTCGAAGTTCGGTGCCTCGGTCATCGGGTCCCCCACAGGGTGAGCGGCTGCCACCCGAGCAGGTCGCACAGGTGGCGGTGGGCCAGGTCGGCGAACAGGGCGGTCCCAGCCGCTAGGTGGCGGGCACCGTCGAACGCCACGATCAGCAGCCCGCCGGCGGCCAGGGCGAGCGCGGCGGCCAGGATGCCGGCCACGATGAACGGCGCACGCCACCCCTGGGAGCGCAGGGCGCGGCCGAGCTGGGCGGGTGTCCACCCGTCGGGGCAGGGCTGCCGGGTGGACTTCAGGACCAGCACGAGGACGGTCAGGATCAGGCAGGCGAGCATCACGACACCTCCGTCGTGGTCATAGGAACGGCATCCGTGGTGGCCGACGCGGTGGGCGGCTTGACGATGTTCCGAGGGAGGAAGACGTAGCCCTTGGCGGCCAGTTCATCGCGCGCGGCCTGGACACGGAGCCCGGCCCACCCGCGGCTGAACCCGAACTTGTCGTTGACCTCGCTGTAGGTGGGGGTGCGGCCCTTGCGCATCGCCGCGCGGATCCATTTCTCGGCGTCGCGGTTGTCCTGCTCATCGGGCCTGTCGCGGTCACCGTCCTGGTCACCAGAAGGGGCGTCGCCCGTGGCAGGGTCGGTGGCCGGCGCGGGGGTGATCGCGGGTGTCTCGGTCGGACACTCGACCGTCGGCTGGGCGGACACTTCGCCGGAGACCGCGGCGAGCTCGGCGATGCGCAGTTCGGTGACCGTCAGCGCGTCGGACTGGGCGCGGATCAGCGCGCCCTGAGCGGACACCAGGCGGTCACGGGTCCGGTCGAGCAGCCGCGCCGCCTCGGTCGTGGTGGTGTCCATCTGGACGGCGAGGATCGCCACGGCGGGGGACTGCTCACTGTGGCGGACCGCCCACCGGAGCGCCTGCCACGTCTCGGCCCGGTGCAGCAGCCAGCGCAGCATCGAGAACTTCGGCGCCCTCGGGTCGATCAGCCCGGCCGCGCGCAGCTGCTTGCGGTGGACGTACCGGGAGTGCATCGCCCACAGCCACGGCGACAGCAGGGAGGCGAGGCCGAACATGATGGCCTTGTCCGTGGGGTGCCAGTCGGTGGCGTAGTGGTGGTAGTTCAGCCCGGCCACGAGCGCGGCGATGCCGTAGGACGCGGCCCGCAACCGGAACACGCTGTCGCCTTCGATGAGGGCGACGTGGGCGTGCCAGCCGACGTAGATGGCGATCGACTCGACCACCGCGGCGGCGCCCAGCGCGCCCGGGAGGGGCCAGCCGAGGCCTTCGTGGAAGGCGTTGACCTGGCCGGCGACGGCGACGAGGTTGACGCCGACGATCGCGGCGACGAGAACGAGGGCGCGGCGGAGCCGGTCGGCGCGGTCCCGTGTGGTTTCCCACCAGGCGGCGCGGTCGACGGTGCGGGCGGCCTTGCGGCGGCGCTTCCACTCCTGGGCGCGCTCCTCCCGGCGGAGGCGGGCTTCGGCGAGGACCTCGGCGCGCCGGGCCTGGGCTTCGGCGTCGCGGGCCCGCCGCTCGGCCCGGGTGAGGCGGGCGTGCTCGGGACGCTCGGTCTCCGGCTCGTCGGCCCTGGGGGCGAGATGGATCTGGCTCATCGGGTCCTCTGCGTGTGGTCTGTGGTCTGGTGGTGGGGTGCGGTCCCCGGGTCCGGGGGTGTCAGGTCTGCCGGCCCGGGGACCGCTCACGGCTTGGGCATCGCCCGGCACTTCTCGGCGTGGGACTGCGCCCACGGGCGGACCATGAACTGCAGGTTCCAGTCCGACTTGCTGCTTCCGAACGTGCTGGTGCAGCCGGTGCAGGCGGCGACGTGGTCGTCGCCCTCGCCGCAGTCGTCCTTCTCCACGCGGATGTCGACGGTGGCGCCGCCGACGGTGAGGTAGCGGGCGATGACGCCCTCGGGCCAGGCGGTGGTGTTGATGGTCTTGGTCATGGCGGTGTTCTCCTTCGGTGGTCTGGTTCGGGGTGGGGTCCCGGGTCCGCGCCTGGCCACGGAACCCCGCGATCAGCGGCGGCGGACCTGACGCCCGCGGCAGATGTGGCCGCCGGTGGAGTGCGCTCCGCAGTCACGGCACACGTTGATCGGGGTGGGCTGCTTCTTCGGGGTGGGCGGCGGGTCCTGCTTCGCGGTCATCGGGTCACCCCCGCGGGGTGGAACTCGACGCTCAGGTCCGCGGCGTACACGCCGTGACCACCGATGGGGCAGGTGTAGAGGACCGGGCCGCCGTCCAGCGGGACGGAGTGGGTGGGGCAGGTCGCGGTCACGACTCGGCCCCCCAGCAGATGAGGCACTCGGCGTCCGAGCAGCCCTCCATGTCTACGTGGGGGAGGGAAGACAGGTCGTCCGGGGCCGCTTCGCGCTGGGCGAGGATTCGCGCCGCTGCGGCGGCCAGGATGCCGAGCTCGTGCTCGGTGAAGGCGTTGTGGACGGTGCTGTCGAGCGCCATCAGGCCCCGTCGAGGGCCGAAGGCGTTGACCAACTCCATCGCAAGGGCTGTCCCCATGCCGAGCCCAAGGGTGAACGAGGGATCTGCAGGGTCGGCGTGTGGCTGGGGGTCTGGCGTACCCTGAAGGGGCATTCGAGACTCCTGCTCTCGATTGGGCCCCGGTGGAGGTCGCATCTCTGCCGGGGCTTTCCTTTGCTAGGACCTATCGGTTAGGTTCTAGGAACAACCTAACCGATAGGTTGAGGTGAGGCAAGAGACCCGGAGCATCCATGAACCGAGTAGTGCTGCCCAGCAGGTACGACAGCGGGGGTATAAGATCGCAACCTAGTCGTGAGGGGAGAGGTATGACCATCGAAGACCCGCGTCCCCGCTACCAGCAGGTTGCTGACCTGCTGGCGGCCGAGATCCGCGACGGGAGATGGCCGCAGGGCGCCAAGCTGCCAAGCCAGCCAGAGTTGGCGAGGCGCTTCGGCCTCTCCCAGACTTCCATCGCCAGGGCTATGGAGGTACTGAAGGCGACGGGCCTTATCCGCTCAGAGTTCGGTGGAGGGTCGTACGTCCTGGAAGCCCCGGCAACGAAACGGGTGCGGACCATCCCATCGAGCTTTCAGACGGGAACTCCCAGCGGGTTTGCTGCCCAGATGCGAGCGGCAGGACTGGAGCCTCGAACCGAACTGGACATCCGCGGTCCGGAGGATGCGCCGCCACACGTGGCCGCATGGCTGGGTTTAGATGACGACGAACAAGTGATGGTTCGGGCCCGGCGGATGTATGGCGGCGAGCGACCAATGCAGCTCGCCACCTCCTACATTCCCTGGCGGATAGCAGGCGAGATCCAGCCATCCGAGGTGGACACAAACCCTGCCGGGCTGTACGCCGTCCTTCGGGAGCACGGATACGGCCCGGTCCGCTTCTTCGAAGAGATCGAGGGCCGCCGGCCCACACCTGACGAGGCGGCGTTCCTCGGGCTGTCTGATGTGCAGCTGGCCTTTGAGGTGGTCCGTGTGGCCGTTGGCGAGGATGAGCGGCCCATTGAGGTGTGTGTGAACGTCCTCGCACTGTCTAGGTGGCGCCTGCGATACGAGTGGGAGAGCGAATAGGCGCGATCGCCGCAGCTGGGCCGTCTGACGCGTAGGGCCGCCCCCGACCGGACTCGGGGGCGGCCCTACGCGATTGCGGGCGGGTCAGCTACCTGGACAGGACCCACTCGCCCGTCTGGTCGGCGAAGCCGCTGTTCAGGGAGAACTGGAACTTCGCGAGCTTGGTCGACTTCGGCACCTCGAACAGGATGACGCCCTTCCGGCTGTCCCCGGGCCGGACCGTTACGGCGTTGAGCAGCACGCCTTCGCGGACCTCGCCGAACGTCGAGTTGTACTGCTGCCCCTGGTCGTCGATCAGCTTGGCCCCGTTGGAGGGGCTGTCGTCGTACACGGCCTGCCCGGTGTTGCCGAGCTTGACCTCGACCGCGACGTACCGGTTGCCGTCCTGCGGCTTGGTGAACTCGTTCTTCGGGGTGGCGTCGTTCACCACCTTGGTCACGGTCACGTCCACCTTGAGACCCTGGTCGATGCCCTTCAGGCTGACCGTGGCGCCGACGGCGACCGGCTCGGGGGCGCCCCCGGGGGGCGTGGTGTCGGCCGGCTGATCCTGCGGCTGATCCTGCGGTTGGGCCTCGGTCGCTGTCGGTGCGGTGGCGGTGACGACGTCCGGGGTGGAGTTGCCGGCCAGCGCGACGATGGCGGCGCAACCGCCGAACAGGAGCAGGGCTCCGACGCCGATGATGATGAGGATTAGCGGGGCGTTGGACTTTTTCGGCGGGGGAGGGGGCGGGTATCCGTAGCCGGGCGGCTGGCCGTAGGGCTGCTGGTACTGCGGCTGCTGCCCCGGCTGGGTGTGCCACTGTCGTGGATCCTGGGGGCCTTGCTGGTGGGCCATCGCTCGGTCTCCGGGGGTTGGTTGAATCTCGGAACGTTCCTGGGACGGATGATCCACCTGGGTGGGTTACCTGGCCAGGGGGCGTTGACCGGATCGTTAGCTCGGTCGTCTCTACGTACCGATCATCGCTACGTAGAGATGAGAAGGACGTACCTACGTAGCGACTACGTTCCTTTCCATGATCAACCCGGACAACGGCGTCCCCGTCTACAGGCAGTTGGCGGACATCATCCGAGGTCAGATCGAACGTGGAGAACTGCGGCCAGGCCAGCGACTTCGCGCCGAGCCGGACTACATGGACGAATATGACCTCAGCCGCACATCCGTGCGGCAGGCTATGGCCGTACTCCGTTCCGAGGGGTTGATTACAACGACCAGGCGAGGGTCACGTGTCCGTGCCCAGCACGACATTGCCGAGGTGGTCATCGGGGGTGACACTCGGGTCACAACGCGGATGCCCACAGAGTCTGAGCGGCGCGAGCTCGGGCTCGCGGAAGGTGTCCCCGTGTTCGTCGTGGAGCGTGAAGGTCATGCGCCCGAGGTGTTGGCTGGGGACCGAACGGCCCTAGTCGGAGATTAGGGAGCGCGTGGAAGCTGGGCGGTAGGGGAGTCTCGCCGCCGCGGGACGGGCGACCCCGGGCACTTGGCTTGTCCGGGGCCGCCTCTCCCTTTCGGGGCCGCGCCGCCAACCCGCTCGCCCTGGGAAGGACTGGGCCGACGGCGCGGCGCCTGTGTCCCTCGCCCGTCCTGGAAAGTCCGGCGAGTCGGTATGACCTCGGATCGTAGCGGATCAAGAGCCCGCCGTCACGAGCTAATACGGACGTGCATCGCACTTATTCCGTCAGGGGGACGAAGCGCGACGACCGTATCAGAGCGTGATGGATGGCCACACATGTGGCCCTATGTGTCGCTGACCTGGGCGAAGATACAGCGTCGGATTATTCGCACACACACAGCGCGTGGCCGGGGAAAACGCAGGTGGGCACACCGCTAACCGTCGAAGGATTATGAGTCCGATGCTCTGACCGGCTGAGCTACCGCCCCGCAATGGTGGAGTCTCTCACAACTTAGTGCGTACGTGGATCGTCGAGCGGCCGGACTCCGGCCTACGCCGGTAGCGAAAGGGAGATCGAATACGGAAGGCGACGAACCGGTCAGCGAGGGCCGAACGGTCACGCCGAGGGAGATCGCGGCCAAGGAACGACTCATGGCCGTCCCCGTACGGGGTACGCCGGGGCGTCACGAGGCAACGGATCGGGTACCTCAGGCCAGGGTGGCTCTGCGAAGAATCGGGGGGTTCACGTGGGGAGACGGCTGGCGGCGGGGGCGGTCTCCCTGGCCCTTGTGGTGGCCGGATGCGGGCCGAGGGAGGAGTCCGGGGACCCGCTCGGGGCGGTCGGCTCGCTTCGCGAGGGGTTCGCCATCGGGGTGCTGCTGCCCGACACGCGTACGGAGCGGTACGACGCGGAGGACCGGCCGGCGATCCTCAAGGCGGTGCGGGCCCTGTGCCCGCGGTGCCGCGTCGCCTACCGCAACGCCGAGGGGGACCCGGGGCGGCAGAGCCGGCAGATCGACCGGCTGCTCGACGACGGTGTGCGGGTGCTCCTCCTCGACCCCGTGGACCCGGCGACCATCACCTCCGCAGTGGCCCGGGCCAAGATGCGCGGGGCGAAGGTGGTGTCGTACGACCGCCTCGCGAACGGCCCGATCGACGCGTACGTCTCGACCGATCCCGAGGAGATGGGACGGGCCCAGGGCCGGGCGCTGATCGACGCGATGAGGGCGCGCGGCGGGAGGGGACCGGTCGCGCTGCTGTACGGCCCGCCGGGTGACTCCTTCGCGGCGGCGTTGAAGAAGGGGGTCCACGCCGTGGTGGACGGGCGCGTGCGGGTCGGCTGGGAGCGCGACGTCCCGGCGGGCCGGGCGGCGGGGGAGGCGCGCGCCGCGGTGGCAGCGTTAGGCCCGGCGGCCCTCGGCGGCGTGTGCTGCGGCGGCGACGCGATGTCCGCCCCCGCCGCCGGCCCGAAACCGCCCGGTGGGAACCCACGGCCTCGGAGCGGCCCGGACGCCGCGGCGATCCTGGCGGCTTCGGGGGCGCCGCTGGTGGGAGCGGGAGTGGACCGGGAGACCCTCCGGAGGATCGTGCTCGGCTCCCAGACGGCGGCCGTGGGGGTGGACGTCGCCGCCCAGGCGGCGGCCGCCGTCCGGATGGCGGTCGAGGCCGCCCGGGGCCGGGTGGTGGGCGGCGCGGCGCGGGTGTCCAACGGCACGACGGTCGCCATCCCGGTGGTGTGGGTGCCGCCCGTCGTCGTCACGCGGGCCAACGCCGCGGCGCTGCTGAAGGACTGACCGGCCTGGGCTCACTCGTCGGCGTCCTCCTGGGAGGGCGCGGGGGCGGCGGTCGGGCGCAGGCGCTCCCAGACGAGGAAGACGCCGCCGATCACGAGCATGCCGATGCCGGTCCACAGGTTGATCCGTACGCCCTCCGCCTTCTGCACGGCCTGGGAGCCGTCGAACAGCCCGGTGACCGTGAGGACGACGCCGTACACGAGGAACAGACCACCGATCACCCGTCGGATGTCGAAGAGCCGTTGCGGGGCGGCCATGGGGAACCTCCTCAGATGAAGGGCAGGTAGAAGGCGGCGGCGAGGACGACGGCGCCGGCGCCGAGGACGACGGGGGAGCGGTACCAGGCGGCGTCGCCGGCGAGGGCGTCGTCCGCGATCGAGGCGTCGCTCAGCCCGTAGACGAGGCCGCGCAGCTCGGCCTCCGGCTTGGGCGTGGTGACGAGCGTGACCACGACGGAGACGACGGCGTCGACGACGAACGCGATGCCGGCGCCCCAGAAGCTGGCGTTCAGCTCGGTGCCGAAGTCGACCACCCCGGCCTTGAAGAGGATGTACGACGCGAAGGCGGCGGCCGTTCCCGAGGCGAGGCCCCAGAAGCCGGCCCACGCCGTCATCCGGCGCCAGAACAGGCCGATGATGAACGTCGCGAACAGCGGGGCGTTGAAGAACGAGAACAGCGACTGCAGGTAGTTCATGATGTTGTTGAAGCCGGCGGCGATGAACGCGGTGCCGATGCCGCCGAGCACGCCCACGACGGTCGCGATGCGGCCGAGCCGCACGTACCACTCGTCCGGCCGGTCGCCCTGGATGTGCGACTTCCAGATGTCGTAGGTGAACACGGTGTTGAAGCCGCTGATGTTGGCCGCCATGCCGGCCATGAACGACGCGAGCAGGCCGGTCACCGCGATGCCGAGCACGCCGTTGGGGAGGAAGGTGTCCATCAGCAGCGGGATGGCCTGGTTGTACGTCGGGCCTCCGTTCTTGCCGATGTTGTTGAACAGCACGAGCGCGACCAGGCCCGGGATGACGGTGACGACGGGGATCACGAGCTTGGGGTAGGCAGCGACGATCGGGGTGAGCCGGGCGGCGTTGGTGTTGCGCGCCGACAGGGCCCGCTGGACCTCCGCGAAGTTGGTCGTCCAGTACCCGAACGACAGCACGAAGCCCAGGCCGAAGACGATGCCGATCCAGTTGGCGTTCAGCGGGTTGTCCGTGCCCGCCGTGTGCGCCCAGGTCTGCAGCCCGCCGTCGCCGAGCACGCTCTGCCTGACCTTCTCGCCGAGCCCGGAGAAGCCGCCGACGCGGATGAGGCCGAGGACGACGATCGGCACGAGCCCCGCGACGATCACGAAGAACTGCATGACCTCGTTGTAGATCGCCGAGGACAGGCCGCCGAGCGTGATGTACGCGAGCACGATGGCGGCGGACACCACGATCGACAGCCACAGCGGCCAGCCGAGCAGCGACTCCATGATCAGGGCCAGCGCGTACAGGTTGATGCCGGCGATCAGGATCTGCGCGATCGCGAACGTCGAGGCGTTGAACAGCTGTGTGGCGCCGTTGAAGCGCCTGCGCATGAACTCCGGGACGCTGTGCACCTTCGACCGGTAGTAGAACGGCATCATCACGATGCCGAGGAACACCATCGCGGGCACGGCGCCGATCCAGTAGTAGTGCACGGTCATGAGGCCGTACTGGGCGCCGTTCGCCGCCATGCCGAGGATCTCGGTCGCGCCGAGGTTGGCGGACACGAAGGCGAGCCCGGTGATCCACGCGGGAAGCGCCCGGCCGGAGAGGAAGAAGTCGAGGCTCGTCCGTACGGCCCGTCGCGCGGCGAAGCCGATGCCCAGCACGACGAGGAAGTAGAGGGCGAGGATCGCGTAGTCCAGAGCGTTGACGTCGAGCCGCAGATCCTGTGCGGCCATCACATGGGCAAGAGGCACGGAACGCTAGCTACCCTCACATTCCTCCCTTTCACCAAGGTGGCGCTTCTTCCCGCAGCCGCGACAAAACCGCAGCCAGCAGGCCGGTAAAGCCGTCCGGGAGTGGCGCAATCTCCGCGTCATCCCTATTTTCCTACCTGATAGCTAGCTTTATAGGCATGGAGCTGGCGGAGACACGGCGGCGGGCGGACCGGGCCCGGCAGGTGGCCGACCTGCTGCGCAGGGAGATCGTGCACGGGAGCTTCGGCGACGGGCACCTCCCGCTGGAGGCGGCCCTCGCCCGCGAGTTCGGCACGTCCAGGAACACGATCAGGGACGCGCTCGACCTGCTGCGCGACGAGGGGCTGATCGAACGCTCGCCCGGCTGGCCGCCGACCCCGACCCGCTCGTGCGGGCCGCGGCACTGGAGGCGGCCGGCGCGGCGGGCCGGGCCCTCGACGCGACCGCGGTCCTCGCCCTGCGCGACCCGGCCTGGCAGGTGCGGGTGGGCGCGGCGCGGGGGCTCGCCTCGGCCGACCCCTCGGTGGCCGCCGGGCCGCTGGCTGCCGCGCTCGGCGACCCCCATATCGACGTCAGGAAGGCGGCCGTGCTGGCCCTGTCTTGCTGGGCCCGCAGGCCCGACGTCGCCTGGGCGCTGGACGCGGCGCGGCGGGACTCCGACGCGGACGTCCGGGCATACGCCCGCAGGGCCCTGAGTGACGCGGGAGATGAGGGGTAGTCGGAGGGGGAAGAGCGGAACCGCCGACGGAGGGAGGAACCCCCATGGCTGAGGCACCCAACCCGATCCAGCTGCAGAAGCACCTGAAGGGCGTGGACTACCCGGCCGGGAAGTCGGACCTGATCCAGACGGCCCGCGACCAGGGCGCCGACGACACGGTGATCGGCGCTCTGGAGAAGATCCCGGACCGGGAGTACGACGGCCCGAACGCGGTCAGCAAGGCGGTCACCGAGGTCCGGTGACCAGCGGGGAGACCGGCGTGGCGCGCCGGTCTCCCACCGCGCCCGGTCTCCTGTTCAGGCGTCAGGGCCAGACGGCGCGCAGCGGCTCCGCGACGACGGGCGCCTGCGCGAGCCCCGCCTGGAACGCGGGCCCCCACAGGGCCGGATCCAGCACGTTGTCCCCGAAGACGGCGACCGCGGCCTCGTCCGCCTGCACGACGTGCGTGCGGGGCGCCCGCACCGCGAGCAGCTCGCGCTCCAGGACGGCCCGCGGCGACATCGCCCCCAGCGGCTCCAGGATCACCAGGGTGTCGGCGCCCGCCGCCAGGTCGGCGTTGGTCGGCGAGCGCACCCCGCCGTCGACGTACCGGCGGCCGTCGATCTCCACGGGCGGGAACACCATCGGCACCGCGCAGCTCGACGCGACCGCGAGCACGAGCGGCACGCCCGCGTCCCTGGTCCACACGACGAACTCGCCGGTCTGCGCGTCCACCGCCGTGATCATGAGCTCCCGGTCGGGCCACTCCTTGACCGGGAGGCGTTCGCCGACGGCCGCGAGGCGCTCCGCCGCGTGGTCGACCCGCGCCTCCAGGGCCATGTGGCCGACCCGGCGGCGCGCCTCCTGGGGTTCGAGCGCGGGGTCGAACAGGACGGCGAACGCCTGCATCACGGCGTCCAGGTCCACCTTGTGCGGGGGACCGGTGTCGACGGCGACCTGGTGGGCGATGGCCTCCTCCAGGTCGGCCCCGGTCGCGACGAGCGTCCCGGCGACCGAGCCGGCCGAGGTGCCGATGATCCTGTCCGCGGTGCCGAGGTCGACACCCTCACGGCGCAGGCCGGTCAGCAGGCCCGCCTCCCAGGCGATCCCCGCGACGCCGCCTCCGGCCAGTACGAGAGCAGTGGTCATGAGCAGAAGTATGTTCCACCGACCTGAACGGCGCGTGGCCGGGCATTAGTTCAAACGCCCAACTATTGACGGGGCTTCCGCTCCTGTGTGAATCTTCCGTCAGTTCCATGCACGTGGGCGGTCGACGGTCAGGGTCCCTCCTGGTCGTGCATGGCGGTTGTCCGTGCCTACAGGGGCTCTCCGGAGCCCGAAGGGGAAACCGTCCATGCGAAGAAGATGGGCAAGCATGCTCGTGGTCGCCGCCGTGGCGCTGGCCACGGCCGTGATCAGGACGGCGCCGGTCTCGGCCGTCGCCGCCGATCCGTACACGTTCAAGAACGTGCAGATCGCCGGGGGCGGATTCGTCCCGGGAATCGTGTTCAGCCAGGCGCAGAAGGATCTCATCTACGCCCGTACGGACATCGGCGGCGCGTACCGGTGGAACCCGTCCACCCAGAGCTGGACACCGCTGCTCGACTGGGTGGGCCAGTCCAACTGGGGCTACAACGGCGTCGCCAGCCTCGCGGCCGACCCGGCCGACGCCAATCGCGTGTACGCGGCGGTCGGCATGTACACCAACAGCTGGGACCCGAACAACGGCGCGATCCTGCGCTCCGCGAACAAGGGCGACTCCTGGCAGGTGACCCCGCTGCCGTTCAAGCTGGGCGGCAACATGCCCGGCCGCGGCATGGGCGAGCGCCTCGCCGTCGACCCGAACAAGGACAGCGTCCTGTATTTCGGCGCGCCGAGCGGCCAGGGGCTGTGGAAGAGCACCGACTACGGCGCCACCTGGGCCAAGGTCACGAACTTCCCCAACGCCGGCAACTACGTCGCCAGCCCGGGCGACGCGTACAACGGCGACAACCAGGGCGTCGTGTGGGTGACGTTCGACAAACGGACCGGCACCTCCGGCAGCGCCACCCAGACCGTCTACGTCGGCGTGGCGGACAAGCAGAACACCGTCTACCGGACCACCAACGGCGGAACAACCTGGGAGCGGGTCGCCGGGCAGCCCACCGGCTACATCGCCCACAAGGGCGTGCTCGACACCGCCAACGGCTACCTCTACATCGCCACCAGCGACACGGGCGGCCCGTACGACGGCGCCAAGGGCGACGTCTGGCGTTACGCGACGGCCACCGGCGCCTGGACGCAGATCAGCCCGATCCCGTCCAGCAGCTCCGACGACTACTTCGGCTACAGCGGCCTGACGATCGACCGCCAGCACCCCGGGACGATCATGGTCGCCACCCAGGTCTCCTGGTGGCCCGACGCGATCTTCTTCAGGAGCACCGACAGCGGCGCGACCTGGACCCGCGTCTGGGACTGGACCTCGTACCCGAACCGCAGCTTCCGCTACAAGATGGACATCTCCGCGGCCCCCTGGCTCACCTTCGGCACCAACCCGCAGCCGCCGGAGGTCACGCCCAAGCTGGGCTGGATGAACGAGTCCGTCGAGATCGACCCGTTCAACTCCGACCGGATGCTGTACGGCACGGGCGCCACCATCTACGGCACCACGGACCTCACCAAGTGGGACTCGGGCGGCCAGTTCACGATCAGGCCGACCGTCAAGGGCCTGGAGGAGACCGCCGTCCTCGACCTGATCAGCCCGCCGACCGGCGCCCCACTGATCAGCGGGCTGGGCGACATCGGCGGCTTCCGCCACACCAACCTCGACGCCGTGCCGTCCATGATGTTCACGCAGCCCGTCTTCACCTCCACGACCTCGCTCGACTACGCCGAGACGAACCCGAGCGTCATGGTGCGGGCCGGCAACTTCACCGACTCCGACCGGCCGAACGACAGCCACGTGGCCTTCTCCACAGACGGCGGCGCCAACTGGTTCCAGGGCACCGAGCCCGGCGGCGTGAACAACGGCGGCACGGTCGCCGCGGCCGCCGACGGCAGCCGCTTCGTGTGGTCGCCGGCCGACCCCGGCATCCAGGTGGTCTACTCCGTCGGCTACGGCAACAGCTGGAGCGCCTCCACCGGCGTCCCGGCCAATGCGATCGTCGAGTCCGACCGGGTCAACCCGCAGAAGTTCTACGCGTACTCGGCCGGCAAGTTCTACGTCAGCACCAACGGCGGCGCGAGCTTCGCGGCCACCGCGGCGACCGGGCTGCCGACGAGCGGCGTGCACTACAAGGCCCTGCCCGGCAAGGAGGGCGACATCTGGCTGGCCGGGACCGGCGGCCTGTGGCACTCCACCGACTCCGGCGCCTCGTTCGCCAAGCTGTCGAACGTGTCCGACTCGATGAACGTGGGCTTCGGCAAGGCGGCGCCGGGCCGGTCGTACCAGGCCCTCTACCTCGTCGGCACCTCGGGCGGCGTGACCGGCCTGTTCCGCTCCGACGACACCGGCGCGACCTGGGTGCGGATCAACGACGACCAGCACCAGTACGGCAACTGGGGCGAGGCCCTGACCGGCGACCCCCGGATCTACGGCCGGGTCTACGTCGGCACCAACGGCCGGGGGATCGTCTACGGCGACCGGACCGGCGGCACGCCGTCCCCCTCCCCGTCGCCCTCGCCGTCCCCGTCACCCTCCCCGTCACCCTCCCCGTCACCCTCTCCCTCCCCGTCACCCTCTCCTTCGCCTTCGCCGTCTCCCTCGCCGTCCCCGTCCCCGTCCCCGTCGCCCTCGCCCAGCCCCAGCGCGGGCAAGGCGTGCACGGCCACGTACAAGGTGGCGAACCAGTGGCCGGGCGGTTTCCAGGGTGAGGTCACGGTGAAGAGCAGCGGCTCGGCCGCGATCAGCGGCTGGACCGTCAAGTGGGCGTTCGCGAACGGCCAGACGATCACCCAGTTCTGGAGCGGCACGGTCAGCCAGTCCGGGGCGAACGTCACCGTCACGAACGTGAGCTACAACGGCTCCCTCGCGGCGGGAGCGAGCACCACGTTCGGGTTCAACGCCAACTGGACCGGGAGCAACGGCGTGCCGTCGCCGGTGAGCTGCACCGCCTCCTGACCCTTCCCGATCCCGTGATCGCCGGCCCGGGGCCGCACCGCCGCCCCGGGCCGGTCCCCCGCTCCCTCCTGGGCCGGGCCTTCCGTCCCCGATCATCCGCCGATGGTCCCGCCGTGCCCTCGGTGTGCCGGAACCGTCACCCGTGTCGCGTAGCCTGTGCTGCGGGTCGCGAGCCGGGCCGGAACAGGGAGACGCAGGATGGCCATCGGGGTGTACGTCGCGGCCGGCGACGCCAGGAGCAACAAGGGCACCGTGGCTCTCGGCCTGCTCGAGATGCTGACCCGCCAGGTCGGCAACGTGGGCGTCTTCCGTCCCGTGGTCCGGCAGGGCCGGGAGGACAGCCTCGTCAACACCGCGCGCAGCCGCTTCGGCATCGGCCTGCCGTACGACGCCTGTGTGGGGGTGACGTACGAGGAGGTCCACGCCGACGAGGAGCGGGCGGCCGGCGAGATCGTGGCCCGCTACCGCGCGATCGCGGCGCGCTGCGACGCGGTCGTGGTGATGGGCACCGACTACACCGACGTGGGAGCGCCGACCGAGTTCGCGTTCAACGCCGTCCTGGCGGCCAACCTGGGCACGCCGGTCGTCAACGTCGTGAACGGCCTCCAGCGGACGGCCGACGAGATCGCCGCCGCCGTCGAGATGTCCGGCAAGGAGCTCGCCGAGCGGCACGCCACCGAGCTCGCCACCATCGTGACCCGGGTGGCGCCGGGCCTCCTGCGGGAGGTCGCGGCGCGCGTGCGGGCCTACGTCCTGCCGGAGGTCCCGCGGCTGTCCGCGCCAACGGTGAGCGACCTCATGACGGCCTGCGACGGCCGGCTCTTCCGCGGCGACGCCGCCCAGCTCGGCCGGGAGGCCGGCGCGCTCATGGTCGGGGCCATGTCCCTGCCGAACATCCTGGAGCGGCTCACCGACGGCGTCGCGGTCGTCGTTCCTGCCGACCGGGCCGCCGCGCTGGTGCCCGGCCTGCTCGCCGCGCACCGCGCGCCCACGTTCCCCGCCCTGTCGGCCATCATCCTGAACGGGGGGATGCCGCTGCCCGACCCCGTCCTGCGGCTGTTCGACGGGATGGACATCCAGCTGCCGATCATCGCCACGGACGGCGACACCTACCCCACCGCCCGGCGGCTCTCCGAGGCCGAGGGCCGGTTCAGCCCGGACGCCAAGGGGAAGATCGACACCGCCCTCGGACTGTTCGCCGAGCACGTCGACACCGCGGCGCTGCTGAGCAGCCTGCGGATCACCAAGGCCGGCGCGATCACCCCGCTCATGTTCGAGTACGACCTGCTGGAGCGGGCCCGGGCCGACCGGCGGCGGATCGTGCTGCCCGAGGGCGGCGAGCCGCGCATCCTGCGGGCGGCCGACAGCCTGCTGCGCCGCGGCGTCGCCGACCTGACCCTGCTCGGCGACGAGAAGGAGATCCGCGCGACGGCCGCCCAGATGGGCCTCGACCTGCACGACGCGCGGGTGGTCAGCCCGTTCGACCCGGAGCTGCGGGAGATGTTCGCCGAGGAGTACGCCCGGCTGCGGGCGCACAAGGGCGTGACGGTCGGCCCGGCCCGCGACATCGTCACCGACGTCTCCTACTTCGGCACGATGATGGTCCACCTCGGCCTGGCCGACGGCATGGTCTCCGGCTCGATCCACACGACCGCCCACACCATCCGGCCGGCGTTCGAGATCATCAAGACCTCGCCCGGCGTGGGGATCGTCTCCAGCGTGTTCTTCATGTGCCTGGCCGACCGCGTCCTCGTGTACGGCGACTGCGCCATCGTCCCCGATCCCACGGCCGAGCAGCTGGCCGACATCGCGGTCTCGTCGGCCGTCACCGCCGCGCGGTTCGGGGTCGAGCCGCGGGTGGCCCTGCTGTCGTACTCCACCGGCGAGTCGGGAGCGGGACCCGAGGTCGACAAGGTCCGCGCGGCCACGGCCCTCGTCCGGGAGCTGCGGCCCGACCTGCCGGTCGAGGGGCCCATCCAGTACGACGCGGCGGCCGAGCCCAGCGTGGCCCGCACGAAGATGCCCGGAAGCGCGGTCGCCGGCCGGGCGACCGTCTTCGTGGTGCCCGACCTCAACACCGGCAACAACCTGTACAAGGCCGTGCAGCGCAGCGCCGGCGCGGTCGCCGTGGGGCCGGTGCTGCAGGGCCTGCGCAAGCCCGTCAACGACCTGTCCAGGGGCGCGACGGTCAACGACATCGTGAACACCGTGGCGATCACGGCCATCCAGGCGCAGGCGCGGGAGGAGACACAGTGACCGGCCAGGTCCTCGTCCTCAACAGCGGGTCGTCGTCCATCAAGTACCGCCTGATCGACATGGCGACCCGCCGGGGCGTGTCCGGGGGGCTCGTCGAGCGCATCGGAGAGCGCGAGAGCGTGCTCACCCACGACGGCGTCCGGGTCGAGCGGCCCTTCGCCGACCACGACGAGGGGCTGCGGGCCGTCCTCGACGCCTTCGCCGAGCACGGTCCCGCGCTCGGCGGCGTCGCCGCCGTCGGCCACCGGGTCGTCCACGGCGGCAGCCGTTTCGTCGAGCCGACGCTGATCGACGACGCGGTGGAGCGGGCGATCGAGGAGCTGGCGCCGCTCGCGCCGCTGCACAACCCGGCCAACCTGGAGGGGATCCGGGTGGCCCGGCGGGTGTTCCCCCGGCTGCCGCACGTCGCCGTCTTCGACACCGCCTTCCACGGCACGATCCCGCGGCACGCGCACACCTACGCGGTCCCAAAGGAGTGGACCGAGAAGCTCGGCGTCCGCCGCTACGGCTTCCACGGCACGTCCGCGGCGTACGTCTCCCGGCGGGCCGCCGAGCTCCTCGGCCGCCCGTACGACGAGGTGAACACGATCGTCCTGCACCTCGGCAACGGCGCGAGCGCCACCGCCGTGCGGGGCGGGCGCAGCGCCGACACCTCGATGGGCATCACGCCGCTCGCGGGGCTGGTGATGGGCACCCGGTCCGGCGACGTCGACCCGGCCCTCCCGGCCTACCTGAACCGGGTCGCGGGGATGAGCCTGCCGGACATCGACACCGCGCTGAACAAGGAGAGCGGCCTGCTCGGCATGTGCGGCGCCAACGACCTGCGCGAGGTCTGGCGGATGGTCGACGCGGGCGACGAGGACGCCCGGCTCGCCATGGACGTGTACGGCTACCGCCTGCGCTCCTACATCGGGGCCTACTACGCGGCGCTCGGACACGTGGACGCGATCGTCTTCACGGCCGGCGTGGGGGAGAACGACCCCCGCACCCGGGCCCTGGCCGTCACCGGGCTCACCCGGCTCGGCGTCGCGATCGACGACGAGCGCAACGCCGCCCCGGCCACGGGCGCCCGGATGATCTCCCCGGACGGCGCGGAGGTGGCGCTGCTGGTCGTCCCCACCGACGAGGAGCTGGAGATCGCCGACCAGGTCGCCGCCTGCCTCCGGGCGCGGTGAACGAGCCCGGGCGGGCGCGATGGCTATCCTGGGCATCGGACGGGGGTGATCGCGTGGCGACGGCGGAGAGCAGCCGTACGGGGGGAGACGAGGACGTGCCCCCGGGGCTCGGCTGGCTGGACCGGATCCGGGCGCGCCCCGGCGGCCGGCTCACGCTGCGCATCGTCATCGGCGTGCTCGGGGCGGCGATGGTGGTCAGCGGGCTCATCATGGTGCCGTTCCCCGGGCCGGGCTGGCTCGTGGTCTTCGCCGGCCTCGCCGTGCTGGCCACCGAGTTCGCCTGGGCGTCCCGGCTGCTGGTGTTCGCCAAGGAGCGGGTCCGGGCGGTGACCGACTGGCTGAAACGGCAGAACCTCGCCGTGCGGGTCCTGGCCGCCGTGGTCACCTTCGCGTGCGCCGCCGCGATCGTCTGGGCGTCGGTCCGGCTCACGCTGGGCGTCGACATCCTGCAGAAGGCCCGCGAGCTGCTCGCCGCGCGCGCCTCCCGATAGGCGCGGGGGCAAAACCGGGGCCACTGCCACCTCTACGGGCCTTCTGGGGGCGCGCTCGCCGCGTACAGAAGCTGCCGGACACCGGCGCGGGTCTCGCGGCCCGCCCGCCACACGAGCCGCAGCTCCAGCTCCGGGGCGTCGATCGGCAGCCGGGTGAGGGCGCCCGACGCCACCCGGTCGCCGACGGCGAACTCGGGCAGCAGCGCGACGCCCAGTCCCCGTTCGGCCCAGGCCCGCATCACCGGTACGCCGCCCGCCGGCACCCTCTCCACGTGCGGGCCCAGGAGACGGTCCGCAGCGATGCGGAACGAGCACGACGGCACGTTCACCAGGAGCCTCTCGCCGCGCAGATCGGCCGGTGTGACGCGCTGCGCCCCGTCGAGACGGTGGCCGGGGGCCGCCACGAGCGCCAGCGGCACCGGTTCCAGATCCACGAACTCCAGGTCCGTGCCGGCGGGCGGGGGGACGAAGCCGAGCCCACCCAGCGACGCGCCGCGGTCCAGCAGCAGCGCCGCATCCAGGTCGCCCGCGGCGACGGCCGAGAGGAGCTCGTCCCGCGAGGTGGACGCGCGCACCTCCACCCGCAGCTCCGGCCGGCGCAAAGCGAGACGGGCGAGCACGCCTGGCACGTGCGTGGCCGCGATCGTCTCCAGCGCGCCGAGCCGCAGGACGGCGGGGCCGTCCGCGACGTCGGCCCGGGCCCGCTCCGCCTGATCGAGCAGGGTCCGCGCCCAGGGCAGCAGCCGCTCCCCGGCCTCGGTGAGCCGCATGCCCCGGGGGCCGCGCCCGAACAGGGCCACGCCCAGCGACCGCTCCAGCGTGCGGATCTGCTGGGAGACCGAGGACGGCGCAAGACCGAGCCGCACCGCCGCCTCGGTCACCGTCCCGTGCGTGACGACCGCGTCGAACACCCGCAGCTGCCGTAGTTCCACCCGCCCAGCCTCCCCTCCCAGGAGGGCCAAGGCGACCGGAGCGTTCGGTTATTCCGAACGCGGGGTGCGGGCCGGCCGGTGGAGCCGCGCCACCAGCGCGGACAGGCTGGGGCACGCGTTCTCGACGTTCCGAGGAGTTCCATGCGTGTTCATCCCAGCCGGCCCGGCGACGCCGAGGCGCCGGGCACACCTCCGGCCCCCCGCTCGCCCGGCCTGCCTCAGGCCCTCGACCCGCCTGCCGTCCCCGATCCCTCCGTCCCCGATCCCTCCGTCCCCGATCCCTCCGTCCCCGATCCCTCCGTCTCCGGTCCTGCCGGCGGCACGGTCGTCCGCTCAGCCGGAACGGCGCTCGCGTTGGTGGGCGTCTCGCTCGGCTACTTCATGGTCCTGCTCGACATGACCGTGCTTTCGGTGGCCGAGCCCGACCTGGCCCGGTCGCTGGGAGCGTCGGTCGCCGGCCTTCAGTGGACCGTCACCGGCTACACGGTCGCGTTCGGCGCACTCCTGCTGTCCGCCGGCGCCGTCGCCGACCGGTACGGCGCGCACCGAGTCCTCCGTGCCGGCGTGGCGGCCTTCGGCCTGGGCTCGCTGCTGTGCGCTCTCGCGCCGGGCACATGGACCCTGGTCGGCCTGCGGGGTCTGCTCGGCGCGGCGGCGGCCGCCACCGTGCCCGCGTCCTTGGCCGTGATCGCACGCCTCTACCCGGCGCCCGCCGAGCGGGCCCGGGCGGTGGCGGCCTGGGCCGCGATCAGCGGGGCGGCCGTGGCCGCGGGACCGATCGCGGGCGGGGCGCTCGTCAGTCTCGCCGGCTGGCGGGCGGTCTTCCTCGTGAACGTGCCGCTGGCGGCCGTCGTCCTGGCCCTGATCGCCGATCCGGCCGTCCGCTGCCCGCGCGGCACCCGTGGCGTGGACTGGCCGGGCCAGATCGCCGCGTGCGCCGCCCTCGGGCTGCTGACCGACGCCGTCATCGCGCTGGGCGCGGGGGAGGCCCGTCACGCCGCCTGCTCCACCGCGGCGTTCGCCGTGGCGGCGGCCGCGTTCGCGGCACGGGAGCGGCGCAGCCCGGCGCCCGTCCTGGCGCCCTCCGTCCTGCGCGCCCGGGGCATGCCCGCGGCCCTGCTCGCCGGCGCCGCGGTCGGCTTCGCCCTGTCGGCCGTGCTGTTCACGCTGCCCCTGGTCCTGCCCGCGACGCTGGGGCTGACGCCCGCGGAGACGGGGGCGGCCTTCCTCCCGATGACGCTGCCCTTCGCGGTCAACCCACTCTTCACCGGCGCAATCCTGGCGCGTACCGGCCCCCGGACACCCGTGCTCGCCGGGCTGATCCTGCTGATCGCGTCCGATGCGGCGCTCGGTGCCGCCGTCGCGTCCGGGGCCGCCTATCCGGCCCTGGCGGCGGGCCTGGCCGGTGCCGGGACGGGGGTGTCGCTCGCCCTCCCCGCGCTGGTCGCGATGGTCGTCGCGGCCGCGCCCGAGGGCGCGGCGGGCGCGGCGAGCGGGCTGCTCAACGCCGTGCGTCAGGTCGGGGCGACCCTCGGGGTGGCGCTGGCGGGCGCCTTCGTCACCGCGGGCGGTGCGTCCGGCGCCCCGGCCGCTCTGGCGCTGCCGGCCGGCGTCTGCGCCGTCGCGTGGATCACGGTCGTCCGGGACGGGCGACGCGGGGACGGGCCGGCGCGAAGGGGCCGTCAGTGAGCGGCGAGGGCGAGGCGCCGGACGGCGAGCTCGGTGAACAGCCCGGCGCCGTCGGACAGGATCGCGTCGTCGAACTCGGCCTCCGCCGAGTGGTTGGACGGCGCCGTGGCGGCGTCGCGGTCCGGCGGGCACGCCCCGACGATGAGGAACGCCCCCGGCACCCGCTCCAGGACGTACGAGAAGTCCTCCGACCCGGTCGCGGGGTTGGGCAGCGGGAAGAACCGGCCGGCCCCCAGGTGCTCCCGCACGATCTCGGCGGCGAAGTCGGACTCGGTCCGGTCGTTGACCGTCACGGGGTACCCGATGCCGAACTCGCACTCCACCGTCAGCCCGTGGGCCTCGCCGATGCCGCGCGCGACCCGCACCAGGCCGTCCCTGGCCCGGTCGCGCGACTCGGCCGAGAACGTCCGGATCGTGGTCTCGAACCGGGCCTCATCGGGGATCACGTTGTCGGTCGTGCCGGCGTGGAAGCTGCCGACCGTCACCACGACGGGGTCGAACACGTCGAACGTCCGGGTCACGTGGGTCTGCAGGGCCGTGACGATCTCGCAGGCGGCCGGGATGGGGTCGAGGGCCCGGTGGGGGGACGACCCGTGGCCGCCGCGCCCGCGCACGGTCACGGTCAGCGTGTCGGCCGCGGCCAGCACCGGGCCGCCGCGCGTCAGGAACAGCCCGCGCGGGATCGTCGTGGAGAAGACGTGCATGCCGTACGCGGCGACGGGCGTGGAGCCGGCGGCGTCGAGCACGCCCTCCTCGATCATGATCTTGGCGCCCTCCTGGCCCTCCTCCCCGGGCTGGAACATGAACACCACGTCGCCGGCGAGGTCGGCGCGCCGGCCGGACAGCAGCCGCGCCGCCCCGGCGAGCATCGCCGTGTGCAGATCGTGCCCGCAGGCGTGCATCACGCCGTCGACCCGCGACCGGTACGGCACGTCGGCCTTCTCGTGCACCGGCAGCGCGTCCATGTCGGCCCGCAGGAGGACGGCGGGTCCGGGCCGGGATCCGCGCAGCACCGCGGTGACGGACGACAGCCGCTCGCCCGTGGTGATCTCGAGGGGGAGGCCGTCGAGGGCCGCGAGGACCTTCTCCTGCGTGCGCGGGAGGTCGAGACCGACCTCGGGCTCGCGGTGCAGCGACCGGCGAAGCTCGACCAGCTCTTCCTGAAAAGTCATGACTCATCACCATCGACGGAGGGCGCTACCGCTGGTCACCCTAGCGCGCGTGAACGGCGGGCCAGCGCCGGACGGCCGGGCGGTGAACACCCGGCCGGCTCACGGGGGCGGGGCGCCGGCGTCAGAGGTAGAGACCGGTGCCGTGGTCGGTCTGCTGGGTCGCCACGGCGTGCAGGTCGCGCTCTCGCATCACGAGGTAGAGGTGGCCCTGGACCTCGACCTCGAACTGCTCCTCGGGGTTGAACAGCACCTTGTCGCCGGCCTTGACCGACCGGACGCTGGAGCCGGCCCCGCACACCTCGCCCCAGACGAGCCGGTTGGCCAACTTGACCGTCGCGGGGATGACGATGCCCGCGCTGCTGCGCCGTTCCTCGGCATCCCGCTCGACCTTGACCATGACGCGGTCGTGGAGCATCTGGATCTCGAACTTCGGGTCGGCCACGCTGGCAGTTTACGCGGGGCGGACGGGCCGTCGTCATCCCGGCCGACGGCGGGGTAACGGCGGGTGAGGCGCGGGGAGCCCGTCCGGGGGTCAGCCCTTGCCCATGGCGAGGGCGTAGCCCGTGCCGGAATGGCGGTAGACGCCGCCCTTGCCCCACTTCAGCACCTGGAAGTGGACGTGCACGGTGTTCGACCGAACTCCGCTGAGGTCGGCCATCATCAGCTCCGACAGGTCGACGATGGCGGGGATGTCGTGCTGGGCGACGGCCCACTCGGCGGGGCCGAAGTCCTCGACGACGCCCACGGCGCTCCGGCCGTGGTAGCTGATCTTCACCCTGGTCCCGAGCGGCCAGTAGGGGCTGGCGACGGTCGCGTACCGCATGGGCTTGCCCGAGGCGGTCTCGCCGTCCCAGAACGAGGTGGCCGTCGCCACGCCGGACGGCAGGGACGGATCGGGGGACGCGGAGGGTGAGGGGGCGGGCGAGGCGTCGGACCCGGGGGCGACGGGAGCGGGGGACGCGGGAGCCGGAGCGGCGGGGGAGGGGGTCGCGAGGACGGATGTGCCCGGGGCGGGGAGCACCTGGACGGGGATCCGCGCCGCGGAGATCAGGGAGGGAGCCTGGCCGACCACCGCGGCGTCGGCCGTCGTGGCGCCCGTGACGACGAGGGCGCCGGCCGTGACCGCGACGAACACCTGCTGGGCTCGAGTGTGCATGGGGCTCCTTTCGTGAGGATCGCGCCCGCGGGGGAGAGCGGGCGCCGCCGGAAGGACGCCCGGCTGGACGGCGGGCTCCGGGTGCGCGCCGAGGACGCGCCGGACGACGGACCCGCGGGGAGGCGGCGGGGCGGACGGCGCGAGGACGGACACCGACCCCTGGGGAAGGGGTGACGACGGCTTTGCGATTTGGGGGAGTTTCGGATGGAAAGGGTGAGGTAGGGCACGAGTATAGGGAAAGAGACAGTAAAGAGGACAAAATGGCCCAAAAGGGTGGTAGATCGTCCTTTACCCCACGAGATCGTCCTTTGCCTCTCCATGTCCGCCACCCGGGGAGAGCGCTCTCATGAAATGATCGCCGGCATGGCATTCGAGGACTGGATCTGGATCAACGAGCCGGACGACTGGTCGGCACAGGGCGAGGGACTGCGGGTCGTGGCGGGCGCCAGGACCGACCTGTGGCAGCAGACGCACTACGGCTACTCCTTCGACACGGCCCACATGTTCGGCCGCACGGTGGACGGCGACGCGCGCGTGTCGGTGACGTTCGAGGCCGCCTACGCCGACCAGTACGACCAGGCGGGTGCGGTGCTGCGCGTCGACGAGCAGAACTGGATCAAGGCCGGGTGCGAGTTCGTCGACGGCGCCCTGCAGCTCAGCACGGTCGTGACCCGCGGCTTCTCCGACTGGTCGGTCACCCGGGCGCCCGTCGACGGCCCGGTGGACGCGGTCTCCGTGACGTTCGACCTCGAACGCGCCGGCGACGCCGTGACCGTCCGCTACGGCCTGGGGGACGAGGAGCCGGTCCACATGCTCCGGCTGGCCTACTTCCCGCCCGGCGTGCCCGCCCTCGCCGGCGGCATGTGCGCCGCGCCCACGGGTGAGGGTTTCGAGACCCGGTTCACCCGGCTGCTGCTCGCCTGACGCGTGATCCCCGTCCGGGCACGCCGCTCAGCCGCGGGGCAGGACGAGGTCGGCGACGATCGAGCGGTGGTCGGTGCGCGGCAGCCGGTTGACCGCGAACGACCGGACGGCCACCCGCGGGTCCACCAGCACGTGGTCGATCGTCACCGGCGGGACCTGGACGCCGAGCAGCCGCCACGGCCGGTACGGCCAGGTGGTGGACAGCCCGTCGCCGGTGGCGTCGGCCGCGTCCCGGTACCCCGCGGCGAGCAGGTCGCGGACCCGGGCGTGGTCGAGGGTGGCGTTGAAGTCGCCCGACAGGATCCGCACGCCGCGGCCGGGCCGGGGCAGCGCCGCCAGGCCGTCCCGCCAGCACCTCAGCCGCTCCACGTACCGGGGGGCGCAGGGGTGCACGGACACAATCCCGACCGGCCCGGCTCCCGGCACCCGCACGGTGGCCGTCGCCTGCCGGAACCCGCCGTACTCGAGGGCCTCGCCCGCGTCGAGAGGGAACCGGGCGAAGACGGCCGAGCCGCCGACGCCCTGCCGCGGCGACGACACGGCGTACGGCAGGAGCGTTCCGAGGCCCGCCCTCCGGTACGCCTCCTCGGCGGCGGGCGTGAACTCCTGGAGCGTGAGCACGTCCGGGTGCTCCCGCCGGACCAGCCCGACCAGGTCGGCGGCGGGCACCGACCCCATCAGTAGGTTGGCCGACATGACCCGCAGCGCGGGGCCGTCCGCGGCGGGCTGCCCCGATCCCAACGCCCGGGGCACCACGCAGGTCGCCAGAACGGTGGTCACGCACACGGCGGCGGCGAAGGGCGTCCGCCTTCGGGCGGCGAGCGCGACCAGCGGCGCGACCAGGGACGCGAGGGCCACATAGGGAGTGAACGCCACGATCTGCACCCAGTGGAACTGCACGTCGGCCGGCAGCAGCCGGAGCACGGCCCACACCGCGAACGGCGCGACGACGGCCCAGGCCACCGCGCCCCAGACCCGGGCCCGTCCCCGCCCGCGGACGGGCCGCCCGCCCGCCGTGTCCGCCGCCGCCGCAGAGCCGGTCGCCACGCCTGGTTCCTCCCTCGCCCGAAGTCCTTGATCGTAGTGTCCGTACGGGAATTTCGCGGGGAAATAGGCGAGATGTGCCCTCCTGCCCCGAGGCCGTACAGTCTGCGCATGGATGTCGAAGCGAGGGTGCTGGACGCGATCGACGAGGCGGGGACCGTGCGCCTCCTGGCGGACCTCGTCCGGGTGCCGAGCGTCACCGGCACCGACGCCGAGTCGGACCTGCAGGACCGGTGCGCCCGGCAGCTGGCGGAGTGGGACCTCGACGTCGACCTGTGGAAGTTCGACCTGGACGACCTCCGGTCGCGCGAGGGCTTCCCGGGCACGGAGGCCGAACGGTCCGAGGGGTACGGCCTGGTCGCGACCAGCGAGGGGGAGGGCCCGCCCGCGCTGATCCTGCAGGGGCACGTGGACGTGGTGCCGATCGGCGACGCGGCCAAGTGGGAGGGGCAGGACCCGTTCGGCGCCCGCCTCACCGCGACCGCGCTGCACGGCCGGGGCGCCTGCGACATGAAGGCCGGCCTGGCCGCCAACCTGGCCGTCGTGCGCGCGCTCCGGGCCGCCGGCGTCCGGCTCACCCGGCCGCTCGCCGTCCACTGCGTGGTGAGCGAGGAGGACGGCGGGCTGGGCGCGTTCGCCACCCTGGCCAGGGGCCACACGGGCGAGGCGGCGGTCATCACCGAGCCGACCAGCGGAAGCATCATCACGGCGAACGCCGGGGCGCTCACGTTCCGGCTGGAGGTCGCCGGCCGGGCCGCCCACGGCGCCACCCGGTACGAGGGCGTGAACGCCGTGGAGGCCTTCTGGCCGGTCTTCCAGGCCGTACGGCGGCTGGAGCGGGAGCGCAACCGCGACGCCGGGCCGCTGTTCGACGGCAACCCCCTGCCGTACCCCATCGAGATCGGCACCGTGCGGGCCGGCGACTGGGCCAGCAGCGTCCCCGACCTGCTCGTCGCGGAGGGGCGGCTCGGTGTGCGGCTCGACGAGGACCCGGCCGACGCCCGGGCCGCGCTGGAGGACGCGCTCGCGGGGCTGGACGACCCCTGGCTGCGGGACAATCCGGTCGCGGTGACCTGGCCGGGAGGGCAGTTCGCGAGCGGCCGGCTGCCGGAAGGCCACCCACTGCTCGGGGAGACGGCCCGGGCGGTCGCCGACGTGACCGGCGCCGGCCCCGGCACGACGGCCGCGCCGTACGGGAGCGACCTGCGGCTGTACAACGCGGGCGGCGTGCCGGCGCTGCACTACGGGCCGGGCGACGTCCGGTTCGCCCACGCGCCCCGGGAGCAGGTGGACCTGCGCGAGCTGCGCGACGTCACCCGGGCCCTCGCCCTGCTCGCGGTCCGCCGCTGCGGCGTGGGCTGACGGGTGCCTCAGGTTGCCTCCGGACAGCTAATTGGACTACAGTCCGGTTGTATGAGCACGTCGGAGGGGCCTCGGGAACTGCTGGCCCTCATGGGCGGCCCGCCCGCGCGCGAGCGGGCCGACGCAGCCCGCAACCGGCGCAAGGTGCTGGAGGCGGCCGCGGCGCTGTTCCGCGAGCACGGTGTCGAGGCCGTCTCGATGGACGCCGTGGCGGCCCGGGCCGAGGTGGGCAAGGGGACGCTGTTCCGCCGCTTCGGCGACAAGTCGGGACTCGTGGCGGCCCTGCTCGACGAGCAGGAGCGGGACCTTCAGGAGCGCATCCTGTCGGGGCCCCCGCCGCTCGGGCCGGGGGCGGGGGCGGCCGAGCGCGTCCGGGCGTTCGTCGCCGCCTACGCCGACTACCTCTTCGGCCACCTCGACCTGCTGCGCGTCTCCGAGACCGCGAGCGCGGGCGCCCGCTACCGCATCGGGGCCTACCGCTTCTGGCACCTGCACCTGTCGATCCTGCTGGCCGAGGCCCGGCCGGAGGCCGACGCCGGCTACCTGGCCCACGCCCTGCTCGCCCCGCTGGCGGCCGAGCACGTCACGGCCGTGCTGCGGGAGCGCGACCCCGCGCAGATCAAGGCCGGGCTCACCGGCCTCGCCGCCGCCGTGACGGCCGGTCCCGTCAGTGGGTGTTCGTGACGGACGCGATCTCGTTGAGCGGGAACTCGAGGTAGTCGCCGGCCTCCTCGCACCACGCGTCGAGGACGCCGCTGCGCAGCTCCCCGTGACTGACCGTCGCGGTCACGCCGTCGGACAGCGTGATCAGCGCCCGAACGTCGCGGTCGACGACGAAGCCGAGCAGGGACTGCTGCGCCGCGGGGAGCCGGGTCGCCATCCGCCCGATGACGGCCCACGTCTGCCCGCCGGGGCCGGCGGACCCGGCGTTGACCAGCAGCCGCCGGGCGTGCTCGCGCGGGTCCGGGGGAGGCTCGAGCAGAGCGCCGGGCGGGTCGAGCTCGGCGACCCGGCCGCCCGGGAGGAGGATCAGCCGGCCGCCGGGCGGCTCGCGGCGGACCGTGATCTCGCCGGTGTCGTCGACCGGCACGGGCGCGTACCCCGCCTCACGCAGGGCGTCCAGCGTCGGGGCGGGCGCGGCGGCGCTCGCCAGCACGGTCGGGGCGAGCAGCCGCAGCCCGAGCCGCGCCAGCCTCCGGTGGGCCGCGATCTCGGCCAGCAGCGCGGGGTCGGAGCCCTGGATGATGCAGCCGACCGACGACACCGTCACCTCGCCGTGGCGGCGGGCGACGTCGCGGATGAGGTATGTCAGGGGCTGGGGGAGCGTCCCGACTTCCGCCAGGTCGTCGATCAGTGACTCGGCCGTCTCCCCGGCGTCCAGCGCGCGTCGTACGCTCGCCGGGCCGAACCGCCACACGGAGGCCGAGCCCTGCGACTCCCGGTCGGCGGCGCGGTCGAGCAGCGCCGCCAGCTCCACCGACGGCGGGCCGGTCACCACGGCGGTGAGGTCGGCCCCGAACAGGGCGGTGCGCTGCGCGCTCGCGAGCGCGTGCGTGGAGCACTTGGCCAGCGCGGGGTCGTGCTCGACCTCGGGCACCGAGTTGTGGCTCTCGTCGCCGGCCGCGGCGGCGAGCGGGGCCAGCGCCCGGCCGAGGCCGGTGAGCGTGTCGCAGGCGACGAGCCCGAGCAGCCGGGCCTCTTCCAGCAACGACGGCGCGCACCCGGCCAGCAGTTCCTTGTCCAGCAGCGGGGCCCGCCAGTGCACCCGCTGCACGAGCTCCTGCAGGGTCGCGAAGCCCTGGTCCTCGGGGATCTCGGCCAGCGCGGCGAACACGGCCCACCGGATCCGCGCGACGGTCTCGCCCGCGGGGTCGTCGCTCAGCAGGGCCGGCTGGCGTCCCTCCGGCCGGCGCAGCGACGAGCGCTCCATCCGCCACCAGGCGGCCAGCAGCACGCGCAGCCGGGTGGCGGGCTCCTCCAGCCGCCAGGCGTCGAACCGGTCCGTCGGCGTGAGCCCGCCCGCCGCCTCGTCGAGCGCGATCAGCCGGGCCACCGCGGCGACCTCCAGCAGCAGGCGGGTCTCGTCCTCGGACGAGCCGGTCTCCCTGGCCACCCGCTTGACCTCCCGTACGCCGACCCCGCCGTTCTTCAGCAACGGCAGCACGGTCTTGTCGACGTTCTCCAGCAGGGCGGTCGCGCGGTCGAGCACGTGCGGCGCGGCCAGGCACATCTCATGCTCGACGGCCTCGGGGTCGAGGGAGGTGGTGGCCATCTCCGGCGGGTACGGCGTGAACGGCCCGTGGTAGTCGGGGCCGCGCAAGGCCAGCGCGACCTCGCGGGGCATCTCCGCCAGGTCCCACTGGGTGCGGAACAGCAGACCGCGGTCGAGCGCCCACTTCTCCGGCGTGCCGGGCAGCACGAAGCGGTTGCCGTCCACGCTGCGGACGGGGCCGTCCCAGGCGAAGTCGTCGAGCGTCTCCAGCGTGCCGTCGGGGGCGCCGTCGAGCAGCGCGCCGAGCCGCTCGCTGTCGGCGAGCAGCGCGGAGATCCGGGTGACGACCTGGCGCCGCCCTCCGTGCGGGGGGAGGCCGAGCGTGCGGCAGATGCGGCGCAGCGCCTCGGTGCTCAGCTTCCACGAGTCGAGGTACGCCCCGAGCGGCTCGCCGAGACCGCACGGCGCCGTCCACCACCGGGCGACGCCCGGCGCCAGGGTGATCCTCCCGTCGCGGCCCGGCCAGGCGAGCGCGTGGTCGTACAGGTGGTCGAGCCAGGGGAGGACCTCGGAGGTGCTGACCCCGAGGAAGCGGGCGATCTCGTCCTCGGTGGGGCGGCCGCCGATCACCAGGCACGCCTGGAGCAGTTCGAGCGGGGGGAGGGGGAGGGCACGCATCACCTGCATGACGGCGAAGTCGTCGATCAGCCGCTCCGCGAGGGCGTCCAGCCGGCGGGGCCACGGCGCGGCGATGGCGTCCGGGCGGTTGGCCAGGACGCGGGCGAGCCGGTCTTCATCGAGAGTTGTCAGCCAGCCGATTAGGTGATCGTCCATCGTAGATCTCTCGGGAGTCTCGCGAGGCCACCGCTATGCAGATCACACAAATGACGGGGTCCGCGAGCAAGGATATAGCGAGCCGTCCCGAATCCCGAGATCACGATTGTCTCCCCGATCGCTGTGAAAACGGGCATGCCGTTCGGCCGTTACGGTCCGATCTCAGCACATCCTCGGCCTTCGCGCTCGGGGTTCGCCGAAGGTGAGGGCGACGCGGGCCGCCGGCCGGAGGGCGCTCCCGTACATTCCGGGCTGTACGGGAGCGCTCTGCGGCCGGCGGGCCGGAGCGGGCGGCAGGCAGATCTAGCGGACGGGTAAGGCGCGCGGCGCGCCGTCCGAAGTGGCGACCGTGCTCGCCTCAGGCGGCGAGCACGGCCCATACCGCCTTGCCCTGGGGGGACAGCGGGTTCCAGCCCCAGCACACGCTGAGCGACTCGACGATGTGCAGCCCGAGGCCGCCCGGTTCGAACGGCGAGGGGTCGCGAAGCACCGGCGCGGCCGAGCCGGGGTCGGTGATGGCGCAGGTCACGAACGTCCCTCGGCGGATGAGTGACAGGCGGATGACCTCTCGTGGCTGGGAGCCCGCCAGCACCAGGCCGTGCCGCAGGGCGTTGGTGGCCAGTTCCGAGACGACGAGCTCCATGCCGTCGAGAAGGTCGCCCATCTGCCAGCCGGCCAGCGTCCCCGCCGCGAAGCTGCGGGCCGAGTGGACCGACTCGGCGCGGGGGAGCAGGACGAATGTGGCGCTGGCGGCGGTCGACCCGGGCTGGAGGAGTTCGCGTGCGGGCTCCGGCCACCAGCCGAGCGGCGGCCACCAGTCGAGGGTCGACCACTGGATCTGGCCACGAGTCAGGTTCGTGGACTGCACGAGATCATGATGCGGGACAATCGTGTGCATGTGCAAGAGCGAATGCACGTGCAAGCGCGTGATGCACGCGCTACGGTTACCCCGGAACAACACTGGGACGAAGGGGGCGATCTTTGACAGACTGTGAACCAGTCCACAAAGCGGAGGAATAGCACGTGTCCATAGATCCGCCCGGTTCCGGTTCGACCGTACGGCGAATCATGCTCGGCGCCAGCCTTCGCCGGCTGCGCGAGGAGCGGGGCCTCACCCGCGAGGTCGCCGGGTTCCACATCCGGGCCTCCGAGTCGAAGATAAGCCGGATGGAGCTCGGCCGGGTCGGGTTCAAGACACGTGACGTCGAAGACCTGCTCACGCTGTACGGCGTCCACGACGACGCCGAGCGGCGTGGCCTGCTGGAGATGGTCCGTGAGGCCAACACCCCGGGCTGGTGGCACAAGTACGGCGAGGTCCTGCCGAACTGGTTCGTCACATACGTGGGCCTGGAGGAGGCCGCGAGCGTGATCCGCACCTACGAGGTGCAGTTCGTGCCCGGCCTGCTGCAGACGGCCCGGTACGCCCGGGCGGTGATCCAGCTGGGCTATCCGGAGGCGCCGGATACCGAGCTCGACAAGCGTGTGCATCTCCGCATGCAGCGGCAGGACAGGTTGACGCGCAAGGACGGTCCGCGGCTGTGGGCCGTCATCGACGAGGCCGCGCTCAAGCGGCCCATCGGAGGGAGAGCGACCATGCGGGAGCAGCTCCAGCACCTGCTGGAGGTCTCCACGCTGCCCAACATCACCCTGCAGGTGATGCCCTTCCGTTTCGGGATGCACGCCGCCGAGGGGGGCGCGTTCACGATCCTCCGCTTCCCGGAGTCCGACCTTTCGGACGTGGTCTACGTCGAGCAGCTCTGGGGTGCCCTCTACCTCGACAAGCGTGAGGACATCGATCCCTACCTCACGGCCATGGAGCAGTTGTGCGTGGAGAGCACGACGCCCGGGGGCACCGCCGAGATCCTCGGCGATCTTCTCAGAGAGATATGAATGCAGACATACAACGGGATGCCCGCAACCGACCTGGCCGGAGTCACCTGGCGGAAGAGCGTCCACAGCAACTCGACCGGCAACTGCGTGGAGTTGGCCGAACTCCCCGACGGCAGCGTGGCCGTGCGGAACTCGCGCTATCCCGAGGGGCCGGCTCTCATCTACACCCGCGATGAGATCCGGGCGCTCGTGCTCGGCGTCAAGGACGGCGAGTTCGACGGCCTCCTCGTGTAACACTGAGTTTACTTCGGTGTGAAGGGGCGTAACAGCGCCGCGCAGGCGGCGTAACAACGATCCGGCACAGTGGTCCCCAAGCGAGTTGAGCAAGAGGGGGGCCGGTCGTGCTGGACCAGATGACTCTTTACCCGGTGGCCGACGACGTGCTGTTCGCACCCGGAGGCCGCGTGGTGATCCGCACGTACGGCGTCGCGTCGGCGGCCGAGCCCGAGGACGGGCGGCCACGGTCGGTCGCGTACCGGACGTGGGTCACCGGGGTCCGTGAGCAGCCGAGGTACTGGCGGTGGGGGCACTTCGAAGACGCCCGGCGCGGCCACCGCAAAGTACTCGAATGGCTGACCGGTCGCGGTCCCCAGCCCCAAACCGTCGCGGGCACCTGAGCCCTGAACCCCGCCGGTCGCCCGCACGCGGACAAGACGCCGGGTGACGCCGGCGGGGACCTCCTCGCGGGGCTTCTCACGCGGGAGCCGTCCCACTCTGGGCCGTCTCACACTGGGCGTCTCACGCTGGTCTTCTCACCCGGGCCATCTCACCTGGGCCATCTCACCTGGGCCATCTCACCTGGGGCCGTCTCACACGGGCGCGTTCCAGGTCAGCAGGACCGGCTCGCCGTGCTCGTGGCCGAGCGTCGAGAACGTCCCGGTGTCGAGCCGGAAGAACCGCCCGTCGGCCGCCGGCAACCCGAGCCAGCGGGCCGCCAGAACCCGCAGGAAGTGGCCGTGCGCCACGATCAGCACGTCCCCGTCCCCGTCCCTGTTCCCGTCCTGGGCCGGTGCGGCGGCCCCGATCCTGGCGACGACCTTGTCGGCCCGCTCGCCGACGCGGTCGACGCTCTCCCCCGGGTGGGCGTCGTCGCCGGGCACGACGCCGTCGCGCCACAGGTACCAGCCGGGGCGCGACTCGCGGATCTCGGGCGTCGTGACGCCCTCGTAGCCGCCGTAGTCCCACTCCCACAGGTCGGGGTCCACCTCGTAGCGGCCGACGCCGGCGAGCTCCGCCGTGCGGCGGGCCCGTTGCGCGGGGCTCACCAGGACGAGCGCGAACGCCCGGTCCCCCACGACCCGGGCCAGCGCCCGGGCCTGCTCCTCGCCGCGGGCGGTCAGCGGCACATCGGTGCGCCCGGTGTGCCGTCCCGCCCTGCTCCATTCGGTCTCGCCGTGCCGCAGCAGTATCACGTTCATGACGGGTCCATATTGCCGGTACGGCCCGGGCCAACCCTTACCGGGGCACATCGGACTCCCTGGTCGATCGCGACCCCGGCGCTCCAGTAGGGTCGCCCACACGGGAGAGGGGCGCCATGGAGCCGGTGTCGGTGGGACTGGTCGGAGCGGGTCCGTGGGCCGGGATGGTCCACGCGCCCGCCCTCGCGAAGGGGCCGCACACGCGGCTCGCCGGCGTGTGGGCCCGCAGGCCGGAGGCGTCCCGGGCGCTGGCCGCGGCCCACGGCGCGCCCGCGTTCGAGCGGCTGGAGGACCTGTTCGACGCCTCGGAGGCGGTCGCCTTCTCGGTGCCGCCCGCCGTCCAGGCCGACGTCGCCGGGCGGGCCGCGAAGGCGGGCAAGGCCCTGCTGCTGGAGAAGCCCCTCGCGGCCGACCTCGACGGCGCCCGGCGGCTGGCCGCGGCGATCGCCGAGGCCGGGGTCGCCTCCCAGATGGTCTTCACGTTCCGCTACTCGCCCGCGACCACCGCGTTCCTGGAGGCCGCGCGGGCGCTGCGGCCGTTCGGGGGGCACGCCGCGTACATCTCCGGCGGCCTGAACGGCGGGCCGTTCGCCACGCCCTGGCGGCTGGAGCGCGGCGCCGTGCTCGACCTCGGCCCGCACATGATCGACCTGCTCGACGCCGCCCTCGGACGGGTGGTCGGCGTGCGCGCCCACGGCGACCCGCTCGGCTGGGCCGGCCTGCTGCTGGAGCACGAGAGCGGGGCGGTCAGCGAGGCGTCGCTGACCATGCGGGCCGGGGGCGAGACGCCCCCCGCCCGCGTCGAGGTGTACGGCGCGGAGGGCAACGCGACCCTCCTCGGCTCCGACCTCGGCGACGACGCGTTCGCCGAGGTCGCGCGGCAGTTCGCCGAGACCGTGCGCCGTGGCGGCGGCCACCCCCTGGACGCCGCCCACGGCCTGCGGATTCAGGAGATCCTGGAGGAGGCCGAGCGCGGGCTCCGGTGACCCGCGGCCCCCGAGCCGCTCGTGAGGCGGAGGCCCGCCGCCAGCGCCAGCGCGGCGGCGACGGGCGCGACACCGGGGGCGAAACCGGTCGCGGTGAGCGTGGTGAGCGCGCCGCCGATCAGGACCGCGGCCGCCACCACCCGGCCGGCGGAGGCCGGCCCCGGCGGCTCCTCGAAGCGGGCGAACAGCCCTGTCAGCGCCAGCAGGACGATCACCAGGGCGGCCAGCCACAGGGGCACCCGGCTCCACCAGGAGAACGACCCGACCGCCGGCGTGACCAGCCCGAACCCGAACATCGCCACGCCCGCGACCGTGACCAGCGCAGTCATGTGCCACAGGTAGAGCGTCATCATCCGGGGCGCGAGGACCGCGAGCGCGGCCTCCACGCGGGGCCGCCGGGCGAGGGAGACCAGGGCCGGGCGGAGCAGCATCGCGAGCCCGAGCTGGCCGGCGAACAGCGGCAGCAGGCAGGCGCTCGGCGGCGCCATGTTCGAGACCATGCCCGGCATCCCGATCATGCTGGCCGGGTACGGCCCGGCGACGACGAGCGCGGCCACCATCCCGAACCCGGCGACGGCGAGCCCGGCCGCCCGCGCCCCCGACAACCAGGCCAGGCGTCCCTCGGCGTACCGGAACCCGACCTGGTGGACGGCGAGCCAGACGAACACCACGTTGAGGTAGCCGGCCGCCTCGACCCCGGAGAACCGGACCACATCGGTCAGCACCGCCCCGGCCGCCAGGAGCGGCAGCACGCGCGAGGCCCGGGCGCGCACCAGCCACGGCGTCGACACGACGGCGACCAGGTAGACCGCGAGGAACCACAGCAGCTGACCGACCGTGCGGGCCGCCACCTCGACCGGCTGGGACGGCAGGCCCAGACCCTCCAGCACGTACGGTAGCGGCACCCACACGGCGGCGAGCGGCACGACGGGCCAGGCGAGCCGCCGCAGCCGCCGGGCGGCCCAGAGCCCGGGGGAGGAGGCCGAGCGGAGGCTCATCGCGTTCGCCGCGCCCCCCGCGAAGAACACGAGCGGCATGACCTGCGAGATCCAGGTGATCAGCGGCACGCCGGCGAGCGCGTTCCCGGTCGTGAGGCGGCCCCCCGCGAGCGCCAGGACCGGCATCGTCCAGTGCTGGGCGACCACGAGCACCATGCCGAAGACGCGCAGGAGGTCGACGAAACGGTCCCGCGGCGCGGGGGACGCCGGGGTTCGCGCGGGCGCCGGGGGAAGGGCAGTGAGGGACATGGGGGCCGCCTTAGCTGGGATTACGACCCTCCAAGCGTGTCCCGCGGCACCGGCCCGGCACAGCGACGGAGGCACTACTCCCGATCTTGGGGACACCCCACCCGGGGGGTGGGGCTGGCACCACCATCCGGCCCGGGCCGGACGCCGCCCAGGAGGTTGGTACCGTTCTGTCCGACGCGCGTCGTGCAGCGAAGTCCGGTGTGAACCCGGCGCTGTCCCGCAACTGTGGATCCCCGGGCCTTCCACCCCCGGGGGCGAGCCAGGTCGCCTGCACTGCGCGCCGACGTCGTGACCCTCGAGGAAAAGGGTGATCCGTCGCAATCCGCGGGTCCGCCGATTTTCCCCGCTCCCCAGGAGGAACACTCGTGAGGCCCGTACGCACGGCCGTCGCGGGCGTGGTGCTGGGCGTGCTCGGGCTGGCCGGATGCGGCCAGTCCGGAGACACAGCCGCACCCGCCGCGTCCAGTGCCGCACCTGCCGCACCTGCCGCATCTGCCGGATCTGCCGCGGCTCCCGCCGCGTCGACCGCCGGCTCGGCTTCGGCGGCGTTCCCGGTCACCGTCCAGGCCGGCAACGGCGCGGTGACCCTCGACCGGCGGCCCGAGCACATCGTGTCGCTGTCCCCGACCGCCACCGAGATCCTGTACGCCGTCGGGGCGGGCGGCCAGGTCGCGGCCGTGGACGACCAGTCGGACTATCCGCCCGAGGCGCCGAAGACCTCGCTGTCCGGCTTCAAGCCCAACCTGGAGGCCATCGTCGCCGCCAAGCCCGACCTCGTCGTGCTCGCCAACGACCTTGAGGGTGTGGTGGCCGGGCTCCGCAAGGTCGGCGTCCCGGTGCTCCTGGAGCCCGCGGCGACCAAGCTCGACGACACCTACGACCAGATCAGGGACCTGGGGGCGGCCACCGGCAACGCGGCCAAGGCCGAACAGGTCGCCGACGGCGTGAAGCAGGACATCGACCGCCTGGTGGCCGCCGCGCCCAAGGGCAAGGGCCTGACGTACTACCACGAACTGGACACGACGCCCTATGCTGCCACGTCGAGCACGTTCATCGGGCAGATCTACGGCCTGTTCGGGCTGAAGAACATCGCCGACCAGGCCCCGGACGCGGCCGGGGGCTACCCGAAGCTGTCGGCGGAGTACGTCGTCAAGGCCGATCCGGACCTGATCTTCCTGGCCGACACGAAGTGCTGCGGCCAGAACGCCGCCGCCCTCGCGAAGCGTCCCGGCTGGTCGGGGCTGTCGGCCATCAAGGCGGGGCACGTCGTGACGCTCGACGACGACGTGGCCTCCCGGTGGGGGCCAAGGATCGTCGACCTGGCCGAGGCCGTGAGCCAGGCCGTCCAGAAGGCCGCGGGCTGAGGCGACCGTGATCCCCGGTGATCCCGCCGGCGACCCCGCGGCCGCAGTCGCCACCGGTGAGGACGGCGGCGCCGTCGAGCGGCCGCGGCAGGGGCCGGCGTCCGCCGAGGCGGCCCGTGATGAGCCCGCCGGCGGCCCGGATCCCGGCGACGGTGGTGCCGGTGGTATCGGCGGCGGCGCGGGGCGGGCGCGGCGCGGGCGGGCGTATGCCGTGGCGTCGGCGGTCCTGGTCGCCGCCATGGTCGTGGGGGTGCTCGCCGGGGCCGCCGGGCTCCCGGCGCGCGGCGTCGCCCTCGCGCTGCTCGACCGGCTGCCGCTCGTGTCCGCGCATTCGGGGCTGACCTCGACCGAGCAGGGCCTGCTCTTCCAGCTGCGGGTGCCCCGCGTGCTGCTCGCGGCCCTGGTCGGGGGGCTGCTGGCGATGGCCGGCGCGGGATACCAGGGCGTGTTCCGCAACCCGCTCGCCGATCCGTACCTGCTAGGGGCCGCCGCGGGAGCCGGGCTCACGGTCACGCTCGTCGTGGTCTTCCTCGGCGGCGACGCCGGGGTGGCGGCCGTCCCCGTGGCAGCCTTCGCGGGCGCCGTCGGCGGGGTGTTCCTCGCGTACGCGCTGGGCAGCGCGGCGGGGCGCGGCGGAGGCACGTCCACGCTGGTGCTCGCCGGCGTGGCGGTGACCTCGTTCCTCACCGCGATCCAGACGTTCGTGCAGCAGCTCAAGGTGGACGAGCTGCAGCGGATCTACTCGTGGATCCTCGGCGATGTCGGGGGCGGGTGGGAGCAGCTCGCCATGGTCGCGCCGTACGCGGCCGTCTCCACGGTCGTGATGCTCCTGCACGGGCGGCTGCTCGACGTGCTGTCGGTGGGCGACGAGGAGGCGACGGGGCTCGGCGTCCACGCCACCCGGGTGCGCTTCGTCGTCCTGCTGGCCGCGTCGCTCGCCACGGCGTCGGCGGTCGCCGTCAGCGGGCTGATCGCGTTCGTCGGGATCGTGGTCCCGCACGTGGTGCGGCGGCTTGCCGGCTGGTCGTACCGGATCGTGCTGCCGCTGTCCTTCCTCGGCGGCGCGGCCTTCCTGGTGCTGGCCGACACGGTCGCCCGCACCGTGCTCGCCCCGGCCGAACTGCCGATCGGGGTGGTCACGGCGTTCGTCGGCGCGCCGTTCTTCGTCACGGTCCTGCGCATGTCGAGGCGGGTGGACGCGTGAGCGGCCCGGGTGCGGAGAGCGGCGGCGTTCGCGCGCGGAGCGTGGGGGTGACGCTCGGAGAGCGGCCCGTGCTCGCGGACGTCTCGCTCTCGGCCGGCCGAGGCGCGTGGCTGGCCGTCATCGGGCCGAACGGCGCGGGCAAGTCCACCCTGCTCAGAGCCGTCGCCGGGCTGATCCCCGCCGAGGGCGAGGTGTTCGTGAACGGCGCGCCCGTGCGCGGCCTGCGCCCCCGCGACCGCGCCCGGCTCGTCGCGTACGCCCCGCAGAGCCCGGCGTTGCCGCCCGACATGACCGTCTACGAGTACGCCCTGCTGGGCCGTACGCCGTACATCGCCTACCTGGGGAGGGAGAGCGCGCGCGACCGCGAGGTGACCGGGTCGGTGCTGGAGCGGCTCGACCTGGAGGCCTTCGCGTCGCGGCCGCTCGGCCACCTGTCCGGCGGCGAGCGCCAGCGCGTGGTGCTCGCCCGCGCCCTGGCGCAGCAGGCGCCGGTGCTGCTGCTCGACGAGCCCACCACGGCCCTCGACCTGGGCCACCAGCAGCAGGTGATGGACCTGGTCGACCGGCTCCGGGTCGCCGACGGGCTCACGGTGGTGACCACGCTGCACGACCTCACCCTCGCCGGGCAGTACGCCGACACGCTGGTGCTGCTCGCCGGCGGCCGCGCCGTCGCCGCCGGGACGCCGGACCAGGTGCTGACCGAGCCCTTGCTCGCGCGGCATTTCGGGGCCCGGGTCCGGGTCGGGCCGGCTCCGGACGGGCGTCCGCTCGTCCATCTCGTACGGCTCGGGGGTGCGGAGGCGTGACGACGCCGGCTGCACGTGCATCGCTGAGCCACCGGTACGAGGACGGGATCCGCCTCGGCACGCTCCTGTGGCGCTTCGGCCCTGGGTGGCGGATGATCTCCTCGGCGATGCTGGGCGGCGGGATCGGACCGCGGGCGTGGGTGGTGAACGCGCAGGTCCCGGCGGGGTACGGGCGCATGGACCCGGTCGACCACCTGACGTCCATCGGACCGCCCGAGGGGCTGGGCGTGGGCATGCTGACCGCCGCCCCCGTCGCGCGGTACGTCGCCGCGGCGGACGGGGGAGCGGAGGCCGTGGCGACCGTCGGCCTGGGGGTGCCCACGTGGGCCGCGTCACCCGAAGGCGTCCCGGACCCCGGTGATCTCTTCGCTTCCGGCGGTGGGCCGGGGCTGCCGGTTCCGGGCAGCGGTGCCGTCCGGCCGGGGACGATCAACGTCGTCGTCGCCGTCCCCGTGGCGTTCTGCGACGCGGCCCTGGTCAACGCCGTCATGACCGTGACCGAGGCGAAGACCCAGGCACTGGTTGAGGCGGGCGTCCCCGGGACCGGCACGGCCTCGGACGCCGTCTGCGTCGCCGTACGGGACGAGGGGCCGGAGGAACTGTTCGGCGGGCCGCGGTCGGAGTGGGGCGCCAGGATCGCGCGGGCCGTCCACCGCGCGGTCCTCGACGGCGCCCTGGACTGGCGGCGCCGGGCCTCCGGTTAGCCGGGAGTCCGCTGCGGGAGGGCTTGAGAGGTCGGGCCCTCCCGCGGAGCGCCGTCAGCTCCAGGTCATGTCGATCTGCCGCTGGAAGGTGACGTAGCCGGCGCGTTCGAAGGCGCGGGCCATCGGGACGTTGCCGACGTCCGTGGCCGCTCTGATCCGCGCCGCGCCCTGGTCCGCGAGGATCCTCGTCCCCTCGGCGAGGAGGTCGTCGACGTGGCCCCGCCCGCGGTGGGCCGGGAGGACGCCGATGTAGGCGATGATCGGGTTGTAGTCGTTCCGTGCCGGGACGACGAAGCCCACGGGCTCGCCGCCGGCCGTGATCCCGATCCGCCACCAGTCGCGCCGGGGGTACCGCCCCAGCTCACCGTCGTAGTGGCCGGCCGCCACCGCGGCCGCAGGCAGCCGGGCCAGCTCCGCGCGGCTGTGGGCGTCGAGCGTGTCCTCCAGCACGAGGGTCATCAGTTCGACGAGTTCCGCGCGGTCGCGCACCGGCCGGAACGTCAGCCGGCCGCTGGGCGGGGGAATCGGCGTCCCCACCCGCCATTCCAGCCGCCGCCGTTCGACGAGCAGCCGGGCGCCGGCGTGTTCGAGGACGGTCATGCGGTCGCTCACCTCCCGCCTGGCCGCCTCGTCCTCCCGCCAGCCGGGCGAGATGAAGCGGCTGTACTCGGGGGGAGCGGCTCCCGGCGGCAGGACCGCGGCCATCGCCGTCCGGAGCAGCCGGACCCCGACGTTGACCCGCTCTGATGCGCCAGGCCGGTCGGGTTGGTGGGGCTGTTCGTTTTGGTGCCGTTGATCAGGGTTACTCGGTTCGTCCGGATGCTGTGGTCGGTCGGGCTGGTCGTCGAGGTCGAGGATGTCGAGGATCTGCGGCGCGGCGCCCTCGCGCGGGCCCCACCAGGCCAGCCGGGCTACGACGCGGTCGCCGCTGAGCGCCATCCACATCCACTCCGGCCGCCGTCGGCCGGAGGCGAGGTCGTCGGCCAGCTCGTCGTTCAGCACGTACGGCAGCCGGCAGAAGAGGTCGATTTCCTCGGGTCCCGTGATGGGACGCATGGTCAGGTCGTTCTGAGTCACGGCACTTCCCTTGTGCAGGTGCTCCGGCTCGTCCCGGGGACGGCTACTGGTGCTCTCCCCGGGAGGGAGCCGGCACGTCGTTCATGGGGTACATGGCTCGTCCCTCCTCTCGTGTCCCGGCGGCACCCGTTCTCGGCTGCCGATCTGTCGCAGTTCCAGCAGTTCTATTCGTCAGGTCCGCGGCGGAGCAATTGCTTTTACGGCGCCTGTCGTCACAGGGGCTGCTCGTGCGAGCCCGGGTGTCGGGGTCGTCAGGTAGATCTTTACGGCTGTCGCCTGCTGAGGTGCGGGTTCGGGCCGGGAAATGTCGGAGGGAGAATCTAGGGTGGGAACAGTTGTTCGAGGCGGGTTCGAGGTGGGTGAGGAGGTGTCGCCGGTGTCCGCGTTCCCCGCCGAGGAGTCGTTCGGCGCTTTCGACGACGCTCGCGCCTTCGACGTGCCCTCACCGCTCGCGGGCACGATCCTCGATCCTCAGGCGCTCCGGCGTTCCGGCCGTAGGGGATCCGGGCCTGGCGGACGCAGGCGACGGGACCGTGGCCGGCGGCAGGAGACATTCGCCTTCCCTCAAGGAGGAAGCGCCGAGGGGGGCGCCCGGCCTGCGTCCGGCGTGGGCACGGAGGAGGCGGACGGCCCTGCGGATGCCGCCGCGTCCTCGGGCTCCGCTCCGGACACCGCCGCCGGCCCCGCGCCGGAGGCCGGAGTGACTGCCACCGGTGAATGGGTGTCGCGGTTGCGGGAGACCGCCTCCCGGCTGGCGGCCGCGGATCCGCCCGACAGTGCCGTGACATGCCTGGAGGAAGCGGAAGAACTGACCGCTGTCCGTGATCTGGTGATCTCGGCGATCACAGCCCGGGTGAACCGAGTCCACGCGACGGGCGAGGCCAAGGCGAACGGGCACGCGTCGACCGGGACGTGGTTGCGCACGGCGACCGGCATGACCGGTGCGGGCGCGACCCGCCTGATCCGGATCTCCACCGAGCTGTCCCGGCTGCCGATCGTGCGAGACCGGTTCGCGTCCGGTGCCCTGGCCGAAGGGGCCGTCGACGCGATCACGCAGGTCACCGCCCGGTTGACCGAGGCCCAGGCGGCTCTCGCCGAGCCGATCCTCCTTGAGCTCGCCCAGACCGCGTCCCCCGCCGAGGTGTGCAAGGTCGGGCGTTACCTGCGCGAGCTGCTCGATCCCGGCAGCCTGGACGGAGAGGCCGAGGACGACCACGCCGCGCGGTTCCTTCTCGTGCGCCCGTCGTCCACCGGTGGGGTGGAGGGTGAGTTCCGCCTGCCGCGTGAGGCCGGCGCCCGTCTGCGCGAGTTCCTGACCGCGTACGCGCGGCCGAGGGACAAGCACGACGACCGGCCACTGCGGGTGCGCCAGGCCGACGCGTTCTCCGCCCTGCTGACCAAGAAGGTCTCCACTGAGTTGCTCGTGCTCGTCCGCGCCGAATCGCTTCCCGACGACGCCCACAGTGGTTCCGAGCAGGATCAGGCCGCAGCGCGCGAGCCCGGTCAGGAGCAGACCGAGCACGAACCCGACGATGCTCGTGACGGAGTCCCCGGCGGCCAGGCGAGGCGGACGGGTGGCCAGAAGCGTCCCGGGGCCGGCGAACGTCCCGACGCCTGCCGGACCTGCGGCCACGCTCCCGACCGTCTCGCACCCGGGCTGCTGGTGGCCACGGGGCACCTGCTGCCCGTCAGCGACGTCCACCGGCTCGCCCGCACCTCGAAGCTCGTCCGGATGGTCGTGAACGCCAAGGGTCAGATCCTCGACATGGGCCGTGCGGTACGGCTGGCGACCCCCGCGCAGCGGCAGGCGATCGTGACCCGCTACGCCACCTGCTATGTCGAGGGCTGCCCCATCCCTGCCGACATGGCGGAGGTCGACCACGTCACGGGCTGGGCCGACGGCGGAACGACCGATCTCGATCACCTCGCGCCCGCATGTGGCTGGCACAACCGCGACAAAGCGGTGCATCCAGAGCGCTATCTTCCACGCCGCAACGATGACGGCACCTGGACACTCCTCTACCTGGGAAGGCGAGCCCGGCACCGCGGCAGCCGGACCGGGCAGGCCAGGCACGGCAGGCGCGGCGGCTCACCGGACCGGTTACGCCGATGACTCCGACACGTCGCTCACGCTCATCGATCGGTGACGCCCGGAGGCACGGGCCGCCGTCCGGTCGGTCTCGCGCGCCGAGATTCGGGTCCGGAATTCGGACGCCCGAACAAAGCACGCAGGCGAACGCCCCGTGTAACCACGACACGCCCTGATACGCGGCAGACGTACGTCAGGACTTGAACGCCACGGTGTTCACCATGTGCTCGATGAGCTGCTGGTCGCACCGCCCCGACGGGCAGAAGAACGTGATCAGTACCGGCGTGTCGCCGCTGTCCTGACGCACCAGGTAGGAGGTGAAGTCGAGCCGCCCCGTCTGCTGCGGGTCGGTCATCACGCCGTTGATCTTGAAGGCGGGCTTGCCGCCGACCGTCGTGGGGATCGGGGCGCCGGTGTACCCGGTCGTCCCCGGCAGGGCCGACTGCAGGCTCTGCTGGAGCTCCGCGGGGGAGTCCATAGTGCTGAGGGCATTGCTCACCTGGGCGAACACCCCGACGGCGCGCTCCGGCTGGCCACTAATGATCGGGTCGACCTTCGACCAGTCGGTGTTGCCCGGCACGGCGAACAGCGCGTTGAACTCGTCGACGGCTGGTGAGGCGATCATCCATTGGTCGGCGTTGGTCCTCGCGTTCCCCCACGTGGACGGGTAGGCCATCGTGAACGGCGCGGCGACCGACCCCGGGTAGGTGTTCCACGTGGCGGCGGTGTCCCCGCCCCGGGTGAGGATCAGCGTCGCCGCCACCGCGATGGAGACGAGGACGGCGAGGCCGCCGATCACCGGCCCGACGGGGAACCTGCGCCTGCGCTCGCCGGCCGTGGCGGGCCGGGACGGCGTGGCGGCGACGGTGGGCGCGGCGTGCGGATGGGCGCCCGCCTGCTGGTAGGCGCCCTCCGGGTACGGCCCGCCGTATGACCCCTGCGTGTAGGCCGGGTCGGAGTACGACGGGTGGGACGCCGGTGGATACGACCAGGCGGAACCGGACCCGCCCCCCTGCGAGCCGGAGGGCTGTGACACCGGCGGGTACGACGGGTGGGAAGACGGGTGCGACGAGGGATGGGACGTCGGACGGGAAGCGGACGAGTGGGAGGGATGCGAGGGGTGTGAGGGGTGTGAGACCGGCGGGTAGGAGCCCGCCTCCGGCGAACGGCCCGCCCGCCCCGACGCCGGGCCGTACTGCTCCTCCTCGACGCCGCTGATCGCGTCCCGCAGCGCGGCGACGAAGGCCTGGCACGTCGGGAACCGCTCGGCCGGGTTCTTGGCCAGTGCCCGCAGCAGCACCCCGTTCACCGCGTGCGGCAGGTCGGGCCGGTACGGCGTGAGCGGCGGCGGATCGTGGGACACGTGGGCATACAGCAGCGCGAGCTCGGTGTCGCGCTGGAAAGGCGGCTGCCCGGCCAGGGCCTCGTAGACCACGCAGGCGAAAGCGTACAGGTCGCTGCGCCCGTCGACCGGCAGGCCGCGGATCTGCTCGGGGGCGACGTAGCGGGGCGTGCCCATGAAGTGCCCGTGGCTGGTCAGCCCCGCCTCCGCCGAGGAGCTCTTGGTGAGCCCGAAGTCGGTCAGGTAGACGTGGTCCGTCTCGGTCACCAGGATGTTGGCCGGCTTGACGTCCCGGTGCACGAGCCCGTTGGCGTGGGCGGCGTCCAGGGCCGAGGCGATCTGCGCGAACAGCGGGTTGGCCCGGCCCACGGGCAGCGGCCCCGCCGACTGGACGAGCTTGCGCATGTCGCTGCCCTCGACGTACCGCATGGCGATGAACAGCAGGTCGTCGCGCTCGCCGGCCTCGTAGATCGGGATGATGTTGGGGTGGTCGATGCTCGCCACGAGCCGCGACTCGCGGACGAAGCGGTCGCGGAAGCGGTCGTCGTGCGACAGCTGCGGCGCGAGGATCTTCAGCGCCACGGCCCGGCCGAGCCGCTGGTCGCGGGCCCGGTAGACGGTGGCCATGCCGCCCCGTCCGACGACGGCCTCGATCTCGTAGTCGCCGAGCCGCCGCCCGATCAGCGGCGGCAGGGCCGGTCCCTCGGTCATGACGCCTCCCCCCGGGGCGGTCGCTGACGGTGGTGCGCTGGCGCGGATGTCATGAGTCCGCCGGGTTGCCGCAGAACCCGCAGAAGCGGTGTCCCTGGCCGAGCCTCATGCCGCACTGCGTGCAGAACTTCATCTGCCCCTGCCCCCGCGGCGGGGACAGGTCGGCCGGGTGGGGCCGGCCGCCGGGCGGCGACAGGTCGACCGGCTGCGGGCGGCCGCGGGGCGGGGAGGGGTCGTGCGGCGGGTCGGACGGCGAGACGAACGACCGGCCCGCCTCCGGCGGCGTGGACGTCTCAGGCCGGGCCGCCGCGGGCCACGAACCGGGGTGCGACGTCTCCGCGGGCCGGGCCGTCCCGCCGGCGGTCTCGAACACCTGGGTGACCCCGTTCGGCGGCCAGGAGACCGGGGGCACGGAGTCGGGCCCGGCGGAGGCGTCCTGGCCGGTCCGGCGCCTGCGCAGCAGCAGCGGGACCGCCACGGCGACGAGGAGCGCCACCACGACGACGCCGCCGATGACGAAGACCAGCGCCGGGGGCGAGGAGGCCTTCTTGGCGGCGACGGGGCTCGGCCGCGGCCGGCTGCCCGCGTCCTCGGCGGTTCCCGCCTTGGCGCGGGAGACCCGCAGGTGGTCGAGCGCCACCGCGTGGTCGGGCCGCAGGTTGAGCACCTGCTGCAGCACCGGCACCGCGCTGGAGTACAGCTTGTTGTGGTACGACGCGAGGGCGTTCTCGAAGACGACGTCGACCGGCCCGCGGCGCGGGGTGATCCCGGCGGCGACCAGGGCGGTGCGGATCTCGTCGGCCCCGGTGATCGTGGTCGCCACGTCGTCGCCGCCGGCGAGCAGGCCCACGACCTCGCTCTTGCCGTCGTCGATGAGCGCCGAGCCCGGTCCCGCGTTCTTGAGGACGCCGTCGAGCTTCTCACGCTCGGTGCTCTTGAAGGTGCGGCTGCCCGGAGGGTCGAGGTGGGCCGTGTCGAGCTTGGGCGGCGCCGTCGCCGACGGCCGGGCGGGCAGGGACATCACGTCCAGCGACTCGGTGTTGGCCGCGATCTCCGTCCCCAGCGGCACGGTCGGCAGCGTCTGCTTCTCCCCGCCCTTGGTCGTCTTCAGGACGGCGGGCGCGGCGGGCGACGTCCCCATGGTCAGGATCTGCGCCGGCAGCCCGTCCGGGGGAGGCGGGTCGAGGTAGGGGAAGACGGTGACCTTCGTGGTGACCTGCGAGATGCAGGTCGAGTCCGACTGCTGGGGCGGGTAGCACGCCTGCAGCCGCCGGTTGAGGTCGGCGTTGTCGAGCGTGTGCCTCTTGAAGTCCGCCGGGATCTTGACCTTGAAGTACTCGGCGAAGACCCGGTTGGCCGCGTAGACCCTGGGGTCGCGGCTGGCCTGGACGACCTGGGTGGCGGTGACGACCACCCCGTCAGGGGTGACGGTGAAGCCGCTCCCCTCGGCGAGCTCGGTGTCGTACTCCCGGGCGACCTGCTGGATGACGCTCCGGTCGTCGAGGAGCGTGATCGATACGTGCGAGGTGGACTCCACGCGCACCGCCCCGGGCGTCACCCGGTCGGTGGACCCGCTCGGATGCGGATGGAGCATGGGCGCCGCCAGGGCGCCGAGGGCGCCCAGCCCCGCGATGAGGGAGTGCAGGCGGGGCATCCGCGTCTCCTATGCCTGATCGGAACAGTCCAAGAGTCTCAGCGTGACCGGGGGCCGACAAGGCCGGTGCCACGACCGACACTCACTTGATACAGGCCTATGATCTTGCGGCCACTTGCAAACGGCTTGACGCTCGATTGGCGCGGCGATTTGAGGCATGCGCGCGAGTCCCGTTCGGGTTAATGTGCCGCACATGCACCCCCTGCTCCGGCATTTCCGCTCGCTGCCGACGGTCGATCTCCTGATCGGAGCGGCCGTCATCGCCCTCGGCATACTCGAGGCGTTCACGGTCGCCACCTCGTACGGCGCGACCGAGAACCCGGAGCTGTGGTGGGTGGGCCAGGCGATCGTGACGGGCGTCCTCGTCTGGTACCGCCGGCGGGCGCCGGTCGCCGTCTTCATCCTGATGATCCTCGCCCAGTACGCGTGGCACCGGCAGGGCCACGAGCAGTGCCCGGTGTGGCAGCTGGCCGCGCTGCTCATCGTCTTCCACACCATGGGCGCGCACCTGCCGCTGAAGCCCGGCGGCGCGTGGGCGGTCACCGGCATCCTCGTCTTCGACTCGGGCGCCGTGGACCACCGGTTCCTCCCGTTCGACGAGGTCATCTTCCTGACCGTGATCTTCGGCTCGGCCTACGTGACGGGGCTCGCCCTGCGGCGCTACCTCGTCCGGGTGCACCGGATGGCCGAGCGGGCGGCCCGCATGGAGATGGAGCGCGAACGGCGGGCCGCCGAGGCCGTGGCGGCCGAGCGCACCCGCATCGCCCGCGAGCTCCACGACGTCGTCGCCCACAGCGTGAGCATGATGGTCATGCAGGCGGGCGCGCTGCGGCGGACCCTGGACGTGGCGGCCGAGACGAACCCCGGGCAGGTCGCGGTCCTGTCCGGCATCGAACGGTCCGGGCGCGAGGCGGTCGAGGAGCTGCGGATCATGCTGGGGGCCCTGCGGATGCCGCAGGAGGAGGCGCTGCCGCAGCCCGGCCTCGACATGGTGTCCAACCTGATCTCCACCGTCGGCACCTCGGGCCTGCGGGTCTCGCTCGCGGTCGAGGGCGACCCCGTACGGCTCCCGCCGGGCCTCGATCTGTCGGCGTACCGGATCGTGCAGGAGGCCCTCACCAACGCGGTGAAGTACGCGGGGGAGTCGGAGGTGCGGATCCGGGTGGCCTACCTCCACGACTCGCTGGAGGTGGAGGTCGCCGATAACGGCCAGGGCGCCGGACCGGCGCTGTCCACCGGCAACGGGCTCATCGGGATGCGCGAGCGGGCCGAGCTGTTCGGCGGCTCGCTGGAGGCGGGCCCGCTGCCGCAGGGCGGCTTCCGCGTCCGCGCGACGCTGCCGATCCCCAGGGGAGTCCCGATGAGCGAGGCCACGAGTTGACCGACGGCACCGGTTCCATGAGCTCCACCGGCTCCCTGCGCTCCATCCGCATCGTGCTCGCCGACGACCAGGCCATGATCCGGGCGGGCCTGCGCATGGTCGTGGAGAGCGAGCCCGGCATGGAGGTCGTCGGGGAGGCCGCGGACGGCGCCGAGGCCGTGGCGGTCGCCACACGCGTGCGGCCCGACGTGGTGCTCATGGACATCTCCATGCCGCGCATGGACGGCCTCACGGCGGCCAGGCGGCTGCTCGACTCCCCGAACCCGCCGAAGATCATCATGCTCACGACGTTCGACACCGACGAGAACCTGTACGCCGCGCTGCGTGCCGGGACGAGCGGCTTCCTGCTCAAGGTGTCGCCGCCCGAGCAGCTCGTGGAGGCCGTCCGGGTGGTCGCCGCGGGCGACGGCCTGCTCGACCCCGCCGTCACCACGCGGGTCATCGCCTCGTTCGCCGGGCGGCACGAGCCGGTCCGCCCGCCGCAGCTGTCGGAGCTCACTCCGCGCGAGCTGGAGGTGCTGCGGATGCTGGCGAGGGGCCTCACCAACGCCGAGATCGCCAAGGAGCTCTTCGTCGGCGAGGCCACCGTCAAGACCCACGTCGCGCGCGTGCTCATGAAGCTCGGCCTGCGCGACCGCGCTCAGGCGGTCGTGTTCGCGTACGAGTCGGGCGTGGTCACCCCGGGCACCGGGCTCGGGTAGTACGACGCCCACGCGCGGTCGCCCATGCGCAGGATCTTGAGCCCGAGGTAGCCGAGGACCAGGACGTTGCCGCCGCTCCAGAGGAAGCTGAGCGGCCCGTAGTCCATGACGTACGGCGAGATCCACACGAGCGCGCCCGCCGCCGGGATCCACCAGCGGACGAACCCCGCCCTGGTCAGCGCGACCATGATGAGGATCAGGCCGAGCGGCCCGAGGAAGACCCACGGCATCTGGAACGAGAACACCACGCCGGGCAGGTCGAACACCTCGTTGAACAGCTTCTCGGCCTGGTCGGCCGGGTAGTGCCGCCCGAACCACCACTCCACCGCGTCGCCCATGAGCAGGGCCGACAGGTTGATGAAGCCGAGCGCGGCGAACAGCCCTCCGATGTGCCCGAGGACCACGCCCCGCCGGCGGGTCAGGTGCAGCAGACCGAGGGCGGCGAGCGGCAGCAGGACCCAGCTCCAGTGGTAGAGGGCGGACTGCAGCTGCGCCATCGCCGGGTTGACCGCGAACGTCGCGACCTCCCGGTCGTCGTCGCTCCACGTCCCCGGGTCGACGAGCGTCGCGGTGAGCTGGAACAGGGGCGAGACGATCAGCGCGGCGCCGATCGCGGACCGCCGGAAGCCGGCGGCGTCGGTCGGTTTGAACATCGGGTCCCCTCAGGCGGTCGGCCGGACTGGTGCACGGGCGGGCCGTACGACCGGGGACCGTAGGCGGGCGGTCCGGCGCGGCTCGTCCGCCGCTCGGGTGATGGGTCGTCACCCGCTGGATCGACTTATCGCCAGAAGGACACCTTTGTGTATATTTTCCGGAAGACGGCTCACGGAACGGGAGATATTTCATGAAGGCCTTCCCGTCGGTCCTGTTCGACGAGGCGCACAGCGAGGCGTGGACCATCAGGCGCGAGGTCGCCGAGGCCATGAATCCCGCGCACCCCGACGACAACAGCTACGCGGAGGCCGCCGGCGTCCTGCGGCGTCTCGGGCACACCGTCGCCGCGCACGTCGAGGGGGAGGTCACCCCGGGCGTGCTGGAGGCGAGCGACGTGTTCGTGGTCGCGCACCCGTCCGGTGAGCGCTGGGAGCGGACGACCGGCGGCAGCCCCGTCTTCTCCGCCGCCGAGATCGACGCCGTCGAGGCGTACGTCGCGGCCGGCGGCGGGCTCGTCGTCCTCGCCGAGTGCGAGCAGGAGAAGTACGGCACCAACCTGGCCGACCTGCTGGCACGGTTCGGCGTCGCCGTCGAGCACGCGACCGTCCAGGACCCCGCGCACTGCCACAACGGGGTCGCGACATGGGTCCTCGGCGTCCCGGCCGACGGCCGGTCCCGGGAGATCACGACGGGCCCCGGCGGGACCCGTCAGGACCTGCTCGCCGAGGTCCGCCAGGCCTGCTTCTACCGGGCCGGGACGCTCACCGCGCCCGGGGACGCGACCGTCCTGTTCTCCACGTCCCCGACCGCAGGCCCCGCCGGCCGCCCGCTCGCGGTGGCCCTGCGGCACGGCCGCGGGCGGGTCGTCGTGCTGGCCGACTCGGACCTGTTCGGCGACGACTCGATCGCCGACTACGACCACGGCCAGCTGTGGGCCAACCTCGTCACCTGGGCGGCCCGCGTCCCCGAGCACGCCTCGTCCCGGACGGTCAGCCGGCCGGAGGCAGAGGGGGTGGCCGAGGGCTTCGCCGTCCTCAAGGCCGCCGTGGAGCGGCTGCGGCCCCTGCAGGCCAAGGACGGCTCGATCACGGGCGACAAGGACCTCGCCGTCGAGCTGATCTCGGAGGTCTCCGACCACGTCGTACGGCTCGCGCCGCACTTCCCGCACGACCGGGAGTACCTCGACGCCGTCGCCGCCGACCTGCGCAAGTGGGTGTCCGACGGCCTGGGCGTGCCCGACTTCCTCGACTCGCTCAACGCCTTCCACCCGGACACGCAGCGGGAGGACGGCCTGGAGCACCTCGTCGTGTTCCCGATGTACACCCAGAACGGCAACCCGAACCGCAACCTGGAGGCCGTCTGGATCCGCGTGGTGTGGCCGGACTGGCTGGCCGAGCTGGAGCGGGGCGGCTACGACAACCCGATGTTCGTGCCGATCGCGTTCGAGGACTTCACCTCCGGCTACGACACGAACTCGGCCGTGCTGTTCCCCGAGACCGTCGCGGTCCGGCAGACGCCGCCGCGGTTCACCTGGGGCGGCATCTTCTGCGACCGCGAGGCCGCGCGCTTCCGGGCGGTGAGCGAGGCGGCCGCCGCCACGCTCAAGCTGGCCCTCCCGCCAGACGCGGCGCGGCTGCTGGCCTCCCAGGACCTCGCCCAGGACACGTTCGTCCTGTGGGACCTCGTCCACGACCGGACGCACAGCCACGGCGACCTCCCGTTCGACCCCTTCATGATCAAGCAGCGCATGCCGTACTGGCTGTACTCGCTGGAGGAGCTGCGCTGCGACCTCACCGCGTTCGGCGAGGCCGTCAAGCTGGAGGTGGCGGGCGTGCCGCACGCGCGCTACGTGCAGTACGCCATCCTCTTCGACCGGCTCTTCCGCTTCCCGATCACCGGTGAGCGGGTGCGCAACTACGACGGCCTCGGCGGCCAGCTGCTGTTCGCGTACCTGCACCGCAAGGGCGTCGTCCGCTGGACCGACAACCGGCTCACGATCGACTGGACCCGGGTGGCCGACGCCGTCGCCGACCTGCGCGGCGAGGTCGAGACCCTCTACCGGGACGGCATCGACCGCTCGAAGATGGCCCACTGGCTCGCCGCCCACCGGCTCGTCGCCGCCTATGTGGAGCCCCACCCGGCGTCCGTGTGGCACCAGGGGGTTCAGGCGCTGCCCACCGAGCAGAAGGCCATGGTGGACGCCGTACTGCCCGACGAGTTCCCCCTGAGCATGTTCTACGAGGCGCTGCGCCGTAAGCTCGCCGACGTGGTCGAGTCGACCAGGGGTATCCGGGCCTGAGACCCGGACGCCGGCGCGGAACCCGCGGGCGGCGCGGACGCATACGGACCGATACGGACGGGAACGGACGGACGATGAGCAGAGTGATCCTGGTCACCGGGGCGGGCGGCCCGACCGGCGAGGCGGTGACCCGGAGGTTCGCCGAGCTGGGCGACACCGTGATCGGGGTGAACCGGACGGGGGAGGGCGGCGCCGTCGCCGTCGACCTCCTCGACCGGGACGCGGTACGGGAGCTCGCCGGGCGGATCCAGGCCGAGCACGGCCGGGTGGACGGCGTCGTCCACCTCGTCGGGGGCTGGCGGGGGTCGAAGACCTTCGCCGAGACCTCCCTGGACGACTGGGACGCCCTGCACGCCCTGCTGATCCGGACGCTGCAGAACGTGTCGCTCGCGTTCGAGCCGCTGCTGCGGGCCAGCGACAACGGCCGGTTCGTGATCGTCTCGGCGCGGGCGGCGCAGAAGCCGACCCAGGGCAACGCGGCGTACGCGGCGGCCAAGGCGGCCGCCGAGGCCTGGACGCTGTCGCTCGCGGACGCCCTCGACGGCACCCGGTCGGCGGCCGTGGTCCTGGTGGTCACCGCGCTGGTGCACGATGGGATGCGGGCCGCCAACCCGGACAAGGCGTACAAGACGTTCACCGACGTGAAGGACCTGGCGGCGGCCGTCGCGGGACTGTGGGACGAGGAGCCGGGGGCCGTCAACGGGCGGCGGATCGACCTCACGCCCTGAGACCGCCTCGCGATTCCGTCGGGAGCCCGCTCCGGACGGCCAGGCCCTCGGACGGATGGAGAGATTTCGTGACAACGGATGCCGTGCGGCGGCACGACCCGGCGACCAAGGCGTTCGCGAGCGACAACTACGCGGGGGTGCACCCCGAGGTCATGGAGGCGATCGCCCTCGCCAACGGCGGGCACCAGGTGCCCTACGGCGACGACGTCTACACCGAGGCGCTGCAGGGGATCTTCCGGGCCCACTTCGGGGAGCAGGCCGAGGCGTTCCCGGTGTTCAACGGCACCGCCGCCAACGTGGTGTCGCTGCGCTCGATGTGCGCCCACTGGGAGGCCGTCGTCTGCCCGGAGACGGCGCACATCAACACCGACGAGGGCGGCGCCCCCGAGGTGACCGGCGGCCTGAAGCTGCTGCCGGTGCCCACCCCGGACGGCAAGCTGACGCCCGAGCTGGTCGACCGCCGCGCGTGGGGCTTCGGCGACGTGCACCGCGCCCAGCCCAAGGCGGTGTCGATCTCGAACGCCACCGAGCTCGGCACGCTCTACACGCCGGCCGAGATCAAGGCGGTCGCCGACCACGCGCACGAGCTGGGGATGTTCGTCCACCTCGACGGCTCCCGGATCACGAACGCGGCCGCCGCCCTCGACGTGCCGCTGCGGGCGCTGACCACGGACGCGGGCGTCGACGTGCTCTCGTTCGGCGGCACCAAGATCGGCCTGATGTTCGGGGAGGTCGTGGTCGCCCTGAACCCGGCCGCCGCCCACGGCCTGCCGTACCTGCGCAAGACGAGCATGCAACTCGCCTCGAAGATGCGGTTCGTGTCGGTGCAGTTCGAGGCGCTGCTCGGCGGCGACCTGTGGCTGCGCAGCGCGCGGCGGGCCAACGCGATGGCGCGGCGGCTCGCCGACGGCGTGCGCGACATCCCCGGCGTGACGCTGCCGCGCCCCGTCGAGGCGAACGCGGTCTTCGCGATCATCCCGGCCGACGCGGCCGACCGGCTGCGCAAGCGGTTCCGGTTCTACAACTGGGACGAGCAGATCGGCGGCGGCCTGGTCGAGGTCCGCTGGATGTGCGCCTACGACACCACCGAGGAGGACGTCGACGCGTTCGTGCGGGCCGTCGCCGAGGAGTTCCGCGCCGCCTGACGGGCTCTCGTACGGAGAAAGCGCCGGTGACGGCGCGGTTCGGGAGACGCGGTACGGGCCCAGGCCCGTACCGCGACCGGACCCGGCGACCCGGCTGGGTCCCGGCCTGGCGGGCAGACCTGGCGACCGGACCTGACGGCCGGGTCTAGCCGACCGGCGTCTTGAGGATCGACGGCAGCGGCTGCGCGCCACGCTGGGCCAGGAAGCCCTTCATCAGCCGGATCTCCGCAGTCTGGCCGTCGACGATGTGCTGGGCCAGGTCGCGCACCTCGGGCCGGTCCGACAGCCCCAGCAGGGCCTGGGCCATCTCGACCCCGCCCTCGTGGTGGCGGATCATGAGCTGCAGGAAGAGGATCTCCGCGTCCTTGCCGGTGGCGGCCCGGAGGCGGTTCATCTCCTCCTCGGTGGCCATGCCCGGCATCGTCCCGGCCGTCACGCCGGCCATCCCCGCCGCGCCGTGTCCGTGGCCCCCGGCCATCCACGCCATGACGGGCTGCGTGGACGCCTGGTCGAGCCCCCACTGCTGCAGCCAGCCCATGAAAATTCCACGCTGCGCGCTCTGCGTCGTGATGATGTCGTACGACAGTGTGCGCAGCGGGCCGTCGGAGGTCTTGTCGCGCACGATGAACGACATCTCGACGGCCTGGGCGTGGTGGACGGCCATGTCCCGGGCGAAACCGGCCTCGGGCGAGGTGTCGCCCGGGGTCCCCGACCTGGTCGCGAACACCACCACGAGGACGGCCGCCACGAGGACGGCGACCACCCCCAGGACCGGGAGTGTCCTGCGGGGGCGCTGGGCGGTGTCCACCGGGACACCGGTATCGGTGCTCATCGCAGCACAGGCTACTCGCTGGCGCTGTCAGGCCCGCGTCAAAGCATCACCTATACCCACTATTCTCCATACCGCAGCGGGGGAGTCGGAGATCGGCGCTTGGAGGATGGATGACGAAGGAGAAGGCGCAGGCGAGGCGTGAGAGTCTCGCCCGCATGCGCGCCGAGCAGAAGCGCAAGGAGCGCCGCGCCGCGCTCCTGATGTGGGGCATCGGCGGCCTCGTCATCGTCGTGCTGGTCGCGCTCGTCGGCCTCTACGTCGTGAACGACCGCTCACAGAAGTCCCTGAGCGCGGTCAAGACCTACAACTACAAGGGCTCCGAGCACACCTGGAACCCGGTCAAGTACAAGGAGACCCCGCCGGTCGGCGGCCAGCACAACTACTACTGGCAGAACTGCGGCATCTACGACAAGCCCATCCACAACGAGCACGGCGTCCACGCCCTGGAGCACGGCGCGGTGTGGATCACGTACCAGCCCGACCTGCCCAAGGCCGACGTCGACAAGCTGAAGAGCCTCGCGTCCGCCGACTACATGCTGCTCAGCCCGTACCCGGGCCTGCCGGCGAAGGTCGTGGCGAGCTCCTGGAACCACCAGCTCACGCTGACCGGCGCCGACGACCCGCGCCTGCCGGAGTTCATCAAGAAGTACAAGCAGAACCCGACGTACACCCCCGAGTTCGGCGCGGCCTGCGACGGCGGTGTCGGCACCACGCAGGACCAGCCGCTCCCGCCCGAGCCCAGCGCCACGCCGAGCACGACCGCCATGCCGAGCGCCTCGCCCGCGGCCTCCTGACATCCCCGTCCGTCCGGCGGGTCGCGCGAAGCGGCCCGCCGGCGGACGACCGGCAGACGGTCGGCGGACGGTCGGCGTACGGCCGGCGGACGGTCGGCGTACGGCCGGCGGACGGACACAAGAGGATCAGGGCACGAGCATGCGGTCCACCGGGACGGCCTCCAGGCCGTGGGCATCGGCCACGGGCCGGCTCGTCAGGTGGCCCTCGTGGGTGCTGAGCCCGCGCGCCAGCGCGGGGTCGGCCGTCAGCGCCTTCCGCCAGCCCAGGTTCGCGATGGCCAGCGCGTACGGCAGCGTCACGTTGGTCAGCGCGTACGTCGAGGTGTGCGGCACCGCCCCCGGCATGTTGGCCACGCAGTAGAACACCGAGTCGTGCACCCGGTAGACGGGGTCGGCGTGCGTCGTCGGGCGGGAGTCCTCGAAGCAGCCCCCCTGGTCGATCGAGATGTCGACCAGCACCGAGCCCTTCTTCATCCGCGCGACCAGGTCGTTGCTCACCAGCGTCGGCGCCTTGGCGCCCGGCACCAGCACCGCCCCGATGACCAGGTCGGCGTCGACGACGGCCCGCTCGATCTCGTACGCGTTGGACGCGACGGTCGTGCAGCGCCCCTGGTAGAGCAGGTCGGCGTCGCGCAGCCGGTCGACGTTCCGGTCGAGCAGCAGCACGTCGGCCTGCATGCCGATCGCGATGGCGGCGGCGTTCATGCCCGACACGCCCGCGCCGATGACCACGACCTTGGCGGGGTAGACGCCGGGGACGCCGCCCATCAGCACGCCGCGCCCGCCGCCCTGCCGCATCAGGTGGTAGGCGCCCACCTGCGGCGCGAGCCGTCCCGCGACCTCGGACATCGGCGCGAGCAGGGGCAGCGTCAGGTCCGGCTTCTGCACGGTCTCATAGGCGATGCCGGTCACGCCCGCGTCCAGCATCGCCCGCGTGCACGCCTCCGACGCGGCGAGGTGGAGGTAGGTGAACAGCACCTGCCCCTTGCGCATCCGCTGGTACTCGGGCTGAACCGGCTCCTTGACCTTGAGGATCAGGTCGCCCTCGGCCCAGACCTCGTCGGCCGAGCCGGCGATCACGGCGCCGGCGGACGCGAAGTCCGCGTCGGGGATGGAGGAGCCGGTGCCCGCGTCCCTCTCGACGAGGACCTGGTGGCCGTTCCTGACGAACTCGTTGACCCCCGCCGGGGTCACCGCGACACGGTACTCGTGGGTCTTGATCTCCCGGGGAACTCCGACCTTCATGCCTTCACTCTCTGCGCGTTGCCTTCGCAGGGCATCGAGCACGGCGCAACCATGTGGTCGGGATTCATGACAAATTGTCAAGAAAGCAGCATGCTGGCTGATGGTTGGCTGGTCGATTACCCGCCGTTGGCATACCTCGGTAGGCTCTGCGAGCGATGGCAGGGATCGAGGTGGGGATGCAGAACGCGCCCATACCGGGGGACGAGGAGCTCGGCCGCCTCCCCGGTGGAGCCGCCCTCCCGGAGGCGCCCCCCGGCGCCCCCGGAGACCCGGTCGCCCCGGTGGAGCCGGTGGATCCGGCGAGCCCGGTCGCGGATCCGGTCGCGGCCCCCGGCGCCCCTCCCGGACCGCCCCAGGCGGGCCGGGGGACGACGATCGCCCTCGTGGCCGCGCTGGCCATGGTCGTCGTGATGTCCGGCGTGCTCGGCGCGGTGGCCGTGGTGATGACCCGCAACCCCGACGCGCCGCCGCTGTCCACGACGCAGGTGCGGCGCCTGCAGACGCCGATGCACCTGGCCCCGGTGACGGGGGTGCGCCCGGCGCCCTGCCCGGACACCGACGGCGTCCCCGACGACAAGAACACCACCTGCTACCAGCTCGACCCCGGCGTGAACGTGACCACCGTGCAGAAGGTCGAGGCGCTGCCCGAGCGCGACGGCACCTACTCGGTGCGGGTGGTCCTCGCCCCGTCCAGCCAGGAGCAGGTCACGAAGCTGACCCATGACACGGTGCAGCAGCAGCTCGCCATCGTCGTGGGGGACAAGGTGGTCGCCGCGCCCCGGGTGGCCCAGGAGATCACGCAGGACAGCCTGAGCATCGCCGGGTTCACCAAGGAGCAGGCGGACGACCTGGTCGCCCTCCTCGTCGGCACCGCCGCGCCCCAGTCCGGGCCGAGTCAGCCACCGGCCACGCAGCCGGGGACGACGCAGCCGGGGACGACACAGCCCGCCACGACACAGCCGGGGACAGCCCAGCCGGGCACGACGCAGCCGGGGACGACCCAGGGGCAGCAGCAGGCGACCCAGCAGCCGGTCCGGACGCCGCCCGGCGTCACCCAGCCGGAGAGCCTGACCACCACGGGCGCGTCCTCGCGGAACGGGCAGGCGGCCAGGTCCCAGGGATGGCGCAGCGGGAACACCATGCGGTTCCCGGACTGCAAGGCGGCCAACGCCGCCGGCTACGGGCCGTACACCAAGGGCGTCCACCCGGAGTACTACTGGTACAAGGACGTCGACAACGACGGCGTGGCCTGCGACCCCGACGACCTGTGAACCCGGGTCCCCGCTGCAAGCGGGGGTCAATCGGCGTGCAAGGCGGCCCGCCTACCGTACGAACGTGTCCAGACGAATCCTCGCCGGCGCGGCCGTGACGGCCGTGGCCGCCGCCCTGCTGCTGCCCTCGTCCTCGGCGTCCGCCCAGGCGGCGCCCCCGCCGGCCAAGACGGCCAAGAAGCTGTTCGCCGCGTGGCTGCGCGGCGACCGCGCCGCGGCCGCCCGCGTGGCCTCCCCGGCCGCGGTGAACACGATCTTCGCCTATCCGTACCGCGCGCCGGACGGGTTCGCCGGCTGCTCGGGCCACTCCTGCCGTTTCACGCACACCAGCGTGCGCGTGCCGGGCGGCCTCGACGGCATCCTGATGGTCGTGTCCGGCTCGAAGGTCGCCAAGGTCTACGAGTCGCGCCACATCACCAAGCCCTCGGCCGTCGCGGCGTACTTCTTCGGCGCCTGGAAGGCGAACGACCGCAACCGGGCGCTGGAGGTGGCGCGGACCGCCGCCGTGGCGACCCTGTTCCGGGCGAGGTTCGACCCCCACGGCGTCGCGTACACCTTCCAGGGCTGCAACCCGGAGAAGAAGGGCTACGGCTGCGCCTACTCCTACGAGGGCGGCGCCATGTTCCTGCACGTGCGCGGCTCGAAGAGCGCCGGGTACGACGTGCGGTCGGTCGGCTTCATCGCCGACTGAGACCGCCCGTCCCGGGCCTCACGCCCGTGCGGGCGCGAGGGCGACGTCCTCCGGGCGGATCGGGACGCGCGGCAGCTCCAGCCCGGTGGCGGCCCGTACGGCCGCCGCCACGGCCGGGGTGGACGACAGCGTCGGCGGCTCGCCCGCGCCCCGCAGCCCGTACGGCGCGTGGGGGTCGGGGTTCTCCAGGATCGACAGCCGCATCGGCGGCATGTCGAGGATCGTCGGGATGAGGTAGTCGGTGAACGACGGGTTCAGCACCCGCCCGTCGCGCACCTGGATCTCCTCCATCAGCGCCAGTCCGAGCCCCTGGGCCGTGCCGCCGTGGATCTGGCCCTCCAGCGCGAGGGGGTTGAGGATCTTCCCGACGTCCTGGACGGCGGCCAGCTCCACGACCTTCACCAGGCCCAGCTCGACGTCCACGTCGACGACGGCCCGGTGGACGCACAGCGCGAGCTGGGTGTGCGAGTCGCCCTGCCCGGTCACCGGGTCGAGGGGGTGGGTCGGCCGGTGCCGGTACTCGCGGGTCTCCTCCACCGGCCCGGACCGCTCCAGCAGCTCCTCCAGCGACAGCCCCGGATGCGCGGCCCGCAGGCTGTCCAGGCGTTCCCGCACGGCCTCGCAGGCCGTCTTGACCGCGCCGCCCGTCACGTACGACTGGCGGGAGGCCGAGGACGACCCGGCCGAGCCGACGGAGGTGTCCGCGGGGGCCACGGTGACCGTCTCGATCCCCAGCTCGGTGCGGGCGATCTGCGCCTGGATCGTGACGAGGCCCTGGCCGACCTCCGCGGCGGCGGTGTGCACGAGCACGTGCGGCTCGCCGCCGATCAGCTCCACCCGGACCCTCGCGGTGGAGTAGTCGTCGAAGCCCTCGGAGAAGCAGATGTTCTTGATGCCCACGCCGTAGCCCACGCCGCGGCGCACGCCCTCGCCGTGCGTCGTCTGGGCGACCCCGCCGGGCAGGGCCCGCAGGTCCACCTCGCCGGAGGCCTCCTCCGGCAGCGGCATCGCGGCCAGGCGCACCAGCATCTCGGCGAGCGGCGCAGGCGTGTCGATCAGCTGTCCGGTGGCCAGCCGGGAGCCCTGCGACACGGCGTTGCGGACGCGGATCTCGACGGGGGACAGGCCGCAGGCCTCGGCGAGCCGGTCCATCTGCGACTCGTACGCATAGCAGGCCTGCACCGCCCCGAAGCCGCGCATCGCCCCGCAGGGCGGGTTGTTCGTGTAGACGCCGTACGCGTCGATCCACACGTTGCCGACCTCGTACGGCCCGACGCCGAGCGAGGCGGCGTTGCCGACGACGGCCGGGGTGGACGAGCAGTAGGCGCCGCCGTCCAGCAGGATCTCGGCCCTGACGTAGACGAGCCGCCCGTCGGCCGTGGCGCCGTGCTCGTAGCGCATCCGGGCGGGGTGGCGGTGGACGTGCCCGAAGAACGACTCCTCCCGGCCGTACACCATCTTGACCGGTCTGCCGGTCCGCAGCGCGAGCATCGAGGCGTGGATCTGCATGGACAGGTCCTCGCGGGCGCCGAAGGCGCCGCCGACCCCGGCGAGCGACAGCCGCACCTTCCCGGGCGGCAGGCCGAGGCAGGGGGCCACCTGGCCCTGGTCCACGTGGAGCCACTGCGTGGCGATGTAGAGGTCGACGCCGCCGTCCTCGGCCGGCACGGCCAGGCCCGACTCGGGCCCGAGGAACGCCTGGTCCTGCATGCCGACCTCGTACTCGCCGGTCACCACGACCTCGGCCTCGAACGTCGAGCCCACCCGGACGGGCTGGTGCCGCACCACGTTGCCGCGGGGGTTCACCTGCGGGCAGGAGGGGTCGAACGCGGCGCGCCGGGGGTCCACGACCGCCTCGCGCACCTCGTACTCCACCATGATCGCGGCGGCCGCCCGCCGCGCCGTCTCGGGATGGTCGGCGGCCACCAGAGCCACCGGCTCCCCCTGGTAGCGCACCTGGTCGATCGCGAGGACCGGCTGGTCGCGGTGCTCCAGCCCGTAGAACTTCTCGCCCGGCACGTCCTCGTGCGTGAGCACGGCGAACACGCCCGGCATCGCGAGCGCCGGGCCGACGTCGACCGAGCGGATCCAGGCCGAGGGGTGCGGGCTGCGCAGCGTGGCGCCCCACAGCATCCCCTCCAGCCACAGGTCCGAGGAGTACGCGAACTCGCCGGTCACCTTCAGCGTTCCGTCGGGCCGCTGGGCGCTCGCGCCGACGCCCGACCCGCTTCCCGAGCGCCGCTCCGTCTCCGTCGTCATCCGCCGCTCCACCAGCTCCGTCCGGGTTTCGCTGGCAGTACATCAACCCGCGCCGGCCGTGAGCCATCGGCGGCGGCATGAAAGCCGGCGGCCGCCCGTGTCCCCGCTTGTAGGTTTCTCCAAATACGCTGTCGGTGTGTTGCTGAGAGACCTGCTCGCCGTACCCGGGCTCCGGCTCGCGCTCCTCGCCGGTGAGGAGCGGCTGGACCGGGCGGTCACGGGCGTCCTCATCACCGACCTGCCGGACCCGCGCCGCTACCTGTCCGGCGGGGAGCTGGTGCTGACCGGGCTGATGTGGCGGCAGGGGCCGGACGACTCCGCGCGGTTCGTGGACGCCCTGGTCGGCGCGGGCGTCGCGGCCCTCGGCGCGGGGGACGCCCGGCTCGGCACGGTCCCGGACGACCTCGTGACGGCCTGCCGCGACCGGGGCCTGCCGCTGGTCGAGGTGCCGGTCGAGGTGTCGTTCGGAGCCGTGACGGAGCTGGTCCGCGGCCGTCTCGCCGGGCCCGCGGGCGACCCGCGCGGGGCGCTCGGGCGGCACCGCAGGATCGTCGCCGCCGTCGCCGAGGGCGCCGGCCTCGACGAGCTGTTCGCGCTCATCGCGAGCGAGCTCGGCGTCGCCGCCGCCGTGATCACGGCGTCCGGCTCGGTCGTCGCGGGCGACCTGCCGGCCGGGGAGGCCGTACGGCTGGCCCGGGACTACCTGTCGGCCGTCCGGCTGCCGGTGGTGGTGCGGCCGCGCGGGGAGGGCGTCGCGCACACGCTGTTCGCCGTGGACCGGTCGCACCGGGCGGCCGGATGGGCGCTGGTGTGCCGGGGCGAGCTCGACGCGGAGATCGGCTACGAGCTGGCCGCCTGCGTGGCGATGGAGCGCACCCGCAGGGAGGAGGGCCGCCGGGTGGAGCGGAGGCTGGCCGAGCAGCTGATCGCGCTCGCCTGCTCCGGCGGCGACCCGTCCGAGCTGTCCGCCCGGCTGCGGACCAGCGGCATCGACGCCGCCGAGCCGTACGCCGTGGTCGCCGCGACCGTCGCCCGCCCCGGCGCGACGGACGGCCCCGACCCCGCCGTCCTGGGCGGCCAGGTGGTGGAGGAGCTGCTCGACCGCCGGGCCGTGGCCGCCGCGGGGGCGGACGGGTCGGTGGCCCTCGTCCCGCTCCGGCAGGGGACGGCAGACGGCCTCGCCGCCTCGCTGCGAGATCGGACCGCCCTGCTGACGGCCGGGCTGCCGGGAACCCGGGTGGCCATCGGCGTGAGCGGCGCCCTCACCGGCCCGGCCGCCATCCGGGGCGGTGTCGAGGAGGCCGGCCACGCCCGCCGGATGGCCGAGGCGCGCGGCGGGGGAGTGGTCACCAGCGACGAGATCTACACGCACGCGCTGCTGCTGGCCACCGTGCCGGGCGACGTGCGCGGCTCGTTCGCCGAACGGCTCCTGGGTCCGCTGTTCGACTACGACCGGCGGCACGGGGCGGAGCTGGTCCGCACGCTCGGGGCGTTCCTCGACTGCACCGGCTCCTGGAACGGCTGCGCCGAGCGGCTGCACGTCCACGTCAACACGGTGCGCTACCGCATCAAGCGGGTGGAGGAGCTCACCGGCAAGGACCTGTCATCCATGGCCGACCGCGTCGACCTCTTCCTCGCCCTCCGCGCCGGCTGAGCCGCCTTCGCGGCTCACGCCGCCCAAAGCGGCGAGCTCCCGGGTCGCTCGCGCGATCAGGTGACGGTCCCCGCTCTTCCACGCGCACGCGAGGGCGTCGCGCAATCGGGCCCCGGCCTCGGCGACCCGGCCCAGATCACGCTGAACGATGCCGATGTGGATCGTGAAGGTCGCCTCCAGGCCCAGGTACCTGCGGTTGCGGGCCCGGCCGAGGCCTTCCTCGAATCGGCTCAGCGCCGCCTGCAGGTCACCCTCCCGGAACGCGATCTTGCCCAGCCCCAGGATCGCGTCGCACTGGTGCATCCCGTCCCCCGCCTCCTCCGCCAGCAGAAGTACCTCGCTCAGCCTGGCCGTCGCCTCCGGCAGGCGTCCGAGGCCGAGGAGCCCCAGTCCGCAGCCGATGAGGGCGTGCCGTTCCCCCACCGCCGAGGCGATCTCCCGCGCGATCCGCAGCTGGGCCTCGGCGCAGGCCAGCACCTCGTGGTGCTGCTCCCGGCCGCCGTAGGTGACGGCGAGGTTGCCCAGCGCCCGCATCTCCCCGAACCGGTTTCCCCACGCCCGCTGCATCTCCAGCTCTTTGCGCAGATGCGGGATCGCCTCCTCCGAGCGCTCCATCTGGTTGAGCGCGAGGGCCACGTACCCGTGCGCCAGCGCGACCACCGACCGGTCGCCTATGCGCTCTCCCGTCCTCAGCGCCTCCTCGTGGATGCCGAGGATGTCGTTGCGATGACCGGCGTTCGTCAGGTGCCAGTAGAACGTGAACGTCAGGTAGGCCCCCGCGCGGGCGACTGAGGGGTCGGCGACGGACATGGCCTGGGCGGCCGCGGCCAGGATGTTGGGCCGTTCCCGCTCCAGCCAGCCGAACGCGTCCGCCTCTTCGGCGAACGCGACCGGATCGCGCTCCACGAAGTCGTACGGCGGATGGACGCGGTTGGCGTCGACCAGCGTCATGGCGTGGCGGATGGTGAGGCCGTACAGGCCCACCGCCCGCAGCAGGGCGTCTTTGCGCTCCTTGTCCGTCAGGTGCCGTTCTGCCAGTTCCATGGCGAACAGGCGGACCAGGTCGTGCAGCCGGAAGCGCCCGGACTCGTGCCGTTCGGCGAGGTGGGCCCGGACGAGGCGGTCCACGTACCGCTCGGCGTCCGGCTGCGGTGCGTCGAGCAGGGCCGCGACGACCTCGGCGGTCGCGTCGGGGATGTGGAGGACGCCCAGGTGGCGCAGGGCCCGCGCGGCGGCCACGTCGACCTCCCGGGGACTGCCGGAGAGCAGGTCGTGGCTCAGCCGCAGGCTCGCGCTGACGGCGACGTCCCCGGACTCCAGCTCGTGCAGGGCGCGCCGCCGGTCCCGGAGCCGGGCGTTGAGGTCCTTCAGGCTCGCGTGGGGGTTCTCGGCGAGCCGGGCCGCCGCGAGGCGCAGGGCCAGCGGCAGCCCGCCGCACAGGTTCGCCAGCTCCGCGGCCGCCCGCGGGTCGGCCGCCACACGCCCGGCGCCGACGAGCTCGGCCAGCATGGCGACCGCCTCGGCGTGCGGCATCGTCCCCAGGGGCACCGCCACGCAGTCGTCCACGATCGCGAACGACTCCCGGCTGGTGACGAGGACGGCGTTCCCCGCGGGCAGGCCGAGCAGGGGGCGGACCTGGTCGGGTCCCGCCGCGTCGTCGAGCACGATCAGCAAACGGCGCCCCTGCAGCCGCGTCCTGAGCATGGCCGCCGCCTCGTCCGGCTCCGCCGGCACGGCCTCGGGGTGCACTCCCAGCCCGCGCAGGAGCCTGCGGAGCAGGTCGATGGGCGGCAGGCGCTGGACTCCGGGCGTGGCGCCGAGGAGGTTGGCGTACAGCTGGCCGCCGGGGAAGTGGTCCCGCACCGCGTGGGCGGCGTGCACCGCGACCGCCGACTTGCCCGCGCCCGCCGTGCCCGTCACGGCGACGATCGCCTGGGGCGCCGAGCCGTCCGGCGGCACGAGCAGGGACCGGAGCCGCGCGAGCTCCTCGGCGCGTCCCACGAAGACGCGGATGTCACGCGGCAGCTGGTGGGGGATCACAGGCGGACTGACGGTGTCCCTGGGCGGGGCGAGGGAGGGGTCGGCGCGCAGGATCAGCTCGTGGCAGCGCTGCAGGGACTCACCGGGATCCACGCCGAGGTGCTCGGCGAGCAGCCGCCGGCCCTCGTGGAAGGCGGCCAGCGCCTCGGCCTGGCGTCCGCAGCGGTAGAGGGCGAGCATGAGCAGCTCGCGGGCCCGTTCCCTGAGGGGGTCGTCGCCGACGAGCGCGGTGAGGAGCTCCACCGCTTCCTGAGGCCGGCCCAGGCACAGCAGCGTGTCGGCCTGGTCCTCACGCGCCGTCAGACGCAGGCCTTCCAGGCGTTCCCGCTCGGCGTGCGCGAAGGGGCCGGGGACGCCGCCCAGAGCGGGCCCGGTCCACTGCCGTAACGCGGCTTCCAGCTCCCCGAGGCGGGCCTGCGGGTCGTTCTCCGCGGCGTGATGCCGGGCCCGGCCGAGGTGGTGGTCGAACCGCCCGGCGTCGATGTCATAGGCGCCGGGGGCCAGCAGGTAGCCGCGGGCCGAACTGAGCACCAGGCTGTAGGGGCCGCGGCGGCCCGCCTCAGGTTCGAGCGCGCCGCGCAGCCCCGCGATGTAGGTGTAGACGCTCTGCTCGGCGGTCTTCGGGTGGCCGCCGCCCCACAGTCCGGCGATCAGCCTGTCCTTGGCCACGACCTGTCCGGGCTGCGCGGCGAGCAGGCACAGGACCGCGCGCTGCAGCGGCGGCCCGAGATCCACGGCCAGGTCCCCCCGCCACGCCGCGACCGGCCCCAGCAGCTGAAGCCGTACGACGGGGGAGGCCGCGTCGCGCGCCGACGGCTGATCGGGCACGCTCACTCGCCCATTATGGCGGGAGAGCGCTCCGGAGAGGTGTTCGTGCCGGCCATGGCCTCCCTGATCGCCTCCAGCTCCCGCGCCGCGACGGCGCTCCACCGCGCGTTGCCCAGGTCGTCGGCGATGCTTTCGGCCTCCTTCGCGTACGTGCGAGCGCGGTCGAAACGGTGCAGCGCGCGTTCCGCGCGAGCGAGGAGGCACAGGGACATCACCTCGCCGTCTCGATAGCCGGACCGGCGGACCTGGGCGAGCGCCCGCTCCAGGTGGGGAACCGCGGAGAGGGGGTCACCCCTGTCCAGATCGATGGCGCCCATCGCGCGCAGGCACCCTGCCTGATGTTGATGGTCTCCCGTCCGCTCCGCCAGCTGGAGGGCCTCTGCCAGTACGTCGTACGCGGACGACCACGTGCCCAGCCCTTTCAGAGCCGTCCCCAGCATCAGGAGGGCGTGTCTCTCGCCGACCTCGGAACCGATCATCCTGGCGATGACCAGCTGCGTCTCGGCGCATTCCAGCGCCTCCGCATACCGTTCGAGATCGTTGTAGTTGACGCTCAGATTTCCCAGCGCGCGCATCTCGCCGAACCGGTCGCCCAGTCTGCGCTGCAGGGCCAGCTCGGCCTCCTGGTGGGGGAGCGCGCCGACGAAGTCCCCCAGGCGGTGATGCGCCATGGAGAGCTGACTGTGGGCGAGGGACTGGACCTGAAGATCGCCGATCCGCGTCGCCACCCGCAGGGCCGCCTGGTTGATGGCCAGGTGCTCGTTGCGATGGGCGCCCCGGTAGAGGTGCCAGGAAAGGGAGAAACCGACGTACGCGCCCATGAGAGCCGTCTGGTCGTCATCCGATGCGAGTGCCTGCAACGCCGCCGCGATGACGTTCGCGCGCTCCTCCTCCAGCCACGCCGTCGCTTCGGGAGCGGTGTGGAACGAGAGAGGGACCTGGGGGACGTCCGGCCAGTGAAGCTGGACGCGGTGCGGGTCGACCACGGCGCTCGCATGTCGAGCGGTCGCGCCGTAGAAGCCGAGCGCGCGGATCAGCGCCAGGGATCTCTCCGGGGCCGAGAGTTGCTCGTCGGCCAGTTCGATCGCGAACAGCCGTACGAGATCGTGCGGCCGGAACCGTCTCGACGCGACCGGCTCGACCAGATGGGCCCGTGAGAGCCGGTTGAGCGCCCGCTCGGCGACGTCCGCGGGTTCGTCGAGCAGGGCGGCCATGACGTCCGGGGTCACGTCCGCCACGTGCAGAACGCCCAGTCGGCAGAGGGCGCGCGCCGCTGTCCTGTCGATCGCGGCGCGGCTCCTGCGCAGCGACTCGTAGCTCATCTCCAGGCTCGATCGGACGGCGGTCTGCCCCGACTCCAGCTCGTGCAGGGTCCGGCGCCTGTCCTCCAGCCGCGCGGCGAGGTCGTGCACGGTCCACTGCGGGCGTTCGACGAGCCGGGCGCCGGCCAGGCGCAGGGCGAGCGGCAGGCCGCCGCAGAGGTCCGCCAGGCGACCGGCGGCGAGAGGATCGGCCGCGATGCGGGCCGCGCCGGCGAGCTTCGCCAGAACCGTGACCGCCTCGCTGCGTCCCAAGCCGCCGAGGACCAGGTGGACACAGTCGTCGGCCATGGCGAACGACTCACGGCTGGTGATGAGGACGGCGTTTCCGTGCGGGAGGTTCAGCAGCGGGCGCACCTGGTCGATGTCGGCGGCGTCGTCGAGCAGGATCAGCGCGCGCCGCCCTTCCAGCCGGTCCCGCAGCGTCGCGGCGGCCTCGTCCACCTGCGAGGGAACGTTCTCATGTTCGACGCCCAAGGCGCGCAGGAACCGGCTCAGCACTTCGAGCGCGTCGAGCCGTTCCACGCCCGGCGTGGCCCCGAGGAGGTTGGCGTAGAGCCGTCCGTCCGGGAAGTGACCGCTCACGGCGTGCACGGCCTGGACGGCGAGCGCCGACTTGCCGGCCCCGGGAGGGCCGGTGATGGCCATCACGGCCTGTGGAGCGCTGTCGTCCCAGGGAGCCAGAAGCGCTCGGAGCCGCACGAGCTCCTCGACGCGGCCGACGAAGTGAGCGACCGCCTGCGGCAGTTGGCGCGGTGCGAGATCCGTGTCTCGGCTGTCGGTCACTGACACGGAGGTCGCGATCCGGTCGTCGAGGGAGGGGTCGGCTCGCAGGATCAGCTCGTAGCGTCTGCGGAGGGCATCGCCGGGATCGACGCCGAGCTTCTGCCCGAGGAGACGCTGGAGCTGAAGGTACGTGTCCAGCGCGTCGGCCTGTCTGCCGCAGCGGTAGAACGCGAGCATGAGCAGCTCTCGTGCCCGCTCCCGTAGAGGGGCCTCGCCTACCAGCGTGGTCAGGGCCGTCGCGGCCTCCTGGTGGCGTCCGAGGGCGAGCAGGACGTCGGCGCGTTCCTCGCCCGTCGTGAGCCGCACCTCCTCCAGCCGGGCACGTTCCACCTCGGCGAACGGCCCGGGGACGCCGCACAGGGCGGGACCCGACCACATGCTCAGCGCCAGGTCGAAGGTCTTCAGGGATCCGTCGAGATGGCCGTCGGCCTGCAGTCGGCGGGCCTCCTGGAGGTGTCGCTCGAACTCCTCGGCGTCGGTCTCGACTGCCTCACGCCGCAGCAGGTAGCCGCGTGACCTGTGGACGAGGACGGTGTAGGGGCGGCGCGCTCCCTGCCCCGGCTCCAGGATCCGGCGCAGCCCGGCGACGTAGGTGTAGATGCTCTGCTCGGCCGTGACGGGGGCGCGGCTTCCCCACAGGGAGTTGATCAACCTGTCCTTCGTCACGACCTGCCCCGGCCGCGCCGCGAGGGCGCACAGCGCGGCCCGCTGCAGCGGCGGCCCGAGATCCAGAGCGCTTCCTCCGCGCGAGCCCCTCACAGGGCCCAGTAACTGCAGACGGCAGGGTGCTTCCTGGTGCGCCGTGGGCCGGTTCCCGGTATCCATGCCTCTGCTGAACTCCTCCTGGTAACGACATGGGCTATTCGTGATGTAGATGCTGGGACTGCTCCGGTACCTCGCCGGTGAGTCGGCCGCGCTCACACCTCGTCTGGCCGAGTAATTCCACATTGAGGTGCCGCATCGCCGCCGTCGTACCGCGCAGTCGAATATGCCATCACCCATCTAGATATCGTCTAGATGGCCCCTGCCTTTGCCCTTCCTGGCGATCGTGCAAGGGATCGCTCCACATGTGGCGCGCGGAAGCGGGAGCGCGTCGGTCGCAGTGGTTCGAGGAATTGCCTGCTCCTCCCTGCGCCTAACCGTCTTGTCAAGCGAAGCGGGGGAAGGCCGTCACCAAGCGGAAGTGCGGCGGGTGAGGGTGGAAACAGTCCGTACGCACCCACATCCTGAACGTGAGGGGCGAGACCCTCCATTCTCCCGGTGCCCTTTGGTGAACACGAACGGTGGCGAGGTGTAACGAAGTCGACAGCGAGCCCGACTCACAACACCTTCTACGGCGTGGAGAGGCGGGTGCGTGATCCTCGGCCACGGAGAAACCGGTGCATCTGGTGAGTCTGTGAATGCCGCCGGTGCCACAGAGAGACTCGCCGTGCCCCATCCTGTAGGCCCGTATCGAAGCGATCATGTAGCGCGGACGGGTACGCCGGACGTCGATCAGACATCCGCAGGGCTCTGAGGCCGGCGCCCCGCAGACGCCTCCAGGTGGATCGGTATCGACCGATCCACCTGGAGGCGCGTGCCGTGTGGGAGCAGTGGGGCTCGGGCTGATCGAGTTGCGCCCGGTGGCAGGGGCGATCAGGCCGCTCGGTCAAAGCAATTCCGGCGGCACGACAGGAAGCGGATCGGAAGCTTCGGTGAGATCCGCCTCGGCTTCAGGTCCTTCCGGAAGCTGATGGTCCATCCAGAAGCATGTCGCTCAACGAGGCGGCAGAGATGCGGATGCTGCCTCGCCGGCAATCCTCGTTCGGTGTCGGCCTGATAAGAGCGCGAGACGATAGGCGTCGTTCCATTGCTCGGACGCCGACGCCCGAAGACGAAGCTGTCTGGTTTGTGACCAAGTGCGTTGTTTGTCGGCTAGCGTCGTGTGAGCCGATTCTTATTGACCGATGTCCCACGTCTCTCGGCGGCGATGTCGGCTCACTGCCGGCTTTCGCGCGGAACCGTGGAGATGTGGAGCCTGTCCTTGAAATAATTGTCGCCGTGGGAAACTTCAATCGCGGTTGCCGGGGGAGAATTGATGATCTCGGTGATTGCCGGCCTCGCGTGTTGATATCCTTGTTTGCAAAATGGTGTCGAACGATTGTTATCGGCTCGCATGCGCGTTTTTGGAATGCCTTCAGGGTTTCCCGGCGTAGGATATCTGTGGGTATCTGTGCCGGCCGGTGTGATTCATGTGAAAATTCGAGAGAAATTGTCATATGAATCCGGGCAAGGAATGTGAGGCCTTGATCGTCTCCTGCCGCCGAATCTGGCGGGGCGAGCAGGAGTCGGAACCGGCGGTGCCCTCCCCGGGCCGAGGAGGGCACCGCACGTGGCGTGCCGTGCTGTCGGCCTCCGCAGGGCCACCCGTTGGTGTGTAACGGGTCAGCAGCAGACGAAGGCGGGAGCCTCCATTCGTGCTGACGTAGAGGCACTTGCGGCCGTAGCATTGGCGGCAGTTGCCAGGCCTACCGACGCCAGGATAGTCAGTACAATCGCGAGGCGGCGCATGGGGGCCTCTTTCGTGAGGGGTCTACTGTGCGGCTTCATCTTCTCAAGGGGTGGGTGTGACCAGTCAAGGTATGGTCGGCGAACGAATCAAAGCGATTCGCCGGCAGCGCGGACTCTCTCAGGCCCAGCTCGCTCATCCCGAGCTCTCCGACAGTTATGTCTCTTTGATCGAGAGTGGTAAGCGCACTCCGACTCCGGCCGTACTGGAACTGCTGGCGCAGAAGCTGGACTGCTCGCTCACCTATCTCGTGAACGGCGTGACCGCCGAGCAGATGGAGGAACTGGAACTGGGGCTGCGCTTCGCGCGCATGGCTTTGGACAACGGGGAACTGGTCGAGGCGAGGCGCCGCTTCGCCGAGCTTCTTCAGGACAGCCACCTCACCGGGCTCGCCTCACTGCGCCAGGACGCGCGGTACGGCTACGCCCTGGCCGCCGAGGCCTGCGGTGATCTGCCCGATGCGATCAGCGTCCTGACCGCGCTTCGCACGGATGACGCCGAGGGCCAGTCTCAGGAGCGTCGTGTGCAGGTGGCGCTGGCTCTGTGCCGGTGCTACAGGGAACTCGGGGATCTTCAGGCGGCCGCCCACGTCGGGGAGGGGTCTCTGGGCCTCGGCGTGTCGCGTCCCGTGTGGGACGACGGGCTGATGGAGCTCGGGTCCACTCTCCTGTCGGTATACATCGAACGCGGCGATCTGTTGCGTGCCCGCCAGTTCGCCACCGAACTGCTCACCGCCGCCGAAGAACTGGGGACCCCCAGGGCCCTCGTCGCCGCCCTTTGGAACGCGGCGGTGACGATCGAGAAGATGGGCTCCGGCGAGGAGGCTCTGCCTCTGATCGAGCGGGCGCTCGCGATCCACTCAGAGAACGGTGACCCCCGCAACCTCGCCCGCCTTCGCGCGAGCTACGGCATGATGCTGCTTCGGACTCGCCCCGAAGAGGCCCCGAGGGCGAGGGATCTGTGTCTTCGGTCGCTCCGCGAGCTGCGGGAGTCGTCAGCGGGAGTGGCCGCGGTCACCCTGTGCCTTACATACGTGGCGCAGACAGAGATCGCCTCGGGGCGCATCCCCGATGCGATGGAGCACGCGCTCGAGGCTCGGGAGTCCGACCCCGAGCGGGTCGGCAACGTGATCATGGCTGAAGTTCACCTGATCCTGGGGCAGCTCTACTGGTTGCAGGAGAGGGACGCCGACTGTCTGGCGGAACTGGCCCTGGCAAAGCAACTCCTGGAGCAGCTTCCCGCCACCCGGAAGGCGGCGGAGACCTGGCAGGCGATTGCTGAGATCACGAATCGGGCGGGCGATCAGGGGCTCGGCACCACTGCCTATCAGCGAGCTCTGGCCTGCGTCGGCCTCTAATGGCCTGATCTCGATCCCGGATTCCGCCGCTTGCCTAATACCTTGCTCTCCGCGGACACCACACCCGTTCGGCGGGTGTCCGCGGAGAGATCATTCAGGTTGTCCACAGGTTTCGGTGCGGGGTATGGACCGGGGGTGGGCGTCGGTAGCCTTGGAGGTGTCATGAAGAAGACCTCCCTCGCCGCCGTCGTCGCGCTCGTTGTGACGCTCCTGCTGGGCACGGCCGCGGCCATCCCGGCGCAGGCGCACACGTCGCTCAAGAGCAGCGATCCCCAGAAGAACGCCCAGGTGCAGACCCTGCGGAAGGTCACCCTGGAGTTCGCCGAGTCCGTGCGGTTCCCGGTCGTGGTCGTGCGCGGCGAGGACGGCAAGCGGTACGAGAGCGGCGACCCGGCGGTGGACGGGCCGAAGGTCTCCGAAGCGGTGGTCGACGCGGTGCCGCCGGGGCGGTACACCGTCGCCTGGCGGGTCGTCTCGCAGGACGGCCACCCGGTGGAGGGGGAGATCCCCTTCACCGTGGTCGGCGGGTCCTCCACCGGCGACTCGGCCACGGCGGGCTCGGTGGGCAGCCCGACCGCCGTGAGCGCGGCCCCCGGCCAGGACGGCTCCGGCGCGCAGGCGTCACAGAGTCAGGACGACGCTCCCGTGTCCGTACCCGGCTGGGTGTGGGCCGTGATCTTCGGGCTCGCCGGCATCGGCATCGGGATGTTCATCAGCCTGCGGAAGAAGCCGTGAACCGGGCGCTGCGCCTGACGGCCGCCGCGCTGTGCGCGGCCGCCGGCGCGCTGGTGATCGGCATGGTCGTCGGCGGCGCGGCCACGCCGCGGATCATCCCGGGTCTGCCCGACCAGGGCATGCTGACCCGCTGGATGCTCCCCATCTCCAAGCTGGCCATGGACGTGTCGGGCCTGCTCACGGTGGGTCTGCTCGCGTTCGCCGCGGTCTTCCTGCCGAGCGACAAGGGCCTCCTCGGGAAGACGGCCCAGTCGTACGTCAAGGCCGCCTCGTGGACGGCGCTCGTGTGGGCCGTCGCGGGGGCCTCCTCGCTCGTCTTCAGCCTCTCGGAGACCCTCGGCGCGCCGGTCGGCCAGATCCTCGGGGGAGACCAGCTCACCAGCTACGCCAGCCAGGTGCCCCAGGGCATCGCCCTCACGCTGGTCGTCCTCTTCACCGTGGCCATCGCCCTGTTCGCCCGGGGCGCGATCACCGTGGGCGCGGCCGGCGGGCTGCTGGTCTTCGCGCTTGTGACACTGCTGCCGCCCGCCCTGACGGGCCACTCGTCCTCCTCGCCCAACCACGGCCTGGCCACCACGTCCGTCGCCTTCCACCTGCTGTTCCTGGCTCTGTGGGTCGGCGGCCTCGGCGTCCTGTGCCTGCACGCCCTGCGCGGCGAGGACCGGCTCGACGTGGCCGCCGACCGGTTCTCCCGGATGGCGTTGTGGTGCTTCGTCGGCGTCGGGCTGTCGGGCCTGGCGAGCGCGGTGGCCCGGCTCACCTCGATCGGCGAGGTGTTCACCTCGGCGTACGGGCTGATGCTGCTGGCCAAGACCGTCGCCTTCGTCGTGCTCGGCGTCATCGGGTGGCGGCACCGTGGCCGGACGCTGCCCCGCCTCGCGTCGGGGGAACGGCACGCGTTCCTGCGGCTCGCCCTGGGCGAGATCCTGATCATGTCCGGGACGGTGGGGCTCGCGGTCGCCCTGTCCCGCACCGCCCCGCCGCCGGTCGACGTTCCCCTCGACCGGGCCTTCGAACTGCTCGGCTACCTCGTGCCGCCGCCGATCTCGGTGGTCAACCTGCTGACCCTGTGGTGGTTCGACCTGTTCTTCGCGGCGCTGGCCGTCGCCCTGGCCGGGCTGTACGGCGCGGGGCTCGTCCGGATGCGCCGCCGCGGTGACCGGTGGCCGGTGGGCCGCACGGTGAACTGGTACATCGGCGTCGCCATCCTGGTCCTCGCCACCCAGAGCGGCGTCGCCCGCTACGCGCCCGTGCTGTTCAGCGTCCACATGGCCGAGCACATGGTCCTGTCGATGCTGGCTCCGATCTTCCTGGTGCTGGGCGCGCCGGTGACGCTCGCGCTGCGCGCCCTCAAGCCGGCCGTCCGCAGGGGCGACCGCGGCCCGCGTGAGTGGATCATGGTGATCCTGCACAGCCGGGCCGTCAAGTTCATCACCCACCCCGCCATCGCGACCGCGATCTTCATCGTCTCGACGTACGCGCTGTACTTCACCCCCCTGTTCGCCTCCGCCATGGAGGAGCACCTGGGGCACATCGCGATGACGCTGCACTTCCTGCTCAGCGGGACGCTGTTCTTCTGGGTGATCATCGGTGTCGACCCGGCGCCGCACAAGCTGCCGTACGTCGGACGGCTGCTGCTGGTGCTGGTCACGATGCCGTTCCACGCGTTCTTCGCGCTCGCCCTGATGAGCATGGGCACCGTGATCGCCTCCAGCTGGTACGACCAGCTCGGCCGGACGTGGGGGGCCTCGTCACTTTCGGACCAGCAGACGGGAGGGGGGATCGCGTGGGGCTTCGGGGAGATTCCCACGTTGATCGTGCTGCTCGCCCTGGCCATCCAGTGGTGGCGCGACGACGACCGCGCGGCGCGGCGGGCGGACCGGCGGGCCGACGCGGCGGCCGCGAAGAGCGGCGGCAGCGGCGACGCCGAGCTCGACGCCTACAACGAGTACCTCACTCGCCTGAACAAGCGGGCCGCCGAGTAGGGCCCGCGGTAGAACGCCTTTGAGGCGTTGTAGGGCGGCGGTGGAACGCTACGGAGCGTTGCAGGGCCCGCGGTAGGGAGCTTTGGGGCGCGGTAGGGTGGCCCCGCCGCCGTCTCGTGAGGCGCCCGCGAGCCGTTCGCGGGTGTGCACGCGGGGTGGTTCCGGGCCTTTCCCAGGGTGTCCGGCGCCGTTGACCAGCCACAGGCCGGCCGCGCGGGAGTGCGCACCGGCCTCGCGCGGGTGGCGTGGAACGCGCCAGTTCTCCTGACGCTTCGCTGGCCGGCCGTTGGCGTGACGACCAGGAGAAATGGGCATCACTACGTAGGGACGCGGCAAACCCAGAGTCAATCGAGGGTTTGTCTCAGGGTTGGGTCGGTAGCGTGGAGAACCGCCCCAGCGGCGGCCTGCGCTGCGTTCAGGAGGGTTGCACTTGTCCGAGGATGTACGCCTTCGCGAAGGTGGCGGGCTCAGCCGGGTCCTGGAGGACTACCTCTCCGACTGGACGGAGCGGTCCGGGATCGCGGTCGAGGTGTGGGCGCTGCCCTCCAGGCCGATCCCCGGCGACGTCGCGAAGGCGGTCTACGCCACCGTGGTCGAGGCCCTGACCAACGTCGAACGGCACAGCCACGCCCGCCTGGTCTCCATCGCGATCACCGTCGGCCGGAGCGGCCTGCGCATGACGGTCAGCGACGACGGCGCCGGCTTCGCCCAGGACAGTCCCGGACGGCTGGCCGGCCGCGGTCTCGCCGCCATGCGCGCCCACTTCGCGGAGATGGGCGGAGCGCTGACCGTCAACACCGTCGCCGGCGGCGGCACGACCGTCACCGGCGTCATCCCCCTGTAAGGGATCCCCCTGTGAGGGCCGGTCAGGGAAGGGTCAGGATCTCGTGGCCCGTCTCGGTGACGAGGATCGTGTGCTCGAACTGCGCGGTGCGCTTGCGGTCCTTGGTCACGGCGGTCCAGCGGTCGGGCCAGATCTCGTAGTCGATCGTCCCGAGCGTCAGCATGGGCTCGATCGTGAACGTCATGTTCGGCACCAGCGTGACCTGCAGCGACGGGTCCTCGTAGTGCGGCACGATCAGGCCGGAGTGGAACGACGCGCCGATGCCGTGGCCGGTGAAGTCGCGCACCACGCCGTACCCGAACCGCTTGGCGTACGCCTCGATCACGCGGCCGACGATGTTGAGCTGCCGGCCGGGCGCGACGGCCTTGATCGCCCGCATCGTCGCCTCGCGGGTCCGCTCGACCAGCAGCCGCGACTCCTCGTCCACGTCGCCCACGAGGAACGTGGCGTCGGTGTCGCCGTGCACGCCGCCGATGTACGCCGTGATGTCGACGTTCACGATGTCGCCGTCGTTGAGGACGGTGTCGTCCGGGATGCCGTGGCAGATGACCTCGTTGATCGAGGTGCACAGCGACTTCGGGTACCCGCGGTAGCCGAGCGTCGACGGGTAGGCGCCGTGGTCGCAGAGGAACTCGTGGCCGATCCGGTCGAGCTCGTCGGTCGTCACGCCGGGGGCGACGTGCTTGCCGACCTCCTCCAGCGCCTGGGCGGCGATGCGGCCCGCGACGCGCATCTTCTCGATCGTCTCAGGGGTCTGGACGTCGCTGTCGCCCTTCTTGGGCTCGGGCTTCCCCACGTACTCGGGGCGGGCGATGGAGGCGGGGACCTTGCGGGTGGGCGAGAGTCGGCCCGGACGGAGCAGCGTCGTCATGCCGACAAGTCTAGTTGCGCGTGAACGGGGCACGATGATGTGCGTGAGCGATCAATGGTGGTTCTGTCTGAAGCACATGCGGGTCGAGCCCGAGAAGGGGTGCCCGAACAAGGACCGTCTTGGCCCGTACGACACGCAGGAGGCCGCCGCGAACGCGCTGCAGACGGCCTCGGAGCGCAACAAGGCCTGGGCCGAACAGGACAAGGACTGGGACGAGTGACGCCCCCGGCTGACCCGTCGCCGCTCCGGGCCTGTCCCGGCTGACCTGCCGCCGGTCCGGGCCTATCCCCGGTCCGGGCCGGCGGTGCAGGCGAGGGTCGTCGGGTTGGCGGCGTCGCCGCGCGCGGCCACGGCGGGCCCGGGCTCCAGGGGCTTGAGGCTCATGCGCACCGTGCCGCCGGTCGCCGGCTCGGTCGGGAACGGGCCGGCGTCGAACGGTTCCCTCGTCGTGCCCCCCTCCACTGCGGCAGGCTCGGCGGCCCGGCCGGAGCGCCGCGACGCCCGCCTGGCGACCAGGCGGCTCAGCGTCACGACGCCGATGCCGCTCCACACCATGTTGAGGATCGCCGAGGGCCAGGCCGCGTGGTAGGCGCTGTTGACCATGAGCGTGGCCGCCCCGGCGAAGTTGAGCACCTGGTAGGTGAGCCCGTTCCCGGACATCCTGCCGGCCGACACCATGGCGTAGCCGTAGAGGAGAACGACGGCCCCGATGGTTCCGATGATCGTGACGAACGTGGACATGCGGCTACTCGCCGCCGGCAGGGGAAATCATGATCCGATGATCCCGCCTGTGAGGGATGAAGGGCAAGTGAAGCTTTCTTAAGTCCGGCGTAAGCTCAGCTGTATGGAGATCGACCCCCGGCGCCTCCGGATCCTCCACGAGGTGTCCCGCAGGGGCGGCGTCATGAAGGCCGCCGAGGCGCTGCACCTGACGCCGTCCGCCGTCTCCCAACAGCTGGCCCAGCTGGAACGGGAGGTGGGCCTCGCCCTGATCGACCGTTCCCAGCGACGGGTCACGCTGACGCCGGCCGGCCGGGTCCTCGCCGCCTACGCCGAGCGGATCGAGGAGCAGCTCGTCGAGGCGAGGCACGAGCTCAACCGCTTCACCGAGCGCCTCTCCGGTCCCGTCACGATCGCGGCGTTCCCAACCGTGATCCGCCACCTCCTCGTCCCGGCCCTGCGCGAGCTGGCCGTACGGCATCCGAGGATCACGCCGGTGATCCGCGAGCTGTTCGGGCCGGGCGCGGTGACGGAGCTGAGGCTGGGCGGGGTGGACCTCGTCGTCACGGAGCGGGACATGAGCCAGCCGGCCGCGTCGCTGCCGTCGATGTCCCGCCACCGGCTCTACGACGACGAGTACCGCATCGTCGCCCCGCCCGGCTGGACGTCCGTGCCGGAGACCGTGGCCGACCTGGTGGACCTGCCGTGGGTGGCCGGCGTCCCGGACCAGGCCTGCGGGCAGGCGCTCGAACGCCTCGCGCAGCTGCACGGCTTCGCGCCGCGCCGGGTGCACGTGCTCGCCGAGTTCCCGCCGGTCCTGGCGCTCGTCGCGGCCGGGCACGGCGTGGCCGTCGTGCCCTCGCTGGCCCTGCTCGACGTGCCGCCCGGGGAGGTGGCGGTCACCGCCATCCACGGCGTCGGGTCCCGCCGGATCGAGGCCCTGACCCGGGTGAGCCGTACGACCTCGGGAGAGCCCGACCCCGTCCAGGCGGTCATGATCGAGATGCTGCGCGAGGCGGCCGAGGGCGTGGCGCGGCGGGTGCGCGAGCTCAGCGGCTCCGCCGAGGCCCCGGCGACCTGACCGCGGGCACCCCGCGTCCAGCCGCGACTCAGTCGCTGACACGGGGGCCGGTGATGCGCTCGGCGAGGCGGGCGAGGCGCTCGCGCAGGCCGGGCCGTCCGATCTCCCCGGCCGCGCTGCTCACCAGGTGCTGCGCCGCGTCGAAGCTCAGCACCGACCCCTCGGCCGGTACGGATATCGCGTCGTGGGCCAGGGACTCCAGCTCCGGGTCGCCGCCGTCGAGGGCGAGGATGGTGGCCCCCGTACGCCGGGCGTCGTCCACCCTCTCCAGCAGCGGCGCGGGCGCCCGGCGCTCGGCGACCACGAAGAGCGTCTCCCCGCGCGCGGCGCCCCTGAGGCGGTCGACCCCGACCCGCAGGTGGGCGGGCGCGTCCGGGGGCGGCGACCAGCGCACCAGCGTGGGGGTCAGCTGCGCCAGCCCCGACAGCCGGGCCTCGTCGGCCAGGTGGGCGGTCACGTGCCAGGGCTCGTCGTCCGGGGCGCCGACCACGAGCAGCCCCCCGGGGGAGCGGGTGGTCCTGAGGGCCAGGCCGAGCTCACGGGTGCGCTCGAGCCATCCCGTGGCGGCGAGCGCCTCGCGGAGCAGGTTCACCGATGCGGCGTCCATGCCCGCAATGGTGCCTGACAGGGGCGGGTGAGGTCGCGGCAATCGGGTTCTTGACACATCGTTACCTCAGGGTAACGATCAGCCCACGGCACCGTCGTTGGAAAGTGGTCCAATTGCCGGAAGGCGGCTTCATGAACCTCCGCGTTCGCGCCACCATGTCCATTGCCGGGGCGTTCCTCCTGCTCCCCGCGCTGTGCGGGCCAGTACGGGCGGTCACGGCCGGCGACGTCGTCGAGTCCACGCCGACCACGGTCTACCTCGCCCCCGGGAAGCTGCTCGAGGTGCCCGTGAACGCCTGGCACCTGCGCTACCGGTCCACGTCGGCGACCGGCGCGTCGAACATCGTCTCGGGCACGCTGCTCGTCCCCAAGTCGTCCTACCTGGGCAGGCGGCCGATCGCCGGGTACGCCGTGGGCACCCACGGGCTGGGCGACCAGTGCGCGCCGTCGGCGTCGATGGCGAACGGCACCGAGGCCGAGCTCGCGCTCATGAGCCTGATGCTGCTCAAGGGCTGGGCCGTGGCGGTGACCGACTACGAGGGGCTGGGGACGCCCGGGGAGCACACGTACATGGCGGGCGTGTCGCAGGGCCACGCCGTCCTCGACTCGATCAGGGCGGCGGCGCGTGTGCCCGGGGCGAACCTGTCCTCCGACGCCCCCGTCCTCGTGATGGGCTACTCGCAGGGCGGCTCGTCGGCGGCGTGGGCGGCGCAGCTCCAGCCGTCGTACGCGCCCGAGCTGCGGCTGAGGGGCGTGGCGGCGGGCGGCGTGCCGGCCGACCTGCAGGCCGTGGCCGACCACCTCGACGGGACCGCCGACTTCGGCCTCGCCGCCGCGGCCGGCATCGGCTTCGACGCCGCCTACCCGGAGCTCCACCTGTCGAGCTACCTGACCCCGCAGGGGGCGGCGCTGTTCGCGGACGCCGCCGACGACTGCGTGGCGGACCTGCGGTCGAAGTTCGCGGGCCACCGCCTGTCCGACTACACGACGAGCGACGTCATGCACCGCCCCGATTGGGAGGCGCGCCTCACGGAGAACCGCCTCGGCGCCTCGTCCCCCCGCGTGCCGATGTTCCTGTATCACGCCAAGGGCGACGAGATCATCCCGTACGCCGTGGGGAGGACGCTGCGGGACGAGTACTGCGCCCGCGGTGTGAACGTGCTGTGGACGGGCGTGCCGGCCGGCAGTCACGTGCTCGGCGCGGTCGAGGGCGGGCCGCTCGCGGTGGCCTGGCTGGCCTCGCGGCTCCTCGGCCTGCCCGCGATCGGCAACTGCTGACCCCGCGATCGGCGACCGCCGGACACCCGCGGACCCCGTTCCGGCCTCCTCGGGGCGTCCCCGCCCGGTCGCCCCGGGGGCCGGACGCGGGTCTCCGGCTGGCATCATCTCTCGCATGGCTGACCACACGACTGACCTGCCCGACGTCTCGGGACTGTCCATCGGCATCCTCGGCGGCACCGGCGACCAGGGCAAGGGGCTGGCCCGGCGGTTCTCGCTGGCCGGTCACACCGTCCTGATCGGGTCGCGCAGCGAGGAACGGGCGCGTGACGCGGCGGAGAGCATCGGCGTGCGCGGCGCGGAGAACGCCGCCGTGGCGGCCGAGGCCGACATCGTGATCGTCGCGGTGCCGTGGGAGGGGCACAGGGCTCTGCTGGAGTCGCTGCGCGAGCCCCTCGCCGGGAAGATCGTGGTCGACTGCGTGAACCCGCTCGGCTTCGACAAGCAGGGGGCGTACGCCCTGCCGGTGGAGGAGGGCAGCGCCGCCCAGCAGGCGGCCGCGGTCCTGACCGGGAGCCGTGTTGTCGCGGCCTTCCACCACGTGTCCGCGGTGCTGCTGCTCGACCCGTCCGTGGCGGAGATCGACCTCGACGTGCTCGTCCTCGGCGACGACCGCGAGGCCACCGACACCGTCCAGGCGCTCGCGGCCCGCATCCCCGGCGCCCGCGGCGTGTACGCCGGACGGCTGCGCAACGCCCACCAGGTCGAGGCGATGACGGCGAACCTCATCTCGATCAACCGCCGGTACAAGGCCCACGCCGGGATCCGCGTCACCGACGTGTAGGCACCGGCGCTTCATCTGATCGTCACCGGCGAGACGCCGGCGTTCATTACCTTCAGGCGCTGTTGTCACTGTCTGAAAGGTTCCACGTGCTACGTCCCGCCTCCGCCGGCCTGGCGCTCGCCGCCGCGCTCGCCGTGTCCGTCCCCGGCACGGCCTCCGCCGCCCCCGCTCCGGGGCCGTCCGTCGTGACCGACGTGACGATCCCCGCCCCCGCCCTCAAGGCGATCCAGCCGTCCATCGCCGACGACCACGGCGTCAAGCTGGGCGGGGTCGGCAGCGGCCTGTTCCCCGGTGACAGGCCGGGCGAGTTCTGGATGGTCACCGACCGCGGCCCGAACGGCCAGCCGACGGTCGACGGCGAGAAGCGCCGGACGTTCCCGGTGCCCGACTTCGCCCCGGCCGTCCTCCAGGTCTCGGTGAAGCACGGCGCCGCGAAGATCAAGAAGTACCTGCCGCTCGTCGGCGCGCCGGGCAGGCCGGTGACGGGCCTGTCGAACCAGCAGGTCCACGACGAGGCGCCGTACGGCTGGGACGGCAGGACGCTCCTGCAGTACAACCCGAGCGGGCTCGACCTCGAGGACCTGGTCCGCACCCGCGACGGCGGCTTCTGGCTGGTGGACGAGTACAGCCCCTCGCTCGTCCACGTCTCCCGCACCGGGCGGGTCCTGGAGCGGTACGTGCCGCAGGGTCTCAAGCTGACCGGCGCCGACTACCCGGTCAGGGAGACCCTGCCCGCGATCCTGGCGAGCCGTCAGCAGAACCGCGGCTTCGAGGGCCTGGCGATCTCGTCGGACCAGCGGACGCTGTTCCTCGCCGTCCAGAGCCCCCTGGCGAACCCGGACAAGACCACCGGCAAGAAGTCGCGCATCGGGCGGATCCTCACGTTCGACCTCCGCCGGCGGGTGGTCACGGGCGAGTACGCGTACCAGTTCGAGGACGTCACGGCCTTCGACCCGAAGGTGAAGGGCGACCAGAGCGAGATGAAGATCTCCGGCCTCGCGTACGTGGGCCCCGGCCGTCTGCTGGTGGACGAGCGCACGGACAACGTGACGCGGATCTACCAGATCGACCTGACCCGGGCGGCCAACCTGCTCGGCGGCCCGTACGACGACCCGGCCACCACGCCCTCGCTCGAGGCGCTGACCGACCTGTCCAAGGTCAGGCTGCCGGCCAAGTCGCTGGTCCTGGAGCCGAACGCGCTGGTGCCGTCGCTGCCCGGCAAGATCGAGGGCCTGGCCGTCCTCGACCGCCGCACGGTCGCCGTGGCCAACGACAACGACTTCGGCCTCGGCGACTTCGACGCCGACGGCAAGCTGATCGACAGCGGCGTGCCCAGCCGCCTGGTGATCATCAAGCTCGCCAAGCCCCTCGCCGGGCGCTAGCCACGACAGGCCGGGGCGGTCACATCGGCGTGGCCGTCCCGGCCGGGACTCCGCACGCCGGCCTCAGGGCCGCCGTTCGTGTTCGGTGGCCGTGGCGAGCAGCCAGTCGGCGACCGCCTCGGGCGCGACGAGCTGGTGCAGGTGCTCGCCGGGGATCCGGCTGACCGGCCATCCACGCTCCTCGGCCTCCTTGGCCTGGGCGGCGTACGCCTCGGCGAACCACAGGTAGCCGCTGCGCACGTGGTCCCAGCGGGCGGGCACGGGGATGGGCTCCAGGTAGTACGACAGCGGCAGGCGCGGCTGCTCGGCCACGACGACCTCGCGGACGCGGGGATCGGGCAGCAGCGCCGCGACGTCCTCCTCGGGCCACCAGCTCGTCCAGCGGGGGAGCACCCCCGACTCGTCGGCCAGGGAGCGCAGGAACGGCAGGAACTCCGGCTCGGCCGCCGTGACCGTCCCCTCCCGTCGCGGGGGCAGGGCGGCGTCGACGAACAGGCACGCGGCGATCTGCCCGGCCAGCGCATGCACGACGAGCGGCACGAAGAGCCCGGCGTTGCTGTGCGCGACGACCGCGAGCTGCCCGCGCGGGGCGCCCGCCGCCACCTCGTCCACCACCCTCGGCCAGTACGGCGGAGGGCCGGCGGCCACGTCGGTCAGGGGCGGCACGACGGCCGTGTGACCCCGCGCCCGCAGGGCCTCGGCCACGGGACGCCACGTCGTGGGGCCGACCGACGGGCTGTGCACGAGGAGGAAGCTGACGTCCATGGCCCCCATCCTGGCCACGGCGGCGCGCCCGCGGTCGCGGCTCCGCTGCCCGCGTAATCGCCGAACCGTGGACAGATCTGACAACTAACGCCTTTCTGGGTCATTCTGGTCGGCATGAGCTCCCTTCATCCCGACAGCCGGGTCGTCCACCTGCCGAAGCCGGTGCTGAACGGCAGCACCCCGATCTCCGTGCCGATCTACCAGACGTCCGGGTTCGTCTTCGACGACCCCGCGGTCTTCGCCGACGGGATGGGACGCCCCGACGGCGCGTACGTCTACGGACGGCTCTCCAACCCCACCGTCCGGTCGCTGGAGGAGGCGGTCGCGGGGCTGGAGGGCGGCGTGGCCGCGGTCGCGACCGGGTCGGGCATGGGCGCGATCAACTCGGTGCTCCTCGGCCTGCTCAAGCCGGGAGACCACGTCATCGCGCAGGCCGCGCTCTACGGCGGCACCGCCCACATGCTCGCCGACCTCACGACGCGCTTCGGCGTCGAGGTCACGTACGTGCCGGAGGCGGACCCGGCCGCCGTACGGGCCGCCGTCCGGCCGTCGACCCGGCTGCTCTACCTGGAGACGATCGCCAACCCGATGACCCAGGTCGCCGACCTCCCCGGGATGTGCGCCGCCGCCCGGGAGGCCGGGATCGTCTCGGTGGTGGACAACACGTTCGCCTCGCCCATCCTGTGCCGCCCGATCGAGCACGGCGCCGACATCGTGGTCCACTCGGCCACCAAGTACCTGTCCGGGCACACCGACGTCATCGGCGGCATCGCCGTCTTCGCCTCGGCCGAGCTGCACCGCACGGTGTGGTCGTACGCGCTGGAGCTGGGGGCGACGGCCGACCCGTTCGCGGCGTGGCTCACGCTGCGCGGCCTGCAGACGCTCTCGCTGCGGATGGAGCGCCACTGCGCGAACACCCGGCTCCTGGCCACGCGGCTCGCCGGGCACCCGGCCGTGACGGCCGTGCACTGGCCCGGCCTGCCGTCCCACCCGTCGTACGAGCTGGCCGGCAAGCTGATGCCCGACTTCGGGGGCGTCTTCTCCTTCGACCTGGCCGGAGGACGCGCCGCGGGCGAGGCGTTCATGCGCAACGTGCGGCTGGCCCTGCTCGCGCCCTCGCTCGGCGGCGTGGAGACGCTCATCCTGCACCCGGCCACCACGTCGCACCGGTCGGTGGACGCGGCCGGCCTCGCCGCCGCAGGGATCGGCGAGGGCACGATCAGGGTGGCCGTGGGCATCGAGCACGCGGAGGACCTGTGGGCCGACTTCGCTCAGGCCCTCGCGGGGAGCGAGTAGGGACCGAGCAGAGGCCGGCGGAGATCAGTAGAGGCGGACGCGGCTGCGCTGCAGGGCGCCGACCGAGAGGCGGACCTTGCGGACGGTGCCCCGGTGGCCGCGGACGTCGGTGACGCGGATCGTGAAGGGCCCGGGCCCGGCGCCCGGGTCCTGCGCGACCCAGTAGTTGTACTCGGTGCGGACGAGGGGCCGCCACCGGCCGCCCTGGCCGACCTCGACCGAGGCCAGCGGGTTGCCGTGGTCCATGACCAGCAGCGCCAGCCACCACTGGCTGGACCCCTCCTTCACCCGGAAGGCGAGCCGCCCGCTCGGCCGGGGATCGGCGGCCAGGCGGTAGCGAACGGCGGCGGCGCCCCTGGCCGGGTCGGCGATGCGGGCGAAGGCCGCACGGCTGAGGTCGAGCTGACCGGTCCGGCAGGGTGGGCACTGGTCCACGATCTTGACCCGGACCGTGCCCTTGGGGCCCGCGACGGTGAGGTAGCCGCCGCAGCGGGCCCCCTTGGCGTACTCGGCCGGGGACAGGGCGACGTAGAGCCCGCCGGCCGGCGGCGCGGGGTAGGAACAGTTGCCGCCCCCGGATCTCAGCTCGTAGAAGGTCGCCGTGCCCCTGGTCGTCCGTCTGAGGTCGGGCAGGGCGGCCGCCGCGGCCGTGCGAGGGGTCGTGACGGCCGTTCCGGTCGCGGGCGGCGCCGCCTCCGTCGACGCGGACGCGTCCGCGGGGACGGCGGGGACGAGCGAGGAGAACAGAGAGATCACAGAGAGCGCGGCGAGCACGAAGACCGCGGCGAGCGCGGAGCGCGCGGCGGGGGCGCGGTCCGTCGCGAGCGCACGCGGGCGAGGGGAGAGGGAGGGCGCGGGGGGCACGGTCGTCTCCTCCTGGGACGGGTGGGGCAGGTGTGACGGTAGCGGAAATCGTCCCACTATGTCCCGAAAGTTGATCAGCTGATCCACGCAGGTCTTGACGGCCTCTTCGGGAATTAGGAAACTGCCTAAGTGATCCCTGTCGACGTGATGCGGGCGCTCGCCAGCGAGAGGCGCCTGCTGATCCTGGAGTGGCTCAAGGATCCTGTGGCGCACTTCCCGCCGCAGACCGACGGCGATCTGGTCGAGGACGGCGTCTGCTCCGTCTTCATCGCCACCAAGCTCGGCCTGACCCAGCCGAGCGCCACGGGTCACCTGAAGATCCTCGAGCGCGCCGGGCTGGTCCGGGCACGACGCGTGCGGCAGTGGGTGTTCTACCGCCGCGACGAGGAGCGCATCGCGCAGATCAAGCGGTCGCTGGAGAGCGACCTGTGACGGGCTCCCGCGCGGGCGGGGGCGCACCGACGTGAGGAGTGGTGATGGCCCTGCGCCGTGACGATGTCGAGAGGGCGGCCGCCCGGATCAGAGGGCACGTCCGCCGCACCCCTGTGGCCGAGGTGGAGCGCGGCCTGTTCCTCAAGCTGGAGGGCACGCAGCACTCCGGGTCCTTCAAGGTGCGGGGCGCGTTCAACCGCATCCTGGGCGCGGCCGAGGACGGCGCCCTGCCCGCGAGCGGCGTCATCGCGGCCAGCGGTGGCAACCACGGGCTCGCGGTGGCGTACGCGGCCCGCTCCCTGGGGATCCGCGCCGAGATCTTCGTCCCAGAGGTGTGCGCGCCCGTCAAGATCGAGGGCCTGCGCCGGCTCGGCGCCGACGTCACCATGGCCGGAGCCATCTACGCCGAGGCGTACGAGGCCTCCCGCAAGCGGGCCGCCGACACCGGCGCGCTGGAGATCCACGCGTACGACCAGGCCGACGTCGCGGCCGGTCAGGGCACGGTGGGCGCTGAGCTGCTCGACCAGATCCCGGGCGGCGTCGACACCGTCCTCGTCGCGGTCGGCGGCGGGGGCCTGGTCGCCGGGATCGTGGCGGCGGTGGACGGGCGGGCGTCGGTCGTGGCCGTCGAGCCCGAGCGCATCCCCACGCTGCACCGGGCGCTGGAAGGGGGGGAGCCGGTCCGGGTCGAGGTGGGCGGCGTGGGCGCGGACGCCCTCGGCGCGAGCGTCGCCGGCCGGATCGCCCTCGACACCGTCGCCGGGCGGGTCTCCAGCGTGCTGGTGACGGACGACGCGATCGTGGAGGCCCGGCGCGCCCTGTGGCGGGAGCACCGGGTGGCGGCCGAGCACGCCGGGGCGGCCGCGCTGGCCGCGCTGCGCTCGGGGGTGTACGCCGCCCGTGACGGCGAGCGCGTCGCCGTCGTCGTCTGCGGCGCCAACACCGATCCCGCGACGCTCGCGGACTGAGCCCCCCGTTCGGTCCCCCGTTCACGCGGGCGCCGCCGGATCGTGCGGATCCGGCGGCGCGACGTGTTCGGGGCGTCGTCCGTCCCGGCGGCGCGGGCGTGCCGGCGCTTTCGCCGGCACGCGGTCCCCGAGGCGGGTCAGCGGTAGCTGTGCTCGGGGGTGGGGAAGACGCCGGCGACGACCTCGTCGGCGTAGGCGCGGACCGCGCGGTCCATCTCGCCGGCCAGGTCGAAGTACTTCTTCACGAACTTCGCCGGGTGCGGCGTGAGGCCCATCATGTCCTGCCAGACGAGGACCTGGGCGTCGGTGTACGGGCCCGCGCCGATCCCGATCGTGGGGATGCTGAGCGAGGTCGTCACCCGCTGGGCGAGGTCGCTCGGCACGCACTCGAGCACGACGGCGAACGCGCCCGCGTGCTCCAGTGCCTTGGCGTCGGACATGAGCTCGTCGCCCGCCTGGCCGCGTCCCTGGACGCGGTAGCCGCCGAGTGCGTTGACCGACTGCGGGGTCAGCCCGAGGTGGGCCATGACCGGGATGCCGGCCGAGACGAGCATCTCCACCTGGGGGAGGACGCGGTGGCCGCCCTCCAGCTTGACGGCGTGGGCGCCGCCCTCCTTCATGAAGCGGGCCGCGGTCTCCAGGGCCTGCTGGGGCGAGGCCTGGTAGGAGCCGAACGGCAGGTCGGCCACGACCATCGCCCGGGACGACCCCCGGACGACCGCCGCGGTCAGCGGGATCAGGTCGTCGACCGTGACCGGCAGCGTCGAGTCGTAGCCGTACACGACCATGGCGGCCGAGTCGCCCACGAGCATGACGGGGATGCCCGCCTCGTCGAAGACCCTCGCCGTCATGGCGTCGTACGCCGTGACCATCGGCCACTTCTCGTGCCGATCCTTCGCGGCCGCGATGTCGCGCACGGTGACGCGCCGGCCGGACCTCCCGCCGTACAGGGCGGGGGAGGCGGATGCGGACGTGCTGGAAACAGCGGAAACAGAGGACATGGCTACCTCCAGGCCTCGTGGCGCCCCTGTGGCGTCCCCGGACAGTCAGATCATTGCATGTCGCCTCAGGTTGGAACACCCCGCCCCGGAGAGGTAATCCGGTGGCGGAAGTGTCGGTGGCACCGTGCACAATGCGGTGCGGAGGTAAGCAACGACGATGGCAATTGAACCTTACCGGCGCGTTCTGGCCATTCCGGGCGTACGGGCGCTCCTGCTGGTCGGGATGGTCGCGCGGATCCCGCTGACCGCCACCGGCATGACGCTCACCCTCCATGTGGTCAGCGACATGAGGCTCGGCTTCCTCCAGGCGGGCGTGGTGGGCGCGGTCATCATGATCGGCACCGCGCTGGGGTCACCGCTCGCCGGGCGGTTCGTCGACAGGCGCGGCCTGCGGCCGGTGATCGCGGTGACGACGGTCGTCCAGCTCGTCTTCTGGTGCGCCGCCCCCGCCCTGCCGTACGGGGCGCTGCTCGCCGGGGCGCTCGTCGCCGGGGTGTTCAGCCAGCCGGTGTTCGGCGCGGTCCGCCAGTGCGTCGCCGCGATGGTCCCGCCGGCGCAGCACCAGACGGGGTTCGCGCTCGACGCGATGGGCGTGGAGCTGTCGTACATGGTCGGGCCCGCCCTCGCGGTCGCGTCCGTGACCGCGTTCGGGAGCACGGCCACCATGTACGGCGTGGGGATCGGGCTGGTGGGCTCCGGCGTCGCGCTGTACCTCCTCGACCCGCCCACCAGGTCCGCGGAGGAGGCCGCGGCCCCTGTGGGGGCCGTCCCGCGGCGGCAGTGGCTCCGGCCCGGCCTGTTCGTCCTCCTCGCGATGGCCTCGGCCCTCACGTTCACGCTGACCGCCACCGAGCTGTCCATCGTCGCGGTGCTGAAGGACGGGGCCGCGACCGAGTGGACGGGCCTCGTCGTCGCCCTGTGGGGCGGATACTCCATGGCCGGCGGCTTCGTCTACGGCGGTCTGTCCCGGCGGCTGCCGCCCCCGCCGCTGATCGGCGCGCTGTGCGCGCTGACGGCGCCGGTCGGCCTCGTCGGCCTCGCCGGCGGCGGATGGTGGTGGCTCGCCCTCGCGCTCGTGCCGTGCGGACTGCTGTGCGCCCCGTCGCTGTCGTCCACGCTCGACGCGGTGAACCGGCGGGTGCCGGCGGCCTCCCGGGGCGAGGCGATGGGCCTGCACGGCACCTCGCTCACGGTCGGCGTGGCCCTGGCGGGCCCGGTCGCCGGCTGGGTGGTGGACGCGTACGGCCCCGCCTGGGCGTTCGCGCTGACCGGCGCACTCGGAGTCGTCCTCGTCCTGCTGATCGCGCCGTTCTGGCGCGACGCCCCGGCGCAGGCGCCGGACGCGCAGGCAGGGCCCGCGGCGCCCGCCGAGCTGGCCGCGTGACGCCTCCGGTGCGACCGCCGGCCGCCGCCCGGCCGTAGGTACATGAGGGGCCCGATCCGGCGCGAAAGCCGGGCGCACGGGCCTGGAACAAGACGCGGCCCGTGCGGGTTGTACGCGCGGTGGGCCCGTGACCTGGCCCGGCACCCGAGGCCGCAGTCCGCCCAGAATATGAAACGCTACCGTTGCGTATAGGAATAACAAGCGATACGCTAGCGTTGCGAAACTCAAGCGTATCGAAATCACTGGGGGGTCCGTGGAAGCGCATACCGGTCACCCACGCCGCTGGCAGATCCTCGGCGTGATGGTGTTCAGCCTGTTGGCCGTCGTGCTCGACAACACCATTCTCAACGTCGCGATCAAGACGATCGCCGACCCCGTCCACGGCCTGGGCGCCACCCAGAGCCAGCTCGAGTGGGCGATGAACTCCTACACCCTCGTCTTCGCCGGCCTGCTGTTCACCTTCGGGGTGCTCGGCGACCGCTACGGGCGCAAGCGGATGCTCATGGCGGGCATGCTGCTGTTCGGCCTGGCGTCCCTGGCCAGCGCCTACTCGCAGGACCCGACGCAGCTCATCGCGGCGCGGGCGCTGATGGGCTTCGGCGGCGCGGCGATCATGCCGGCCACCCTGGCGATCATCTCCAACGTGTTCCCGATCCACGAGCGCGGCAAGGCCATCGGCATCTGGGCGGGCGGCGTCGGCATCGCGGTCGCCATCGGCCCGATCACCGGAGGCCTGCTGCTCGAGCACTTCTGGTGGGGCTCGGTCTTCCTGGTCAACGTCCCGATCGTGCTGCTCAGCCTCATCCTGATCGGGTCGCTCGTGCCCGACTCGAAGGACCCGAACAGGTCGGCCCTCGACCCGATCGGCGTCCTGCTGTCCATCGCCGGTCTGGTCAGCCTCGTCTACGGCATCGTCAAGGTCAGCGACCTCGGCACGTTCGCCGACGTGTCCGTCCTCGTCCCGTCGCTCGTGGGCCTGGCGATCCTCGCGATCTTCGTCTGGTGGGAGCGGCGCACCGACCACCCCGCCTTCGACGTCCGCAACTTCCGCAACGCCGGCTTCTCCACCGCCATCGCCAGCGTCGGCCTGGTGTTCTTCGCGGCCATGGGCGTGATGTTCTTCCTCGCCTTCTACTGGCAGATCGTCCGGGGCTACTCCCCGCTCCAGTCGGGCGCGCTGGTCCTGCCGTTCGCCGCGGCGCAGCTGATCTTCGCCCCTCGGAGCGCCCGGATGGTGCAGCGGTACGGCGCGAAGGCCGTGGGCACGGTCGCGATGCTCGTCATCACGGCGGCCCTCGCGGCCTACGCGGTGATCGACGTGGACACCCCGGTGTGGATCATCCTGGCGCTCGGCTTCGTGCAGGGCGCGGCGATGGCGAACATCATGCCTCCGGCGACCACGGCCATCATGAACGCGCTGCCCAGGGAGAAGGCCGGCGTCGGCTCCTCCATGAGCAACGTCGTCCGTCAGGTCGGCGGCACCCTCGGCATCGCGATCCTCGGCGCGGTCCTGTCCGCCAGCTACCGGAACGGGATGGAGGGCAAGGTCGGCGCGCTGCCGGAGCAGATCCGCACCGTGGTGACCGAGTCCATCTCCGGCGCGGCCGGCGTCGCCGCCCACCTCGGCCCGCGCGGCGCGGCGCTGATGAGCGCGGCCGACGACGCCTTCGTCGCCGGCATCCACTGGGCCGCCCTCGGATCGGCCTTCGTGGCCCTGATCGGCGCCGTGGTGGTGGCCCGCTGGATGCCGGGCCGGTCCGCGGTCACCGTTCAGGTCGAGAAGTCCGAACTGGAGAAGGAAGCAGCGGTAGTGTGAACGGGCGATGAAGATGCAGCAGACGGCTGAAGGAGTGGCCCGTCCGGCGGGCCGCCCGCGCAGCGAGAAGGCGGAGAAGGCGATCATCGACGCCACCCTCGACCTGATCGGAGAGGGCATCGGAGTCGCGGAGCTGTCCATCGAGGCGATCGCCGCGCGGGCCGGCGTGGGCAAGACCACGATCTACCGCCGCTGGTCCAACAAGGAGGATCTCGTCGTCGACGCCATGGCGTCGCTCAAGCCGCCGATCCCGCTCCCCGAGCAGGGCGCGTCGGTCCGCGACGCGCTGGTGACCTACCTCCGGGTCATCCGCGACGAGTCCAGCCAGGTGCGGACGCGCTGCATCATGAACATCGCCATGAGCGACGCCGAGCGGCATCCCCGCCTGGCGGAGCGGTTCCGGGAGATCGCGGTCGAGCCGCGGCGCAGGGCCGTCGCCGCGGTCATCCAGCGGGGGATCGAGACCGGCGAGCTGCGCCCGGACCTCGACGCCGAGATGGCCATGGCCATCCTCAGCGGGACCATGCTGTGGCACATGAAGTGGGCCCACCAGGACCGGCAGCCGTCCGACGACCTGGCCGAGCGGATCGTCGACGAGGCGCTCAAGGGCTTCCGCCCGCGCCCCGGCGAGGACTGACAGACGCCAGGACGGGTCAGGACGGGACGCTTCGGAAGCGGGACATGAAGCGGGACATGAGGAGCGGGGCGGACGGCCGTCCCGCTCCTCGCGTTTCCGCCCCCGGGCGCCCGGCCTCCGCCAGGACAGGCCCGTCCCGGCGGAGGCTCGGTGCGCTCAGCCCAGCTTCTCGCGCCAGCGGTTGGTGATGGGCAGCCGGCGGTCGCGGCCGAAGTTCTTCGGCGTGATCTTCGGGCCCGGCGGGTACTGGCGGCGCTTGTACTCGGCCAGGTCCACCAGCCGGATCACCTTGGTCACCAGCTCCGGGTCGTGCCCGGCCGCGATCAGCTCGTCGCGTCCCATGTCCCGCTCGACGTAGTCGCGCAGCAGCGGGTCGAGCACGTGGTACGGCGGGAGGGAGTCGGTGTCGCGCTGGTCCGGCCGCAACTCGGCGCTCGGCTCCTTGGTGATCGAGTTCTCCGGGATGGGCGGGTGCCCCGGCTGGGCGTTGCGCCACTCCGACAGCCTCCACACCAGGCTCTTCAGGACGTCCTTGATGGGCGCGAACCCGCCGGCCGAGTCGCCGTACAGGGTGGAGTAGCCGGTCGCGAGCTCGCTCTTGTTGCCGGTCGTGAGGACCAGGTGGCCGTGCTCGTTCGACAGGCTCATCAGCAGCATGCCGCGCACGCGGGCCTGGAGGTTCTCCGCGGCCAGGCCGTGCAGCTCGATCTCCTTCTCGAAGGCCGACACGATGTCGGCGATCGGGGCGACCTGGCTGTTCAGCCCCTGCCGGCGCACCAGCTCCTCGGCGTCGGTGATCGAGTGGTCGGAGGAGTAGCGCGACGGCATCAGCACCACGTGGACCTTCTCCGGGCCGATCGCGTCGGCCGCGATGGTGGCCGTCAGGGCCGAGTCGATCCCGCCCGACAGACCGAGGATCACCGAGCGGAAGCCGTTCTTGGCGACGTAGTCCCGCACGCCGAGGACCAGCGCCTGGTAGACCTCGGCCAGGTCGTCGAACCGCTCGGCCACGACCGGGGGCTCCGGCTCGTACGGCTCGACCGGCGTGCCCGACAGCACCAGCCGCTCGACCGTGATGGACGTCCCGTCGTGGGCGTCCACCGCGAGCTCGCCCGGCTCGCCGGTGGCCGCGGGCAGGTCGAGGTCGGTGACGAGCAGTTCCTCCTTGAACTGGGCGGCGCGGGCCACCAGCCCGCCCGAGGCGTCCACGACGAGCGAGTCGCCGTCGAAGACCAGCTCGTCCTGGCCGCCGACCATGTTCACGTAGGCGAGCGCGCAGCCCGCCTCCCTGGCCCGGCGGGCGCACAGCTCCAGCCGTACGTCGTCCTTGTTCGTCTCGTACGGCGAGCCGTTGGGCACCACCAGCAGCCCGGCGCCGGCCTCGGCGACGACCGAGACCGGGCCGCCCTCCTGCCAGAGGTCCTCGCAGATGGCGACGGCCACGTCGACCCCGTGCAGCCGGAAGATGGGCAGCCGGTCGCCTCGCACGAAGTAGCGGTACTCGTCGAACACGCCGTAGTTGGGCAGGTGGTGCTTGGCCGACCTCGTCACGACCTCGCCGCGATAGAGGAGGGCGGCGGCGTCCAGGGGGGCGCCCTTCGGCTGCCCGACCCGCGGGGCGAGGTCGGCCCGGTCGAGGTAGCCCACCACGACCGGCAGCTCGCCGAGCCCCTCGTCGGCCAGGCGCGCCGCCGTCGCCGACAGCGTCGCCACCGACGCCTCCACGAACGACGAGCGCAGCACCAGGTCCTCCGCCGGGTAACCGGTCAGGAAGAGCTCGGGGAACACGACGAGGTGGGCGCCCCGCTCGGCGGCCCGGCGGGTCCACTCCACGAGCATCTCGGCGTTGCCGGCGATGTCGCCGACCACCGGGTCGGTCTGGGCGAGGGCGATACGCAGTTGTGGCACGAGACCACCCTAAGGCGTCCCGATCATTGTCGTCAAAGCGACGATAAGTCCTCAACCGCCGGAACGGCCCGACCGGATTCCCGCCGGATCTCCACGCGGGGCCGCACGTCACGGCGGGACACGCACGCGCGTGGCCGGAAACGGCGGGCACAGCGGGCGCGGCGGCCGGACTCAGCGGCCGGGCATATCGGTCAGGCGCCGGGTGAGCCGGGGCTGACCAGGCCTCTCTCGTAGGCCATCACCACGAGCTGCGCCCGGTCCACGAGGCCCAGCCGCCGCAGGAGCCCCGACACCTCGTCGGCCACCTCCTGCTCGGGCACGTCGAGCGTCACCGCGATCTGACGGTTGGTGAAGCCCCGGGCCACCAGCTTGACCAGGTCGACGTCGGAGTCCGACAGTCCCTCCGGGGCCGAGGGGGGCCGGCGCCCGGCGAAGGCGGCGATGAGGTGCGTGGTCACGGCCGGGTCGAGCAGCGCGTCCCCGGCGACGGCCGCCCGGATCGCCGCGATCAGCTGCTCGGGCGCCGAGGTCTTCAGCACGAACCCGCTCACCCCGGCGCGCAGGGCCGCGTACAGGTTCTCGTCGGTCCCGAACGTGGTCATCATGACGACCTTGGGCGGAGCCTCCGACGCGAGGATGCGCCGCGCGGCGGCCAGGCCGTCCAGGTGGGGCATCTGGATGTCCATGAGCACCACGTCGGGCCGCGCGGCGCGGGCGAGCGTGATCGCCTGCTCGCCGTTCTCGGCCTCGCCCACGAGGTCGAGCCCCGGCTCACTGTCGAGGATCACCTTGAGCCCGGTGCGGACCAGGGCCTGGTCGTCGGCGATCAGCACGCGCAGCGTGCCCGCCGGGCGCGCGGCCGAGGACGTGGCGGCCGGGTGAGACGGCGGCGGGGCCTGGCCGTCCAGGTGAGGGGCCTGGGTGAGGATGTCCTGCTCCAGGCGTTGCAGCGTGGGCCCGAGGTCGAGGCCCAGCTCCTCGCGCAACGCCTCCCTGGCCCGGCGCAGCGCGCCCAGCGCGTCGCCCTGCCGGCCCGCCCGGTAGAGCGCGAGCGCGAGCAGCCGCCAGGCCTCCTCCCGCAGGGGGTGGGCCGACGCGTGGGCCTCCAGGTCGGGGATCAACGCGCCCGTACGGCCCAGGCGCACCGCGGCGTCGCCACGACGTTCCACGGCGACCAGCCGCAGCTCGTCGAGCCGGGCGGCCTCGGCCTGCGCCCACGGCAGGTCCTGGAACTCGGCGAGGGCCGGGCCGCGCCACAGCCCGAGCGCCGTCTCCATCCGCTCCAGCGTCCCCGCTGCGTCGCCGTCCTCGCCCTTGACCAGGCCCTCGAACCGCCACGCGTCGACCTCGTCCACGGCCGCGCGCAGCGCGTAGCCGGGAGGTGCCGACACGAGGACGCCGGCCTCCTCGCGGGGCGCCCGGTTCGGTTCGAGCGCCCGCCGCAGCCGCGAGACGTACCCCTGGATGGTCGACAGGGCCTGCGCCGGCGGCCCGCCGGGCCACAGCTCGTCGATCAGGACGGTCACGGGTACGGCGCGCCCTCCGGCCACGAGCAGCCGGGCGAGCACCGCCTGCTGCCGCTGCCCGCCGAGATCCAGCGTCTCGCCATCGGTTACGGCCTCGAACGGCCCGAGAGCACGGAATATCACCATCGCACCGGTAAGCGTAGAGCCACAGGCCGCCCCCGGAAGGCGGCGACCAGTCTCCGTTGCGTCACGAGCCACGGGCCGGGGACGCCCGGTCAGGCGGGCAGGGGGAAGCGCGCCTCGACGAGCGTCCCGCCGGTCTTGGGGGAGGTGACGACGCAGCTGCCGCCGACCTCGGCCGCCCGTTCCCGCATGGACGACATGCCCACCCCGGCGCGCAGGCGCGCGGGCAGGCCGGCGCCGTCGTCGGCCACCCGCACGCGCAGCTCCCCGCCGCCCCCGTCGGGCCCCGGCGTGCCGGACCGCTCCACCTCGACCCGCGCCCGGGTGGCGCCGGCGTGCCGGCGGACGTTCGTCAGCGCCTCCTGCACGATGCGGTAGACCGCCACCTCGACGGCGGCGGGCAGCCCGGTCAGGTCGCCGTCCACGCGGACGGCCACGGCGGACCCGTCGCCGCCGTCGGAGGGAGGCGTCTCGTCGGCCAGGGCCCGTACGGCTCCCGCGAGCCCGAGGTCGTCGAGGGCCGGGGGCCGCAGGCCGTACACGAGCTCGCGGATGTCTCCGGCCACGGCGTCCATGCCGACGCGCAGGTCCTGCAGGAGGCTGTCGGCGGTGGCGGGGGAGCGCGACAGGCTGATCCGGGCCATGTTGATCGTCATGGCCATCGCCCCCAGCGTCTGGCCGAGGCCGTCGTGCAGGTCACGGCGCAGGCGGCGGCGCTCCTCCTCGCGGGCGGCCAGGATGCGCTCGCGCGACCGCTGCAGGTCGGCGGCCATCCGGACGGCGTGGGCGACGTCGGCGACGTAGGGGAGGAGCGTGGCGAGCACCCGCTCGTCGTGCGCGGCCGCGAACCGGCGGGCGCCGGGCCTGCCGACGAGCAGCCGTCCGACCGGCTCGCCGTGCCAGACGAGCGGGATGGGCCTCGGGGCGGGGCCGACGTCGCCGCTCTCGACGTACCGCGGCCGGCCGTCGGCGACCTCGACCGCCGCGCCGTCCACCGCCAGGCCGTCCCGAACGACGGTCACGACGGCGGCCAGCGCGTCGGCCGGGTCGGCCCGCCGCACCTCCTGGGTCAGCCGCTGGGCGAGCAGCGCCGGGTCGCCCACCCGGCCGTACATCGCCCGGTCGACCGCCCGCTGGAGGATCCGCCGCAACGGCTGGAAGAACGCCCCGGCGAACAGCGCAGCGGCCAGTCCGGCCACCTGGTGGTACCCGGAGACGACGAGGCCCGCGATCGCGCCGGCGCCGAAGTAGACGGCGCTGACCACGGCGAGCAGCCCGGCCGCGACGATGGCCCGGCTGAAAACGGTGTCGATGCCGTACAGCCGGTAGCGCAGGGCCGAGAACAGGATGGCGAACGGGATGACGGCCGTCCACGCCGTCGCCGCCGGCCCCATGGATTCGCCGAGCAGGTAGAACACCACGTACCCGGTGAACGCGCTGAGCGGCCAGGCGATCTGGCGCCGGGTCTCCGGGTCGGCCCGCCGCAGCCGCAGGGCGAGCGACGCCAGCGCGGCCACGACGCAGGCCTGGATCGCGTATCCCAGGACCGTCCAGAGGGCGGAGTAATAGGGAACGACGGCCCGGATCTCGAGCGGGTTGTGGATCACGACCGGCCAGGCGTACGTCGCCGGGTCGGGGTCGGGACGCACCAGCGCCAAAGCGATCTCCCCGGCCGTCGCGAGGGACCCCAGCACGACGACCGGCACCCAGCGGCGCGAGGGCGGCCGCCCGGTGGGGGACAGCAGGGGGAGCAGGATCGCGAGCATCAGGCCGGCGAGCGCCCAGCAGGCGACGTCCAGCCAGCGGGCGGCGTTGGCGAGGGCGAACGCGCCCCGTGAGGCCTCGCCGAACGACACCGCGGTGAAGAAGACGTTGCCGGACGCCAGCAGGCCGCCCGCGCACATGAGCCAGGCCACGCTGAGCCGGGGCCGCTGCGCGACCAGGAACGCTCCCACGGCGGGGAACGTCAGCGCCACGCCGAGATCCGGGGTCACCGGCGACCCGGCGCGCCACTCCGCGGGGGTGCGGACCTGGATCAGCAGACCGGCCGCGGTGAGGGCCAGCGCCACGGCCGCCATGACCCATGCGGCCGTCCGCCCAGGGGATGCCGGCGGTTTTTCGTCCATTCTGGACAAGGATTATGTCCGCCCTCATCCCGGATGACCAGCGAACGGCCGCCTCAGGGCAGCCGGGTGAGGGCGGTGCGGCGGCGGACGGCGCGGCCGATGGCGATCTGGCCGGCGGCCGCGAGGAGGCCGAGGCCGCCCAGGATGAGCCACGCCAGCGTGGGGGACGCCTCCAGCAGCCGGGTCCCGGCGAGGGGCGCGAGCAGGGTCCCGGCCGACCAGGACAGGCCGTACAGGCCGGAGTAGCGTCCGCGCAGGTGGGCCGGGGCGAGGGCGGCGACGATCGCTCCCGGGATGCCGGCCGTCAGCACCTCCCCGAGCGTCCACACGGCGACGCTCAGCGCGTACCCGGGCGTCGAGGCCACCGCGGCGGTCAGCGCGAACCCGGCGCCCACCAGGACGAATCCGGCCGCGAGCACCTTGGACGGGTCGTATCTCGCCAGCCAGGAGTTCGTCACCGGCTGCACGACCACGATCACCAGGCCGTTGACCGCCATCGCGACGCCGTACGCGCTGGCGGGCAGGCCGGCGACCCCGGTCATCGCCAGCGGCAGCGTGCTGTAGGCCTGCAGGTAGACCAGCGCGTACGCGAAGTTGATCAGCACGAACGCCACCATGAGCCGGTCGCGGAGCACGTCGGTGAAGCTCCCGCCCTCCTCGGCCGCCCGCACCGGCCGGGTCTCCGGGATCGCCCGCCAGACCAGGATCCCGAAGATCAGGCAGGTGACCGCGTCCACCCAGAACAGGACCGTGAAGCCCGACCCGGCGAGCCACCCGCCCGCGACCATCGCGATCGAGAAGCCGAGGTTGATCGCCCAGAACAGCAGCCCGTACGCCCGGGGGCGGTCCTGCGGCGAAACCAGGTCGGCGACGAGCGCCTGGGAAGCCGGGCGGTAGGCGTCGACGACCACCCCGAGCACGAGCATGGCCGCGACGATCCCCGGCAGGCTCGTGGTGTAGCCGAGCGCGACCATGGTCACGGCCGTGGCCGTCATGCCGCCGGTGAGCGTCACCCGGCGGCCGAAGCGGTCGGAGGCCCAGCCGGCCACCGGCTGCGACAGCAGCGACCCGGCCCCGAACATCGTCATCACCAGCCCGGCCGCGGCCAGCGACATGCCGCGGGCCTGCGTGAGGTAGACGCCGATGAACGGCTCCACCATCGTGCCGAGGCGGTTCACGAACGTCCCGGCGAACAGCACCCAGAACGCGCGCGGCAGCCCGCCCACCCTTGATCGCAGGAAATCCCGCCTCGTCGTCACCGTCGTCACATGGTCAACCCTTGGACAACCCGTGACCGCCATGCCAATCTTTTAGGCGTCGCTAAAAGATGGAGGAGACGACGTGCCGGTGGAGTGGCGGTTCACGCCCGACGACGTGGCGCGGCTGCGCTTCGCCTTCTCCCCGATGTGGGAGCTCGTCGCGAGCCTCCGGGTGCTGCGCGCGCCCGCCCGCCACTCGCTGCACCTGCCGTGGCTGCGGGCCGTACGGCCCCGGCTGCGCGGGCTCGACCTGACCGAGCTGTTCGCGATCGTCCCGGTCACCGGGTACGTGGCCGACTTCCTGACCCCGCCGCCGGACACCCCGCTGCCCGACTTCGCCGAGGAGCTGGAACGGGTGCGCGCCACCCGGCCCCACACGGCGTACGAGGAGGTCGCCTGGGTTCCGACGGCCGACCCCGCGGCCGTGGCCCGGTTCCAGGAGGACCCGGAGGCGGGCATGCGGCGGGTGACCGAGCGGCTGGGGGAGTACTGGTCCGCGGCGTTCGAGGAGTTCTGGCCGCGGATCCACGGCCTGCTGGAGAACGACGTCATGTGGCGGTCCCGCCGGCTGGCCGCGGGCGGGGTGCGGGAGCTGTTCGCCGACCTCCACCCCTCCGTGGCGTGGCACGGCGACCGGCTGGTCACGGCCAAGCACTGCGTCTACGAGGGCGACGTCGCGGGCGACGGGCTCGTGCTCGTGCCGAGCGCGTTCGGCTGGCCCGACGTCTCGGTGATGTACGAGCCGTACCGGCCGATGCTGAGCTACCCCGCCAGGGGCGTCGGCACGCTGTGGTCGTCGGGGGCGCCCTGCACGCCGAAGGCGCTGTCGGCGCTGCTCGGCCGCACCCGGGCGCAGATCCTGACGGCGCTGGAGGAGCCGGGCTCCACGACCTCCCTGGCCCGGCGGCTCGACCTCACGCCGGGCGCGGTCAGCCAGCACCTGACCGTGCTCTCGGACGGCGGGCTCGTGACGGGCAGGCGGCTCGGCCGCCAGGTCCTGTACCGGCGCACCCCCATCGGCGACTCCCTGGCCTGCGGCTCCTGACCGGCCGCTCACCGGCGTCGCGCCAGGCGGCGGCAGGCGGGCGCTAACCGGCGTCGCGCCAGCCGGCGGGCAGGCGGGCGACGACCGTGGTGCCGCCGTCCCGGCCGGAGGCGACCGCGCAGGTGCCGCCGACCTCGGCCGCCCGCTCGGCCATGCTGACCAGCCCCACTCCCGGCCTCCTGCTCGCGGGCAGGCCCACCCCGTCGTCGGCCACCACCACCCGCAACTCGCCGTCCCGGCGCAGGCTGACCCGCACGCGGCGGGCGCGGGCGTGCTTGCGGACGTTGGTCAGCGCCTCCTGCACGATCCGGTAGGCCGCCACCTCGACGGCGGCCGGCAGGCCGTCCAGGTCGCCGCGCACGTCGACGTCCACTTCCGCCACCGGCGGCACGCCCGTCGCGGCCCCCGCCTCGGCGCTCGCCACAGCGCCCGCCACGGCCCCCGCCTCAGCACCAGGCTCAGCACCAGGCTCGGCGCCCGGCTCGGCGCCCGGCTCGGCGCCCGGCTCGGCGCCCGGCTCGGCGTCACCGGCGACCGCCGCACCCGCGAGCAGGCCGGGCCGCGCCTCCTCCGCCAGGGCCCGTACGGCTCCCGCCAGCCCGAGGTCGTCGAGGGCCGGGGGCCGCAGGCCGTACACGAGCTCGCGGACGTCGGCGGACACGTCGTCCATGCAGCCGCGCAGCTGCCCGAGCAGCTCGTCCGCCGTTTTGGGGGACCGTTCCAGGCTGACGCGGGCCATCGACAGCGTCATCGCCATCGACGACAGCGTCTGCCCCAGCCCGTCGTGCAGGTCGCGGCGGAGCCGGCGGCGCTCCTCCTCCCTGGCCGTCAGGATCCGCTCCCGTGAGCGCTGAAGCGCCCTGGTCAGCAGCACCGTGTGCGCGGCGTCCGCGACGTACGGCGTGAGCACGGAGATGACCCGCTCGTCGTGGGCGGCGGGGAACCGGCGCCTGCCGGGCGGGCCGATCAGCATCACGCCCACCGGCTCGCCGTGCCACACCAGGGGGATCTCCCGGGCGACCCGCTCCGCCTCGCCGCTGGTGGTCGCCGCGCCGTCGACCTCGACTCTGATGCCGGTCACGGACAGGCCCTCGCGCAGCACCTCCAGCGACGCCAGCAGGGCGTGGGCCGGGTCGGCGTGCTGCAGCCGCCGCCGCAGCGCGGCCGCGAGCGCCGTGGGGTCGCCGCGCGAGCCGTACAGCGCCCGGTCGACGAGCCGCTGCAGCCCGCGCCGGATCGGCTGGAAGAACGCCCCGGCGAACAGGGCGGCGGCCAGCCCGGCGAAGCGGTCGACCTCCGACAGGACCAGGCTCGACGCCGCGCCCGCCAGCACGTACACGCCCACGACCACGCCGACGAGGCCGGCGCCGACGATGGCGCGGCTGATCAGCGTGTCGATGCCGTACAGGCGGTAGCGCAGCACGGCGACGGCGATGGCGGCCGGCACGAAGGGGATGGTCAGCGACGCGACCCACCAGACCGGGTACCCGATCACCCACGGCACGACCAGTCCCGCGATCGCCACCAGCGGCCAGAGGATCTGGCGGCGTTCCACCGGTCCCGCCCGGTGGAACCGTACGACCAGCGAGGAGAACGCCAGCGCCATGCCCACCGCGACCGCCGCGTGCAGCACCTGCCGGGTGCCCGCGTAGTACGGGGCGAACGCCGCCACCTCCAGCGGGTTGTCGCCGGTCCTGACTCCCGAAGGCGCGACGACCGAGCACATCCAGTCGAGGGCGAGGGCGCAGGCCGCGAACGCCCCGGGCACGCACCAGCGCCTGGACAGGATCCGGCCGGTCGGGTAGAGCAGCGGCAGCAGGATCCCGAGGGCGTACGTCGTGAGGTTCCACACCCCGTCGGCGAAGATCCAGAGCGGGTGGACCAGCGGATGGCCCCCGTGCAGCACGAGCAGGGCCGCCACGTTGGCGGCGAGGATGTTCGCGGCCGAGCCGAGGCCGCCGAGACACAGCAGCCACCCCAGCAGCAGCCGCGGCCGCGACATCACCAGCAGCGCCCCGAAGACGGGGAACGCGGTGCCCGCCATGTCCTCGGGCGCGAACGGCAGCGGCGTGTAGTCGGCGGGCGGAATCTGGGCCGTCACCCAGATGTCGGCGATCTCGAGGCAGATGGACGCGGCCGCGATGGCGACGCCGACGGCCGGTCCCAGCGCCCGGACGAGGTCCCGCCGCCCGCGGTCGTCGCCGGAGGCGTCCCCGGCGAGGTCGTCGTCGTCCGGGAGCTCGCCGGGCTCGCGGAGGTCGAGGTCGGCACTGTTCGCGGCATTGGCGGGGTGGGAGCGGTCGCGCGCGGGCTCTGGCACGACCGGGCACTCCTTCGTCTCGGTCACCGGCATGGCCGGACGTTAACCCGGCCCGGTCGACACCGAATCAACACCGGATCAACCCCGGCCACGCCGGGTTCGTCCCCGGGACGGCGGGGGACGCCGCCCTCCTCCGGCGGTGCGAAGTCGCACGGCCTCCGGTCGCGCCCTCACACCCCCCCGTAACCCCTGTGAAACACACAAGGGGCACACTGGTACGAGACCTGACGTGTAATTTCCGAGAGGTACGCCTTGGACCGCCAGCAGGAATTCGTCCTCCGCACGCTCGAGGAGCGTGACATCCGGTTCATCCGGCTGTGGTTCACCGACGTGCTCGGTTTCCTGAAGTCGGTGGCGATCGCCCCCGCCGAACTCGAGGGCGCCTTCGCCGAGGGCATCGGGTTCGACGGCTCGTCCATCGAGGGCTTCTCCCGGGTCTACGAGTCGGACATGCTCGCCAAGCCCGACCCGTCGACGTTCCAGATCCTCCCGTGGCGCAGCGAGTCGCCGGGCGCGGCCCGCATGTTCTGCGACATCCTCATGCCGGACGGCTCGCCGTCGCACGCCGACCCCCGGTGGGTCCTGAAGCGGACGCTCGCCAAGGCGGCCGACATGGGCTTCACGTTCTACACCCATCCCGAGGTCGAGTTCTTCCTGCTGCGCAGCCGCCCGGAGAAGGGGCAGCGGCCGGAGCCGATCGACGAGGGCGGCTACTTCGACCACACGCCGCACAGCGCGGGCCACGACTTCCGGCGCAACGCGATCATGATGCTGGAGTCCATGGGCATCTCCGTGGAGTTCAGCCACCACGAGGGCGCCCCGGGCCAGCAGGAGATCGACCTGCGGTACGCCGACGCGCTCACCACGGCCGACAACATCATGACGTTCCGCCTGGTCATGAAGGAGGTCGCGCTGGAGCAGGGCGTCTGGGCCTCGTTCATGCCCAAGCCGTTCACCGACTTCCCGGGCTCCGGCATGCACACGCACATGTCGCTGTTCGAGGGCGACCGCAACGCCTTCTACGAGCCGGGCGCGGAGTACCAGCTCTCCAAGATCGGCCGCTCGTTCATCGGCGGGCTGCTGCGGCACGCGGCCGAGATCACCGCGGTGTGCAACCAGTGGGTGAACTCCTACAAGCGGCTGTGGGGCGGCGCCGAGGCGATCGCCGGGGCCGGCGGAGAGGCCCCCGCGTACATCTGCTGGGGCCACAACAACCGCTCCGCGCTCGTGCGGGTGCCGATGTACAAGCCGCACAAGAGCGGCTCGACCCGGATCGAGTTCCGCTCGCTCGACTCCTCCTGCAACCCCTACCTGGCGTTCGCGGTCATCCTCGCCGCCGGCCTGAAGGGCATCGAGGAGGGGTACGAGATGCCCGCCGGCGCCGAGGACGACGTGTGGGCGCTGACCAGCGGGGAGCGGCGGGCGCTCGGCATCGCCCCGCTGCCGCAGTCGCTCGACGAGGCGATCGCGGCCATGGAGCACAGCGAGCTGGTCGCCGAGACGCTCGGGGAGCACGTCTTCGACTACTTCCTCCGCAACAAGCGGACCGAGTGGCAGGAGTACCGCCGCCAGGTCACCGAGTACGAGCTCGGCCGCTACCTCCCGGTGCTCTGACCCGCCGAGACGACCTCCGGTGAGCGTCACCCAGTGACCGGGGAAGGCTCACCGGAAGGGCCGATCCTCCAGGCGTCGAGGATCAGGGCACGCGCATGGTCGTTGAAAGCACATCCGTGGCTGACCGGCCGAGTATTCCGCCAAGATCATGGGCATGAACGTGCGATTCCCCTCCCCGTTGCGTCCCGGCGACCGTGTCGGTGTCACCGCCCCCTCCAGTGGCGTGGACGAGAGCCTGCGAGATCGCCTCCAGGCAGCCGTCCGTACCGTGGAGGCGCGCGGATACGAGGTGGTGGTCGGGGAGTGCATGGACGGTACCGGACACGTCAGCGCGCCGGCCGCCGCACGCGCACGCGAACTGATGGACATGCTCCTCGACCCGCGCATCAGAGCCGTCGTACCGCCATGGGGCGGGGTGACCGCGATCGACCTGCTGCCCCTGCTCGACTGGGACCAGTTGCGTGAGGCCGACCCGACATGGGTCGTCGGCTTCTCCGACATGTCCACGATCATCACTCCGCTCACTCTTATGACCGGGATCGCGACGATCCATGGCAACAACCTGATGGACACGCCGTACCGCGCGCCGGAAGGACTGCTCACCTGGCTGGACATTGCGCTGATGGAGCCGGGAACGACTTTCACGCAGACTCCGCCGAACCGCCACCGAGCACAAGGATGGGACAACTACAGAATCACTCCGGACGTGAGCGAGTTCACGCTCGACACGCCGGGACGATGGACGCGGCTGGACGGCGACGGTGACGTGCGGGCCGAGGGCCGGCTGATCGGAGGGTGCATCGAAACCTTGTGCAACCTCACCGGTACGCCGTACGGCGACATCGCGTCCTTCGCGGCGACCACGGCGCCCGAAGGGCTGCTCGTCTACGTCGAGGCGTCCGACGACGACGCGGCGACGATCTGCAGGAACCTGCACGGGATGCGGATGGCTGGATTCTTCACCAACGCGAACGCCGTGCTCGTCGGCCGCACCCGTGCCCCGGGCATCGACTCGCTCACTCAGCACGAGGCGGTGCTCGACGCACTCGGCGGCCTCGCCGTACCGATCATCGCCGATGTCGAGTGTGGCCATGTCCCGCCGTACATGCCTCTGGTCAACGGCGCTCTCGGCCAGGTGGTGTACACCGAACACCGTAACGAACTCACGCAGACACTCGCGTAGAGCCTGCGCGCGGTCCCGCGTATTCCAAAATGCTGATGGGTTGGAGGCCATGCCGAAGTCCGCGCACCCGGGAGCGACGAAGGCGCTGGCGGAGATCTGGAACGTCGTGGACAAGGAGACGAATCCGATCGAGGCCACGTTCGCAACCCTCCGGCACGGCACGAAGGTCACCGAGGGGCCGGGGTCGCGTGCGGCCAGGTTGGCCATGGCGTTCAAGCTGATCGAGTCGGCCCAGGCCCGCCGGCGCGCGGTCAACGCACCTCACGTGGTGGCTCTCGTGCGTGCCGGAGCCCGCTTCGAACACGAACGTGACGAGGTCGGCGCAGCATGACCGATCATGCCGAACGCCCGCTGCTCTTCCTCGACATCGACGGGCCGATTCTCCCTTTCGGAGAGGACCCGGAACGCGCACCGCGGGGTACCACGCCGGACTCGCGCTTGGCGCGGCTCACCTGTGAGGTGGGGAGTCGGCTGGCAGGGCTGCCCTGCCAACTCGTCTGGGCGACCACCTGGGAAGAGGAGGCGAACAACGAGATAGCACCACGGATCGGGCTGCCGCGACTGCCTGTCGTGAGCTGGCCGGAGCCAACCGACCAGCACGAACGTGAGGACCAGTGGTTCGGGCTCTGCTGGAAGACCCGGACCCTGGTGAACTGGGCGGACGGACGCACGTTCGCCTGGGTCGACGACGAGATCACCGACGCCGACAGGGAGTGGGTCTCCGCGCACCACAGCGGTCGGGCTCTCCTTCACCACGTGGAGTCATACAGGGGACTCGCCGACGAAGACTTCGAAGCCCTCGGTCAGTGGCTTCGAGCCTTGTGAACCACCGAGATCCTGTCGAGATCCGCACGCCGCGGCGGTGCGCGTACTGCCGCTTCACCGCAGTGATGACGGCACTAAGTGACTCACCGGTCCTGTCGTCCCCAGCCTGCGGCGTCGCCGAGACCTGTGACGACGGGGCGAGCAGCGACCCGCCAGCACGAGTGGCAGGAGTGCCGGCGCCAGGTCACCGCGTACGAGCTCGGCCGCTACCTGCCCATGCTCTGACCTGCCGAGCCTGGTCCCCGTGGTCAGAGGGGTCATCGGCAGTCGTGATCGCGGCCTTGACGATCGAAGTCGTCCCGCGTGATCACGACGTCGACCCAGCCGGGCGCCGGCGACCGCCTCTCGTCGTAACGCTGGACCAGCACCGACCCCGGCGTGAGCGTGGCCACGCTCCCGGCCGAGAAGCTGACGTAGTCGGTGTTGACTTCGTCGTCGCCTCGCCCCTGGTGACCGAACGCCCCGTAGAGCACCCCCGGGCGCAGCTCGAACGGCCGGGGCTCCACCGTCCAGCCGTCGTCCGGGGCATCCAGGCGGACGGACGCGCTCCGCCCGTCGAGAGGTGGCGCGACGAAGTTCACGTCGTCCACCACCCTGTACGTCGACCCGGGGGTGTTGACGGGAACGGCGTCGAGAGGGCCGGCAGGGTCCTCGTAGTGAGAGACGCTCACGCGCTCAGGAGGCGCCGCCCCTTCGCACCACGCCAGGACGATGATCGGATGCCCCTCGGCGTCGACGCCGACTCCCGTCATCCCGGAGACGGGGGGCGAGCAACTCGTCGTCGTGCTCATGATCCCGGCGACCACCAGCAACGACCCGCACAGGCGCCACATCTGCACAGGCTAAGCACGACCGGCGCCGCCGCGTCGCGGTCGTGATCTTACTGTCGTCCGATCGAGGCGCCATCGGCCCGGGGGACGGGCGCATCCGGCCACGACCGGGATCCTAGGCGACGCCGCGGATGTGGCCGCCGTCGACGCGGAGACTGGCGCCGCTGATGTAGCCGGACAACGGGCTGGCGAGGAAGGCGACGGCGGTGGCGATCTCCTCCGGCCGTCCCAGGCGCTCGATGTCGTTGGGCACCAGTTCGTTCGTCGCGTCCTGTTCGATCTGTTCCCAGCTCTCGCCCCAGCCGCGAGCGGGGGCGATCTCGGTCAGCAGGTCCTTGACGGCGTCGACGAGGATCGCGCCGGGAGCGACGACGTTGGAGGTCACGCCGGTGCCCCGCAACTCGCGCGCGAGCGACACCGCCAGGTTGTGGCGGGCGGCGAGGGTGGCGTTGTACTGCGGGTGCTGGTGCATCGGCTGGACGGCGAGGCCGCCGCCGATGGTGATGACGCGCCCCCAGCCGCGCTCGCGCATGAAGGGCACCAGCCGCTGGATCATCCGCACGCCGGAGATGACGTTGCCCTCGTAGGTGTCGCGCCAGGTGTCCGGCGTGGCGTCCGCCCAGGAGAGGTGCCTGTAGGCGCCCGCGTTGTTGACCAGGATGTCGACGGGCCCGCCGGCCAGCGCCGCCGACGCCACCGCGTCCGCGCCGTCGTCGCCGGTCAGGTCGCCGATGGCGATGTCGGCCTTCCCGCCGTCCGCGCGGATCGCCTCGGCCACCGCCTGCGTGCGCCGTTCGTCGCGTCCGTGCACCACGACCGCGGCGCCTTCGGCGGCGAGCAGGCGCACCGTCGCCTCGCCCAGGCCGGAGCTCGAACCGGTGACCAGAGCACGCTTGCCGGCCAGGTTCAGGTTCATGGGATTCCCCCGTTCTCGCATATGTCTACAGCTGTAGACCTCGGGAAGAGTCTACACTCGTAGACATGGTGGAGGACTCACGTGGACCGGCTGACGGTCCACGGCGGCGCGACGCCGGCGCGACCCGTGAGGCGATCCTGATCTCGGCGGTGGAGGCGTTCACCCGCGCCGGCTACGACGGCGCCGGCGTACGGGAGGTGGCCGGCAATGCGGGAGTGACCGCCATGCTGGTCAACCGTTACTTCGGGTCGAAGGAACAGCTCTTCGCCGAGGCGGTCGACCGCTCCTTCGCGCCGCGTACGGTCGTGGGCGACGACCCGGACGCGCTGAGCGAGCAGACGGCGAACGCCGTGGCCAGGCGGACCGCGCCGTACGCCGACGACCTGGACCCGTTCCTGCTGATGCTCCGGTCGGCGGCGAATCCGCGCGCCGCGGAGATCATCCGGGCGGGCATCGAGAGGCACGTGGGGCGGCACCTCACCGGCCTGCTGTCCGGGACGGACGCGGCGGCGCGGGCGGAGTTGCTGCTGTCCCTGATCGCCGGGGTGTGGCTGATGCGCAAGGTCGTCGCGACCCCCGCGCTCGCCGGCATGGACGAGGAGGCCCTCGCCGTACGGCTGCGAGAGCTGATGCGGATGCTGGCCGACCCGCCACCGGACGGCGCCGGGCCGTGAGCGGGCCCGGCGCGCGGGGGGCCTCCCGCCTCCGCCGGTCATGGAGGTGTTACAGGCTGCTAATGATCCTGACACCGCCGCATGTTTTTCTGGATCTCTGGCCGGAACAGTAAAATCGGTTTCGTTGTTACGACTTTTACGGATGAACCGTTTCAGGGACCTGGGGAGGGCGTAACCCAATGACGGCGGCTGTGGGGCTGCAGACCGTGTTGACCGTGCCCAAGCGCTTCCGCGGGCCGGAGGGCACCGCGAACGGCGGCTGGATCGCCGGCACGCTGGCCGGTGTGCTGCGCGGGGCGGGCAACGAGTCCCCGGTGGAGGTCACCCTCCACAAACCGGTCCCGCTGGAGACGGAGCTGGCGGTCGAGCACGTCGGCAACGCCGTCGCGCTGTGCCGGGACGAGAGCCACCTCGTGGAGGCCATCCCCGTCGCGGAGACCCTCACCCCGCCGCCGTTCGTGTCGTTCACGGACGCGGCCCGCGCCGAGGCGGGCTTCCCCGGCCTGGGCGGCCACGCGATCGCGGGGTGCTTCGCCTGCGGCGTACGTGAGCCGGGCGACGGCCTGCGGATCTTCCCCGGGCCGGTCGAGGGCACCGACCTGGTGGCCGCCGGGTGGCGGGTGCCGGTGGGCGTGACCGACGAGCACGGCGTGGTTCCCGAGTCGATCGTGTGGGCGGCCCTCGACTGCGCCACCGGGTGGGCGCACCACTGCTCCGGCGCCGCCTCCCAGCCGGTCGAGTCGGCCCTGCTGGGACGGCTGACCGGGCAGGTCTACCGGCGCGTGTACCCGATGGGCCGCTACTCGGTCGTGGCCCGCCCGGTCCGGCGCGAGGGCCGCAAGCTGTTCGGCGTGAGCGCGGTCTACGAGCTGGACGGCACGCTGGTCGCGGCCGCCGCGGCCACCTGGATCACGCCCCGCCCGGTCGCCGACTGCGCCTGACAGAGCCCTCCCTCAGGGGGACGGCTCGGTCAGCCGGCTTGCGACGAGGCGGGCGCAGCGCGGGTCGAACACGATCGTGTAGTGGTTGCAGTCGTCCACGACCTCCTGGCGCAGCGACGGCAGCCGCGCGGCCCACTCCGCCGCGAGGTCGTCGGGCAGCATGCCGACGGGCTGGTTGAGCAGTCCTCGCGGGGCGCGCAGCAGCGACAGCGGCGCCTCGACCGCCTTGAGCGCCGCGGAGGCGGCCTCCGTCTCGGTCAGGAGCCAGCGCCCGTCCTGCCGTACGGCGTCCTCCCGGGCGCGGGAGCGGACGGCGCCCTCGGCACCGGTCGCGTCGTAACGGACGTACTCCTCGACCAGCGGCGACCAGCCCTCGCCGAGCGCCGGGTGCGCCCGGAAGAAGTCCACGTAGGCGTCCACGCTCGGGTACGTCATGCTCAGCCGCTGGATCGCCGGCCCCAGGGTCAGCGTCAGCACCTCGTCGGGGTCGGCGCCCGGGGGCATCGGCAGCGGCAGGCCGCCGTCGATCAGCACGACCCGGGCGTAGCGCCGGGCGGCGCCGTGCAGAGCGGCCACGTAGGCGCCCATGGAGTGGCCGGTGAGCACGCTCGTCTCGTCCGCGCCCACATGCCGGGCGACCAGGTCGAGGTCCTCCGCGTGGCGGTCCAGCCCGTACGGGCCGGAGACGCCGGCGCTGTGACCGCGTCCGCGCAGGTCGGGGGCGACCAGCGTCCACTCCGGGGGAAGGGCGTCGGCGACCGCGCCCCAGGACACGTGTGAGCCGGTGATGCCGTGCGCCGCGATGACCAGGCGCGGGCCCTCGCCGAAGAGGGCGATCCGGAGCCGCCCGCCGGGGACGGCCACCTCATCGAATTTCATGATTCGGACTGTACGGTACGACTCGCCCAGGGATGTCCTATCTGGATATGTGTCCCTAAGCTCGGATCATGCGTGAACTCATCGTCATCGAGCACGAGGCCGAGGCCGGGCTCGGGTTCTTCGCCGGATGGCTGGAGGGGGCAGGCGTCCGGTGCGAGGTCGTCCGGCCGTACAAGGGTGAGCCGGTGCCCGAGCGGGCCGGGGACGGGCTGCTCGTCCTCGGCGGGGCGGCGTCCGCCTGGGACGACGAGGGGTACGGCTGGCTGCCGGCGACCCGGGCGCTGATGGCGCGTTCGGTGGAGTCAGGCGTCCCGGCCCTGGGGATCTGCCTGGGGGCCCAGCTCATGACCATCGCCTGCGGCGGGACGGTCGAGCGCGGGGCGGCCGGACTGGAGATCGGCGCCGGGGCGATCGAGCCGCTGCCGGAGGCCGCGGACGACCCCCTGTTCGCGGCGCTGCCGGCCGGGCCGTGGCGGGCCGTGCAGTACCACTACGACGCGATGACCGCGCTGCCCGCGGGCGCGGTGCGGCTGGCGACCGGCTCCCAGTACCCCAACCAGGCCTACCGGCTGGGGGAGCGGGCCTGGGCCGTCCAGTTCCACCCCGAGGCGTCCGCGGGGATCTTCGCGTCCTGGACCGGCACGAGCGACATGGACCCTCTCCGGGTCGCCGAGCTGGACGCGCGGGTGCGGGAGGCGGAGCCGGAGCTCGAGGCCACCTGGCGGCCCTTCGCGGAGGCGTTCGCCGCCCAGGTGACCTCGGGGTGAACGGGACGCCACGCCGTGGAGACGCGCGAGGTGCGCGGGCAATCCGCGTGATGGTCCGATTACGCTGAGAAACCGCTAAGGACGCGCACAGAGCCGCGAGTTACCGTGTGCGATGTGCTCCACCGGCGCGCCCGACCCCATGCGGGCGCCCGGGGGGCACACCAGGTGGACGGCGGTGGGTCCGGCAGCGACCCGGAGAAGCGGCCCCGTCGGGAGCCGATCTCAGCGAGGAGGCTTTCATCCCATGTGTACCGTTACTGGGAAGGCCTGTCTCGGGGGGCCGACGTGATCGACGTCGGGGTGGAGGAAGGAACGGTGAACGCCGCGCCTCGGATACAGACGACGGCAGGACGCCTGGCGGCACTCGGGTTCGCCGACGGCGCCCGGGCCGAGCGGCTCCTCGACGAGCTCGGGCCCGAGGCGGTCGGCGACTTCGCCCTGCTCGACGACCTCGTCCGCGCCGCCGACCCCGACCTCGCGCTCACGTCGCTGAACCGCCTCGTCGAGCGTGACCCGAGCGTGCTCGGGGCGTTCCGCGCCGATCCCGGCCTGCGCGGGCGGCTGCTCGGCGTCTTCGGGCTGAGCGTCGCTCTGGGCGACCACGTCGTCCGGCACCCCGAATGCCTGCAGCTGCTCCAGCCGGTCGCGCGGCCGACCGACCGGGAGATGCGCGAGGAGCTGCTGCTCGCGGTCGGCGCCGACCCGGACGCGGCCGAGCCGGTGGCGGGCGGCGCGTCGCTGGAGACGGCCGAGCCCGCTGCGGCCGGCCCGGCGACGGAGGCGCTGCGCGTCGCCTACCGCGGACGGCTTCTCCAACTCGCCGGGCGCGACGTCACCGGCGAGGCCACCCTCGCCGAGACCGCGGCCGCGCTGGCCGACCTCGCCGGAGCGGCCCTGGAGGCGGCCCTCGCGATCGGCCGCGCGGAGACCGCCGACGCCGGGAACGTCCGCCTCGCCGTCATCGGCATGGGCAAGTGCGGCGCCCGCGAGCTCAACTACATCTCCGACGTCGACGTGGTCTTCGTGGCGGAGCCGCGTGACGGGGTCGACGAGACAAAGGCGCTGCAGACGGCGACCCGCCTCGCCCAGGGCATGATGCGGGCCTGCTCCACCAGCACGCCCGAGGGGTCCCTGTGGGAGGTGGACGCCAACCTCCGGCCCGAGGGCAAGATGGGCCCGCTCGTGCGGACGCTGGAGAGCCACATCGCCTACTACCGCCGCTGGGCCAAGACGTGGGAGTTCCAGGCGCTGCTGAAGGCCCGCCCGGTCGCGGGCGACCAGGAGCTCGCCCGGGAGTACGCCTCGGCCGTCAACGAGCTGGTCTGGCAGGCGGCGGCCCGGCCCAACTTCGTCGAGGACGTCCAGGCGATGCGCCGCCGCGTCGAGGCCCACGTCCCCGCCGGCGAGGCCGACCGGCAGATCAAGCTCGGGCCGGGCGGGCTGCGCGACATCGAGTTCGCCGTGCAGCTCCTCCAGCTCGTGCACGGGCGCTCCGACCCGCTCCTGCGGCGGCGGGCGACCCTGTCGGCGCTGGCCGCCCTGTCCCGCGGCGGGTACGTCGGCCGGGACGACGCCAAGGCGCTCGCCGAGGCCTACACGTTCCTGCGCCAGGTCGAGCACATGATCCAGCTGCACCGGCTCCGCCGTACGCACGTGGTGCCGTCCGACACGGCCGACCTGCGCCGGATCGGCCGGGGGCTCGGCATGACGACCGACCCGGTCGGCGAGTTCACCACGACGTGGAAGCGCCACGCCCTGGAGGTGCGGCGGCTGCACGAGAAGCTGTTCTACCGGCCGCTGCTCCAGGCGGTCGCCCGGCTCCCCGAGACCGAGGCGCGGCTGTCGGCGGCCGCGGCCACGGCCCGGCTGGAGGCGCTCGGCTACACCGACCCCGAGGGCGCGCTGCGTCACATCGCGGCGCTGACCAGCGGCGTGTCCCGGCGTGCGGCGATCCAGCGGACGCTGCTGCCGGTCATGCTCGCCTGGTTCGCCGACGCCCCCGACCCGGACGCGGGCCTGCTCGGCTTCCGCCAGGTGAGCGACAAGCTCGGCTCCACACCCTGGTACCTGCGACTGCTGCGCGACGAGACCGCGGTCGCCGAGCTGCTGGCCCGGCTGCTCGGGACGAGCCGCTACGTGACCGGTTTACTGCTGCACGCGCCGGACGCCGTCGCGATGCTCGGCTCGCCCGCCGAGCTCGCCGTACGGCCGCCCGCGACGCTCGTGGCCGAGGCGGCGGCGGCCGTGACCCGGCACGGCGAGAACGCCGAGACGGCTGTCGCGGCCGTGCGCGCCCTGCGCCGCCGGGAGCTGTTCCGGACGGCCTGCGCCGACCTGTCCGGCCTCATCGACATCGAAGAGGTCGGCCAGGCCCTCGCGACGCTGAACGACGTGACGATCCAGGCCGCCATGGACGCCGCCATCAACAAGGTCTCGGCCGAGCGGGCCCGCCCGTTCCCGACGCGGATGGCCGTCATCGCGATGGGCCGCCTGGGCGGGCTGGAGAGCTCCTACGCCAGCGACGCCGACGTGATGTTCGTGCACGCCCCGCTGCCCGGCGTGCCGGAGCGGGAGGCGACCGACGCGGCGCACGCAGTGGCCGAGCAGACCCGGCGGCTGCTCTCGCTGCCCGCCCCCGACCCGCCGCTGCAGGTGGACGCCGGGCTCCGGCCCGAGGGCAGGCAGGGCCCGCTCGTGCGGACGATCGCGTCCTACAAGGCGTACTACGACCGGTGGTCGTCCCACTGGGAGGCCCAGGCGCTGCTGCGGGCCCGGTTCTGCGCCGGGGACGCCGAGCTCGGCCGGGCGTTCACGGACATGGTCGACCCGCTGCGGTACCCGGCGGACGGCATCTCCGGCGACGCCGTGCTGGAGATCCGCAGGCTCAAGGCCAGGATGGAGGCCGAGCGGCTGCCGCGCGGCGCCGACCCGACCCTGCACACCAAGCTCGGCCGCGGCGGCCTCGCCGACGTGGAGTGGGTGGCGCAGCTCCTCCAGCTCCGGCACGCGGGAGCCGTACCGGCCCTGCGGACGACCCGGACACTCGGCGCCCTGCGCGCCGCCGCGGCGGAAGGCCTGCTCGACCCGGCCGACGAGGCGGTGCTGTCCGAGGCGTGGCTGTCCGCCTCCCGGATCCGGGACGCGATCATGCTGGTGCGCGGCCGGGCGGCCGACAGCATCCCCGGCGTGGTCAAGGAGCGGGCGCTGATCGCGCGGGCCCTCGGATACCCGCCGGACGGCTCGGAGGACTTCGTCGACGACTACCGGCGGGTGACGCGCCGGGCCAGGGCCGTGGCCGAACGGGTCTTCTACGACAGCTGATTCGGCGGTCTCGCTCCTGCCGCCGACGGCTGCGGCGGCCGGCGGGTCGCCCCGTTCACGAGAAGTCGGCGCGGGATTTTCGTTGTCCGCGGGTGCTGCTCCGGGTCTCCTGTGACGAGGACAGACCAATGTCCAGTTCGAGAGACTTGTCCACGCCACCGGCCGGCCGGGGCCCGGACGACGTACAAGGAGCGATGCGCGATGGCCCGAACCGGGAGGGACGGACCGGACACCACGGTGGTGGCCGCTGCGCGGGACGGGGACAGGAGGGCGTTGGACGCCCTGGTGGCCGACTCGCTGCCGCTCGTCTACAACATCGTCGGACGGGCCCTGAACGGGCATGCCGACGTCGACGACGTGGTCCAGGAGACCCTTCTCCGGGTGGTCCGGGCGCTGCCCGCCCTCCGCGAGCCCGAGTCGTACCGGTCGTGGCTCATCGCGATCGCCGTACGGCAGGTGCGCGATCGCGAGCGGGACCGCCGGGCGGCGCTCGACCGGAGGGCCGACCTGGACGCCGTCGCCGAGGTCCAGGATCCGGCCGCCGACTTCGCGGGGGTGACCATCCTGCGGCTCGGGCTCACCGACCAGCGGCGCGAGGTCGCCGAGGCCACCCGCTGGCTCGACTCCGGAGACCGGTCGCTGCTCGCCCTGTGGTGGCTGGAGGAGACGGGTGAGCTGCGGCGATCGGATCTCGCGGGCGCCCTCGGCCTGTCCGGCCGGCACGCCGCCGTCCGCGTGCAGCGGATGAAGGAGCAGCTCGACACCGCCCGGACCGTCGTCAGGGCCCTGGCCGCCGATCCCGGCTGTCCGGCGCTGGCCGCCGCGGCCCGGGACTGGAACGGCGTGCCCGGGCCGTTGTGGCGCAAGCGCTTCGCCCGGCATGTGCGCGGCTGCGCCGAGTGCGAGCCGCGCGGACGGGGCCTGCTGCCGGTCGACCGGTTGCTGGGCGGTCTGCCGCTGCTCCCGGTCCCCGCCGGGTTCGCCCTCGACCGCCTGATCGCCGCCGTCCACCGCGGCCCCGCGCCGAGGCCGTCCGTGGCGGCCCCGCATGGGCCCGGCGGCTCACCCGTCGTTCGTGCGGGGCGGCACGTCCCGCGGCCGCGCCTGCCTCTGGCGGGGTCCGTCGCCGTCACGGGGGTCGCGGCCGTGGTCGTCGGCGGCGCCGCCGTGACGGGACACCTGTCCGCGCCGCCGGCCGAGCGGCTGACCGCCCGGTCGGCGCCCGCCGTCTCCCATACGCCCTCGGCGCGGCCCGCTTCAGCCCCGAAGCGGCATTCGTCCGCTTCGAGCGCGCACCGCCTGCCCGCGACGCCCTCTCGGACCCCCGCCCCGACGTCCGGCAGGAAGGGGGTCGGCGTGTGGAAGATGCCCGGCGTCGGCACGGCTCTGGCCCGCTCCCGCGCGAGCTGGTACTACACCTGGGGCGCCGGGCACGACGGAGTCGTCACTCCGAAGGGGGTTCGGTTCGTCCCCATGATCTGGGGTCCGGCCTCGGTCACCCGTGACAATCTGGCCAGGGCGAGGAGCGCCGGGCCGTACCTGCTGGGGTTCAACGAGCCGGACATGGCGGCCCAGGCGAACATGACCGTCGAGAAGGCGCTCGCGCTGTGGCCGAAGCTCATGGCGGCGGGACGGGTCATCGGGAGCCCCGCCGTCGCGTACGGCGCGGACACCCCCGGGGGCTGGCTCGACCGGTTCATGAGTGGCGCGGCCAAGCGGGGATACCGCGTGGACTTCGTGGCGCTGCACTGGTACGGCGGCGACTTCCGTACCGAGGTCGCGGTCGGGCGGCTGAAGTCCTACCTCCAGGCGGTGTACCGGCGGTATCACAAGCCGATCTGGCTGACCGAGTACGCCATGATCGACTTCTCGCACGGCACCCGCTTTCCGACCGAGACGCGCCAGGCCGCCTTCGTCACCGCCTCGACGAAGATGCTGGCCACCCTGCCGTACGTGCACCGGTACGCGTGGTTCGGCCTGCCGGCCACGGGCTCACGGCCGAACAGCGGCCTCTTCCGCGACGACGGCACCCCCACCCCCGCCGGCCGGGCCTTCCAGGCCGCCCCCTGACCGCGGGCCTCTCGCCGCTCACGTGCCTGCCGTCGAGTGGTGGGAGGCGTGGCTGCGGCGGGTACGCCGGTCGGGCGGCCCGGCGCCGGCGCGCGGATGTCGTCGCGAGGGCAGCCGGGCGAGGAGACGGCGGCCGGGGTGACGGCGGCCGGGGTGACGGCGGCCGGGGTGACGGCGGTCGGGGTGACGGCGGTCGGGGTGACGGCGGTCGGGAGGACAGCCGGTCGGGGTGACGGCGGTCGGGAGGACAGCCGGTCGGGGTGACGGCGGTCGGGAGGACAGCCGGTCGGGGTGACGGCGGTCGGGTGGCGGCGGCCGGGGTGGCGGCGGGTGGGCCTGGGTCCGCTGGGCGGCGGCCGGGTCGTCCGGGAGCCGCCCGCGACGGCTGCCCGGGCGGCTCCCGAGGAGCGTCCCCGTCTGTCCCCCGGGGACGCGTTCCCCACCGGGCTGCGCACTACCCGGGGCCGGGGCCCGTATGCACGCGAACCGGTCCGGCGCAGCCGGTTGTCCACAGAACCGGGTTCGGGTCGATGAGGAGACGCGGCCGGCTGGCACCGTCTCGGACGTGATCCTGCTGCCTGTTCCCACGGTCCTGGAGGCCGCCTACCTGGTGGCCGCGCCCGCGCGCATCCCCGCCGATCCCATGGCCCTCGTGGACGATCGGTGGTCCTCCCTGCCCTGGCCCGACGAGCCGCCTCCGGTCGGCCTGAGGATCAGGGAGACGGGGGCCGACGATCCCGCCCTCGCGCCCGTGCTGGAGATCGTCTGCTGCGGTGAATGCTCGCCGGAGCTGGAGCCGTTGTTCCCCCTTCTGTCCGGTCGTTCGTCCCATCTGCTGGTCATCTGTGCGGCTCCTCCGGGCTGGCCGCCGCTGCATCTGTGGGCCGGGTCGCACGCGGTCGACGCGGTGGCGGCCGTCAGCGGAGGTGTCCGGGTCGACGTCGACGCCGCGCGCCTGTTGCCGGACCCCTGGCGGCCGCCGCCGTTCGCCGCCGTGGGCGACTTCGGGGTCGCGCGGTGGATCCGTATGGAGGCCGCCGGCGAACGGGACGGGCTGGGCCTCCGCACACTGGGCCTGGCCCGCCTCGGGGTCCCCGAACTGCATGTCGGCGAGCCGGGCGGCCTGGGGCCGAAGGCCGGCGAGGCCACGTGGTGGACGCACGTCCTGCACGGGCTGGCCCAGGTTCTCGTCACCCGTCTGTTCACGGATGTCGCCTGTTACCCCGGGCGGGGGAGCCGCGCGGTGCCGGCGGAGCTGACCGTGACGGCGGCCGACATCGCCGCGGCCGAGGGCCGGCCCGCCGCCTCGGATCCCTCCATCAGGGAGGCCGTCGGACTGTCACTCCGCTACGAGGTGTCACACGGAGGCGCCCAGCGATTCATCGTGGGCCGGGTGTTCTGACCCCCGTTCGTCCCTGCTGCGCCGGATGCCGGGAGAGGAGGAGACCGTGATTGTCCGAAGCGTTGCCATCGCGATCAGTGACGGTGTATCAACGGTGCGGGTGATCTCATTGATCTCGTACTACGCGGACCTCGCCATCGGTCTGATCCTGGCCTTCCTCCTGTTGTCGCTTCTGGTGAGCGGCCTCAACGAGGGCATCGTCCGGCTGCTCGGCATCCGCAGCAAGTTCCTCTGGGCGTACCTGCGCGACACCCTGGACGGGGCTGAGACGGCCGACAAGGTGGCCGCACCGCTGCGCGTGCTCGACCGTGTGCTCGGGGCGCTGAAGGGGCTGGGCCGCCGGCTCAGGGCACCCCTGATGGACCTGCTGCCGCCCCCGGCCGAGGGCCGGTCCCGGCTTCCGGCGACCGTGCTCGGCGTCTTCGCGAGGCTGCCGTTCGGCAAGGACCCGCGGCCGCGGTTCAACCCCCAGCCGCCGCCTGTGGAGAGTCCTCCGCTCGCCCCCGCGCCGGACTCGGTCGCCGCCGAGCGGATGGCCGCGGGCGACCCCCCGGCCGGTGAACCCTCCACTCCGTCCGCGGAGCCCGCGCCCCCCGCTCCGCCGGCCACCGCCACAGACCCGTCGGCGTCCGCGACCCCTGGTGAGCCCGCGTCCCCCGCTCCGCCGGCCTCGGGCACAGACTCCTCGTCCGTGACCCCGGCGGAGCCCCGGGCCGTGCCTGCCGAGAGCGGCGGCCCGTCCTCCCGCGTCACCGCCTCGCTCCCCGCCGACGCCCCCACCGGCGCCGCGGCGGATCCCGGGCACTTGGCCGAGCAGGCGGACGGGGTCGAGTTCGGGGCGGCGGCCGGCCGCGTCCCCGTCCTGTCGGCGGGGGAGGGCGACTCGGCGGGGGAGGGCGACCTCGACCCCGCGCACACGGCCGAGCAGGCGGACGGCGTGGAGTTCGCGGCAACGGGCGGGCGGGTCGTGATGTCGTCGGTCGACGGCGCCGATCTCGACCCGGCGCACTCGGCGGAGCAGGCGGACGCCGTGGAGTTCCCGCGGCCGGCCGAGCCCGTCCCGGCTTCGTCGCTCACCGACACCACGGGCGCCGCCACCGGAGCGGCCGGAGGGGCGACGGACGCCGGTGCCGCCGCAGCAGGCGGGGCCGCGACGCACGCGACAGCGGCCGGGGCCGCCACATCCGGCGGTGACGCCGATACAGCACAGCCCGCCGGGCAAACGGGCGCCCAGGAGACCGGGGCCGCGACGCCCGCGACAGCCGCACCCGACGCGGCGGCGGACGTCGCGCCGCGGGTCGTGCCTCCGGGTCTGGGCAAGTCGATGGCCGAGTTGCTCTACGAGCGGCTTCAGGAGATCGACCACGCCAAGCGGGGGAAGACGAGCATCGCCCAGATCCCGCCGGCCCGCTTCGCCGTCGCCGTCATGGAGATCGCGACCGAGCACGGCGGCGTCGAGGCGCTCATGCGCGACCTCGACAGCCTGAAAAGCCCCTTCTACCGCCCCCTCAAGGCGGTCCTCGACAGGGCCAGCGACGACATGGAGGCGTTACGCCGGGGCATCGAGGAGTGGTTCGACGGGGAGATGGAGCGCCTCAGCCTCCTCTACCGGCGTTACGTCCGCTGGGTGGTCGTCGCGCTGGGTCTCATCGTGACCCTCGTCTTCAGCATGGACGCCCTGGAGTACGGCAAGACCCTGCTGACGGACAACGCCTACCGCAGCGAGGTCACGGCCTTCGCCCAGTCGGGTCCGCAGGCCCTGGCCCCTCTGCGGGAGCAGTGCGCTCCCGAGCAGGACGCCTACGCCTGCGTGACCGACGTGCTCAGCACCCCGGCGTTCGTCAAGATCTTCACGCACGCCCCGGTCAGCGTCACCATGGGCACCGACGGCACCCCCTCGTGGCAGTGGAAGGGGAGCGACTGGTGGAGCCGGCTGTCGGCGCCGGGCCACTGGCCGGGCTTCCTCGTCACGCTGATCGCCCTGTTATTCGGCGCGCCGTTCTGGTGGGACATCCTGCGCCGCGTCAGCGGGATCAGGTCCCGCACGAGCGGCACCTCGAGCAGTTGAGGAGAACCGCCACCCCGTCATCCGATTCCGCTAGGAAAGGCGTACGCTGACCTCAGCGCTGGAAATATGTAACCAAAGTTAGCCGGGCGCAAAAAATTTCCCAAGGAAATGCATATTTTCCTACCGGTGCTGTAATGCCCGGATATGATCGATTTAATCTGAAGCGTGCGTTTTTCCGGAATCAGCGAACCCCTGGTCAGGATCCGCCCGGGAGCGAGGTCCCTGACCCCCTACGTTCAAGGCCTGTCGTCTCTGGTGGCCGGCAGTCCTCCCGCGCGACGGCTGTGGCCGTCGGTGAAGGAGAAGTCCCCCAAGTTCATCGGGTGGGGCTCCGGTGAGATCGGCGACCTCCTCCTGGTGGCGGCGGTCCTCGCGTCCGTCATCCCCACGGCGCTGATCGGCCGGACCTTCTCGCTGTGGGGGCCGATCCCCGACCCCATCGAGATCGCCCTGGGCGCGGTCACGGCCGCGACCATGCCGCTGCGCCGCCGCCTGGCCTGGCCGATGATCGCCGCAGGGGTCGTCTGCGCCTGCGTCACCGGCGTGGTCGTGCCGCTCACCCTGGCGGCCTACTCCATGACCGCGTACAACACGGTCCGCCGCTGGCAGTGGGTGGCGGCCGGCATGCTCGTCGTGTACGTGGCCGTCGACTACGTGAACCCGTACACCGACGAGAACCTCTACCTGTGCCTGATCCGCGGGCTGATGCCCGTGGTCCTCCCCGCGCTCGTCGGCACGTGGGTGTGCCGCTACCGGGGCATGGTCGAGGAGCTGCGGGCCGGCGTGCGGGCGCGGGAGGAGTGCGCCGCCTGGCGGGAGCGCCGGCGGATCGCCGGGGAGCTCCATGACACCGTGACGCACGCGGTGACGTCCATGGCGCTCAACGCCGGGATCATCCCCGACACCGACGACCGGCGGGAGGTGCGCCGGCTCGCCGGGACCATCGAGGACAAGGCCGTCCAGGCCCTCACCGAGCTGCGCGAGCTGCTCACCGTGCTGCGCAGCGACGAGGTGCCGGCCTCGGCCGCGGGCGTTGCGGCCATCGAGACCCTGGTGGCCGAGGCCCGGGCCACGGGCCTGCGCGTCGGTCTGCGGCTCGACGTTCCGGAGGAGGCGCTGTCCCGGCCGGTCCAGCACGCGAGCTACCGGGTCGTCCAGGAGGGGCTCAACAACGTGCGCAAGCACGCCCCGGGCGCCGATGTCCACGTCAGCTGCGGCCTGCGGAACGGCGAGGTGGCGGTGAGGGTGGTCAACGGCAGGGGCGCGCCGGCGCAGGAGGCCGCCGGTCGCCCGGCCCACTACGTCGAGTCCGGCTACGGGCTCGGCGGCCTGCGCGAGCGGGTCGGCCTCGTGGGCGGCAGGGTGGAGGCCGCCCCCACCCGGGAGGGCGGCTTCTCGCTGTCGGCGTTCATTCCGTGCGGGTCCCGCCGGGACGAGGAGACCCGGCTCCGGGCCGGCCTCGCCGATCCGTCCGGACCGTGCTGGTGAATATCGGCATTACCTTCTCTTGACCATTATGTGGTCTCCATACAAGGTAGTGACGCACCCTGTCTGGAAGCTTTCAAGAAAAGGAGTCGTTAACTAGTCTGATACTTCCCCGGACAATTACCAGACGGATGGTCGCGGCCCCCCGCGGCCGACGGAAGCGGAGGACACCATGGACGTGTACGACATAGTGGTTCTGGAACCGGGGGCGATCGTGGTCGCGGTCGGGGGCGTCCTCCTCTGGCTGGTGATCCTCGCGTTGGCCATGGTCCGCTACCGCCCCGCCGACCGTCACCTGGGAAGGCGCCACACGAGTGCCCCCGCCCCCGAGCCCGTCGACGAGGCCCGGAACGTCCCCTCCCCCTGCGAGGTCTGACCTCCAGCCCCCTCAGGCGCCGAAGAGCGCCAGACAGGGGTCGAGTCCGACGACCGTGACCTCCGGCCGGTCCGTGAGCTCCCAGTCCGAGCGGGTCAGACGCAGCCGCTCGCTGACGACCGCCTCACCATCCAGGATGTCCCGGGCGATGCCGTCGGGGCGGTACCCGAGCCGCCGGGAGATCAGCAGCGGGGCGGGGTTGTCCGCGAACGACATGGTGGTCGCCTCCGAGGCACCGAGGCCGGCGAAGGCGAGATGCAGGACGGCCGACCGCATGGCCCGCCCGATGCCCCGGCCCTGATGCTCAAGGCCGAGCCACGACCCCGTCCGCACCTCCCGGAGTATCCCGAAGTCCTGCGCCCCGACCTCCTGGATCCCGACCGGACGGCCGTCCTCGAAGACCGTCAGGTCAAGCGACCAGTCGCGGGACGTCCACGAACCGCGACGGCGCCAGTGGCGCTGCACCACCTCGCGCGCCCGCTCCGCCGGAGGCAGGTCGCTCCAGGGCCGCAGGAACGGCCGCCGGTCCGGCTCATGGACCCCCTTCGCGGCCACGTCGGCCAGCTCGGCCAGCTCCTCCTCATCGGGCAGTCGCAGTTCGAGGCGGCCGGTCCTCAGGCGCAGCCCGAGCAGGGGCCAGTGGTCGATCAGCATGAGGCATTCTGGCGCCCCGCCCCCCGTCTGGGGCAATCCGTTTACGCCGCCCCTTGACGTGCCGCGACTGGAGAGAGAGCATTGCTCTTGCAAGAGAGCGATGATTCCATCGAGGAGCGATGATGGCGGGCAAGCTGCTATACACCGGGCCGTCCCTGACCGTGCTGCACGACGCGTACGCCCGGCGCGGCCGGATCGACGACCGGGCGCCGCTCGTGTCGTCGTCCAGCCTGGTCGTGGACGCGTCCCCGGCGCGTGTGTGGGCCGTCATGACGGATCTCGCCTCGTGGGCCGGCTGGGCCACGGGGATCCGTGTCCTGGAAGCGGGCGAGGTGCGGCCGGGGGAGCGGTTCCGCTGGCGGCTGAACGGGATCACGCTGCGCTCGCGGTTCGCCGTGGTGGAGCCAGAGCGTGAACTGATCTGGACCGGGACGTTCCTGGTGTACCGGGCGGTGGACCGGCATGTCCTGGAGCCCCTTCCCGGCGGGCGGACGAGGGTGACGGTCGAGGAGTCGCTCGCCGGGCCGTTCCTGCCCCTCATGTACGGCCCGGCCCGCCTGAGGGCCAACCACGAGCGCTGGCTGAACGACCTCGCGGCCGCCGTCCAGCGTCAGCCGCGCGGCTCCAGCGCCCGGCGGTAGCGGATCTCGGTCAGCGGGAAGCCGTCCGAGTCGTCCCGCTGGACCGCCCCGTCCGGACGCCAGCCGGTGCGCTCGTAGAACCGGCGGGCGCGGGCGTTGGCGTCGACGACCCAGAGGGTCGCCTGCTCGTACCCGGCGGCGGACATCGCGTCCACCGCCGCCGTCATCAGGCGGGAGCCGATCCCCGCGGCCCACATCTCGGGCAGAAGGTAGATCGTGGTGATCTCCGCCGTGGTCGCGGGGGCGACGTCCGCGTCCCGTCCCGGGCCGAACCCGGCGAATCCCGCCACGGAGCCGTCCCGCTCCGCCACCAGGAAGCCCGTACGCGGCCAGGAGGGCTCCCGGAGCAGCCGCTCCCACAGCGGGAGGCGCATGGCGGGGGTCAGGCCGTCCAGATGGTCCTGGGGCATCAGGCCGGCGTAGGCGGCCTGCCACGACCGGACGTGGACGACGGCGATCGCCTCGGCGTCCGCCGGTTCGGCGCGTCGGATGACCATCGCTGAGTCCTACCCGTTCCCGTGTCCCGCCGTCCAGCGGATATCAATCCCGGTGAGCTGCGTCAGCGCGTCGTGGGCCAAGTACTTCTGGCTGCTCACGATCGTCGCCCCGGCCATCTCCAACCGCCTGCTCACGCGCCGCGCCGCCTGACGCCGGTCGCCGGGAGCCGCGCCGCCGCACGCTCGGGGGCGGCGCCGGAGAAATCAACGTCTGCCGAAGATGCCCAGCGTCTTGCGGCGCGGGGTGGAGTGGAACGGCGGATGCGCCGGTCCGGCCGGAGGCGTCTCGTCCACCGTCTCCTGCTTGAGGTCGGTCAGGCCGAAGCCGAGCTGGGTGTAGAGCTCCAACTGGTCGAAGTACTCGCGATGTGTGGTGATCTTGCCGTTCTCGACGTAGGTGGAGCAGGTGGCGCGGAGACTCACGTGGCGTCCCGTCGGCCCGATCTCCCGTCCGTCCGGCAGGAGGATGGGCCCCGTGTGGGTGCCGGTGTACGTCCACTCGGTGACCGCGGGGTTGTCGCAGTCGCCGAGCTCGAACCAGGCCGTCGCGTGGAAGTCCGCGAAGGCCGTGAAGAACTGCTCGTAGAACCAGGCGATCTGCTCGTGTCCTTCCGCCACGCCCGCCGGCGCCACGTAGACGGCGTCCGGGCTGTAGCAGTCGAGCACACCCTGGATGTCATGAGCGTTGATCGCGTCGCCCAACCGGTGCTTGAGATCCCAATAAGTGGTCATGGGACGCCTTCGGCGCTCGGAACCGACAGTTCTTCCGACTCTACCCACCGGAGTGCCACCGGCCGGTCCCGGCGGGGTCTCAAGCCGCCCAAAAGCCGCCGGTTGCTTCCCCCTTGGGCCACGTGCGGCTGTCCTTCAGCCCAATTGCCGGGACGCCCGGCCGGCCCGCCTGCTCCGCCGTCAGGCGGGCCCGTTCCCGGTCTCGGGCCGGGCGGCTTCGGGGATCACCACGAAGGTTCCGTCGTCCTTCCTGTTCATCATGAAACGGCGGCCCTGTGAGCGCAGGTCCCTCATGAGCGCCGCGCCCTCCTCGGCGTCGAGGTGGAGCACCTCGTCGGACCAGTGGACGATCCGCGTACGGAGGGACTCGTCCAGGCCGAGCTCGGCGGTCAGGGCACGGCACAGCGCGTCGCAGTCGGCGCCGTTCCCGCGCAGCCACCGGTAAAGCCCGCCCGGGCCGATCAGGCAGCTCAGCAGGAAGCAAAGGTTGCGGTTGACGGTCTCGCCGAGCCCCAGGTACAGCCCGTCGGTCCAGTGGAGGTGGTGCGTGAGCGTCGGGGCGATGGTGAAGGTTCCGTGGGGGGCGTGCCGTACGGGCTCCGGCGGGATGAAACCGCACGCCGTGAGCATGCGCCGGGCCTGCTCGTCCTCGATCAGAACGGCGAGAACGTAATGATCTTCGCGGATGGTCCGGTTCTCCTCGGCTGCCGCGTACGGTCTCGCGACCTCCATAACGGCCATTTTCGCTCCGAATTGCGATTCGGACGGCTGGTACCACCAGCGTAGGTCCGAACATCGCGAACCGCGCGGAGCGGGCGCGGAACCCGGGAGCGGCTTCCGCGGCCGAAGCGGGTGCCGCCCGGCCGCTCGTCCGCCTTCCGGCCTGACCGGGTGCCGCCCATATTCCGTGGCGGGTCCCGCGCGCGTGGAGTTAGCTTTCTCCCTGGGCGCGGGATGCGCCCTTTCCGCAGTGGTGAATCACCAGATCGGAGGTGCGAAGCGGAATGACGTGTCACCTTCGGGCGCTCTGCTTCGACGCGCACGACCCGCTCGGCCTCGCGGGCTTCTGGGCCGGCGTCCTGGGCTGGAAGATGAGCGGCGACCCGCAGGACGGCGTCGCGCTCGTGCCGGACGACGACACCGGGTTCCTGATCCGCTTCCTTTCGTCACAGGAGCAGAAGACCGGCCAGAACCAGATGCACTTCGACCTGACGAGCGCGTCCCTGGAGGACCAGCAGCGGACGGTGACGAGGGCGCTCGGGCTCGGAGCCCGGCACATCGACGTCGGCCAGCGTCCGGAGGAGGGTCACGTCGTGCTCGCCGATCTGGAAGGCAACGAGTTCTGCGTCACCGAGCCCGGCAACGCGTTCCTGGCCGACTGCGGGTTCATCGGGGCGGTCTCCTGCGACGGTTCACAGGAGACCGGGTACTTCTGGAGCAAGGCGCTGGGCTGGCCGCTGGTCTGGGACCAGGACCAGGAGACCGCGATCCGCTCGCCGCACGGCGGCCCGAAGATCACCTGGGGTGGTCCGCCGTTCGCGCCGAAGACCGGGAAGTACCGGCTGCATTTCGACCTCGCCCCACCCGCCGGCGGTGATCAGCAGGCGGAGGTCGAGCGTCTCCTCTCCCTCGGGGCGACGCGCGTCGACATCGGTCAGGGCGACGTCGAGTGGGTCGTCATGGCCGATCCCGACGGCCACGAGTTCTGCGTCGTGACCTCGCGATAACGGATCCCGGAGAGCCGGACAACGCCGCACGAGCTGTCGAGCGCCGCGTGGGCATTGTGGCGGGTGGCGTCGCGGCTCACCTGGCCGGCTGCGGGGGCGGGATGTCCAGGAGCCTGGCGGCCCAGGACAGGGCGGCGGTGAGGCGGCGCCGGCGTTGCTCGAACAGGACCGGGTCGGCGTCGCGCGCCGGGGTGAGCAGGGGCTGTTGCCCGGCGATCAGGGCGGCATGGCCGGCGGCGTGCGGTCCCTGGCCGGCGTCCGGCGCGGGACCGCCTTCGGCGTGCAGGGCGACGAGCCACAGGTGGTGTTCGAGCCAGGGATCGCCGATCGCCGCCGACGCCCAGTCGGCCAGCACCAGCCGGCCGCCGTGGCACCACAGGTTCGCGGCGCGCACATCGCGGTGGATCAGGCAGTCCCCGTGAACGGGCACCTCGGCGGCCGCGGCGTGCAGGGTGTCCAGGTGGTCGTCCAGCCAGCGCTGGGAGCAGACGTGCGTGCGCAGCAGGCGTGCCGGGTCGGCGGCGACGGCCTCCCAGGGGTTGGGCCCCGCCCGCAGCACCGGCACGCCGGGCGGCGCGGGCAGCGCGTGCACCTCGTGGAGGAGCTCGCGGGTGGCCGCGACGAGGCCGGGGGTCCACTCGCGGAGCCAGTGCTCCGGGTCCAGCGTCTCCAGCACGAGCATCGGCAGCGGTTCGCGTGTGCTCGCCAGCAGCCGCGGCAGGAACGGCCGGTCGCCCAGCGCCTCGTACACCGCGAGCTCCGTGCCGAGCTCGGCGGCGATCCCGCCCACCTTGACGAAGACGGAACCGCCCCCGGCCCGGTCGGCGATCCGCGCCTGAGATCTGCTGTGCCCGCCCGCGACGGGCCGCAACGCGGCGATCCCGCAGCCGAGCGCGCGGCCGGCCATCTCGGCGATCTCGGCGTCCGTCGACGGCCCTGTGGCCGCGGGCCGGCCGGACACGCGCGACAGCAGCAGTTCGGCCACCCATTCGTTGGCCTGGCGGACCGCCCGCCTGCTGTCCGGGTCGGGACGCCCGAGCGACTCGGTGACCAGGCGCCATATCAGGGCGCGCAGCAGCAGTTGGTCGATGTCGTCCTCGCCGGCGAGCTCGTCCAGGATGCCGGGCGATGCCCCGGACCAGGCCAGCAGATCCACGGCGGCGACCGCCAGCGCATACCCCGCGGGCCGCCGGCTCGGTGAGAAGTCGATCACCGCCGGTGGCTGCCCGGGCGCGAACAACACGTTGCCCGCAATGTCACCGTGCACGAGCTGGTCGGGCGACCGCACCGGCCGGGTGGCGGCCCGCAACTCGTCCACCAGGTCCGACAGCTCCGGCGCCAGCTCGACCTCGGCCTGATCCCACGCCACCCGCTCGGCGACCTCCCAGCGGCTCCGGCCGCGTCCCAGCCAGTGAGGCGCGGGGACATCGGCCAGGGCGGCGTGGAAGGCCCGGCTGGCCGCGACGAGCTCCGGCCACCGCGCCACCGGCTCCGGCGCGCCCTCGACCGCGGTCCACGCCGCCCACCCGCCGGCGACCCATGAGCCGTCGGCCGCCCGCACCGGCCGCGGCACCCGGAACCCGGGGCCGCGCAGATCGGCGAAGACCTCCGCCAGCCACGACGCCACACCGGGATGCCGGGCGGGCTTGAGGACCAGGCCACCGGCCTGCCAGCTGGTGCCACCTCCTCCGGGTAGCCGCCGCGCCGGCCCCGATGAGACCCCGAAGGCCGCGCGCACATCCGGCGGCAGATCGTCGAACACCGGTCCACCCTCCAGACGGCCCCTCCCCGGTGTCAATCGAATTACCGTGCCCTCACTCTGATCGGTCGCCGCGCGGGTCGCCGGCGTCGGACAGTTCGGCGAGCCGGCCGGCCAGGTACTCCCGTTCCGCGGCGTTGCCGGTGAGCTCCAGGGCCGTCCGGTACGCGGCCGCGGCCTCGTCGTACCGGCCCAGCCGGCGCAGCAGGTCGGCCTTGATCGCCGCGAGGTAGTGGTACCGGGCCAGCCGCGGGTCGCCCTCCAGCGCCGCGACCTCCCGCAGCCCGGTGGCCGCGTCCGTCGCCATGGCCAGTGCCACCGCCCGGTTCAGCTCGACGACCGGGGACGGCCACACCTGACGCAGCGCGTCGTACAGGGTGACGATCTGCGGCCAGTCGGTGTCGTCGCACCGGGCCGCCTCGGCGTGCAGCGCGGCGATCGCGGCCTGCAGGAGGTAGCGGCCGGGACGGCCCAGCCGCATGCCGCGCAGTACCAGCTCCCGCCCCTCCGCGATGGCGGCGCGGTCCCAGCGGGTACGGTCCTGCTCCTCCAGGCGCAGCAGCCGGCCGCTCGCGTCGGTACGGGTGGCCCGCCGGGCGTCGGTGAGCAGCACGAGCGCGAGCAGCCCGGACACCTCCGGCTCGTCGGGCATCAGCGCGTGCAGCGTCCGGCACAGGTGCACCGCCCGCTCCACCAGGTCGTCGCGCAGCAGCCGGTCGCCGGAGGGCGCGGTGTGCCCCGTCGTGAAGAGCAGGTGGACGGCCGACAGGACGGCGTCGAGCCGCTCCGGCAGGTCCTTCGCCGCCGGCACCCGGAACGGGATCCGCGCCGCCGCGATCTTCTTCTTCGCGCGGGTGAGCCGCGCCGCCATGGTCGCCTCGGAGACCAGGAACACGCGAGCCACGTCGCCGGTGCCGACCCCGCAGACCAGCCGGAGCGTCAGCGCCACCCGCGCGTCCGGGGCCAGCGCCGGGTGACAGCAGGTGAACACGAGGCGCAGCCGGTCGTCCGGGATGTCGTCGCCGGGGTCCGCGGCGACGCCCCCGGTCTCGTCCGGCACCACGAGCAGCGGCAGCTTCGCCCGGAACACCTGCTCCCGGCGGATCGCGTCCAGGGCGCGACGCCGGGCGGTGGTGACCAGCCAGGCCGCCGGGTTGTCCGGGGTGCCGTCGCGGGCCCATCCGGCCAGGGCCTGCGCGAACGCCTCCTGCACGCACTCCTCCGCCAGGTCGAGGTCGCGGGTGACCCGGGCCGTCGCGGCGAGTATCAGCGCCCAGTGGTCCCGGTGCGCGTCCCCCACGGCCCGGCGGACCCCGCCCATATCGGCGTCGGTCATCCCAGCAGCGGGCGGATCTCGACGCCGCCGCGCCAGGTCGCCGGGTTCCGCCTGCTGATCTCCAACGCGTGGTCCAGGTCCCGCGCCTCGAGGATGTAGAAGCCCGCGATGACCTCCTTGGCCTCGATGAACGGCCCGTCGGTGACCGTGTCCCCGCGTACCGAGGTGGCCATGGCGCTGGAGTGCAGGGCGTACCCGCTGACGATGTGGCCGCCGAGTGCCTCGACCTCGTCGGAGTGGCGCATGTGGGCCTCCATCTCCTCGGCCGGCATGTCGGCGACGTCCGCAGGAGCAGGCGCGTACAGCAGGATCGCGTACTGGGTCATGACAGTTCCCCTTCTTGTTGGACTTCTTATCGGATGGGTTCCGCGAGTCATCGCACGGGTTCCGCGAGCGCCGCTTCGGCCGGCGCGGGATCGGAGGGCGGCTGCCCGAGCGGCGGCAGGTGCCGCAGGACGACGGCCAGCAGGACCGCCGCCGCGAAGAGGATCGCGGCGCTGAGCCCGGCCGCGGTGTGCAGCCCGGCCACTAACGCCTCGTGCGCCGCGGACAGCAGGGCGCGGCCGGCCGGCGCCGGCAGGTGGGATGCCGCCTGCGTGGCACCGGCGATGCTGTCTTGGGCGGCCGGCGGGGCACCGTCCGGGATGCGGGAACGGTACACCACGGTCAGGACGCTGCCGAGCACCGCGACGCCCAGCGCGTACCCGAACTCTGCGGCCGTCTGCCCCAGGGCCGCGGCGGACCCGGCCCGCTCGGGTGGCGCGGCGCCGACGATCAGGTTGGTGCCCAGCGTGACCAGCGGAGCGGTGCCCAGGCAGCTCACGAGGAAGCCGACGACCAGCACCCAGGCGCCGGAGGTGTCGGACCGGGTCATCACGAGGAGGCCGGTGACCGTGATCAGGATCCCTCCGGCGATCAGGTACGCGGGCCGGACCCGGCGGGCCAGCAGCGGCGCGATCTGGAACCCGGCCACGGAGGCCGCCATGCCCGGCGCCAGCGCGAGGCCGGCCCGCAGCGGGGACAGGCCGTCCACGAGCTGGAAGTACTGCGCGACCAGCACCATCGTGCCGCCGGACAGCGTCGAGTACGCGAGCATGCTGCCCAGCGTCGCGCTGAAGGTACGGCTCGCGAACAGCCGCAGGTCCACCAGCGGGTCGGCGAGCCGGCGCTGGCGCCGCACGAACAGCGCACCGAACGCGAGCCCGGCCGCCACCAGCAGGGCGGACGTCACCCCCCAGCCGTCCCGGGCGAACGACTTCACACCCTGGATCGCGGGGAGGACGGCGGCCAGCGACAGCACGACGCTGCGCAGGTCGAGCCGGCCCGCCGCTTCGTCGCGGTACTCGGGGACCAGTGCCGGCCCCACGGCCAGCAGCAGCGCCATCGCCGGCACCCCCAGCAGGAAGACCGACCCCCACCAGAACCGCTCCAGCATCGCCCCGCCCACGATCGGCCCGATGATCGCGCCCACCGTGAAGCATCCCGCCCAGATCCCGATGGCGGCGGCCTTCTGGCGCGGATCCCGGAACAGGTGACTGATCAACGCCAGCGTCGACGGCGTGAGCGCGGCCCCCGCGATGCCCAGCAGCGCCCGAAGAGCGATCAGCATGAGCGGGCTGGTGGACCAGGCGGCACCCAGGGAGGCGAGGCCGAACACGAGGGCGGCCGCGAGCAGGAGCCGCCGCCGGCCGATGCGGTCGCCGAGGGCGCCCATGGTGACCATGAATCCGGCCACCATGAACCCGTACACGTCCATGATCCACAGCTGCTGGACGCCTGTGGCGTGCAGCGCGCGGCTGAGGTGCGGCAGGGCAAGCAGCATCACGAACATGTCCAGCGACACCAGCAGGGTGGGCAGGGCCAGGACGGCCAGTCCGATCCACTCCCGGGTGCCGGCCCGTTGTGGGCGTCCCTCGTCACTGCTCATGCTCGGTGTCCTCTCCCGCGTTCCGTAGGGCCGGCGCCCGTCCGCCGCGTGGGCGGTGGCGTCCTGCCTCAGAAACGTCGTCGTGCGGACACCCCGGAAATCGACAGCCGCCTCATGCGATCCGGATGTGACCTGTGTCACGGAGAGCAGCGGCCTCCGGGCTGCGATGCGAGAAGCCCGTGGCAAGGTTCGGGACCTTCCCACGGGCTTCCGATTCCACCGCTTTCGGCGCTATCAGGCGTCACTCCGTGTGGCGTCGATTTCGGCCTGGCTGCGAAGGATGCAGAACTCGTTGCCCTCGGGGTCGGCGAGCACCACCCACCCGGTCCCGTCGGGGTTGCGCCGGTCGTCGACCTGTGTCGCGCCGAGAGCGAAGAGCGTATGCGACTGCATTATGTGCATCCTTGAAGATCACGCGCTGTACGACCTGGTCGACGTCGTACGAGGCGCCGGGGTGGGCGTTGTGCTCAGCCGCTGTAGGGAGGGGCCACACCCCAGCCCCAATGCGGTACGGGAGCCTCGCGCATGGGCTCGGCACCCGGCTGTGAGTTCGCCAGTGCCAGACGCGTCCCCCACTCGATGTAGCCCGTGAACGCGGCGCGGAACTCGGGATCGGCGGGCAGCCCGACCTCGTCGGCCGCGTCCATCAGCAGGCTTACCCAGCGGCGCCGCATGGGTTCGGTGATGGCCTTGCCGAGGTGCATGGAGAGCATGTGCGCGTAGCCGCCCCGCTCGTGGGTGTAACGGGCCGGCCCTCCGAAGACCTCTCCCAGCCACATCGCCACATAGCGCGGGTGATCAGGATCCATGTGCTTGAACAGGGGTCCGATCAGGTCATCGAGCGCGACGAGATCGTAGAACCTCTCCGTGAGCCGTTCGAGCGCCTCGACGCCGCCGGCCCAGTCGTACAGCGAGGGAATCGAACCGCCCGTACCGCGCACGGCGGTGCGTTCGTAGTGACTCATCTCCTCGATGTCGTGCACGAACGGACCGATCGCCGCGAAGAACTCCTGGAACAGATCGCTGCGGCGAAACCCTTCCAGGTGATCCTTCGCCGACGTCCACGTGATCCTCAGAATGTAGGACTCGGGCTGTTCGACGCTGCGGGCCAGCTCGTAGCCGGCACACTGCGAAGCGGCTGACAGACAGTCGGCGGCCTTGCGATAGGCCGCCTCGAAGCCCTCGCTCCGCTCGGCGGGAATGCGGTAGCGGATGTACTCGACGATCACCAGTGACCAACTCCGAACTTCGACGCGGCTTCCCTGTTGGATCTCGGCCATCTTGTCATACCTGTAATCATGTAATCTATGCAAAAGCCATCGACCGTGCCTTCGGGGCGGCGCCCGTCGAGGGCCTTCCTGAGCTTGGGGCGTGACCGGGAAGCCTGGTGCTCGCGATCGACGTCGTCGAATACGAGCAGCCGCCGGCGGCCGTCCGCGAGTGAACGGCGCATAACCGAGGTCAACGAGGCTCGGCGCCGTTGTGACCTGGAGGGTCGGCGACAGGGCCCTTGGCGTGGTGGTCGCGGATGTCGTCCAAGGCCTCGGCGAGCATGCCGCGGGCCGCAGCCGAGCGGAGGTGATCCAGGTAGTCGCGGGATTCGACGATTTTCCCGTCCCTGACGCGCATGACGAAAACGGCGGGGATGGTGAAGGGTTCGCCGGTCTCCACCACGGTACCTTCGTATTGGAACTCGGCCACAATGACCTCGGGATCGGTGGTCTCGTGGACGTTGATCCGGGTAGGCCGACGCCGCAGGGTCGGGCCTTGGTACGGCTGTGGTCCGCCGCCGAAGTGGGTTCGCAACGCTTCGCGGGAGAGCATCGGCGGCGCCCCCAGCGGGTGGAACGGGTGGGAGACATCGGTCTGCTCCGCGTACAGGTCCACCACGTCCGCCCAGCGCTCTTCACACACGCCGTGCACGAGCTTCAGAAAGACTTCGCGAGGAGTTTCGGTCACCGGCTCACCATAACCAGGCCGATCCCCAGGCGGGCCGGGCAGATCTGCGGGCGTGAGTCCGCGCTCCGGCTACAGGTGGTTCGTGACGGGCGACCTCAACCGGCCGAATCGGTCGTCACCGCTCCGCCTGTCACGCAAGCGGCGGCGAACCGGACAACGCTGCCGGTCATTGTCCGAGGGGGCGGTAGCGGAGGTACACGACGCCGTTTCCGAATCTGCGCTCATCGAGGAGTTCGAGGTCAGCGCGTATGCCGGCAGGCAGCCCCGGCTTGCCCCCGCCGACGACCAAGGGCCAGACGAACACCTGGTACTCGTCGACCAGGCCGGCCCTGAAAGCCTGCGTCGCGAGATTCGCACCTCCTACGGTGAGATCGCTGCCGGCCGTGGCCTTCAGTTGGCGTACCGCATCGGGGTCGAAATGGCGTTCGAGTCGGGTGTCGGCAGTTGACACCGCGGCGAGGGTCGTGGAGTAGACGACTTTGTCCGCCGCCTGCCAGGCGCTCGCGAAGTCGGCCATGAGGTCGGACTGCGCGGCCAGAGCGGCGTTGGTTTCCCAGACGGCCATCGATTCGTACAGGCGCCGCCCGTAGAGGAACGTGCCCACGGACCGTATGAGGTCGGTGGTGAACGCGAATACCTCGTCGTCGGGTGGGAACCAGTCGAAGGCGCCGCGTTCGTCCTCGATGTAGCCGTCAAACGACAGGTTCGTCACGTAAATCAGCTTGGCCACGCGTCTTCCTCCCGATCATCAGCTGCAACAGTCTGGACGTTCATCGGCGTGGCGTCCAGCTTCGTGAACGCCTGTCTCGCCGAACGCCTCGATGCCCTCCTGCAGCCGGCCAGGCTGTCGAACTGGTTCTTACACTCCCAGGATCGCGGTTCCCGTGCGTGGTTGTGGCATGGTGCGTTGGGGTGCGCCGCCGGGCGATGGCCTATTCGTCGGTGTGCGTGCTTAGTCTGTCCGCATGCGACGCTTCAACGATCAAAACCTCACGGGCGCGGAGTTCCGCGAGTGCGACCTGAGTAAGGCGCGGCTGGTCGGTGTGGTCATGCAGGACGTTGAGATCGACGGTCTGGTCACCAACCTGGTGGTCAACGGCGTGGAGGTGATGTCGTACGTCGAGGCGGAGCTCGACCGCCGGCACCCGGTGCGGCTGCTGATCCGTTCCGATGAACCGGCCGACCTGCGCGAGGCCTGGCGACAGCTCCGGAAGGCGTGGGCGACGACTGTCGAGCGGGCCGGGTCGATGGCCGAGGGCAGCGAGGATCTCGGCGTCGACGGCGAGTGGTCGATGGTCGAGACGCTGCGGCATCTCGTCTTCGTGCACGACTCGTGGTTTCGGCGCTGCGTACTCGGGCTGACCGAGCCGTTCACGGCGATGGGACTGGCATCTCCGTTCGTGCCGGATCAGGAGGGGCTGGGGCTGGACAGGTCCGCCCGGCCGAGTCTCGACGAAGTGCTGACCGTGCGTGATCGGCAGGCGTCGGAGATTGAGGCGTGGCTGGCCGAGGTCACACCCGAGCAGCTCGCAAAGCCCGCCCCGGTGCCGGACGACGACAGATGGCCCCCGTATGCCAAGGGCCGGAGCGTGCGGCAATGCCTCGGCACCGTGCTCAACGAGGAATGGCAACACCACCGTTTCTGCGTGCGCGACCTGGACAAGCTGTCGCGTCGGGGAGCTTCGTAAGTGTCCACCCGAATCATCGACCCTCGGCCTGTCACACCTGCAGTTCGAGGCGAAACGCCTCTGACGGATGACAACGGCGCTCAGATCGGTCCCTGGACGCTTGAGCGCGCAATGCGGAAAGCCCGCGGCAAGGTGCAGAACCTTCCCACGGGCTTCCGATTCCACGACTTGCGGGCACTACAGCCGGAAACCGCGCGATGAACATGCACGTCATCGCGCGGTCGCCGATCACACGTCGTAGTAGAGCTCGAACTCGTGCGGGTGCGGGCGGAGGCGGATCGGGTCGACCTCGTTCTCGCGCTTGTAGGCCACCCAGGTCTCGATGAGGTCGGGCGTGAAGACGCCGCCCTCGAGCAGGTAGTCGTGGTCGGCCTCGAGCGCGTCGAGGACGGCGGGCAGCGAGCCTGGCACCTGCGGGATGTTGCGGGCCTCCTCCGGCGGGAGCTCGTAGAGGTCCTTGTCGACCGGCTCCGGCGGCTCGATCTTGTTGCGGATGCCGTCCAGGCCCGCCATCAGCATCGCGGCGAAGGCGAAGTACGGGTTGCAGGACGGGTCCGGGACGCGGAACTCGATGCGCTTGGCCTTCGGGTTCGAGCCCGTGATCGGGATGCGGACGCAGGCCGACCGGTTGCGCTGGGAGTAGACCAGGTTGACCGGGGCCTCGTAGCCCGGCACCAGACGGTGGTAGGAGTTCACCGTCGGGTTGGTGAAGGCGAGCAGCGACGGGGCGTGCTTGAGCAGGCCGCCGATGTAGTAACGCGCGGTGTCCGACAGCCCGGCGTAGCCGACCTCGTCGTAGAAGAGGGGCTCGCCGTCCTTCCAGAGCGACTGGTGGCAGTGCATGCCGGAGCCGTTGTCACCGAAGATCGGCTTGGGCATGAACGTGACGGTGCGGCCGGCCTGGATGGCGGTGCTCTTGATGATGTACTTGTACAGCATCAGGTTGTCGGCCGTCTTGAGCAGCGTGCCGAACTTGAAGTCGATCTCGGCCTGGCCGGCGGTGCCAACCTCGTGGTGCTGCATCTCGGTCTCGATGCCCGCGTCGATGAGGTTGCGGACCATCTCGGAGCGCAGGTCGGTGAAGTGGTCCATCGGCGGGACGGGGAAGTAGCCGCCCTTGTAGCGCGGCTTGTAGCCCAGGTTGCCGCCCTCGGAGGCCTTGCCGGTGTTCCAGGCGCCCTCGATGGAGTCGATGTAGTAGTAGCCCGCGTTCTGCCGCGTCTCGAAGCGGACGTCGTCGAAGATGTAGAACTCGGCCTCGGGGCCGAAGTAGACGGTGTCCGCGATGCCCGTGCCCTTGAGGTACTCCTCGGCCTTACGGGCGACGTTGCGGGGGTCCCGGCTGTAGGCCTCGCCCGTCAGCGGGTCGTGCACGAAGAAGTTGATGTTCAGCGTCTTGTGCTGACGGAACGGGTCGAGCACGGCCGTGCTCGGGTCGGGCAGCAGGAGCATGTCCGACTCGTGGATGGCCTGGAAACCGCGAATGGACGAGCCGTCGAACATGAGGCCGTCGGAGAAGACATTCGGCCCGAAGTTCTCGGACGGGAAGGTGAAGTGGTGCGTCGTGCCCGGCAGGTCCGTGAACCTGACGTCAACGAACTGCACACCCTCGTCCCGGATGAACTTGAGGACGTCGTCGGCGGAGTTGAACACTCTCGAACCTCCCAGGGGCATGGGCTAGCAACCCGAAAATAGGCGCGCGCCGTTTCCGCGCCATGTCTCGTTTGTTTCGCGCGTGTTAATGGAAACGCCTCAACGGCACCGCCGGGACACGATGTCCCGCGGCGCGCCCGCGCCCTCGGAGATCACCCCCCGGTAGCCGAGTCGGCGCAGGTCAGAGCCCCATCCTACGCACGGATCAGGTCCCCGTCGTCGCCTGGCACCCGCCGCGCGTCACGTCGTGTCTCCGTTCGTACGGATCGGCGGGCGGGCCGGACGGCTGCACCCGCTGCGGTTCGCCGTCGAAATGCGGATGGACGAATCCGTCGCCGAAATCGCAACTCGCGCCGGCCGTTCCCGACGACGTCTGGTCGAGCCAGACGACGACGTCCCCGTCCTCCTTCCAGGCGGAGAAACGCGCGCGGTAATGGTCCACGAGCCGCCGGGCGGAGGCCCGGTCGCCGGGCCGGTTCACGGCGTACACGAGCAGGTAGTCGGCCGTGATCGTGATCCCGCCGCGGCCGTCCTTCGACCGCCGCCTGGCCGTCGTGGTCGCGCCGTCGACCTTCACCGTGTCCGTCGTCAGGTCGGCGCTCCCCGGCGCGAGGCTGAACGCCCAGGCGCGGGTGTTGGAGGCGCGGCCCTTGTCGAGGTGCTTGAGGAAGTACGCCCGCTGCTCCGGGTCCAGCAGCTTCGCGAGCCCGGACGGCCTGCCGCCCCTGATCGCGGCCGGGTCGAGCCGGGCCGCCGCCAGCAGGCGCCGTACGCGCCGGAGCGCCTTGGCCACCTGCTTGCGGCTCAGCCCGCCGAGCGCCCGGGCCCGGGGGAGCACGACCCCCTTCACGCCGTCGGCGAAACCGGCGGCCCGGGAGCCGGCGAACGGGTCGACGGGCGGCAGCGCCGAGGCCACGCCGCCGCCTTCGAGGAACGCGTCGTCATCGTCGGCGATCGGCGTGAGCACGGGGCCGGGCCGCGCGACCGCGGGCCCGAAGTGCGGCTGGTGCGCCGGCTCTCCGCCGGCGGCCGCCGACCTCAGCGAGCCCAGCTTGCCGAGCACGTCGGGGCGCAGACTGATCACCAGCCCGACGGCCACGACCAGCGCGGCCAGCGCGAGGACCACGACGGGGGCCCGCGCCCGGCGGCCGCCCGGGCCGAGCCCGCGCTCGGCCTCGGCGGTGATCCGCCGGATCTCGTCCTCGTCGAACTGGGCGATCAACGCCTCGAAACGCGCGTCGATGTCATCAGGATCCGCCGGCCGCACCGATCACTCCCAGCGCTAGGTCCGAAGCGTCTAACGATAGAGGACAAAACAAGCCATGGCGTGCCCAATCATGAGGCCCCGCGCCTCCGAATGCCAGACCGGTCACCGCCCCCGATACGCTGATGAACCATGAGTGACCGGCAGCCGCGATGGACGCAGACGTGGCTCGGCGGCACCCGGGCCACGGGAACCGATCTCGGCTACCCGGGTGAGCGGCTCGGCCTGCCGCAGGCGGGTCCCGGAGCCGTCGCGAGCTGGGGCCGCCGCCTCGGCGCCGTGGTCGTCGACTGGGTCCTGTGCACCTGGGCCATCGCGGGCGGGCTGCTGCACCTGCACGGGAGCGACCAGAGCTTCGCCGGGCTCGGGATCTTCGCCGCGGAGTACGTCGTGCTGGTCGGCACGCTCGGCATGACCCTCGGCATGCGGCTGTTCGGCATCCGCGTGGCGGCCCTCGACGGCGGACGGCCGCCGTTCCTGGCCGTGCTGGTCCGCACGCTGCTGCTGTGCCTCGCCGTGCCGGCGGTGATCTGGGACCGCGACCGCCGCGGGCTGCACGACCGGGCCGCCGCGACCGTGGTGGTCAACCTCTAGCGAGGCACTGGAAGATCGCGGTGCCGGGGAGCAGCCGGCCGCGCAGCGGGCTCCACCCGCCCCAGATCCGGTCGTGGCCCTCCGGCCACTCCGGCTCCACGAGGCCGGCGAGCGTGAACCCCGCCGCGTGGATCAGGCCGACCCAGTCGCCCATCGTGCGGTGGTGCTCGACGTACGACGGCGTCCCGTCCTCGGAGAACTCGACGTACGGCGACCGGTCGAAGTAGGGGCGGTCGGCGGTCAGCCCGCGCTCGCCCGGGTCGTCGGGGAAGGCCCACCGGATGGGGTGGCTGACCGAGAACACGAACCGCCCGCCCGGCCGCAGGACCCGGCGGACCTCCCGGAGCGCGGCGCCCGCGTCGGCGACGAACGGCAGCGCCCCGAAGGCCGAGCAGGCGAGGTCGAACGAGGCGTCGCGGAACGGCAGCGCCTCGGCGTCGGCCTGCGCGACCGGCAGCGCCGAACCCGTGTCCAGGTCGATGCGCCGCGAGTGCTGGAGCTGCCGGTAGGACAGATCCACCCCGACGACCGCGGCGCCCTCGCCGGCGAGCCAGCGGCCGCACTGCCCGGCGCCGCAGCCCACCTCGAGGATCCGCAGGCCCGGCACCTGGCCGAGCAGCCGGGCGTCGGCCTCGCCGAGCCCCTCGGGGCACCACACGAACCCGTCGTCCCGCAGGAAGTCCCCGTGCTCGGACTGGTAGTCGTCGGCGGCGCCGTCCCACCAGCCCCGGTTGGCCCGGGCGGTCTCCGTGCGGGAGACCGCCCGCCGGCCCACGTCCATCGGGCCTCAGCGCATCTTCGGGCCGCGGGGCATCCGCACGCCCTTCGGCAGCGGGCCCTTCGGCATCGGCACGGCCGGGGTCAGCGCCCGCATGCGGTTGTTGACCTCGGAGACGGCGCCCTTCTTGAGGTTGCGGGGCAGCTTCATGAGATGCCGCTGCAACTTGGCCAGCGGGATCTGGCCCTCCGCGTCGCCGCACTGCACGTCGTACACGGGGACGTCGACCGCCACGCGCTGCACGCGCTTCTTCTCCGCCACCAGCATCCGCTGGACGCGGCTCGGCGGCCCCTCGGAGACCAGGATGACCCCGGGGTAGCCGACGACGCGGAACACCAGGTCCTGGTCGCGGTTGACGGCCACCGGCTTCTCCTCGACGTGCCACGTCCCGCGCATGCCCTGCAGGATCGCGTACGCCGCCCCCGGCTGGCCGTGCAGCATGCTGTACTGCGCGGTCTGCGCGAACCGGCTGAAGACGAGCATCCCGACCAGCACGGCGGCGAAGACGCCGAAGACGATCCACGTCCAGCTGAAGATCAGCCCGAGGACGACGAAGAGGACGAGCGTGGCCAGCGCCGACGCGTAGACGATCGGCATGCCCTTGGGGTTAGCCTGCTTGATGATCTGGGCGACCATCCGGAGCTGCTTGAGCCGCCCCGGAGCCGCTGCGTCTTTCGCCATGGTGTGAAGGATACAAATCCCTGACGGGCTTAATGAAAACGAGACTCGCCCACGCGGGCGGCGACCGCCTGCTGGTACAGCCGCCCGGCGCGGTAGGACGACCGCACGAGCGGGCCGGACATCACGCCGGCGAAGCCGATCTCCTCGGCCTCCTGCTTGAGCTCGACGAACTCCTCGGGCTTCACCCACCGGTCGACGGGGTGGTGGCGCGGGCTCGGCCGCAGGTACTGCGTGATCGTGACCAGGTCGCAGCCGGCGTCGTACAGGTCGCGCAGGGCCTGGCCGATCTCCTCGCGCTCCTCGCCCATGCCGAGGATGAGGTTCGACTTGGTGACGAGCCCGGCCTCGCGGGCCATCGTGATGACCTGGAGGGAGCGCTCGTAGCGGAACGCGGGGCGGATCCGCTTGAAGATCCGCGGCACGGTCTCGATGTTGTGGGCGAACACCTCGGGCCGGGAGGAGAAGACCTCCTCCAGCTGGTCGCGGTGGCCGTTGAAGTCGGGCACGAGGAGCTCGACGCCGCAGCCGGGGACGGCCGCGTGGATCTGCCGCGCGGTCTCGGCGTACAGCCAGGCGCCGCCGTCGGGCAGGTCGTCACGGGCGACGCCGGTCACCGTGGCGTACCGCAGCCCCATCTGGAGCACCGACTCGGCGACGCGGCGCGGCTCGTCCCTGTCGTACTCGGCGGGCTTGCCGGTGTCGATCTGGCAGAAGTCGCAGCGCCGGGTGCACTGGTCGCCGCCGATGAGGAACGTTGCCTCCCGGTCCTCCCAGCACTCCGAGATGTTGGGACAGCCCGCCTCCTGGCAGACCGTGTGCAGCCCCGCGCCCCGGACGAGCGACTTGATCTCGTTGTAGTTGGGGCCGTTGTGCAGCCGGGTCTTGATCCACGGCGGCTTCTTCTCTATGGGGGTCTGGCTGTTGCGCACCTCCAGGCGGAGGAGCTTGCGACCTTCCGGTGCGACCGTCATGCGACATCCTTCGCGGCACCCCGCGGCATCGATCCGCGGGCCTCAGGTACGAGCGGGGACCCGGGGATCGGTCCCACGTCCAGGCCGCCGAACTCGTCGGCTCGCTCGTTCACCACCCCAGCTTATTACCTGCCTTCACGCGACTTGAGACAGCTCCCGGAGCGCCCGCTCCAGACGCGGGCCGAGTTCGGCGTCGACGCGGTCGGACTCGCTCCGGCCGACGCCCGTCGCGCCCGCGGCCTCCGCCACACCCTCCCGGAAGCCGTCGGCGGCGCCGGGCTCCTCCAGCAGCGCGGCCCGTAGCGCGATCGGCGGCTCCAGGTCGCGCCAGCCGAAGCGGGCCATCGACAGCTCCCGCCGTCCGGCCAGCGCGGCGGGGTCGGTCCGCGCCGCGAGCGCCACCGATCGGATCTGATCCACGGTCTCGGCGCGCCTGACCGCGGCGAGCAGCGGGGTGAGCCTGCTCTCCCTCATGGCCAGCGCGTCGAGGTAGCCGACGACGGCCCGGGCGGACACGGCGCGCGCGGCCACCTGGTCGGCGTAGTACCCCGCGAGCTGCGACTGGGCGGCGACCAGCCGGGTCAGCGCGAGCTCGGCCAGGAACAGCGGCCCGCCGATCACCCAGCCGGTGACCTTCCCGATGAGCTGGGAGCCCACCCGGCCGAGGTTGATGCCACTGAACGGCGCCAGCGTCAGGTCGCGGAAGGGGTCGAACCGGTCGACGCGGACGCCCAGCAGCGCACCGCGCCACTCGGCCACGGACAGGAGCGCGGAGCGGACGAAGAAGGTGCGGGCCGGGTCGCCGCACACATCCTGGGCGAGCTCGGTCGCGAGCATGCCGGCCCGCTCCTCGGGGGAGAGAACGGCGAGCAGCGGCAGGCCGATCAGCAGCGCCGGCGCTCGCCGCAGGCCGACGCGCTCCTGGACGCAGGAGTAGTAGTGGTCGTCGAGGTAGACGACGGCGGGCCGGGCGGTCCCCACCGCGTCGGCGATCCGGTCGGCGGCGGCGAAAAGGGCGGGCGCCTCCTGCCGCGAGACCGCCTCGGCCCCCTTGGGCGGCCTGACGGTCCGCGGGCGCATCAGGACGGCCACGGCGACCAGGACGGCACTGAAGAGCCAGCCCAGCAGGTTGGCGGGCCAGGCGGCGAAGATGACGGCCGCGGCGCCGAGGAGTGCGAGGGTCAGCGCGTGGATCGCGGCCGCCAGGGCGTACACGAGGAGCCGGACGGCTCCCGTGCGCGGCCGTCGCAGCCGCTGTCCGCGCAGCCGGCTGAATCGTCTGTAGGCGTCCCGCCGGGCGTGGCCGCCCTGGGGCTCGGCGATGGCTGAGGGGGTGCTCACGGCGCGAGTATCGCCATCGGGCATCACGGCGGTGGATCGGCGGGATCACCCCTTCGGTACGAGCCCGTCAGGCGAGGTCTTCCTCGTACAGGTCGTACGGCTCGGCGCCGAGGGCCTCGGCCAGGCGCTTCTCGGCGAACGGGATCACCTCGTCGACCGTGATGCGCCGCCCGGTCTCGGCGGACAGCGAGGTGACCCCCGCGTCGCCGACGTCGCCCCGCATGATGCGGGTGTACCAGCTCAGGTCGTTGACGCAGTTGAGCGCGAAGCCGTGCATGGTCACGCCGCGGGACACCCGGATGCCGATCGTGCCGATCCGGCGGTCGGGCAGCCCGTGGCCGGCGTCGCCGGGCACCCAGACCCCGCCGTGGCCCTCGACCCGGCGGGCGGTCAGCCCGAAGTCGGCGCAGACCTGGATGAGGACCTCCTCGAGCGTCCGCACGTAGCCGGGGACGTCGTCGATCCTGAGGATGGGGTACCCGACGAGCTGGCCGGGACCGTGCCAGGTGATCTGGCCGCCGCGGTCGACGTCGATGACGGGAGTGCCGTCGACCGGCCGGTCCTGGGGCAGCGTGCGCTTGCCCGCCGTGTAGACCGGGGCGTGCTCCAGCATGAGGCACAGGTCGGAGATCTCGCCCGCCGCCCGCCGCGCGTGGAGCCGCCGCTGCAGGGTCCACGCCTGCTCGTACGGAACGTCGACGCCCAGGCGGACGATGGCCAGACCCTTCACCCGTCCAGGGTAGACGTGAGCGGGCGGGGTTCGATACGGAACTCCTTGACTCCGGTGCCGTCCCGCTCCAGGCGGTAGGCGTACCCCTCGGGGTCGACGCTGACCGCCTGGATGAACTCGGTGCCCACGTAGTGGAGCGCGACGCCCTCGTCGGCGGCGTACCCCTCGGGCAGCTCGCCGGAGGCCACCGACTCCTGGAGCAGGGCCCGCCGCTGCGGGTCGGAGTTGTAGTGGACGCCGCAGGAGTAGGGGAGCAGGGCCAGCCCCTCCGCCCAGGGGCGCAGGGTGGGCCCGAACGAGTCGGTGTTGCCGCCGACGTGCCAGCACAGCGCGCCGGCGCTCTGCCCGGACAGCACGACGCCCGCCCGCCACGCCTCGGCGAACGCCTCGTCGAGCCCGTGGAGGCGCCACAGGGCCGCGAGGTTGGCGACGCTGCCGCCGCTCACGTAGATCGCGTCCTGCTCCAGGATCCACTCGCGGGGGTCGGCCACGTTGGGCATCGGGAAGACCGTGAGATGGCTCACCTCGACGTCCCAGCTGCTGAACGCGCCGTACATCTTGAGCAGCCAGTCGGCGTCGTCGCCGGTGGCCGTGGCGAGCAGGCCGAGCTTGGGGCGGTCCTGGCCGGTCAGGTCGAGCACGTAGCGCAGCAGGGGAGTGGGCTCGATGAACCCGTAGCGCTCCGTCTGCCGGAACGATCGGCCCCCGATGGCGACGATGTGCGACTGCCCGATCCGGCTCATTCCCCACTCCCGTGTCAGGTCGACAGACACCCTAGAGTACGGCGGCCAGCGCGTCGCCGACGGTGGGATGGGCGAACCCGTACCCGGCGTCCAGGAGCCGCCGGGGGATCACGCGCTGGCCGGCGAGCACGGCCTCCTCCGCGAACTCCCCGAGCGCCAGGCGCAGCGCGAGCCGCGGGGTGGTGAGCGGCATGGTGGGCCGGTGCAGCGCCCGGGCGATGGCCGCGGTGTACTCGGCGTTGGTCACCGGCTCGGGGGCCGTGACGTTGACCGGCCCCGACAGGTCGTCGCGGGCCAGCAGGAACCGGACGGCCCCCACCCAGTCGGGCAGCGAGATCCACGAGACGTACTGCCTCCCGGTCCCGAGGGCCGCCCCCGCGCCCATCTTGAAGATCGGCAGGACCTTGGCCAGGGCGCCGCCCTCGCCGCTCAGCACGACACCCGTGCGGAGCCGTACGACCCGCAGGCCCGCCTCCTCGGCGGGGGCCGTCGCCTCCTCCCACCGCTGTGCCAGGCCGGCCAGGAATCCGGTGCCCGCGGGGGCCGACTCGTCCACCGGCCGGTCGCCCGTGTCCCCGTAGAAGCCGATCGCGGAGGCGGACAGCAGCGCGGCCGGGCCGCCGTCGAGCGCGGCCAGCGCCCCCGTGAGCGTGCGCGTGCCCGTCACCCGGCTGTCCACCAGCTCCCGCTTGTACGCCTCGCTCCACCGGCGGTCGCCGATCCCGGCGCCGGCCAGGTGGACGACGGCGTCCGCGCCTTCGAGGCACGCCGGGTCCACAAGGCCCCTCATCGGGTCCCAGAAGCGCTCGTCGGGCTCCGCGGGCTCCCGCCGTACGAGCCGGCGCACCTCGTGCCCCTCGGCCCGCAGGGCCCGCACCAGGGCCGATCCCAGCAGCCCGGACGAGCCCGTCACCGCGATCGTCATCGTCTCCACAGTCCCTGTATACGGCGGAAGCCGCCCCGCGGGATGCGGGACGGCTTCGCCGATGCGCCGGGACCGGCCTCGTCCGTGACCGGACGGGCTTCGCTCCTGGGCCGGGACGGCTACGCGAGGCCGAGCTGGCTGTCGAAGCGGCCCTCCTCCAGACGACGCTTGACGGTCGTCAGGAAGCGGGCGGCGTCCGCGCCGTCGACCAGGCGGTGGTCGTAGGTCAGCGCCAGGTAGACGGTGGAGCGGACCGCGATGACCTCGCCCTCCGGGGTGTCCACGACGACCGGGCGCTTCACGACGGCGCCGGTGCCGAGCATGCCGACCTGCGGCTTGTTCAGGATCGGCGTGTCGAACAGCGCGCCCCGGCTGCCGGTGTTGGTCAGCGTGAACGTGCCGCCGGTCAGCTCGTCCGGGCCGATCTTGTTGGTCCGGGTGCGCTCCGCCATGTCGGCGATCTTGCGCGAGAGGCCGGCGATGTTGAGGTCGCCCGCGTTCTTGATCACCGGGACGATGAGGCCGCGCTCGGTGTCCACCGCGATGCCGAGGTTCTCGACGTCGTGGTAGGTGACCTCGTTGGTCTCGTCGTTGATCACCGCGTTGAGCTTCGGGTGGACCTTGAGGGCCTCGACCGCCGCGAGCGCGAAGAACGGCATGAAGGACAGCTTCACGCCCTCGCGGGCCTCGAAGGCGCTCTTGGCCCGGGCCCGCAGCGAGGCGATCCGGGTCACGTCGACCTCGACCACGGTCGTGAGCTGGGCCGTGGTGTGCAGCGACTCCATCATCCGGTCGGCGATGACCTTGCGCAGCCGCGACATCTTCGCGGTCGTGCCGCGCAGCGTCGTGTCCACCTGGACCGGCTCGGGCGCGGCCGCGACGGGGGCGGCCGCCGCGGGCTGGGCCGGGGCGGCCGGAGCCGC
>NZ_KI866522.1:2190093-2196243 GCF_000511135.2 Microbispora sp. ATCC PTA-5024 | reverse complement strand
TGGGGCTCCGGCTCGGGGGCGGGCGCGGGGGCCTCGGCCGCGGCCGGGGCCGCGGCGGCGCCGTTGGAGTCGATGAGGGCCAGCTCGGCGCCGACCTCGACCGTCTCGTCCTCGGCGACGATGATCTTCGTCAGGTATCCGGCGGAGGGCGACGGGATCTCGGTGTCGACCTTGTCGGTCGACACCTCAAGCAGCGGCTCGTCGGCCTCGACGCGGTCGCCTTCCTTCTTCAGCCAACGGGTGACGGTGCCCTCGGTAACGCTCTCGCCGAGCTGGGGCATGGTTACGGAGACCGGCATGGTGTGTCTTCTCTCGCGTTCGCTAGGAGGGCTTAGTTGTGGACGTGGAGCGGCTTGCCGGCCAGGGCCAGCATCGCCTCGCCGAGGGCCTCGGACTGGGTGGGGTGCGGGTGGATCAGCTGGGCGACGTCGGTGGGCGTGGCCTCCCAGTTGAAGATCAGCTGAGCCTCCGCGATGAGCTCGCCGACGCGGCTGCCCACCATGTGCACGCCGAGGACCCGCCCGTCGCGCTCGGCGACGACCTTGACCTCGCCCTGGGTCTGCAGGATCTTGCTCCTGCCGTTCCCCGCGAGGTTGTACGACAGCTCGACGACGTCGTGGCCGCGCTCGCGCGCCACGGCCGTGCTGATGCCGACGGACGCGACCTCGGGCTCGGAGTAGGTGATCCGCGGCACGCCGTCGTAGTCGATCGGGACCGGGTTCAGCCCGGCGATGTGCTCGGCGACCAGGATGCCCTCGGCGAAGCCCACGTGGGCGAGCTGCAGGGTGGGGATGAGGTCGCCGACCGCGTACACGCCCGGGACGTTGGTCTGGCAGTACTCGTTGACCGGCACGTAGCCGCGGTCGACGGTGACGCCCGCCTCCTCGTAGCCGAGACCGGCCGAGACCGGGCCGCGGCCCACCGCGACGAGCATGAGCTCCGCGTCGAGGGTCTTGCCGTTCTCCAGGGAGACGACCACGCCGGTGTCGGTGGTCTTGACGCTCTCGAAACGCGCGCCCAGCTCGTACTTGATGCCGCGGCGGCGGAAGGCGCGCTCCAGCAGCTTCGAGTTGGACTCGTCCTCCAGCGGGAGCAGGTGGGGCAGCGCCTCGACGATCGTCACCTCGGCGCCGAACGACCGCCACACGCTGGCGAACTCCACGCCGATGACGCCGCCGCCCAGGATGACGACCGAGGTCGGCACGCGGTCGAGGACCAGCGCGTGGTCGCTGCTGATGACCTTCTCGCCGTCGATGTCGAGGCCGGGCAGCGACTTCGGCACCGAGCCGGTCGCCAGCACGACGTGGCGGCCCTCGAAGACCTGGTCGCCGACCGTCACCCGGTTCGGGCCGGCCAGGCGGCCCTCGCCCTCCACGACGGTGATCTTCTTGCTCTTGATGAGCCCGGTGAGGCCCTTCCAGAGGCCGCTGACCACCTTGTCCTTGTACGAGTGGACGCCCGGGACGTCGATGCCCTCGAGACGGGTGCGCACGCCGAACGACTCACCCTCGCGAGCCTGGTCGGCCAGCTCCGCCGCATGCAGCAGCGCCTTGGTGGGAATGCAGCCGCGGTGCAGGCAGGTGCCCCCGACCTTGTCCTTCTCGATGAGGACGACGTTCATGCCGAGCTCGGCCGCCCGCAGCGCACAGGCGTAACCACCGCTACCGCCACCTAGGACGACGATGTCGTAGGGGCCGCTGCCATCAGCCACTGGAATGCTCCTTGTTGAATACGCTGGTGAATACGCTTCGCGTGGACGCGCGCGCCGCCGGGTGGTCCCGACAGCATCCTTTCACTTGTCCAGGAAGATCGTGGGCGCGTGCCCGGGCCGCCGGGGCGGCCCAGGACGTTCCCGTCAGAGGGTGTGCCGGTCCTCGCCGTTCGCGGCGTAGCGCTCGGCGATGCCGATGAGCGTACGGGTGATCGCGCCGGTGCCGCCCTTGGGCGTGTAGCCGTGCGGCTCGCCCTTGTTGAAGGCCGGGCCCGCCATGTCGATGTGCGCCCAGCGGACGCCGTCGGGCACGAACTCGCGCAGGAAGATGCCCGCGGCGAGCATGCTGCCCCAGCGCTCCGGCTGCAGGTTGGCGATGTCGGCGACGGGGGAGTCGAGGCCCTTGCGCAGCTCCTCGGGGAGCGGCATGCCCCAGGCGCCCTCGCCCTGGGCCCCGGCGATCTCCACGACCTCCTCGCGGAGCGCGTCGTCGTTGGCCATGACCCCGGCCGTGCGCCAGCCGAGCGCGACGATCTGGGCGCCGGTCAGCGTGGCGACGTCGACGATCAGGTCGGGGTCGTCCTGAGCGGCGCGGGCGATGCCGTCGATCAGCACGAGGCGGCCCTCGGCGTCGGTGTCGAGGACCTCGACCGTCTTGCCGCTGAAGGTGTGCAGGACGTCGCTCGGGCGCTGCGCGCTGCCGGACGGCATGTTCTCGGCCAGGCACAGGTAGCCGACCGCGTTCACCGGCAGGCCGAGCCGCGCGACGGCGAGCAGCGTGCCCAGGACCGCCCCCGCGCCGCCCATGTCGGACTTCATCCAGTCCATGGACGCCGCCGGCTTGAGCGACAGGCCGCCGGAGTCGAACGTGATGCCCTTGCCGACGAACGCGACCGTCCGGCGGGCCTCGGGGTGGGAGTAGGCGAGGCGCACGAGGCGCGGCGGGTTGGCCGAGCCCTGGCCGACGCCGACGATGCCGCCGTAGCCCTCGTTCTTGAGCTGGACCTCGTCGAGCACCTCGACCGACAGGCCCGCCTTGCCGCCGGTCTCCTGCGCGATCTCCGCGAAGCGGGCAGGCCACAGGTCGGAGGGCGGGGTGTTGACCAGGTCGCGCACGAGCGTGACCGACTCGGCGACCGTGGCCGCGTGCCGCAGCGCGTCCTGCGCGCCCTCGGCCCCCGAGAGCACGACGAGCTCGGCCAGCGGGGGCCGCTTCTCGCCGTTCGTGCGGTAGCGCGTGAAGGCGTACGCGCCGAGCAGGGCGCCGACGGCGACGGCCTCGACCTGCTGGGCGGTGGTGGCGGGAAGGGCGGAGGCCGCGTCGGCCGTGCCGGCCAGGGAGCGGGCGGCCGCACCGGCGGCGCGGCGCAGCAGCTCCGGATCGTACGCGCCGGAGGGCTCCTCGCCGAGGCCCACGGCCACCACGATCGGCGCGGGCAGCGCGCCGAACGTCGGGATCTTCGCGATCTCCTCAGGCCTGCCGGTGAACCCGACCGCGCTGAGGGTGTCGGCGAACCGGCCGTTGAGAGCCTGGTCGAGGCCCTCGGCGCCGGGCGCCGTACGGAGGCCGTCGGGGGAGCGATGGACCCCGACTATGAGAGCACCGGTCTCGATGGAGACCGTGTCAGATGCATTGACGCGCACTGTGGTCACGTGAGCCGATGCTAGCTGGGCTTTCTCCGCTACGCATAAACGAGGGTTGATCCTACCTATCGGTAGTCCAAATGATGCCGATTGTGCTAGCACCATATGGATCCTTCGGGTTGATGGTGCTAATGTCACTAGCATCATGCTGCTCACGCTCGATCTCAACGATCCGCGGCCCCTGCACGAGCAGGTCACCGCGGCGATCCGGCGCGCCATCGCGCAGGGGGACGTGGCCCCGGGCGACCGGCTCCCGCCCGCCCGGGACCTGGCCGACGCGATGGGCGTCAACGCCAACACCGTCCTGCGCTCGCTGCGCGACCTGCGGGACGAGGGACTGCTGGAGTTCCGGCGCGGGCGGGGCGTGTCCGTGCTGCGCCGCCCCGACCCCCGCGAGGCGCTGAGGGAACGGGCGCGTGATCTTCTCGACGAGGCCGCGAGGTATGGACTCGGGCCCGACGAGGTCGTCGACCTCATCAAGGACATGTCATGACCACTCCCCGGCGGGGCGACCCCCGCACCCCCTTCCTCCTGGCCGCCGCCGTCTGGACCGTCCTGGTCGCCGCCGCGGTGGCCGCCCTCCCCCTGGCGCTGGCCGGGCGGCTGCCGGATCCGATGGCCACGCACTGGGGGGCTTCGGGCGCCTCGGACGGGGCCATGCCGATCGCCGCCGCGGCCGTCCGCCCGGCCTGCATGTGGGTGGTGTTCGCGCTGGTCTCGCTGGGCCTCGCGATGCGGCGGCGCGCCCTCCACCGCGCGATCGTGCGCGCCTGGACCGCGGCCGCCCTGGCGTGGTGCGGCGTCTTCTTCCTGGGACTGCAGGTCGTGACCGTCACCGCCAACCTCGGCGGGGCCCGATGGCAGGACGCCTCCCCGGTGGCCTGGTGGATCGTCCCGGTCGTCCTCGCCGCGTTCGCGGCCGGCCTCCTGGCGCGCGCCCTGGCCCGGCGCGGTCCCGACGAGCGGCCGCCGGCGCCGGCGGCCAGAGGGGACATCGCCCTGCCGCCCGGGCGCCGGACGGTATGGGTGTCGTCGGTCTCCGCGCCGCTCGGACTGTGGCTGGGGATCGCCGCCCTGGTCGCCGCCGTCTCGCTCGCCGCCGCCACGCTCACCGGCCTGTCCCCGACGCCCTGGGCCACGGCCGTCGTGCTCGCGGTCGTCGGCCTGGCCGGGCTCGCGCTCTCGACGGTCTCCGTCAAGGCGGGGCCGGAGGGCCTGCGGGTGTCGTTCGGGCCGCTACGGTGGCCGTCCCGGCACGTGCCGCTGGACCGGATCGAGCGGGCCTGGGTCGAGGACCGTCGTCCCGCCGACGTCGGCGGCTGGGGGTTCCGCGGCCTGCCGGGCATGGCCACCATCATGATCCGCGGCGGGGAGTGCCTGGTGGTGCGGTACACCTCCGGCGGCCAGCTCGGGATCAGTGTCGACGACGCCGCCACCGGGGCCGCCCTGCTGAACGCCCTCGTCTCGGCCCCCCGTCCCTGATCAGGAGCCTCCCGTGCGATCCTCCCGCGATCTCCTGCTGTTCCTCCTCGTCGCCTTCGGGGCGTCGTGGGCGGCCGCGATCCCCCTGTGGCTGTCGGGCGCGCCCCTGGGGTCCCCGGCCGTCCTGGTGACGGGCCTGGTGATGATGCTGACCCCGTCCCTCGGCGTGCTGGCCGTCTGGCGGCTGTGCCGCCGCGGCACGCCGTTCCGCGCCTGGGCCAGGGAGACGGGCCTCACGCTTGGGCCCGACCGCCCGGCGACGGCGCGGCTGCTGGTCGTGGCCTGGCTGGGCGTCCCCGCGCTCGTGGCGGTGGCCGCCGCGGTCGGCGTCGCCGCCGGCACGCTCCACCTGGACCTCGCCGGGCTCAGCCTGTTCCGCCGCGAGGCCGGGCAGGCGCTGGCGAAGGCGCCCATCGACCCGAGGGTGCTGCTGGCCCTCCAGGTCGTCGAAGCCGTGGTGTTCGCCCCGCTGATCAACGCCGTCCCGGCGCTGGGGGAGGAGTGGGGCTGGCGCGGCTGGCTGCTGCCCCGGCTCCTGAACGGCCCCGGCGGGGGCGGGGATCGGGGGCGCCTGGTGCGGGCGCTGCTGCTGTCGGGCGTCATCTGGGGGTTGTGGCACGCGCCGCTGACCCTGCGGGGGTACGACTATCCGTCGCTCGGCCCGTGGGCCGCGTCGTACTTCGTCGGCTTCTGCGTGCTGTTCGGGGTGGTGCTCGGCTGGCTGCGGCTGCGTTCCGGCAGCGTGTGGCCGGCCGCGATCGGCCACGGCGCGCTCAACGCGACGGCGGCCGTCCCGCTCCTGCTCGGCGACGCGGCCCACCCGCCGAACCCGGCCCTGGCAGGCGTCCTGGGCCTGCCCGGACTGGCCGTTCTCGCGGTGACGGCCCTGGTCGCGCTGCGGGCGGGCCGGTTCCCCTCCGCCCCGGTCGAGCGGGAGGCCGCGCCGTCCTGAGCGAGGCCGGGGGACGTCGCGCCGGCCGGTCAGAGGAGGCAGAAGGCCAGCAGCGCCGCCGTCGTGGCGGTCTCCACCAGGGCGCCCAGCACGTCGCCGGTGATCCCGCCCAGCCGTCGTACGGCACGGCGGCGCAGCAGCCACGCGGCCGCCAGCCCCGCCGCCATCGCCCCCAGCGCGCGGAGGATCGGCCATACCGGGGGCTCGGAGGTCCCGAGGGCGGCGGGCAGGAGCGCGGACAGCGCCGCGACCGCGGCGACGGCGAGCGCCGCGGCGGCGGTGGAGACCAGGGCCGGGCCCCGGCCCACCGTTCCGGCGACGAACGCGCCGAGCCCGCCGGGCCGGGCCGCGGGGACGCCCT
>NZ_KI866522.1:2187850-2190073 GCF_000511135.2 Microbispora sp. ATCC PTA-5024 | reverse complement strand
GCCCAGGTGACGGCCAGCCGTCCGCTCGCGCAGGCCGCCACCAGGGCGGCGACGGCCGGAGCGCCCGGGAGCGCCGCGAGCGCCGCCACCTGCACGAGCAGCGCGACGACGAGCGTGACGACGCCGAAGGGGCCGATGTCCGACCGTTTCATGACGTCGAGGGCCTGGCCGGGCGGCCTGCCGCTGCCGAGGCCGTCGGCCAGGTCGGCCAGCCCGTCCAGGTGGAGTGCCCGGGTGAGCCAGGCGAGCGCGCCCACGGCGAGCACGGCGGCCAGCAGGCGCGAGCCGGACAGCGCGCCGGCGGCCAGCAGGACGGCGGCGGCCGCAAGCCCGAGCACGACCCCGACCGCCGGCGCCGCCGCCATGCCCCGGCCCGCCACCTCCCGGTCGACGGCCTTGGCCCTGACCGGGAGGACGGTGAACGTCCCGAAGGCGAACCACCACGCCGCGCCGGGCGATGGCTCGCCGGATGTCCCTGACGCTGTCCCTGACACGATGCGCGATCGTAGCCGCCCCCGTGCCGCGCTCCCGCCGTGCCACCCGCGACCAGGGGCCGGGCGCGGGGTGGGGGTCCGTAGGCCGGTCGCACGCGGATGGCTGCGTCCGGGGCGCTTCGGCCCGATCGGACGCGGTGGGGTGCCCGGGTCAGATCGGGAGGGGCAGGACGCGGCCGGCGACGACGAGGGCCACGTCCTCGGACTCGCGCGCGAGGCGCTGGTTGAGGCGGCCGAGGGCGTCGCGGAACAGGCGTCCGGCGGGGGTCGCCGGGATCACTCCGAGCCCGACCTCGTCGCTGACCGCCACCACCGTCGCGGCGCGCGTCCCCCGCCACGCCGCCACCAGTTCGTCGCACCGCTCGGCGACGGCGGCTCCCGCACCCCCGTCGGCATCCGTCCCGCCGTCTCCGCCGGGCCAGGCGCCGCACTCGTCGAAGACGGCGGCCAGCCAGGTCCCGAGGCCGTCGATCAGCAGGGATCCCGGCGGCGGGGCGGCGAGGAGCGCGGCGAGGCCGGTCGTCTCGACGGTACGCCAGTGGGCCGGGCGGCGGTGCCGGTGCGCCCGCACCCGGGCGCTCCAGGAGGGATCGCCCTCGCTCGCAGGGCCGGTGGCCACGTAGGTCACGGCGGCGTCCGCCGCCAGGCGGAGCTCGGCCTCCTCCGACTTGCCCGAACGCGAACCGCCCAGCAGCAGGGTGCGCCGCGGCCGGTACGCCTCGGGGACGGCGTGGGGCACCCGGATCACCGTGCCGTCCGCGGCGGCGCCGACCCCCCAGAACGCCAGCCTGCGGTTCAGCTCGTTCTCCCCGGGAACGCGATGGTCGAGGCCCACCGCGATCACCGCGGTCGCGGAGGTCACCCGTCCCCGGTGCCGCAGGTCGCCCAGGTGCCCGGGCCGGTCCAGGAGATCGGCGAGCACCAGGTCGAAGGGTGCGCCCGTCGCCTCTCCTGGGATGCCGCGCGGCCCCGTCGCGCCTCCCGGGGTTTCCCGGAGTCCCGGCGCCGTGAACAGGACGCGCTCGCCGTCCGGGCCGGTGATCTCCAGGCCGTCCGGACCGAGGTGGAACCGGTGCCCGGGAAGCGCCGGCAGGGCGCGCGCGTCCCAGGGCGGGGGCGGGAGCCGTACGCGGCCGTCGAGCAGGATCGACGCGGGGCGGCGATGGCCGGCGGCCAGGCGGCCGCAGGACGCGCAGCCGCAGCCGGGGACGGGCCAGCCCTCCGGGCCTCCGGTCCCTTCGAGCATGAGCTCCACGCCGTCCCCTCCGTCCGTTCCGCTCCGGTTCCGCTCGGGAAAGACCGAGGGTAGCCGCCGGGGGAACGGGCAGGCATGATCGCGCCGGGCGGGGGAGGAGATAGGGTCCGCACAACGGCTGCCCCGGACGGCCGGTCGTGGTCGACTGGAACCACGGGGACGTGGTCAGAAGGAGCGTGTGGCGATGATCTGGCGGTGGCGCTACGAGGACGCGAACGGCGGCGAGGTGACCGACCGGCCCCTGCCGCGGGAGATCTTCTCGAGCCAGGGCGACGCCGAGTCGTGGCTGGGCGAGACCTGGCGTGACCTGCTCGAGGCCGGTGTCGAGCAGGTCACGCTTCTGGAGGACGAGCGCGTCGAGTACTCGGGGATGTCGCTGCGGCCGGAATGACCCGCACGACCCGGGGCCCGCGAAGATCCGCCGGCCCGAGCCTCCGGCGACCGGGCGCCCGGCCGGGCCGAGCGCACCGACGG
>NZ_KI866522.1:2122780-2187260 GCF_000511135.2 Microbispora sp. ATCC PTA-5024 | reverse complement strand
CGGACCGGACGGTCTCAACTGATCTCGACGGCGACCGGCCCTGGGCCGCGCCGGCCGGCCGGACGACCAGGAACCGGTCCCGGCCGGGGCTCGACCGGCTGACCCGCACGCCCTCGGGGAGCGGCGGGGTCAGGGGCGCTGCGCCGGGCTGACGGTCTTGGCCGGGTCGCGCTCGACCACGGGACCGAGCACGTCGTCGATCTTGCGCAGGATCTCCTCGCCGAGCCGGACGCCCGACGCCTTGACGTTGTCCCGCACCTGCTCGGGACGGGTGGCGCCGACGATGGCCGACGACACGTTGGGGTTCTGCAGGACCCAGGCCACGGCGAGCTGGGCCATCGTGAGCCCCAGGTCGGCCGCGATCGGCTTGAGGTCCTGGACCCGCCGCAGGACCTCGTCCTCCAGCAGGCGGCTGATGAAGCCCGACCCGCTGGGGTCCGTGGCGCGCGACCCGGACGGCGGCGGCTGCCCCGGCAGGTACTTGCCGGTGAGGACGCCCTGGGCGATGGGGGAGAAGACGACCTGTCCCAGCCCCTCCTTCTCGCTCAGCGGCACGACCTCGGCCTCGATGACCCGCCAGAGCATCGAGTACTGCGGCTGGTTGGACACCAGCCGGTCGAAGCCCATGTCGTCAGCGATCTTCAGGGCGCGGGCGATCTGGTCGGCCGTCCACTCGCTGACGCCGACGTAGAGCACCTTGCCCTGCCGTACGAGGTCGTCGAAGGCGCGCAGCGTCTCCTCGAGGGGCGTCTCCACGTCGAACCGGTGGGCCTGGTAGAGGTCCACGTAGTCGGTCTGGAGGCGGCGCAGGGAGCCGTTGACGGACTCGACGATGTGCTTGCGGGACAGCCCGCGGTCGTTCTTGCCGGAGCCGGTGGGCCAGTAGACCTTGGTGAAGATCTCCAGGGACTCCCGGCGGACGCCCTTCAGCGCCCGTCCGAGCACCTCCTCCGCCCTGGTGCCGGCGTAGACGTCCGCGGTGTCGAACGTGGTGACGCCCTCGTCCAGGGCCGCCCGCACGCACTCGACGGCGGCGTCCTCCTCCACCTGGGAGCCGTGGGTGATCCAGTTGCCGTAGCTGATCTCGCTGACCATGAGGCCGCTTCGGCCGAGATGGCGATATTCCATGCCCCTGACATTAGGACAGGTTCCGGCGTCGCCGATCAGCCGCCCCGTCCGGTCCTGACTCGCGGGGACCGGTGATCTCGGCGCTTCGCGGTAAGGTGCCCGGCGTGCGGCGGTTGATCGACTCTCGTCCCGTACGGCTGGCCCTGGCGGCGGTGATCGTCGCCGGCGCCGTGACCGGTCTCGTCGTCCTGGCGCGCCGCCGCCGTGTCCGTCGTGTCCGCCGCGTCCCGCCGCTCGCCGTGGCCTTCGGCGACCTGGGCGGAGCGCCGGGGCGGGAGGCGGCCGACCGCGGGGGTCCCGAGCCGATCCTCGGCCGGCCCACGGAGGAGGACCTGCGGCGGTACGACCGGCCGGAGGGCGGCGCGCCGATCGCCCGCCTGGCGGCCGCCGGCGTGCCGCGGTCGTTTCGGGCGGCCCTGGGTGGACGCGGCCGCGTGATCGCCGCGCTGGCCGTGCTCGGGCTGATGTTCGCCGCCTCGGAGGCACTGGAGGCCGTCACCTTCCCGCCCGACCGCGCGAGCGCGGTGTGGGGCTTCGGGAACGACGGCGACGCCGGTCTCCCGCCGTCACCCTGTCCTCCCGGGCTCTGCGAGGATCCCGTGGCCGGAAAGGGGATCGCCCACGTGCAGGTCGTCGAGCCCGGCGACCCGCCGTACGGTGCGGGGCAGGACGGCGGCCTGACGGTGACCACGCAGGACTCGTCGTACGGCGATCCGGCATCGCCCGGGGGCGACCCCCTGCCCGCGCGGACCGCAGACCCGGCGGCTCCTTCGCGGTGCGCGCCCGGGGACGGCCCGCCGGGACGGGCGGCGCCGAGGCCGGTGAGCCGCCGCGTCACGGACGCGGTGAACCGGCAGTGGCGGCGGGTGGAGCGGTGGCTGACCGCCCACGCCCCGGCGACCCGGCTGGGCCGCCCGGCGAGCCCCCGGCTCGTGGCCAGGGCCGAGCAGCGGCTCGGCGTCCGCCTGCCCGGCTCGCTCCGGGCCTCGCTGCTGCGCCACGACGGGGGCGACCTGCCGCTGCCGCCGTCCTACCGGCTGCTGAGCGCCCGGGGGATCGTCGCCGTGTGGCGGGCGACCTGCCCGGCCGGCCCCGGTCTCGTCCCGGTGGGCACGTCGGCCGAGCCGCCGGGCCACCTCATGATCGAGCCGGTGTCGGGCGCCGTCGCGCCGGCGCCGGGCGCGACACCCGCGACGGCGTCCTGGACGTCGTACTACGCCATGCTGAAGGCCGTCGCCGACGCGCTCGAGACGGGCCGGCCGCTCGGCGGCCGGACGCCGGTCGTCTCCCACGGCAGGCTGCGCTGGTCGCGGTCCCGCTGACCGCGACCAGGGCCGGGCCGGGGTGTCAGCGCCTGGCGGCGGTGGTGGTGACGGGGGCGCCGCCCGGCCGCACGGCCGGCTTGGGGAAGCGCAGCCGCCGGATCTGGGACGAGCGCATGGCCGCGTAGAAGCCGACGCCGCGCATCTCCTCGTTGGGGAACTTGGCCGCCGCCTCCTTCTTCACCCGCCCGGCGACGTAGAAGGAGCTGGCGAGCACCAGGACCATCACCACGGGCAGCGACATCGTGTAGACGAGCAGCACGACCTGGCGCACGGGCAGGGGGAACGGCACCATCGACAGCAGCATGATCACGAGGACCGCCGGCAGGAAGTACTGCCCCGGCAGCCGCCGCGAGTCGACCCAGTCGCGGGCGAACTTGCGCACCGGGCCCCGGTCGCGCACCGGCAGGGCCTTCTCGTCGCCGCGCAGCATGGCCTCACGCTGGCGCGTGCGCAGCGTCCGGTCGCGCTCGCGCTGCAACCGGTAGGCCTCCTTGCGGTTGGCCGGCGCCGTGACGGGCGAGCGGCGGCGGCCCTGCGCCTCGCTCCGCTTGGGAGTGGGACGGCCCTTGCCCGGAGTCCCCTGGGCCTTAGGATCGTCTACAGGGACGGGGGAGTCGTCCGTAGAGGTCTGGGTACGACGTCGGAACACGTCGCCCAGCCTACCGGGAGTGCAACTTAGTGACGCCCTCGCGCGTTATGCGTAGGGTGAACCCAGGCGGCTCCGCCGCTTGTTGAGGGGCTGAGACGGCTGGGGTTACCCACGCACAACCTTGAGAAGGGGACGGCCGACGCGCATGAGCGTGATGAAGAGACTTTCCATGATCTTCAAGTCCAAGGCCAACAAGGCCTTGGACAAGATGGAGGATCCGCGGGAGACCCTGGACTACTCGTACCAGCGGCAGCTGGAGCTGCTGCAGAAGGTGCGCAGGGGCGTGGCCGACGTCGCCACCAGCCGCAAGCGGGTGGAGCTGCAGATCAACCAGCTCGAAGGTCAGGCGACCAAGCTGGAGAACCAGAGCCGCCAGGCCCTCGGGGCCGGGCGCGAGGACCTCGCGCGGGAGGCGCTCACCCGCCGCAACGGTCTCAACGCCCAGATCGCCGACCTGCGCATCCAGTACAACAACCTGCAGGGCGAGGAGGAGAAGCTCACCCTCGCCAGCCAGCGTCTCCAGGCCAAGGTCGACTCCTTCCGCACGAAGAAGGAGACCATCAAGGCCACCTACACGGCCGCCGAGGCGCAGACGCGCATCAACGAGGCGTTCTCCGGCATCTCCGAGGAGATGGGCGACGTCGGCCTGGCCATCCAGCGCGCCGAGGACAAGACGGCGCAGATGCAGGCGCGCGCGGGGGCGATCGACGAGCTGCTGGCGAGCGGCGCGCTCGACGACTTCACCGGGCAGCGCGACGACATCCAGGCCGAGCTCGACCGCATGGGCGGCGGCCAGGACGTCGAGCTGGAGCTCGCGCGGATGAAGGCCGAGCTGGGGCAGGGCCCGGCGCAGAAGACCGCGATCGAGGCCGGCCAGCAGGGGCAGGCCGCCCAGGGCCAGCAGACGCAGCAGCTGCGCCAGCCGGGGGAGGGCCTGTGATCGTCCGGATCATGGGTGAGGGGCAGGTCGAGATCGGCTCCGCCGAGATCGACGTCCTGAACGCCCTCGACAGCGAGCTCGAGGCGGCCATCGAGTCCGGCGACGAGGCGGTCTTCCGTTCCAAGCTCCACGCGCTGCTCGACAAGGTCCGCGAGGTCGGGCAGACGCTCCCCGACGACTCCCTGGAGCCGTCGGAACTGATCCTGCCGCCGGCCGACGCCTCCATAGAGGAGGTGCGGGAGATGCTCGGGGACTCCGGGCTCATCCCCGGCTGATGGCCGCCACGCGATTCGCCCCCGATCGCGGCCTCTCCGTGCGGATGGCCGTGACGATGTTCCTGCTCGGGCTCCTGTACGTGGCGTTCACGGCCGTCCTGATCGCCGCCGGCGCCCGTGCCGTCACGGTGCTGGTGATCGCCGCGGGCCTCCTGCTGGCGCAGTACTTCCTGTCCGACAAGATCGCGCTGTTCGCGATGCACGGGCGCGAGGTCTCGCCGGAGGAGGCCCCCGAGCTCCACGGCATCATCGACCGGCTGAGCGCGCTCGGCGGCATGCCCAAGCCCCGGGTCGCCATCGCCGACTCCGACATCCCCAACGCGTTCGCCACCGGGCGCAACCAGAAGAACGCCGTGGTCTGCGTGACCACCGGCATCCTGCGCCGCCTCGACGCGCAGGAGCTGGAGGGCGTGATCGCGCACGAGCTGTCGCACGTCGCCCACCGCGACGTCGCCGTGATGACGATCGCCTCCTTCCTGGGCATCGTCGCCGGGCTGATGACGAGGTTCGCCCTCTACAGCGGCCTCGCCGGGGGAGGGCGGCGCGACAACAACAACGGCCCGCCGATCGGCCTGATCATCTTCCTGGTCTCCGGCCTGGTCTACTGCGTCAGCTTCCTGCTGACGAGGGCGTTGTCGCGGTACCGCGAGCTCGCGGCCGACCGCGCCGGAGCGCTGCTGACGCAGCGGCCGTCCGCGCTGGCCAGCGCGCTGACCAAGGTGAGCGGCGACATCGCCCGGATCCCCACCCGGGACCTGCGCGAGGCGCAGCCGTTCAACGCCTTCTACTTCGCGCCCGCCCTGTCCGGACAGAGCGTCGCGGCGCTGCTGTCGACCCACCCGCCGCTGGAGCGCCGCCTGGAGCAGCTCGCCAGGATCTCCGCCGCGCTGGGCCGCTGATGGGCTGGTTCGACGCGCTGCTCGGCCGCAGCAAACCGGCCAAGCCGGACCTCGACGCCCTGTTCGCGCTCCCGTCCGCGGCCGTCACCCTGCAGGCCGCGACCGGGTTCGTCCCTGCGGGCACGGGCTCGGTGTCGTTCCGGGCCGCGGAGGGCGGCGCGTTCGCCCAGCTGGAGAGCGACATCGAGGCCCTCATGGGCCGCACCGAGGTCTCCCGCGACTCGTACGGCTACACCTGGCTGCTGGTGCGCAACCCCGACGTGTCGGCCCTCGTCACCGACCTCCACGCGGCCAACTCGTCGCTGGAGTCGGCGGGCTTCGGGCCGTCGCTGCTGTGCTCTCTCGTGACGTTCGCCGACCCCGGCGGACGGCGGCTGGCGATCGTCTACCTCTACAAGCGCGGCACGTTCTACCCGTTCGCGCCGACCGGCGACACCCGGCGGGACAACGCCCTCGAGCTCCAGGTGCGCGGGGTCCTGGAGGGCGAGCTCAAGATCGAATCCGACCTGTCGAGCTGGTTCCCCGTCTGGGGCGCGCCCGGTCTGTGACCCCTGCTCCCTTCTTCCCCCCCGGAGGCGCCGTGAGTTCCTGGACGCATCTGCGGCACACCGAGGCGGCGGCGGCCGAGATCCGCCGGATGGCCGGCGCGGTCCGCGGGCTCGACCCCGCGATGCCTGTCCCGTCCTGCCCGGAGTGGGACCTCGCCGGCCTGGTCGCGCACACCGGCGCCGTCCACCGCTGGGCGGCCGCGATGGTCAGGGACGCCGCGCCCAAGCGGTACGACCGCGACGCCATGGACCACGGGTTCCCCCGCGACCCGGCCGGGTGGCCGGGGTGGCTGGAGGAGGGGGCCGCCCTGCTCACGGACGCGCTCACGTCCCGCGACCCGGGCACCGAGATGTGGGGCTGGGCGGGGGACCGGCACGCCCGGTTCTGGTCGCGCCGCCAGCTGCACGAGACGGTGGTCCACCGGGCCGACGTGGACCTCGCCGCAGGGCGCGCCCCGGACGTCGACGAGGACGTGGCGGCCGACGGCGTGGAGGAGTTCCTCGACGTGCTGCCGTACGCGCGGTGGCGGCCGCTGCTCGCCGAGTTGCGCGGCGACGGCCGCACCCTGTCCTGGCAGGCCGGCACCGGGGCGGGCTGGCTCGTCACGCTCACCCCCGACGGCTACACCTGGGAGCGGTCGGGCGCGGCGGGCGACGTCACCGTGCGCGCGGAGACGGCCGCGGAGCTGCTGCTGATCGCGTGGCGGCGGCGCCAGCCCGCCGCGGTCGAGGGCGACGAGACCCTGCTCCGCTGGTGGGCCGAGCGCGCCATGATCTGAGACCGCCGCACCCGCCTGCCGCCCCGGCCCCCGCGCGTCCCTCAGGACGGCCGGGCCGGGACGGTGCACCAGGTGAACACCTAGGGCAGCGCCAGCATGCGGTCGAGGGCGACCCGGGCCCAGTGGGCGGTGTCGGGGTCGACCGTGATCTGGTTGACGACCTCGCCCTCGGCCAGGGACTCCAGGGCCCAGACCAGGTGCGGCAGGTCGATGCGGTTCATCGTCGAGCAGTAGCACACGGTCCGGTCGAGGAACGTGACGGACTTGTCGGGGAACATGGCTCCCAGCCGGCGCACCAGGTTGAGCTCGGTGCCCACGGCCCACGCCGACCCCGCCGGCGCCTGCTCCAGCGTCCGGATGATGTACTCGGTCGACCCGACGTGATCGGCCTTGGTCACCACCTCGTGGCGGCACTCCGGGTGGACCAGGACGTTCACCCCCGGGATGCGGGCCCGCACGTCGTCCACGCACTGGGCGCTGAACCGGCCGTGCACGGAGCAGTGGCCCTTCCAGAGGATCATCTTGGCCTTCTCGAGCCGCTCCGGCGTGAGCCCGCCGTCCGGGCGGTGCGGGTCGTAGACCACGCAGTCGTCCAGGGACATGCCCATCTCCAGCACGGCCGTGTTGCGCCCGAGGTGCTGGTCGGGGAGGAACAGGACCTTCTCCCCGCGCTCGAACGCCCACTCCAGGGCCCGCCTCGCGTTGGAGGAGGTGCAGACCGCGCCGCCGTGCCTGCCGCAGAACGCCTTGATGTCGGCGCTGGAGTTCATGTACGTGATCGGGACCACCCGGTCGGCGACGCCCGCGTCCTCCAGGGCGTCCCAGCACTCCTCGACCTGGGTGAACGTCGCCATGTCGGCCATCGAGCACCCGGCGGCGAGGTCGGGGAGCACGACCTTCTGCGCGTCGCCGGTGAGGATGTCGGCCGACTCGGCCATGAAGTGGACGCCGCAGAACACGACGTACTCGGCCTCGGGCCGCGCGGCGGCCTCGCGGGCCAGCTTGAACGAGTCACCCGTCACGTCGGCGAACTGGATGACCTCGTCCCGCTGGTAGTGGTGCCCGAGCACGAAGAGCCGGTCGCCCAGCCGCTCCTTGGCCGCGCGTGCGCGCTCCACCAGCGTCGGGTCGGACGCCGGCGGGAGCTCGCCCGGGCAGTCGACGCCGCGCTCGCTGTGCGCGTCGGCGCCTGTGCCCAGGATGAAGAGCGGAAGGCCGGTCTCGGTGATCGTCACGACCACACCCCCTCGGGGACTTATCGTCGAACTGACGACTAATCATCGCACATCCGCCGTCCTTTTCGTGCCGGGGGTCGGCATCGTCCGGATCGGGAGCCGAATGCGCAGCTCCGCGCGGGGGCGATCGCGGGGCGGGCCGGTGGAATGTGTAGCGATCGGCGGGTGTTGGTAGCGTCTAGTAGGACGTCAGAACCAATCGACCGCTCCGGGTGAGCGGTTGGCGCAGACGCGGGAGTCAGCACATGACGGTTGAGAGCAGCGAGACCACGCAGCAGGGCCTGATCCTGACTGACGCGGCCGCCGCCAAGGTCAAGAGCCTGCTCGAGCAGCAGGGCGAGGAGGGGCTGCAGTTGCGCGTGGCCGTGCAGCCGGGTGGCTGTTCCGGACTGCGCTACCAGCTCTTCTTCGACGACCGTTCCATGGACGGCGACGTCGTGTCCACCTTCGGCGGCGTGAACGTGGTCACCGACCGGATGAGCGCCCCCTACCTGGTCGGCGCGACGGTCGACTTCGTGGACACGATCGAGAAGCAGGGCTTCACGATCGACAACCCCAACGCCACGGGGTCGTGCGCCTGCGGCGACTCGTTCAACTAGGACGGCTCGCCCGACCGGCCTCGAGGGCCGGCCCTGACGCATGAGCGGCTCAGCGGAGCCGCGGACGCCCCGCGCGGATCCCGCCGCGCGGGGCGTCGTGATGTCCGAGACGGTACGCTCGACAGGTTCGCCAGGATTCGCAAGGCGCGTCGCGTAGGCCGTCTCATGAGGGGCGCCGCACGAGGCCACCGCATGGGCGCCCCACGGGATGAGGGCCGGCCGGATCCCCATCACCCCTGATGCTGACAACGAGGAGAAGAACCCCGTGCGCATCGCCGTCACCGGCTCCATCGCCACCGACCACCTCATGACCTTCCCCGGCCGCTTCGGCGACCAGCTGATCGCCGAGCAGCTCGACCGGGTGTCGCTGTCGTTCCTGGTCGACGACCTGCAGATCCGCCGCGGGGGCTGCGCGGCCAACATCGCGTTCGGGATGGCCTGCCTCGGCCTCACCCCGGTCCTCGTCGGCGCCGTCGGCACCGACTTCGCCGACTACCGGTCGTGGCTGGAGCGGCACGGCGTCGACTGCGACTCCGTGTACGTCTCCCAGCTGCACCACACGGCCCGGTTCCTGTGCACCACCGACGAGGACCACAACCAGATCGCCTCGTTCTACACGGGTGCCATGGCCGAGGCCCGCGAGATCGAGCTCGGCCCGGTCGCCGATCGCGTGGGCGGCCTCGACCTCGTCCTGATCAGCCCGAACGACCCGGCCGCCATGCTCCGCCACACCGACGAGGCCCGCACCCGCGGCATCCCCTTCGCCGCCGACCCGTCGCAGCAACTGGCCCGGATGCCCGACCATGAGATCCGCATGCTCGTCGAGGGCGCCGCGTACCTGTTCAGCAACGACTACGAGCTCGGGCTGATCGAGCAGAAGACCGGCTGGTCGGACGAGGAGATCCTGGACCGGGTCGGCGTCCGCGTCACCACGCTCGGCCCCAAGGGCGCGAGGATCGACCGCAAGGGCGAGCCGTCGCTGCACATCTCCCCGGCGCCCGAGCTGGGCAAGGCCGACCCGACCGGCGTCGGCGACGCCTTCCGCGCCGGATTCCTGGCCGGGCTCGCCTGGGGCCTGTCGCCGGAGCGGTGCGGGCAGATCGGCAACCTCACCGCGACCCACGTGCTGGAGCGCGTCGGCGGCCAGGAGTACGAGCTCGGCCAGCGGGCCTTCGTCGAGCGCTTCGCGGCGGCGTACGGCCGGCCGGCGGCCGACGAGGTGGCCGCGCACGCGAAGTGCCACTACGCCTGAGGGCGGGGCCCCCGGGGGACGTCAGTAGTTGCGGCGCACGTGGATCGACCAGCCGCCCTGGGGCAGCTCGTAGCTGGCCACGTGCTCGTGCGACTTGAGCCGGCACCAGGCCGGGATGTCGGTGAACGCGGCGGGGTCGTCGGCGAGGACGGCGACCACGTCGCGCATCGGCACCTCGTTGATGCGCTCGGCCAGCATGATGATCGGGATCGGGCACTTGCGCCCCAGCGCGTCGATCGTCAGGGCCGGCCGCTCCCGGGGCCCGGCGGGCTCGGCCGGCGGCGCGGCCTCCGGAGCGTCGCCGCCGCCCGTCCGTCTGCGCCACATCAGTGAACCCCCAAGCTCGCCCGGATCCGACGCACGATGTCCGGGAGCACCGCGAGGAAGCGATCGACGTCCCCCTCGGACACGCCACGGGGCAGCGATACCCGGACATTCCCGTGCGTAAGCACGCCCATGGCCTCCAGAACATGTGATGGCCGAAGCGTACTCGCCGTACAGGAGCTCCCGGACGAGATGGCGAAACCGGCCTTGTCGAGCTCGGTCAGCAGCGCCTCGCCCTCGACGTACAGGCACGAGAACGTCACGATGTGCGGCAGCCGGCGGACCGGGTCGCCGATGACCTCGACGTCCGGGACGAGCCGGGGCACCTCGGTGCGGATGCGGTCGACCAGGGCGGACAGCCGGGCCCCCTCGGCGGCCTCCTCGGCCGCGCGGGCGCGCAGCGCGGCGGCGGCCGCCGCGACGGCCGGCACGTTCTCGAACCCCGGCACCCGGCGGCGCTCCCGCTCGTCCTCCGGGTACGGCGACCGCCAGCGGGTGCCCTTGCGGATCGCGAGCACGCCGACCCCGGCCGGGCCGCCCCACTTGTGCGCGCTCGCCGTCAGCACCGACCAGCCGGCGGGGATCGGCAGGCGGCCCGCGGACTGGGCCGCGTCCACCAGCAGCGGCACCCCGGCCGCCGCGCACGCCTCGGCGGCCTCCTCGACCGGCTGCAGCGTGCCCACCTCGTGGTTGGCCGTCTGCAGGCAGGCCAGGGCCGTGCCGGGGCGGGCGACGGCCTCGGCGAACGCCGCGGCGTCGACGCGTCCCAGGATGTCGACCCCCACGACCTCGGCCGTGCCGCCGTCGGCCTCGTGGGTCTCGGCGGCGTGCAGGACCGCGGAGTGCTCCACGGCGCTCGTCACCAGGTGCCGCCCGGCCCGCCGGCGCCCCCGCAGCGTGCCGAGAACGCCCAGGTGGACGGCCTGCGTGCCGGAAGAGGTGAAGGACACCTCGTCGGGGCGGGCGCCCAGCAGCTCGGCTACCTCCCCGCGCGAATGCTCCAGTAACATCTGGGCGCGTCGCGCCGTGCCGTAGAGGCGGGCGGGATCGGCCCAACCGGCGTCGATCGCCGCCAGCAGAGCGTCACGGGCCGCGGGATGGAGAGGTTCGGTCGACGCCGCGTCCAGGTAGGCCACAGTTAGGACATTAACGGGGGCTGCTCAGGGGGGCGGGGCCGGTCCGCGCTAATGTGTCCCCCAGCGTGAAATCAACCAAGTAAAGGGTGCACCGGCGAGAACTTCGTGCCGGTTGCTCCCAAGCGTCAAATTGGAAAAACCGCCCAAGGGAGGAACCCTTGGGCTTCATCTGTGGGGTAGGCGATCCGTGAGTCCGACCCGCCGTACGACACGGCGACCGTGGGCACGCCGCCGGTTGCCCGGCGCCGCCGCCGTGGTGCTGCTGGTGGCGTCCGGAACGGCGTGTAGCAACCAGGCGATCGATCAGTGGTCCCGTGGGGGCATGCCGGAAGGTGTCACCAAGCAGGCCGGCATCGTCCAGACGCTCTGGAACGGGAGCTGGATCGCGGCTCTCGCCACGGGCGTGGTCGTCTGGGGACTGATCCTGTGGGCGTGCATCTTCCACCGCAAGAAGAAGAACGCGCCCGATCAGCTGCCTCCGCAGGTGCGCTACAACCTGCCGATCGAGATCCTCTACACGGTGATCCCGGTCATCATGGTGGCGGTCTTCTTCTACTTCACGGCCCGGGACGAGACCGAGATCACCCGGATCACCCAGTCCGCGCCGATCAAGGTGGCGGTCGAGGGGTACCAGTGGAGCTGGCGTTTCAGCACCGAGTACCAGGGCGAGAAGGTCGTCACGGCGGGCGTGCCGGTGGACCTGAGCAAGCAGAGCCTGCAGACCCCTCAGGGGCCGCAGCTGGTGCTGCCGGTCAACACGCAGGTGCAGTTCGAGCTGCACTCCGATGACGTGATCCACTCGTTCTGGGTCCCCGCGTTCCTGTTCAAGCAGGACGTGTTCCCGGGCAACGTCCGCAACCACTTCCAGATCACGACGCTCGACCGGACGGGCGTCTTCTTCGGCCGATGCGCCGAGCTCTGCGGTACCGACCACAGCAAGATGCTGTTCTCCGTGAAGCTCGTGCCGCAGGCCGAGTTCGACCAGTACATCAAGAGCCAGGCGGGGAGTGCGCAGTGACCGCCATCCAGGAGCCGGCCGGCATCGCAGCGCGGCCGTACACCAAGGGCACGGTCATCGCCAAGTGGCTGTCCTCGACCGACCACAAGGTGATCGGGCACCTCTACCTGATCACGTCGTTCGTCTTCTTCATGATCGGCGGCGTCATGGCGCTGGTCATGCGTGCCGAGCTGGCCCGTCCGGGCCTGCAGTTCGTGTCGAACGACCAGTTCAACCAGCTGTTCACGATGCACGGCACGATCATGCTGCTGATGTTCGCGACGCCGCTGTTCGCGGGCTTCGCCAACGAGCTGATGCCGCTGCAGATCGGTGCCCCCGACGTGGCCTTCCCGCGGCTGAACATGGTGAGCTACTGGCTCTACCTGTTCGGCAGCACGATCGCCGTCGCCGGCTTCCTCACCCCGGGCGGGTCCGCCTCGTTCGGCTGGACCGCCTACGCGCCGCTGTCGAACGCGGTGACCTCGCCGGGCGTCGGCAGCGACATGTGGGTGATGGGCCTGGCGATGTCGGGTCTCGGCACCATCCTCGGCGCCGTCAACTTCATCACCACGATCATCACGATGCGCGCCCCCGGCATGACGATGTTCCGCATGCCGATCTTCACCTGGAACATCCTGCTCACCAGCATCCTGGTGCTGCTGGCCTTCCCGGTGCTGGCGGCGGCGCTGCTCGCCCTGGAGGCCGACCGGAAACTCGGCGCCCACATCTTCGACTCGCCCACGGGCGGCCCGATGCTGTGGCAGCACCTGTTCTGGTTCTTCGGCCATCCCGAGGTGTACATCATCGCCCTGCCGTTCTTCGGCATCATCACCGAGGTCCTGCCGGTCTTCAGCCGTAAGCCGATCTTCGGCTACATCGGCCTCGTCGGCGCGACGATCGCCATCGCCGGCCTTTCGGTGACGGTGTGGGCGCACCACATGTTCGTCACCGGCCAGGTGCTGCTGCCGTTCTTCTCCTTCATGACGTTCCTCATCGCGGTGCCGACCGGGGTGAAGTTCTTCAACTGGATCGGCACGATGTGGCGAGGGCACCTGTCGTTCGAGACTCCGATGCTGTTCGCCGTCGGCTTCCTGGTGACCTTCCTGTTCGGCGGGCTGACCGGCATCATCCTGGCCTCGCCGCCCCTCGACTTCCACATCAGCGACACCTACTTCGTCGTCGCCCACTTCCACTACGTGGTGTTCGGCACCGTGGTGTTCGCGATGTTCGCCGGCTTCTACTTCTGGTGGCCCAAGTTCACCGGGCGGATGCTGAACGACAAGCTCGGCAAGGTCCACTTCTGGATGCTGTTCTTCGGGTTCCACCTCACCTTCCTGGTGCAGCACTGGCTCGGGGTCATCGGCTTCCCCCGCCGGTACGCCGACTACTCGGCCGCCGACGGCTTCACGGACCTCAACATGATCTCGTCGGTCGGCGCGTTCCTGCTGGGCGCCTCCACGCTGCCGTTCCTGTACAACGTGTGGCAGACCTGGCGGCACGCGCCCAAGGTCACGGTCGACGACCCCTGGGGGTACGGCGGTTCGCTCGAGTGGGCGACCTCCTGCCCGCCGCCGCGGCACAACTTCGTCTCGCTGCCGCGCATCCGCTCCGAGCGTCCCGCGTTCGACCTCAAGTACCCGCACCTCGCGGCCAAGCCCGCCCTGGAGGAGGGCTCATGAAGATTCAGGGCTGGATGTTCCTGCTCTGCGGCGTCTTCTTCGCCGCGGCCGACGTCGTGTACTGGTTCTGGTCCAAGGAGCCGACCGGCACCACGGCCATGGCCATCTCCGTCGGCCTCGCCTTCATGATCGGCTACTACCTGCTGTTCACGGCCCGCCGCATCGGCGACCAGCCGGAGGACAACAAGGAGGCCGACATCAGCGACGGCGCGGGCGAGATCGGCTTCTTCAGCCCGCACAGCTGGTGGCCGCTGTTCGTCTGCCTGTCGGCCGCGCTGACGTTCTTCGGCTTCACGATCGGCTGGTGGCTGTTCTTCATCGGCCTGTTCTGCACGATCATGAGCGCCATCGGCTTCGTGTTCCAGTACTACCGGGGCAACTTCTCGCACTGACCCCGGCATCCGGCGCCCCGCGGCCGGTCGGCGATCCTCGCCGGCCGGCCGTCGCGCGTTCCGGGAGCCCCCGCTTCTTTGCCTTCATTCGGCCCGTCGAGTGCCAGGACGGAGCGTGATCGGGGAATAACCCCCGGAAACCGATCCGGCAGAGGGAGAGCGACGTGCGAGCTGGTGCGGGGGCGCTGGCCCTCCTGGTGCTGACCACCGGATGTGCCGCCCTGTCGGGCGGGTCCGACGACGGCGAGGCGTCACGGCGGACGGCGATCACCGTCACCCCGCTCGACGGCGCCCGCGACATGCCTCCCGAGCTGCCCATCACAGTAGGGGCCGTCGACGGGAAGCTGACGAGCGTCACCGTGCGGGCCGGAGGACAGCCCGTTCCCGGCCTCTTCAGCCCCGACCACACCCAGTGGCGCAGCCAGCGGTGCATGGCCCCCGGGCTGTCGTACGAGGTCGTGGCGCACGCCACCGGCCCCGGCGGCGCCGCGGACCGCACCGTGCGCTTCACCACCAAGGCGGCCGCGAAGACCTTCGCCATCGACACGCTGCTGCCGAACAAGCAGGACACGGGTCTCAAGGTGGGCGTGGGCATGCCCATCATGATCACGTTCAGCCAGCCGATCACCGACCGGGTCTCCGTGGAGCGCAACCTCATCGTGGAGGCCTCCAAGCCCATCGACGGGGCCTGGCACTGGTACGACGCCAAGAACGTCGTCTTCCGCCCCAAGCAGTACTGGCCGGCGTACACCAAGGTGAAGTTCATCGCCCGCCTGGCCGGCATCCGCGGGGCCGACGGCGTGTACGGCAAGCAGGACTACGTCCGCGAGTTCGAGATCGGCCGCTCGCAGATCAGCGTGGCCAACACGCAGACCCACTACATGACGATCGAGCAGGACGGCAAGCAGATCCACAACTGGCCGATCAGCGCCGGGATGGCCGACGTGTACCGCCACACCACCACCAGCGGCATCCACCTGGCCATGTCGCGGGAGGACGTCACGGTCATGACGTCGCCGGACGCGGGGCCCGGACAGGCCGGCTACTACCAGACCACCGTCTACGACACCGTCCGCATCTCCAACAGCGGCGAGTACGTGCACGGGGCTCCGTGGTCGGTGGGGGACCAGGGCAACTCCAACGTCAGCCACGGCTGCGTGAACCTCAGCCCGGAGCGCGCGAAGTGGTTCAAGAACAACACGCTCATCGGCGACCCCATCGTCGTCACCGGCACAAAGCGGGAGCTGGAGCCCACGAACGGCTGGGGGCACTGGCAGGAGTCCTGGCCGCAGTGGCTCAAGTGGAGCCGCCTGCGGGACGCCCCCTCCGACCCGCTGTAGCCGCCGCGAGGCCGCTCAATCGCCGGAGGGGGTGGACCGGGCCTTTCGCGCGCCTCAGGGCGCCTGCGGCCGCGCAGGCGGGCTTGGGGGCACTGACCGGGCCTTTCGCGCGCCTTAGGCCGCCGCAGGGCCCCGAGGCGCCGGCACCAGGCCTTTGGCCCGCCTCAGGCCGTACAGCCGCCGTCCGGGTGAGGCGCTGGCCGTAGGAAGCGGAACGGCCCGGGAGGGGAATCCCCTCCCGGGCCGTTCTCGTGGCGACAGTGCCTCGGTGCACCCTCAGTGGAGCTGCTTGCGGTCTCCCGCGCCCACTGCGGCGTGCTCCTCCTCGTGCTCCTCGTCGTGCGCGTGGCCGTTCCCCAGCGGGACGCGGTCGGTGCCGTACGCCTCGCTCATCCGGGTGCGCAGGCGGCCGAGCGCCGTGCGGGCGCTCTTGGGCGGGATGCCCTCGCCGTCCGGCGCGCCGGTGAGGACCGGGATCTCCTGCTTGCCGCGGAGGTGCTCGGCGATGTCCTCCGCCGCGGGCGTGTGGACCTCGATGTACTGGCCGTTCGGCATCCGCTTGATGACGCCGGACTCGACGCCGTGGGACAGCACCTCGGCGTCCTTGCGCTGCAGGCCGATGCACATCCGATAGGTGATGAAGTACGCGATCGCCGGGCCGATGAAGATGGCGAACCGCCCGATCCAGGTGGTCGTGTACAGGTCGATCTTGAAGTTGGCCGAGATCACGTCGTTCGCGCCCAGCAGCCACAGGATGCCGTAGAACGTGATGGCCGAGATGCCGATCGCCGTGCGGTGCGGGTTGTTGCGCGGCCGCTCGGCGATGTGGTGCTCGCTCCGGTCGCCGGTCACCCACTGCTCGATGAACGGGTACAGCGCCATGCCGGTCATCACGAGACCCAGCGGCACCAGGGCCGGGATCAGCACGCTGAGCGGGATCGTGTGGTCGAAGAGGTTGATCTCCCACGACGGCATGATGCGCAGCGCGCCCTCGAGGAAGCCCATGTACCAGTCGGGCTGCGAGGCCGCCGAGATGTTCGCCGGGTTGTACGGACCGAACAGCCAGATCGGGTTGATCTGCGCGAACGTTCCCAGCAGCGCGATGACCGCGAACGTGAACAGGAAGAACGCGCCCGACTTGGCCATGAAGGCCGGGTAGAACGGCGCGCCCACCACGTTGTGCTCGGTGCGGCCCTTGCCCGCCATCTGCGTGTGCTTCTGCACCCACATGATGATCATGTGGGCGGTGATGAGCGCGAGCAGGATGCCCGGGATCAGCAGGATGTGGATCGTGTAGAACCGCGAGATGACGTCATGCCCCGGGTACTCCCCGCCGAACAGGAAGAACGCGAGGTAGGTGCCGATCACCGGGATCGACAGCATGACGCCCTCGGTGATCCGCAGGCCCGCGCCCGACAGCAGGTCGTCGGGGAGCGAGTAGCCGGTGAGGCCCTCGAGCAGCGCCAGCGTCAGCAGGATGATGCCGATGAGCCAGTTGATCTCGCGCGGCTTGCGGTAGGCGCCGGTGAAGAAGATGCGCAGCGCGTGCGCCATCATTCCGCCGACGAACAGCAGCGCCGCCCAGTGGTGGATCTGCCGGATCAGCAGGCCGCCGCGGACGTCGAAGCTGATGTGCAGCGCCGACTGGTAGGCCTCCGACATCTTCACGCCGTACAGCGGCGCGTAGGTGCCGGTGTACGTCACCTCGCCCATGCTCGGCTTGAACCAGAACGTCAGGAACGTGCCGGTCAGCAGCAGGATGACGAACGAGTAGAGCGCGATCTCCCCCAGGAGGAACGACCAGTGGTCGGGGAAGATCTTCCTCAGGTTGCGCTTGAGGAAGGTGCCCGCGCCGAGCCGGTCGTCCACGAAGGTCGACGGACCCACGATGGCCTTCGGAGGAGCGTCCATCACGCGTTCTCCCTTACTTGGGCTTCGGCGTCGCCGCGCTCCCAGAAGCTGGGACCGACGGGGACCTTGAAGTCGGACTTGGCGACGAGGTAGCCCTCCTCGTCGATGCCGATGGGGAGCTGCGGCAGCGGCCGTGCGGCGGGGCCGAAGACGACCCTCGCGCCGTCGGCGGCGTCGAAGGTCGACTGGTGGCACGGGCAGAGGATGTGGTGCGTCGTCTGCTCGTACAGCGCTGCGGGACAGCCGACGTGGGTGCAGATCTTCGAGTACGCCACGATGCCGTCGTGCGTCCAGTTCAGGTTCGTGCCGGACTTGAGCTCCTCCGGGCGGAACTTGAGCAGGATCAGCGTGGCCTTGGCCAGGGCGTCCAGGTCCTCCTCGTAGCCCTGGGGGACCACGGAGAGGATGCCGCCGGGCGAGTTGAAGTCGGCGGCCCTGATCGGCTGGCCGGTGCCCTCCACGACGAGCCGGCGCGGCTTGCCGTTCTTGGTGGGCTCGCCCCAGACCGTGTGCCGCAGCGAGGTGCCGGGCAGCGGGCCGAGGTCCTTGAGCAGGAACAGCGGGGCCAGGCCGAGCGGCGCGGCGGCCAGTAGGAGCGTGCGGCGCAGCAGGCGGTGCTTGACGAAGCCGCTCTCGTCGGCGCCCTGGAGGAACGTCTCCTTGACGTACTCGCGGGTGCCCTCGTCGGAGGCCATCGTGTGGCGCTCCTGGACGAGGTTGTACTTCGGCATGATCTGGCGGACCCAGACCGTGATGCCGACGGCCAGCGAGAGCAGCGCGACGGCGAGCGAGCCGCCCAGCGCGTAGTTGGAGGCGGCGGTCTTGTCGAGCGTGCCCACCTGGAAGATCACGTACGAGGCGATGAACGCCACGCCGGCCAGGAAGGTGATCAGGAACAGGAACGCCACCAGCCGCTCGGCCTTGCGGACCTTGACCGGGTCCTGCGGGACGATGCCGGGAACGTCGGCGGGGACGTGGATCGGGTCGTTGTCGACGATCGGGCCGTCGGTGGGCGGCGTGCCGATGACACGCGTCGGCACGCGGCTCTCGGGGTTCTCGTTGTGCTCTGTCATGCCTGCGCCCGTCGCTTCTTCGCAGTGATCCAGATGGAGGCCAGGATCAGGAGGCTGAGACCCACGATCCACCCTACAAGGCCCTCGGTGACGGGTCCGATCCGGCCGAGGCCGGAGCCGCCCGGGTCGACCTGCGACCGCACGTGGGTGATGTAGGCGATCATGTCGCGCTTCTGCTCCGGCGTGATCGTGGAGTCGTTGAAGACCGGCATCGCCTGCGGGCCGGTGACCATCGCCTCATAGATCTGCGTCGGAGTCGCCGGGTTGAGCGGCGGGGCGTACTTGCCGTAGGTGAGCGCGCCGCCGGCGCCGACGAAGTTGTGGCACTGGATGCAGTTGGCGCGGAACAGCTCGCCGCCCTTGGCCGGGTCGCCCTTCGCGGCGTCCACCTGCTCGGCCGACGGGACGGTCGGGCCGCCGCCCAGCGACTGCACGTACGCGGCGAGGTCGCGCACAGCGTCGTCGGTCACCCACTCGGCGCGCGGCTTGCGCGGGGCCTGCGGGCCCGCCTCGGAGGCCGGCATGCGGCCGCTGCTGACCTGGAAGTCCACGGCCGCCGCGCCCACGCCCACCAAGGTGGGAGCCTTGCTCGTGCCCTCGGCGTTCATGCCGTGGCAGCTCGCGCAGTGGGCAACGAAGAGGCTCTTGCCCTGCGCCACGTCGTCGGCCTTGCCGGACGCGATCGCGGCGTCCGCCGTGCTGCCGTTGGGCGCGGCGAGTGCGTATCCGCCGCCGAGCAGGCCCAGCGCGAGCGCCACGACGGCGACTCGCGCGAGGGGATGGCGCCGACGGGCGGTGATGGAGTTCACCGAAATCCCCGTTCCGATCATTTGATGATGTAGATGGTCGCGAAAAGGCCGATCCAGACCACGTCGACGAAGTGCCAGTAGTAGGACACGACGATCGCGCTGGTCTGCTGCTCATACGTCAAGCGCTTCGCGGCGTACGTGCGTCCCAGGATGAAGAGGAACGCGATCAGACCACCCGTCACGTGCATGCCGTGGAAGCCCGTGGTCAGATAGAACACCGAGTCGTACGGGGAGTGCGAGAGGACATGACCCTCCTTCGCGAGGTTCCCGTACTCCCAGAGCTGTCCGCCCACGAAAAAGGCGCCCATCAGGAAGCTTATGACATACCAGAAGCGCAGCCTCCTGACCTGGCCCTTCTCCACGGCCCACACGCCCAGCTGGCACGTGACACTCGACAGGACCAGAACGGTCGTGTTGAAGGTCGCGAACGGGACGTTGAGGTCCGCCTCGGGCCAGGGCTGGTGCTGGCCGAGGCTGACCGACCGGATGGTGAAGTACATCGCGAACAGCGCCGCGAAGAACATGAGCTCAGAGGACAACCACACAATGGTCCCCACCTGAACCAGGTTCGGGCGGCTGGACCCATGCGGTCTCGTCGTCGTAGTAATTGCGGATGCTGTCGCCACGCCCAGCATTATTGCGGCTCTCCAGGTCGGGTCGCCCCACGACCCCCCGCTAGCGCCCCGCATCGTCCATGAATGCGGCACGACATGGCAATCGCCCCGGGCTGCGCGTCCGGCGTCAGCGCCGGTAGCATCACGATGACCATACCCCGCGATTCGACAGTGAGCGTGACATGAGGGTTCTCGTCTACAGCGACGACGCAGGCACCCGGGAGAAGGTGCGACTGGCCATCGGGCGGCGTCCCGCCGCGGACGTGCCCCTTGTCGAGATCGTCGAGTGCGCGACCCAGCCGGCCGTGGTGAAGCGGCTCGACGCCGGCGACATCGACGTGGCGATCCTCGACGGCGAGGCCGTGCCCGCCGGGGGCATGGGGATCAGCAGGCAGGCCAAGGACGAGGTCCACAACTGCCCGCCGATCCTGCTGCTGATCGGCCGCCGCGACGACCGCTGGCTCGCCAACTGGTCCCGCGCCGACGCCGTCGTCGCGTACCCGCTCGACCCGGTCGTCCTGGCCGAGACCGTCGCCGGCCTGATGCGCCGCCGGCTCAGCGTCGCCCCGACCGCCTGACCGCACCTTCCGACCCTGCCGTCCTTTCCGTTCGCCTTCCGACATCGACCTCCGCGGAGCCCTCATGGACACGCGCACCACATGGCCCTCGCTGCTGAACGCCCTGCTCTCGGGTGAGAACCTGACGACCGACGAGGCGGCCTGGGCCATGGCGGAGATCATGTCGGGCGCCGCGACGCCGTCGCAGATCACCGCGTTCGTCGTGGCTCTGCGCGCCAAGGGCGAGACGGTCGCCGAGGTCACGGGCCTGGCCCGGACCATGCTCGACATCGCGACCCCGCTCAGCGTCGAGGGTCCGGTGGTCGACATCGTCGGCACCGGCGGCGACCGGGCCCACACCGTGAACGTCTCGACCATGGCGGCCGTCGTCGCCGCGGCCGCCGGGGCCCGGGTCGTCAAGCACGGCAACCGGGCGGCGTCGTCGCTGTGCGGCGCCGCCGACGTCCTGGAGCACCTCGGCGTCGTCCTCGACCTGTCGCCGGAGGCCACGGCCCGGGTCGCGGAGGAGGCCGGCATCGCGTTCTGCTTCGCGCCGGTCTACCACCCGGCGCTGCGGTTCGCCGGGCCGACCCGCAAGGAGATCGGCGTTCCGACGATCTTCAACTTCCTCGGCCCGCTCACCAACCCCGCCCGTCCCGCGGCGCAGGCCATCGGCGTGTACGACGCGCGCATGCTGCCCGTGGTCGCCGGGGTGTTCGCGGAGCGCGGCGTGCGGGCGCTGGTGTTCCGCGGCGACGACGGCCTCGACGAGCTGTCCACTGCCGCGCCCTCCACCGTCTTCGTGGTCAGGGACGGCACCGCCACCCAGCAGCACTTCGACCCCACCGACATCGGCATCCCGCGCTCCCAGCCGGGCGACCTGCGCGGCGGCGACGTGCAGTTCAACGCCGGCGCCGTGCACGACCTGCTGCGCGGCAAGACCGGCCCGGTACGCGACGCCGTGCTGCTGAACGCCGCGGCCGCGCTCGTCGCCCTGGACGGACCGGGGGACGACCTGATCGGCGATCTCGGCTCCGCCCTCGCCCGGGCCGCCGAGGCGGTCGACACCGGCCGCGCCGCCGCCACGCTGGAACGCTGGGTCGCGGTCAGCCGCTCCCTGCAGGGCTGACCCCGCCACACGCCGGCGCCACGCCGGGTCGCCGCGCGCCTTGGCGCGGCGCCGCGCCGGTCGCATGCTGCAGGGCTGTGTCCGGCACACGCCGCCCGCTGAGGCGCGGCGCCCACAGCGGCTGCGCGCGGCAGGGCTGAGCCGCGCCCGCCGGGGGCCGTCCGCCCCGGGACGGAGTGCGGATCCGCCTTCGTGGGGACGCGCCGGCCGCTCCGCCGCCCGTACCGTTCCCAGCATGACGTGCCTGTTCGCCCGATGGGTCGTGCTCGCCCGCCGGTGGGCCGCCCTGCTCGTGTTCCCGCCGCGTCGCACGGTGCCACCGCGTCGCACTGTGCCACCGCGTCGCAGGGTGCCGCCGCGTCGCACGGCCGCGCCCCGGTCGCAGGGACGGCGAGGGCCGTACGGGCCGTCGGGGCGTCGTACGGGCCCGCCCGCTCCCGAGGACGACCGGGTGGCGCGGGAGCGCCTGCGGATCGCCTGGGAGCTCCACGACGTGGTGGCGCACGACCTGAGCGTGATGACGCTGGGCGTCGGAGCGGGCCGGGTGATCATGGACAAGGACCCGGAGCGGGCGCGGCAGACGTTCCGCGACGCCGAGGAGTCCGGCCGCCGGGTGCTGACCGATCTGCGGCGGATGGTGGGCCTGTTCCGCACGGACGGCGCCGCGCGTGGGCCGCAGCCCTGCCTCGATGAGCTTCCGGCCCTGATGGAGGAGTTCCGCGCGGCCGGGCTGCGGGTCGTGCTGCGCGAGCTCGGACCCCGGGACGCCGGTGCGGCCCTGGAGCTGTCGTCCTACCGGATCGTGGAGGAGGCCCTCACCGACGCGGCACGCCACGGCCGGGCCCGCTCCGCCGAGGTCACGCTGCGCTGGCTGCCCGCGCTGCTGGAGATCGCCGTGCGCGACGACGGGCTGCCGCGCGACCGGGGCCCCGGGCACGACCGCCTGGTCGGCGTGTGGGAACGGGCCTCGCTGTTCGGCGGGTCGGTGGCGGCGCACGCCGTACCCGGCGGCTACGAGGTCCGCGTCCGCCTCCTCCGCCCGGCCTGAGGACCGACGCCACATAAGGAAGGACCTGTCCGGCGGAGTGCCGCGGCCTGGTCCGACGGCGGGTAGCGTCAGCCGGCGCAGGCCGGCGGCGTGAACGGGCGTGAGTTGCCGGCGGGCCGCGTCAGCCGGGGTCAGCCGGGGTCAGCCGGGGTCAGTCGGCGTCGGGAAGGCCGAGGGAGAAGGCGGCCTCCAGGTCGTGGCGCGAGTAGGTGCGGAAGGCGATGTGCGTCTCGGTGTGACGCACCCCGGCGACCTTGTTGAGCCGCCCCGGGACGACCTCGGCGACCTCCTCGTACCTCTGGACGCGGATCATGGCCAGCAGGTCGAACTCCCCGGTGATCGAGTACACCTCGCTGACGCCGTCGATCTCCGCGATCGCCTGGGCGACCTCCGGGATCCGGTCGACATCCGCCTTGATGTGCACGATCGCGGTGACCATTCGGGCTCTCCTGCTCGGTCGTGGTTTCGGCTCGTTCGGCCCCTTTACTTGCTGTCCCAGACATTAGCGTCACCGCAGCGGCCGCCCTTCACGGCGGTCGCTCCGCAGGCCCTGGTAGGCCCGCTCGATCCGCGCGGTCAGGCGGCCCGCGCCGCGGGCGGGCAGCGCCCAGTCGCCCTCGACGCGGACGAGGCGGACGCCGGGGGAGTCGAGCCAGCGCAGCACGCACTCGGTCTCCTCGGCGCTGGCGGCCGGGGTGGGCCCCGGCCCGGGGACGACCGTCTCGGCCGTCGCCACCAGCGCGTCCACGTACGGCACGGGGTGGGCGCCGCGGGGCATCACACCGGCCGCCGCGAGCCTGCCGTACCGGACGACGTGGATGTCCCAGCCGCCGTCGAAGGCGGGGCTGGCGGCGACCATCTGCGGGATGCGGGTGAGGGAGCGCAGCCGCTGCATCCGGGCGGCGGTGCGGACGTAGGCGGCGAGCCGGTCGCGGTCGACGGCGGCCTCCTCGTAGCGCTGCTCGGCCGACAGGCGGCGCATCCGCGCCTCCATGGCGGAGAAGACGATCTCGGCGTCGTGCTCCATCGCGTGCCGGGCGCCGCGCACGTGCCGGTCGTAGGCCTCCTGGCTCTCCCGTCCCTCGCAGGGCGCGCCGCAGCGGCCGATCTCGGCGAGCGCGCAGGCCGCCCGCCGGACGCGCGGGGACAGCCGCTCGGTGCACTGGCGCAGCGGCAGCGCCTCGTGCATGGCGGTGCGGGCGTCGTCGGCGGTCCGGCTGCTGCCGAACGGCCCGAGGTAGGCGCCGCCGTCGTCCTTCACCTCCCGCACGATGCTGAGCCTGGGGAACGGCTCGTCGGTCAGCTTCAGCCACACCACCCGCTCGGGGAAGCGCGACCGGCGGTTGTAGCGGGGCTTGGCCGCCCCGATCATCCGGAGCTCGCGGATCTCCGCCTCCAGCGCGGTCGCGCAGACGATCGTGCGCACCCGCTCGGCGATGCCGACCATCTCCCGGATTCGCGAGCGGGTCTCGCTCGCCGTGAAATAGCTGCGCACCCGGTTGCGCAGGTTGGTGCTCTTACCGATGTAGAGCGCCTCGCCCTTGGCGTCCTCGAAGACGTAGACGCCCGGCGCGCCGGGCACGCCCTCGGCCAGGTGGCGCTTGCGCTGCTGCTCCGGCGTGGGGGCGCGGACGAAGCCGCGCAGGTCCTCCAGGGTGTGGACGCCGAGCGAGCCGACCCGCCCGATGAGGCCGTGGAGCACGTCGACGGTCGCCCGGGCATCGGCCAGCGCCCGGTGGCACGGCTCGGTGGCGCTGCGGAACAGCCGGGCGAGCGTGCCCAGCTTGCAGTTGGGCGTCTCGTCGCGGGTGAGGACCCGCCGCGCGAGGTCGGCCGTGTCGACGACGGGATTGACCGGCGGCGGGTAGCCGTTCGCCGCGCAGGCCGCCCGGATGAACGACAGGTCGAACGGCGCGTTGTGCGCCACCAGCGCCGCCCCCTGGACGAACTCCAGGAAGCTGGGCAGCACCTCGGAGAACTTCGGGGCGGCCACCACCATCGCGTCGGTGATGCCGGTGAGCACGGAGATGAACGGCGGGATGGGGCTTCCGGGGTCGACCAGCGTGGCGAACTCGCCGAGGATCTCGCCGCCGCGCACCTTGACCGCGCCGATCTCGGTGATGGCGTGCTCCGCGGCCGACCCGCCGGTCGTCTCCAGGTCGAAGACGACGAACGTCACCTCGCGGAGGGGGGTGCCGAGCTCGTCGAGGGTGCCCTGTACCGCGTCCACGCCACGACCATAGAGATCCCCACCGACAAATGAGACGCGCCCCCGGCCGGCCACCGCCCGCTTCGCCCGTCCGGCGTATCGGAGGCGGACCCGTCGCGCGAGCCCGGAGACGACATGAACGGCCGGGACGAGAGCCGGTCAGGCCCGGGCCCGCCACTCGCGGGCGAGGATCGCGTAGACGAGCTCGTCGCTCCACTCGCCCTCGAAGAACTCGTTCTCCACCAGGTGGGCCTCCCTGCGCATGCCCAGCCGCTCCATCAGCCGGTACGACGGGATGTTGCGGGCGTCGCAGCGGCCGTACAGGCGGTGCAGGCCGAGCCCGTCGAAGCCGAGGCGCAGCAGCTCGCGCGCGGCCTCGGTGGCCAGGCCGCGGCCGTGGCAGGCGGGGTTGAACACGAACCCGATCTCGCCCTGCCGGTTCTCCTCGCTGCGCCAGAACAGCGTGAGGTCCCCGATGACCCTGCCGGTCTCCCGCAGCTCGACGGCCACGGAGAGGACGTCGCCGTCACGGCGGATCTCCGCCCGCCCGATCTTCTCCTCCAGCGCCGCCTCGGTCTCCTCACGGGTGCGGGCCTCCCAGTAGAGGTACCGCGCGACCTCGGGCAGCGAGTGGAAGGCATACAGGTCGTCGAGGTCGTCCTCGGTGAAGGCGCGCAGCGTCAGCCGGGGCGTGGTGATGGGGTACGAGGGGGCGAGCACGCGGCCAGCTTAGGAGTGCCCCGCGCCCCGGTGCCAAGGCTTATTCCCGCCCACCGGGGGCGCCCGCGTCGCCCGCGCCCACCGAGAGGCGCCCACCTCGTGCCGAGCGTCCTCCGTATCCGCCCGGGAGGCGCCCGCCTGTTCCGTGCGTCATCCGTGCCCCTTCTCGTCGTCGTCCCGCGTGTCCTCCGGCGCCTCGCGTCCCGCCGCGGCGACCGCCTCGGCGGCCACGACCAGGGCGACGCCGAGGACGAGGGCGATGATGCTGACGAACACCTCGTCGCCCGCGAAGGCCGGCACCCGCCGGGTCAGGAACGACCGCGCGTGCCCGGTGAGCACGAGCGCGGCGAGGCCGTGAATCCCCTGGATCGCCAGCAGCACGCCGGCGATCGAGACCAGTTTCCGCACGGGCATCAGCCTGGCTGCCCGTCCCACCCGGGCGCGTCCGCCGGAAGTGCAGGAGTATGTCTACTTTGGTCGCTGTCGAGCGGCCCCCCGCGCGATCTACGCTCGGGAGCCATGACGGAGCGCCCGCCGCCTCTCGCGGACCCGTTCGCCGAACGTGGCCGGGTCCGGCGGTCCATGCGCGACTGGGTCGTGGACACGCTGCTGTTCCTGCTGGCGGCGGTCGTCACGCTGCTGCTGTCGATGCTGGTGTGGACCGATCCGGCCCTGTCGCCGCCGATGGCGATGCTGGACCAGGTCCTCGGCGGCCTGGCCTGCGCGGCGCTGTGGCTGCGGCGCAGGTGGCCGGTCGGCCTCGCGATCGCGCTGGCCGCGCTCTCGACGTTCAGCATGCTGGTGGCGGCCGCGGGCCTGGTCGCGGTCTTCACGGTCGTGGTGCACCGGCGGTTCCCGATCGCCGCGCCCGTGGTGGGGCTCCACCTGCTGGCGATCCTGCCGTACACGATGCTGCGCCCCGACCCGGACCTGTCGTTCTGGGCGAGCGTGCTGGTGTCGGTGCTGGTGTACGCCCTGGTGGTGGCGTGGGGGCTGTTCGTGCGGGCGAGGCGGCAACTCGTGCTCTCGCTCCGGGAGCGGGTGCGGCGGGCGGAGGTCGAGGCCGCGCTGCGGGAGGAGCGGGCGCGCGGCGCCGAGCGGGAGCGTATCGCCAGGGAGATGCACGACGTGCTCGCCCACCGCATCTCGCTGCTCAGCCTGTACGCCGGAGGGCTGGAGTTCCGCCCGGACGCACCCGCCGAGGACATCAGCCGGGCGGCCGGAGCCATCCGTTCCAGCGCTCACCAGGCCCTGGAGGACCTGCGTGAGGTGATCGGCGTGCTGCGCGGGAGCGCGGAGGAGGCGGTCCCCGAGCGTCCCCAGCCGACCCTCGCCGACGTGCCCGAGCTCGTCGCGGAGTGCCGGCGGGCCGGCATGGAGATCGAGCTCGCCATGCCGGCGCCGGCGGCCGAGCCCCCGGGCGGCCTCGGGCGCAACGCGTACCGGATCATCCAGGAGGGCCTGACCAATGCCCGCAAGCACGCGCCGGGATCGGCGGTCCGGGTGACGGTGTCGGGAGGGCCGGGGGAGGGCCTGGTCGTGGGCGTCGTGAACGCCGGGCCCGCTCGTCCGGTGTCGGCGGGCGCCCGGGCGGCCACCAAGGGGTTCAGGCACACGGCGACCGCCGGCTCGTGCGGTGAGGCGGCCCCGGCTCCCGGGATCGGCGGCGGCGTCGCCCGGGCTGCGGGCCCGCCCGGGGGTACGTCTCCGGGGCCGGGCCGCTCCGCTGCGGTGCCCGTGCCGGCCGTCGCCGTGCCGGCCGTGGCCGGGCTGCCGGGCAGCGGCACCGGGCTGATCGGACTGGCCGAGCGGGCGAGCCTGGCGGGCGGCCGGCTCGACCACGGCCCGGCGGACGGCGGCGGGTTCCGGCTGCGCGCCTGGCTACCCTGGCCGGCATGAACGGCGTGCCCCGGGCGGACGGCGAGATCCGCGTGCTGGTCGTGGACGACGACCCGCTCGTGCGCGCCGGGCTCGCCATGATTCTCGGCGGGGCCGGGGACATCCGGATCGTCGCCGAGGCGGGCGACGGGTCGCGCGTGCCGCCCCTGGTCGCCGAGCACCGTCCCGACCTGGTCCTGATGGACATCCGCATGCCCGGGGTCGACGGCCTGACCGCGACCGAGCGGCTGCGCGCCGCCTCCTCGCCGCCCGAGGTGGTGATGCTGACCACGTTCCACGCCGACGCCCAGGTGCTGCGGGCGCTGCGCGCGGGGGCGGCGGGGTTCCTGCTCAAGGACACGCCACCGGGCGAGATCGTGGCCGCGGTCCGCATGGCCGCGCGGGGCGAGCCGATCCTGTCGCCCGCGGTGACGCGGCAGCTCATCGCGCACGTCGCCGCCGCGGACGGCGACGGCGGGCGCGACCGCGCCCGGGAGCGGCTGGCCCTGCTGAGCGAGCGCGAGCGCGAGGTCGCCGTGGCCGTCGGCCGGGGCAGATCCAACGCGGAGATCGCCGGGGAGCTGCACATGAGCGTCGCGACCGTCAAGGCGCACGTGTCGCGGATGCTCACCAAGCTCGGCCTGAACAATCGCGTGCAGATCGCCCTGCTCGTCCACGACGCCGGGCACCTCGGCTGACCCGCGTCCTATCCCGAGATCATCTGCTCCAGCCGGGCGCGGTGCATCACGAGGTCGTCCGGGTCGGCGGGCATCGGCTGCTCGCCGAAGTGGATGCGCCGCCGCCACACCCTCGCCATGATCACGCCGTGCCGCAGGGCCGCGTACGTCTCGTAGAAGTCCATGTCGCGGGGCTCGTGGCCGCTCAGCTCCCGGTAGACCCGGCAGACGTCGGCGCGGGCCATGAAGTCCGGCAGCCCCGGCAGGCCCATGACCTCGGTGACGTCCTGGAAGAAGCGGTGCAGGAAGATCATCCACCCGAGGTCGACCTCGGGAGGTGCGACGGCGGCCATCTCCCAGTCGAGCACGGCGACCGGCTCGAAGCCGGCGTACATCACGTTGCCGATGCGGGCGTCGCCCCAGTTGAGCACGTCCGGGCCGGGGTCGGCGGGCCAGTGGTCCTCCAGCCACGCGAAGGCCCGCTCCAGGAGAGGGATCCGCAGGTCGGCGTGGGCCCACTCGTAGTAGGCCCGCTGCCCGTCCACATGGCGGCGCAGCCCGCACCCGGCCGCGGCGACGGACGGCACCTGCGCCGGCCCCACCCTGTGCAGCCGCGCGAGGATCTCCACGGTCCGGTCCCGCAGCCGCGCCCGGTCCGAGGGCGCGGCGTCGAGGAGCCACCCCTCGAACGTGTACGGCATGACGTCCGGCGGCACGAGCCCGCTCGCGCGCTCCATCACGAAGAACGGCGTCCCGAGCGGACCGGGGTCGGGCTCGAACCAGAGCACGCGGGGCGCGGGGACGCCCGCCCGCTCGCGGGCCACCCGCATCACCTCGACCTGCCGGCCGAGGTCGTAGTCGGGGAAGACCGGGACCGCGTCGGCGGAGGGGGCCATCCGGGCGACGCAGGCGACCGTCCGGCCGTCCCAGGACGCGTCGAACAGCAGCGTCTCGCTCGAAAGGCCGTTCGTCTCCGGGGTGGACAGGCCGGAGACCGCGGCCCGGGCGTCGACCCTGTCCCGCAGCCAGGCCTCGATCCGCCCGCGCAGCTCCGCCGTGTCCCGGGTCGAGGTCCGCATCCGGGCGGCCTCCCGGCTCTCCTCGTCGAGCCCGCTCATGGCGCCTCCATCGCGTAGCCCCCGGACTTTTCGTATATCCCAGGCCATCCGCTGTCCAGGTTCCGTTCATGCGGGATTCATGTGAGGGCAAAGGCGGGAGATCGCGGAGCCGACTCGGACACGGGTACGACAGCCGTACTCTTGATTAAGGACACCTACGAGGAGCGACGAGATGAGTTCAGCCGGAGAGGGTCTGTCTCGTCCGTTGCCCGAGCAGGTCCGGTTACATGTCGTGGAGGTCGCGGCCCAGGTCCTGGGCTCCATGGCGGCGGCCGCGGTGCCGCCGCCGTTGCGCGGCATCGCCAAGTTCGACCCGCGCAAGCGGGCCCGTCTCGGGGGTACGCCGATCGCGGCCCAGCTGGAGACCGACAAGAAGTTCCGTGAGCTGGTGGCCGAGTCGCTGGAGACGGCCTGGCCCGAGCTGGTGGCGAGCCTCGCGGAGGGCACGGTCCCCCCGGCGGCCGATCCCGTGCTGGTCGCGGCGGCCGCCTACCTCACCCGGCCCCCCGGCTGGCCGGACCTGGTCGAGCAGGCGCGGGCGGACCTGGAGCGGTCGGCGTCGGTCGACACCCAGCGCGAGCAGGCGGAGTCGCGGCTGCGCGAGCAGCTCGCGGCCCAGCGCGCCTCCGCGAAGGAGGAGGTCGACCGGGTACGCGAGCAGCTGCGGGCGGCCCGCGCGGAGAACGCCGACCTGCGCCGCAAGCTGCACGACGTGCGCGAGCGGGTGAAGGCCGCCGAGGAGCGGGCGGCCGCGCTGGAGACCGAGACGGCCGAGGCGAGGTCCCGGGCCGCGAGCGCGAACGGCGCGGCCGAGACCGAGCTGCGCCGGCTCAAGGAGCGGCTGGCCGACGCCGAGCGCCAGCTGGAGGCGAGCCGCCGGGCCGCCCGCGAGGGGCGCAGCGTCGAGGACGCCCGCATCCGGGTGCTCATGGACGCGCTGCAGGACGCCGCGGCCGGGCTGCGCAAGGAGCTCGCCCTGCCCACGACGATCAGCAGGCCGGCCGACTACGTCACCGCCGTCGCGCCGGGGGAGCCGAGCGTGTCCGCCGTGCCAGCGCGGGCCCTCGCCAACGACGACCCCCAGTTGCTCGACCAGCTCCTGGCGATCCCCAACCTCCATCTGATCATCGACGGGTACAACGTCACCAAGACCGGCTACCCCACCCTCACGCTGGCCGACCAGCGCGCCCGGCTGCTCACCGGGCTCGGCGGTCTCGCCGTCCAGGCACGGGTGGAGGTCACCTGCGTCTTCGACGGCGCCGAGCTGAACGGACCGGTGCAGGCGTCGGCCCCGCGCGGCGTCCGGGTGATGTTCAGCGCCCCCGGCGAGATCGCCGACGACCTGATCCGGACCCTCGTGCGGGCCGAGCCGACCGGCCGCGCCATCGCGGTCGTGTCCTCCGACCGTGAGGTCGCCGACTCGGTCCGCCGCATGGGCGCGCGACCGGTTCCGTCGCTGCTGTTGCTGCGCCGCCTCGGCCGCGGCTGATCCCGTACCGGCGGATCGTGACGTTCCGCTCGCCGAACGTGATGATTGCCGCGAATACCTGCGAATAGGTTGAAGCTACAAGATCGCCTGGATAGAGTCGCGCCGCAGGTTTAGGTCTATTCCCCAGGGGGCCTGAGTGCGAGGGCGTGTACCGGTGGCCGCGGGCCTGGCCGCCGTGGTTCTGCTGCTGCCGGTGACGGGCGCGCAGGCGGATCCCAAGCCCACCGTCGCGCAGGCGAAGGCGAAGCTGAAGAAGCTGAACGACCAGGCCGACCAGCTCGTGGACCGGTACAACGCGGCCGACGAGAAGTGGAAGAAGGCCAGGAAGCAGTACGCCGCGCTGAACGACGACTACAAGAAGCAGAACAGCCGGGTCGAGGCCCTGCGCAGCGGCCTGGTCTCCCTGGCGGTCAACACCTACCAGGTCGGCGACATGGGCTCGTGGGGCAACGTGCTGTACAGCCCCGACCCGGAGTCGATGCTCAGCAGCCTGGCCGCCCTCGACCAGATCTCCCAGGAGAGGGCCAAGCGGCTCGAGGAGTACGAGGACGCGATCAAGGGCCTCAAGCAGCAGCGCGACAGGAAGAAGACGCTGTACGACCAGGCCGCCCAGGTGAAGACCGACCTGCGCGACCAGAAGGACAAGGTCGAGCGGCTCGTCAGCGAGCAGACCAAGCTGCTGCGCTCGCTGGGCGCGTACAACGTGGGCGACCCGAACAGCGCCGGCGTCTCCTACCGGGGGCCCGCCTCCGGCGACGCGCTCGCGGCCCTGCAGTTCGCCTACAAGCAGGTCGGCAAGCCCTACCGCTACGGGGGCACCGGCCCGGGCTCCTGGGACTGCTCCGGCCTCGTCCAGGCGTCCTGGGCCGCCGCCGGGGTGAGCCTGCCCAGGACCAGCTACGAGCAGTGGGCGTGGGGCGCGAGCCGGCGGGTGCCGCTCGACGACCTCCAGCCGGGCGATCTCCTCTTCCACGCGGGCTTCGGCCACGTGGGCATGTACGCGGGGGACGGGAAGGTCGTCCACGCCCCGCAGACCGGCGACGTTGTGAAGATTGTCACACTCGCCGAGTACCACCCGATCGGTGCCGTCCGCCCGTAGGCGGGCCGGAAGATCACATATCAGTGGTACGGCAGTGACTCCTGTGACCGTTTTCAGGGTCTGATTCGGCAAATGTGAGCAGAGTCACATTTATGTAAATGTGACGTGGGTATCCTGCGGTTTTCTCTTTGCCGTTCTGTTATTTCGATCTTCATTCGGCGTCCGGGCTTTGCCGAACGCCGGAACCCCTCGGTAGCTTCTGGGCCGCGGCGAGCACGAAACGCCGCCACGGCGGGCATCGGCCGTCCAGCTGATCTCCGCCGAATCGATCCGTCACCGCCGCCAACGCCTACAACCCCGTGCAGGGGCCCCTGGGCGCGGTGACCTGCCGAGTCCGTGCAGTCAGGAGGCACGGAGCCGGGGAACCACTCGACCTTCCGGTGTGGAGGGTCACGGGGTGAATCGGCGCGTTCCAGCGCCGTAGGGCGACTTCCCCGCCCGAATCCGTCAGCTAACCCGGTAGGCGCAAGCGGAAGAACCGAGGAGAGATCCTGTCTACCACCCCCGCTAGTCTGTCCCGTCTTGCCCGCATCACCCTTGGAGGCGTCGCCTTGACGGCGTCCATGGGGGCCGTCGGCACCCAGCCGGCGGCGGCGGACTCGGTGACAGTGACGGTCACCAAGGTGGCCACGGAGACGTCCGCCACGGCCGTCTCCAGAACGGCCTCGACGAAGACGGCCTCGGCCGCGAAGGCCGTCTCGAAGAGGAAGGTGAAGCTGAGCAGGGCCGCCCTCCAGCGGACCAAGGCTCGGCGAGCGGTGAGTGCGGCCGAGAGCCACATCGGCGCGCCGTACCGGTGGGGAGCCACCGGCCCGCGCGCGTTCGACTGCTCCGGCCTCGTCCAGTACGCCTGGCGCAAGGCGGGCGTACGGCTGCCGCGCACGACGTGGTCCATCCGCGGCGCCGTGAGGAAGAAGGTCTCCTGGGGGCACTTCAAGCCCGGCGACCTCATCTTCAGCAGCGGCGGCGGGCACGTGGGCATGTACGTCGGGCACGGCAAGATGATCCACGCGCCGCACACCGGAGCGCGGGTCAGGATCGACAAGCTCGATTCCTACCGCAGGCGCACCTTCGCGGGCGCCGTCCGTCCGGGCGCCTGACCTCAGGCGTCCATGCCCCGGCCCCGTCCACCTTCCGGTGGGCGGGGCCGCGGCATGTCCGGGCGTCGCCGGGCCGGCTCGCCACGCCGGGGCCATGGCATATCGGGGCGTCGCCGGGCCGGGGGTCGCCGGGCCGGCTCACTACGATGCTCGCCATGCGCCCGCCCGACCACCGCCCGCGACCGCCCGTACGGGCGGGTGCGCGGCGGGGCGGGGTCCGGGCGCTGCTCGCCGGGACTGCCGCCGTCGCGCTGGCCGGGCTCACGGCCGCGGCCGCGCCCGCGGACCGGCTGCTTCCGCTGGCCCGTTCGATCGCCCGGGAACACCCCGCCATGTGGACCGGCGCCTCGGTCGCCCGCGGCGAGCACGCGGTCGTCGTCGGCCGCCCGGCGGCCCTCGTCGCCGGCCTCGCCGTGCTGGCCGACCGGGGGAGCCGCGCGGTCGCCCGGGTGTGGGGGCGGCCGGTCGACGCGGTGGTCCTGGTCCCGGCCACCGACGCGGAGGCGGCCGCGCTGGCCGCGCCTGCCCGGGTCGAGGGGCTGGCGGCGCTCGCCGGGGCGGACCGTGTGATCGTGGAGCCGTCCGGCTTCGCCCGGCTGTCGCGGGCCGGCCGTCAGATCGTCCTCACCCACGAGCTCACCCATGTGGCCACCGGGGCGGCCGTCCACGCCGGCGTGCCGGCCTGGCTGGTCGAGGGGTTCGCCGACTACGTGGGCTACAAGGACAGCGGACTGCCGGTCGCGGCGGTCGCCGCCGAGCTGGCCGCCGCCGTCCGCGCCTCCGGACGGGCGCCCGCCGCGCTGCCCGGACCGGACGACTTCGCGGTCCGGCCGCCCGAGGCGTACGAGGGGGCGTGGCTTGCCTGCCGGTACGTCGCCGAGCGCTTCGGCGAGCCGGCCCTGGTCGCCCTCTACCGGGCCGCCCTCCGGGAGGGGCTCGACCCGGCCCTGCGCGACACGCTCGGCCTCACGGTCCCCGAGCTGACCCTGCGGTGGCGGGCGTACGTGCGGGCGGAGCTGGCGCCGGGCCCGCCGTGAGGCCGTGCTGCGAGAATGCCGGTCATGACGCGGCGCCTCACGGGTACTCGGAGGGCCGGCGCCGCGCGCAGGGGATCGAAGGGGCGGGCATGGGGAAGAGGACGCTGATCGTCACGAACGACTTCCCGCCCCGCCCCGGAGGCATCCAGGCGTTCGTGCACGGGCTCGCCTCGCGCCGCCCGCCCGGCTCGGTGGTGGTGTACGCCCCGAGGTGGCGGGGCTGCGAGGACTTCGACACGCGGCAGCCGTACGAGGTGGTGCGGCACCACTCCTCGCTCATGCTCCCGACGCGGTCGGTCGCCCGGACGGCCGCCGGGCTGGTCGAGGACGGCGCGACCGTGGTCTTCGGCGCGGCGGCGCCGCTTGGCCTGCTCGCGCCCGCGCTGCGCAGGGCCGGTGCGACACGAGTGGTCATGCTCACGCACGGCCACGAGGCGTCGTGGGCCCGCCTGCCCGGCGCGCGCCGCCTGCTGCGCCGCATCGGCGAGGGCGCGGACGTCGTCACCTACCTGGGTGAGTACACCCGCCGCCGCCTCGCCCCGGTCGTCCCCGCGCGGAAGCTGGTCAGGCTCGCGCCGGGGGTGGACACCGCGACGTTCCGCCCCGGGGCGGGCGGGGAGCGCATACGGGCCTCGCTCGGCCTCGGCGACCGGCCGGTGGCGGTCTGCGTGTCCCGCCTCGTGCCGCGCAAGGGGCAGGACGTGCTGATCCGGGCGTGGCCGCTGGTGCTGCGCCGCGTCCCGGACGCGGTCCTGCTGCTGGTCGGCGGCGGCCCGTCCCGCCGCGCGCTGGAGCGCGCCGCCGCCCGGCACGGCGTCGCGCGCTCGGTCGTGTTCACCGGGTCGGTCCCGTGGGCCGCCCTCCCGGCCCACTACGACGCGGGCGACGTGTTCGCCATGCCGTGCCGCAGCAGGCTCGCCGGGATCGACGTGGAGGGGCTCGGGATCGTCTACCTGGAGGCGTCGGCCACCGGGCTGCCGGTCGTCGCGGGCTCCTCGGGGGGCGCCCCCGACGCCGTACGGCCCGGTGAGACGGGCCTGGTCGTCGACGGCGCCTCCCGGGACGACGTCGCCGCCGCGCTCGCCGGGCTGCTGGCCGACCCGGCCCGGGCCCGCGCGATGGGCGAGCGGGGCCGGGCCTGGATCGAGGAGGAGTGGCGGTGGGACCGGGTCGCGGCCCGTTTCGCCGGCCTGCTCAGCTCGCCGGCGCGGGGAACGGGACCGGCGGCGGAACGTCGCTGAGGAGCCTGCGGGTCGTCTCCAGGCCCCACGCGTCGAGCGCCGCGATGCGGTCCGACGACGCCCGCAGGCCGCCGTACCGCTCGACGACCTCGGCCCACTCCTCGCGCCGCTCGACCTCGGGACGCACGATCAGGCAGTCGGGGTCGTTCACCCAGAACCTGCCGTGCTGCCAGGCCCGCCCGACCGTGGACAGGACCGCGCCCCGCTGGCCGGGCAGCGCCGGGTCGCCGTACCAGGGCTCGTACTGCGGGGCGGTGTCGGCGGAGACCCGCATCGCGTCGAACAGCCCGACGCTGGGCAGGATCGGCGCGCCGCAGCCCAGCAGGTACGCCTCCGGCCCGATGGTCTGCCTGATCAGGCGCAGCCCCTCGCGGTACGCCTCGAGCGGGCCGGCTCCCGAATGCCGCGGTCCGTCGAGCGCCCCCGCGTAGAGGAAATCGATCTTGAAGTAGTCGAATCCGGCGGCCCGCAGGGTCCCGAAGGTCTCCCGCAGGTACGCCGCGGCGCCCGGGTGGGTGACGTCGAGCCCGGCGAGGTCCTGGTCCCAGTTGTGCCCGGCGTCGGCGTGCCCGCCGTCCGCCCCGATGAGCCACTCGGGGTGCTCACGAACCACCCGGCTGCGGGCGCCGGCGAGGAACGGCGCCACCCAGATGCCGGGCCGCATCCCCGCGTCGCGGATGCGCTTGGCCAGCCCCTCCAGCGAGGCGAACCGGTCCGACAGGTCGAGCCAGTCGCCGATCTCGGCCTCCCAGCCGTCGTCGATCTGCAGCACGTCCACGGGGAGCGCCGCGTCCACCACGGCCCGCAGGTTCTCGTCGACGTCGGCCTCGGTCACGTGCTCGAAGTAGTGGTACCAGGAGCACCAGGCGGTCGGGGCGGGCCTGATGGGTCCGGCCCCGGCGCGCAGGGCGAAGCCGTCGGCCCAGGCGGACAGCGCGTCGTACAGCGGTCCCGGGTGGGTCCGCGCCGTCACGGGGCCCTCGGCGCTGATGACGAGGCGGTCGCCGTCGGGCTCGGCCCGGATCGACGCCACGCCGGTGAGGCCGTCGGCGCAGCCGTAGACCACGGTGGTGCCGTCGCCGGGCTCGACCGCGAGCACGCCCTCGCCCTGGAAGCCGCGCGAGGGTCCCGGCCGGCCGGGCCGGTAGCTCATGATCTGGGTCACGGGCCGCACCGGGCGGGCTCCGGTGGCCGTCGCCGGGTGGTCGGTCGAGGGGCTCCACGACTGCCAGCCGTGCTCGTACACGCGAGCCGCGGCCGGGTCGACGCGAAGGACCTCGATCAGTTCGTACATGCACCCCTCCTGGGGATCGGATGTGGTGGTGAGGGGTCAGCCCTTGGTGGCGCCGCCGGTGAGGCCCTTCACGAAGTGCTTCTGCAGGAACAGGTAGAAGACGAGGACCGGGATGGTCCCCATGAACATGAGGGAGAAGATCGTTCCGTAGTCGGTCCGCCAGACCCCGACCGAGCGGAAGATGCCGGTGGTGATCGTGGTGCCCTGGCTCGGCCCGAGGATGATCAGCGGATCGATGAAGTCGTTCCAGATCCAGACCCCGAGGAAGATCAGCACGCTCGCGGTGGCCGGCCGCAGCAGCGGGAACACGATCCGCCAGAAGATCTGGCCGCGGGTGGCGCCGTCGATGGCGGCCGCCTCCTCCAGGTCCCTCGGCACCGACCGCATGAACCCGGTGAACACGAACACCCCGAACGGGACGTAGTAGCCCACGTTGAACAGCACGAGGCCGGGCAGGGTGCCCATCAGCCCCACCGCGCGCAGCACGTACGTCACCGGCGCGAGGATCACCTGCGGCGGGATCATGAGCCCGCACAGGAGCAGCAGCATCAGGCCGCGGCCCCATCGGCTCGGCGAACGGGCGAGGTAGTGGCCGAGGGTGGCCGACAGCACGGTCAGCACCATGACGGACAGCCCGGTGACCAGGATGCTGTTGGTCACGCTCGCCCAGTAGAGGTTGTCCGGCCGGGTCAGCAGCGTGCTCAGGTTGCGCAGGGTGAACGGGTGGGGCGCGCCGATCGGGTCCGTCCGGATCTGGTCGGGGCTCTTGAACGTGTTGATCACGCCGACGTACAGCGGCACGAAGAAGAAGGCGCCGACGGCGAGGGCGGCGAGCGGGCGCGCCCACGGGGGAGCGGTGTCCCTCACTGGTCGATCTCCCTTCTGCGCAGCACCGCGAGCGAGACCGCGGTGAGCACGGCGATCACGACGAGCATCGCGACGGCCTCGGCCGAGGCGTATCCCTGGTGGTTGTCCACGAAGGCGGTCTGGATGGCGAGGAAGGCGATCGTGGCGGTCGAGCCGGTGCCCGGGCCGCCCTGCGTCATGACCTGCACGTGGTCGAAGATCTTGAAGGCCGAGATCAGCAGCACCACGGTGTTGACGGTCAGGGCCGGGGCCAGCAGCGGCCAGGTGACCCGCCAGAACCGGCGGACCGGGCCGGCGCCGTCGATGGCGGCCGCCTCCATCAGCTCCTTCGGCACGCCGGACAGGCCGGCGAGGTAGATGACCACGCAGAAGCCGAGCATCTGCCAGCACAGCACGGTGGCCAGGGAGTAGAGCGCGATGTCGGGGTCCGACAGCCAGCCCGGCGGGTCCTGCACGCCGAGGGCGCGCAGCACCTGGTTGACCGGGCCGTCGTCCTGCAGCATCCGGGTCCAGATCACGCTGATGACCACCGAGCTGAGCACCATCGGCGTGAAGAAGACCCCGCGCAGGGCGTTGTAGAGCCACCCCCTGCGGTCGAGCAGCACGGCGATGCCGAGACCCAGCACGTTCGGGACGATCACCACGATCGCGGTCAGGATCGTGGTGATGCGCAGCGAGGTCAGGAACGCGTCGTCCTGCAGCATGAGCTGGTAGTTGCGCAGGCCGACGAACCTGGTCGGCGGGTTGAACGGGTTGTAGTTGGTGAGGCTGTAGCCGAAGCTCACCGCGATCGGCACGAGCACGAAGCAGACGTAGATGAGCACGCCGGGGGCGCCGAAGCTCAGGAAGTGCCAGACCCGGGGCCAGACGCCGTGGGATCGTCGACGGCGCGTCCGGCCGGCGGCCCGGGGCGCACGAGGCCGGGTGGCCACGTCGGAGACCATGGATTCCTTCAGTCCTTGCCTTGGGGGTGAGGTCCGCGCCGGGCGGTGGCCCGGCGCGGATCACTCGTGGGGGTGCCGTTCTCCGGGCCGGTCCGCTGACCTGCCCGGATGGCGGTCCGTGAGTCCCGTGAGCGCTCACGGACCGCACTTTTCGATCAGGATGATTTATCCCACTCGGTGTCGAGGTAGCCCGCCGCCTGCTCGGGCGTCTTCTTGCCGGTGATGATGTCCTGAGCGGTGAGGTTCCACTTGTCCGGCATGCCGGCGATCATCCCGTCGTCGCCCTGCTCCCACCCGAAGGCGGGGACGGTGGCCTTCTGGTCCACGGCCTCGCGGTACAGGTCGTACACCGCCTTGAACACCGTGCCGTCCTTGGCGGGGAGCGTGTAGCCCTTGATCGCGGGGAACAGGGCGTCGGCCACCGCCGAGGTGTCGAGGTAGTCCTTGTCGGTCTGCCACGCCAGGGCGAACTTCTTGGCGAGGTCGACGTTGGGGGACTTCGCGTTGACCGACAGGCCGCCGCCGGTGAACGAGGGGAGGTGGAACGACCCGTCGTCCGCCGGCCAGGCGAAGATGCCGATGTCGTCCTTCACCTTGGAGGCGTCGCTCGCCGCCGCGAACCAGCTGCCCATCGGGTACATCGCGCCCTTGCCGTCCAGGAAGGCGGCCTGCGAGGCGTCGTAGCTCTGGCCGAGGTCCTTCTTGTTGAGGTAGCCCTTGGCCGCGAGGTCCGCGAACTTCCGGGTGGCCTTGAGGAACTCGGGCGAGTCGAACTTCGTCGACCCCTCGCGGCGCTGGTGCATCCACTCGGGGTCGGCCGCGTACAGGTCGGTGGTCAGCGTGCCGGTCCAGGGCAGTGAGGAGCCCCAGCTCGGGTTGCCGCCGATCACGAACGGCTGGACTCCCTTGCCCTTCAGCGCGGCCGCGTCGGCGAGCAGCTCCGCGTACGTCTTCGGCGGCGCGGAGATGCCCGCCTTCTGGAACAGGCTCTTGCGGTAGAAGACCTGCCAGGTCTGCGTGTTGGCCGGGAGCTGGACCGTCCTGCCCTTGATGGCGCTGCACTTCGGGCACAGGAACTGGGACAGCTCGCTGTCGCTGAACGTGGCGAGGTTGCCGCCGTTGTCGAACGAGGGCAGGTCCTGCAGGCCGATCTGCACGTCGGGGAACTGGCCCGATGCGAGGAGCTGCTTGGCGTACGCCGTGCGGTCGCCGGGAGCGACGATCTTCTTGACCGTCACCCCGACCTTCTTGCTGACCCTCGCGATGTTGTCGTCCCAGAACTTGGGAGTGAGGTTGTCGGTCTCGAAGACCAGGAACGTGATCTCCTTGCTCCCCGAGGCGCCGGAGCCGCCGCTCTGGCCGCCGCCCCCGGTCTGGTCGCCGACCGAGCAGGCGCTCAGGCCGCCGGCGACCGTGAGAGCCGTGCCGAGCACCAGGATCCTTCTCATACTGCCACCTTCCTCGCCGGTACCGCAGCGAGTCGACGACCCTACTCATCGGACCACTCCACGCCGAAATAGCGGATATTTCCGGGAGAGGCCCGCCTGTTGTAGCTGATTGGTACGACCAGTGCTTACCTACGAGCTCCGTACCATGTCAAGACGGCGGAGCCCCGGCACCCCGGCCGATACCGAGGTGTGACGTGGCGGCGGCCTCTCGGCGGACGTCCGGCGCGCCCTGGCGACCTCCGTCTCGAAGGTCCGACCACTGGTGGGTGCGAGTGGCGCGATTCCCGGACCGGTGCGGGCGGGATGGCAGAATTGGTAGGACCACATGCCCAGCCGAGGAAGAGCGCGGAGTGAAGCGGCCAATCACCGAGGAGCGCGGGACGTCCGGCGCCCGCACCACGGTCACCGAGCGGGCCATGCGCAGGATCATGGACATGATCTCCGGCGGGGCGCTGCTGCCGGGCCAGCGGCTGCCGACCGAGCGGGAGTTCGCCGCCGACCTCGGCCTGTCCCGGAGCTCGATGCGGGAGGCCATCCGGGCGCTGACCGTGCTCGGCGTGCTGGAGTCCCGGCACGGCGCGGGGGTCTACGTCACCGCGCTGGAGCCGCGCGACCTCCTCGACACGTTCGGGGTGGTGGCCGAGATCTCCCGCGGCGACACGCTGCTCCACCTCGTGCAGGTCAGGAAGATCCTGGAGCCGGCCGCCACGGCCACGGCGGCGGCCCGCATCGACGACGAGGTCCTGACCCGCCTGCGCGCCGAGATGACGGCCATGGAGCAGGGCGGGACGGCCGAGGAGATCGTCAGCCACGACCTGGAGTTCCACCGGCTGATCATCGAGGCGGCCGGCAACCCCGTGCTGTCCGCGATCCTCGACGGCCTGTCCAGCCGCACCTTCCGCGCGCGGGTCTGGCGCGGCTACCGGGTGGAGGGCGTGTTCGAGCGCACCTTCGCCGAGCACGACCGCATCTACCGGTCGCTCGTCGAGCGCGACCCCGAGAGCGCGCGCACGGCGGCCGCGATCCACGTCGCGGCCGTCGAGGACTGGCTGCGCACCCAGGCCGACCTCGGCTGACCGCCGGGCCTGACCGCCGGGCCGGTCGGCCCGGCGGGGGTGGCGTCAGCCGTACAGCTCGTCGATCTGCTTGGCGAAGTCGCGCATCACGATGTTGCGCTTCACCTTCAGCGACGGCGTGAGGTGGCCGCTCTCCTCGGTGAGGTCGCCCTCCAGGATGAGGAACTTCTTGATCTGCTCGGCCTTGGAGACCGTCCGGTTGGCGTCGTCCACCGCGCTCTGCACCTCGGCCACGATCGCCGGGTCGCTCGTGGAGACCTCGGCCTTGCCGTTGGCCTGCTTCCACTGCTCCAGTGCCTCGGGGTCGAGCGTGACCAGCGCCCCGATGAACGGCCGGTCGTCGCCGACCACCATCACCTGGCTGACCAGGCGGTGGGCGCGGATGGCGTCCTCCAGGGGCGCCGGCGCGACGTTCTTGCCGCCCGCGGTGACCAGGATCTCCTTCTTGCGGCCGGTGATGCGCAGGTAGCCGTCGTCGTCGAGCTGCCCGACGTCCCCCGTGTGGAACCAGCCCTCGGGATCGATCGCCTCCTTGGTGGCGCGCTCGTTGTTCCAGTAGCCGTCGAAGACGTGCCGGCCCCGCACCAGGACCTCCCCGTCGTCGGCGATGCGGACGCCCACGCCGGGGAACGGCTTGCCGACCGTGCCGATCTTGTTGGCGCCCGGGATGTTCACGGTGGAGGGCGCGCTGGTCTCGGTGAGCCCCCAGCCCTCGAACACCTCGATCCCGACGCCGCGGAAGAAGTGGCCGAGCCGCTCGCCCAGGGCCGAGCCGCCCGAGACGGCGGCGCTCAGCGCGCCCCCGGTCGCGGCCCGCAGCTTGCCGTACACGAGCTTGTCGAACGCCGCGTGCTTGAGCCGGACGCCGAGGCCGGCGCCGCCCGTGCTCTCCGCCCTGCTCCAGGCGATCGCCGCGTCCACGGCGGCGTGGAAGATCTTGCCCTTGCCCTCGGACGTCGCCTTCTGCTCGGCCGCGTTGTACACCTTCTCGAAGACCCGCGGCACGCCGAGCAGGAACGTGGGCTTGAACGCCTGCAGGTCGGGGGCCACGTTCTTCATGTTCGGGGTGTGCGCGAGGACCGTCCCCGTCTCGATCAGCACGATCTGGATGAGCCTGGCGAAGCTGTGCGCGAGCGGCAGGAACAGCAGCGCGGCCCTGCCGTCGACGTCGAAGAGCGTCTCCAGCGGGCCCCGGGAGACGTTGCGCGCGGTGAACAGCAGGTTGTCGTGGGTGAGGCGGCACCCCTTCGGCATGCCGGTCGTGCCGGAGGTGTAGATGATCGTGGCGAGGTCGCGGCCGCCCCGGCTGGAACGGCGCTCGGCCAGCGTGTCGCCGGTCACCTCGGCGCCCAGCCGGGTGAGCTCGTCGAGCCCCCCGCCCTCGATGCGCCACACCAGCCCGAGGTCGGGCATCGCCTCGCGGACCGCGTCCTCGTGGGAGGCGAGCTCGACGACGGCGGCCTTGGCCCCGCTGTCGGACAGGATCCACTTCACCTGGTCGGCGGAGGAGGTCTCGTAGATGGGCACGCCGACCCCGCCGGCCGCCCAGATGGCGTAGTCGGCGACCGTCCACTCGTACCGTGTGCGCGACATCAGCGCGACCCGGTCGCCCGGCTCGACCCCGGCGGCGATGAGCCCCTTGGCGACCCCCGCCACCTGGTCGCGGAACTCGGCCGCGGTCACCGGCGTCCAGGGGGCGCCGGGGGCCTCGCCCTCCTTGCGGCGGATCACCACGGCGGCCGGCTCGTCCACGCCGCGCTGGAACACCACGTCGGTGCAGTTCGCCGACAGGGGGACGTCCACCAGCACGGGAACGCTGAACTCGCGCACGGTCACTCCTTCGCCCAGCCCCGTCGGGCTCCGGGACGAGGGGGCCGGAGCCACATCTGCGGAGCATCACTCTTTGTGTCTCACCGGACGCTACCGTGCGATGTTACGCGTGGGTAGGTCCGTCACCCAGGCGTTATCCGGGCCATCCCGCACGCTATCAGTCTCCCCTCCCGGGGCCGTCCCGACACGCGGATTCGCACAAGCGTTTGGTTGGCAACCGTCAAGCCGAGCTTACGATGTCGCCATGCGAATCCACGTCGTCAGCGACGTCCACGGCCGGGTGGACGCCCTGGCCCGAGCCGGCGACGGCGCCGACGCGCTGGTGTGCCTCGGCGACCTCATCCTCTTCGTCGACTACGCCGACCACTCCCAGGGGATCTTCGCCGAGCTGTTCGGCGCGGAGCGGGCCACGCGGTTCATCGGACTGCGCACCGCCGGGCGGTTCGACGAGGCGCGGGCCATGTCGGCCGAGCTGTGGGCCGGGCTCGGAGGCGACCCGCGCGAGCACCTCGAGGCCGCCGTCCGCCGGCAGTACGAGCAGATCTTCGCGGCGATGCCCACGCCCGCCTACCTCACGTACGGCAACGTGGACGTGCCCCGCTACTGGGAGGACTATCTGCGACCGGGCCAGCGGGTGCTGGACGGGGCGACCGTGGAGATCGGCGGCCTCACGTTCGGCTTCGTCGGCGGCGGGCTGCGCACCCGCTACCGCACCCCCAACGAGATCGACGACGAGGAGTTCGCCCGCAAGGTCGAGGCGGTCGGCCAGGTCGACGTGCTGTGCTGCCACATCCCGCCCGCCATCCCCGACCTGCTGTACGACACGGTGGCCCGGCGCTTCGAGCGGGGGAGCGAGGCCACGCTGGAGGCCATCCGGCGGACCCAGCCGCGGTTCGCCCTGTTCGGCCACGTCCACCAACCACTGGTGAACAGGACGCGCGTCGGCCGTACGGAGTGCGTCAACGTCGGCCATTTCCGCGGCCGCGGCACGCCTTTCGCCCTGGAATGGTGAAGTACGGTTAGCGCATGGCTGATCGCACCTCGTCGAGCATCACGATCGGCGCCGACCGGTCGACAATCATGGCCGTCATCGCCGACTTCCCCTCCTATCCCGAGTGGGCCGGCCAGGTGAAGGCTGCCGACGTCCTGGAGACGGGGGAGGACGGCCGTCCGTCACGCGTCCGCTTCGTCCTCGACGCCGGCGTGATCAGCGACGACTACGTCCTCGGCTACGAGTGGGACGGCGACGACGCGGTGAGCTGGCGCCTGGCCGACGCCGGGCGGATGGTCTCCGGGCTGACCGGCAGCTACCGCCTCGACGGGGCCCCCGGCGGCACCGAGGTGACCTACGAGCTGGCCGTGGACCTCAAGGTCCCGATGATCGGCATGATCAAGCGCAAGGCCGAGAAGGTCATCATCGACACCGCGCTGAGGGGGCTCAAACGGCGCGTCGAGGGCCGATGAGGGTCCTCCTCTTCACCGGGAAGGGCGGGGTCGGCAAGACCACGGCCGCCGCCGCGACCGCCACGCTCGCCGCGCGCAGGAGCCTGAAGACGCTGGTCGTGTCCACCGACACGGCCCACTCGCTGGCCGACGCCCTGGCCGTGCCGCACTCCGACGAGCCGGTCGAGGCGGCGCCCGGCCTCTATCTCCAGCAGGTTGACACCCAGAGGTCCCTCGAACGGCACTGGGGCGAGCTGCGCGACTACGCCGCCGGCGTGTTCGCCGAGCTCGGCCTCGACGAGATCACGTCCGAGGAGGTGACGGTCCTCCCGGGGGCCGAGGAGGTCATCGCCCTGCTCGAGTTACGCGAGCAGGCGCGCACCGGCCGCTGGGACGTCATCGTCGTCGACTGCGCCCCCACCGCGGAGACGCTGCGGCTGCTGGCTCTCCCCGAGGCCCTCGACTGGCACGTCAACCGCCTCCTCCCCGTCGGCAGGCGGCTGCTCGGGGCGCTGTCCCCGGTGATCCGGCACGTCGCCAGGGTGAGCGCGCCCGAGGGTCAGGTGATCTCCGCGGGGGAGCGGCTGCACCGCGGTCTCATGGACGTGCGCCGGCTCCTCACCGGCGACCAGGCCTCCGTACGGCTCGTGCTCACCCCCGAGGCCGTGGTCGTGGCCGAGGCCCGCCGCACGCTCACCTCCCTCAGCCTGTACGGCTACCGCGTCGACGCGGTCGTCGCCAACCGGGTCTTCCCCGCCGGGGGCGCCGACGAGTGGCGCCGCGGCTGGGTGGAGGCCCAGGCGCGGAGGATGGAGGAGGTCCACGCCTCGTTCGCCCCGCTGCCGGTCCTCACGATCCCCTACCTGCCGGCGGAGCCGGTCGGCCCCGAGGCGCTCGCCGAGGTCGCCGAGCGCGTCTACGCCGGCGTCGACCCCTTCGCCTCTCCCACCGTCGAGCCGCCGATGCGGATCACCGCCGACGAGCTCACCCTCGCCCTGCCGCTCGCCGACCGCGACGACGTCGACCTGGCCCGCAAGGGCGACGAACTGATCGTCACCGCCGGGCCGTACCGCCGGGTGATCGCCCTGCCCGCCGCCCTCGCCCGCAGGACGATCTCGGCGGCGGCGCTCCGCGACGGCCGCCTCCGGGTACGGTTCGAGGCAGGAGGGGCGAAATGACCGAACCTATGGAAACCAACGGAAGCGGCCCTGCCGGCGCGGACCGTCAGGGCTCCGGCCAGCGGCGTCCCGACCCGCTCGGGTCGGCGGCCGAAGAGGCGATGAAGCTGCTCGACGCGCTGCAGCAGCGGGTGGGCCGCGAGTTCGGCAAGGGCCTGGTCAAAGGCGGCATGAGCGGGATCGGCTCGGCGTTCGGCGGGACCGGCGGCGGCCGTACCGTGGACGTCTGGGGTGAGGCCGTCGCGGAGGGCCACGGCGACGAGTACATCTGCCGGGCCTGCCCGGTGTGCCGGGTGATCGCGGCGCGGAGGGATGCCGGCGGGGACGTCGCCGACCACCTGATCGCGGCGGGCGGCGAGCTGTTCGCGGCGTTCCGCCAGGCGGTGGACGCCCTGCAGCGGCCGTCGCGTCCGTCCGGGCACCGGCCGCCGGACGGACCCGGGGTGGAGCACATTGATTTGGGCTGATCTGGTGGGATAAGTCGAGACTCATCCCGGTCGCGTTGCCTATACCGCTTTGATCCGCTTCAATCGGCCCGGGCTCCGGACTCGGGGCCGGGCGGACGGAGAGGGAGACAGCATGGGGCTGACCATCGGCGTCGACGTGGGCGGTACCAAGATCGCGTCGGGTGTCGTCGACGAGGAGGGGCGCATCCTCGAGAGCGGCGTGCGCCACAGCCCCGCCGGGAGCCCGGAGAAGATGGCCCTCACGATCGCCGAGGCGGTGACCGACCTGGCCGGGCGGCACGAGGTCGAGGCGGTGGGCATCGGCGCCGCCGGGTTCATCGACGAGACGCGGTCCGTCGTCCGCTTCGCCCCCAACCTGGCCTGGCGGGAGGAGCCGCTGCGCAAGAAGGTGAGCGAGCTCGTCGACCTGCCCGTCGTGGTGGAGAACGACGCCAACGCCATGGCCTGGGGCGAGTACCGGTTCGGCGCCGGCCGCGGCGAGAGCCACGTGGTCTGTGTGACGGTCGGCACCGGCATCGGCGGCGGCATCGTCCTGGCCGGCGACCTGTACCGCGGCCGGTGGGGGATGGGCGCCGAACTGGGCCACACGCAGGCGGTGCCGGGCGGCCGGGCCTGCGGCTGCGGCAACCAGGGCTGCTGGGAGAAGTACGCCAGTGGGAGCGCGCTGCTGGTCGACGCGAAGGAGAACGCCCAGGCCGACCCCTCGTCCGCCGTCCATCTCCTGGAGCTGGCGGGCTCGGTCGAGGGCATCAAGGGCGAGCACGTCACGGAGGCGGCCCGGCGGGGCGACGCCGCGTCGCTGGCGGCGTTCGCCAGCCTCGCGGGCTGGCTCGGCCAGGGCCTCGCCGACATCGCGGCGATCCTCGACCCCGGCTGCTTCATCCTCGGCGGCGGCGTCTCCGGGGCGGCCGACCTGTTCCTCGACGGCGTGCGCGACGAGTTCGCCGCGCGGCTGACCGGCCGGGGGCACCGCCCGCTGGCGGAGATCCGCGTCGCCGAGCTCGGCCCGGCCGCGGGGGTCGTCGGCGCCGCCGACCTCGCCCGCCTCCGCTGAACGGGTGCTGAGGGTCGCGACCTACAACGTCCGGTCGCTGAGGGACGACCGGGAGGCGCTGGTCAGGGTGGTCGCCGCGATGCGCCCCGACGTGCTGTGCCTGCAGGAGGCCCCCCGCTTCGCCGGCTGGCGGCGCCGGCGGCGCGATCTGGCGGCACGGCTCGGCATGACGGTGGCGGCGGGCGGCCGCGTCGGCGGCGTCGCGGTCCTCGCCGGGTCCGCCGTACGGGTCCTGCGGGCGCGCTCCCTCCGGCTGCGCTGGTACGCCGGCCTGGAGTGGCGCGCCGTCGCCCTGGCCGTGGTCGAGAAGGACGGCGACCGGTACGCCGTGGCCTCGGCCCACCTCGACCTGGTGGCCGGGGCCCGGCTCCGGCACGCGGTCGAGGCGGTGGCGTTCCTGGAGGAGGCGGCCCGCGGCTCCCGCGCCTGGCCGGTGCTCGGGTGCGACGTCAACGAGCGGCCGGACGGCCCGGCGTGGGGCCATCTGGCCCGCCGGTACGCCGACTGCTTCACCGCCGCACCCCGCGGCGACGGCAGGACGTTCCCCTCGGCCCGCCCCGGGGCGCGCATCGACGCCGTCTTCGCGGGCCGCGGCCTCGAGGTGCTGTCCTGCGGCGACGCGGGCGCCGGTCCGGCCGACCTCGCCGCCGCGAGCGACCACCGCCCCGTGGTCGCCGAGCTGCGGCCGTCGCATGCCCTCTGACCTGCGCGGACGGCCGATTCTCACGGCCAGGTTCCGGTTGGTACGTATAGGACCTTACGGTCACATCCGAGCATCGCTTCGGGCTCGGAATCCCCACCTTGGCGACGGGGGTGGATCAGTCCCCCGTACGATCGGTTCATGACCCGCCGTCCGATACGGCGTGCGGTGCCGTTGTGTGTGCTCGTCGCCGGCCTGCTCGCCGGGCATTTCCTGCGCGTCACATCGGTCGCGCACGCGCACGCAGCCTCCGCCCCCGCCGCGGTCGTGCGGCCTCCGGCGGCGGAGCCGTCGGCCCCCGCGGACCCGGGCGACGAGGTCGCCCCGGCCGGGCCGACCGGACGGCTGGCGGCGGACGGCTCGCTCTCCGACGTGGCGGCCCTGTCGGAGTCGGACGTGTGGGCCGTCGGCCAGCAGAACGCCTGGGACCTGTGGCGCAACCGCGGCGTCATCACACACTGGGACGGCTCCGCCTGGACCGAGGTCCCCATGCGGGGGGACACCACCGGCGCCGGCCACCTCCGTTCGGTTTCCGCGCCCTCCGCCGACGAGATCTGGGCGGTCGGCGACGGCCACGACGGGCTGCCGTACGTGGCGAAGGGGTCGCGCAACGGGTTCGACCGGATCGGCGTGCCGCAGTTCCGTCCGGGGGACTGGCTCGGCGGGGTGGCGGCGACCGCCGGCCGCGTCGTCGCGGTCGGCAGCCGGGACGGTCACGCGCTGATGGCCGCGAGCGCCGGGCCGGGCAAGGGCGCCACCTGGACGACGACCGACGGGCCCGGCGGCGCCCTGTACGGCGTGGCCCTCGTGGGCAAGGCCGACGGCTGGGCGGTCGGCGACTCCGGGACCGAGCCCCTGGTCCTGCGTCTGTCGGACAGCGGATGGAAGCCGGCCCCCGGCGTGCCGAAGATCGACGACGGCTTCCTGCGGGACGTCTACGCCGACGGGCGCAAGCGGGCGATCGCCATCGGCGGCGTCTACGACGCGGATGGCTCGATCGTGCCGCTCGTGCTCACCTGGGACGGCAGGCACTGGAAGCGGGACCGGCCTCCGGTGCGCAAGGCCGAGCTGTACGGCGTGACCGGCGACGGGGACGGCACCTACTGGATCTCCGGGTACGACCCGTCGCACGCGTCCGAGAGCTTCGTCCTCCGCTACGACGGATCGCACTGGACGACGCTGCGCGGCGAGGCGTCCACCCAGGACCGGACCGTGCGGCTGCAAGGGGTCGCTCACGCCGGCGACCTGACCATCGGGGTCGGGCACGCGCTGGACGACAAGGACCACTACACCGACCTCGTGGAGCGCTTCGGGCCGCCGCCCGCTCCGTGAGCATCGTGCGTGATCGTGCGTGGTCGGTGCGTGGTCGGTGCGCGGTCTTCGCCGGGGAGCGGGGCCGCTCAGATCACGGCGCCGTCGTCCCACCCGGAGTCGGGCGGCGGGCCGTCGCCCATCCGGACGACGAGCGTGACGAAGCCCGCGATGAAGGCGGCCACGGCGGTGAAGACGATCCACCCCTCCATCGGCCAGGTCAGCAGCGCGGCCAGTAAGAGGTAGGCGGGGCCGCCGAACAGCGCGACCCACGAGGCCCGGGTGATGGCGTCGCCCTTCGGCAGCGGCGGAGGAGGCGGCGGGACGTAGTGGTCGTCGTCCTCGGACGCCGTCCCCGCCTGTTCGGAGGCCGGCTCGGGGGCGCCGCCCCCGGACTCCCCGTCGCCCTCCTCGGTGGCCTCGTCCGAGACGTTCTCGCGGTCGGGCCATGGCTGTTCGGCCGAGGCGTCCTCGGCTGTCTCATTGAACGAGGCGACGATCTGGCGCCAGACCTCGTCCTCGTCACTTTGCGGCGTCACGGCGATCCCAGGTCACAAGTCCTTCGCCAAGGGTACCGAGGCGTGCGAGCGGATGAACTCCAGGCTCCCCTCGAAGATCCGGGGTGCGTCGTTGTCGAGGGTCGCGACGTGATAGCTGTCGGTCAGCTCCCTGACCTCCAGATTGTCCCCCATCCGCGACTTGAGGAACGTGACACTGGCGGGTTTGACGACATGGTCGTCGCGGCTGTGGAAGACGAGCACCGGCTGGGTGACCTTGCCGATGTCGGACTGGACGAGCTTCCACAGCCGGGGCAGGGTGGCGGCCGCCCGCACCGGGGTCCGGGTGTAGCCCAGCTCGCTCGCCCCCTCCTTCTTGATGTCGCCCGCGAGGCCGGGGGCCGAGGACACCACCCACTTGAGGGCGGGCGCCAGCGTCAGGATCGGGGTGTCGTTCACCACCGAGGGGTTGACGACCACGACCCCCTGGACGGCGTCCCCGTGCACCTCGGCCAGCCGCAGCGCCATGCAGCCGCCCAGCGACAGCCCCATCACGAACGCCTCGGAGCACCGCGCGCGCAGGTCCGCGAGGGCCTTGTCGAGCTCGGCGTACCAGTCCTCCCACCGGGTGCGGCTCATCTCCTGCCAGGTCGTGCCGTGCCCGGGGAGGCGGGGGAGGGAGACGGTCAGCCCGGCCCGGGCCAGGTGCTCACCCCACGGGCGCAGGGACTGCGGCGACCCGGTGAACCCGTGGCACAGCAGGACCCCGATCTCCCCGCCCTCGTGGTGGAAGGGCTCCGCGCCCGGCAGCACTGGCATGGGAAACCTCCGCGACACGAGGGCGAACCAGTGGATTATTCCGCCCGATACTCGCACGTAAGTCATCGTTAGTGCGAGAGGGCTGCGCGTGCGAAGATGACTTCACGTCCGCATCGAGGGGGTGCCTGCGTGTTCTACTGGGTGGTCAAGGCCATCCTCTGGCCGTTCCTCCACTTCGTGTTCCGCCCGTGGGCCGAGGGCGTGGACAACGTGCCGAAGGAGGGGCCGGTCATCCTGGCGGGCAACCACCTCTCGTTCGCCGACCACTTCTTCGGCGCCCTGTTCCTGCCGCGCAAGGTCATCTCGCTCGGCAAGGCGGAGTACTTCACGGGCCAGGGGCTGAAGGGCCTGTTCAGCCGTGCCTTCTTCTCGGGCGTCGGCACCGTTCCCATCGACCGCTCCGGCGGCAAGGCGAGCGAGGCCGCGCTCCGCACCGGCCTGCGCATCCTGCGCGAGAACAGTGTGCTCGGCATCTACCCGGAGGGCACCCGCTCCCCGGACGGCCGCCTCTACAAGGGCAAGACCGGCGTCGCCCGCCTCGCGCTGGAGTCCCGCGCCCCCGTCATCCCGTGGGCGATGGTCAACACGTTCGAGATGATGCCGCCCGGCCGGCCGTTCCCGAAGCTCGGCATCCGACCCGGCGTCCGGTACGGCAAGCCGCTCGACTTCTCCCGCTACTACGGCATGGAGAACGACCGCCTCGTCCTGCGTGCGGTCACCGACGAGATCATGTACGCGCTCATGGAGCTGTCCGGCCAGGAGTACGTCGACAAGTACGCCGCGGCGGCGAAGGCCGAGCTCAGCAAGGCCGCCCGCGACAAGTCCTGAGAGGGCCGCAAATACTGTCGGACCGGAAGGGTAGCGTTGCGAAGGTCGGTCGCGCGTAACCCAGAACGGAAGGCATATGAGCGAGCGGAGCGTACGAAGCCGGGCCGCCGCCGGCGAGCGGCCCGGTGGCCGCGATCGCGGGCGGGGCGCGTCCCTCGGTGACCGCGTCCGGGGCCGAGGCGTCCTTCGGGCGCAGGCGCCGGAGGCGCGCCGATGAGCGTCAGCCAGGAGCAGGAGGTCGAGACCTCCGGATACCTCCCCCACCGCCAGATCCTCATCGTGCTCTCGGGCGTGGCGGCCGGCATGCTGCTGGCCGCCCTCGACCAGAGCATCGTCGGCACGGCCCTGCCGCGCATCGTCAGCGAGCTGGGCGGCCTCGACAAGCTGTCGTGGGTCGTCACGGCCTACCTGCTCACCTCCACGGCCGCCACCCCGCTGTGGGGCAAGATCTCCGACCTGTACGGCCGGCGGCTCATCTTCCAGACCGCCATCGCGATCTTCCTGCTCGGTTCGACGCTGGCCGGGCTGAGCCAGAACATCGGCGAGCTGATCGCGTTCCGGGCTCTGCAGGGGCTCGGCGGCGGCGGTCTCATGGCGCTGGCGTTCAGCATCATCGGCGACGTCATCCCGCCACGTGAGCGCGGCCGTTACCAGGGCTACTTCGGCGCCGTCTGGGGCGTCTCCAGCGTCGCGGGCCCGCTGCTGGGCGGCTTCTTCACCGACGGCCCCGGCTGGCGGTGGATCTTCTGGATCAACCTGCCCATCGGGGTGGTCTCGCTGATCGTCACCTCGGTCGCGCTGCGGATCCCGGTGGTCCGCCGGCAGCACCGCGTCGACTACCTCGGCGCCGCGCTGATCATCGCGGGCGTGACGTGCTTCCTGCTCTACCTCGACTGGGCCGGCAACGAGCTCGGCTGGACCGCCCCGGGGGCGCTGGCGCTGCTGGCCGGGTTCGTCGCGCTGGCGGCCCTGTTCGTTCTGGTGGAGCTGCGGGCGGCCGAGCCCATCCTGCCGATGCGGCTGTTCCGCAACACGATCTTCAGCGTGGGCAACGCGTACAACTTCCTGGCCGGTCTCGCGATGTTCGGCGGCATGATCTTCCTGCCGGTGTACCTCCAGGCCGTCCAGGGGATGTCGCCGACCGTGTCGGGCCTTGCCCTGCTGCCCGCCGTCCTCGGCATCTTCTCCACGTCCATCTCCTCGGGCCAGCTCATCAGCCGCACCGGCCGCTACAAGATCTTCCCGATCGTCGGGGCGGCCATCCTGCTGCTGGCCCTCTGGCTGCTGTCGACGATCAAGGTGGACACGCCGTACTGGCAGGTAGCGATCTACGCCTACCTCTTCGGCGCGGGCCTCGGCTTCACCATGCAGACCGTCGTCACGGCCATCCAGAACGCCGTGGACCGGCGTGACATGGGCGTGGCCACGAGCTCGGCGACGTTCTTCCGCATGATGGGCGCCGCGATCGGCACGGCCATCATGGGCGCCGTCCTCACCAACCGCCTCGCCCACTACCTGTCGGTGGAGTTCGGCGGCCGGGCGCCCACCGGGCGGGTCGACGCCAACAACGTCCAGGCCATCCAGCAGCTGCCGCCGCAGGTGAAGGAGCACGTGCTGGTGGCGTTCACCAGCGCCATCGACGATGTGTTCCTCGCCAGCCTCCCGTTCGTGGTGCTGGCGATCGTGGTGGCGTTCTTCCTCAAGGAGATCCCGCTCGCCACCCGCGCGAGCAGCGAGCCCGCCATGGGCTGACCGGTCCCGCCTCGGACGCCCGGGTCTCCCTGAGGGGAAGGCCCGGGCGTCTTGCTGCCGCCGTCGCCGTCGCCGTCGCCGTCGCCGTCGCCGGGGACGGCGGTTCCGCGGCTGGAATAAGTGGCCAGGCGGGGTCACCCGTTCACCTGGGTCGCCCGGCCGGCGATGGCGGCTGGCGTGGATGTCCCGCGGGCGGCGGATCTCCTGGGACCCGGCAGGGGCGGTGGTTCGGTGGGTCGGGCGGCGGTCAGGCCGGGGTGGCGGCGGAGGGCGGCGGAGTGGTCGCGTCGAGGTGCGCGCGGATCTGCCGGATGTGCTCGGGGGTGGTCCGGCAGCAGCCGCCGATGTAGCGGGCGCCGAGGGCGTTCCACTCGGCCGCGGCCTTACCGTACTCGACGGGGTCGGCGAGGCCGAGCCATCTGCGGCCCGCCGCGTCCCAGCTCTCCCCGGAGTTGGGGTAGGCGAGCGTCGCGCCGCGCCCGATCAGGCTCGGGACGTGCCGGGGCGCCGTGCAGTTGACGCCCACGGCGACCACCTGCGGCAGGTCGTCGAACAGGGCGGCGCACTTCTCGAACGGGGTGCCGTCGTTGACATGCTCGCCGTCGCGGCAGGAGAAGCTCACCCAGGCCCGCACGTCGGGCGCCTCGCTCAGGAGCGCGGCCAGGGCCCTGCCTTCGGCGAGCGACGGGATGGTCTCGCAGGCCAGCAGGTCGGCCCCGGACCCGGCGAGGGTCTCGAACCGCTCGCGGTGCCAGTCGACGAGGCCGTCCTCGTCGAGGTCGTAGTCGCCGGTGTACTCCGCCCCGTTCGCCAGGTAGGCGCCGTACGGCCCGACGCTCGCGGCCACCATGCCGTGGCCCGCCTCGTCCCTCGCCTGCAGGGCGAGCGTCACCGACGAGCGGATGAGCTCATGGGCTTCCCGTGGCGTGAGGCCGCGCCTGACGAAACCGGGGACGCTCGCCTGGTAGCTCGCGGTCGTGGCCACGTCGGCGCCGGCGGCGAAGTAGTCGAGATGGGCCTGCCGGATGACCGCCGGATCCTCCACCAGCAGCTTCGCCGACCACAGCTCGTCGCTCAGGTCGCAGCCGAGGGTTTCGAGATGGGTGGCGAGACCGCCGTCCAGGACAATGGAACTCACCCCGCAACCCTATGCGTTGTCGGCCTATGGGGCTTAAGAGGCTCGTCACACGGTTGCTACGCCGCCGTTCTCCCGTCCCCGCAGGTGGACGCGACGACCGGCCTGACACGGGAGGGGTACGGGAGCCTCGGCGTCCCACGCCCACCCCGCCGTCCGATGTCATTCGCCTACCGGAACCCTCGTAAGGCCCGCCCGGCCTGTCCCAGGACGGCAGTCGGCCTGATCCGCCCGGCCCGGGGCGCACCTCGCCCCGGCCCGGGCTCCACCACCGGCCCCCAGCGTGGACCCCCAGCGTGGGCCTCCACGTCCGGCACCGGCCACCGGCACCCCGCCGCCGGCCGCCCAGCGCCGGCACCCCTGTTGGGTCTCCACAACCGGCACCCTGACCCGGCATCCGCCACCGGCACCGGCACCGGCACCGACACCGACACCCCGAGCGTGGGCACCCCAGCATGGGCTCCCATAGCCGGTACCCGTCACCGGCATCCACCGCTGGCACCGCAGCCCTGGCACCACCGTGGCGCCTCAGCGCCGGCAGCTGAGCGCCGGCAGCTGAGCGCCGGCACCTGAGGGCCGGCACCAGCGTGGGCCTCACGGCCGGTACCCGCCGCGGGCATTCGCCCTCGGCACCGGCCGGCGGCATCCAGCGCCGGCCCTAACGCGGTGCGGGGTGGTCAGGAGCGCTTCCAGAAGGCCCGACGGCCCTTGTCGCGCTCGCCCGAGCCGGAGGGACCGGCGCCCCCGGAGCCGCCGGTGAGCCGTTCGAGCAGGTCCACGGCACGCCGCCACAGGTCGTCGAGTGACCGGTCGGCCCGCTCCGCCGTCTCCAGGTCGGCGGCGAGGGCGGCCAGGTCCGCGTGGTCGCCGAGCATCTGGACGACGACCCGCAGCCGGCTCGCCAGGTCGGCCAGGTATCGCCGCCTGTCGCGCTCGGGAAGGGACCCGGCAGCCCGGAGGCGGGTGAGCTCCTCCGCCAGCAGCGGCCGGACTCCGGCGAGGTCGGTCTCACTAGCCCGGTCCCGGCCCGGATGGGGCAGGAGCGCGTCGACCGAGAACCCCCTGCCCACCCCGCGCCTGCCCGGAGCCGGAGCGGCCGGCGCGGACGGGGGAGGGGCGGCGAAGGGCCCACCGGCGCCCGGCGGAACCTGCAGCGGCGCGTCAGGAGACGTGCCGTACGGCTCGGCGCCCGCGGTGGCGTCGCCGCTCGTCTCGGCCCGGCTGAACGAGGCCATCTTGGCCATCATCGGCGCGCCCGCGACCATCATCGGCACGGCGGCCGGCATCTCCCAGCCGCTCGGGATCTCGACCGGCTGGATCACGTGGTGCCGCGGAGCGCCGTCTCCCGTCATGCGGGTGTCGACCGCGACGAAGGCCGTGAACCGGCACAGCACTCCGAACCTGAGCGAGGTGTCCACGATGCGCTGCTCAAGCGAGCGGTCGCCCACGGCGTACCGATCCTCCAGGTGGCGCAGGTGGGCGCGCGCCCAGACGGCCCGCGCGGCCGTGTCGGCCGCCGGGTGCCCGTCGAGCCGGGTCTCCCAGGGCCGACCGTCGACGGTCTGCCCTCGCACGGTCAGGGCGCCGGAGGGCCGTCCTCGGTAGCGTCCGGTCACGGTGAGCGGCACACCGGGGTAGAGCGACCCGACGTGCGTCGTGGTGTCGGGGACGAGATCGAGCCCCTCCGGCGCGAGGGAGAGGTCGGTCACGAGTGGGGAGCCGATCCTTCGGTGGATGTGCTCCATCGCCTCGTCGAGCCGGTCCTCCGACTCGACGAGCTCGCAGCGGCCCGTGCCGAGCAGGGCCAGCCGGCCGAGGAACCCGGCGTTCACGGCCCGGTCGATGCCGACGGTGTGCACGCGGACGTCGCCGAGCCGGGAGCCCGCCCGTTCGAGGATCTCGTCCTCGTTGCCCACCTGGCCGTCCGTGACGAGGACGAGCACGCGGTCGGCCCGGGCCTCGTGTTCCACCGGCTGGTCCACCCGGCCCGGCGAGGCGTCGGCAGCCAGCAGACGCAGCGCCTCCTCCAGGGGCGCCAGCATCTCGGTGCCGCCGCGGGCCTCCAGCCTGGACAGGTGCTCGACCGCGCGGTAGCGGTTGCGGTCGGTCGCCTCCACCAGCCCGTCGGGGAAGGCGCGCTCCACGACCGAGTCGAACGAGAGGACGGCGAAGCGGTCTCGGGCGGTCAGCGTGTCGACGATCCGCGCCGCCGCCCGGCGGGCCGCCACCATCTTCCAGCCGGTCATGCTGCCCGACCTGTCGAGCACGAGGACCACGTCACGGGGAGCGGGGAGGGCCTCCACGCCGGACGGAGGGACCACGGTCAGCACGAACGTGCCCTCCGCGTCAGCGGTGCTCGCGGCGTCGACGGCGCCCTCGCCTGCGGCGCTCGCCTGGTCCGCCGCCGAGGTCTGCGGCCCGGTCGTGGACGGGGGCGCGTCGGGCACGAGGGCGAGCCCGCTGGAGGCCGCGAACGCGAGCCTCAGGATGAAGTCGCGGTCGAGCCGCTCTCCGGGCCGCAGGCTGATCGTGTCGCCCTCACGCACGACCTCGTGCAGGCTGGACCGGATCTCCCGCAGGTCGAGACCGGCCGGGTCGACGACGGCCGACAGCGACAGCCGTATGGGATCGGGGAACCCGGGCAGCAGGACCGGCGGCGTGATCCGCGAGGCGTCGGGGACGGCGTCGGTGTCCGGCGAGACTCCCCCGCCGGCCGGAGGGCCGGAGATCGGGACGCCGGGGACGTACCGCGGAGCGACGACGAGCGGGAACCGGAACTCGGCGGCGTCGTCCTCGTAGGGGAGGGGCTGGCTCAGCGTGAGCCGTACCGTCACCCTCTCTCCGGAGACGATGTTGCCCACGCGGATCGTGAAGACGTCGGGCCGGTCCTCCTCCGCGATGGCCGCCCGCCTGCCCTCGGCGAGGGCCCGCTCGTAGTCGGCCCTGGCCCTGCCGCGTTCCTTGAGGACGCCGTCGATCACCCGGTCGTCCGCCTCCATGCGGAAGGCCGTGACGGCCGCCCGGGGCGGCAGCGGGAAGACGTAGGTGGCCTCCAGCGACACGTCGAAGGGGTTGCGGAAGCCCTGCACGACCTCGACGCCCGCGACCAGCCCGGTGATCCGGGCGGTGACGCCGACGCTCTCCAGGGGCAGGTTGCCCTTCTCCGTCTCCAGTGCCCCCAGCCCGGCGTCCGGCAGGGGCCGGTACTCCTCCGGCCGCAGTGGCGTGATGGGAACGGTCATGGCGTCATCCCTTCAGCGTGGTCGGAGTGGTCCGGACGTGCGGGTCGGCCGGGAACGGGCGCCGACAGCCCGAGGGTGGCGAGAGCCGCCAGCAGCGGCTCGCCCGCGGCCCGCAGCGCGGCCACGTCGCCGGCCGTCGGCACGCGGCCGGGGAGATCGAGCAGGACGGTCACTCCGGGAGCCAGCCGCACCCCGTGCACGACGTCCGGCGGCGCGGTGGCCGCCGGGGCCGGTGGGATCCCGTCGAACCGGGCCGGATTCGCCGGCCGGGCGAAGGCCGACGGCGCGGGCCCGGTCGGGCGGGTCCAGAAGCGTCCCCGGGAGGAGACGTCGGGCGTGCCCGCGCCGGGTGAGGGGGCGTCCGGCCCGCTGGGGAAGCCGTCCGCGGCGACCGTGTTGTCATCGGGAGAGCTGCCATGAGGGCCTGGGTCGCCGCCGACGTCTGGTGTGCCCATGGCGGCTGGGCTGCCGGGGGAGGGCGGATCGGCCGCGGGAACTGCGCCGCCCAGGGGGGTCGGGCTGCCGGTGGGCATCGGGCTGTCCAGGGGGGCCGGGCTGCCCGGAAAAGCTGGGGCGCCGCCGAAGTCTGGGGTGCCGGGGGAGGGCGGATCGGCCGCGGGAGGCCGGTGGCTTCCGGCGGACGACAGCGGCTCGGGAAGCCGGGCGACGCGTTGCAGCATGGCGTCGGTGGCACCCGCCAGCTCGGCCTGGATCGCGGCGAGCGGCAGTCCCTCCGCCTGGCGCCGTTTCACGGCCACGAGCTGGAGCAGGTGCCGCCGCCCGTACAGCGCGATCCGGCCCCTGCGCGCGAGGGGCGGGTCGAGCAGCCCGATCGTCGCGTACCACCGGATGAGCCGCTCGTTCGGCACCTCACGCACGCGGCCGTTGACGGGCGGCTCGGCGCCGAGCAGGGCCGCCGCCCGCTCCGCCAGCTCGCCGATCGTCCACGTCTCGCTCATACCGTCACGATGACACTGTCATCGTGACAGTGTCAATCCCGCTCCTCGCCCGGTTCTCGAAAAGTTCGCCCCCATGAGCCGTGTCGATTCCCTCGCCGTTCACGCGTCTCGGGTCGACTTGGCGGGCGGCGGACGGGTTCTCCTTGACGAGGAGCCGGTCGCGAACCTCGAAAGCCCGGTCATATGCGGCGGAACGGGGTAAGGAGAGCGGGCGGCGGAACGTGGACCACGCGCGGCGCCGGTCGCCTGGGGAGCACCCCCGCGGAACGCTCCCGGGAACGAGCGCGTACCAAAGTAAGAGTGCGGCACGAGGGACGGCGCGCCGGCGAGCCGTCCGGATCACCAGGCGCGGCCCGGCCCCAATCCGGCTGGAACCGGTGGCAACCGGTCGCCGGGGACAGCGGACGGCGCACGGCCGGGGGCGTGGCGAGAACAGGCTGATCAGGGGCAGGTCGAGGAGGCGGTCGCGGTGCGCGGTACGTTCGTCCGGTCGGGGGCTCTGTCGACGCTCTCGGGCTCGCTGTGGCGCTCGCTGTTCGCGGCGCCCGGTGGCGGGCCGCCGCCGGAGGGACCCGGCCCGTACGGCGACGTGGGACTGCCCGACGAGAACGGCGTCGCGCTGCCGGAGGGGTTCGCGAGCAGGGTGGTGGCCAGGTCCGGCGAACGGGTGGGAGGCGTCGCCTGGCACGCCGCCCCCGACGGCGGGGCCTGCTTCGCCGACGGCGACGGCTGGATCTACGCGTCGAACGCGGGCATCCCGCTGCTCGGCGGCGTCACGGCCCTGCGCTTCGCCCCCGACGGCGGCGTCCGCAGCGGCTACCGCATCCTGTCCGGCACCGACCTCAACCGCGCCGGTATGGCGACCCCCTGGAACACCTGGCTGTCGTGCGAGCAGACCCCGCAGGGCCAGGTGTTCGAATGCGACCCGTACGGCGAGCGGGCCCCCATGCCCCGGCTGGTCATGGGCCTGTTCCGGCACCACGGCATCGCCTGCGACCCGGTCGGGCGGGTCGTCTACCTGACGGAGGGGGAGCCCGACGGGTGCTTCTACCGCTTCCGCCCCGACGACTGGGGCGACCTCACCACGGGCGTCCTGGAGGTCATGGTCGGCGAGCCCGGCCGTGAGGACGTGACCTGGGCCCGGGTGCCGACGCCCGCGGCGTTCGAGGAGCCGACGCGCGAGCAGGTGAAGGGCGCCCGGCGGTTCGACGTCGGCGACGGCTGCCACTACTCCGGCGGCGTCTGCCACCTCGTCACCCGAGGGGACGGCCGCGTCTGGGCGTACGATCCGGCGTCCGAGCGGATCCGGGTGGTGCGCGAGGGCGGGCTCGCCGCGACGGACGGCCCAGCCAGGCACGGCGGCACCACGGCCGAGGGCCACCCGTACGGGACGGGAGAGAGCGGCGAGGCGCCCCACCTCTTCCTGGCGGAGGACGCCGGCCCGCCGATGATCAGCGTGATCGGGCCGTCCGGCGGCGTCTGGCCGTTCCTGCGCCTGGTGGGCCAGGACGACGTGCTGATCAGCGGGCCGGCGTTCGCGCCCGGCGGCGACCGCCTGTACTTCTCAACGCGGCGGCTGCCCTCCGAGCGCTTCTCGTTCCAGCGCGGCGCCGGTCCGGCCGAGGCCGGCGTCACCTACGAGGTCACCGGGCCGTTCGGCGAGCGCCTCCGCGGGCGTTCCGGGAGCCTCGCCCCGGCCTGACGCGGCGGCCCGCACCACCTCGGAGAGCCGCTCCCTGAGCCGTCCGAACCCCGGGTCGGCCCTGGGGTGCGGGCGGCCCGGCAGATCCGAGCGCTCGTCGAAGATCACCCGGCCGGGCGCGCCGCTGAGCGCCGCAGGCTGGCCAGCAGGTGCTCGGCGAGGGTGTAGCCGCTGTAGCCCTGCGTGGAGGTCCGGATGAGCTGCCGCCACACGTCGGCCGGCTCGGGCACGAACACCGGCGGCCAGATCCGGGCCATGGCGACGACCTGCCAGACCCCGACGAGCACGGCCACCGACCAGCGTGAGCAGGGCAGGCCGCACCGTCCGCGTACGGCCGCCGGGGGAGGCGACGCGGCGGTCCGGGGAGACGCCGGGGCCGTCCGGGGACAGGGAGCGGCCCGGTGACGGGGCGCGGCCCGGGGAGACGGCGCTCATGCCGCCGAGGTGACCGAGGCGCCGGTCCCGGCTCCCGCCGCCGTGGTCTCGTCCGCGGGCGCCGCGCCGGCGCGGGAGGGGCCACCGGGCGGGGCGGTCGTGGACGCGCCGGTCCCGGACGGCGACGCCGTGAGGCGTGGCAGGACGAAGTCGCCGACCCGCAGTGCCTCCTCCAGGTGCGGCCACCCGGAGACGATGAACTCCTCCAGCCCGAGCGCGGCGTACTCCCTGATCCGCTCGGCCACCTCGTCGTAGCTGCCGACCAGCGCGGTGCCCGCGCCTTCGCGGACGAGCCCGGCGCCGGCCCACAGGTTGGGGGAGATCTCCAGCCGGTCGGCCGACCCGCCGTGCAGGCCGGTCATCCGCCGCTGGCCGACCGAGTCCATCCGGGCGAACCGGGCCTGCGCGGCGGCGATCCGCTCGGGGTCCATCCCGTCGAGCAGCCGCCGGGCGTGCGCCCACGCCTCCTCGGAGGTGTCGCGGGCGATGATGTGCAGCCGGATGCCGTACCTGAGTGTGCGGCCCGTCTCCGCGGCGAGGGCGCGCATCCGGCCGAGCCGCTCGGCGACCATGGCCGGCGGCTCTCCCCACATCAGGTGGACGTCGGCGTGCCCGGCCGCGACGCGCTCGGCGGCGGGGGAGGCGCCGCCGAAGTAGATCTCGGGAGGATCGGCCGGCGGCGTCGCGAGGCCGCCGCCCTCCACCCGGTAGTGGTCGCCCGCGAAGTCGAACGGCACGCCCTCCCAGGCGCGCCGCAGCACGTGGAGGTACTCGGCCGTCCGCGCGTACCGCTCGTCGTGGCCGAGGAAGTCGCCGTACGCCCGCTGCTCCTGCGGGTCGCCGCCGGTGACGACGTTGAGCAGCATCCGGCCGCCGCTGATCTCCTGGAACGCCTGCGCCTGCTGCGCCAGCAGGGTCGGCATCGTGAAGCCGGGCCGGAACGCGACGAGGAGCCGCAGCCGCTCGGTCCGGGCCGCCACGGCGGCGCAGAGCACGAGGGGGTCGGGGCAGCCGGCGCCGACCGGCGTGAGCGCCGCGTCGAACCCGGCCGCCTCGGCGGCCGAGGCGACCTGGGTGAGGTACGCGAGCGAGGGAGCCCGGGACGCCGCCCGCCCGGCCGCGACCTTGGTGGTCGTCGCGTGGGAATCCGGCGGTCAGAGGTCGCGGGCGTACACCTGGTCGGTGAGCGGGATGCCCGACTCCTCCCCGGGCTGCTCCTCCACCAGCTCGAACCCGGCCGCCAGGTAGATCCGCCGGGCGGCCGTCAGCGGGTCCCGGGTCCACAGGATGATCCTCCGGTAGCCGGCCTGCCGCGCGAAGTTCAGGCACTCGTCGACCAGGTGCCGTCCGATGCCCATCCCGCGCGCGGACGGCTCCACGAGGAGCAGGCGGAGCTGGGCCGTCTCGTCGTCCTTGCGCACGCAGAACACGCACCCGGCCGGGACGCCCCCGGCCTCGGCGATCCAGAGCGCCTCCCGCTTGGGGTCGTGGTCGCTCGCGTAGTCGGCGGCGATCCGGGCGACCAGCGCCTCGAAACCCTCGCCCCAGCCGTACTCCTCGGCGTAGAGCACGCCGTGCCGGTGCACCACCCAGCCGAGCTCGCCGGGCCGCGGCGGGCGGATGACGTACGCCTCCCGCCGCTCGCCGGGGTCGAGCAGGTCCCTGATCGCGGCCATGGCGCCGACGAGGCGGCGCCGGTCCTCGGCGGAGAGCGCGGAGAGCATCGCCCCCACCGACTCGGCCGCGCGCTCGTCGAGCATCCGGTACGTCTCCCGCCCCCGGTCGGTGAGGGTGACGACCTGGCGGCGGCCGTCCTCGGGCGACCGCTCGCGGGCGGCCAGCCCGTCCGCCTCGAACCTGGACAGGATCCTGCTGAGGTAGCCGGGGTCGAGGCCGAGCAGCTCGCGTACGCCGGCCACCTCGGCCGAGGGACGGCTGCCCAGCTCGAACAGCACCCTGGCCTCCGTGAGGGAGTAGGGCGAGTCGTGCATCCCGGCCCCCAGGACCCCGATCACCTCCGTGTAGAAGCGGTTGAACGCCCGGACCTCGGTCACCATGTCCATCGGTTGCTCACCTCAAAGAATCGTTTGACTGCGTCAACCATACTCTCGCGGTGATCGGCGCGAAAGGACTTCGACCGGGACCGTCGTGAGCGCCACCGGGATCTCGGCGTGGGAGACTGTGTTGTCCGTGGTCGGCTCGGTCGCGTAGCCTCAGCTGTTGGTCTAGACCATTGCCCTCGGCTGGGGCACAATTGCCGTTCGGTGAGGCGCCCGCGTGCGCTCGGTCCGGCCGCGCGTCCCACATGCACGCATCCCTATGGAGGAACCCGTCATGCGTATTGGAGTCCTTACCGGAGGCGGCGACTGCCCCGGCCTCAACGCGGTGATCCGCGCCGTCGTCCGCAAGGGCGTCGGCGTGTACGGGCACGAGTTCGTCGGATTCCGCGACGGCTGGCGCGGTCCGCTCGAGGGCGACACCATGCCGCTTGACATCGAGGCCGTCCGGGGGATCCTGCCGCGCGGCGGCACGGTCCTCGGCTCCTCGCGCACCAACCCGATCAAGATCGAGAACGGTGTCGAGCGCATCAAGGAGAACCTCGTCTCCTACGGCGTCGACGCCCTCATCGCCATCGGCGGCGAGGACACCCTCGGCGTCGCCAAGCAGCTGTACGACCGCGGCGTCAAGGTCGTCGGCGTCCCCAAGACGATCGACAACGACCTCAACGCGACCGACTACACCTTCGGCTTCGACACCGCCGTCAACATCGCCATGGAGGCGATCGACCGGCTGCACACCACGGCCGAGTCGCACCACCGCGCCCTGATCTGCGAGGTCATGGGCCGCCACGCCGGCTGGATCGCCCTGCACGCCGGCATGGCCGCCGGGGCGAACGTCATCCTCATCCCGGAGAAGCCGTTCGACATCGACCGCGTCTGCTCCTACGTGGAGTCGCGGTTCAAGACCCGCTACGCGCCGATCATCGTCGTCGCGGAGGGCGCCCACCCGATGGAGGGGCAGATGGCGCTGCAGGCCGGCGAGCTGGACGCCTTCGGCCACGTCCGCCTCGGCGGCATCGGCGAGGTGCTGGCCCAGGAGATCGAGAAGCGGACCGGCAAGGAGGCCCGCACGACGGTCCTCGGCCACATCCAGCGCGGCGGCACGCCGACCGCCTACGACCGCGTGCTGGCCACCCGGTTCGGCCTCGGCGCGATCGACGCCGTGCACGAGGGCGACTACGGCAAGATGGTGGCGCTGCGCGGCACCGACATCGTCCGCGCCGGTCTCGACGAGGCCACGGCGCGGCTGAAGACCGTGCCGGTCTCCCGCTACGAGGAGGCCGAGGTCTTCTTCGGCTAAAGGCCTTTACCCGCCGTACGGCTCCCGCGATCATGTGCGCGGGAGCCGTACGCGTGTCCGGGGGCGGACGCGGCCCACAGCCGTGAGCACGTCCGGGCCTGATGCGCGTGCGGGAGCCGTGCGTGCGCGCGGTCGGCGCCGGCGCGGGAGAGAGGCGGGGGCGCGCGATGGGGATCGAGGGGCCGTTCTGGCGGGCGGTCGCCGTCTTCCGCGCCGCCTCGCTCGCCTACGCGGCCGTCCTTCTGGTCAGGGCCGGGGGCTACGCCGTGCCCGTCGTGTCGTGGGCCGTGCTGGGCGTGATGGCGGCGTGGACGGCGGCCGCCGCCGTCCTCTACCCGGCCCGGCCCGGGCCCCGCGGGTGGGTCCTGCTCGCCGCCGACCTCGCGGTCACGTCCGCGTGCCTGCTGGCCACGCCGTACGCGCAGACGGACGCCGCCGCGCGGTCGGGCGCGATGCCGCTGACGGCGACCTGGGTCGCGGGCCCGGTGCTGGCCTGGGGCGTGGCCCGGGGCCGCCGCGCGGGCGCCGTCGCCGCCGCGCTGGTGTCCGTGGCCGACCTGTGGCTGCGCGGCAGGGGCGGGCTCGACCTCGCCTCGCTCCCGGTGAACGGCGCCGTCCTCATGTTCATGGCGGGCGTCGTGGTGGGGCACGTCGCCCAGCTCGCGCGGGAGGCCGAGGAGCGCGTGCAGCGGGCCGTCGAGCTGGAGGCCGCGGGGCGCGAGCGGGAGCGGCTGGCCCGGGGGATCCACGACTCCGTTCTCCAGGTGCTCGCACTCGTGCAGCGCCGGGGCGCGGAGATCGGTGGGGAGGCGGCCGAGCTCGGCAGGCTCGCGGGGGAGCAGGAGGCGGCGCTGCGCGCCCTGGTCCAGGCGCCGTCCGACCAGGAGGCGGCCGCCAGGACGCGGGCCGGCGCGGCCGGCGGCGCGTTCGGCG
>NZ_KI866522.1:2074090-2122585 GCF_000511135.2 Microbispora sp. ATCC PTA-5024 | reverse complement strand
GCGCGCCCGAGCCGCCCGTCGACCTGCGCGAGCTGCTCCGGCCGTACGGCGGCGCCCGGGTCACCCTCTCCGTCCCCGCGACGCCGCTGCCGCTGCCTCCGGGGACGGCGGGGGAGGTCCGGGCGGCCGTCGGCGCGGCCCTCGACAACGTGGCCCGGCACTGCCCGGACGGGGCGCGGGCGTGGATCCTCGTGGAGGAGGACGACGGGAGGGTGATCGTGACGGTGCGCGACGACGGCCCGGGCATCCCCGAAGGGCGGCTGGAGGAGGCCGCGGCCGTCGGCCGGATGGGCGTGGCCCGGTCGATCAGGGGGAGGGTGGCCGAGCTCGGCGGCACGGTGACGATCACCTCGTCGGGCACCGGCACGGAGGTCGAGATGGCCGTGCCGGTCCCGGGACCGGCGGCCGGGAGGAGGGCGCGATGAGCGGCCACGAGGCGGCGGGCGGATCGGACCGGGAGCCGGTGGGTGCCCCCGGGGACGTCGGCGGCGTGCGGGTGATGGTGGTGGACGACCACCCGATGTGGCGGGACGGGGTCGCCCGGGACCTCGCGGACGCCGGGTACGACGTGGTGGCGACCACCGGCGAGGGCCGGCAGGCCCTCAGGATCGCCGCCGCCGTGCGCCCGGACGTCGTCGTGCTGGACCTGCGGCTGCCCGACCTGGCCGGGGTCGAGGTGGCCCGGGGACTGGGCGCGTCCGGCAGCCCGCCGCGCGTCCTCGTGTTGTCCGCCAGCGCCGAGGAGGACGACGTGCTGGAGGCGGTCAAGGCCGGCGCCTCCGGTTACCTGGTCAAGTCGGCGAGCCGCGAGGAGTTCCTCGACGCCGTACGGCGGACGGCCGAGGGCGACGCGGTCTTCACGCCGGGCCTGGCCGGTCTCGTGCTGGGGGAGTACCGCAGGCTCGCCCAGCGGACGCCGGAGGCTCCCGGCGACGGGCCGCGCCTGACCGAGCGGGAGACGGAGGTGCTGCGGATGGTCGCCAAGGGACTGACCTACCGTCAGATCGCCGAGCGGCTCGTGCTGTCGCACCGGACTGTCCAGAACCACGTGCAGAACACGCTGAGCAAACTCCAGCTGCACAACCGGGTCGAGCTGGTGCGGTACGCGATCGAGAACGGCCTCGCCGAGCTCGACTGACGACGAGGGCGGAGGCGAGCGCCTTCCCGTCCAGGCGCGGGACCGCAGAGGCGGAACCGCGGCGGTGGAACGGCGGCGCGACCGCAGCGGCGGGACGGCCGCGGGAGGACAGCGGCGGGGGGACGGCGGCGGCGGGACCGCAGCGCCGGGACGGCGGCGGCGGGACTACAGTGGGGAAGTTCGCGCCGCGCCCGCGCGTTCTGTTCGTGGTGGCGCGGCGACGCGGCGGCCCAGCCGCGCGACGCAGCCCCGTGTCCGCTTCCGGAGGTTCCACCGATGACCATGACCGCCCTCGGCGAGCCCTGCGTGCTGCTCAAGTTAGGCGAGGTGGTCCTGAAGGGCAGGAACCGCGAGGTCTTCGAGATGCGGCTGCGGGCCAACATCAAGAGCGCGCTCAAGGACCACCGGGTCGACATCCGCCAGCGGCACGGCGTGATCGCCCTGTTCCTGCCCGCGGGCACCACGGTCGACGAGGCCGAGGTGATCGCCGCGCGGGTGGCCGACGTGCCGGGCCTGGTGCTGGTCCACCTGGCGTGGCGGGTGCCCAAGGACCCGGAGACGATCACCAAGGCCGCCGTCGAGCTCGTCAAGGACACCCCGGAGGTGGCCCGCGGGGCCCGCTTCGCGGTCCGGTCGCGGCGCAGGGACAAGCGCTTCCCCCTGCGCTCGAACGAGCTCGACCGCCTCGTGGGCGGCGCCATCAACGACACCTACGGCCTGCCGGTCGACCTCAGCCGTCCCGAGCTGACCGTGAACATCGAGATCGACAAGGACGAGGCGTTCCTGTTCACCGGCGGGCGGCCGGGCCAGGGCGGGCTGCCGGTCGGGTCGAGCGGCCGGGCGCTGGCCCTGCTGTCGGGCGGCATCGACTCCCCGGTCGCGGCCTACCGGATGATGCGGCGCGGCCTGCGCGTCGACTTCCTCCACTTCTCCGGCATCCCGTACACCACCTCCGAGTCGATCTACAAGGCGTACGCGCTGGTCCGCAACCTCGACCGGTTCCAGGGCAAGTCGCGGCTGTGGGTCGTGCCGTTCGGCAAGGCCCAGCAGTCGATCAGGAACTCCGGCCAGGACCGGCTCGCGGTCATCGCCCAGCGGCGGCTCATGCTGAAGACCGCCGAGGAGGTCGCGCACCGGATCCACGCCGAGGCGCTCGTCACCGGCGACTCGCTGGGCCAGGTGTCGTCCCAGACGCTCACCAACATCACCGCGCAGGACCACGCCGTGGACCTGCCGGTCCTGCGCCCGCTGATCGGCCTGGACAAGACCGAGATCATCGCCGAGGCCCGCCGGATCGGCACGCTGGAGATCTCCGAGCTCCCGGACGAGGACTGCTGCACGCTCCTCGCCCCCCGGTCGGCCGAGACCCGCGCGAAGATCGAGGACCTCAAGCAGATCGAACGGCGGCTCGACGCGGAGGACCTGGCGGCCCAGCTCGCCGACTCGATCCGCCCGTACAAGCTCGACGCCTGATCCCGGCACAGCCGCGCGACGCACGCGCGGCCGTGCCGAACCGTGCCGAACCGTGCCGAGTCCGGGCCGGACCCCGGGCCGTACGGCGCGATCAGGCTAGGGCGGCCGGGGCGGGCCGGGTGAGCGTGCGGCCGAGCAGCGGAGGGAAGTCCCGCATGACGGCGGCCAGCGCCTCGAGGTCGCCGTCCACGAGCGCCTGCGGCCCGTCGCACAGGGCCTGCTCCGGGTTGGGGTGCACGTCGACGATCACGCCGTCGGCGCCGGCGGCGACCGCCGCCCGGCTCAGCGGGAGGACCAGGTCCCGCCGGCCGCCGGAGTGCGAGGGGTCGACGATCACCGGGAGATGCGACAGCCGCTGCGCGACCGGCACGGCGGAGATGTCCAGCGTGTTCCTGGTGGCGGTCTCGTAGGTCCGGATGCCGCGCTCGCACAGGACGATGTCGAGGTTGCCGCGCTGCGCGATGTACTCGGCCGCCATCAGCCACTCCTCGATCGTGGCGGTCATGCCGCGCTTGAGCATGACCGGCTTGCCCGCGGCGCCGACGGCCTGCAGCAGCGCGAAGTTCTGCGCGTTGCGGGTGCCCACCTGGAGCATGTCGGCGTACGACGCGACGAGCGCCACGTCGTGGGCGTCCACCACCTCGGTCACGACCGGCAGCCCGGTCTGCTCGCGCACGTCCGCGAGGATGCGCAGCCCCTCCTCGCCCAGCCCCTGGAACGCGTACGGCGAGGTGCGCGGCTTGTAGGCGCCGCCCCGCAGCAGGGTGGCCCCGGCGGCCTTCGCCATCTCGGCCGCCTCCAGCGTCTGCCGGGGCGTCTCGACGGCGCACGGCCCGGCGATCAGCGTCACCGTGTCCGGCCCGATCGGCACCCCGCGCACCGTCACCGTGGACCGCTCGGGATGGTTGTCCCGGCTCACGAGCTTGTACGGCGTCGACACGCGCACCACGTCCGCCACCCCGCGCATGCCGCGCAGGTTGAGCGCGGCGAACTGCTCCACGTCGCCGATCAGTCCGATGATCGTGCGGCTCACGCCGCGGCTGGCGAACGCCTCCCCGCCCGCCGTCGCGACGAGGTCGACGATCGCCTCGACGTCGTCCTGCGTGGCCTCCGGGGCCATGACGATGACCATGTCAACTCCTTCGCTGGCCGGCCGCCCCGCCGGCGGCCGGCCCCGGAAACGACGAAGGCCCCGGGTCCGTGTGGACCCGGGGCCTTCGTTCGCCGTGGCTGTCAGCGCAGCGCGTGGAGGCGAACGGTCCTCACGGGTCCGTCGCCATACCAAAACACGTACGCGGTGCGCATGGTCCGAAATATAGCGCATCGCGGGCACCACCGGCTCCGGGTACCGGTGAGTGCCGGCCGCGCGGCGGGTGGCAGGATGGCGGCGTGCCGGAGATTCCTGAGGAGGAGAACCGCCTGCCCCCCGGGCAGTACATCCCGCGAGGACGGCCCATCATCCATTACGGCAGGGTGCCGGCGTTCCGCCCCCAGACCTGGCGGTTCCAGGTGTTCGGCGCCACCGCCTCCGGGCGGGACGAGGAGTTCGGGTGGGAGGAGTTCTCCGGGCTGCCCCGCAGCACCGTCGTCGCCGACTTCCACTGCGTCACCAAGTTCTCCATCATGGGCAACGAATGGGAGGGCGTGCCGGCCGCGGCGCTGCTCGACCGGGTCCCGCCCGCCCCCGGCGTGCGGCACGTCATGATCTACGCCGAGTACGGCTACAGCGCCAACCTGCGGATCGGCGACTTCGACCGGCCCACGACGCTGTTCGCCACGCACCTCGACGACAAGCCGCTGTCGCCCGAGCGCGGCCACCCCCTCCGGCTCGTCGTCCCCCACCTGTACGCGTGGAAGAGCGTGAAGTGGGTCCGCGGCGTGGAGTACATGCTGGAGGACCGGCGCGGCTTCTGGGAGGAGCGCGGCTACCACAACGTCGCCGACCCCTGGAAGGAGCAGCGCTACTCATATCAGGAGGACCCCGGCGACGGCCCGCCGTGAGGCCGCGCAGCGGCTACGGTTTCCGGCGTGTCTGCAGCCGTATGGGTGACGCTCTGCGGGCTCTGCGGAGCCCTGGGGTACGCGCTGGCCCGCCGGACGCGGCCCTGCCGGGGCGCGCCGCCGGGTGAGACGACCTACCTCGCCCTGCACATCGCGGGTCTCGCCGCGCCCTCCCTGCGTGCGGGCCTGACCAGGGACTCCGCCCGCCGGGCCGTCCGGCACCTGCGGACGCTGCTCGGCACGTCCGGGCTGGCCGTCACCTCCGCCGACCGGGTCCTGGCCCGGGACGGCGACGGACTCCCGGGGGAGGAGGCCCTCCTCGGCCAGGTGCGGCCCGTGATGTCGGGCGGCCGGACCCACCTCGTGGCCGGCGAGCCCGGCGGCGTGATCGTCCCGCTGACCGTCGACGGCCGCGTCGTCGGCACGCTCGCGGCGTACGACCCGGAGGTCAGCGCGTCCCGGGTGCGGACGGCGGCCGAGGTGGGCCGCTGGGTCTCCGGGCAGCTGGAGCTCGCCGAGCTGGACTCCTCCCGCAGGCGCACCCTGGAGGCGGAGACGCGGGCCCTGCGGGCGCAGATCTCCCCCCACTTCGTCTACAACTCGCTCACCACGATCGCGTCGTTCGTCCGGACCGACCCCGAGCGGGCCCGCGAGCTGCTGCTCGACTTCGCCGACTACACCCGCTACGCCCTGCGCAGGGCCCGCGACTTCACGACCCTGGCCGACGAGCTGAGCTGCGTCGACCGCTACCTGCTGCTGGAGCGGGCGCGGTTCGGCGACCGGCTGCGGTTCACCGTGCAGGTCGCGCCGGAGGTCCTGCGGGTGAACGTGCCGTTCCTGTGCCTGCAGCCGCTGGTCGAGAACGCGATCAAGCACGGCATGCCGGGAGAGGTGCGGGTGGTCATCCAGGACGCCGGGCCCGAGGCGCACATCTCGGTCGAGGACGACGGGATCGGCATGGACCCCGATCACCTCAGGGCCGTCCTGGGCGAGGAGCCCAAGGCGGGGATCGGGCTGAGCAACGTCGACATGCGGATGCGCCACCTGTACGGGCAGGCCTACGGGCTCGCCGTGGAGACCGCGCCGGGCAAGGGCACCCGGATCCGCCTCCGCGTGCCGAAGGTCCGTCCCGAGCCCGATCCCATGTGACCGTCGGTGCCTGATCGGGCACTCTTCGTGGGCCTGGCTCTTGCGCCGCCGGGGGGACGCGCGGCACGGTGGTGACCATGCTGCGCGTCCTTGCCGTCGACGACGAGGTCCCCGCCCTGTCCGAGCTCGCCTATCTGCTGCGGCAGGACTCCCGCGTCGAGCATGTCGGCACGGCCTCGGACGGCGGGGCCGCCCTGCACGACATGGTGCAGATGATCGCCGACGGCGAGCGGCTCGACGGGGTGTTCCTCGACATCCGGATGCCCGGGCTCGACGGGCTCGACCTCGCCCGGCTCATCGGCGGCTTCCCCGCGCCGCCCCGGCTCGTCTTCGTCAGCGCGCACGACTGCGCGGTCCAGGCGTTCGAGCTGGAGGCGGTCGACTACCTGCTCAAGCCCGTCCGTCCCGAACGCCTCGCCGAGGCCGTGCGCAGGCTCTCCGCGGCCGTCGCCCCCGCCCCCGCCGAGGAGGACGAGGACGTCATCCCGGTCGAGCTGGGGGGCCGCACGAAGTTCGTGGCCCAGCAGGACGTCCGGTACGCCGAGGCCCAGGGCGACTACGTCCGGCTGCACACGGTCGACGCCGCCTACCTCGTGCGGATGTCCCTGGCCGCGCTGGAGCGCCGCTGGGGCGGCTCGGGCTTCATCCGCGCACACCGCAGCACGCTCGTGAACGCCCGCCACGTGAGCGAGCTCAGGTTCGACGCCGGTCGCGTCGTCCTCCAGGTCGGGACCGAGACGCTGCCGGTGAGCCGCCGGCACACCCGGCAGGTGCGCGAGCAGCTGGTGCGCCAGTTCCGCGCCCCGGGCGCCTGACCCCCGTTCCGGGCCCCCTTCCCGCCTTGAACCCGCGCGCCTGCGGGCGATCCGGCGGCCGGCGGTTCGCCGCGTCATGCCACGGGACCCGTGGCGCACGCTGTACGCGCCGCTGCGGCGACGGAAGGGCCGGACCGGCTCCTCGGGGCGGGCGGGAGGCGACGGCCGCCCAGGAGCCGTACGAGGCGCCGGGTGGTCACTCTTCGTGATCACAGGACGGGCCGGATGCCCGCCGCCGGACGGGCGTGCGGCGCGCCCGGACCGCCCGCGGGAACCGCCCCCGCGGGCCGGTGTGCCCCCCGGGCGACCGTTCGTCGGCGTCCACGCTCCGCTCGTCGCGCCGGAGCGGTCCGCATGGCGCTAACTAGGGACCGCTCGTCCGAAGCCCCATCCGCCCCCGCGATTACTCCTCGTAGTGTTTGGCCCGTCGAAAGACACGCGGGGTAGCCTCGAAGGTGAGCACAGTCTCACCTCAGGGTTACCGGGGCGGGGCCCTCTCGGGGGGGAAGGGCCCCGCCCCGCGTGACGGGGGAGTCCGCGGAGCGATCCGGCCGAACGGGGGCGCCGGATCGCCGCGGACCCCCGGCGTCCCAGGCGGTCCGGGTGACCCGGGCGCCGGCCTCAGGCGCCGCGCAGCTTCTTGAGGGTCTCGATGTCCTGGCGGTGGGCCTCCACCTTGCCGGGCGTCTCGATGCAGACCGGCACCCCGGCCGCGACCGGGTGCCGCATGATCTCGCCGAACGCCTGGGCGCCGATGTGGCCGGAGCCGATGTTCTCGTGCCGGTCCTTCTTCGAGCCGCACGCGTCCTTCGAGTCGTTGGCGTGGATCAGCTTCAGCCGGCCCGGCGCGAGCTCGCCCAGCGCGTCGAACGTCTCCCGCACACCCTCCGGCGACGCGAGGTCGTGCCCGGCGGAGAAGGCGTGGCAGGTGTCCAGGCACACGCCGACCTTCGGATGACCCTCCAGCGCCTCCAGGTACGGGCCGAGGTCCTGGACGGTCGCGCACAGCATCTGGCCCTGCCCGGCCATCGGCTCCAGCAGCAGGTCGGGCCCGTCGCCGGGAAGCTCGTCGAGCAGCGGCAGCACGTGCTCCCGCACCTGACGCAGCGCGTCCTCCCGGGGCTGGCTCACGGCCGAGCCGGTGTGGACGACGACCCCGCGCGCCCCGGTCTCCACGCCGCGCCGTAGCGTGTGGCGGACGACGGCCACCGAGTTGTCCAGCGTGGCCGCCGTGGGCGACCCGAAGTTCACCAGATAAGGGGCGTGCAGGAAGACCGGCACGCCCGACTCCCGCAGCTTCGCGTCCTCGGACGGGTCGCCCGCGCTGAGCGCCCAGCCCCGCGGGTTGGTCACGAAGACCTGGATCACCTCGGCGCCGATGTCCCCGGCGTACTTCAGGCCGCCCTTGGCCAGGCCGCCCGCGACGAACACGTGGCCGCCGACGAGAGTGGAAGGAGTCATGGTGACCTCCAGAGTAGTTGGCCGCCCTTTGTGCCAACGTACAAACCGGCGCGGCGCCGGACGCGCGCGGTTCGGACCTCGCGCTGATAGACCTCGCCGTACGGCCGGGGGTTGACTGGCGGGCATGCGAGAACTCGGCCGGGAGGACCTGCGCGCCTGCTGCGCGTCCGCCGCCTGGGCGGACGCGGTGGCCGCGCGGGGGCCGTACCCGGACCTCGGCGCGCTGCTGGACGCGGGGCGGACGGCGCTCGCGGGGCTCGGCTGGGCCGACGTGGAGGAGGCCCTTGCGGCGCACCCCCGCATCGGCGAGCGGCCGGCGGGCGGCGGCAGGGAGGGCGCCTGGTCGCGGTCGGAGCAGTCCGGCGCCGCCGGGGCCGGCACCGCCGTCCTCGACGCGATCCGCGAGGGCAACGCCGCCTACGAGGCGCGGTTCGGCCACGTCTACCTCGTGTGCGCCACCGGGCGCGGCGCCGGGGAGATGCTCGCGCTGCTTCGCGCCCGGCTGGACAACGACGACGAGACCGAGCGCGGGGTCGTCCGCGAGGAGCTCGCGAAGATCGTGGCGCTGCGCCTGGCCAAGCTGTGGGAGGGCCGGTGAGCCTGTCGACGCACGTGCTGGACACCGCGGCGGGACGGCCCGCCCCGGACGTGTTCGTCCGCCTGTCGCGCCGGGCCGCGCACGGCTTCGTGCCGGTGGCCGAGGGACGCACCGACGACGACGGCCGCATCCGCGCCTGGACGCCGCTGGGCCGGGAGTGGATCGCGGAGGAGGACCCGCGCCCGGGCACCTACCGGCTCGTCTTCGACACCGCCGGCTACCTCGGGGACGAGGCGTTCTTCCCCGAGGTCAGCGTCGTCTTCACCGTCCGCGCGGCGGGGGAGCACCACCACGTGCCCCTGTTGCTGAGCCCGTTCGCCTACTCGACCTACCGGGGGAGCTAGCAGTGGTCGTCCTCGGACCCAACAGATACGGCAAGGCCGAGACCAGGATCGTCCGCGTCACCCGGCACGGGGACGCCCATCGCGTGAAGGACCTCAACGTCAGCACGGCGCTGTCCGGGGACATGGACGAGGTCCACCTCAGCGGCGACAACTCCGCGGTGCTCCCCACCGACAGTCAGAAGAACGCGGTCTACGCGCTGGCCAAACGGCACGGGATCGGGGCGATCGAGGACTTCGCGCTGCTGCTCGCCCGCCACTTCGCGGACTCCCAGCCCACCGTCCGCCACGCCAGGGTGGCGATCGAGGAGTACGCCTGGGAGCGCAACGGCGCGTCCGGGCACTCGTTCGTCCGCGCGGGAGGGGAGGTGCGCACGTGCGTCGCCCACTACGACGGCGAACGGGCGCACGTGGTCTCCGGGCTGCGCGACCTCGTGGTGCTCAACACCACGAACTCGGAGTTCTGGGGCTACATCAAGGACGAGTACACGACGCTGCCCGAGACCCGCGACCGCATGCTCGCCACCGCCGTCAACGTGTCCTGGCGGCACGCCGCCCCCGCCGGCCCGTCCGAGGCGTGGCCCTCGGGCGACTGGGACAAGGCGTACGACAGGGCCAGGCAGGCCCTGCTCGCCGCCTTCGCCGAGACCTACAGCCTCTCGCTGCAGCAGACCCTGTACGCCATGGGCAGCCGGGTGCTCGGGGACTGTCCCGGCGTCTGCGAGGTGCGGCTCTCGCTGCCCAACAAGCACCACTTCGTGGTGGACCTGACGCCCTTCGGCCTCGACAACGACGGCGAGGTCTACTTCGCCGCCGACCGGCCGTACGGGCTCATCGAGGGGACCGTGCTGCGCGAGGACGCGCCCGACGCCGGACCGGCCTGGGAGTGACCATGGACTTCCTCCGCCCCCGCACCTGGGACGAGGCGCTCGCGTTCAAGGCCGAGCGGCCCGACGCGACGCCCATCCAGGGCGGCACCGACGTCATGGTGGAGATCAACCTCGACAAGGGGCGGCCCGCCGCGCTGCTCGACCTCACCGCCGTGGCCGGCCTGGACGGCTGGACCCGGGAGGGCGGCGAGGTGCGCCTCGGCGCCGGGCTCACGTACGCGCGGCTGATCGCCGAGCTGGGGGCCGAGCTGCCGGGGCTGGCGCAGGCGTCCCGCACCGTGGGCTCGCCGCAGATCCGCAACCGCGGCACCGTCGCCGGCAACCTCGGGGCGGCCAGCCCGGCCGGGGACAGCCACCCGCCGCTGCTCGCCTCCGGCGCCGTCGTCGAGGCGGCGTCGGTCCGCGGCACGCGCACGATCCCGATCGACGCGTTCTACACCGGTGTGAAGCGCAACGCGCTGGCCCCCGACGAGCTGATCCGCGCGGTGCGCGTCCCCGTCGCCGCCGGCCCGCAGTACTTCTCCAAGATCGGCACGAGGAACGCGATGGTGATCGCGGTGTGCTCGTTCGCGGTCGCGCTGCACCCGGGGGAGCGGCGGGCGGGGACCGGCATCGGCTCGGCCGCGCCCACGCCCCGGCGGGCCGCCGAGGCCGAGGAGCTGCTGGCCGGAGGGCTCGACTGGGAGGGCCGCGGGCCGCTCGACCCCGGCCTCGCCCGCCGCTTCGGCGAGCTCGTGGCCGGGGCCGCGTCGCCCATCGACGACGTCCGGGGCCGGGCGGACTACCGCCTGCACGCCCTGGCCGTCATGGCCCGCCGGACGCTCGGCTGGGCCTGGAACGACTACACGGGGAGGGCAGCGGCATGAGGGTGAGCCTCACGGTCAACGGCCGCCCGGCCGCGGCCGACGACGTCTGGGAGGGGGAGAGCCTGCTCTACGTCCTGCGGGAGCGGCTCGGCCTGCCCGGCGCGAAGAACGCCTGCGAGCAGGGCGAGTGCGGCTCCTGCACGGTCTACCTGGACGGCACCCCGGTGTGCGCCTGTCTCGTCGCGGCCGGGCAGGCCGAGGGCCGGGAGGTCGTCACGGTCGAGGGCCTGGCGTCCGGGGACGACCTCGACGAGGTGCAGCGGGCGTTCGTGGAGGCGGGGGCCGTGCAGTGCGGGTTCTGCACGCCGGGCCTCGTCGTCCAGGCGCACGCGCTGATCGCCGCTGCGGACGGGGTCCCGGGCGACGCCGAGATCCGCGAGGCCCTCGCGGGCAACCTCTGCCGCTGCACCGGATACGAGAAGATCCTCGACGCTGTGCGCCTGGCCGCCGCCCGCACGGCCGCCTCGTCCCCCGGGCAGTCGGCGTGAACGGGGAACCGCCGCACGGCCACGCCGTCCCCCGGGCAGTCGGCGTGAACGCCCGCCCCCGCACCCCGGCCGCCCGCTCCCGCATTGCGGCCGCCCGCGCCCGCTCCGGAGGCTTCCGTGCCTGATGCGACGACCCGGCCCGTGGTGATCGAGCCCGTGGTGATCGAGCCCGTGGTGATCGAGAACGCCTACATCGTGCCTGTGGCGGGGGAGGAGATCCCGTCCGGGCACATCGTGATCGAGGGGGACCGGATCACCGCGGTCGGCCCCGGGCCCGCGCCGTCCGCACCGGAGGGCGCGGAGCGGGTCGACGGCGCCGGCTGCCTGGCCACCCCCGGGCTCGTCAACACCCACCACCACCTCTACCAGTGGGCCTCTCAGGGGGTGACCCCGGACGGCACGCTGTTCGAGTGGCTGGTGGCCAGCTACCGGCTGTGGGCGCGGATGGACGCCGAGGTCGTCGGGGGCGCCGCCACCGCCGGGCTCGCCTGGCTGGCCCGCTCCGGCTGCACGACCTCGACCGACCACCACTACGTCTTCCCGAAGGGCAGGGGCGACCTGTTCGAGGCGGAGATCGAGGCGGCCCGGCAGGTGGGCCTGCGGTTCCACCCCTGCCGGGGGTCGATGGACCGGGGCCGTTCGGGGGGCGGCCTCCCGCCCGACGAGGTGGTGGAGGAGGCCGACGAGATCCTCCGGGCCACCGAGGAAGCCGTCCGGAAATATCACGACCCGTCGTTCGGGTCGATGCTGCGGATCGCGGTGGCGCCGTGCTCGCCGTTCTCGGTCACGGGAGACCTGATGGTCAGGTCGGCGGAGCTGGCCCGGTCTCTCGGCGTCCGCCTGCACACGCACGTCGCCGAGACGGCCGACGAGGACGAGCACTGCCGGGAGCAGTTCGGCATGCTCCCCGTGGAATACATGGACCGGCTCGGCTGGCTCGGCCCCGACGTGTGGCTCGCCCACTGCGTGCATCTGACTGACAAGGACGTGCGCCGCTTCGCGGACACCGGGACCGGGACCGCCCACTGCCCCTCGTCCAACGGCCGCCTCGGCGCCGGCATCGCTCGCGTCAGCGACCTGCTGAGGGCGGGGGCGCCGGTCGGGCTCGGCGTGGACGGCGCCGCCTCCAGCGAGATGACCCCGCTCGCCGGGGAGATCCGGATGGCGATGCTCATGCAGCGCGCCCGGTACGGCCCCCGCGCTCTCACGGCCCGCCAGGCCCTGGAGATGGCCACCCTCGGCGGCGCCCGCTGCCTCGGACGCGCCGAAGAGATCGGCTCGCTGGAGCCGGGGAAGCTGGCCGACGTCGCCCTGTGGCGGCTCGGCGGCTACTACGACGGCGTCGACGACCCGGTCGTCGCGTTCGCCTACGGCCAGACCCCGCCGCTGGCCCGGCTGCTCGTCGGCGGCCGCACGGTCGTCGCGGACGGCGAGCTGCGCACCGTCTCCGACCAGGCCGCAGCCGAAGCGGGGGCCCGTGCCCACCGCCGTCTCCTGGCCAGCGATCATTTCTAGACGACAGGGTCGTGGTCGCGGCACGGAGGGACGGGACATGGACAGGCAGCCCATGACGAGGCGGGGGGCGACGCGCGGACGCGGCGCCCTACGGCCGGGCGGGGAGCGGGCATGAGCGGGCACGCTGCCGGGCAGGCGTCCGATCACGGGGCCAGGGAGGCGGCCGGCCACGCGTCCGAGCAGGCGGCGGGGCACGCTGCCGGGCGGGTGACCGGGCATGTGACCGGGCATGTGGTCATCGCGCCGGACAAGTTCCGCGGCTCGCTCACCTCGCCGGAGGTGGCCGAGCACGTGGCCGCCGGGCTGGGGGACGTCCCGGTCGTGCGGCTCCCGGTGGCCGACGGCGGCGACGGCACCGTCGACGCGGTCGTCGCCTGCGGCTTCACCCGGGTGGAGGTCGAAGTCACCGGGCCGACGGGCCGGCCGGTCCACGCCTCGTACGCGGTGCGCGACGAGCCGGGCGGCGGGCGCGTGGCCGTGGTCGAGCTGGCCGAGGCGTCCGGGCTGCGGAGGCTGCCGGAGGGCGAGGGGCCGTCCCCGCTCACGGCGACCAGCTACGGCACCGGAGAGCTGATCGCCCACGCCGTACGGCACGGGGCCACCCGGGTCGTCCTGGGGCTCGGCGGCAGCGCCTGCACCGACGGCGGCGCCGGCATGGTCCAGGCCCTCGGGGCGCGGCTGCTCGACGCCGGCGGGGCCGACGTGCCGCACGGCGGCGCCGCCCTGCGCGCGCTCGACAGGATCGACGCCTCGGGCATGCTGCGGGGGGCCGAGGTGATCGTCGCGAGCGACGTGGACAACCCGCTGCTCGGGCCGTACGGCGCGGCGGCCGTGTACGGCCCGCAGAAGGGCGCGGCCCCCGGCGACGTGGCGGTGCTGGAGGCGGGGCTGGCCCGGCTGGCCGCGGTCGCGGCGCACACCCACGGCCTGGCCGGGGCGGCCGAGCACGACGGGGTGGTCCGGAGCATGGGCGTCGCCGGGACGCCGGGAGCCGGCGCGGCGGGCGGCGTGGGCTTCGCCGCGCTCGCCTTCCTCCACGCCGAGATCCGCTCGGGCATCGAGTACCTCCTTGAGCTGCAGGACTTCGACCGGCACGCCGAGGGCGCCCGGCTGGTGATCACGGGGGAGGGGTCGCTCGACGAGCAGTCCCTGCGCGGCAAGACCCCGGTCGGGGTGGCGACGGCGGCGGCCAAGCACGGCGTGCCGGTGGTCGCGGTGTGCGGGCGGCGTGCGATCGGCGACGACGATCTGCGGGCGGCCGGGATCGAGGCGGCGTACGCGTTGACCGACATCGAGCCCGACGCCCGGCGATGCATGGCGGAGGCCGGGCCGCTGCTCGAACGGCTCGCCCGCCGGGTCGCCGCCGCGCACCTGCCGCCCCCCGCACCCGGCGGTCGCGCATGAGCGAGCGGAGCGAGCGAATCAGTGGGCACAGCGCGATTCGCGAATGCGGCTCCGAGCCGTCAGGCGAGGAGGTGGCATGAGCGAGCGGAGCGAGCGAATCAGTGGGCACAGCGCGTTTCGCGAATGCGGCTCCGAGCCGTCAGGCGAGGAGGTGGCATGAGTGACGTCTACGACCTGGTGGTGCGGTCGCGGCGTGCGGTGACGCCCGAGGGTGAGCGGCCGGCGGCCGTGGCCGTGCGGGACGGGAGGATCGCGGAGGTCGGCGCGTACGACGACGCCCTGCCCGCCCGGGAGACCGCCGACCTCGGCGACCTCCCGCTGCTGCCGGGCCTGGTGGACACCCACGTCCACGTGAACGAGCCGGGCCGCACCCACTGGGAGGGGTTCGCCTCGGCCACCCGGGCGGCGGCGGCCGGCGGCGTGACGGCGATCGTGGACATGCCGCTCAACTCGCTGCCCCCGACGGTCTCGGTCGCCGCGCTGGAGACCAAGCGGCGGGCCGCCGAGGGCCGGTGCCACGTCGACGTTGCGTTCTGGGGCGGCGCGATCCCCGGCAACCTGGCGGACCTGCGCCCGTTGCACGAGGCCGGTGTGATCGGCGTGAAGTGCTTCCTGTCGCCGTCGGGGGTGGACGAGTTCCCGGCGCTCGACCGGGAGGGGCTGCGGGCGGCGCTGGCCGAGGTGGCCTCGTTCGACGGCCTGCTGATCGCGCACGCGGAGGACCCGGGCCTGCTGGCCGAGCCCGCCGGTCCGACGTACGCCGACTTCCTGCGGTCCCGGCCGCAGGACGCCGAGCGGCGGGCCGTCGAGCAGGTCGTCGAGCTGGCCGCGGAGACCGGCGCGCGCGCCCACATCGTGCACGTGTCGGCCGCCGCCTGCCTGGAGCCGCTGCGGCGGGCCCAGCGCGACGGGGTGCGCGTCACGGCCGAGACCTGCCCTCACTACCTCACGCTGAGCGCGGAGGAGGTGCGCGGCCCGGCGTACAAGTGCTGCCCGCCGATCAGGGAGGCGGCCAACCGCGACGCCCTGTGGGGGGCCCTGGCCGAGGGCGTCCTCATCGGCGTGGTCTCCGACCACTCGCCCTCGACGCCCGATCTCAAGGTGCCCGACTTCGCCGCGGCCTGGGGCGGGATCTCCTCGCTCCAGCTCGGGCTGCCGGCGGTTTGGACGGCCGCCCGGGAGCGCGGGCACGGCCTGGCCGACGTGGTGCGGTGGATGGCGGCGGGCCCGGCCCGGCTGGCGGGCCTGCCGTACAAGGGGGTGATCAGGGAGGGCGCCGACGCCGACCTGGTGGCCTTCGACCCGGACGCCGGGTTCACCGTCGACGTGGCCGCCCTGCACCACCGCAACCCGGTGTCGCCGTACGACGGGCACGCCCTGACCGGCGTCGTCCGGAGCACCTGGCTGCGGGGCGTCCCGGTCGACTTCGCCACCCCACGGGGGCGGCTGCTGGAAGGAGCGTCCCGATGAGCGCGTTCACCCGTCTGCCCGATCTGGCCCTGCGCGCGTACGGCGGCTCGGTCGTGGCGGCCAACGACGAGTCGTTCGCCGAGCGGGAGGCCCTCATCCGGCCCGGGCCCCCCGAGTTCCGCCCGCACACGTTCGGCGCGAAGGGCCAGGTGTACGACGGGTGGGAGACCCGGCGGCGGCGCGAGCCCGGCCACGACTGGGCGATCGTGCGGCTGGGCCTGCCCGGTGTGATCCGGGGCGTGGTCGTCGACACGGCGTGGTTCAGGGGCAACTACCCGCCGTACGCGTCGGTGGAGGCGTGCGAGGCCGAGGGGTACCCGGCGCCGGGCGAGCTGGACGGCTGGGTGGAGATCGTGCCGAGGAGCCCGCTCACCGGGGACGCGGCGCATGAGTTCGCCGTGACCGGCGAGCGGCGGTTCACGCACGTGCGGCTCAACATCTTCCCCGACGGCGGCGTGGCCCGGCTGCGCGTCCACGGGGAGGTGGTCCCCGACCCGGCGTTCCTGGACGGGCTCACCGTCGATCTCGCCGCCCTGGAGAACGGCGGGCTGGTGGTCGCGTGCTCCGACGAGTTCTACTCCTCGCCCAACAACGTCATCGCTCCCGGGGCGGCCCGCAACCAGTCGGAGGGCTGGGAGACCGCCCGGCGGCGCGGCGGCGGCAACGACTGGCTCGTGGTGGCCCTCGCCGGGCCGGGCACGGTGGCGGTGGCGGAGCTGGACACCTCGAACCTGCTGTTCAACGCCCCCGGCTGGGCCGCGGTCAGCGGCGTCGACGCGAGGAAGGCGTCGCCGGACGACCGGGACGCCTGGTTCCCGCTGCTGCCGCGGACGCGCCTGCAGCCCGACACCCGGCACCGGTTCCGGCTCGACTCGGACCGTACGGTCACCCACGCCCGGCTCGACGTCTACCCGGACGGCGGCATGGCCCGGCTGCGCCTCCTGGGCAGGCTCACCACCTGAGCGGCGCGGGGCGACCCGGCCCCGGCCCGCTCGTAGGCCCGCCGGCCCGCACGGACGGTTCGGTGCCGGACGGTTCAGTGCCAGATGGTGATGCGGGTGCCCATGGGCTGCTGGCCGAGCGGGTTCTCCCCGACCACCCGCCGGGTCCCGACCAGGTTGCGGACCTTGACCTGGAACCCCGCGGCCTTCAGCTCGCTGACCGCGTCGTTCACGTCCTTGAACCGGACGTCGGGGACGACCACGAAGTCCGGCGGGGCCTCGGAGTTGTCGTTCTCCCACGGCCAGTGCCAGCCCGTGTCGGGCCCCTTCGAGACGGTCAGGTGGACGACCGCGCCGGCCGCCACCTCGGAGCCGCCCGACGGGTCCTGCGCGATGACGGTGCCGGGCGGGGTGTTGTCGGCCGTCTCGTCGATCTGGACGTTGAAGCCCTTGTCCCGCAGGAACTTCTCGGCCTGGTCGCGCATCATCTGCGTCACGTCCGGCATGAGCAGGCCGGCGCTGACGACGAGGTTGACCGTGCCGCCCTTCTTGATCCGCTTGCCCACCATCGGGCTGGTGCGGATGACCTGGCCGCGCGGCACCGTGTCGCTCGCGCTCTTGCTCACCCGGCCGACGACCAGCCCGACCGCGGCGACCTGGGCCCGCGCGTCGGCCTCGGTGAGGCCCTCGACCTTGGGCACCGGGATGGTCTCCGGGCCCGCCGACGGGATCAGGGTCACCACCGCCCCCCGGGCGATCTCGGCGCCCGCCCCGGGGTCGGTGTCGAGCACCGTGTCCTTCGCGGCCTTGTCGTCGAAGCGGGCCTTGCCGATCCGCACCTCGAACCCGGCCTGCTGCGCCTGCTGCCTGGCCACCTTGATGTTCCGGCCGACCAGGTCGGGCACCTTCACGTACCGGCCCTGGGAGAACCACCACCCCGTCAGGGCGACGCCGGCCACCATCACGAGGGCGAGGCCGAGCACCAGCCAGTTGGGCCGGAAGCGGCGGCGCCGGGCCGCGGGCTCGCCGTCGTGCCCGATCGGCAGGTCCGACCGCGGCTGGATCATCGTGTGCGCCGCTCCCGGCTGCGCGCCCGGCGACAGGTACTGCCCCGTCCCGTACGGCGGGGCCGTCCCGGCGGCGGCGGCCGGCGGGGGAGCGGTGGGGCCGCTGAGCGACCCGGGCTGCAGGCCGGTCGGCCCGGTGTAGGAGCCGGTGTTCCCGGTCCTCGGCAGCGACCGGTGGGCGTCGACGGCGGCGACCAGCATGGCGGTCGCGTCGGCCGGGCGGCGGGCCGGGTCCTTGTCCGTGGCCGCCGCCACCAGCGCGTCGATCGACGGCGGGATGTCCGGCACGACCGAGGACGGCGCCGGGACGGTCTCGTGCACGTGCCGGTACGCGACCGACATCGGGGTCTCGCCCGCGTACGGCTGGCGCCCCGTGAGCAGCTCGAACAGCATGATGCCGGTGGCGTAGACGTCGCTGCGGACGTCGGCCGTGCCGGTCGTGACCTGCTCGGGCGACATGTAGCCGATCGTGCCGATCATCATGCCGGTCTTGGTCTGGTTGGTGGCCTCGACGGCCCTGGCCAGGCCGAAGTCGACGACCTTGACCCGGCCGTCGTCGGTGAGCAGCACGTTCTCCGGCTTGACGTCCCGGTGGACCATCCCGGCCTGGTGGGCCGCGCCGAGCGCGGCGAGCACCGGGATGACCATCTCCAGCGCCTCGCGGGCCGGGAGCCGGCCGCGCAGGCGCAGGACGTCCCGCAGGGTCTTGCCCGGCACGTACTCCATCGAGAGGTAGACGTGCGCCCCGTCGGTGCCCTGGTCGAAGACATGGACGATGTTGGGGTGGGAGAGGCTGGCCACGGACTTGGCCTCGCCGATGAAGCGCCGGACGAACTGCGGGTCCTCGGCGAGCGAGCGGTGCATCACCTTGACGGCGACCGTGCGGTCGAGCCGGACGTCCAGAGCCAGGTAGACGGAGGCCATGCCGCCCCGGGCGATCCGGGACTCGACGCGATAGCGCCCGTCGAGCACCTGCCCTACGAGCGGGTCGGTTAGCGTCGTGTCCACTCGCCCGAGTTTACGGGTGATTTGCCACCCGCAGTGTTACGGAATCCCAAACCGAGACCTATTCGCGGAGCTTTCCGTACCATCGGAAAGCCCCGGGGAATCCGATAACCGGAGCTACCGGATGCCGCCGTTCCGCCTCCACCGCAGCGGCCGGGGTCGGGTGGCCGGGGTCACGCCGGGGTCGGACGTCCGGGGTCACGCCGGGGTCGGACGGCCGGGGGAGGACGCCTCGGCGTACCGGCGGCGCGGGATGCGTCCGGCCAGCCGCGCCTGCCGTCCCGCCGTCACGGCCGACCGCATCGCGGCGGCCATCAGCCCGGGCCGCTGGGCGCGGGTCACCGCGCTGGCCAGCAGCACCGCGTCGCAGCCGAGCTCCATGGCGAGCGCGGCGTCGCTGGCCGTGCCCAGCCCGGCGTCGAGGATGACCGGGACCCCGGCGGCCTCCACGATCAGCTCGATGCTGTGCGGGTTGCGGATGCCGAGGCCGGAGCCGATGGGCGCGCCCAGCGGCATCACGGCCGCGCAGCCGGCCTGTTCGAGCCGCCGCGCCAGCGCCGGGTCGTCGCCGATGTAGGGGAGGACGACGAAGCCGTCCGCCACCAGCCGCTCGGCCGCGTCGAACGTCTCGACGGGGTCGGGCAGCAGCGTCCGCTCGTCGGCGATGACCTCCAGCTTCACCCAGTCGGTCTCCAGGGCCTCCCGGGCCAGCCGGGCCGTCAGCACCGCCTCGCCGGCCGTGAAGCAGCCCGCCGTGTTCGGCAGCACCCTGATGCCCCGGCGGCGCAGCACGTCGAGGACCGAGCCGCCCGCGGACGGGTCGAGCCGGCGCATGGCGACCGTGGTCAGCTCGGTGCCCGACGCCTCCAGGGCCTCGTCGAGCACCTCCAGGGAGGGCGCGCCGCCCGTCCCCATGATCAGGCGCGAGGAGAACTTCTCGCCGCCCAGCAGGAACGTGTCGTCGTCCGGCGCCGCCGCGGTGTCCTTCATCGTCATCCTCCCTGCACCGCCGTCAGCACCTCGACCGTGTCGCCGCCCGCCAGCGGGGTCGACTCCCAGCTGCCCCGGCTGACCACCTCGCCGTTCACCGCCACCGCGACGCCCGACGTGAGCGGCGTGAGGGCGCGCACGGCGTGGCCGGCGGTGGCGCCGTCGGGCAGCTCGACGGCCGTGCCGTTGATCACAACCTTCATCGGCTGAATCTCCCAGGATCACAGGACTTCACGACCTCCGGAGCGCCGGCGCCCGTGACGAGGGCGACGACGGCCTCGGCCGTGACAGGGGCCAGCAGGACGCCCGCGCGGTGGTGACCGGTCGCCGCGAGCACACCGGGCGGTCCGGCCGGGCCGATCAGCGGCAGGTTGTCGGGGGTGCCCGGGCGGAAGCCCACGGTGGTCTCGGCCAGCTCCAGCTCGCTGATGCCGGGCACCAGCTCCCTGGCGTCGCGCAGCAGCTCGTAGACGCCGCCGGCCGTCACCCGGGCGTCGAACGCCAGCTCCTCCACGGTCGCGCCCAGCGTGATCTCGCCGTCGCCGCGCGGGACGAGGTACACCGGCGACCCGTGGACCAGGCCCCGCACGCACCGGGTGAGGAACCCCTGCGGCCCGCGCAGGCGGAGGATCTGCCCCTTGACCGGCCGTACGGGCAGGCCGGGAAGCAGCGACGGCGACCACGAGCCGGCCGCCACGACGACGTGCCCGGCGCTCACGAGCTCGCCCGAGCCCAGCCGCACGCCCACGCCGCCGCCCACACCGCTGCCGCCGCCGTCGCCCAGGGGGACGATCTCGGTCGCCCGGTCGTACAGGATCTCGCCGTCCCAACGCTGTACGGCGGCCAGCAGGGCCCGTACCAGCCTGCGGGGGTTGATCCAGGCGTCGTCGCGGGCGAGCAGGCCGCCCCTGACCGCGGGGGAGAGCATCGGCTCCAGGGCACGGCACTCCCGCCCGGTCAGCCGCTCGACCCGCAGCCCGAGCGTCTCCTCGAACGCGGCGAGCCGGTCGAAGTACGCCATGTCGTCGGCGCTGTAGGCGATCTCCAGTGTGCCCTCGCGCCGGTGGTCGACCTCCACGCCGCTCTCGTCGTCGAGCTCGGCCCGGAAGCCGGGCCAGGCGGCGAGGGAGGCGAGGCCGAGCCGCAGCAGCGGCTCCTCGGTGTAGGTCACCTCGCTGACCGGCGCCAGCATCCCCGCGGAGGCGTGGGTCGCGCCGGTGCCGGGGGCCGGGTCGACGACGACCACGGACATGCCCTGCCTGGCCGTCCGCCAGGCGGCGGACAGTCCCGCGACCCCTCCGCCGACGACCACGACGTCGCAGACGAGGTCGGCACGGGCTCCGTGCGGATCTGACACAGCGCTCCCTTCGCCGGCATTACCCGGATCAGGTCGTCTGGCGGTCGAGAGCCTCCGCTCTCCTCTCAGCCCGGCCGCCGGGCTCCCGCGCGTCTTACGCCCCTCAGCCTAGCCCTGCGGCCCTGCGTCACGCACAACGGGCGGCACGGCCGGTGTGCGCAGTAGTTGCCCAAGTCGTTATGGCACCTCCATTGGCGGCATGCCCGGTGGGCAATCTATGGTCAGGTGGTGGATCACGTCGTGGTGGTGGGGGCCGGCCTGGCCGGCGTGCGAAGTGTCGAGGCTCTGCGGGCCCACGGTTTCGCGGGCCGGATCACGCTGATCGGCGAGGAACGTCATCGCCCCTACGACAGGCCGCCGCTGTCGAAGGCGGTGCTGCTCGGCGAGACCGACTCCACCGTGGTCGACTCCGACCTCGACGCCCTCGACGTACGGCTGTGCCTGGGCGCCGCCGCCAAGGGCCTGCGCGAGGGCGTGCTGGAGACGACCGAGGGCGAGCTGGAGTACGACGGCCTGGTGATCGCGACCGGCGCGACGCCGGTGCGGCTGCGCGGCGAGGGCCGCCAGCACGTGCTGCGCACGATCGACGACGCGCTCGCGCTGCGCGAGCGGCTGGTCCCCGGGGCCCGGGTCGCCGTGATCGGCGCGGGCTGGATCGGCGCCGAGGTCGCCACCGCGGCCGCCCGCGCCGGATGCGCGGTCACCGTGGTCGAGGCGGGCGAGACCCCGCTGGCCGCCGCGCTGGGGGCGGTCGGCGGGCACACCATCCCCTGGTACGCCCAGGCGGGCGTGGAGCTGCGGCTCGGGGCGAAGGTCGGCACGATCGACGCCGACGGGCTCACGCTCATGTCCGGCGCCCGGGTGAAGGCGGACGTCGTGGTCACCGGCGTCGGCGTGCGGCCCGCGGTCGAGTGGCTGAAGGGCTCCGCCGTCGAGGTGGACAACGGGGTCGTGGTCGACGAGCACCTGCGCACCCGCCTGCCCGGCGTCGTGGCGGTCGGCGACTGCGCCAACTGGTGGTCGCGCAGGTTCGGCACGCGGCTGCGGGTCGAGCACTGGGACACCGCCCTGCAGGCGCCCGACACGGCCGCCGCGGCCCTGCTGGGCGAGGACGCCGTCTACGACCCGGTGCCGTACTTCTGGTCGGAGCAGTTCGGCCACATGGTCCAGTTCGCGGGGCACCACCCGGCGGCGGAGCGGGTGCTGCTGCGCGGCGACCCGCGGGGCGAGGGGAAGTGGGCGGCCTGCTGGCTCACGGCCGGAGACCGGCTCGCGGCCATCCTGACCGTCGACCGGCCGCGCGACGTGGTGCAGGGGCGGCGGATCGTCGAGGCCGGGCACCGGCTCGACCCGGCCCGCCTGACCGACCCGTCCGTGCCGCTCCGCGACTGCATTATGACGTAATCGAGGTGTTTCCCGGCTGCTCGCCTGTGGTAATGGTGGTTCCGTGACGCTTACTGTTGCGCAGATCGACCGGGACACCGACCAGCTCGTAGGGGAATGGCTCCCCATCTCGGAGGCCGCCAAGAGGCTGGAGATCAGCATCGGGCGGGTCAAGCAGCTCCTCAAGGACAAGAAGCTCGTCGGCGTCCGCCGCGGCGGCGGCGAGCCCCAGATCCCCGCGGTGTTCATCGCCGGCGGCGACGTGCTGAAGGGGCTTCCCGGCACGCTCACCGTCCTGGCGGACGCCGGGTACGACGAGGTCGAGTCGATCCGCTGGCTGTTCACGGCCGACGACTCGCTCCCCGGATCGCCGATCGACGCCATCGCCGCCGGTCGGCACACCGAGGTCAAGCGCAGGGCGCAGGCCCTGGGCTTCTGAGCCGCGGGCGCATGGCATTGTGGTCGGGTGAGCGACACCCGGCGACAGCGACTGGCGCGTGCCAGGCTCTACCTCTGCACGGACGGCAGGCGGGACCGCGGCGACCTGGAGAAGTTCCTCGACGCGGTCCTCGCCGGCGGTGTGGACATCGTCCAGCTGCGGGAGAAGGGCCTGGAGGCCCGCGAGGAGCTGGAGCTCCTCGAGGTCTTCCGCGCGGCCTGCGACAGGCACGGCGCCCTGCTGGCCGTCAACGACCGGGCCGACGTGGCGTACGCGGCCCGCCCCGACGTCCTCCACCTCGGGCAGGACGACCTCCCGGTGTCCGTGGCCCGGGAGATCCTCGGCCCCGACGTGCTCATCGGCAGGTCGACGCATGCCGAGGCCGAGGCGACGGCCGCTGCCAGGGAGCCGGGCGTCGACTACTTCTGCTGCGGTCCCGTCTGGCCGACGCCGACCAAGCCCGGGCGTCCCGCGCCCGGGACGCCCCTGCTGGAGCACGCCGCCCGCCTCGGCTCCGGACGGCCCTGGTTCGCCATCGGCGGCGTCGACCTCGGCACGCTCGACCAGGTCGTCGCGCACGGCGCCCGCCGCGTGGTGGTCGTGCGCGCCATCACCGAGGCGCCGGACCCCGGCGCCGCCGCCGCCGAGCTCACGGCCCGCCTGGCCGCCGTCCCGCTCTGACCCTCTCGCGGGGTCAGGCGCCGCGCCCCTTCCCGCGGGTCAGGTGCGGCGGGCGGTGGCGGCCACGGCCAGGGCGGCCAGGGCCGCGCGGGCCGTCTCCTCGATCGGGGCGTGGTCGAGGGCGGCCAGGGCCTCGTCGAGGTACTGCTTGATCATTCCTTCGCACGCCGCCAGCGCGCCCGTCTCCTCGATGACCGTGCGGAGCCGCTCGACCCCCTCCTCGTCGAGGGCCGGGTCGCCCAGCAGGTCGCGTACGGCGGCGGCCTGGGCGGGCGACGCCTCGGCGAGCGTCCGGGCGATGAGCATGGTGCGCTTGCCCTCGCGCAGGTCGTCCCCGGCCGGCTTGCCGGTCTCGGCCGGGTCGCCGAACACCCCCAGCACGTCGTCGCGCAGCTGGAAGGCGATGCCCACCTGCTGGCCGTACTGGGCGCAGAGCCGGTCGATATACGGGTCGGGGCCGCGGGCGGCGAGGACGAGCCCCAGCCGCAGCGGCTGCTCCACCGAGTACTTCCCGCTCTTGTACAGGGCGACCCGCAGGGCGCTGTCGAAGGTGTTCTCACCCCGCGCCTGCTCCAGCAGGTCGAGGTACTGGCCGCACATCAGCTCGGTCAGCATGTGGTCGTGCACCGGCTGGGCCGCCGCCAGGGCCCGCGGGTCGAGCCCGCTGCCGCGCCACATCTGGCCCGACCACACCAGCAGCAGGTTGCCCAGCAGGACCGCGGCGCCCTCGCCGAACTGCCCGGCCGACCCGTGCCAGCCGGCGTCGGCGTGCATCCGCTCGAACCGCCGGTGCGCCGAGGGCATCCCGCGCCGCACGTCGCTCGCGTCCATCACGTCGTCGTGGACCAGCGCGCTCGCCTGCAGCAGTTCGAGCGAGGCCGCCGCGGCGTACAGGCCCGGCTCCTCGCCGCCGCCCGCCGCGCGCCAGCCCCAGTAGCAGAAGGCGGGACGCAGCCGTTTGCCGCCGGCCAGGAAGTCCGTCGCGGCCGACAGCAGCGCGGCCAGGTGGGGGTCGCCGAACATCGGGCGCTGCCGGTCCAGGAACTCCCGGAGCGAGCGGTCCACCTCCTGGCGGACGAGGTCGAGCGGGGCGACGGAAGTGGTCATGTCTTGAGCTTACGGGGCGGTGATCCCGCCGCCGATGGGGGAAGGGGCCCCAGCTTCGCGATCGCCATGTGGACCGCTTTACGTCCACATGTTGAGATCTCGGACTTCGGCGAAAAGGATCGGCCCTGTACCCTTGTAACCATGGCTCTCGGTCTGCCCTCACGCCGCCCCGATCGCGTCCCCACCGTTCGCGAGCTCCTGGCGGCGGGCGAGCGGTCGTTCTCCTTCGAGTTCCTCCCGCCGAAGACCGACGAGGGCGAGCGTCAGCTCTGGCGCGCCATCCGCGAGCTGGAGGCGCTGCGCCCGACGTTCGTCTCCGTCACGTACGGCGCCGGCGGTTCCACCCGCGACCGCACCGTCCAGATCGTCGAGCGCCTCGCCCACGAGACGACGCTCACGCCGGTCGCCCACTTCACCGCGGTCGACCACTCGATCCGCGAACTGCGCCATCTGGTCGGCAGGTTCGCCGACGCCGGCGTGCGCAACATCCTCGCGGTCCGCGGCGACCCGCGCGGGGGCGACCCGCTCGACGACTGGATCAAGCACCCCGAGGGCGTCCTGTACGCGGAGGAGCTGGTGCGGCTCATCCGGCAGGCCGGCGACTTCTGCGTGGGGGTCGCGGCCTTCCCCTACAAGCACCCCCGCTCGCCGTCCATCGAGTCGGACACCGAGTTCTTCGTGCAGAAGTGCCGGGCGGGCGCCGACTACGCGATCACCCAGATGTTCTTCCGCGCGGACGACTACCTGCGCCTGCGGGACCGGGTGGCGGCCAAGGGCTGCGACACCCCGATCATCCCGGGCCTCATGCCGGTCACCCAGATGAGCACGATCGCCCGGTCCGAGCAGCTGTCGGGGGCGCCGTTCCCGCCGGAGGTCGCGGCCCGCTTCGAGGCGGTCGCCGACGACCCCGTCGCCGTGCGGCGCCTGGGCATCGAGCACGCCGTGGACATGTGCCGCACCCTCCTCGAGGAGGGCGCGCCCGGCATCCACTTCATCACGTTCAACCGGTCGAGCGCGACGCGCGAGGTGTTCCAGGCGCTGCAGCAGACGCCGGCGCCCGCGGGCTCCTGAAACGACCGCAGGCCTCCTGGTGCTGCATCGCGTTGATCCTGTGGGTGCGTGCTGACCGGTGGGGCTACGTCACTCCTTGACAAGGACGGTCGCCAGGTGGGAGAGCGCGGCGTTGGTCTGGGCAAGGTCAAAGGCGGCGGGGTCGAATTGGTCGGCTGAGTCGAGGCCGAGCCACTCCAGGCGATCCTCATGCTCTTCGTGCATGGGGTCGGCGAGGATCTCCAGCAGATACTCGTAGCCCCAGATGCCGCCGCAGTCTTCAGGGGGGCAGGCGCGTCGGCCGGTGAGGCAGCGCGGATAGGCGACGCCCGGCTCGGCCGCGGCGACGGCCTCGACGAGGATGGCGTGCTCCCAGTTGTCACCGAAGTCGTAGGTGTAGCCGAGCCGGTCTTTCGGCGCGGGGACGACATGGCCGAGCCGTTTGGCGGCGGCGCTGGTGATCTGCAGTTCGCGGTCGGCGACGCCGTAGCGGCCCAGCGGGCTTTCGAAGACCCACAGGTGGTAGTCCTCCCAGCCGAAGGCGGCCTGCAGGACTTCATGCAGCTCGCGCAGCGTGATGGTGGAAGGGACTTCCAGCCGCCGCCAGATCGGCGGCCGTGATCCGGCCAGCGTCACCTTGATCCGGTGGACGCCGGGGGCCGTGCGGGCGCTGGAAGTGGTGGGTCGGACAGCCATGAGCGCATCTTGCCCCACCCGTTCCGCCGGCGTCCTCAGGACAACGAAGAGCCGTGGTGAACGGATGCAGGGGCACGTCGATGTGCAGCACGTTCATGCCGGTGTGGGGTGACGATCAACGGGGGTTGCCGGAGCAGGTGGCTGCACTGGCAGCGGGCGGGTGCTCCCGAGGATCGGGAAGGTCACCGCTGCGGCGGCAGCGGCAGCGGGACGCCCGCGATCACGTAGTTCTCGTAGCCGCCGGGGAACACGAACCGCGTCAGGAGGTCGACGAACCCGACGTCCCCGTAGAGGTGGCGGGCCGCCGTCGGGGCGTCGTGGGTCGACAGCACGGCCGTCCGCTCCGGGCGGCCCTCGCAGATGGCGTGGATCAGGCTGCGCCCGATGCCCTTGCCCTGGTAGTCGGGCCGGACGTGGACCTCGGCGATCTCCAGGGCGTCGCCGAACCACCTCTGCGCTGCCCGCGTCCCCGCCTGGTCCTGCAGGGCGCGGCGGACCACGTCGTGCCACCACTGCCCGGGCGCGCCATGGAAGCCGTACGCGAACCCGACGATGTCAGGCGACTCCGCGAGCAGGCAGACGAAGTCGGGATACGTCGCGTGGTTGCGCATTATCGCCAGGCGGCCGGTGAGCTGGTCCGTCGGCGGGCGCATGGCCTCGGTGTAGATGTCCAGCACCGTGTCGATGACGGTGATGAACGTGTCTGGCCCCACGCGTCGCAGCTGGATCACTCATCGGAGACTAGCAAAGCGTTCCGGAGGCGAGGCGGCCACCGGAGGGTCACTCCACCTCGGCCGGCGTACCGCCGGTGATCCGCACCAGTTCGTCGAAGCTGGTGGGGAAGACCGAGTGCGGATGCCCCGCGGCCGCCCATACGACCTCGTGCTTGCCGAGCCAGGCGTCCACCAATGTCCGGACCGGGGCGGGGTGACCCACGGGGGCGACGCCGCCGATGGGCTGGCCGGTGTGCTCGCGCACGAACTCCGGGGTGGCGCGCCTGACCTTCGCGACGCCGACGAGCCGCGCCACCAGGGCCGTGTCCACCCGGTGGGCGCCGCTGGTCAGCACGAGCAGCGGGGCGCCGTCGGCGTCGAAGATCAGGCTGTTGGCGATCGCCCCGATCTCGCAGCCGAGCCGCGCGGCCGCCGTCGCCGCCGTCGGCGTGGCCTCGTCGAGCACGACGATCTCGCCCGTCACGCCCTGCGCGCGCAGGGCCGCCTCCACCCGGGCGATGTTGGGATGCAACTTTTCCGGCACGCGGACACTCTAAACGGATGGCGAGGACGAGGCCGGTCAATTGCCTTCTCCTTGACCACGAGGGCCGTACGCTAAGGTCCTTTGGTCCGTGCTTGGGAAGAATGAGGGGTTGGTCACGATGGGGGGTCGACGGCAGGCGGTCGCCGCGCTCGTGATGGCGGGGGCGCTAGCCCTCGCCACGGCAGGGGTCCCGGAGGCCGCGCAGGCGAGCACGCAGGTCCGTACGGGCGCCGTCCCGGTGTCGTCCGCCGTCGCGGCGGCGGCCTACCCGCCGTTCACCGCGCCGTACAAGACGCTGAAGCTGGGCGCCAAGGGCTCGGCCGTCAAGGCGCTGCAGACCCGCCTGAAGCAGCTCGGATACGTCCCGGGCTCGATCGACGGCCGGTACGGCGGCGCCACGCTGACGGCCGTGTGGGCCTTCCAGAAGATCCAGGGCATCACGCCGACGAGCACCGTGGCCAAGAGGACCTGGAAGGCGCTGGAGAACCCGAAGGCGCCCGCGGTCCTGGTCCCCCGCGGCAGGCCAGACCGCGTGGAGGTGAACCTGACCAAGCAGGTCATGGTCCTCTACCGGAACGGCGTGCCCCGGCTGATCAGCCACATCTCCAGCGGCAGCGGCATCCCGTACACCGAGTACGCGATGTGGAACGGCAAGCGGCAGCGCTTCAGCGGCAGCGCCCGCACGCCCACCGGCGACTTCGCGACCACCTGGCGGGTCAGCGGCTGGCACCGGTCCTACCTGGGCCAGCTCTACAACCCGATCTTCTTCAACGGCGGCATCGCCCTGCACGGCGCCCTGTCGGTGCCGCTCTACCCGGCGTCGCACGGCTGCGTCCGGCTGCCGATGCACGTGGCGGAGATCCTGCCCGGCCTGCTCGGGACCGGCGTCCCCGTCCACGTCCGCGGCCGGTTCGTCCGCTGACCCGTACGGCGCCGGGGGCGGCCCAGGCCGCCGTGTTCCGCCAGGTGCGCCCCGGCGCGGTGCGTGACGCCGGCGATCCCGGGACCGCGGTACGGAGCCCCGCCTGCCTGAGGCCGCGCCGCGAACCCGGGGCGGCGTAGAACGCCGGCGCCTCTGCCGGGAGTCGTCGTGAGACCCCCGCACGATCCGTCGTGCGGGGGTTTCGGCTGTTCCGGGACCGTTCTTGGGGCCGGTCCTCGAACCCTTGTTCGTTGACAGTCTTGACAGTGAGGCATGATCGAATCTATGTTCGATGCAGTGGGCGCGGGACTCGCGGCCTGCGCCCACCCCGTTGGAACCGTGCCCTCGTCGTCGGCGGAGACGAACGCGGCACGGCCCGCGGCGTGGGCCGGACGGGGAGAGGGGAAGCTCCTCGTCCGGCCGCCCACGGGAGCCTGAAGCATCGGGCGGTCCCTCGCCGGCACCACGGGATCGTCCGTCCGGCGGAATTGTCGGTGGGGTCTGCGACTGTGATGTCACCGGCGAGCCTCGCCGGATGCCACGACTCGAGGAGGCGGGCATGACGGAACAGAGCGGAGAGCAGCGGAACGGGCCACGGCTCTCGCAGACGGTCCTGGCGCATCTCGCGGACGCCAGGGCGTGCCTCGCGGACGCGTCGGTGGGGCCGACCCCCGCCGACCGGTACGTGTCGGCCCATCTGGCGGCGCTTCGCGCGGCGGCCGGGATCCTCGCGGCCCGGCCGCGTCCGATGGACGGGCGCAGGCGCCGGCTGCGCAGCGCGTGGGAGTTGCTGCCCGAGGCCGAGCCGAAGCTGGCCGACTGGGCGGCCTACTTCGCGGTCAGCGCGACCAAGCGCGCGGCGGCCGAGGCCGGCATGGTGCGCGTCGTCACCCCCACCGACGCCGAGGAGCTGATCGCCGAGGCCGACAAGTTCGTGGGCGAGGTCGAGTCCATCCTCGGCGTCCCCGGAAAGCCGACGCTTCCCATGGCCGGCTGAGGCCGCCCTCCCCCCGGACCAGCCCGCCCTACGGGAGGCGCGCCGGGTCCCACCCCGCGTCCCGCCAAGAGCGGACGGACGCCGGCCGAACCGCCGATCTCGCACGCCGGCCGGATCAGGCCGGGCATGGTCGACGCTCCGGCCGCCCCAATCATGAAGTGGCCGTGGTCAGGCCCCGTGCGCCGGCTCCCGCCACTCGCGCCGCCCGCCATCCGGCTCGTCCGCCGCCCGGGTCGATCGCCGTTCGGCTTCACCTGCGCGCCTCGCGGGCGTCGAGGCGGATGGTCCAGGGCTCGATCGTGTCGACGACCAGGTGCGTCCCGCTCCAGGGGTCGCGTCCCAAGGTGGCGCGCACCTCGTCCGCCGACCCGGCCTCCACGGCGAGCACGACGCGGATCTCGTCGGCCAGCGGGCCGCCCAGGATCACGAAGCCGGTGTCGACGAGCCCGTCCATGAACGAGGCGTGCGCCGTCCAGTCCGCCTGCTCCTCCATCGGCCGGGAGGAGTCCCACAGCGGGCCGGTACGGGTGAGCCCGACGAGGAAGATCGCCACAGCGGCACCCTACCGGACGCCCGCCGGGGGAGGCGTCCCGCCCGCCACCCGCCGGGGGCGGGGGATCTCGTGAGGATCAGACGGGGTCGCGTTCGAGGGGGCAGCTCATGCAGCGGGGGCCGCCGCGGCCCCGCCCGAGCTCGCTCCCGCGCACGGTGACGACCTCGATCCCGTGCCGCCGCAGGTGGTTGTTGGTCGTCGTGTTGCGCTCGTAGGCGATCACGACGCCGGGCTCCAGCGCCAGCACGTTGCAGCCGTCGTCCCACTGCTCGCGCTCCGCCGCGTGCACGTCCTGGGTCGGGGTGAGGACCTTGATGTCGTCGAGGTCCAGGGCACGGGCGATGGCCTTGTGCATGTCCTCCGGCGGGTGGTCGGTGACCTTGAGCTCCTTCTCGGTGTCGCCGGGCTCGATCGTGTACGACGGCAGCATGCCGAGACCGGCGTACTTGGTGAACACCCCGACGTCGACGTTGGTCATCACCGTGTCGAGGTGCATGAACGCCCGGGCCTTCGGCATGTCGAGCGCGACGATCCGGGTGGCGGAGCCGGCCCGGAACAGGTTCATCGCGAGCATCTCGACGGCCTGCGGCTGGGTGCGCTCGCTCATCCCGACCAGGACCGCGCCGCCCCCCAGGACGAGGACGTCGCCGCCCTCGATCGTGGCGGGGGCCATCTGCGTGCCGCGGTACCAGACGTTGAAGCCTCCGTCGCCGGGACGGTCGTACCCCGAGGCGAAGAGGGGGTGCCACCGGTAGACGGCCTCGTAGTTGACGGTCTCGCGCCGCCGGGCCTTCTTGCGCATCGCGTTGATGGACACCCCGTCGTACACCCAGCAGGAGGTGTCGCGGGAGTACAGGTGGTTGGGCAGCGGGGGGAGGACGAAGTCGTCCATGCCGAGCGTGTGCATGGTGACCGAGTCGGGGTCGCAGCCCAACTCCATGATCTCGCGCTTTGTGACCCCGCCGGTCAGCAACGGGGCGAGCTCGGCGCCGTCGAGCGAGTCGAGGGTGTTCCTGATCGCGTCGGCCGCCACCGGGCCGAACCAGTGCTCGTCGACGGTCCCGTCGAGGATGTGCTTCCTGGCCTCGGGGACGGCGATCGTCTCCTCCAGCAGGTCGCCCAGCAGATGGACCCGGACCCCGTGGGCGGCCAGGGTCTGCCGCCACTCCTGGTGCTCCTCGAGCGCGCGGTGCACCCACAGCACGTCGTCGAAGAGCAGGTCGTCCTTGTTGCTCGGGGTGAGCCGCTTGAGCGCCAGCTCGGGGACGTGAACCAGGACCTGGCGAAGCCGGCCCACCTCGGATCCCACGTAGAACGTCATCTCCTGCATATCCCCACAAAGCAGGATTCAGTCGCGGATCTCACGTTCACCGCCGGCCGGGCCGGGCTCGCCGGGACGCGTGCGCGGCGGGGCGAGCCCGGCCCGGGGCGGACACGGGGCGAGCCCGGCCCAGGCGCACACGGGACGAGCCCGGAACGGACGCGGAACGAGCCGGGAACGGACCGGGACGCGGGCGAGAAGGGCGTGGCCGGATCAGAAGGACTCGACGGCGCGGCGGGCCTCCGCGTCGAGCACGCCCCAGCTGATGAACTCCTCGGTCAGCTCCACCGGCGACTTGTCGTAGATCACGGCCAGGGAGCGCAGGTCCTCCTGGCGGATCGACAGCACCTTGCCGTTGTAGTCGCCGCGCTGGCTCTGGATGGTGGCCGCGTAGCGGGCCAGCGGGCCGGCCTTGTCCTTGGGCAGCTGGGACAGCCGCTCCAGGTCGATGACAAGCTTCGGGGCGGGGGCGAGCGGGCTGGGGGCGGCTCCGCCCGGGAGGAGCTCCGACACCGGCACCCCGTAGAAATCGGCCAGCTCGGCGAGCTTCTGCACGGTCACGGCGCGGTCGCCACGCTCGTAGGAGCCCACGACGACGGCCTTCCACCGGCCCCGCGACTTCTCTTCGACACCGTGCAGGGACAGCCCCTGCTGGGTCCGGATGGCGCGCAGGCGTGCGCCCAGCGACTTGGCGTAGTCAGACGGCATCGTGTGGCCCCCGGCTTTCTATGTCTCTTCTCACCTGATTGTGCGTCCTTGTCCTAAGTGTTCCGAACACCGGGGTTGGCGCCCCGACAGGCACCTTCGGTGACCACTGCGTCGGGTTTTACCCAGGAAGGTCGCGTGTTGTGGTTACGGACAGTGACGGTAAAGCCGTCACTCCCAAAGGTCAAGCTGATTGGAAAAAAGAGCGTCAAACAGTGCTCTCCCCGAAATCACCGACACCCCCTGGGATGCGGCTTCCCTACCCCTCGCGGGGGTCTCGCCCCGGCATCGCCGCTGGCGGGAGGGGGTGCCCGGCCCTGCTGATACGCTTGAGCGGCTGCACACCCTTTTAAGACCCGTCCCGTGAGGCGGGAAAGGTGGTGACTTTTCCATGTCTGATGCCCGAAATCAGGCCCGCGCGGTCCTGGAAGGCCCTGACATCCACCGGGCGCTGACCCGGATCGCACACGAGATCCTCGAGCGCACCAAGGGCGCGGAAAGCGTCGTCCTGCTCGGCATCCCCACCCGCGGCGCCACGCTCGCCCGCCGGCTCGCCGAGCGCATCGCGCAGTTCGAGGGGGTCGAGGTCCCCGTCGGCGCGATCGACATCACGATGTACCGCGACGACCTGCGCCTGCGTCCCGCCCGCCCGCTCGGCCGCACCGAGCTTCCCGCGGAGGGGGTCGACGGCCGCACCGTCGTGCTGGTCGACGACGTGCTCTTCTCCGGCCGGACCGTCCGCGCGGCGCTCGACGCGCTGAACGACGTGGGCCGCCCCCGCGCCGTCCAGCTCGCCACGCTGGTCGACCGGGGCCACCGCGAGCTGCCGATACGCGCCGACTACGTCGGCAAGAACCTCCCGACCGCGAAGACCGAGAAGGTCAAGGTCTACCTGCAGGAGACCGACGGGCGCGACGCCGTCCTGCTCATCAAGGAGGACGCCCAGTGAAGCGGCACCTGATCTCGGCCGGCGACCTGTCCCGCGACGACGCCCTGCTCATCCTGGACACCGCCGAGGAGCTGGCGAGGGTCTCGGAACGATCCATCAAGAAGCTCCCCACGCTGCGCGGACGCACCGTGGTCAACCTCTTCTTCGAGGACTCCACGCGCACCCGCATCTCGTTCGAGGCGGCGGCCAAGCGCCTGTCGGCGGACGTCATCAACTTCTCGGCCAAGGGGTCGAGCGTGTCCAAGGGCGAGTCGCTCAAGGACACCGCGCTCACCCTGGAGGCCATGGGCGCCGACGCCGTGGTGATCCGGCACGCCGCCTCGGGCGCGCCGCACCGCCTCGCCACCTGGGTGCGGGGGAGCGTGGTGAACGCCGGCGACGGCACCCACGAGCACCCCACGCAGGCGCTGCTCGACGCGTTCAGCATGCGCCGGCGCCTCGGCAGGCTGGACGGACTGAAGGTCGCCATCGTCGGCGACGTGCTGCACAGCCGGGTCGCCCGGTCCAACGTCCTGCTGCTCGGCACGCTGGGCGCTGAGGTCACGCTGGTCGCGCCGCCGACCCTGCTGCCGGTCGCCGTCGAGACCTGGCCCTGCCAGGTGTCGTACGACCTCGACGCCGTGCTGCCGAAGTCGGACGTGGTGATGATGCTGCGCGTCCAGCTGGAGCGGATGAACGCGGCCTACTTCCCGTCGGCCCGCGAGTACAGCCGCCGGTACGGCCTCGACCGCGACCGCTTCGGCCGGCTGCACGACGACGCCATCGTCATGCACCCCGGCCCGATGAACCGCGGCATGGAGATCTCCGCGGAGGTCGCCGACTCGCCGCGCTCCACCATCACCGAGCAGGTCGCCAACGGCGTGACGGTCCGGATGGCCGTCCTCTACCTGCTGCTCGGCGGCTCGGAGCCCGCGATCGGGACGAGCGCCGCCGACCCCGCCGTCCAGACCGTCCCCGGGGGAGAGCTGTGAGCACGACCATCCTCATCACCGGCGCCCGGATCCTCGGGGGCGAGCCGCGCGACATCCTCGTCCGCGACGGCGTCGTCGCCGAGGTCGGCGACCTGACCGGTACGGCCGCCGGCCAGACGGTCGAGGCCGGCGGACTGATCGCCCTGCCCGGCCTGGTCGACCTGCACACCCACCTGCGCGAGCCCGGCCGGGAGGACGCCGAGACCGTCGAGACCGGCACCCAGGCGGCGGCGCGGGGCGGATACACCGCCGTCCACGCGATGGCCAACACCTCCCCGGTGGCCGACACCGCCGGCGTGGTCGAACAGGTCTGGCGGCTCGGCCAGGAGTACGGCCACTGCGACGTGCAGCCGGTCGGCGCGGTGACGTCCGGGCTGGAGGGCAGGCAGCTCGCCGAGCTCGGGGCGATGGCCGACTCCGCGGCCCGCGTGCGGGTCTTCTCCGACGACGGCAGGTGCGTGTCCGACGCGGTGCTGATGCGCCGGGCGCTGGAGTACGTCAAGGCGTTCGACGGCGTGGTGGCCCAGCACGCCCAGGAGCCCCGGCTGACCGAGGGCGCCCAGCTCAACGAGGGCGAGGTGTCGGCGCGGCTCGGCCTCACGGGCTGGCCGGCGGTGGCCGAGGAGGCGATCATCGCGCGCGACTGCCTGCTCGCGGCGCACGTCGGCTCCCGGCTGCACGTGTGCCACGTCTCGACCGCGGGCTCGGTGGAGATCATCCGCTGGGCCAAGTCGAAGGGCTGGGACGTCACCGCCGAGGTCACCCCGCACCACCTGCTGCTGACCGACTCCTGCGCGGAGCGCTCGCCGCTCGGGCCGTACAACCCGATCTACAAGGTCAACCCGCCGCTGCGGACCGCCGAGGACGTGCGCGCGCTGCGCGAGGCCCTCGCGGACGGCACGATCGACTGCGTGGCCACCGACCACGCCCCCCACCCGGTCGAGGACAAGGAGACCGAGTGGGCGGCCGCGGCGATGGGCATGATCGGGCTGGAGACGGCGCTGTCCGTGGTCCAGGAGGCCATGGTCGACACCGGGCTGCTCGACTGGGCCGGCGTCGCCGACCGGATGTCCGCCAGGCCCGCGGCGATCGGGCGCCTCCCCGGGCACGGCCGCCCGATCGAGCCCGGCGCCCCGGCCAACATCACCCTGTACGACCCGTCCGTCCGGCTCCCGGTGGACCCCTCCTCGATGGCGTCGCGCAGTCGCAACACGCCGTACGAGGGGATGGCCCTGCCCGGCCGGGTCGTGGCCACGTTCCTGCGCGGCCGCCCCACCGTTCTGGAAGGGAAGCTCGTATGACAGCCCTGCTCGTGCTCGAAGACGGCCGCGTCTTCGAGGGGACGCCGTACGGCGCCGTGGGCGAGACGCTCGGCGAGATGGTCTTCAACACCGGCATGACCGGCTACCAGGAGACCCTCACCGACCCCTCGTACCACCGCCAGATCGTCGCGATGACGGCGCCGCACATCGGCAACACCGGCGTCAACGAGGAGGACCCGGAGTCGCGGCGCGTGTGGGTCGCCGGCTACGTGGTCCGCGAGCCCGCGCGCGTCCCCTCCAACTGGCGGTCCACCCGCACGCTTGACGACTACCTGCGCGACCAGGGCGTCGTCGGCATCGCGATGCCCGGCACCCGCGCGCTCACCCGCCATCTGCGCGAGCGCGGCGCCATGCGGGCCGGGATCTTCTCCGGCGACGCCGCCGGCCCGGTGGAGGACCTGGTCGAGCGGGTGCGCCGCTCGCCCGGGATGGAGGGCGCCGACCTCGCGCGCGAGGTGAGCACGGCCGAGCCGTACGTCGTCCCGGCCGTGGGCCGCAGGCGCTTCACGGTGGCGGCGGTCGACCTCGGCATCAAGGCCATGACGCCGCAGCGGATGGCCGAGCGCGGCTGCGAGGTGCACGTCCTGCCGGCCGGCGCGACCGCGGCGGACATCCTCGCGGTCGAGCCGGACGGCGTGTTCTTCTCGAACGGCCCGGGCGACCCGGCGACGGCCGACTACGCGGTGGAGGCCCTGCGCGGCGTGCTCGCCGAGGGCCGCCCGTTCTTCGGCATCTGCTTCGGCAACCAGATCCTCGGGCGGGCGCTCGGCCTCGGCACGTACAAGCTGCGGTACGGCCACCGCGGGGTCAACCAGCCGGTCCAGGACCGCAGGACCGGCAAGGTCGAGATCTCCGCGCACAACCACGGCTTCGCCGTCGCGGCGCCGCTCGACGGCCCGTTCGAGACGCCGTACGGCCGGGCCGAGGTGAGCCACGTCAACCTCAACGACGACTGCGTCGAGGGGCTGCGGCTGCTGGACCGGCCGGCGTTCAGCGTCCAGTACCACCCGGAGGCCGCGGCCGGCCCGCACGACGCGGCGTACCTGTTCGACGAGTTCTGCGAGCTGATGGAGACAAAGGGGGGGAAGGGTGCCTAAGCGTACGGACATCAGGTCCGTCATGGTGATCGGCTCCGGCCCGATCGTGATCGGGCAGGCGTGCGAGTTCGACTACTCCGGCACCCAGGCCTGCCGCGTCCTGCGCAGCGAGGGCTTCCGGGTCATCCTGGTCAACAGCAACCCGGCGACGATCATGACGGATCCGGAGTTCGCCGACGCCACGTACGTCGAGCCCATCACCCCGGACATCGTCGAGAAGATCATCGCGAGGGAGCGTCCCGACGCGCTGCTGCCCACGCTGGGCGGCCAGACGGCGCTCAACACGGCGGTCGCGCTGCACGAGGCCGGCGTGCTCGACCGGTACGGCGTGGAGCTGATCGGCGCGAACATCGACGCCATCCAGGCGGGCGAGAACCGCGAGCGGTTCAAGGAGATCGTGACCAAGGTCGCCGCCGAGCGCGGCCTGAACGCCGAGTCGGCCCGCAGCGTGATCTGCCACACGATGGACGAGTGCCTGCGCGCGGCCGGCGAGCTGGGCTACCCGCTCGTCGTCCGGCCGAGCTTCACGATGGGCGGCGCCGGCTCCGGCTTCGCCCACGACGAGGAGGGCCTGCGGCGCATCGCCGGCGCGGGGCTCGACGCGTCGCCCACGACCGAGGTGCTCCTGGAGGAGTCGATCCTCGGCTGGAAGGAGTACGAGCTCGAGGTCATGCGGGACCGGGCGGACAACGTGGTCATCGTCTGCTCGATCGAGAACATCGACCCGATGGGCGTCCACACGGGCGACAGCGTGACCGTGGCCCCCGCGCTGACCCTGACCGACCGCGAGTACCAGAACATGCGGGACGTCGCGATCGCGGTGATCCGCGAGGTGGGCGTGGACACCGGCGGCTGCAACATCCAGTTCGCCGTCGACCCGGCGACCGGCCGGATGGTCGTCATCGAGATGAACCCGCGGGTGTCCCGGTCCTCGGCCCTGGCGTCGAAGGCCACCGGCTTCCCGATCGCGAAGATCGCGGCCAAGCTCGCCATCGGGTACACGCTCGACGAGATCCCCAACGACATCACGAAGGAGACCCCGGCGTCGTTCGAGCCGTCGCTCGACTACATCGTGGTCAAGGTGCCTCGGTTCGCCTTCGAGAAGTTCGCCGGGGCCGACCGCACGCTGACGACGCACATGAAGTCGGTCGGCGAGGCCATGGCCATCGGCCGGTCGTTCCCCGAGGCTCTCCAGAAGGCCCTCAGATCCATGGAGAAGAAGGAATCCTCCTTCACGTGGACGGGGGAGCCGGGAGATCTCTCCGAGCTGCTCAGGGCCTGCCGCACCCCGCACGACGGCCGGCTGCGCACGATGCAGCAGGCGATCCGTGCCGGGGCCACGCCGGAGCAGCTCCACGAGGCCACCTCGATCGACCCGTGGTTCGTCGACCAGCTGTTCGCGATCGACGAGGCCGCCCGCTCGATCACGGCGCTCGACGGGCCGAGCCTCGCGGCGGCCAAGCGGCACGGGTTCAGCGACGTCCAGATCGGCGAGATCCTCGGCGTCGGCGAGGCCCGGGTCCGCGAGGCGCGGCACGCCCTCGGCGTCCGGCCGGTCTACAACACCGTGGACACCTGCGCCGCCGAGTTCGCCGCCCGCACGCCGTACCTCTACTCGACCTACGACGAGGAGACCGAGGTGCCGCCGGGCGACCGGCCCAAGGTGATCATCCTCGGCAGCGGGCCCAACCGGATCGGCCAGGGCATCGAGTTCGACTACGCCTGCGTGCACGCGTCGTTCGAGCTGGCCAGGGCCGGCTACGAGACGGTCATGGTCAACTGCAACCCGGAGACCGTCTCGACCGACTACGACACCTCCGACCGGCTCTACTTCGAGCCGCTCACGCTGGAGGACGTCCTTGAGGTCGTGCACGCCGAGCAGCAGGCCGGCCCCGTGGTCGGGGTGATCGTGCAGCTCGGCGGCCAGACGCCGCTCGGCCTCGCCCAGGCGCTCAAGGACGCCGGGGTTCCCGTGGTCGGCACCTCGCCGGAGTCGATCCACCTCGCCGAGGAGCGCGGCGCGTTCGGCCGGGTCCTCGCCGAGGCCGGGCTGCCCGCGCCCAAGCACGGCACCGCCCGCACCGTCGCCGAGGCGCGCGCGGTGGCCGCGGAGATCGGCTTCCCGGTGCTCGTCCGGCCGTCGTACGTCCTCGGCGGCGCCGGCATGGCCATCGTGTACGACGAGGACACCCTCGACACGTACATGTCCAGGGCGGCTTCCGAGCACCCGGTCCTGGTCGACCGGTTCCTCGACGACGCCATCGAGATCGACGTGGACGCCCTGTTCGACGGGGAGGAGCTCTATCTCGGCGGCGTCATGGAGCACATCGAGGAGGCCGGCATCCACTCCGGCGACTCGGCGTGCGCGCTGCCGCCGATCACGCTGGGCGGCTTCGACATCAAGCGGATCCGCGCGGCCACCGAGGCCATCGCCCGGGGCGTCGGCGTGCGCGGCCTGCTCAACGTCCAGTACGCCCTGGCCGCCGGGGTCCTCTACGTCCTGGAGGCCAACCCCAGGGCCAGCCGCACCGTGCCGTTCGTGTCCAAGGCGACGGCGGTGCCGCTGGCCAAGGCCGCGGCCCGTCTCATGCTCGGCGCGACGATCGCCGAGCTGCGGGCCGAGGGCATGCTGCCGGCGGACTACGACGGCGGCACGCTCCCATTGGACGCGCCCATCGCGGTCAAGGAGGCCGTGCTGCCGTTCAACCGGTTCCGGGGGGTGGACACCGTCCTCGGGCCGGAGATGCGCTCCACCGGCGAGGTGATGGGCATCGACGAGTTCTTCGGGACCGCGTACGCCAAGTCGCAGGCCGCGGCGTACGGCCCGCTGCCGACCAAGGGCCGGGCGTTCGTGTCGATCGCGAACAAGGACAAGCGGGCGGCCGTCTTCCCGGTCAAGGCGCTGGCCGACCTCGGGTTCGAGATCCTCGCCACCGAGGGCACGGCGGAGGTGCTGCGCCGAAACGGCGTCCATGCCAAGATCGTGCGCAAGCACAGCGACGGCGCCGGTCCCGACGGGGAGCCGACGATCGTGCGGCGCATCCTCGACGGCGAGGTGGACCTCATCGTGAACACGCCGTTCGGCAGCCCCGGGCAGTCGGGCCCGCGCCTCGACGGGTACGAGATCCGCACCGCCGCCGTCCTGCGGGGCATCGCCTGCATCACCACCGTCCAGGGGCTCGCCGCCGCCGTCCAGGGCATCCAGCACATCGTCCGGGGCGACATTGGCGTACGTTCGCTCCAGGAACACGCCCGGATGCTGCGAAGCTGAGCGTCGGCGGGCGCGCCGGCGGCGCGCCCGCCGGCCGGGGCGCCATCGAGCAAGGAGGAAGGGAGTGGCCGGGAGTCCGGTTCAGGTGACGGGAACGGTGCTGACGACGCGCCGCGTGGACGCCTACCACGCGCTCACCGTCGTGGCTCCGGCCATCGCCGACCGGTCCAGGCCCGGCCACTTCGTCACGGTCGCCGTCGGGGGGCCGACCACCTCGATGCTCACCCGGCGGGCCTTCGCCGTGCACGACGTCAAGCCCGACTACGGTGGCACGGTGGAGCTGGTCTTCGGCGTGCGCGGCAGGGGCACGGCCTGGCTGGCCGACCTGCGCGCGCGGGACACGCTCGACCTGGTGGGCCCGCTCGGCCGGCCGTTCCCGCTGCCGCGCGACCCCTGCACCTGCGTGCTCGTCGGCGGGGAGTACGGCTCCGCGTCGCTGTTCGCGCTGGCGGACGCCCTGCAGCAGCGGGGCTGCCGGATCGACTTCGTGCTGGGCGCGCCGAGCGCCGACCGCGTGTTCGGGGCGCTGCGCGCCCGCCGGATGGGCGAGACCACGACGCTCACCACCGAGGACGGCTCGCTGGGCATGCGCGGCACGGTGACCGATGTGCTGCCCGGGGTGATCGCCGACGCGCGGGCCGACGTGGTCTACGCGTGCGGGCCGATGCCGACGCTGCGCGGAGTCACCGCCGTTGCCGCGGAGTTCGGCATCCCGGTGCAGGTGGCGGTCGAGGAGGCCATGGCCTGCGGGATCGGCGTCTGCATGACGTGCGTGGTCCCCGTGATCGGCGACGACGGCGTGACCCGGATGGTCCGGGCCTGCGTGGAGGGCCCGGTCTTCCGGGGGGAGCGGGTCCGGTTCGACGACGTCGGGACGATCCCGTTCGACGCCTTCGGGGCGCCGGGGGGACGGCATGCCTGACCCTGAGCGGGGTGAGCGGCGATAGCGGCCGACCTCCGGACCTACCTGGCACACGTGGAGCTGCCCAACCCCGTGCTGACCGCGAGCGGCTGCGGGGGGACCGGGCGGGAGCTCGCGCAGTTCGCCGACGTGGCGCGGCTCGGCGCGTTCACCACGCGGTCCGTCACGATGGCGCCGCGGGCCGGCCGGCCCACGCCCAGGATGGCCGAGACGCCCTCCGGCCTGCTGAACGCCGTCGGGCTCCAGGGCCCCGGAATCGAGGCGTTCCTGGAGCGGGAGCTGCCCTGGCTGGCCGAGCGCGGCGCGCGGACCGTCGTGTCGATCGGCGGCGGCACGGTCGCGGAGTACACCGCGCTGGCCCGCCGCCTGGCCGCCGAGACCGGCATCACGGCCGTCGAGGTCAACCTGTCCTGCCCCAACGTCGAGGACCGGGGCCGGGTGTTCGCCCGGGAGGGGTCGGCCGCGGCGGAGGTGGTCGCGTCCGTGCGTGCCGCCACCCGGTACGACGTGCCGGTGATCGCCAAGCTGTCCCCGGACGTGGCCGACGTCGTGGCGGTCGCCCGGGCGTGCGTGGACGGCGGCGCCGACGCCCTCGCCCTGATCAACACCCCCGTGGGGATGAGCATCGACGTGGACACGATGCGCCCCGCGCTCGCCGCCGGCACCGGCGGCCTGTCGGGGCCCGCCGTGCGGCCCCTGGCGGTCCGCTGCGTGTGGCAGGTGCACGCGGCCCTCCCCGGCGTCCCCCTCGTCGGCATGGGCGGCGTGACGTCCGGCAGGGACGCGCTGGAGCTCGTCCTCGCGGGCGCCTGCGCCGTCGCCGTGGGCACCGCCCTGTTCCACGACCCCTACGCGTGCCAGCGCGTCCTGAGGGAGCTCGAGGAGCTCCTGCAGGAGCGCGGCTTCGACCGGCTCGCCGACGCCGTGGGACTGGCTCACAGGCCCGCGGGGGCGCAGCCGCGCACCAGAACCGATCTCGAGGAGAGTTCCCTGTGACCACGCCCGCTCCCATCGCCGTCGCCCTGGACGCGCCCGACCTGGAGACCGCGGCCCGGTGGGCCGGCCTGGTGACGCCCCACGTCTCCACGGTCAAGGTGGGGCTGGAGCTCTATCTCCGGTACGGGCCGGACGTGATCGCGTCGGTGCGCGGCGCCAGCGGCGTGAACGTGTTCCTCGACCTGAAGCTCCACGACATCCCGAACACCGTGTCCGCCGCCGCCCGCGCGGTGGCGCGGCTCAAGCCGGGGATCCTGACCGTGCACGCCGCGGGCGGTCCCGCGATGATACGGGCGGCCGTCGACGCGGCCCCGAACGCGAAAATCGCGGCCGTGACGCTCCTGACGTCGCTGTCGGAGGCCGATCTCGCCGGGATCGGCATCCAGGGACCCCCGGCCGACGCGGTGCGCCGTATGGCCGCCGTGGCCGTGGGGGCGGGCGCGCAGGCGCTGGTGTGCTCGCCCCGCGAGGTGGCCGCCGTACGGGCGGAGGTGGGCCCCGGCGTGACGCTCATCACCCCGGGCGTGCGGCCGGTCGGCGCCGACTCCCAGGACCAGGCAAGGGTAGCGACTCCGGAGGAGGCGATCGCGCACGGGGCCGATCTTCTCGTGATCGGCCGGCCGATCACCGGCTCCCCCGATCCCGGCGCCGCCGCGGCCGGGATCGCCGCGGCCCTGCGGCGCGTGAGCCCCTGACCCGCCGGGGACGCGCTCTCAGCCGGTTACCAAGCGTCATGTGGTCGAGCCGCTGATGAGGCCGTTTTGATCGACAACGAGTGACTTTTCCATTACCAAAAGTAGTAAAATCAATTTTGTAGTCAGAGAAACGTGCCTTGACGTTGCCGGACGGGGCATGGACCAGCTAGTTTCCCCTCCCGTCCGAGTACATCGACAAGAAATTCGAGGTGACCCGGCGTGGCTCTTCCTCCCCTGACCCCCGAGCAGCGCGCCGCAGCTCTTGAGAAGGCTGCCAAGGCACGCAAGGAGCGTGCCGAGGTCAAGAACCGGCTCAAGCACGGCGCGGTTTCTCTGGCTGAGGTGCTGAAGGATGGGCAGACCGACGACGTCATCGGCAAGATGAAGGTCTCGGCTCTGCTGGAGTCGCTCCCTGGCGTCGGCAAGGTCCGCGCCAAGCAGCTCATGGAGCGCCTTGGTATCGCCGAATCCCGCCGTGTGCGGGGTCTCGGCGCCAACCAGCGCGCCTCCCTGGAGCGCGAGTTCGGCGGCGCCGAGAGCTGATCTCGGCAACGCGCGAACGTTCCACGGGGGTAGAGAGTGACCGACACGTCCTGGTCCGCTGGCGATCGGGCCCACGAGGCAGCCGCTACCAGCGGATCCCGGGCGGCGGGCGGTGACCCCTCGCCCCCCAGCCGGCGCCTGACGGTCCTGTCCGGTCCGTCGGGCGTCGGGAAGTCCACGGTCGTCGCCGAGCTCCGGCGGTCCCACCCCGAGGTGTGGCTGTCGGTCTCGGTGACAACCCGGAAGCCCCGCCCGGGGGAGACGCACGGCGTGGAGTACTTCTTCGCCGACGACGCCGAGTTCGACCGGCTGATCTCCTCGGGAGAGCTTCTGGAGTGGGCCGAGTTCGCCGGCAACCGGTACGGCACTCCCCGCCGCCCGGTGCTGGAGATGCTGGCCGCCGGGACGCCGACGCTGCTGGAGATCGACCTCCAGGGCGCGCGGCAGGTGCGTGCCACCATGCCCGAGGCGCTGCTCGTCTTCCTGGCCCCCCCGAGCTGGGAGGAGCTGGAGCGGCGGCTGCGCGGCCGGGGCACCGAGCCGCCCGACGTCATCGCCCGCCGGCTGGAGGTCGGCCGCGACGAGATGGCGGCGGAAAAGGAATTCGACCTCACCCTGGTCAACACTTCCGTCAAGGACGTGTGCCGCCGGCTGATAACCTTGATGGGAAACTCACCTAGCTAGGGGAATCACGACGTGGCAAGCAGCTCCGCTTACGCGGAAGGCATCACCAACCCGCCTATCGACACGCTTCTCGACATCGTCGACAGCAAGTACAGCCTCGTGATCATGGGTGCGAAGCGGGCGCGCCAGATCAACGCCTACTACTCCCAGCTCGGCGAGGGCCTGCTCGAGTACGTCGGCCCGCTCGTCGAGACCCACGCGCAGGAGAAGCCGCTGTCCATCGCGCTGCGCGAGGTGGCCGAGGGCCTGCTCACCTCCGAGCCCATCGAGGGCTGACCCCGTTCGTTGGAGACGGCCGGTCGGGGCCGCGTCTGAACCGGTGAGGGATTCGTTGCGATGACGTCCGTCGTGCTGGGGGTCAGCGCGGGCATCGCGGTCTACAAGTCCTGCGAGCTGCTGCGCCTGTTCACGGAGTCCGGCCACGACGTCCGCGTGGTGCCCACCAGGGACGCGCTGCGGTTCGTCGGCGAGCCCACGTGGGCGGCGCTGTCCGGCAACCCGGTGACCACCGAGGTCTGGGAGTCGGTCCACGAGGTCCCGCACGTGCGCATCGGGCAGCACGCCGACCTCGTCGTCGTCGCGCCCGCCACCGCCGACGTGCTCGCGCGGGCCGCCCACGGCCTGGCGAACGACCTGCTCACGAACACCCTGCTGACGGCGCGCTGCCCGGTCGTGTTCGCGCCGGCCATGCACACCGAGATGTGGGAGCACCCGGCCACCCGCGCCAACGTCGCGACGCTGCGCGAGCGCGGCGCTATCGTCGTCGACCCCGCCGTCGGCCGGCTCACCGGCGCCGACTCCGGCCCGGGACGGCTGCCCGACCCGGCCGAGATCTTCGAGGTCTGCCGTCGCGTGCTCGCCGGGCGTCCCGCCGACCTCGCCGGCAGGCACGTGGTGATCTCCGCGGGCGGCACCCGCGAGGCGATCGACCCGGTCAGGTTCATCGGCAACCGCTCGTCCGGCCTGCAGGGGTACGCCCTGGCCCGCACCGCCGTGGCCCGGGGCGCCGAGGTGACGCTCGTGTCGGCCAACGTCGCGCTGCCCGACCCGGCGGGCGCGAAGGTCGTCAGGGTCGAGTCGGCCCGTGCTCTGCGCGACGCCGTGCTGGCCGCGGCCGACCACGCCGACGCGGTGGTGATGGCCGCCGCCGTCGCCGACTTCCGGCCCGTGCGGACGAGCGACACGAAGATCAAGAAGTCGGCGGCCGAGCCCGACCCCATCCGCCTGGCGAAGAACCCCGACGTGCTGGCCGAGCTCGGCGAGGTCCGCCGGGAGCGGCGGGCGGCGGACAGCGGGCCGTACCCGCGGGTGATCGTGGGGTTCGCGGCGGAGACCGACGACGTCCTCGCCAACGGGCGGGCCAAGCTGGAGCGCAAGGGCTGCGACCTGCTCGTGGTCAACCAGGTGGGCGAGGGGCTCGCCTTCGGCACGCCCGACAACGCGGCCGTGGTGCTCCTGGCCGGTGGCGGGAGCGTGGACGTTCCGCGGGGTCCCAAAGAGGATCTCGCCGACGTAGTGTGGGACCTGGTGGCCGAGCGCCTCGCCTGACCCCCGCGTCTCCCCGCACGGTTCTCGGCGAGCCGCCGCCGGCCATCACGGGTCGGGCTTTTGCGAGGGAGCGATCGCCATGCCGGTGTCCGCCGCGATCAGGGAGCGCTGCCGGGCGATGCTGGGCCCGGGTGAGGACATCCGCTACGTCTTCCCCGCCCTGTCGCTGCCGCCCCCCGCGACGATCGGGTTCCTGGTCGTGGTGACCGACCGTTCGATCACGCTGCTGTCGACGAAGATGTTCCGGCGCGACGAGCCGTCCGGGGTTTGGGCCACCTACCCCCGCCGTACGCGGCTGGGCCCGATCGAGTTCGGCGCCGGGCCGCGGATCGAGCTCGGCGGGATGGTGTTCGAGGTGGACGACGAGTACATCGCGGTGATCGCCGCGGCCGACGCGGAGGCGTTCTCGCCGGGCGACCTCCCGAGGGACCCCTTACCGGACCTGTGAGGGCGTCCGCAATCCCCGATTGCCGCACTCCCAGGTTGCTCAACGTCGCGCCGCAATGCGGACGGCTTCGCCCCGCCGCAGCCGGTGAGGCTACACTCGCCTGAGCATGGGAGTGGCCGCGATAGGGCATATCGCCGCCACTCCCGACACGTCAGCAGCCGCTGCATGAGGAGCCCTGAGTTGTCCCGTCGCCTGTTCACCTCCGAGTCGGTCACCGAGGGCCACCCGGACAAGATCGCCGACCAGATCAGTGACGCGATTCTCGACGCCATGCTCAAGGACGACCCGAAGAGCCGGGTCGCCGTCGAGACGCTGATCACCACTGGCCAGGTCCACGTCGCCGGCGAGGTGACGACGGAGACCTACGTCGACATCCCCGCCCTGATCCGCGAGAAGATCCTGGAGATCGGCTACGACGCCTCGCACAAGGGCTTCGACGGCGCCTCCTGCGGCGTCTCGGTCTCGATCGGCGCGCAGTCGCCGGACATCGCCCAGGGCGTGGACGACGCCTACGAGCACCGCGAGGGCGAAGGCGCCGACGACTTCGACCGCCAGGGCGCGGGCGACCAGGGCCTGATGTTCGGGTACGCCTGCCGCGAGACCCCCGAGCTGATGCCGCTGCCGATCACGCTCGCGCACCGCATGGCCCGGCGGCTGAGCGAGGTCCGCAAGAACGGCACCGTGCCGTACCTGCGCCCCGACGGCAAGACCCAGGTCACGATCGAGTACGACGGCGACCAGCCGGTCCGCCTCGACACGGTCGTCGTCTCGACCCAGCACGCTCCGGAGATCGACCTCAAGGAGATGCTGACCCCCGACATCCGCGAGCACGTGGTCGAGCCCGTGCTGGCCGAGCTGTCCATCGACACCGACGGCTACCGCCTGCTGGTGAACCCGACCGGCCGCTTCGAGATCGGCGGCCCGATGGGCGACGCCGGCCTCACCGGCCGCAAGATCATCATCGACACGTACGGCGGCATGGCCCGCCACGGCGGCGGCGCCTTCTCCGGCAAGGACCCGTCCAAGGTGGACCGCTCGGCCGCCTACGCCATGCGCTGGGTCGCCAAGAACGTCGTCGCGGCCGGCCTCGCCGACCGCTGTGAGGTCCAGGTCGCCTACGCCATCGGCAAGGCCCAGCCGGTCGGCCTGTTCGTCGAGACCTTCGGCACCGAGAAGGTCTCCATCGAGCAGATCCAGGACGCCGTGCTCCAGGTCTTCGACCTGCGGCCGGCCGCGATCATCCGCGACCTCGACCTGCTCCGGCCCATCTACTCGGAGACCGCCGCGTACGGCCACTTCGGCCGCGACGGCTTCTCCTGGGAGTCGGTGGACCGGGCCGACGCCCTGCGCCAGGCCGCTGGCCTCTGAGCCGGGGACACTCCTCGCGGCTCCTGACGGCGCCCGCCCCCGCGGCGGGCGCCGTCCGCCGTTCCCGGGGGCCGGCGTCTATCCGAGGACGTTGACGGCCCGGGCGATCACCAGGGCCACGACGACCAGCGACAGCGCCGACTGCAGCATCATCATGACCTTGGCCCAGCGGGTGAGCGGCATCACGTCGGTGGGGCTGAAGGCGGTCGCGTTCGTGAAGGCCAGGTACAGGTAGTCGACGAAGGTCGCCCGCCACCCCGGCCGGGCGAGGGTCTGCTCGTCCATCTGGGGGAACAGGAACGCGGGGTAGAGCCCCCTTCCCGTGGCCCCGCCCCTGGACCTGGCGACCGGGCCGCCCCGGTCGAGCTCCCAGTACCAGAGCGCGAACAGCAGCACGTTGACCGCCCACACGGCCGCCCCCGTGGTGAGGAGCCGCATCGCGTCGTGCTCCACCCCGTCCACGAGCCGGACGACCTCGCGGAGGATGATCCAGGCGTTGGCCGCGCTGATCGCGCCGATGAGCGTGAGGCTGGCCGCCCGGGTGAGGCGGCTCTCCCGCGTCAGCGTGATCGGGTTGGCCGCGACCAGGCCGACAAGCAGGGCGGACTCCAGGACCGGCATCAGCCAGGGCGGCTGGACGTCGAGCGTGTCCGGCAGCCAGATGTGGATGAGGATCACCAGGATGACCGCGCCCGCGGCCGTCCACCGTCCCTCCGCCTCGGTCTCCCGCAGCCAGACGGGCACCTCGTCGCCCGTCATCTCCCTCGACCGTCCATCGTCCGTCCACCGCCAACCGGTTCCCGTGCCCTCGCGGTCGGCCGGGTCTGGTAGGACGTAGACGTGACCGAGCCGACCAGCGCACCCTACCCGCAGGAGGCGCTCCTCCCGGTGCCGGAGCAGGCCCCCGCGCCCGCTCCCGGCCGTCCCCGGGCGCGCGCCGCCAGGGGGGCGCGGGAGGCCGCAGAGCGGCTGCCCGTCGCCCGGGTCGTGGTCGACACCCCGCTGCCCCACCTCGACCGCCCGTTCGACTACCTCGTGCCCGCCTCGATGGACGCCGAGGCCGTCCCCGGCTGCCGGGTCCGGGTCCGCTTCGCGGGCCAGCTCGCCGACGGGTTCCTGCTGGAGCGGGCCGAGGCGAGCGAGCACACGGGGCGGCTGGCGTTCCTCGACCGGGTCGTCTCGCCGGAGCCGGTCCTCACCCCGGAGATCGCCGGGCTGGCCCGGGCCGTGGCCGACCGGTACGCCGGGACGATGTCCGACGTCCTGCGCCTGGCCGTGCCGCCCCGCCACGCCCGCGTGGAGGCCGAGGGGCGCTCCCTGGTCCGCCGTGCGGACGCCCGCCAGTCCGAGCCCGGGACGGGCCCGGACGCGGACGGCGAAGCGGAGGAGGAGGTCGACGAGCCCGTGCGCCACGGCCCCGACGCGGAGTCCTGGGGGCTGTACCGGCAGGCCGTCGGGGGCGGCGCCTGGGACGGCTACCCCACGGGCGCGTCGTTCCTGTCGGCGCTGGCCGAGGGCCGCTCGCCGCGGGCCGTCTGGACCGCCGTCCCCGGTGTCGGCCCGGAGGGGGCGGCCTGGCCGCACGCGGTGGCGGCGGCCGT
>NZ_KI866522.1:2036684-2073815 GCF_000511135.2 Microbispora sp. ATCC PTA-5024 | reverse complement strand
GGCCGCGGCGCCGTGGTCGTGGTCCCCGACGGCAAGGACGTGGCGCTGGTCGTCGACGCGCTGGGCGACACCCCCCACGTCGCCGTCACGGCCGACCTCGGCCCCGCTGAGCGGTACCGCCGCTGGCTCAAGGCCCTGCGCGGGGAGGCCAGGATCGTCGTCGGCAACCGCCCCGCCGCCTTCGCGCCGGTGCGCGACCTCGGGCTGGCGGTGATCTGGGACGACGGCGACGACCTGCACGCCGAGCGGCACGCGCCCTACCCGCACGCCCGCGAGGTCCTCGGGATCCGGGCGCAGCGGGCCGACGCGGCCATGCTCGTCGGGGGGTTCGCGCAGACGGCCGAGGCCGCGCTGCTCATCGCCACCGGCTGGGCCGCGCCGCTGCTGCCCGGCCACGACGAGCTGCGGGCGAGCCTGCCGCGGGTGCGCCCGATCGGCGACGACATGGAGCTGGCCCGCGACGAGGCCGCACGGGCCGCCCGGCTCCCCAGCCTCGCCTGGCGGGCCCTGCGCCAGGGCCTGGAGCGCGGACCGGTGCTCGTGCAGGTGCCCCGCCGGGGCTACCTGCCCGCCCTGGCCTGCCAGCACTGCCGCGCTCCCGCCCGGTGCTCCGGCTCGCCCCCGATCAGCCTCGACGCCTCCTCAGGCCGCCGTACGGGGGCCAGGGCGCCGCTCCCTGGAGCCGCGGGCCGCGACGACGGGGGGGAGACCCCCGGGCCGGTGTGCTCGGGGCCCCTGGCGCTCCGCGGCGGGCACGCCGTGCCGTACTGCCGCTGGTGCGGGCGGATCGCCGGCGACTGGCGCTGCCCGCACTGCGGGAGCCCCCGGGTGCGCGCGGTGATCGTGGGGGCCCGGCGCACGGCGGAGGAGCTCGGCCGGGCGTTCCCCTCGGTGGCCGTGCGGACGTCCGGCAGGGACGGCGTGCTGGCCACGGTGGGGGCCGCGCCGGCGCTCGTCGTGGCGACGCCCGGGGCCGAGCCGGTGCCGGACGGCGGCTACGCGGCCGTCGTCCTGCTCGACGGGTGGGCGCTGCTCGGCCGGCCCGACCTGCGGGTGGCGGAGGAGGCGCTGCGGCGGTGGATGAACGCCGCCGCCCTGGCCCGGCCGGGCGCCGAGGTCGTGGTGCTGGCCGACGGCCGGATCCCCGTCGTGCAGGCGCTGCTGCGCTGGGACCCGGTCACCTTCGCCGAGCGCGAGCTCGACGAGCGGGCGGAGCTGGGCTTTCCGCCGGCCGTGCGGATGGCCACGCTGACCGGCACGGGGGCGGCCGTCCGCGAGATGCTGGACGACACCGCGCTGCCCGGCGGCGCCCAGGTGCTCGGCCCCGTCCCGGTCGAGGGCGGGCTGGAGCGCGCCATGGTCCGGGTGTCCCGTCATCGGGGATCGGCCCTGGCCGGCGCGCTGAAGGGGGCGAGCGGGGTGCGGTCGGCGCGAAAGGCGCCTGACGTGGTGCGAGTGAGCATTGATCCGCTCGACCTCATCTGACCGATTCGCGATGCCGAAAGTAACCCGTTAGCGTCTCCCTGTGTCGATCGAATGGGTGAACCGGGCCATCGACGGCCTTCGCGCCTGGGGGCGGGACAGGCACGTCGAGGTCGACGTCGACGAGGTGCGTCTGCTGTGCGACTACGCCAGCGACTACCTGGAGGTGAACGAGCTGGGCGATTTCCGCCCGGGCACGTTCGAGGAGCTCCTGCTCGAGATCTACCCGCGGAAGGTCATCGCCCCGCCGGAGAGCGCCCCCGAGACCGTGGCCGCGGCCCGCACGCTGGTCGAGTTCCTGCTGGAGACGGGCGAGATCGGCAGCAAGACGGCCGAGCGGATGCGGGCGACCATCGACGAGATCGAGCCCGAGATGCCGCGGGCGCTGGCCGACACGACGAAGTTCGGCATGGCCAAGAGCCTGTTCAGCGCGATCGGTCCCGACTCCCTGGACCTGCCCGGCCCGTCGTCCAGGACCGGGACGGGGGAGTCCGGCGCCGGCGAGGACGGGCCCGGCTGCGACTGCCCCGGCTGCGCGCCGCTGCCCGCCGTACGGCTCCCGGCGCGGGAGGAGGTCGTCCGCGCGGTGCGGGAGGTGCCGCTGCTGCTGGACGCCCACCGGGTGGTGACGTGGATGGCCGAGGGCGGCCGCACGACCACGGTCAGGCGGGCCCTGCGGGTCCGCGACGCCCGGGTGATCGCCGAGGAGCTCGGCATCGGGCGGCCCGCCCTGGTGTGGCGGCTCGCCGTCGAGCTCGGGCTGGCCCGGCTGGACGGCACGGCCGTCGCCGCCGCCGAGGGGTTCCGCCCGCTGGACGCCCGGCCGGACGAGGAGCTGCTCGATCTGTGGGCGGGCACCCTGGAGTTCCTGATCGAGGGGCAGGCGGCCCTCACCGGGGAGGACGTGGTGGACGGAGGGATGTCCTCGATCCACGACCTGCTCTACCGGCTGCAGTCGCCGGTGCCCGTCGAGGCGCTGGCCGACTATCTCCGCGAGGTGGCGCCCGACCGGCCGGTGGGGCCGCTGGACGAGGCGCTGACCGGGCTCACGTACACGGGAACGGTCCAGTGGAGCGAGGACGGCCTGTGCCTTACCCCCCACGGCCTGTGGGGGCTGCGCGAGCTGTACGCCGGGATGGGCATGGAGGCCCCGCTCGCCCCCGACCTGGCGGAGGGCGACGCGAGCGGGCTGATCGCCGGGCTCATCACCGACGGCCTGCCTGCCGACGCCGCCGAGCGGGAGATCGTCTCCTGGCTGTCGCGCCGGGCGCCGGAGCAGGCGGCCGCCGAGCTGCTGGCCGCGGTGGCGGGCGCCCCCGCCGAGGTGCGGGGGGTCGCCGTGACCATCGTCGACCGGCTGGGCCCCGAGGCCGCCGAGGTGGTCCAGTCGTACCTGGACGACGCGGAGCTGCGCCCGCACGCCATCCACTGGCTGTCGTCACGCGGGCTCGACGCGCCGGCCCTGACCCCGGAGGAGGTGCTGTGGGTCAGCGTCGACATGCTGGCGCTCGCGCTGCCGGCGGCCGAGGCCGACCCCGAGGGCTTCGCGGAGAACATCGCGGCCTCCGGGCCGCCCGCCCACCTGATCGAGGACATGTGGCGCGTCGACCACCCCGACGTGGTCGAGGTTCTGGAGCTGCTCGGCAACACGCTGCCCGACCGGGCCGCCGCCAAGGCCGCCCGGAAAGCCGCCTTCAAGGCACGTTCGCGGGGCATTCGGTGACTGCTGTGGAGTAAGTTGCTGGAATGGCCGACAGCGACGTGCTCACATTCCCGCCGGTCGAGCTCGCCCCCGAGGAGGAGATCGTCCGGGTGGTGCGGACGGTCCCGCTCGTCGGGGACGCCGAGCGCCTGGCCGCGTGGACCGGCGAGCGCGAGGTCGACGAGCACGGGATGCTGACCGACGGCGACGCCGCGGCGGCCGTGAGCGAGCTGGGCCTGGAGGCGAGCCGGCTGCGCCTGCTCTGGGTCGTCGCGGTCAACGGCCGCCTCGTCGAGGTCACCCGCCACGGCGCCCGTCCCGGGCCGGGCGTGCCCGACCCGCTGGAGTTCTGGGACGGCGTGGTGATGGACGTCCTCGACCGCACGGAGGAGGGCCTGACCGGCTCCGCAGTGGTCGACGAGCACCTCACCGAGATCCTCGCCACGATCTACAGCGTGAAGGAGGGCATGCCGCTGGCCGCCCTGGCCGGGGGCATCCTGCAGGCCCACGAGATCGGCTGCGAGGCCCGCCAGCCCGAGCTGCGGCGGCTGCGGATGACCCTGCCCGCCGAGCTGGCCGAGGCCATGCGGCTGCTGGAGTACTGCGGCCTGATCGAGGTGTCGGGCGACTTCGTCCGGCTGACCGGGCCGGGCGTGTGGGCCGTCCGCCGCGACCTCCTCCGCGAGGGCCACGACGCGCCGTCGCTGCGGGAGGTCGCCGCCTTCGCCCAGCAGGGCGCGGCCGAGCTGATCGACGCCATGCTCGCCGGGAAGGCGTCCGCCAGCGCCGCCACGCTGTGGCTGGAGCGGCGCATGCCCGAGGACGCCGCCCGCGAGCTCATCAAGATCGCCGCGTCCGGCAACGCCGCCCAGCGCGGCACCGCCGGGACCGTCCTGGAGGAGCTCGGCCCGGAGGCGGAGCAGGCGGTGCGCGAGGCGCTCGACGAGCCGATGATGTGGCGCTACGCCGCGGCCTGGCTGGGCGTGCGCGACCTGGAGGCGCCGGCCCTCGGCGAGGGCGACGGCGCCTGGGTGGCGGTCGACACGCTCGCCGCCCTGCTCTACCTGGGCGCGCCGGTGGACTCGGTCGCCCACTTCGACATCCTCGGCGAGGACCTGCTCACGCTGGTGCCCGACATGGGCCGGGTCGACCACCCCGACGCCCTCGCCGTGCTGGAGCTGCTCGGACGGCACCACCCCGACCCCCTGATCGCCAAGACGGCGAGGAAGACGGCGATGAAGGCCCGTTCACGCCCGTAGACTGTGGTGATCCCGCAGAACGTGACGTGAACGGAGCCCGCCGTTGGCCATCCAGCCGATCCGACTGTTCGGCGACCCCGTGCTTCGCACACCGGCGGCGCCGGTGGTCGACTTCGACAAGGAGCTGCGCAAGCTCGTCAAGGACCTGACCGACACGATGATGGACGCGCCGGGCGCCGGCCTGGCCGCCCCCCAGATCGGCGTCGGGCTGCGGGTCTTCACCTACTACGTCGACGACCAGCTCGGTCACCTGATCAACCCCGACCTCGACCTGTCCGACGAGCTGGACACCGAGGGCGAGGAGGGCTGCCTGTCGTTCCCCGGGCTGACCTATCCCACGCCCCGGGCGATCCGCGCCGTGGCCAAGGGCTTCACCATGTACGGCGAGCCGATCACGCTCGAGGGCACCGACCTCATGGCCCGGTGCTTCCAGCACGAGACCGACCACCTCGACGGCGTCCTGTTCATCGACCGCATGGACTCCGCGCAGCGCAAGCTCGCGATGAAGGCCATCCGCGAGGCCGAGTGGAGCGGCCTGTCGGCCCCCGTCGTCAAGGTGTCCCCGCACGTCACGGGTGGGAGGGCCCTGTAGTGCGCCTGGTCTTCGCCGGCACTCCCGAGACCGCGCTGCCGTCGCTGCGCGCCCTGCTGGACTCGCCCCGCCACGAGGTGGCCGCCGTCGTCACCCGGCCGGACGCGCAGTCCGGCCGGGGGCGGAAGGTCCACCCCAGCCCGGTGGCCCAGCTGGCCGAGGAGTCGGGCATCGAGGTGCTCAAGCCGCCGAAGGCCGGAGATCCGGAGTTCCTCGACCGGCTGCGGGCGATCGCGCCCGACTGCTGCCCGGTCGTCGCGTACGGCGCCCTGCTCCCGCAGGCGGCCCTCGACATCCCGCGCCACGGCTGGGTCAACCTGCACTTCTCGCTGCTGCCCGCCTGGCGGGGCGCGGCCCCCGTGCAGCACGCGGTCCTGCACGGCGACGAGATCACCGGCGCCTCGACGTTCCGGATCGTGAAGGAGCTGGACGCGGGCCCGGTGTTCGGCGTGCTGACCGAGGCCGTGCGGCCCGACGACACGAGCGGCATCCTGCTCGCGCGGCTCGCCGAGGCCGGGGCGGGGCTCCTGCTCGGCACGCTCGACGGCATCGAGGACGGCACGCTCGAGGCCCGGCCGCAGCCCGCCGACGGCGTCAGCCTGGCCCCCAAGATCGAGGTCGACGACGCCCGGATCGACTGGGGCGCCCCCGCCATGCGGGTGGACCGCCTGGTTCGCGCGTGCACCCCCGCGCCCGGCGCCTGGACCGAGCTCCACGGCCAGCGGGTCAAGATCGGCCGGGTGCGGCCCGCCCCCGAGGCGGACAAGCTCGCGCCCGGCGAGATCGCCGCCACCAGGAGCGCCGTCCGCGTCGGCACCGGCACCCACCCCGTCGAGCTGACCGAGGTCCAGCCGCAGGGCAAGCGCGTCATGGACGCCGCCGAGTGGGCCAGGGGCGTCCGCTTCACCGGCGGGGAGAGCTTCGCGTGATTCGGTGGGAGCGGGCGGCATGACCAGGCGGGGAGACAGGGGCACCGGACGCGGGCCAGGAGGCCGTCCGCCGGCCGCCCAGGGACGCGCGCGGCCGCGCAGGGACGAGGCCCGCAACGCGGCGTACGACCTCATGCGCGCGGTGGACGAGCGCGACGCGTACGCCAACCTGCTGATGCCGACCCTGCTCAGGCAGCGCCGGATCTCCGGTCGCGACGCCGCGCTCGCCACCGAGCTCGCCTACGGCACGCTGCGCGGGCTTGGCACCTATGACGAGGTCATCGCCGCGTGCAGCGACCGCGCCCCTGAGGACGTCGACCCGCCGCTGCTCGACGCGATCCGGCTCGGCGTCCACCAGCTGCTGCGCACCCGCATCCCGCCCCACGCGGCCGTGAGCGCCACCATCGACCTGGTCAGGCTCCGCGTCGGCCCCGGGCCGTCCCGGTACGCCAACGCGGTGCTGCGCAAGGTCGCCGGGCGGACGCTGGAGGAGTGGCTGGAGATCGTCGCCCCGCCCGCCGGCGAGGACCCGATCGGCAACCTCGCCGTGACCCACAGCCACCCCCGCTGGATCGTGTCCGCCATGCGCGACGCCCTCGGCGGGGACCTCGGCGAGACGGCCGCCCTGCTGGAGGCCGACAACGAGCGGCCGCGCGTCGCCCTGGTGGCCCGCCCGGGCCGCGCCACGCTCGACGAGCTCGTCGAGGCCGGGGCCGAACCGGCCGCCTACTCGCCGTACGCGGCCTATCTGCCGGAGGGGGACCCGGGCTCGATCCGGGCCGTCGGCGAGGCGAGGGCGGCCGTGCAGGACGAGGCGAGCCAGCTGGTCGCGCTGGCCCTCGCCCGCGTGCCGCTGGATCGCGACCGGAGCTGGCTCGACATGTGCGCCGGCCCGGGAGGCAAGGCCGGGCTCCTCGACGCCCTCGCGACGCAGCGGGAGGCGCGACTGCTCGCGTCCGACGTGCAGTACCACCGCGCCCGGCTGGTGTGGAACGCCACCCGCGAGGCGGCGGTCGTCACCGCCGACGGCACCGAGCCCGCCTGGCGTCCCGGGGCGTTCGACCGGGTCATGCTCGACGCCCCCTGCACCGGCCTCGGCGCGCTGCGCAGGCGGCCGGAGGCCCGGTGGCGGCGCGACCCCCGCAGCGTTCCCGAGTTGACGCGGCTGCAGCGCCGCCTGCTGGTCTCGGCGCTGGACGCGGTGCGGCCCGGCGGCGTCGTGGCGTACGTCACCTGCTCCCCGCACCTCGACGAGACCCGCGCCGTGGTGGGGGACGTGGGCGACCGGGCCGAGACGCTGGACGCGCGGGAGTTCCTCCCGGAGGTGCCCGATCTCGGCGACGGGCCGTACGTCCAGTTCTGGCCGCACCGGCACGGGACCGACGCCATGTTCATCGCGCTCCTGCGCCGGCGCTGACCCCGTCGCTCCCGGCGGACGCGCCGGTCTGAATAGACTGCAGGCACTATGGCCGTACAGATCTCGCCCAGCATCCTGTCCGCCGACTTCGCCCGCCTCGCCGACGAGGCCGCCCGGGTGGAGGGCGTCGCCGACTGGCTCCACGTGGACGTCATGGACTACCACTTCGTGCCCAACCTGACGCTCGGACTGCCGGTCGTCGAGGCGCTGCTGAAGGCCACCTCTACGCCGATCGACTGCCATCTCATGATCGACGACCCCGACCGCTGGGCCCCGGGGTACGCGGAGGCGGGCGCGGCCAGCGTGACCATCCACGCGGAGGCCGCCAAGGCGGCCGTACGGACGCTGCGGGCCATCCGGGCGGCCGGGGCCAGGGCCGGGCTCGCGCTGAACCCGGCGACGGCCGTGGACGGCTACGAGGACCTGCTGCCCGAGATCGACATGCTGCTCGTGATGACCGTGGAGCCCGGGTTCGGCGGGCAGCGGTTCCTCGACATGGTGCTGCCCAAGGTGTCCCGGGCCCGTTCGCTCATCGACAAGCACGGCGGCCAGGTCTGGCTCCAGGTCGACGGCGGCGTGTCTGACGAGACCATCGAGCGGTGCGCCGAGGCCGGCGCCGACGTGTTCGTGGCCGGCAACGCCGTCTACGGCGCCGACGACCCCGCCGCCGCCGTACGCGCGCTGCGGGCGCTGGCCGAGAGCGCCTGACCGGCCCTCACCTCTGGGGAAGGGCCGGCAGGGGCGCCGATCGGCCGGCGCCCCTCACGGAAGGCCTCAGGCCAGGGCCGGGTCGAGGACGACGTCCTCGCCGTGGACGGTGGGGGCCTCGGGGAAGTGGCAGGCCGTCAGGTGGCCCTCCCGGTTGCCGCTGAGCCGGACCAGCGGCGGCACCTCCTGGGCGCACTTGTCCTGCGCCTTCCAGCAGCGGGTGCGGAACCGGCAGCCGGACGGCGGGTCGATCGGCGAGGGCACGTCGCCGGCCAGGCGGATCCGCTCGCGGGGCTCGGCCGCCACGTCGGGCTCGGGCACGGCCGACAGCAGGGCGTGCGTGTACGGGTGCCGGGGCCGCTCGTAGATCGACTGGCGGTCGCCGACCTCCATGATCTTCCCGAGGTACATCACGGCGACCCGCTGCGAGAAGTGCCGCACCACGGCCAGGTCGTGCGCGATGAACAGGAACGCGATGCCGAGGTCCCGCTGCAGCTGCTGGAGCAGGTTGACGACCTGGGCCTGGATCGACACGTCGAGGGCCGACACCGGCTCGTCCGCCACGATCAGCTTGGGGTCGAGCGCCAGCGCGCGGGCGATGCCGATGCGCTGCCGCTGTCCTCCGGAGAACTCGTGGGGGAACCGGTTGTAGTGCTCGGGGTTGAGGCCGACGATCTCCAGCAGCTCCTGGACGCGCTTGTGCCGCCCGCCGGCGGGGTTGATCCCGTTGATGTCCATCGGGCCGCGGATGATCGTGCCCACCGTCTGCCGCGGGTTGAGCGAGCTGTACGGGTCCTGGAAGATCATCTGGATCTCGGGCCGGATCGGCTTGAGCTCCCGGCGCGAGCTGTGGCTGATGTCACGGCCGCGGTAGAGGACCTTGCCCCCGGTGGGTTCGAGGAGCCGGGCGGCCAGCCGTCCGGTGGTGGACTTGCCGCAGCCCGACTCGCCCACGAGGCCGACGGTCTCGCCCTCCGCCACCGTGAGGTCGATCCCGTCCACGGCGTGGACGGCCCCGACCTGGTGCTTGACCAGTACGCCGCCCCGGATGGGGAAGTGCTTCACCAGCCCCTGGAGCTCCAGGAGGGTCTCGTTCATGCCGGTTCCTCGATCTGGGCGGTACGGATGTCCTTCTTCTGCTGGAGGGTGAGGTAGCAGGCGTCGCCGTGGCCCGACTCGGGCGAGATGTCGGGGCGCTGGTGGAAGCACAGCTCCGGACCGGCCAGCTGCGGGTAGTCGCAGCGGGGGTGGAACGGGCACCCGGGCGGCGGGGTGAGCAGGCTCGGGGGCGTGCCGCGCACCGGGCGCAGCGGCTCGTCGACGGCGGCGTTCAGACGGGGCATCGACGAGAGCAGGCCCCACGTGTAGGGGTGGCGGGGCTCCCGGAGCACCTCGCGGACCGTGCCGCGCTCGGCGGCCCGCCCGGCGTACATGACCAGCACGTTGTCGGCGGTGTTGGCGACGACGCCGAGGTCGTGGGTGATCAGGATGATCGCCGTCCCGAACTGCTGCTGGAGGTCCTTCAGCAGGTCGAGGATCTGGGCCTGGACGGTCACGTCGAGCGCGGTCGTCGGCTCGTCGGCGATCAGCAGGTCGGGGTCGCAGACGAGGGCCATCGCGATCATCGCGCGCTGGCGCATGCCGCCGGAGAACTCGTGCGGGTAGTGGTCCACCCGCGTCTTCGGCTGCGGGATGCCGACGCGGTCGAGCATCTCGACGGCCCGCTCGCGGGCCTCCTTCTTGCTCGCGCCCTTGTGCTTGCGGTAGACCTCGCTGATCTGCCGGCCGATGGTGTGGAAGGGCGACAGCGAGGTCAGCGGGTCCTGGAAGATCATGGCGACGCGGTTGCCGCGCAGCCGCTCCATCGTCCCGCGGCCGGCTGACAGCAGCTCCTGGTCCTCCAGCCAGATCTCACCGGCGATCTTCGTGTGCGCGGGGTCGTGCAGGCCGAGGATGGCGAGGTTGGTGACCGACTTGCCCGACCCGGACTCGCCGACGATGCCGAGGGTGGTGCCCTTCTCCACGTCGAAGGAGAGCCCGTCCACGGCGTGGACGACGCCGTCCTCGGTGCTGAACTCGACGCTGAGGTCGCGGACGGACAGGAACGGCCCGGGGCCGCGCGAGGTGCCCTGCTCGCCGCTCCACGACACGGTGGTCACTTGCTGCTCCTGTTCCTCGTTCGGTGGTGCACGGCCCGGCCTCAGCCGATCCGCACGCGCGGGTCGATGACGGCGTACAGGACGTCCACCACGATGTTCAGCACCACGATGGCCGCCGCGCCCACGATCGTCACGCCGAGCAGCATCGGCAGGTCGGTGTTCTGCACGGCCCGTACGGCGAGCTCGCCGATGCCGTGGAGGCTGAACGTCTGCTCGGTGATGATCGCGCCGCCCAGGAGCGTGGCGAGGTCGACGCCGAAGATCGTGATGATGGGGATCATCGCGCCCCGCCAGGCGAACCGGAAGAACACCGACCGGCTCGACATGCCCTTGGCCCGCGCCGTCCGGACGTAGTCCTCGGCGAGCTGCTCGACCATCTGGGAGCGCGTCATGCGGGTGTAGTTGGCGGTGAAGATGATCGACAGCACGACCCACGGCAGCAGCAGATGGGTGAACCAGCCCAGCGGGTCCTCGGTGAAGGCCACGTACGAGGGGCGCGGCAGCAGGCCCGCCGTGTCCACGAGGTAGAAGGCGAGCAGCGGGCCCACGAAGTAGATCTGCAGCGACGCGCCGATGACGGACGAGGCGCTGGCGATCTTGTCGAGCGGCTGCCCGACCTTCCAGGCCGCGAGCATGCCCGTGAGGATGCCGAAGGAGAGGATCACCGCCGAGGCGCCGATGGTGAGCGACAGCGTCACCGGGAAGCGGTCGACGATCGCGCCGAACACCGGCTCCTGCGTGGCGAAGGAGTAGCCCAGGCAGGGCGCGGGGCAGGCGCCGAACTGGACGAAGTCCCGCCCGGCGAAGATGCCCACCAGCCAGTGCCAGTACTGCACGAACAGCGGCTCGTCCATCCCCAGGTTGTGCCGGATCAGCGTGAGCGTCTCAGGACGGCAGATCTTGCCGCAGAACGCCCGCGCCGGGTCGCGAGGGATGGCGTAGAAGAGGTAGAACGTGACGGCACTGATGATCAGGAGGATCACCAGGGCGCCGAGGATTCGGCGTACCAGAAAACTGGTCATGGCGTCGCACTTGCTCCTGCGGGCGGAACGGGCCGGGGGCCCGCCGCCCCGCCCGGTGGGGGCGGAGGCGGCGGACCCGGAGGACTGCTACTTGACCCAGATGTCGAGCGCGGACTGCTCGCCCTCGATCGGGTCCATCTTCACGCCGCCGAGGCCGGAGCCGTAGAGGCCGAAGTAGGTCTGGTAGTACTCGGGGACGATCGCCGCCTGCTCCATGATCTGCCGGTCGATCGCGGCCCACGCCTTACCGGCCGCCGCGGCGTCGGTGATGGCGTTGGCCTTGTCGATGGCGTCGTTGATCGCCGGGTCGTTCAGGTGCGTGTAGTTCGGCGAGTTGTCCGTGATGAGACGGCCGTCGAACTGCGGCTGGATGGCGGTCGAGCCGGTCGGCCAGTCGGCCGCCCAGCCGCCCCAGTAGACGTCGTACTTGTTGTCCACCGGGCCGATCGCGTCATAGTACGTCGCCGGGTTGAGCGGCTTGGCGACGACGTTGAAGCCGGCCTTGGTGAGGGCCTCCTTGATGGCGACCGTGATCTTCTCCTGCGTCGGCGTCTGGTTGTACGCGTAGACGAGGGTCTGGTTGAGCTTGCCGGCCTGCTGCAGCAGCTGCTTGGCGGCGTCGGGGTCGCCCTCCGGCTTCTTGAGCTTGCCGTACAGGTCGAACGGCTCGTAGCCGAGGACCGTGGGGCTCATGACCGTGGTGGCGATCTTGCCGGTGTTGATCTCGCCGCCCTCGATCTGCTGGATCTGCTTGGCGGGCCAGGCGGTGATGATGGCCTTGCGGACGTTGACGTCGGTGATCCGCTTGGTGTTGATGTTGTAGAACGTCGTGAACGGCGTCAGGCCCTGCACCGAGCGCTTCATCGCCTCGGCGTTGCCCAGCACCTCCTGCACGCGCTCGGCGGCGACCGCGTTGTGGAAGGTGAACGCGTTCTTGTCGTTGCCCGTGTCGGCGAGGAACCGCTCGGTCGTCTGCTGGGCCTGCACGCCGAACTCCATGTGGAACTTGTCCGGGTAGGCGTGCCGGATGGAGTCGGTGTTCTTGTCCCAGTTCGGGTTGCGCTCCAGGTCCATCGACTTGTCGGTGACGTGGCTCACGATCTTGTACGGGCCGGCCGAGAACGGCTGCTTGTCGTACTTCTGCTTGGTGTCGTGCGCCTTGGGCACCGCGCCGTAGCCGGTCATGGCCACGGTGAAGTTGAAGTCGGGGTGGAGGCCGTTGAGGTGGAAGACCACCGTCTTGTCGTCCGGAGTCTCGATCGTGTCGAGCTCCTTGCCGTCGTACGGGCCCTTGTACTGGTCGCGGAACGGCTTCTTGGGGTCGGGGACGAGCCAGCTCTCGGCGTAGTCGGGGCCCTCGGTGATGAAGTCCGCGAACAGGCGCTCGAAGCTGTACTTGATGTCACCCGAGGTGATCGGGGTGCCGTCCTCCCACTTCACGCCGTCCTTCAGCGTGAACTTCCAGGTCTTGCCGCCGTCGGTGGTGGTGCCGGCGTCGGTGGCCAGGTCGCCGACGAGCTTGATGTTGCCCGAGTCGTCGTGCTTGTACGCCGTGAGCCGGCGGGTGAACAGCTCCGAGACCGAGGAGTTGTAGTTCAGGTAGATACGGCCCGGGTCCAGGTGGCTGAAGTCGTCACGGTCGATCATGTAGACGGTGCCGCCGGACTTGGCGCCGGGGATCTCCGGGGCGGCGCCCTTGGAGTCATCGGCCGTGCCGACCGCGATCGCGCTGACCGCCTTGTTCTCCAGCGGCTTCTGGGAGCCGCCCGCGGCGGTGGCGGGGGCGCCGCCGCCGCCACCCTTGGCGCAGCCCGCCAGGGCCAGCGCGCCTATGGCGAGGACGGCCGTCACCGAGGCGTATCGCCTGCTGTGCGATCTCATGTGGTCCTTCCTATGGGGGAGAGCGCCTCGTCAGCGCTTCGTCTTGGGGTCGAAAGCGTCGCGGATCGAGTCGCCGAGAAGGTTGAACGCGACCACGAAGATCAGCATCGACACACCGGGGAAGATCAGGTACGTCACGTCGGAGTGGTAGACGTTGGCGCCCACCTGGAACATGCGGCCCCAGTCGGGGGTCGGCTCGGTCATGCCGACCCCGAGGAAGCCGAGGCCCGCCTCGGCCCCCACGTACAGCGGGAGCGCGAGGGTCGCCTGGATGATGATCGGGGTCCACAGGTTGGGCAGGAGCTCCTTGAAGACGACCCGGCCGGGCGAGGCGCCGGTCACGCGGGCCGCCTCGATGAACTCGCGCGTCCGCAGCGACAGGACCTGGGCGCGCAACAGGCGCGCGATCGTGGCCCACCCGAGCACGGTCAGCACCAGGCAGATGGACACGTACCGCAGCCAGGTCGGCGTCTCCTCCTCGGGCAGCACGATGGCCGCCTCGACGACGGGCAGGAAGACGATCAGGAACAGCTGCGAGGGGAAGGCCAGGAGCGTGTCGATGACCCGGCCGATCACGTAGTCGGTCTTGCCGCCGATGTAGCCGGAGGTGATGCCGAGCACGACGCCGATGATCGTCGACAGGACGGTCACGATCACGGCGATGCTCAGCGAGGTCCTGATGCCGTAGACGAGCTGCATGAAGACGTCGCGGCCGAGGCCCGGCTCGAGGCCGAACCAGAACTCGCCGCTCATCCCGCCGTTGGGTGCCAGCGGGTAGCCGTACTCGTTGAGCAGCCCGGGCCGGTCCTGCCCGTAGGTGCTGTACGGGTCCTTGCCGTACAGCATCGAGATCACCGGGGCGAGGATGGCGACCAGGAAGAACCCGAGGACGATGACGGCCGAGATCACACCCGTCTTGTCGCGCCGGAACCGGCGCCACATGAGCTGGCCGGGCGATCGGCCGACGATGGCGGGGCCGGAACCGGCCGGCTCGGCGGACGCCGCTGCGTCCGCCACGGCGTCGGTCGTGGCCGAGGAGGGGAACGTCATGGTGCGGTGCTCCCGGAAGGACCATTAACGATCGGAAGAGATCCGACTATAGGGAACCCTGGCAACTAATTATGCAGGGGTCAATCACTTGGCGCGGACGATGCGCTTCTTGCTTGCTTCGTTGTCCAAAGTAAATCAGCTTGTGTCCTGGAACCCGGTTGACCTTGGAAGATGCGCCAGGCAACACTGCATATTACATAAAGAGTTTTGTGTCACGGTTTTGTGACACAACTCGGACGGGGTCGAGACACTCATCACAACCCCGGATGATCCTTGCTGATCACCGCAATCGCGCACAAGCGCCAACGTCGCGGGCATGGCACACTGGTGGGGACAGAGCAAGCGTGCTCCGGGGTCGGTGAAATTCCGAACCGGCGGTGACGCCCCTGCCCGGGGCGGCAGTCCGCGACCCGGCCGAAGCCATCGGCCGGTGGACCTGGTGTGATTCCAGGACCGACGGTGAAAGTCCGGATGGGAGGAAGCGCGCGAGCGGGCGTCCGTGCCGTGAGGCACCGGCGCGCCCGCTGACGTGGTCGTGCGACCGCGTCACACACCCCCGGGGCCCGCCTTGCCGGCGCAGAAGCGACAGGCGAGAGGAAGGGTCCGGGGTGACCTCTCGGGACATCCAGCACATGCGGCGCGCGGTCGCGCTCGCCGCCCGGGGACAGGGCGGCACCAGTCCCAATCCGGTCGTCGGGTGCGTCGTGCTCGACGCGTCGGGCGAGGTCGCGGGGGAGGGCTTCCACGCCTACGCGGGCGGCCCGCACGCCGAGGTCGTGGCCCTGCGGGAGGCGGGGGAGCGGGCCAGGGGCGGCACGGCGTACGTGACCCTGGAGCCCTGCAACCACACCGGCAGAACGGGTCCCTGCGCCGGCGCCCTCCTGGAGGCCGGGGTGGCCCGGGTCGTCGTCGCCGTGGCCGACCCCAACCCCGTGGCGGCGGGCGGCGCCGAGACCCTCGCGAGCCGCGGCGTCCGCGTGGAGGCCGGGCTGCTCGCCGAGGAGGCCGAGCGCGTCAACGCGGCGTGGCTCACCTTCGCCCGGTCCCGCCGGCCGTACGTGACCTGGAAGTTCGCCGCGACCCTCGACGGGCGTTCGGCGGCGCGGGACGGCACCAGCCAGTGGATCACCTCCCCGGAGGCGCGGGCCGAGGTGCACCGCCTGCGGGCCGAGAGCGACGCCGTCCTCGTGGGCGTCGGCACCGTGCTGGCCGACGACCCCAGCCTCACCGCCCGGGTCCCCGAGCCCCTGCGCGCGCGGCCCGTGCTGCGCGTGGTGGCCGACCCCGGCGCCCGCACCCCCGCCTCCGCCCGCGTCCTCGACGAGGCCGCCCCCACGCTTGTCGCCGTCGCCGACGACGCCGTCGTGCCCCCGCACCTGGCCGGAGCCGTACGGCTCCCGCGCGCGGACGGCGGAATACATCTGCGCGCCCTCATGGCTGAGCTGCACGGGAGGCAGATCGTGAGCGTGCTGCTTGAGGGCGGCCCGACCCTCGCCGGCTCGTTCCTCAGGGAGGGACTGGTCGACCGGGTCGTCGGCTACCTCGCGCCGGCGCTGCTGGGCGCGGGCGCGGCCGCGCTCGGCCCCGCGGGCGTCGAGACGATCGCCGAGGCGCATCGCCTGGAGTTCGAGGAAGTCACCCCCGTCGGGCCGGATCTCAGGATCGTCCTCCGGCCGCAATCCCCTAAGGAGAGCTGAGATGTTCACCGGAATCGTCGAGGAGCTCGGCGAGGTCGTCGCGGTGGAGGAGCTGGACGCCGGCCGGTCGGCGCGGCTGACCGTCCGCGGGAAGGTCGTCACCGGCGACGCCCGGCACGGCGACTCGATCGCGGTCAACGGCGTGTGCCTCACGGTGGCCGCCGTGGACGGCGACGCGTTCACGGCCGACGTGATGAAGGAGACCCTCGACCGGTCGTCGCTGGGCGCGCTGCGGCCCGGATCCCCCGTCAACCTGGAGCGCGCCGTACGGGCCGACCAGCGGCTCGGCGGCCACATCGTGCAGGGCCACGTGGACGGCACCGGCGCCGTCGTCTCCCGCGAGCCGGCCGAGCACTGGGAGATCGTGCGGATCTCCCTCCCGCCCGGCCTGGAGCGCTACGTGGTGGAGAAGGGGTCGATCGCGGTGGACGGCGTCAGCCTCACGGTGGTCGCCGCCGACGCGGAGAGCTTCACCGTCAGCCTGATCCCCACGACCCTCGAGCTCACCACGCTCGGACACAAGCGGCCGGGTGACCCGGTCAACCTGGAGGTGGACGTGATCGCCAAGTACGTCGAGAAGCTGACCGCGGGAGCCCGGGCATGAGCTGGACCGACGCGGGATTCGACGTGCTGGGGCAGCACGTCCTGTGGACCGACCTGGTGGGCAACGCGGCCGCGCTGACCACGGTCTGGCTCGCCATCAGGAAGACGATCTGGACCTGGCCGGTGCAACTGGTCGGCTCCGTCCTGCTGTTCACGGCCTCGATCAGCGCGCACATCACGGGCAACGCCCTCAAGCAGGCGCTGTTCGGCCTGCTGGCGGTCTACGGCTGGGTGCGGTGGTCGCGCGGCACGCGGGACGGCGCGCAGCTGCCGATCCGGCCCGCGACCCGGACCGAGCGGACGTGGCTCATCGCGGTGATGGCGGCGGGTACCGTCGCCGTCGCGCTGCTGTTCACCTACCTCAACTCGCGGGGACTGAACATCTCCTGGGCGCCGTGGCCCGACGCGTACATCTTCGTCGGCAGCGCGGTCGCCACCTGGGCGCAGGGAAGGGCCCTGGTCGACTTCTGGGTGATCTGGGTGGCCGTGGACGTCGTCGGCGTGCCGCTGGCGGTCCGCTCGGGCCTGGTGGTCTCGGGTCTCGTCTACGGATTGTTCTTCGTGATGGTGCTCATCGGGTTCCGGGACTGGCTGCGCCAGTCGCGCGCCCCGCGGCGCGAGGCGGTGACGGTGTGAAGGAGATCAGGCTCGACCCGGTCGACCGGGCCATCGCCGACATCCGCGACGGCCGGCCCGTCGTGGTGGTCGACAACGAGAACAGGGAGAACGAGGGCGACCTCATCTTCGCGGCGGCGAAGGCCACCCCGGAGCTGGTCGCGTTCATGATCCGGTACACCAGCGGCGTCGTCTGCGTCGCGATGGAGGGCGCCGAGCTCGACCGGCTCGGGCTGCCGCTGATGGTCACCGACAACCGCGAGCACCTCCGGACGGCCTACACGATCAGCGTGGACGCCCGGGACGGCGTGACGACCGGCATCTCGGCGGCCGACCGGGCCAAGACGATCAGGACGCTGTGCGACTCGGCCACCGAGCCGTACGAGCTGGTCCGCCCCGGCCACATCTTCCCCCTGCGCTACCGCGAGGGCGGCGTGCTGGTCCGCCAGGGCCACACCGAGGCGGCCGTCGACCTCGCCCGGCTGGCCGGGCTGTCGGCCGCGGGCGCGCTCGCCGAGATCGTCAACGACGACGGCACGATGGCCCGGCTGCCCCGGCTGCGGGAGTTCGCCGACGAGCACGACCTCGCGCTCGTCACGATCGAGCAGCTCGTCGAGCACCGCCGCCGTTCCGAGCGGATGGTCACCCGGGTCGCCGAGACCCGCATCCCCAACCGCTACGGCGAGTGGCGGGCCTACGGGTACGCCAGCGCGCTCGACGGCGGCGAGCATGTGGCCCTGGTCTACGGCGACCTCGGCGACGGCGAGAACGTGCTGGTGCGGGCGCACTCCGAGTGCCTGACCGGCGACGTGCTCGGCTCGCTGCGCTGCGACTGCGGCGTGCAGCTCGACGGCGCCATGCGGACGATCGCCGAGCAGGGCCGCGGGGTGATCGTCTACCTGCGCGGCCACGAGGGCCGGGGCATCGGCCTGCTGGCCAAGCTGCGGGCCTACAGCCTCCAGGACAACGGCAGCGACACCGTCGACGCCAACCTGGAGCTGGGGCTCCCGGTGGACGCGCGGGAGTTCTCCAACGCCGGCCAGATGCTGGCCGACCTCGGCGTGAAGTCGGTCCGGCTGCTGACGAACAACCCGGCCAAGATGCGCGGCATGGACGGATACGGCATCAAGGTCCTCGGCCGCGAGCCGATGCCCGTGGCGATGAACCCGTACAACGAGAGATACCTGGCGGCCAAGCGCGACCGGCTGGGTCACGACATCCCCGAGACGGAGGACGAATGAGCGGCGAGGGACGTCCCGGGGCCTCCCCGGTCGACGCGAGCGGGCTGACCGTGGGCGTCGTCGCGGCCCGATGGCACGAGAAGATCACCGACCAGCTGGTGGCGCGGGCGCTGCGGGCGGCCGAGGACAGCGGGGCCGAGGCCCTCACCGTCCGGGTGGCGGGCTCGCTGGAGATCCCGGTCGTGGCCCAGGCGCTCGCCCGCCGGTGCGACGCGGTCGTGGCCCTCGGCGCGGTGATCCGGGGGGACACGGCCCACTTCGACTACGTCTGCGACTCGGTGACGGCGGGGTTGACCAGGATCGCGCTCGACGAGTCGACCCCGGTGGGCAACGGGGTCCTCACGTGTGACACGCTTGATCAAGCGGTCGAGCGGTCCGGGCTGCCGGGCAGCAAGGAGGACAAGGGGTACGAGGCGACGATGGCCGCCCTTGAGACGGCCCTCACCCTCCGCCGCCTGGCGACCTGAGCCGCAGACCCATCGGGGATGACGCATCCCGCCCGTCCGAGCTGGGAAAACCATCAGTGATCACGCACAAGCCCGCACGAGGCGTCCTCGCCGACGCCGTGCGCGACCTCCCGGCGGGTCGCCGTGTCTGAGACGACGCCTCCGCCGCTGCCCGTGACCTGGCGCCCGCGACGCGCCCCGATCATCGCGTACGGCCTGGCCGCCGTGATGATCGGGGGCTCCGTCCTGCTCGCGGTGGTCCTGCCGCCCATGTTCGGCGTGCCGGACCGGATCGGCATCGTGGTCTTCGGCCTCCTGGTGGCGGCCGTCCTCCACCTGCTCGGCCGGCTCCGCGTGAGCGCCGACGAGCGGGGCGTCACGGTGGTGAACCCCCTGCGGGTCCACCACTACGAGTGGCCCGAGCTGCTGGACGTCACCATGGTCGAGGGCGACCCGTGGCCGAAGCTCGACCTGGCCAACGGGCTGAGCCTCGGCGCGATGGGCATCCAGAGCACCGAGCGGGAGCGCTCGCGCCGCGCCGTGTCGGAGCTCGGCGCGCTGATCCGCGAGCGCGGCGAGGCCCCCGACCGGGTGTAGGGACGGCGAGCCCGCCGCGCCCGCCCCGGGCCGGGTCGCCTCAGGCGGTGAGCCGTACGGCGGGAGCCCGGTCGAGCGCGCCCCGCCGCCGCAGCTCCGGCAGCACGCCCTCGCCGAACCAGTAGGCCTCCTCCAGGTGGGGGTAGCCGGACAGCACGAACTCCTCGATCCCGAGCGAGGCGTACTCCTCCACGAGGTCGGCCACCTCGGCGTGGCTGCCGACGAGGGCCGTGCCCGCGCCGCCGCGGACGAGCCCGACGCCCGCCCACAGCCCGGGGTGGATCTCCAGGTCGCGGGCCCGGCCGCCGCGGAAGCCCTCGTGCAGCGCGAGCATCCGCTGCTGCCCGGCCGACTCGCTGCGGCCCAGGATCGTCCGGGCCGACGCGATGTCCTCCGGGTCGATCCGGTCGAGCAGCCGGTCCGCCTCCGCCCACGCCTCCTGGGAGGTGTCGCGGGTGATCACATGCAGGCGGATGCCGAACCGCAGCGTGCGGCCCTCCGCCGCGGCCAGCTCCCGGATCCAGCCGAGCTTGGCGGCCACCTGCGACGGCGGCTCGCCCCACGTCAGGTAGACGTTCACGTGCCGGGCGGCGACCGGCCCGGCCGCCGGCGACGACCCCCCGAAGTACAGCTCGGGCACGGGGGAGGGCCGCTCGGCGACCATCGCGCCCTCGACCCGGTAGTGCTCGCCCGCGAAGTCGAACGGGCCGTCCCAGGCGCCGCGGACCACGGTGAGGAACTCGTCGGTCCTGGCGTACCGCTCGTCCTTCGACAGGTGGTCGCCGAACCGCTTCTGCTCGGTCGCCTCGCCGCCCGTGACCACGTTGAGCAGCAGCCGGCCGCCCGAGATCCGCTGGTACGTGGCGGCCATCTGGGCGGCCAGCGTCGGCGACAGGAATCCGGGCCGGAACGCCACCAGGAACTTCAGCCGGGTGGTCACCTGTGTCAGCGCCGCGGTCACCAGCCAGGCGTCCTCGCAGAAGGTGCCCGTGGGGGTGAGCACGGCTTCAAAGCCGAGCTGCTCGGCCGAACGGGCGATCTGCCCGAGGTAGTCGATGGAGGGCGGCCGGTAGACCGAGGCCGTGGGGTGGCCGTGGCCGCGGTGGAGGCCGTGGCCGCCGCCGACGATCGCCCTGCTGTCGCCCGTGGTGGGCAGAAACCAGTGGAATCTCATTGCTGTGCCTTCGCGACGACGTCGTTGAACCGCTCATCCACGAAATCGGAGAATTTGACGGTGCCGGGGATCAGGCCCTCGGCCGAGAACGCGTCCGCCATCTGCTGCTCGGATTTCACCGCCGCGTCGTCGATGACGATCGGCGCGGCGACCGCGTTGGCGACCGCGGCGTTCGCCACCTCGACCGGCAGGCCCGTCTCCTTGGCCCAGACCTTGGCCCACTCGGCCTGGTGGGACTCGGCCCAGTTGCGGGCCTTGGCCAGCCGGGTGAGGAAGTCGCGGACGGCGGCCTGCTTGGCGCCGTCCTCCAGGGCGGCGGGCGCCGCGACCTGGAAGTTGAGGCCGTTGACGTACCCGGTGCCGTCGACCAGCAGCCTGGCCTTGTTCTGGATGCGGGCCTGGGAGGTGAAGGGGTCCCAGATGGCCCAGGCGTCGACCGTGCCCGAGGAGAACGCGGCGAGCGCGTCCGCGGGCTGGAGGTATTGCGGCTGGACGTCCTTGAAGGACAGGCCCTGCTTCCGCAGCACGGCCAGCAGGTGGTAGTGGGCCGAACTGCCCTTGGCCACCGCGATCTTCTTGCCCTTGAGCTGGGCGGGCGAGGTGATCGCCGAGTTCTGCGGCACGAGGATGGCCGCCGCCGCCAGGTTCTGCCGGTATGCGGCCACCACCTTGATCTTCGAGCCGGAGGCCGCGGCGAAGACCGGCGGGGTGTTGCCCACGCCGCCGATGTCGACGGCCCCGGCGTTCACCGCCTCCAGCAGCGGCGGCCCCGACGTGAACTGGGACCAGGTGATCGTGTACGGGGTGCCGCCGAGCAGCCCGGCGGCCTCCAGGAGTGCCTGGGACCCGGCCTTCTGGTCGCCGACGCGCAGCGTCACGCCCGCGGAGGAGCCCTTGGCGCCCCCGGTGGAGGAGCCGCCGGAGGAGCCGGTGGACGAGCACGCGGTCGCGACGGAGACGGCGAGCAGGACGGCGGCGAGGAGTTTCCTGTTCATGCTGTTCCTTCTGGGAAGACGCCGAGAGCGGCCAGCAGGGTGGTGCGCAGGGACACGAGGTCGGGATGGTCGCGGTGGCGCGGCCGGGGCAGGGAGATCGTCGTCTCGTGGGCGATGCGGCCCTCGCCGAGCACGAGGACGCGGTCGGCCAGCAGCAGCGCCTCGTCCACGTCGTGGGTGACGAGCAGCACGGCCGGCCGGTGGGCCGACCACAGCTCGAGGACCAGCCCGTGCATCGTGATCCTGGTCAGCGCGTCGAGCGCGGAGAACGGCTCGTCGAGCAGCAGCAGACCGGGCTCGCGGACGAGGGCCCGGGCCAGGCTGGCCCGCTGTGCCTCGCCGCCCGACAGTGTGAGCGGCCAGGCGTCCGCCCGCTCGGCGAGGCCGACCTCGGCGAGGGCGGCCTCGGCCCTGGCGCGGGCGTCGCCGTCGGCGAGGCCCAGCGCGACGTTGGCCCGCACCCGCTTCCACGGCACGAGGCGGGGCTCCTGGAAGGCCACGGCCACCGACTCGCCGACCGCGAGACCTCCCTCCACCTCGTGGTCCAGCCCGGCGAGCGCCCGCAGCAGCGTCGACTTGCCCGAGCCGCTGCGGCCGAGCAGCGCCACGAACTCGCCTCTCGCGATGTCCAGGTCGAGGCCGTCGAGGACGGTCCGGTCGCCGAAGCGCCGGGTGAGCGCCCGGACCGAGGCCGCCGCCCGGGTCGGGCTCACCGGGCTCACAGGGCTCACAGGGCTCACCGGGACAGGAACTCGCGCCGCCACGTCAGCGCCCTCCTTTCGAGCAGCCGGACGAGGGCGTCGGTCAGCAGACCGAGCGCGCTGTAGACGAGCAGGCCGACGACGATCACGTCGGTGCGCAGGAACTCCCGGGCGTCGTTGATCATGTAGCCGAGCCCCGCGTCGGCGTTGATCTGCTCGGCCACGATCAGCGCGAGCCAGGCGACGCCGAGGCTCTGTCGGAGCCCCACCAGCGTCTGGGGCAGCGCGCCGGGCAGCACGATGTGCCGCACGAGCTGCGCCCCGCCCAGCTTGAGCGTCCGCGCGACCTCGGCGAGCTTGCCGTCCACGCCGCGGATGCCGGCGAACGTGTTGAGGTAGAGCGGGAACGACACCGCGAGGGCCACCAGCAGCACCTTCGGCGTCTCGCCGATGCCGAACCACAGGATGAACAGCGGGATCAGCCCGAAGAACGGCAGCGCGCGGAGCATCTGCATGATCGGGTCGACCGCGTTCTCGCCGGCCCGGCTCAGGCCGGCCACCAGCGCCGTCCCGATCCCCGCGACGGCGCCGGCGGCGAAGCCGGCGAGCACGCGCTGCAGGGACACGGCGATCGCCGTCGGGAGCGTCCCGTCGCGGACGAGGTCGAGCGCGGTCGCCGCGATCGTGGACGGCGCGGCCAGGAGCCGGGTGGGCAGCAGCCCGGTCGCGCTCGCGATCTGCCACGCGACGACCAGGACCAGCGGGCTGATCCAGCGATGCCAGGATCTGCCGGGCAGCCGCCGGCTCTGGGGACGGGGAGCCGGCCGTGCGCCGGCCCGGACCTCCGTCTCCAGTTCGAGGACGGACATGGATCACCTCGCAGGTTCAGCGGACGTTGCCCATAGGATTGTCTATATTTCCTATCGGGTCAATAGGTATATCACCGTTAAGGTTGCCCCCAGACGTTCGGAAAGGCGGGAGGGCCGATGGCCGTGCTGATCGACCGGCCCAACTGGCCGGGCCCCCGCGGCCTGCTCTGGTCCCACCTCGTCAGCGACGGGTCGTACGAGGAGCTGCACGCCTTCGCCCGCGTCCTCGGAGTGCCTGTGCGGGCCTTCGACCGGGACCACTACGACGTGCCGGAGACGGTGTACGACCGGGCGCTGGCCCTCGGCGCGGAGGCGGTGTCCAGCGGCGAACTGGTGCGCCGCCTGCGGGACGCAGGCCTGCGCCGCCGCAAGTCCCGCTAGGAGGCCGCCCACGGAGGGAGCGTCAGAGGCGGGCGAGCTCCCGGGCCATGTTGTCCCTGGCCCGCGCCTCCCACAGGTCGCGCCCCAGCGGGGTGCCGTAGAGGCGCCCGTTCGCCAGCAGGCCGCGCAGGACGGCGGCCCGCCCCGCCCGGAACAGCTCGGCGGGGACGTGGCCGTACTCCTCCCGCACGGCCCGGGCGTACGCGTCGTACTCCTCGGGGGTCCCGCCCAGGACGGCGAGGTCGGCGTCGCACAGCACGGCCGCGTCGGCGTCGCCCGGCTCGTACGCGTGGCCGGCCGTGACCCGCACCAGCCTGGCCACCTCCCGCACCCGCTCCGGCGCGAGGCCGCAGGCAGGCAGCCGCGCCAGGGCGAGCTGGGCGCTGCGCTCCTCGTCCCGTCCCGCGAGGCCCTCGTAGACGGCGTCGTGGAACCAGGCGGCCAGCCGTACGGCCGCGGGGTCGCGGGCGAGGCCGGCGAGCGGCTCGACCGCGGCGAGCACGGCGCGGAGGTGGGCCGTGGTGTGGTAACGGCGGTGCGGCTCGCCCCAGCGGGCCGCGAGCTCGGCGGCGAGCGCCCTGCCCGCGGGGGAGCCCGCGAGCTCCGGCGGCGCGGGCGGGACCGGCGGGATCGGCGAGGCGGGCGAGAGCTCCACGGTCACGACCCTAGACCGCCCGCCGCACCTGTGCGGGCCGGGGCGTGAGCGGCCAGGCCCCCTGCGGCGTCAGCGCGGGCGCGGGGCGACCGGCCGGGCCCCCAAAGGCGTCAGCGCGGGCCGGGGGCTGTGCGATCGTGGCAATCGCCGGGGTGGGGGCCGCCGCTGTTTGGCGGAATCGGCCAGAGCGGGGTGGAACCCGTGGCGCGTAGCCTGACCCTGTGCTGCGGCGGACAACCACGGTGCCGGACATCGACTCGCCCGCGACGCTGGCGGAGCTGCTCGACCACCACGACTACCTGGCGGACGAGGGGCTGGCGACGGCGGCGTACCTCGCGGTGCGGATGGGCCGGCCGCTCTTCCTGGAGGGTGAGGCCGGGGTCGGCAAGACCGAGCTGGCCAAGACGCTGGCCGCGATCCTCGGCGCCCCGCTCATCCGGCTGCAGTGCTACGAGGGGCTCGACGCCGCCCAGGCCCTCTACGACTGGGACTTCGCCCGCCAGCTCCTGCACCTCAAGGCCGCGGAGGCGGCGGGCGCGGCCGACGCGGGCGCGCTCGAGGGCGAGATCTACGACCGCAGGTTCCTGATCGCCCGGCCGCTGCTGCGGGCCCTGGAGACGCAGCCCAGCGTCCTGCTGGTGGACGAGGTCGACCGGGCGGACGACGAGTTCGAGGCGTTCCTGCTGGAGGTGCTGTCCGACTTCACGATCACCATCCCCGAGCTGGGCACGATCAGCGCGGCCACGCCTCCCGTCGTCGTCGTGACCTCCAACCGCACCCGAGAGGTGCACGACGCGCTCAAGCGGCGCTGCCTCTACCACTGGCTGGAGCACCCCGGCTTCGACCGCGAGGTAGCGATCCTGCTGCGGCGCCTGCCCGGCTGCACCGAGCGGCTCGCGTCGGACGTGGCCCGGGCCGCGGGGCGGCTGCGGGCGGCCGACCTCGTGAAGCCGCCCGGCATCGCGGAGACCCTCGACTGGGCCGAGGCCCTGCTCACGCTCGGCGCCGCGGAGCTGGACCCGGACCTGGCCGCCGTGACGCTCGGAGCGGTGCTCAAGTACCGGGAGGACCAGGAGGCCGTCCGGGCCCGCCGCCTGCTGGCGGCCCCGGCAGCTTCGGTCCGGGACTCCGGTGACGGGACCCGCGGCCGTGGCTGAGAACGCGGGAGGCCGCCCCGGGACAAGCCGTCCCGCGCCCCCGGGCCCAGGGGCGCCCCGGGAGGCCCTCGCGGCCACCCTGACGGGGTTCGCCCGGACGCTGCGGGCCGCCGGGGTGGGGGCCGACCACGAGCGCACGCAGAGCTTCCTGGCCGCTCTGGGCCACCTCGACGCCGGCCGGGAGCGGGACGTCTACTGGGCCGGCCGCCTCACGCTGTGCGCCGGGCCCGGCGACATCCCCCGGTACGACCGGTGCTTCGCCGCCTACTTCTCCGGCCTGCGCCCGCGCCCGGACCGCGCCGCCACCGCCGTGACCGTGACCCGTCCCACCGCCCTGCCGTACGGGGCGGAGCCCGAGGGGACGGGAGAGGCCGACGCGCTCCCGGCCACCGCGAGCCGGATCGAGGTGCTGCGGCACCGGGACGTCGCCCGGATGAGCGAGGCCGAACGGCGGGAGGTGGGCGCCCTGCTCGCCCTGCTCGACGGGGCGCGGGAGCGGCGCCGGTCCCGGCGGTTCCGCCCGGCCGCCCGCGGCCGGCTCGACGGGCGGCGCACGGTCCGGGAGGCGGTCCGGCACGGCGGGGACCCCGCGCGGCTGCTGCTGCGGGCGCACCGCGACCGGCCCCGCAGAGTGGTCATGGCCGTGGACGTCAGCGGCTCGATGGCGGCCTACTCCGACACGCTGCTGCGCTTCGCGCACGCGCTCGTGCGCGCCCAGCCCGCGGCCACCGAGGTGTTCAGCGCCGGGACGCGGCTCACCCGGATCACCGCCGAGCTGCGCCACCGCGACCCCGACCGGGCGATGGCCGCCTGCTCGGCCGCCATCCCCGACTGGAGCGGCGGCACCCGGCTGGGGGAGGAGATCAAGGAGCTGCTGCGGCTGCCCGACCCCCGGGGCGCGATCGTCGTGATCGCCTCGGACGGCTGGGAGAGGGGCCCGGCGGAGCCGCTGGGCGCCCAGATGGCCCGGCTTTCCCGCACGGCCCACCGGGTGATCTGGGTGAACCCGCACAAGGGCGACCCCGAGTACCGCCCGCTGACCGCCGGGATCCGCGCGGCCCTGCCGTACGTGTCCGACTTCGTGGCCGGGCACAGCCTCGCGGCGTTCGAGGACCTGGCCGCCCTGCTGGCCGGGGCCCGTGCCCGGCGGCCGGAGGGAGGCGGCCCGGATGCGTGACGTGCTCGACCAGATCGTGCGCTGGTGGGAGACGGGGGAGCGGTTCGGGCTGGCCACCGTCGTCGGCACGTTCCGCAGCGCGCCCCGCCCGCCCGGCGCGTCCATGGCCGTACGGGACGGCGAGGCCGTCGGCAGCGTGTCGGGCGGCTGCGTCGAGGGGGCGGTCTACGAGCTGGCCCGCGAGGTGGCCGAGGGGGAGCCGCCGGTCCTCCAGCGGTACGGCGTGAGCGACGACGAGGCGTTCTCCGTCGGCCTGACCTGCGGCGGGATCATCGACGTGTTCGTGGAGGCGGTGTCGCGGGAGGCGTACCCGGAGCTGGGTGAGATCGCCGCCTCGATCGCGGCGCGCCGCCCGGTCGCCGTCGCGACGATCGTGGCGGGCCCGGGGCCGGTGGGGGCCCGCCGCGTCATCTGGCCCTCCCGCGCGTCGGGGTCGCTCGGCTCCGCGCGGCTCGACGACGCGGTGGACGACGACGTCCGCGGCATGCTCGCGCAGGGGCTCACCGGCGTCCGACGGTACGGCCCGGAGGGGGAGCGGCGCCTCGACGACCTGCAGGTCTTCGTCCAGTCGTTCGCGCCGGCGCCCAGGATGCTGGTCTTCGGCGCGATCGACTTCGCGGCGGCGGTCGCGCGGATCGGCAAGTTCCTCGGCTACCACGTGGTCGTCTGCGACGCCCGGCCGGTATTCGCCACGGCCAAGCGGTTCCCCGACGCCGACGAGGTCGTGGTGAAGTGGCCGCACGACTACCTGTCGGCCACCGAGGTCGACGGGCGGACCGTGATCTGCGTGCTCACCCACGACCCCAAGTTCGACGTCCCGCTGCTGGAGGTCGCCCTGCGCACCCCGGCGGCGTACGTGGGGGCGATGGGCTCGCGCCGCACGCACGCCGACCGGCTGGCGCGGCTGCGCGAGGCCGGCCTGCCGGAGGCCGAGATCGCCCGGCTGCGCTCTCCGATCGGTCTCGACCTCGGGGCCCGCACGCCGGAGGAGACGGCGGTGTCGATCGCGGCCGAGCTGATCGGGCTCCGCTGGGGCGGCAGCGGCCGGCCGCTGACCGAGACGACGGGCCGCATCCACGGCGACCCCGCCCCGGGGGACGGCGACACCGGGGACGCGCTGTGACACGGCAGGCGGGCGGCGACCGGGCGGAGCCAGCAGGCCGGGCGGACCCGGCGGAGCGGGCGGAGGGCGGGGTCGTGGCCGGGCTGCTGCTCGCCGCGGGGGCCGGGAGCCGTCTCGGCACGCCCAAGGCCCTCGTGGAGTTCCGCGGCGAGCGGCTGGTCGACCGCGGGGTGCGGCTGCTCGCGGACGGCGGATGCGACCCCGTGATCGTGGTGCTGGGCGCGGCCCTCGTCCCCGTCCCGGGGGCCGAGGTGGTGTCCAACCCCGATTGGGCGACCGGCATGGGCTCGTCTCTGCGGGCCGGTCTCCGCGCGCTGCCCGGCCGGGCCGGGGCCGTGGTCGTCGCCCTCGCCGACCAGCCGCTGGTCGGCCCCGCGGCCGTACGGCGGCTGATCGGGGCGTTCGCCGCGGGCGCCTGTGTCGCCGCCGCCTCCTACGGCGGCGCGCCGCGCAACCCCGTCCTGATCGCCCGGGAGCACGTCGCGGAGGTGGCCGCGCTGGCCGTCGGGGATGTGGGCGCACGGCCGTTCCTGCGGTCCCGCCCGGATCTGGTGACCCTGGTCCCCTGCGACGACGTGGGGGACCCCGTCGACGTGGACACGGCAGAGGACCTCCTCTCGCTGCAGCGGAAGGGCGCGGGCCGCCCGGCGTCCTGAATGCCGAGACCGAGCTGTCCGGCTGCCGGGACGCCCACTATGATCACGGGGAATTCGCCACGGGAGACGGGAGACGGCGGTGGGAGAGTGGCAGGGCCCCGGGGGGCTGGACGTCACCCGGCCGAACGTGGCCCGGATGTACGACTACTACCTCGGCGGCAAGAACCACTTCCCGGCCGACCGCGCCGCGGCCGAGAAGGTCGTCGAGCTGTCCCGGGGCCATGTCAGGGAGGCGGTGCGGGAGAACCGCGCCTTCCTCGGCCGCGCCGTCCGCCACCTGGCGGGGGAGTGCGGCATCCGGCGCTTCGTCGACCTCGGGGCCGGCCTGCCGACGCAGGGCAACGTGCACGAGATCGCCCTCGCCGCCGCCCCGGACGCCCAGGTCGTCTACGTGGACAACGACCCGGTGGTGGCCGTCCACGGGCGGGCGCTGCTGGCCGGGGACCCGCGCGTGGAGTTCCTGGAGGCCGACCTGCGGCGGCCCGGCGACGTGCTGGCCGCCCTGCCTGCCGGCTTCGGCCCCGGCGAGGAGCCGGTCGCGCTGCTGATGCTGGCGTGCCTGCACTTCGTCTCCGACGAGGAGGACCCGGCCGGGATCGTCGCCCAGTACCGAGACGCCCTGCCCCCCGGCAGCCACATCGTGGTGTCGCACGTCACCTCCGACCCGCTGCCCGCCGTGATGGCGGCCGCCGGCGGGGTGTACGGCGCCGCCAACGCCCCCTTCGACGCCCGCCCCCGGGAGGCCATCGCCCGGTTCTTCGACGGGTTCGAGCTGGTGGAGCCCGGTCTCGTGCAGGTGCACGAGTGGCGGCCCGACCCGGACACCCCGCCGCTGCGCACGGCGTTCCTGCCGGTCCTCGGCGGCATCGCCCGGCGGCCCTGAGGTCGACCGCCGCCCGTCCTGTCGTTAGCCTTGGGAGCCGACGAACGGAACAACATTCGGTTACCGGCGGGCACGCGGAAGGACGAAGCGGATGCGGATCGGGATGGCCCTCAACTACGCCGGGGGCTTCAAGGAGACCGTGGCCGAGCTGGCCGACTACGAGAAGGCCGGGCTCGACATCGTGTTCGTGGCCGAGGCGTACAGCTTCGACGCGGTCAGCCAGATGGGCTACATCGCGGCGCGGACCGAGCGGCTGCAGATCGCCTCGGGCATCCTGCCGATCTACTCCCGCACCCCGGCCCTGCTCGCCATGACCGCGGCGGGCCTCGACTACGTCTCCGACGGGCGCTTCACGCTCGGCATCGGCGCCTCCGGGCCGCAGGTGATCGAGGGCTTCCACGGCGTGCCGTACACCGCGCCGCTGGGCCGCACCCGCGAGGTGATCGAGATCTGCCGCAAGGTCTGGAGGCGGGAGCGGCTCGAGTACGCCGGGAAGCACTACACGCTGCCCCTGGAGGGCGGCACCGGCCTGGGCAAGCCGCTCAAGCTGATCAACCACCCGGTGCGGGAGCGCATCCCGATCGTCGTCGCGGCCATCGGGCCCAAGAACGTCGAGCTGACGGCCGAGCTGGCCGAGGGCTGGGAGCCGATCTTCTTCATGCCCGAGAAGGCCGCCGAGGTGTGGGGGCCGTCGCTGGCCGCGGGGAAGGCCCGCAGGGACCCGGAGCTCGGCGAGCTGGACGTGATCGCGCAGGCCGTCCTCGCCATCGGCGACGACGTGGACGACGTCCTGGAGCTCGGACGCCCGATGGCCGCCCTCTACATCGGCGGCATGGGCGCCCGCGGCAGGAACTTCTACAACGACCTGGCCCGCCGGTACGGCTTCGAGAAGGAGGCCGCCCTCATCCAGGACCTCTACCTCGACGGCAAGAAGGAGGAGGCGGCCGCCCAGGTGCCGCGCGAGCTGCTGGAGAAGATGTCCCTGGTCGGCCCCGAGGGCCACATCAGGGAGCGGGTCGCCGCCCTGCGGGAGGCCGGCGTCACCACGCTCAACGTCGCCCCCTTCGCCCGTACGCACGAGGAGCGGGTGCGGCTCGTCGAGCGGATCCGCGACATCGCCGCCTGATCCCCGTACCCCCTGACCGTGCCGGGACCCGGCGCGGTCAGGGGCGGGACATCGGCGTCAGGGCCTACAGCGCGACCGCCGTGAAGCCGCCGGTGGGACGGAGGTCCGCCGGGACCGCGTGGCGAGGACCGGCGGACGTGCCCGCCTCAGTCCCTGACGGGTGTGCAGGGCTTCACAGGGGTGCCGGCCTCGGCCAGCCATGCGCCGAGTGTCCAAAGCACCTTCGGGTTCTGGTCGTCGCGGATCTCCAGCACGAGTGTCTCGTCCGGCCGGATGTACTCCGGGTGGATCCCGATCCGGTGGCCTGCCGGGATGGCCTTGATGACCTGGAGGGACCGCCAGTGCTCGGCGCCCCACTTCAGTTCCGCTTCCGTGTGCGGCCGCGTCCCGTACGAGGGATCCACGCCGGCGAACCGCGGTCCCGCGCATCGCGTGTGCGGCGCGAGGAACGACACGTCGGCCTTGATGCCGACCGACCTCAGCTCGGCCGCCAGCCCCGCGGGGTCGCGCAGTTCGTTGACGGTTACGGTGATCGTCCCGTCCGGGTTCCTGGTCACCGCGTACGCGGGCGTGCCGAGGCCGTTGGTCAGCGGTATGACGACGGCCGCTGCCGCAGCGGCGGCGACCAGCAGCCGGGGAACGGTGATCAGCCGCCGCCGTCCGCCCATCTCCTCGATCAGGCGGCGTCTCGCTCTCGCGAGATCGTCCGGAGTGGCCGGCGGGACGGTCTCCCACATGGCTTTCAGTGCGTCCACTGTCAGTCTCCTTCTTCCAGCGCGTGACGGATCTGGATGCGGGCTCGGTTGAGTCGCGAGGCGACGGTGCCCGGCGGGATCGCGAGCGCGGCGGCGACCTCCTGATAGCTCAGTTCGGCCCAGGCGACGAGGAGCAGCACGTCGCGATCGGCCGGTTTGAGCGCCAGCAGGGCCCGCGCCAGCGGCCGGTTGACGGCCAGGGTGTCGAGCCGGTCCTCCACCTGCGCGCCTGGTATCTCCGCCGGGTGCACGCCGCTGCGGATGTACGCGCGGTAGAGGGCCGTCTCGGCGCGCCGCCGTTTGCCGATCAGGTTGGAGGCGATGCCGTACAGCCATGGACGGGCGTCGGGGCGGCCCCTGTCGTAATCGCCCCGGCGCTGGAAGGCGGCCAGGAACGTGTCGGCCACCACGTCCTCGGCCTCACTCGGTCCGAGACGCCTGGCCGCGTAGCGGTGCAGGAGCGGCGCGTGCCGGTCGAACAGGGCGGCGAAGACCTCCGGATCGTCCAGGGACCGTCCGATGAGGGTCGCGTCATCGGCATCGACTTGTGACGTCATGCATGTCGGCCTTTCTCGGCGAGCGCGGTCACCCGTACTTACCGCGCCGGGCCGAAACGCTTCATCCGCCGGGCGCGACGTCAGAAACCGCGGCAACCGCCCGGAAGGGCCGAGCGGAGGACAAGGCGACCTCCCGGCCCCGGGCCGCGGGCGGGTCGGGCCGGGCGTAGAGTCCCGTTCGTGATTCACGCCTCACGCCGCGCGCGGGTGGCCGCGACGCTGCCCGGACACGAGGTCGCCGCCGTCCTCGTCACCGCCGCCGTCAACGTGCGCTACCTGACCGGTCTCGACAGCAGCAACGCGGCCCTGCTCCTCACCGCGGGGGGCGAGGCCCTGCTGGCCACCGACTCCCGGTACGCCGAGACGGCCCGGGAGCGCTGCGCCGGGGTGGAGGTGATCGAGGACCGCGACGTGGCGGGCGCGCTGCTGTCGCGGGCGGAAGACGCCGGGCCGGTCGCCGTCGAGGCCGGGCGCATGCCGGTGGGGACGTTCCGCGACCTCGCCGGCGCGCACCCGCTCGCGCCCGTCGAGGGGATCGTGGAGACCGTGCGCGCGGTCAAGGACGAGGGCGAGCTCGCCTCGCTGCGCCGGGCCTGCGCGATCACCGACGAGGCGTTCGCCCACGTCGTCGAGGGGATCGTGCCCGGGACGACCGAGCGCGAGATCGCCCGCCGGCTCGCGATCGCCATGATCGAGCTCGGCGCGGACAAGCCGGCGTTCGACGCGATCGTGGCCTCCGGCCCGAACGGGTCGATCCCGCACCACAGCCCCTCCGACCGGGCGGTGGAGCACGGCGACCTGGTCACGATGGACTTCGGCGCGCTCTACGAGGGCTACCACGCCGACATGACCCGCACCGTGGCCGTCGGCCGGCCCGCCGCCTGGCAGCGGGACCTCTACGACCTCGTGCGGCTCGCCCAGCGGGCCGGCCGCCACGCCGTACGGGTGGGGGCGACGGCGGACGAGGTGGACGCCGCGGCCCGCGAACCGATCGCCGAGGCGGGGCACGCGGGGCACTTCGGCCACGGGCTCGGCCACGGAGTGGGCCTGGAGATCCACGAGCAGCCGTTCCTGGGCCCTGGCAGGACCGGTAGACTAGAGGATCGAGTTCCGATCACCGTCGAGCCGGGGGTCTACCTTCCGGGCAGGGGCGGTGTGCGCATCGAGGACACGCTGGTCACGCGTGACGACGGGCCGGAGCTTCTCACACTGACGACGAAGGAGCTGCTCGTCCTGTAGAGCAGCCGACGCGGGAGACGCACGTGGCGACGACGAACGACCTGAAGAACGGACTGGTGCTCAAGCTCGACGGCGGTGAGCTGTGGACCGTCGTTGAGTTCCAGCACGTCAAGCCCGGCAAGGGCGGCGCGTTCGTCCGCACCAAGCTGAAGAACATCCTGTCCGGCAAGGTCGTGGACAAGACCTTCAACGCCGGCGTGAAGGTCGACGTGGCCAACGTCGACAAGCGCGAGATGCAGTACTCCTACCTCGACGGCGACGACTTCGTGTTCATGGACACCGAGACCTACGACATGGTCAACGTGGGGCGGTCGGTGGTCGGCGACGCCGCCAACTACATGCTGGAGAACACTCTCGCGACCGTCGCCTTCAACGAGGGCAACCCGCTGTACGTCGACCTGCCGGCGGCGGCGGAGCTGACGATCGCGCACACCGAGCCGGGCCTGCAGGGCGACCGCTCGACCGGCGGCACCAAGCCCGCCACCCTGGAGACCGGCGCCGAGATCAAGGTCCCGCTCTTCATCACCACCGGAGAGAAGGTCAAGGTCGACACTCGCACCGGCGAGTACCTCGGTCGGGCCTGACGTGTCGGCTCGGGGCAAGGCCCGCCGCCGCGCGCTGGACATCCTCTTCGAGGCCGAGGCCAGAAGGCTGAGCCCGCTCGACGTGCTCGCCGAGCGGGTGGAGCGTGCGGACCCGCCCGTCAACGAGTACACCTCCTTCCTGGTCGAGGGAGTGGTGCAGCACCTCGACCGGATCGACGAGCTGATCTCGACCTACTCCGAGGGCTGGACGCTGGAGCGCATGCCGGCCGTCGACCGCAACGTCCTTCGGGGCGGCACCTACGAGATGCTCTGGTCGGACGAGGTCCCCGAGGGCGTGGTCATCAGCGAGTGGGTCCACCTCGCCGCCGAGCTGTCGACCGAGGAGTCGCCGCAGTTCGTCAACGGCCTGCTGGCCCGGTTCAAGCAGCTCAAGCCGTCGTTGTCGCTCTAGGAGGGGGCCTCGGGCGCCCCGAGCCGGCCGCGCCGGAAGGCGTGGCGAAGCAAGCACCGCCCGCGGGGGGCGGGACAAGGGAGGCCGGAAGTGCGTGACGCCACGCGGCAGGCGGTCGTCTGGGAGGCGCTGCGCGCGGTCCTCTCCGAGCGGGCCGCGGCCACCGGGCGCGAGTCGCTCGACATCGTCGACGCCGGAGGCGGCACCGGAGGCTTCGCCGTGCCGCTGGCGAAGCTGGGCCACGTGGTGACGGTCGTCGATCCCACCCCCGACTCCCTCGCCGCGCTGGAGCGGCGGGCCGCGGAGACCGGGGTCGGCGTCAAGGGCCTGCAGGGCGACGCCGCCGACCTCGGCGACCTGATCGCGCCGGGCAGCGCCGACCTCGTCCTGTGCCACAGCGTGCTGGAGTACGTGGAGGACCCGGCGGGGGCGCTCGGCGCGGTCGCCGGGGTGCTGCGCCCGGGCGGCGTGGTCAGCGTGCTCGCGGCCAACTCGGTCGCCGCGGCCGTCCACCGCTCGCTCGCCGGGCACTTCGACGAGGCGCGGCGGGTGCTGTCCGACCCGGACGGGCGCTGGGGCGACCGCGATCCCACCCCGCGCCGGTTCTCCCGCGACGCCCTGGCCGCCCTGCTGGACCGGGCGGGGTTCACGGTCGGCGACGTGCACGGCGTGCGGATCTTCGCCGACCTCGTGCCGGGCATGCTGGCCGAGGGCGACCCGGACGGGCTGATCGCGCTGGAGAAGGAGGCCGCCGCCCATCCCGTCCTGCGGGACATCGCGACGCTCCTCCACGTGCTCGCCCACCGCTGACCCGATCCGGACACGCGCCGGGCTCCGAATAGAAACCGTGTTCGGGTAAGGTGGCGGTGTGTCGCGGAACCAGCTGCTGCCCCGGGATCCGACGCCGCCGGACGGCCCGGCCGACGACAGCGGCTGCCCCATCCTCCACGTCGACATGGACGCCTTCTACGCGAGCGTCGAGCTGCTGGACCGGCCCGACCTGCGGGGCACCCCCGTCATCGTCGGCGCGACCGGGGCGCGCGGCGTCGTGCTCAGCGCGACGTACGAGGCCCGCCGCTTCGGCGTCCACTCGGCCATGCCGATGACCCGGGCCCGCCGCCTGTGCCCCCAGGCGACCGTCATCCCGCCCCGCCACGGCGTGTACGCCGAGGTGTCCCGGGGCGTCATGGAGATCTTCAAGGCGATCACTCCGGAGGTCGAGCCGATCGCCTCGGACGAGGCGTTCCTCGACGTCGGCGGCGCCCGGCGGCGGCTCGGCAGCCCCGCGGCCATCGCCCGCACGATCCGCGAGCAGGTGGCCGACCGGTACGGGATCACCTGCTCGGTGGGGGTGGCGAGCAGCAAGTTCGTGGCGAAGCTCGCGTCCCGGCAGTGCAAGCCGGACGGCCTGCTGGTCGTCCCCGCCGACGGGGTCGTGGAGTTCCTCCACCCGCTGCCGGTCGCCGCCCTGTGGGGCGTGGGGGAGCGGACCGAGCAGGCGCTCGTGCGGCTCGGCATCAGGACCGTGGGCGACCTGGCCCACGTCCCGGTCGCGACGCTCCAGCGGGAGTTCGGGGCCGTCGGCGCCCACCTGGCCGCCCTCGCGTGGGGGCGCGACGAGCGCCGGGTCGTGCCGCACGCGCCCGACAAGAGCGTCGGCAACGAGGAGACGTTCTCCCAGGACGTGGACGACCCGGAGGTGATCCGCCGCGAGCTGCTGCGGCTGTCGGAGCGGGTCGCGGCCCGGCTGCGGGCGGCCGGCCACGTCGGCAGGACCGTCAGCGTGAAGCTGCGCCGCTCCGACTTCACCACGATCACCCGCTCGCGGACGCTCCGCGAGGCGACCGACGTCGCGAAGGAGATTTACGACACATCGTGCGAGCTGTACGAAGCCGCCGGGCTGGAGCGGGTGCGTCTCCGGCTGGTCGGCGTCCGTGTGGAGAACCTCGCCCCCGCCGCCACCGCGACCCGGCAGCTCGGCCTGGGCGAACGGGAGACGGGCTGGCGGGAGGCCGAACAGGCCATGGACCGGGCCGCCCGGAGGTTCGGCCCCGATGCGGTGGTCCCGGGCTCGCTCGTTCGTCGTCCGTTTGGTCCAATGGGTCCATGACGTCACCTCCGGTTTGGACCGCGTTGGACGTTTTCTTTCGCCTACGTCTACAGGCTCGTATTCTGGGGATAACCGACCGCGAGGTTCGGACACCCCGTGTCGTCCGTTGCCGTCTTCCCCTGAGTGGGGCCGTCCTTGGGAGGCGCCGTGCCGCTGTCTGAGCACGAGCAGCGCTTGCTCGACCAGATCGAGCAGGCCCTCTACGCCGAGGACCCGAAGTGGGCCAATACCGTACGGATCAGCGATCCGCGCAGCCACTACAAGCGCCGCCTGGTGCGGGCCTCCGTCTGCTTCGCACTCGGCGTGGTCCTGCTGATGGTCGGCGCCATCGTGCCGCAGATCCTCCTCGGCGCCGCCGGTTTCGTGGTCATGCTGCTGAGCTGCCTGTGGGGCCTGTCGAGCTGGAAGCGCATGAACGGCTTCGGCGGGGACTCCTCCTCCCCGGCCCGCGGCCGTGGGCGCCGCCCCCAGCGCCAGACCTTCATGGAGCGTATGGAGGAGCGCTGGCGCCGCCGCCACGACGAGCGCTGACGATCGCACTCCGCCGCCCGCCCGTGTCCCGGGCGGGCGGTGTCGTGGTGCCGGCCGCCGGCCGCCTACTGACTCGATCCGTCGTGGCGCCGGCCGCCGGGTCGCCCCCGACCCGATCCGTCGTCGCCCGCGCCGCCGGTCGCCTCCGACCGGGTCTCGGGTCAGCGCCGGGAGCCGGTGAGGGTCGTCTCCCTCGGGGCCTCGTACGACCGGTCCGCCTGGACTGACCCCGCGGAGGGGCCGGGACCTGACCGCAGCCGGACACCCTCCAGCAGGTCGAACAGGTCGAGCGCGCGCTCGCCCACCGCCCTGATCCGCAGCAGCGTGGACATCGGGGCCACCACGGCTCCCAGGCGGCGCCACCGCGACACGTTCCCGGCCAGCGTGCGCCTGACCCTGCGCACGTCGGCCCTGCCCGGCCCGGCGGCCGCCGGCGTGCGGGCGTACCGGAGCCGCTCCTCCGCCGAGACGATCCGCGCCAGCGACGCCGCCGTCTCCGCGTCGAGCTCGTACCGCTCGGTGATCCGCCGGCCGAGCGCCCGCGGGCTCTCGTCCCGCCGCCGGGGCATCCCCAAGTCGGTGAGCGTGTCGCACAGCTCCAGCCAGGCCGCGTCCGACGGCGGCCGCCGCCCGGCCCGGTCGTCCC
>NZ_KI866522.1:2029977-2036480 GCF_000511135.2 Microbispora sp. ATCC PTA-5024 | reverse complement strand
CGGCCCTCGCCGGCACCGCCCCGGCCGGCGGCGCCGTACGGCCCAGCACGCGGCCGCGCCGCGACCGCGACAGCAGCCGGGCGGCGGCCGGGATCAGGGCGAGCAGCAGCACGACGGCGGCGCCGATGCCCACCTTGGCGATCACCGGCATGCCGGGAGGGGGCGCCAGCGGTACGGCGCCGAGGTCCCGGTCGATCTGCCGGGGGTTGGGACGGGACGGCCTGCCCAGCGTGTCCGAGTCGTCCGTCCCGGTGGACGTGCCTGACGACGGGCCGGCGCTGGGACCGGCGCTGGGCGTGACGGGCAGCGTGTACTGCGGCGCCTCGGCCGTCCCCTGACCGGCGGCGCCGGCCGGGGTCGGCTCGAACCGCAGCCACCCGACGCCCGCGAAGTACAGCTCCGGCCAGGCGTGGGCGTCGTGGACGCGCACGGTCCACTTGTCGCCGATCTTCGTCCCGCCCGTGTACCCGATGGCCACCCGGGCCGGGATGTTGAGCATCCGCGCCATCACGGCCATCGCGCTGGCGAACTGCTCGCAGTACCCCGACCGCTCGTCGAACAGGAAGTGGGACAGCGCCTGGCGCCCCGACCCGGACGCCCGGATGTTGTAGGTGAACTTCCCGGCGTGGGTGAACCAGTTCTGGAGCTTGACCGCCCGCTGGTACTGGGTCGTGGCGCCGTTGGTGACCCGCTTGGCCAGCGCCGCGATCCGCGGGTCGAGCCCGGAGGGCAGGGACACGTACCGCGCCTCGCCCTCCGGCTGCGGCAGCGCCGTGTCGAGCTGCGTGGTGGTGGGCTCGGGCTCGCCGGTCACGACCCGGTAGGCGAGCCCCGCCGCCTCGTCCTTGGTGGAGAACACGGTCAGCGTCGACTCGTCGGCCCGCCAGTCGCCGTCGGCCTCCACCTGCACGGCCGGGTAGGGCAGCGGGAGGAACGTGAGACGGCCGATGTCCTCGCTGATCGAGATGCGGGTCTCGGCCCTCTTGACCGTGACCGCCGGGCCGAGCCCCGGGGCCGGGGGCAGCGGGCCCTCGGAGACCCGGTCCTCCGGCCGCCCCCGCAGGCCGCTCGGGGTGAACTTCGTCCCGTCGAACAGGTCGAGGGCGTAGATCCGCATGTAGCGCGGCTGGTCGTCGCTGCTGGTGTAGGTGAGCACGGTGTCGTTGTTCTGCTGGCTGAGCTGCCCGCTCAGCTTGGCGATGGCGTCCGGGATGGCGATCGTGCCGCCGCCGGACCCGAGGCCGTTCCCCACGCCGAACCCGAACAGCGGGTCGGGGGACAGGGCCGGCAGCAGCGCGGGCAGCAGGATGGACAGCGCGATCGCCGTCACCCCGATGCGCTTGCCCGACAGGGCGAGCCGCCCGGTGTCGGGGGACCCGCCGCCGGTCAGCGTGCGGGAGCGGCGCACCACCACGGCCCGGCCCCAGTGGCTCAGCCGCTCCCGGCCGTCGGCCACCAGCAGCCCGACGTACCCGAACGCGCCGATCACGAACGCCGGCCAGCCGATGGGATCGGTCATCACCGCGGCCGGGACGGTGAAAAGGGCCAGCAGCGGCAGCCCGGCCAGTGCGGCCCGGCGCATCCGCACCGCGAACAGGTCGACCAGCAGCGCGACGAGCCCGACGCCGCCGGCCGTGAGCAGCGTGATGCCGGGGTTGGCCGGCACCGGGGCGGCGTACCGCTGGATGTCGTCGAACCCGGTGGACACCAGCTCGGCCAGCAGCGGCAGCGAGTCCTTCGTCGGGATCACGCCGAGCCAGGCCAGGTCGTGCGTGAACACCGCCGTCAGGTACACCAGCAGGGCGAACGGCGCGGCGACCGGCGTGACCCAGGGACGCGCGCCGAGGCGGCCGGCCACCGTGCCGACCACGGTCACCACGAGGATCGCGCCCATGCTCGCCCAGAACCAGGCGCCGCCGTCGAACAGCGGGTACAGCGTGATCGCGACGGCCGCGGTGGACAGACCCGCGGCTACCGGCAGTTTCATCGGTCGTCCACTCCTCGTTCCGTCCTGGAGGCGCCCTCAGGCGGCGCTGCGCTTGTACGCGGCCTGCGGCCAGAGGGCCGCGAGCGAGCCCCCGGCCGGGAGCACCAGCACGCGCCAGCCGCTCGCCGTCAGCACCGCGCGCGCCGGCTCCGCCGTCTCGTCGGTCATGCCGTCCCAGCCCTCCACGTCGAGCAGGACCGCCACCCCGTTCATCCCGCCGTGCCGGAGCTGGGCCAGGGCCCGCGCGTCCTCCACGTCGACCGACCCGAGCACCGCGATGACCAGGCCCTCGCCCGTGCCCTGCCGCAGCGCCGCGATGCCGTGCTCCAGCGACCGGGCCGAGCTCTGCCGCACCACGGACAGCGCGTCGAGCAGCGACCACGACTGGCCGGTGTCGGACAGGTGCTGGGCGCCCTGGTCGGTGACCAGCCGCAGGCCGAGCCCCTCGTGCGACAGATGGACGCCGATCGAGGCCGCCGCCGACACCGCCGCCTCGAACGACGACCGCGGCCCGTCGCCCCGGTGGGCGTGCCTGCGGGTGTCGAGCAGGAGCGCGCCCCTGCTCTGCCACTGCTGCTCCTCGCGCCGCACCATGAGCTCGCCGTGCCGCGCCGTGGACCGCCAGTGGACCCGCCGCAGGTCGTCGCCCTGGCGGTACTCGCGCGGCGCGACGTCGTCGTCGCCCGCCGCGGCCACCGACCGCGTACGGCTGTCGCCGCCGCCCGTCCACTCGCCCGACAGGCGCACCGGCGGCAGCGGGACGACCTCGGGGATGACGACGAGCGTGTCGGTGATCGTGAAGGACCTGGCCAGCTCGACCAGGCCGAACGGGTCGGTGATCCGGACCGACAGCGGCCCGATGGGGAAGCGCCCGCGCAGGTCGGAGCGCACCTTGTAGTCGATCTCCCGCACGCCCCTGGCCTCGACCCGGTCGAGGACGAACCGCGGCCGGGTCCCCAGGGCGTACTGGAGGGTGTCCTCGACCAGCAGCAGGCCGGTCGGCAGCCGGGTGACGTTCTCCAGCCGCAGGGTGACCGTGCTGTCGGCGCCGACCTCCACCCGGGCCGGGTCGAGACGGCGGACGCTGCTCAGCCGGTACCGCGTGCGCGCCACCACCATCGAGGCGAGCAGCGGCATCGCGATGATCAGCACGGCGACCCTGAGCAGGTCGCCCTCCCCGAGGAAGAACGCGCACAGCATGGCCGCGACGCCCGAGGCGATGAACGACCGTCCCCGGGAGGTCAGGGCCTTGAACCCCGTCATCGGTCCTCCGTCACCTCGTGTCCGGGACCGGGACACGGCGGACCAGCTCGGTGATCACCTGCTCCGGATGGCGGCGCTGGCCCTGCGCCTCCATGCTCGGCAGCAGCCGGTGCGCCAGCACGGGCACGGCCAGGTCCTGCAGGTCGTCCGGGATCACGTAGTCGCGGCCGGACAGCGCGGCGTGCGCCCGGGCGCACCGCACCAGGTGCAGCGTGGCCCGGGGGGAGGCGCCGAGGCGCAGGTCGGGGGAGCTGCGGGTGGCCGCCACCAGGTCCACGGCGTACCGCTTCACCGGCTGGGACACGTAGACGGCCCGTACGGCCCTGATCAGCGCCTGCACCTGGGCCGTCGTGGCGACCGGGTCGAGCTTGTCCAGCGGCTGCGAGGCGCCGTGCACGTCGAGCATCTCCAGCTCGGCGGCCGCCTCGGGGTAGCCCATCGCGATCCTCGCGGTGAAGCGGTCGCGCTGCGCCTCCGGGAGGGGATAGGTGCCCTCCATCTCGATCGGGTTCTGCGTCGCGATGACCATGAACGGCGACTCGAGGCGGTAGGTGACGCCGTCCACCGTCACCTGGTGCTCCTCCATGCACTCCAGGAGGGCGGACTGCGTCTTGGGGGACGCGCGGTTGATCTCGTCGCCGACCACGATGTTCGCGAACACCGGGCCCGGCTTGAACTCGAACTCCCGGGTCTGCTGGTTGTAGGCGCTGACGCCGGTGATGTCGCTGGGCAGCAGGTCGGGGGTGAACTGGACCCGCTTGACGGGGCAGTCGATGGAGCGCGCGAGGGCCTTGGCGAGCATGGTCTTGCCCACCCCCGGCACGTCCTCTATAAGAAGGTGGCCCTCCGCCAGGAGCACGGTGAGTGTCAGGCGGACGACGTCGCTCTTGCCCTCGATCACGGATTCGATGGCGTCGCGGATCCGGCGAGCCGTGTCGACCAGATCCTCGAGCCGGGTTTCCGCATCGGTGACGTCGGGGGTTGCTGCCACCAGGCCTCCATGAGGGTGCGTCCCCGAGAATGGGGCGTTATACGTTCCTTTTTCCATTCTGTGTACTGACCCTATGTCTCCTGTGGTTCCCGAGCGACTTTGTCCAGTAATCCCGGGGCGCGGTAGCCCACAGTGTCGTCCGATGTGTTCTCGCTCAGGTCCCGCGTTCGTGCGAATCCCGTGACAAAGTCCCCTCCACTTTCCTCCACCCGCGCGGGGCGGCGGCGGAAATCCCGGTCCCGTACGGCTTCCCCGCCCGCGCCGGGGGTTCCGACACGCCCAGCCGGCCGGCCGGGGGGCCGGCGCGCCCCACTCCGCACCACCCCGATTTACCTGGGAAAACGCGGCCGAATTCCAATGCCGACACGGCTTGAATCAGTTGACGGTGGGGAGAAGTGGAGTATGGTGGTGCGCAGTGGAGGGCAGAGGCTACAGCGCTGAGCGCTCCGCAAGGCACGGGAGGTGGATCCGCTGTTCCTCGGCACCCACCAACCGCGCCTTGACGACAAAGGACGGCTGTTCCTGCCGGCGAAGTATCGCGAGGAGCTGGCGGAGGGTCTTGTGATCACCAAAGGCCAGGAGCGCTGCCTCTACGTCTTCCCCGTAGAGGAGTTCCAGCGCATCACCGAGGCCCTGCGCACCGCACCGGTCACGGCCAAGGCGGTCCGCGACTACAGCCGCGTCTTCTTCGCCAGCGCGTCCGACGAGACGCCGGACAAGCAGGGGCGGATCACCATTCCGCAGAGCCTCAGGCAGTACGCGGGGCTGGAACGTGACTGCGTCGTGATCGGCGCCAACACGCGGCTGGAGATCTGGGACGCCCAGGCGTGGGACACCTACCTGGAGGCCCAGGAGCAGGCCTTCTCCGACCTTTCCGAGGAGGTGCTGCCGGGAATCCTGTGAATTCGTTGATCCATCTGATCGAATGACCCGTCGGTGACGTTCGGCGAGGTCTCCACCCGCTCCCAGTGGCATCTGATGCACCTTCCCCGGTGTCAGGCGCCACGGCGGCGACGCGGATGGGGACCTGGCCGGACGGGTCGGCCCCGCCAGAGGGGCCGGCATGGGTGGGGACCCGTTGGGTAGTCACCGGCGGCAGCCGCGCATCCGCGAGCACAGTAGCGGCGATATGGGGGTTGTAAGCGTTGTCGCATGATCCCGCGCAGTCGGGCGGTCACGTTCCGGTCATGCTCGGTCGCGTGCTGGAGTTGCTGGCTCCCGCTCTCGCCGGGCCCGACCCGGTCGCGGTCGACGCCAACCTCGGTCTCGGCGGGCACGCCGAGGCGCTTCTCGCGGCCCACCCGTCCCTCCATCTCGTCGGCATCGACCGGGACCCCACCGCCATCGAGCGGTCCACCGAGCGGCTCGCGCCCTACGCGGACCGGGTGACCATCGTGCGGGCGGTCTCCGACGAGCTTCCCGAGGTCCTCGAACGGGCCGGGCGTCCCGTCGTGCACGCCGCCCTGTTCGACCTCGGCGTCTCCTCTCCCCAGCTGGACGAGGCCGGCCGCGGCTTCGCCTACTCCTACGACGCCCCCCTCGACATGCGGATGGACCGCGAGCAGGAGCTCACCGCCGAGCACGTGGTGAACACCTACTCCGTCGCGGAGCTCACCCGCATCCTGCGCGACTACGGCGAGGAGCGCTTCGCGGCGCGCATCGCGAGCCTCATCGCCCGGGAGCGCGCCAAGGACCCCATCGGCACGACCAAGCGCCTCGCCGACCTCGTCCGGGCGGCCATCCCCGCCGCCACCAGACGGACCGGGGGCAACCCGGCGAAGAGAACGTTCCAGGCGTTGCGCATCGAGGTGAACCAGGAGCTCGGCGCGCTGGAGCGCGCGCTGCCCGCGGCCCTCGACGCGCTGGCCGTGGGCGGGCGCGTGGTCGTGCTCGCGTACCACTCCTTGGAGGACCGGCTCACCAAGCAGGTCCTCGCGGCGCGAACCACGGACACGAGCCCTCCGGGGCTCCCCGTCCCCCTTGAGGCCCACCAGCCCCGGTTCCGCCTACTGACGAGGGGAGCAGAGCTCCCGGACGACGACGAGGTGGCCCGCAACCCGCGGGCGGCCTCTGCCCGGTTGCGGGCGGCAGAGAGGATCCGCCAGGGATGAGGACAGAGCAGGAGACCAGGAGGGCGGCCGCGCGCCCGGCCGCGGCCCCGCGTACGACGGGCCGGTCGGGCGGGGCCGTCACGCCCGACGGCCTGATCGAGGCGGAGGCCCAGGCCGTCCCCGCCCCCCGGCGCCGGCGCGACCCGCAGGC
>NZ_KI866522.1:2028621-2029269 GCF_000511135.2 Microbispora sp. ATCC PTA-5024 | reverse complement strand
GACGCCCCGCCGGCCTCACCGGCCGAGTCGGCGGCGCCCGGCGTCCCGGCCGTCCGGCGGGCGTTCCGCAGGCCGCCGCGCGCGCCGTTCGTGCTGCTCGTGGCCGGTCTCATGTGCGGCGGCCTGGTCACGCTGCTGCTGCTCAACACGGTGCTCGCGCAGGACTCCTTCAAGCTGAGCGACCTGCGGTCGAGCATCGACGAGCTGCACCAGCAGGCCGCGGCCCAGGAGAACCAGCTCCGCGTGTGGAGCCAGCCCAACGCGCTGTCCGAGGCCGCCAGGGAGTACCTGAGGGACGACAAGTCGGCGCCGCAGTTCGTCACGACGGGGCCCTCGGCGGCCCCGTCCGGCGAGGCGACTCCCGCGGCCCCCCAGGGGGAGGGCGCGGTCCGGTGAGAGAAGGCGGCCGGAACCCCGGTCCCGGCCGCGGCGGTCCCGGCGGGCGAGGCGGTCAGGGTCCGGGCGGCGGCAAGAGGAGCACGGGCTCCTCGGGCAGGCCGTCCCGCCTGGACGGGCCGCCGCGGCCCGGACGTCCCGACCACCCCCTCCCACCGGGTCGTGACGACCCGGCGGACCAGCGCGGCGTCCGCAGGAACGGCGGCGGGCCCCACCCGCAGGAGGAGCCCCGCCGTGGCCCCGCCACGCCCC
>NZ_KI866522.1:2014527-2027591 GCF_000511135.2 Microbispora sp. ATCC PTA-5024 | reverse complement strand
ACGGGCGCAGGTCCGGCCCGCCGGGCCCGCCGCGTCCCCCGGCCCCGCCGCGCCCGCCCGCCGTCCTGCGGCTGGGCAACCCGGGCCGGCGGCTCAACGCCGCCCTGGTCGCGATGGCGTTCGTGCTGTCGCTGTTCGCCGGGCGGCTCGTGCAGCTCCAGGGGCTCGACTCGAAGGTCCTGCAGGCCAGGGCCGCGCAGCAGCGGGTGCAGCCCGAGGTGCTGCCGGCCAGGCGTGGCTCGATCAAGGACATCGGCGGCCACGAGCTCGCCGTGACGGTCGACGCCCGGGAGATCTACATCGACCCCAAGGACGTCGACCCGGCCAAACGGGACCAGGTCGCGGCGATGCTGGCCGCCCAGCTCAACCGGCCCCGCCCGGAGATCGACGCCAAGCTGGCCAAGACGGGCCAGCGGTACATCCCGATCTCCCGCGACGTCGACCCGCTGCGCGCCAAGCAGATCATGAGCTACGGGTTCAAGGGCGTGGGGTCCAAGCAGACCTACCGCCGCCTCTACCCGGGCGGCTCGCTCGCGGCCGGGCTGATCGGCTTCGTCGGCGTGGACGGGACCGGCCTGGAGGGGCTGGAGAGCGCCTACGACAAGCTCCTGGCGGGCCGCGACGGTCAGCAGAGCATCGAGATCGGCCGCGACGGGCAGCGCATCCCGATGACGCGCAGCACGCGGCGCTCGCCGGTGCCCGGCCGCGACGTGCGGCTGACGATCGACAGGGACATCCAGTGGGCCGCCGAGCAGGCGATCGCCAAGCAGGTCGCCGCGACGAGGGCGCGCAGCGGCAGCGTGATCGTCATGGACGTGCGGACCGGCCAGATCGTCGCGATGGCCAACGCCCCGCAGCTCGACCTGAACGACTGGCAGGACGCCCCGGTGGACGACCGGGGCAACCGGGCCGTGTCGGAGATCTTCGAGCCGGGCAGCACGAACAAGGTCATCACGGCGGCCGCCGCGCTGGAGGCGGGGGCGGTCACCCCCGAGACCGTGCTGCGGGTGCCCGACCACATCCAGTGCGCCGACCGGCAGATCAAGGACGCGGAGCCGCACAAGGTGGAGCCGCTCACGTTCACGGGCGTCATCGCCGAGTCGAGCAACGTCGGCACGATCATGGCGGCGCAGAGCCTGCCCAGCCAGCGGCTGTACGACATGTTCCGGGCGTTCGGGTTCGGCGCCCGCAGCGGGTCGGGGCTCCCCGGCGAGCAGGACGGCCTGCTGCCCGCCTGGCAGGACTGGTCGGGCAGCCAGCGCTGTACGATCGCCTACGGCCAGGGCATCTCGGTGACCGCGCTGCAGATGGCCAGCGTCTACCAGACGATCGCCAACGGAGGAGTGCGGGTGACCCCCACGATCGTCGCGGGCACCACCGACGAGCACGGCAGGCTCGTACCGTCCCCGGCGCCCAGGCGGACGCGGGTGATCAGCGAGCGGACCGCGCAGCAGATCTCCCAGATGCTGGAGGCCGCCGTCGGGAACGACGGCACGGGCACGGCCGCGTCGATCTCCGGGTACCGGGTCGCGGGCAAGACCGGCACCGCCATGCGGTACGACGAGAAGTGCGGGGGATACTGCGGGTACACGGCCACGTTCGTCGGCTTCACGCCCGCGGACGCGCCCCGGCTGATGGCGCTGGCCGTGATCCAGGATCCGAAGAAAGGCCACTTCGGCGGCATGGTCGCCGCCCCGGTGTTCAAGGACGTCATGACATTCGCGTTGAAGAGCAGGAAGATCCCGCCGACGGGTACGAAGGCGCCCGACGTCGTCCTTCGCACCCAAGGGTGACGGGGGAAGGTACGCTCTCCGCCGTGCGTCCCCCGTCCTCCATGCGTCCCGCCTCCGTGCCGGCCCGCCCGCTGTCCGGGCTCGCGGCCCTCCTCGGCACGGTCTCGGCCGTCCCCTCGCCCGGCGCCAGGGCGGTCAGGGGCGCCGTCACCGGCATCACCATCGACTCGCGGCGGGTGCTGCGGGGCGACCTGTACGTGGCCCTGCCGGGCAACCGGGCCCACGGCGCGGAGTTCTCCGGGGCTGCGCTGGCGGCGGGGGCCGCGGCGATCCTCACCGACGAGGAGGGCAGGGACCGGGCCGTGGCGACCGGGCTGCCGGTGCTCGTCGTTCCCGACGCGCGGGCGCTGCTCGGCCGCGTGGCCTCCTGGGTGTACGGGAACCCGGCGGCCGGCGTGACGCTGATCGGCGTCACCGGCACGAGCGGCAAGTCCACCTCGACGTTCCTGCTCGACGCGGGGCTGCGGGCCGCCGGCCACCGGACCGGCCTGATCGGCGGCGTGGAGATCCGGGCGGGCGACGCCTGCTTCCCGGCGGAGCTCACCACGCCGGAGGCGAGCGACCTGCAGGGCCTGTTCGCGCTGATGCGCGAGCAGGAGGTCACGGCCGCGGCGATGGAGGTCTCCAGCCACGCCCTGGCCCTCGGCCGGGTCGACGGCCTGTTCTACGAGGTGTCGATCTTCACGAACCTGTCGCAGGACCACCTCGACTTCCACCGCGACCTCGACGACTACTTCGCGGCCAAGCGGCGGCTGTTCACGCCGGAGCTGTCGCGCCTGGGCGTGGTGAACGTCGACGACCGGCACGGCCGCGAGCTGACCGGCCTGGCGAAGATCCCGATCACCACGTTCTCCGCCTCCGGCGCCCCGGAGGCCGACTGGCGGGCCGAGGACGTGCGGCTGGGCGGCGACGGCAGCGCCTTCCGCGTCGTCGGGCCGGGCGGGGTCGAGGCCGACGCGGTGGTCGGGCTCCCCGGGCCGTTCAACGTGGCCAACACGCTCGGCGCGCTGGTCGCGCTGGTCGAGGCCGGGGTCCCGCTCCAGACGGCCGTGTCCGGCGTCGCGTCCTTCCCCGGCGTCCCCGGACGGATGGAGCGGGTGCCCGGGGAGGGCGACGTCCAGGTGATCGTCGACTACGCACACAAGCCGGGCGCGGTCGAGTCGGTCCTCCGGTCGCTGCGCGCCGTGCTGGACGACGGCCCCGGCGGGCGCCTGACGATCGTGCTCGGCTGCGGCGGCGACCGCGACCGGGGCAAGCGGCCGATGATGGGCGAGGCCGCCGCGCGCCTGGCCGACGTGGCCGTCCTGACCAGCGACAACCCCCGTACGGAGGACCCCCTCGCGATCCTCGCCGCGATGCTGGAGGGCGCCCTGCTGGTGCCCGAGGACGAGCGGGCGCACGTCGTCGTCGAGCCGGACCGCGCGGCCGCCATCGATCTGGCGATTTCCGGTGCCGCGCCCGGAGATGTGGTAGTTGTGGCCGGCAAGGGACACGAGCAAGGGCAGTATGTCCGAGGCGAGGTGGTCCCCTTCGACGACCGCGAGGTGGCCGCGCGGGCCGTCGCGAGGCGCGAGCGGGCCGCCCGTGCGGGCGAGGGGGCCGCGGGTGCCTGAGCCGACATCCCAGGCGGCGCCGGGCGCGGGGCCCGGCCGCCGGCCGACCGACGCGAAAGAGAGCAGGAAACACCGATGATCCCGTTGCCGCTGGCCCGGGTCGCCGAGATCACGTCGGGGGCGCTGACCGGCCTGGCCGACCCCGGAGCCGTGGTCCGCGGGCCCGTCGTGATCGACTCGCGGGCCGTCGTCCCCGGCTCGCTGTTCGTGGCGATCAAGGGGGAGCGGGCCGACGGGCACGACTTCGCCCGCCAGGCCTGTGAGGCCGGCGCCACGGCCGTGCTCGCCTCCCGGGCCGTCGAGGCCCCCGCCGTGATCGTGAGCGACGTCGTGGCCGCCCTGGCCGACCTCGCGACCGCCGTCGCGGCCGGGCTGCCCGCCGCGACCGTGGTCGGCGTGACCGGCTCCGCGGGCAAGACCACCACCAAGGACCTGCTGGCCGGGCTCGCCGCCCGCATCGGCCCGACGATCGCCCCGGTCGGGTCGTACAACAACGAGATCGGCCACCCGCTGACCGTGCTCAAGGCCGACGAGTCCACCCGGTTCCTCGTGCTGGAGCTGAGCGCCCGCAACGTCGGCCACATCGCCTACCTCGCGCGGATCGCCCCGCCCCGCATCGGCGTCGTCCTCAACGTCGGCACCGCCCACCTCGGCGTGTTCGGCGGCAAGGAGGCCATCGCCCGGGCGAAGGGCGAGCTGGTCGAGGCGCTGCCGTCCGACGGCGTCGCCGTGCTCAACGCCGACGACCCCCTCGTGTCGGCCATGGCGAGCCGTACGGAGGCCAGGGTCACCTACTTCGGGCGGTCGCCCGGGGCGCACGTGCGGGCCGAGGACGAGACCGTCGACGAGCGCGGCCGGGCCGCGTTCACGCTGCGCACGCCGTCCGGCACGGCGCCGGTCCGGCTGCGCCTGCACGGCGCCCACGCGGTCGACAACGCGCTGGCCGCCGCCGCCGCGGCGTACGAGCTGGGCCTGCCCGTCGCGACGATCGCCGATGAGCTGTCGAACGCCGAGCCGCGCAGCCGGTGGCGGATGGAGGTCACCGACCGGCCGGACGGCGTGACGGTGATCAACGACGCGTACAACGCCAACCCCGACTCCATGCGGGCCGCCTTCGGCAGCCTGGCCGCGATCGGGGAGGGGCGGCGCAGGTTCGCCGTGATCGCCGCGCTGCGCGAGCTGGGCGAGGACTCGGCGGAGCTGAACGAGGGCGTCGGGCGGCTCGCCGCCGGCGCCGGTCTGGAGGCGCTGGTCGTGGTGGGGGAGGACGCCGGGCCGGTCCTGGCCGGCGCCCCCGGCGCGATCCACGTCCCCGACGTCGGCGCGGCGGCTGCGGAGCTGGCCGGCCGTCTGCGGCCGGGCGACGTCGTGCTGGTGAAGGGGCCGCGTGCGGCCGGGCTCGAGCGGGTCGCCGCGGCGATCCTCGGAGGTGACGCCCGGTGAGGAACATCCTCATCGCGGCCGCGGTATCGCTGCTGCTCTCCATGGTCGGCACGCCGCTGGCGATCCGGCTGTTCGCCCGGAGGGGGTACGGCCAGAACATCCGCGAGGAGGGGCCGTCGGGGCACTACGACAAGAAGGGCACCCCGACGATGGGCGGCACGGTGATCGTCATCGCGTCGCTGATCGGCTACTTCACGGCCCACCTCACGACCCTGCTGTCGGCGGTCACCGACCCGCCGACGATCTCGGGCCTGCTCGTGCTGTTCCTGATGACCGGCCTCGGCGCGGTCGGCTTCCTCGACGACTTCATCAAGATCTACAAGCAGCGCAGCCTCGGCCTGCGCAGCGGCGCCAAGGCGGCCGGGCAGCTCGTCGTCGGCGCGATCTTCGCGATCCTGATCGTGCGGTTCCCGAACGGCTACGACCTCACCCCGGCCGAGACGAAGCTGTCGTTCCTGCGCGACTTCGGGCCCTCGATCGGCCTGTTCGGCTTCACGCTGTGGGTGCTGTTCTTCATCGTCGGCTTCTCCAACGCGGTGAACCTCACCGACGGCCTCGACGGCCTCGCCTCCGGCGCCACCTGCCTCGTCCTCGCCGCGTACGTGCTGATCGGCAACTGGCAGCTGCGCAACAGCTGCACGATGCTGCTGGGCCCCAACTGCTACTCGGTGCGAGATCCGCTCGACCTCGCCGTGGTCGCCGCGGCGGTGCTCGGCGCCTGCCTCGGGTTCCTGTGGTGGAACGCCCCGCCCGCGAAGATCTTCATGGGCGACACCGGCTCGCTCGCGCTCGGCGGCGTGATCGCCGGTCTCGCCTTCACCACGCGGACCCAGCTCCTGCTGCCCATCCTCGGCGGCCTGTTCGCGATCATCACGATGTCGGTGATCATCCAGGTCGGCTTCTTCAAGATGACCAGGAGACGCGTGTTCCGGATGGCCCCGCTCCAGCATCACTTCGAGCTGTCGGGCTGGGCCGAGACGACCATCGTCGTCCGCTTCTGGCTCATCGCCGCGCTCTGCGTCGCCGCCGGGCTCGGCCTGTTCTACCTGGAATGGATGCCCAAGCAGTGAGCGTCGTCGTCGCCGGTCTCGGGATCTCGGGCGCGGCGGCCGCGCGCGCCCTGGCGCGGGGCGGCGAGCGCGTCGTCGTCCTGGAGGCCACGGAGGGGGAGCGGCAGCGCGCCGCGGCCGCGGAGCTCGCGCGTCTCGGCGTCGAGGTGCGGTTCGGCGAGCCCGCCCTGCCCGAAAGGGCGGAGATCGTCGTCACCTCCCCGGGGTGGCGTCCCGGCCACCCGCTCCTGACCGCCGCCGCCCGGGCCGGGGTCGAGGTGATCGGCGAGGTCGAGCTGGCCTGGCGGCTGCGCGGCGAGGGATCCGCCCCCTGGCTCGCGCTCACCGGCACCAACGGCAAGACCACCGCCGTGCGGATGCTCGCCTCGATGCTGTCGGCCGCCGGGCGCAAGGCCCTCGCCGTCGGCAACGTCGGCGTCCCCATCGTGGAGGCCGTGGCCGAGCCGTACGACGTGCTGGCGGTGGAGCTGTCGAGCTTCCAGCTCCACTGGTCGTCGTCCATCGAGCCGCTCGCGGCGGCCGTGCTGAACGTCGCCCCCGACCACATCGACTGGCACGGCTCGATGGAGGAGTACGCCGCGGCCAAGGCCCGGATCTTCGCCAACGCCGGGGTCGTGGTCTACAACGCCGACGACGAGTGGTCCACCCGGCTGGCCGAGCCGTACGGGTCCCGGGTGGGCTTCACGCTGGGCGTGCCGCGCCCCGGCCAGCTCGGCGTGGTGGAGGACCTGCTCGTCGACCGCGCGTTCACCCCCGACCCGGTCGCCTCGGCCGAGGAGCTGTGCGGGCTGGCCGACGTCCGGCCGTTCGCCCCGCACAACGTGGCCAACGCGCTCGCCGCCGCCGCGCTCGCCCGCGCGTACGGCGTCCCCCCCGAGGCCGTGCGGCGCGGCCTGGCCGAGTTCGTGCCCGACCCGCATCGGATCGCCCACGTGGCCACGGTCGGCGAGGTCGACTACGTGGACGACTCCAAGGCCACCAACCCGCATGCGGCCGCCGCGTCCCTGGCGGCGTACCCGTCGGTGGTGTGGATCGCGGGCGGCCAGCTCAAGGGCGCCGACGTTGACGACCTCGTCCGCCGGGCCGCCCCCCGCCTGCGCGGCGCCGTCCTGCTCGGGACCGACCGCGAGACGATCCGCCGGGCGCTGGCGCGACACGCCGCGAACGTCCCCGTGGTGGACGTGCCGGGGCAAGACACTGGGGTCATGGACCGTGTCGTCGCAGAAGCCGCCCGGCTCGCCTCCCCGGGCGACACCGTGCTGCTCGCCCCCGCGGGGGCCTCCCTGGACATGTTCGCCAGTTACGGGGCGCGGGGGGACGCCTTCGCCCGGGCCGTCCACCGCCTGGCGGAGTCGTGACGGCGCAGCCGGCCGCGGCCGCCCCCGGCGGCTGGGCCCGCGCGCAGCTCGCGTCGCTCAGGGAGCTGCTCGGCCGCCCGCTGACGTCGTACTACCTGGTCCTCGGCTGCAGCGCGCTGCTGCTGGCCCTGGGCCTGATGATGGTGCTGTCGGCGTCCAGCATCGAGGCGCTGCAGAAGACCGGCAACCCGTTCTACTGGTTCATGAAGCAGTCGATGTCGGTCGCGCTGGGCATCCCCCTGATGTGGGTGTGCTCGCGCATGCCGCAGCGGTTCTTCCGCCTCGCCGGCTACCCCCTGATGGCCGTGTCGATCATCGGCCTGCTGATGGTGATCTTCATCGGCCAGGAGCTGCTCGGCGCCCAGCGGTGGATCGCGATCGGGCCCATCTCGGTGCAGCCGTCCGAGCCCGCCAAGCTGGGGCTGGTGCTGTGGGGCGCCGACCTGCTCGCCAGGAAGGCGCGGGGCGGCCGGATCGAGTGGCGGCACCTGCTGATCCCGCTGATGCCCGGCACCGCGATCATCGCGGTCCTCGTCATGCTCGGCCGCGACCTCGGCACGACGATCGTGCTGATGCTGATCTTCCTCGCCCTGCTGTGGGTGGTGGGCGCCCCGGTGCGCCTGTTCGGCGGCATCCTCGGGCTGCTCGCGATGGCGACCGTGGTGATGATCATCGTCGAGCCGTACCGTCTGGGCCGCCTGACGGGCTACCTGCGGCCGTGGGAGAACGCCCAGGGGACGGGGTTCCAGGCCGTCCAGGGGCTGATGGCGATCGGCTCGGGCGGGTGGTTCGGCCTCGGGCTCGGCAGCAGCCGGCAGAAGTGGGACTGGGTGCCCCACGCCGAGAGCGACTTCATCTTCTCGATCCTCGGGGAGGAGCTCGGCCTGATGGGGACGCTGGTGGTGATCGCGCTGTTCGGCCTGCTCGGGTACGCCGGGCTGCGCATCGCCTCCCGGGCCCGCGACCCGTTCATCCGGCTGTCGGCCGCCGCGTCGGTCGCCTGGATCGTCGGGCAGGCCATCGTCAACATCGGCGCGGTGATCGGCGTCTTCCCCATCACCGGCATCCCGCTCCCGCTCGTGTCGTACGGCGGGTCGGCCCTGTTGCCGACGCTCGGCGCGCTGGGCATGTTGCTGTCGTTCGCCAAACGCGAGCCGGGCGCGGCCGAGGCGCTGGCGGCCCGTGGCCCCGGACCGGCCGCGCGGGCTCTAAGCTGGCTTGGCCTGAACGGCCGCGCCAGGCGGTGACGGGGGAGCGGCGGCGCGGCAGCGCGCGACGACACGGAACGACGTGGGAACAGGGAGTGACATGAGGGTGGTCCTCGCCGGCGGCGGGACGGCCGGCCATATCGAGCCGGCGCTCGCCTTGGCCGACGCGCTTCGCGAGCAGGACCCGTCGATCGGCATCACCTGCCTCGGCACCGAGCGTGGCCTGGAGACCCGGCTGGTGCCCGCACGGGGGTACGAGCTGGCCCTGGTTCCGGCCGTGCCGCTGCCCCGCTCGATCACGCCCCAGTTGCTCACGGTGCCCGGCCGCCTCGCCGGGGCGATCGGCGCGGCCGCCGGCATCCTGGACCAGGTCCAGGCCGACGTGCTTGTCGGGTTCGGCGGCTACGTGGCCACCCCCGGCTACCTCGGCGCCCGCCGCCGGGGTGTCCCGATCGTCGTCCACGAGGCCAACCCCCGCCCGGGCCTGGCCAACCGGCTCGGCGCCCGGCTGACCGAGCACGTCTTCACCGGCCACCCGGAGGCCTCGCTCCCCAACGCGGAGTACGTCGGCATCCCCCTGCGCCGGCAGATCGCCCAGATGGACCGCCTGTCGCTGGGCGACAAGGCCCGGTCGTACTTCGGGCTGGAGTCCGACCGCGTCACGCTGCTGGTGTTCGGCGGCTCCCAGGGCGCCCGCTCGGTCAACAACGCCGCGCTGGAGGCGGCCCCCTACCTGCGGGCGGCCGGCGTCCAGGTGCTGCACGTGATCGGGCCCAAGAACGAGGTCGCGGTGGAGCCCCCGCCGGGCGACCCGCAGTACGTGATCCTCCCGTACGTCGACCGCATGGACCTCGCCTACGCGGCCGCCGACCTGGTGTTGTGCCGGGCCGGCGCCATGACCTGCGCGGAGCTGACCGCCGTGGGGCTGCCCGCGGCGTACGTGCCGCTCCCGCACGGCAACGGCGAGCAGAGCCTCAACGCCCAGCCGATCGTGCGGGCGGGAGGCGGGATCATGATCGACGACGCGCAGCTGTCCGCGGCGTGGATCGTGGAGACGCTGCTGCCGATCCTCAACGACCCCGAGCGCGTGGTCGCGATGTCCGAGGCCGCCTCACGGATGGGCCGCAAGGACGCCGACGTGACGCTCGCCCGCAAGGTGCTGGAGATCGCTTCGCGATGAGTCTGGTCAAGCTCGTGGACCCCGTGCCGGCCGCAGACCTGGGACGGGTGCACTTCATCGGCATCGGCGGCGCCGGCATGTCCGGCATCGCCCGCATCCTCCTGAAGCGGGGCGTCCCGGTGTCGGGCAGCGACGCGCGCCCGTCCGACATGCTGCACGAGCTGCGCGAGCTGGGCGCGGCCATCCACGTCGGGCACGCCGCCTCCCACATCAAGGACGTCGACACGGTCGTGGTCTCCACGGCCATCCGCGACTCCAACCCCGAGCTGGGGGAGGCGCTGCGGCAGAACCTGCGGGTCATACCGCGGGCCGCCGCGCTGGCCGCGGTGATGGCCGGCCGCACGGGCATCGCCGTCGCCGGCACCCACGGAAAGACCACGACCACCTCCATGCTCACGGTGGCCCTGCAGAAGTGCGGGGAGGACCCGTCCTACTGCGTGGGCGGCCAGCTCGTCACCACCGGCCTCGGGGCCGACGACGGCGCCGGCGACGTGTTCGTGGCCGAGGCCGACGAGAGCGACGGCTCGTTCCTCATGCTCGCGCCGCGCATCGCCGTGGTCACCAACGTCGAGGCCGACCACCTGGACAACTACGGCGACCCCCAGGCCGTGCACGACAGCTTCGCCCGGTTCGTCGAGCGCGTCGGGTCGCTGCTCGTGGTGTGCGCCGACGATCCTGGCGCCGCCGCGCTCGCCCCCCTCGCCCGTGCCCGCGGCCTGCGCGTCGTGACGTACGGCGAGTCCCCGGACGCCGACGTGCGGACGGTCGGCATCGAGCCGCGCGGCCTCGGGGTGGAGTTCGGCGTGGCGGGCCACGGGTCGGTGCGCCTGGTCGTGCCGGGCCGCCACAACGCGGTCAACGCCACCGCCGTCATCGCCGTCGCCCTGGAGCTGGGCCTGCCGTTCGCCGAGATCAGGGAGGGCCTGTCGGCCTTCACCGGGGCGAAGCGCCGGTTCGAGGCCAAGGGCGAGGCCGCGGGGGTGACGGTGTTCGACAGCTACGCCCACCACCCGACCGAGCTCACCGCCGACCTGCGGGCCGCCCGCGACGTGGTGAACGGCGACGGCCGGGTCATCGCGGTCTTCCAGCCCCACCTCTACTCGCGCACCCGGTTCTTCGCCGACGAGTTCGGCACGGCGCTCGGGCTGGCCGACGAGGTCGTGGTCCTCGACGTGTACGGGGCCCGTGAGGACCCCGAGCCCGGGGTCTCCGGCGCGCTGGTCGCCGGGAAGGTGCCGCTGCCCGCCGAACAGGTGGTCTACGCGCCCGACCGGGGCGCCGTGCCCGGCCTCGTGGCCGGCCGCGCCCGCCCCGGCGACATCGTCCTCACCATGGGCGCGGGCGACGTGACGGAACTCGGCCCCCGCATCGTCGCGGAGCTGTCCGCGCGGTGAGGCCGGCGGCGGGGGCGGCGGTGAGGCGCCCGTGAGGCGGGCCGTCCGGCGCACGGCCCTGGCGGTCCTGCTGAGCGGCGGGGTCGTCGGCGCCGCCACCTGGGTGGTGTTCTTCTCGCCCGTCCTCGGCGTCCGCGAGGTGGAGGTCACCGGCAACACGCGCATCCCCGCCGAGCAGGTGCGGGCCGCGGCCGGGGTGCGGACCGGCACGCCGCTCGCCACCGTCGACCTGGGCGCCGTGGAGGGGCGCGTGGGCGCCCTGCGCGCCGTGGAGTCGGCCCGCGTGGCGCGGGGCTGGCCCGGCACGCTGCGGATCGACGTGGTCGAGCGCGTCCCCGCCGCCGCCGTCCCGGCGGGCGCCCTCACCGACGTGATCGACCGGTACGGCGTGGTGCTGGAGCAGGTCCCGGTCGCCCCGCCCCGGCTGCCCGTGTTGCGGGTGCAGCGGGCGGCCGCCGACGACCCGGCCACCCGGTCGGCCCTCGCCGTCCTGCGGGCGCTCCCCGCCGACCTGCTCGACCGGCTGAGGGAGGTGCGGGCCCCGTCACCCGACTCCATAACGCTCCGGCTGACGGACGGCCGCACGGTCGTGTGGGGCGACGCCGGGCGCGCGGCCGAGAAGGCCCGCGTGCTCGTCGCCGTGCTCCCCAAGCCCGGGAAGACGTACGACGTGAGCTCCCCCCGGGTGGTGACGGTGCGGTGAGGGCGTCCCGGAGCCGGAGTGAGAAACGTCACCGCGACATGCGCCGGAAAGGCCGCGCGGGGCCGGTTCGCGAGGCATCGTGCGAATCGGACGGCCCGCGACACGCGGGACGGCCTTGCGGCGCGGTTAGTTGACCCTGGGGGAGGCGCAACCCTACTGTCCGTATCAATCCTCAGGTTGACATAACTCTAAATCTCAACTTGAGGGTGAGAGTTCTAAACGAAGACGGCGGGCCCTGCCCGCATGAAACGCAAACGAGCGGAAAGGCCCCTCGTCGTGGCAGCACCGCAGAACTACCTCGCGGTCATCAAGGTCGTCGGCATCGGCGGCGGCGGAGTGAACGCCGTCAACCGGATGATCGAGGAGGGACTCAAGGGCGTCGAGTTCATCGCCATCAACACTGACGCCCAGGCGCTGCTGATGAGTGACGCCGATGTGAAACTCGACGTGGGGCGCGAGCTCACGCGGGGCCTCGGCGCGGGCGCCAACCCGGAGGTGGGCCGCAAGGCCGCCGAGGACCACCGGGAGGAGATCGAAGAGGTCATCAAGGGCGCCGACATGGTCTTCGTGACCGCGGGCGAGGGCGGCGGCACCGGCACCGGCGGCGCGCCGGTGGTGGCCAGCATCGCCCGTTCGCTGGGCGCCCTCACGATCGGCGTCGTGACCCGGCCGTTCAGCTTCGAGGGCAAGCGCCGGGCCATGCAGGCCGAAGCCGGTATAGAGACTCTCCGCGAGGAGGTCGACACGCTGATCGTCATCCCGAACGACCGGCTGCTGTCGATCTCCGATCGCCAGGTGAGCGTGCTCGACGCGTTCAAGGCCGCCGACCAGGTGCTGCTGTCCGGTGTGCAGGGCATCACCGACCTCATCACCACGCCCGGTCTGATCAACCTGGACTTCGCCGACGTGAAGTCGGTCATGTCCGGCGCGGGCTCGGCCCTCATGGGCATCGGCCACGCCAGGGGCGACGACCGGTCGGTCGCCGCCGCAGAGATGGCGGTCTCCAGCCCGCTGCTGGAGGCGAGCATTGACGGCGCCCACGGCGTGCTGCTGTCCATCGCGGGCGGCTCCGACCTGGGCCTGTTCGAGATCAACGAGGCCGCCCAGCTGGTGTCCAACGCCGCGGCCTCGGACGCCAACATCATCTTCGGCACGGTCATCGACGACGCCCTCGGCGACGAGGTCCGGGTGACGGTGATCGCGGCCGGCTTCGACGAGCCGGCCCCGGCCAAGCCGGTCGCCGCGCCGCTGACGAGGCCGCAGCAGGCCCGCCCGGCCGCCGCGGCTCGGCCCGCCGCGCCG
>NZ_KI866522.1:1992385-2014327 GCF_000511135.2 Microbispora sp. ATCC PTA-5024 | reverse complement strand
GACGGGAGCCGTCGGCCGACGGCGCCGCCCGCGCGGAGCAGGGCGCGACGACCGGGCCGCTGTCGATCCCGCGGCCCGCGCCCGAGCCCCCGACCCCGATCACCTCGCGCGTCAGCCAGCCCGGCCCCCGGCGCCCCGTGGTGTTCGAGGAGCAGGAGGAGGAGCTCGACGTGCCGGACTTCCTCAAGTGACCGACCGTTCCCGCACGACCCGGGCCGCCCGTGGCTGAGGCTCCGGCCGACCGGCGCCGCGAGGAGCTGTCGGCGGCCCTGGCCGCGGTCGAGCGGCGGGTGGAGGACGCCTGCCGGGCCGCCGGCAGGTCCCGCTCGGAGGTCACGGTCATCGCCGTGACCAAGACGTACCCGGCCTCCGACGTACGGTTGCTGGCCGCGCTCGGGGTGACCGACATCGGGGAGAACCGCGACCAGGAGGCCGCGGCCAAGGCGGCCGAGTGCGCGGGGCTGGGCCTGCGGTGGCACTTCATCGGGCAGTTACAGACCAACAAGGCCCGGCAGGTCGCCGCGTTCGCCGACGTGATCCACTCGATCGACCGGACGCGGCTGGTGGACGCGCTCTCCCGGGAGGCCGTCCGGGCCGGCCGGGAGATCGGCTGTCTCATCCAGGTCTCCCTCGCCGACGCCCCGGGGGCCGGTTCGGCCGGGGGGCCGGGCGGCCGCGGCGGGGCCGCTCCCGCCGACGTCCCGGCCCTCGCGGACGCCGTCGCGCGGGCCGAGGGGCTCAGGCTCGACGGGGTGATGGCCGTCGCCCCCCTGGGCGCCGACCCCTCGGAGGCGTTCGGCCGGTTGCGGTCCGTCGCGGAGCGACTGCGCGAGGACCACCCCTCGGCCGGGGTGATATCGGCCGGCATGAGCGGAGATATGGCGGAGGCGATAGCGAACGGCGCGACACACCTGCGTGTCGGTACGGCGTTGCTCGGCCGCCGGACGCCCTTCGTCAGGTAATGTCCCCCAAGTGGACCTTGACGTCCGCGCTCAGGTAGAGGTCGACCAGCGGTGCGCTCCAAGGGGGTACGGCCACCGCCCTGCCCAGGGACCTTGCAGGCACCAGTAACACGGAGGACGACGAGCGATGGCCGGCGCGATGCGCAAGATGGCGGTCTACCTCGGTCTCGTGGAGGACGACCGCTACGAAGACAGGTACGCGGCCGAGTACGGCACCGACGTGGACTACGGCGACGAGGACTACGAGTCGCAGCGGCGCGGGTTCGCCGCTCCTCCGGTGGTCCACGCCGCGGGCCACGAGCGCGACGAGGAGGGCGACGCCCCCGTCCCCGCCCCCCGGTCCCCGGCGGCCGTCATGGAGCGCCGTACGACCGATCTGGCGCGGATAACGACCCTTCACCCCCGCACGTACAACGAGGCGCGCACGATCGGCGAGCACTTCCGCGAGGGCACTCCGGTCATCATGAATCTGACCGAGATGGTCGACAGCGACGCAAAACGGCTTGTCGATTTCGCGGCAGGTCTCGTCTTTGGGCTACACGGAAGCATCGAACGTGTTACCAACAAGGTGTTCCTGTTGTCCCCCGCCAACGTTGAGGTGACCGCCGAGGACAAGGCTCGAATCGCGGAACGCGGCTTCTTCAACCAGAGCTAGAGTTCCATCATGAACAGTGACCGGCTGAGCGGTACCCGCGTGTACCCGAGGCGGCAGGATCAGATGGAGGCGGGGCTCGACCGTGGGGATCATTAGTGAGATCTTGGTCTTCCTCCTCTTCATCTTCCTGATCCTGCTGATCGGCAGAATGATCATAGACACGGTGCAGGCGTTCGCCCGCGCATGGCGGCCCTCCGGGCTCGTCCTGGTGCTGGCGGAGGTCATCTACACGGTGACCGATCCCCCTCTCAAGTTCCTCCGCCGTTTCATTCCGCCCCTCAGGTTGGGTACGGTGGCCTTTGACCTGAGCTTCACAGTGCTGTTCATTGTGGTCTTGCTCTTGATCCAAGTTGTGAACGCGCTTCGTTGATCGGGCACCGTCTCGCCGGACAGACTCCAAGCGCGCCAAGGAGACCCAAATGCCGTTGACGCCCGCTGATGTGCGGAACAAGCAGTTCAGTACCACCCGGCTCAGGCCGGGGTACGACGAGGAGGAGGTCGACGCCTTCCTCGACGAGGTCGAGGCGGAGCTCGACCGTCTCATCCAGGAGAACGAGGAGCTCCGTGCGAAGCTGGCCGAGTGCCTGAGGGGCAAGGTCCCTGGCGGCATGGGCATGGCGGGACCGATGCAGATGGCGCCGGCCCCCGTGGCCGAGCCGAAGCCCGAGATGATGGTGCCCCAGCCTGAGCCGATCAAGCCCCCGGAGCCGGCGCGTCCCGAGCCCGTCCCGGTCGGCATGGGCCTGCCGCCCGCCGAGGACAACATGGACACCGCGGCCCGCGTGCTGGCCCTCGCCCAGCAGACGGCCGACCAGGCGATCGCCGACGCGCGCCGCGAGGCGGACGAGACGGTCACCCGCGCGCGCCGCGAGGCCGACGACATCCTCGGCAAGGCCCGCCGCCAGGCCGAGCAGATCATCGGCGACGCCCGCGCCCGGGCCGAGACGCTGGAGCGCGACGCGCAGGAGCGGCACCGCCAGGCCATGGGCTCGCTGGTGCAGACCCGCGACGAGCTCGAGCGCAAGGTCGAGGAGCTGCGCAGCTTCGAGAGGGAGTACCGCAGCCGCCTCAAGCTGTACCTGGAGAACCAGCTGGCCGAGCTGAACGTCTCCGCCGAGGGCAGCGGCGCCTTCCCGATCGTCGGCGGCGCGCCCGCGATGGCGCACGCGGTCGCCCCCGGTCCCCAGCCGATGACCGCGGCCCCCAACCCCTTCGCCCAGGAGCCCCCTCAGCACTCTGGCGCGTTCCCCGGCCCCGACGGCCCCCACAACGACCGCCGGTAAGCACCTGAACGGGTCCCCCCGGCCCGTGTAGCTCGGAGAACCCCCAGTGATCCTCATCAGTGCCGCCCTGGTCCTCGCCGCCATCGTCCTGCTCATCGCGGGCGTGGTGCTGGCGACGCCGCCCCTCGTGATGTGGTCGATCGTGGTCAGCGTCCTGTCCGCGGTCTGCCTGCTGATCGGGGCACTGCTGAGGCGCCACGAGCTGTTCCCCGCCGGCGGGCGTGCCTCCGACGGGCCGGCTCACACCCCCCCGGGTTCGCCCGTCCCGCAGCTCGCCCACGCAGGCGCCGTCACCGGCGCGTACGGCGCGGCGTTCAGTGGGGCGCCGGCGCATCCGGTGGCGACGCCGATGGTGGCGGCACCCCCGGTCACGCACCCCGGGGCGCTGCCGCCGCAGTCCTTCCCCACACGCCTCCAGGCGACCGCCCCGGTCACCCGGCCGCCCGCGACGGGCGGCCGCGGCCTCGACCCCGACGCGATCGTCCTGGTGATCCCCGGCCGCAGGCGGTTCCACACGGCGACCTGCCGCCAGCTCGTGGGGCGGGACGTCGAGGAGCTCACGTACGAAGAGGCCCGCGACGAGGGCTTCACCCCCTGCACCACCTGCCTCCCGGAGCTGACCGCCCGCACCGCGGCGGAGCCCGAGGAGGCCGCGGAGCGCCGGGACGGCGCCCGCGCCGAGGCCGGTCCCACGATCGCTCCGGCCTCCGGGACACCGGGCTCGGCCGAGCCCGACCGGTCCCGCCCCGCCGCCGGCCACGAGCCGGCCCCCGAACCCCTCATCCCCGCGCCCGCCCCCGCACTCGAGGAGCTCGCGGAGTCCGCGGCCGAGTCGCCGGAGCCTGCCGAGCCTGCCGGACCCGCGGAACCCGCGACGACCGGCGAGATCGCGGAGCCGCAGGACGCCGACGAGCCGGAGCCGTCCCCGGGGAGCCCGCGCGACTGGTTCAGCCGTGACGCGTTCCGCCCGGCCGCGCCGAGCGAGCAGGCGGAACAGGGCGCGACCGCGGCGGCCCCGTCCTCCTGGACCCCGACCGGCTGGGGCGCGCCGTCCGCGCGGTCCGCGCGGTCCGCGCCGTCCTGGCCGTCGGCATCCGCGACCTCCTCCGGCACGGGAACGGCGGCCGGAGCCCGCGACGGCTCCGGATCCGAGGACGCGGGAACGGGCCGCGCCCACGACTGGTTCAAGCCCGGAGGGGCCGCGCGGCGCGACACCGCCGCCCCCGTCCCGGGATCCGCCGGGGGAGACGTCGAGGACGCCTCAGGCATCGACACCGGCGCCGCGACGTCCGGCACGGGTGGATCCGGCACGGACGAATCGGGCAAGGACACATCCGGCACCGCGAAGGGCGAGCCCCCGGCGCCCGACGCCGCCGAGGCGGAGCCCGCCTCCCCCACCGGGGACGCCGGGCGGGACGGCCTCGCGGACGACCCGGGCACGACGCCGGCGGGCGAGGAGCCGGTGGAGCCCGCCGAGACCATGCGACCCGGGCGCGCCGGGTCGCCGCTCTCCGCGGGCTCCACCTCCGGCTCCGCTCCCGCACGAAAGGACGCCGCGTCCCGCGACGAACCGCCCGCGCCCGGCGCGGCGGACGCTTCCGGGACCTCGGGTGCGTCCGCGACCACGGCCGGGGACGCCGATGAGGACACGGGCTCGGACACGGGCGAGGACCTGGACGACGGCGACACCCGGGACGTGACCGAGCAGGTGGCCGCCCTGCGGGTGGCCTCGGCCACCCCCCGGGGCGCCTCCCGTAAGCCCGCCGAGCGCAGCCCGGCGCCCTCCTCGCCCGCCGGGGAGGACGAGGCCGCGGACGACGAGCCTTCCACCGACCGGACGCCCGCGGGCTCCGGCCGGTCGGCCTCCTCGGGCGGTGGGTCCGGCTCCGACACGAATGCGACCGCCTCCGCCGCCGAGCCCGGCGCCGAAGACGCCGACGACGCCGACGACGCGGGCGACCGGACCGTCCAGGCGACCCGGCCGGGAGCGCCGGCGGCCGATGACCCGCCCGCGGGCACGGTGAAGGTCATGGTCGGCACCCGGCGCTTCCACAGCGGGGAGTGCCCGCTCATCAGCGGCATGGACGACGGCGGCATCGAGGTCATGACCCGCGCCGACGCCGAAGAGGCCGGCCTGACCCCCTGCTCGGTCTGCCAGGGCGGCTGACCCCGCGACTCCGCGCGGCCGGCCGTCCTCCAGGCGCCGCCGATCCCTCCTGATCCATTCGGCACACGAAAGCGCCCGGGCGGATGACGCCCGGGCGCTTTCGCATGTGATCAGGCCTTGCGGAGCCCGAAGGAGAGACCGAGGTCGGCGTCCTCGAACCGGGACGACCCCTCGGCCGGGGAGCCCTCGGTGAGGCTCGCGGCCAGCACCTCGTCGGCCACCGCGCGGCCGCCGTGCCGCAGGGCCTCGGCCAGCTCGCCGTCCGCCGACCACCACAGGTCGATCCTGTCGGTGATGGACAGACCGCTCGCCTTACGGGCGTCCTGCACGAGGCGGACGACCTCGCGGACCAGCCCGGCCCGGCGCAGCTCGTCGGTGATCGTCAGGTCGAGCGCGACCGTCTCGCCGGTGCCCGTGTCGATCGCGCCGGTCTCCACGGCCCAGCCGGTGCGGGGCTGCTCGGTGACGATCACGTCGTCCGGGCCCAGTTCGAGCACGCCGAGCTCCCCGGCGTCCACGGTGGCCGCCGTACCGGACCGCAGGGCCCTGGCGAGCGACGCGGGGTCGGCGGCGGAGATCGCCGCGGCGGCGGTCTTGGTCTGCGACCCGAACCGCTTGCCCAGCGCCCGGAAGTTCGGCTTGACCGTGAACGTCACCAGGTCGGCCGAGAACCCGGACAGGTCCTCGAGACGCTGGACGTTCAGCTCGTCGGCGATCAGCTCGCGCAGCTCGCCGGGGAGCGCGGCCCAGCCGGGGGCGCCGACCAGTGCCCGGCCGAGCGGCTGGCGGGTCTTGACCGACGACGAGGCGCGGGCGGAGCGGCCCAGCTCGACGAGGCGGCGGACCAGGGCCATCCGCTCCGACAGGACCGGGTCGAGCAGCGCCTCGTTCACCTCCGGCCAGGCGGCCAGGTGGACCGAGGCCGGGGCTTCGGCGTCGCGGAGCACGTCCCACACGTGGTCGGTGAGGAACGGCACCAGCGGGGCCAGCAGCCGGGTGACGGTCTCCAGGCACTCGTACAGGGTGGCGAAGGCCGCGGCCTCCCCCGACCAGAAGCGGCGGCGGGACCGGCGGACGTACCAGTTGGACAGGTCGTCGAGGAACTCGGTGAGCCGCCGTCCCGCCCGGGTGGTGTCGAAGTCGTCCAGGGCCGCGGTGACCTCGGCGACCGTCCGGTGCAGCTCGGCCAGCGCCCACCGGTCGATGAGCGGCCGCTCCTCCCACGCCGGGGCCTGCGCGAGACGGTCCGGCGACCACGACTCCGCGTTGGCGTACAGCGTGAAGAACGACGCGGTGTTCCAGTAGGTCAGCAGGACCTTCCGGACGATCTCCTCCAGCGCGGCGTGCCCGATGCGGCGCGGCGCCCAGGGCGACCCGGACGTGGCCATGAACCAGCGCAGGGAGTCGGCGCCGTGCCGGTCCATCAGCGGGATCGGCTGGAGGACGTTGCCCAGGTGCTTGCTCATCTTCCGGCCGTCCTCGGCGAGGATCAGACCCAGGCACAGCACGTTCTCGTACGACGACCGGCCGAACACGAGCGTGCCGACGGCCATCAGCGAGTAGAACCAGCCGCGGGTCTGGTCGATGGCCTCGCAGATGAACTGGGCGGGGTAGGCCTTCTCGAACACGTCCCGGTTGACGTGCGGCGCGCCCCACTGGGCGAACGGCATCGACCCCGAGTCGTACCAGGCGTCGATGACGTCGGGCACCCGGCGCGTCTCGGCCGCGCAGGTGGGGCACGGGAAGGTCACGTCGTCGACGTACGGCCGGTGGGGGTCGAGGGCCGACAGGTCGGCGCCCGCGAGCTCGCCCAGCTCCTTCAGCGACCCAACGCACGTGATGTGGGAGTCGTCGGCCGTGCAGACCCACAGCGGCAGCGGGGTGCCCCAGTAGCGCGACCGCGACAGCGCCCAGTCGACGTTGCCCCGCAGCCACTCGCCGTACCGGCCGTGCTTGATCGTCTCGGGGTACCAGGTGGTGCGCTCGTTCTCCGCGAGCATCGCGTCCTTGACCGCGGTGGTCCTGATGTACCAGGACGGAAGCGCGTAGTAGAGCAGCGGCGTGTGGCAGCGCCAGCAGTGCGGGTAGCTGTGGTCGAAGTGGCCGCCACGGAACAGCAGGCCGCGCTCGCGCAGGCTCGCGGTCAGCGGCTCGTCGGCGTCCTTGAAGAACGTCCCGCCGACCAGCGGGACATCCGGGAGGAACCGCCCGTCGGGGCCGATCGGGTTGACCACCGGCATGCCGTACCGCTTGCACACCGCCATGTCGTCGGCGCCGAACGCGGGCGCCTGGTGGACCAGGCCGGTGCCGTCCTCCACCGTGACGTAGGTGCCGAGCACGACGTAGTGCGCGCCCGGGATGTCGACCAGATCGAACGGCCGGGAGTAGGTGGTGTGCTCCAGCTCCTCGCCGGAGAAGGCCGCCAGCACCTCGGCGTCGTCGCCCAGCACCTGGGCCAGCAGCGGCTCGGCCACCACCAGCACCTCGTCGCCGTGCCGCGCCGCGACGTAGGTCACGTCGGGGTGGACGGCGACCGCCGTGTTGGAGACCAGCGTCCAGGGCGTGGTGGTCCAGATGAGCAGCGACGCGCCCAGCTCGGCCAGGCGTCCGGAGGTGGCGGGCATGCGGACGTAAACCGAGGGGCTGGAGACCGTCTCGTAGCCGCCCGGCTGGCCCAGCTCGTGGTCCGACAGCCCGGTGCCGCAGCGCGGGCAGTACGGCGTGATCCGGAAGTCGCGGAACAGCAGGTCCTTCTCCCAGATCCGCTTCAGCGACCACCAGACGGCCTCGACGTACTGCGGGTCCATGGTGCGGTAGGCCTGGGACAGGTCGATCCAGTAGCCCATCCGCTCGGTCATCTCTTCGAACGCGTCGACGTGCCGCAGCACCGACTCGCGGCAGCGCGCGTTGAACTCCGCGATCCCGTACGCCTCGATCTCGGGCTTGCCCGACAGGCCCAGCTCCTTCTCGACCGCGACCTCGACGGGCAGGCCGTGGCAGTCCCAGCCGGCCTTGCGGGCCACGTGGTAGCCGCGCATCGACTTGTAGCGGGGGAAGACGTCCTTGAAGACGCGGGCCTCGACGTGGTGGACGCCGGGCATGCCGTTGGCCGTCGGCGGGCCCTCGTAGAACACCCAGGAAGGGCCGTCGGCGTTCTGCTCGATCGAGCGCTCGAAGACCTTCCCGTCTCGCCAGCGCTCGAGCACCTCGCGTTCGAGGGCCGGCAGGTCGACCTGTGCCGGGAGCGAGCGGAAGTAGTGAGAAGACATCGTCGGGCGGGCCCTCCACGCTGGATCGGTCATGGCGTGAAGGGACGAAGCCGGCGTGCGGCTCCGCGGTACCACCCTTCTTGACGCCCCGCGCCTGCGGGACGCCCTCTCGTTTTCCTTCTGCTGCCGGCTCTAGTCGGCCCGGGGGCCTTTCTTCCGGCGGCTCCGGGGTGATCTTCTCGCCGCGGCCCGCCCCGGGCTCACACCGTCCCCGGGTCGCTCAGCGGGCGGATGCGGAGGTACTCGTCCCCATCAACACCTTGCAGACTACGACGATAACGCAGACCGGAGGCGAGGGCTTCCCGATATCGGCGTGACGTTCGGTGTGAGACACGGCGCCATATGGGAATACGTGGGAGGAACATACGGGGACGACGCGATTGTTGTGAGGATATGCGCCCTCGCGGTCGGCGGAGGGACGGATCGGCGGTCCTCTGAGACCGTCGCTCCGGCCTCCGGTGGACGCCGGGGCGCTGTGCATCCTGTCTCGGGCGGGACAAGCCGCGACAAAGCCATTGATAACGGGGCTATGAGGAGGATCTGGCCGTACATCCCATCCCGGTAGGGGTGGGGTAAAACCCTCGGCGGGGTCGTTGCCGGGGGGTGACGAGCGACCTATGCTGCCCGGACTTGCTCATGTGCTCGACCATCGCTCCTGAAAAAAGGGGAGGCCCGCCAATGGCCACGCGCGCGGCGAGAACCGCCACCAGCGACGACATCTGGTCCGACGAGGAGCTCGCCGAGGTCCGCGAGCGGCTGCTGCACGAGATCGAGGAGCTCCGGGCCGACATCACCCGGGCCGAGGCGCAACTCGCCTCCGGCGACGTCAGCCAGGGAGCGGGGGACGATCCGGCCGACGCCGGGGCCAAGACCTATGAGCGCGAGCGTGAGATCGCCCTTACCCTGAATGCGCGCGACCTGCTCGCGCAGAACGAGCGGGCGATCGCCCGTGTCGACGCAGGGACGTATGGGGAGTGCGAATCGTGCCACAAGCCGATAGGCAAGGAACGCCTGCGGGCGTTCCCGAGGGCGACGCTGTGCGTGGCGTGCAAGCAGCGGGAGGAGCGCCGCTGAGCGGCGGGGACGACGCCCCCCGGCCCCCTCGCGCCCGCAGGGTCGCGCTGCTCGTCACGGTCGCGGCGCTGGTCTACGCGCTCGACGTCGTCAGCAAGTTCCTCGTGGTGCGGTTCCTCGAACACAAGGAGCCCGTCACCCTCGTCCCCGGCGCGCTGGTGCTGAACGTGATCCGCAATCCCGGGGCCGCGTTCAGCATCGGCACCGGGATGACGATCGTCTTCACGCTGATCGCCGTCGTGGTCGTCGTCGCCATCCTCCGTACGGCGCGGCAGTTGCGTAGCCTGCCCTGGGCGGTCACGCTGGGCCTGCTGCTCGGGGGCGCCGTCGGCAACCTGACCGACCGGATCTTCCGCTCGCCGGCGCCGCTGCAGGGCCACGTGGTCGACTTCATCCAGGTCTTCCCGGTGACCGGGTTCCCGGTGTTCAACCTGGCCGACTCGGCGATCGTCTGCGGCGGCGTGCTCGCGGTGTTCCTCGCGTGGCGCGGCTACCAGATCGACGGCTCCCGGCAGTCCGAGGAGCCCGTCGATGGGTGATCGCAGGACCCTTCCCGTGCCCGACGGCCTGGAGGGGGAGCGGCTCGACGCCGCCCTCGCCCGGCTCTTCGGGTTCTCCCGCACCCGCGCCGCCGAGCTGATCGCCGCGGGCGAGGTGCTCGTGGACGGCTCGGTGCCCGCCAAGTCGGACCGCGTCCACGCGGGAGCCTGGCTCGACGTGACGATCCCGCCGCCCCCGGCCGCCCCGGCGCCCGTGGCCGAGCCCGTCCCCGGCATGTCGATCATCTACGAGGACGACGACATCGTGGTGGTGGACAAGCCGATCGGGGTCGCGGCCCACCCGACTGTCGGGTGGACCGGCCCGACCGTGATCGGCGGCCTGCTCGGCACCGGGCACCGCGTGTCCACCAGCGGCGCCTCCGAGCGCCAGGGCATCGTCCACCGCCTCGACGCCAACACCACGGGCGCGATGGTCGTCGCGAAGAGCGAGGGGGCCTACTCCGCGCTCAAGCGGGCCTTCAAGGAGCGCACCGTGGACAAGCGCTACCACGCGCTCGTGCAGGGCCACATGGACCCGCTGCGCGGCACGGTCGACGCCCCCATCGACAGGCACCCGTCCGGCGACGGGCGCTTCGCCGTCGTCGCGGGCGGCAAGGACTCGGTCACCCACTACGACACGATCGAGGCGTTCCGGGCGGCGTCGCTGCTCGACGTCAAGCTGGAGACCGGCAGGACCCACCAGATCCGGGTGCACATGTCAGCCCTGCGGCACCCCTGCGCCGGCGACCTCCTCTACGGCGCCGACCCGACCCTCGCCGCCCGGCTCGGGCTGACCCGGCAGTGGCTGCACGCGGTCTCGCTCGCGTTCGAGCACCCCGCCACGGGCGAGTGGATGACCTTCACCAGCGACTACCCGGCCGACCTGGCCCGGGCCCTGGAGATCGCCCGCGACGAGAGCTGACCGGTCCGGACCGCGTCTCCGGCCCGCCCGCGGCGACGGCGTCTCTGGGGCGACGGCGTCTCTGGGGCGACGGCGTCTCTGGGGCGACGGCGTCTCTGGGGCGACGGCGCCTCCGGGGCCTCGGGAGGGCGGGTCAGCCGCCGAGGCCGAGCGCGGTCAGCAGCACCAGCACCACGGTGGCAACGGCCAGCAGACCGTGACCGGCCACGATCGCGACCGGGAAGCGCCGCTCGGCCGGCTCCGCGCCGGTCCCGCCGCCGGTCCCGCCGCCGGTCCCGCCGCCCTGCCCGCCGCCCTGGCCGCCTCTGTACCCGGCGGCGGTCGCGGTCGCGCGGGCGCGGCGGACGGGGAGCCAGCGCGCGAACATGACGAAGCCCAGCAGCGCGACGGGGACAAGCAGGACCAGCGCGGTCCAGGCCAGCGCGTCCTCGCCGGCCAGCAGATACGCGATCCAGACGATCAGCCCGGCGGCGGCCAGAGCGAAGTGGCCGAAGATCACCGGGGGCGGCAGGTGGCTGGTGCGGGGCCGGCGCAGGCCTCCGCCGGCGATCCAGCGGCCCAGCATGACGAAGCCGCCGGCAGCGGTGAGCAGCCAGGTGACCAGTGCGGCGATACCCATGATCAGTTCTCCCTCGGGTGTGTGGCGTGGCGGAGCGGGGTGTGGCCTGCCGGGGCCGGGTGGGAAGGGTCAGCGCCGGAAACCGGCCGCCTGCGTGGTCTCGTCGGCCACGCGTACGCCGTAGTGATAGGCGAGCTTGCCCCCGAGGTAACCGGAGACGCCGAGCAGCACCAGGCAGGCGGCCGAGAGCAGCAGCGGGCCGGGAGCGACGGGGCCGGCGGGCCCCGCTCCGGCCTGCCGCCACAGGAATCCGCCGGCGTACGCGGCGGTGATCGCCAGGTTCAGGCCCATGTGGACCAGACCCGTCCGGAACGCCGGGGTGCCGGCCGGGATGGCGAGGAGGTCGAGGAACCCGACCGTCGCCGCGGCCAGCGCGCCCAGCACCCCGATCGCGATCAGCCAGGTCGAGCCCCTGGCCAGGAAACCGGGATCGGACACGAACCGTGAGGCGACGTCGAAGACCAGGCTCGCGACCCACGCCCCGATGGGCACCGTGACCAGGATCGGATGGAACGGATGTCCGTACGGGCCGGCCAGCGCCGGGCTCACCGGATCTTTCGCCTGTCGCAGTCCATCGGTCATCGGAACCTCCGTGCGCCGCCCAATTACACCAAGAAATATTGGTCTTATTCCGGACGTGGGTCAAGGGAGGCGCGTGTATCGGATGATCCACGGCTTACGCCCATGTTCACGGGCGTTATCCTGGGCAGGGTGACGACCGATCCCGCCATCAGCGCCGTGGCCGCGCTCGACGACTCGCTGCGACGGGGCATGTACGTGTACATCCGCAGGGCGCGCCGCCCGGTGACCCGCGACGAGGCCGCCGCCGCGGTCGGGATCTCCCGCAAGCTGGCCGCCTTCCACCTGGACAAGCTGGTCGACGCCGGTCTGCTGCGGGCCGGTTACGAGGCGGTCGGCGGCGTCCGCAAGGTGGGGCGCACCCCGAAGGTCTACGAGCCGACCGAGGCCGACATCCGCGTCACCATCCCCGAGCGCCGGCACGAGGTGCTGGCCGGCATCCTCATGGACGCCGTCCTCACGGAGGGCGAGGGGGAGAACGCCCGCGAGGCCGCCGTCAGGGTCGCGGCCCGGCGCGGCGAGGAACTGGGCGCCGCCGAGCGGGCGCAGGCCAGGCCCGGCCGGCTCGGCGCCGAACGGGCCCTCACCCTGATCGAGGGCGTGCTGACCCGGTACGGCTTCGAGCCCGCGCGCGAGTCCCCCACCTGCGTGCGGCTGTGCAACTGCCCCTTCCACCCGCTCGCCGCCCGGGCTCCGGACCTGGTGTGCGGAGTCAACCAGGCATTCCTCGCCGGGATGCTCACCGGTCTTGAGGCCGACCGCGTGCGGGCGGTGCTGGCCCCCCGCCCGGGGGAGTGCTGCGTCGAGCTGCGCTCCTCCCAGGACTGATTCCCCCCGCGATCAGCCCCGCCCGCGAGGGCACGCCGTGTGTGGGTGCATGCCCGTGGCCGCGGCCGCGTCCGAGCCGCTAAGCGAACCGATCGCGGGCCGGTCCTGATCCTCATGGTGAAGCCCGCACCCGCCGGGCCGATGGGATCGGGTGGCAGGTGCGGGTGGCGTCCGGGGTCGGCGCGGGTCAGACGTCCCAGCCCGCGACGCCGGCCGGGGTCGTCAGGTGGGCGGCGTTCTTCCCTTTCTTGCCGCCCTTGATCTTCGCCGTTTTCGTGTCCTTGGGCCCGTTCCCCTGGCCCGGGCCGGGGCCGTTCCCTTTGCCGGGCCCTCCGGCGTCGGAGGGCTCGACCGACCCCCCTTCGCCGCCGCTCGACGGCTTCTTCGAGGTGGTCGGCTTGTGGGACGGGGTCTTGGGGGGAGCCTTCGGCGTCGCCTTCGCGCTCGGCCCATGGCTGCGCGGCCCGTGCGTGCGCGGCCGCTGGGTCGCCCGGTCGTGGCCGCCGTACGAGCCGGACGGCTGTGCGCTCCTGCGGTTCGCCACCGGCTCGGCGGTGGCGGGGGTGCCGGAGGGCCTGCCCTCCGACGGCGGGGCCGTCCTGGTCGCGAACACGGTGACGGTCGGCGTGCTCACCACCGTGGCCCTCGCGTCGGCGCCGGGCAGGCGGGCGGACAGGAACGCGGCCCCGCCCGCCGCCAGCCCGACGAACGCGACGAGGGCGCCCGACCCCAGCGCGATGGCCAGGGCGGAGCGGCGCGGCCGGACCGGGGCGGCGGCCGGGGCCACGACGGGGGTCGGCGTGGGCGTCCGCGCGAGCGCCGGAGTCGGCACGGGCGTCGGCGCCGTCTCCTCCATCACGGCCGGGCGCGGCCGGGCGAACAGCGGGGGCCGGCGCGGAGGCGGGACCATCGAGGCGCCCGTGACCATCCCGGTGGCCACCGCGTGCAGGTGCTGCGCCGCCTGCTCGGCCGCCATCCGCAGGGCGGGGTCCTTGACGAGCAGGCCCTCGATCACGGGAGCGAGCGGCCCGGCCAGGCGCAGCGGTCCCGGCTCCTCGTACATCACCGCGGCCAGCGTCGCCAGCGCGTGTCCCCGGTGGAACGGCGACCGGCCCTCGACCGCCATGAACAGCGTCACGCCGAGGGACCACAGGTCCGAGGCCCGCTGCGCCTGGGCCCCGGCCGCCCGTTCAGGGGCGATGAACGCCGGCGTCCCCACCAGCATCCCCGTACGGGTGACGGGCGAGTCGTCCTCCATGGCGGCGATCCCGAAGTCGGTCAGCACGGCGCGGCCGTCGTGGGCCAGCAGCACGTTGTCCGGCTTCACGTCCCGGTGCAGCACGCCGGCCGCGTGCGCGACCCGCAGCGCGGCGAGCACCTGGGAGCCGATCTCCGCCGCCCGCCTGGGTGACAGCGGGCCCTCCTCGCGGATCACCGAGCCGAGCGTCCGGGACGGCACGAGTTCGAGGACGATCCACGGATGGCCGTTCTCCTCGAAGGCGTCGTACACCGCGGCCACGCTGGGATGGCTGAGCCGCCCCGCGGCCCGGGCCTCGCGGAAGGTACGGATCGTGAAGATCTCCCGCTCCGGCTCCGTCATCTCCCTGGACGCGAGCAGCTCCTTCACCGCGACCTCGCGTTCCAGCACCCGGTCGAGGGCCCGCCACACGGTGCCCATACCGCCCCGCCCGAGTGGCTCGATCAGGCGATAGCGTCCCGCCACGACACGTTCGGAGGTCTGCGCTTCAGCCATGGTGATCGCGCTACCCGCCCGATGCAATTGCATGCCGGAGAGTCACGCATCGTAGACGAAAGCACCTCCCACCTGCACATCTTCATCAAATCGTTATCGAGGCTGGAACGTGCTCGTGAAGCGCTGGAAGTAGGACAAACCGGACGTCCATCGGGCGTCCGCGACCTGCCAGTAGAGCGTGAAGCACCGGCCGTCCGGGAGCTTGAACGCGCGGTCGACGACGCGGACCCTGCCGTAGCTCGGCCGGTAGGTGAACTCCCAGTCGGCCGCGGGGACGCCGAGGTAGCGCCGGGAGTCGAGGCGGATCCGCTCGTAACCCGGCAGGTAGCCCTTGCCGGTCGACGTCTTCTCGACGGTGGCGAGCGCCGCGACCGGGTCCTCGTCCGTCCACGGGGTGACGTCGACCTGAAGGTAGTCGCGGCCGGTGGGCGCGTGGAACCGGACGCGGGTGGCCTCGCGGCCGAACTCGGTCCAGTCCCCGGGCAGCGCGATCGTGAAGCCGAGGGAGTCGTCGTGCGTCGTCCAGCCGTCCGGCAGGGTCGGCGAGGGGGAGGGCGTGGGCGTCGGCGTGCCGGGCTCCTGCGACGGGCCGGCGGAGGTGGAGGGGGAGCCGGACGATCCGCCGGACGACCCCGAGGCCAGCGTGCGGTAGCCGTACCAGCCGCCGAGGCCTGCCGCCGCGACCAGGACGGGGATGAGCACGAGCAGCAGCAGCGGGGTCCTGCGCCGCGGCCGCTCCACCCGGCCGCCGCGCCCGCCCGGCGGGAGGGGAGCGCCGTCCGCGTACGTGTCCCCCCGCCGGGGCCCGGAGTGGGTGGTCGCGGCCCCGTGCCCGTGAGGGCTGCGGTCCGTGGGTCCGTACGGCCGGCCGGCGGCGACCGCCTGCCCGCGGGTGTCCCGCCGTTCAGGGGTCTCGCGCGCCGTGCGGCCGTTCGCGGCCGGGGCACGGTCGGTCCTGTCGTGGGGTCCGGAGGCGGCCCGCTCCCAGGCGGAGCGGGGGTCCGGGACGTCCCGGCCGCGCCCGGCGATCACGGCCTCGAGCAGTTCGGAGACCTCCACCGCGTCCATCCGCCGGTCGGGGTCCTTCCGCAGCAGCCCGTCCAGCACCGGAGTCAGCGGCCCCGCCCGCAGGGGCGGCTCCGGCTCGTCGTGGAGCACGGCCGCCATCGTCGCGATGGGGGAGTTGCGGTCGAAGGGCGGGCGGCCCTCCACCGCGGCGTACAGGGTCGCCCCGAGCGACCACAGGTCGGACTCCGGGGTCGCGGGCAGGCCGTTCAGGCGCTCGGGCGGCAGGAACGCGGGGGTCCCGGTGATGGCGCCGGTCATGGTGAACCCGGTCTCCTCCGGCATCGTCGCGATGCCGAAGTCGGTGAGCACCACCCGGTTGTCGCCGCTCAGCAGGACGTTCTCGGGCTTCACGTCGCGGTGGAGCACCCCGGCGGCGTGCGCGGTGCAGAGCGCGTCGAGGACCTGCAGCCCGATCGAGGCCACCCGCTCGGGCACCAGTGGGCCGTGCTCGCGCAGCACCTGGCCGAGCGAGCGCGCCCGGACCAGCTGCATGACGATCCAGGGGCGGCCGTCCTCCTCGATGACGTCGTGGACGACCACGACGTTGGGATGGGTGATGCGCCCGGCGGCGCGCGCCTCCCGGATCGTGCGCCGGGTGAAGGCCTCGCGGTCCTCCTCGCTCGTCGGGTGGTACAGGACCTCCTTGACGGCCACGGCGCGGTCGAGCAGGTCGTCGTGGGCGCGCCAGACCACGCCCATGCCCCCTCGCCCGATGGGTTCGAGCAGGTGGTACCTGCCCGCCACCCGACGCCCCTCGTCCACCTGTCCCTCCTCGAAACCCCTGAATCGTCCCACAGTTCAGAGGCGCGGCGGCTGGCGGAAGCGCCACAAGGCGTGTGCGCGTGAGGGCTCGTGAGGAGTGATTCTCACCGGAGCCGAATTTCCTTTGTGAGGGCGATGTCGTCCACCCACGTATCGGATGCACCAGATTTAACAATCGACACTATTGCCCGCTTTATTACGGACTTATACGCTTCGTTCGGCTTTTGCCGGTGTCGTCATCCCCGCTCCCCGAGAGGAACAGCATGCGGCCAGGCACAGCGACGTGCGGAAAACCCAGGTACGGAAAGGCGGTGGGAATCGCGGTCACGGCGCTGGCCGCGCTCGTCCTGCCCATGAGCGCGCCCGCCCACGCGAACCCGGCGAAGCCGGGGTGCGTCCAGGATCAGAACGCCCATCTCAGCGAGGTGCCGACCCCCGAGTCCGTTCTCGGCTTCCCCCTGGGGAAGGGCCAGCCCCGGGTGGTCACGACGGAGGAGATCGGCGAATACGTAGACGCCGTGGGACGCGCGTCCCGCAGGGTGGTCACGGGCACCATGGCCCACAGCGTGACGGGCCAGGCCCTCCCGTACGCCATCGTGTCGAGCGAGCACAACATGGCCCCGGGACAGCTGCGCACGATCGCCGATCAGGTGAGGTCGCTGCGGGATCCCCGGTCCCTCCGGCCGGACAAGGCCGCCCGCATCGCGGCGGACACCCCGGCGATCGTGTGGATCGCGGGCAACGTCCACGGAGGCGAGAAGAGCGGGGCCGACGCCGCGCTCAAGACCCTCTACGAGCTGGCCTCCGGCCTGTCCTGCGACGTGGCCCGGCGCAACGACGACCTGGTGACCGTGATCGTGCCGACCCAGAACCCGGACGGCCGGGACGCGGGCCGCCGCCAGAACGCCTACGGGTTCGACCTCAACCGCGACTGGTTCGCCCGCACCCAGCCGGAGACCGACGGCAAGATCGACATGCTGCGCGACTACCCGCCGCAGGTGTTCGTCGACGCCCACGAGATGGGCGGCCGCCAGTACTTCTTCCCGCCCAACGCCGACCCGATCCACCATGAGATCGCCGACCAGCCGGTGGACTGGATCAACCGCATCGGCGCGGCCAACGCGGCGGGCTTCGGCTACAACGGCGCCTGCACCGCCACGGTCACCACCGAGTGCTTCTTCAACTACGCCACCTACGACCTGTTCTACATGGGATACGGCGACACCGTCCCGTCCACCGGGTTCGGCGCGGCCGGCATGACGTTCGAGAAGGGCAGCGCCTCGGCAGACGAGGACCGCGTCCAGCAGCAGTTCAACACCCAATGGGCCACGACCGGCTGGGCCGCCGCCAACAAGCGGGAGGTCCTCCAGGGCTACTACGACATCTGGCGGACAGCCCTCGACGAGGGGGCGCGGGGCGCGCTCGAGCCCAACCAGGTCGTCCAGCCGGCCAACACGGTCCGGTTCCCCGTGCCGGACGTGACGGTCCGGTCGTACTTCCTGCTCCCCGACCGGCAGATCGGCGACGTACGGCGGCTGGTCGACCGGCTGCGCGGCATGGACGTCGAGGTCTACCGCGTCAAGAAGGCCCTCACCGTGCCGAACGCGCGGATCTTCGGCGGCCGCTCCGCCCGTGACCTGACCGTCCCCGAGGGCGCGTACTGGATCCCGATGGACCAGCCGCAGAAGCACTGGATCCAGGCGCTGCTGGGGGAGGACCCGTACGTCCCGTTCCCGTACTTCTACGACGTCTCGTCGTGGAGCAACCCGCTGCTGATGGGCGTGGACACCGTCTACACCGGCGACGCGCTGCGGCCGAAGGCCGACCTCGTGAAGGACGGCGACGGCGGCGTGAGCAAGCCCGCGCCCCGCGGCGGCTCCTACTCCTACCCGATGGACTCGGCGGCCGCCTCCGAGCTGACCTTCCGCCTCCTCGGGATGGGCGTGCCCGTCACCCGCGACCTCACGACCGGCGTGGTCGGCTTGCCCGCCTCCGCCGTCGGCCGGGACGCGCTCGACAGGCTGGCCCGCTCGTCCGGCGTGACCGTCGAGGGCGCCGCAGGCCCGGCCGCGGGGACCGCCCTGCGCACGCCCGACGTCGGCCTGTTCGCCGGGACCGGAATCTCGACCACCTCCGGCTCGTACGGCGAGGCGCGGTACGTGCTCGGCGCGCGCTGGGGGCTGACCCTCACCCCGGTGACGGCGGCCGACGTCAACGGCAACACCGCCGCCTTCACCCGGCGCACCGTCCTGGTCGTCCCCGACGGCAGCAGCGCCACCGGCGGCCTGGACGCCCAGGGCCTGGCGAACCTCAAGGCGTGGGTGGCCGCGGGCGGCACGTACGTCGGGCTGCGCAACGAGGGCACCCGGGTCGCCCGCGCCGCCGGGCTCACCTCCACCACCGAGAAGGCCAAGCCGACCGGCTACCAGGTCATCGGATCCCACTTCCGGGTGGACGTGGCCGCCGGCAGCCCGGTGGGGCTCGGCCGGCCGGCGGAGGACTTCCAGTTCAACAACGGCGACCCGATCCTCAACCCGAGCACGACCGGTGTGAACGTCCTCACCTACCCGGCGGACGACACGTTCTGGTCCAACGGCTACACGGTGGGGGCCGACGCGCTCAAGGGAACGGCCGCGCTCGTCGACGAGCCCGCCGGCGCCGGCCACGCCGTCCTGTTCGCGTACAACCCCCTGTTCCGCGCCTACAACGAGAACGGCATCCATCTGGTCGCCAACGCGCTGCTCGCGCCCGCGCAGCAGGCGCCGCAGCAGCGGGCGGCGACCCCCGCGGCCGGCGCGGACGCCCTGCGCGCGGCGGCGGAGAAGGCGCCGGAGCCCGACGACCCCGCCGGGGAGTGGCGGCCCATCACCATCCAGGTGGCCGACGCCGACCTCGCCCGGGCGCAGGCCCTGGTCGCGAAGTACACCGGCGCCGCGCGGACGGCCAGCGCCGGCGGATCGTCGTACATCACCATCCCCAACCCCCAGGGCCTCGCGGCGGACGAGCACCCGTTCCTCCGCGACCTGATCCGTGACCTGCGCGAGACGGGAGTCCCGCTCCGGTCCGTCGTGGCCTGATCGCACCAACCGGAACACGAGGGTCCGGCCGGTCGCGGCCGGCCGGACCCGCCGAAAGGAACCACATGAGATCGCGCCGGATCATCGGCACGGCCCTCGCGACCGTCCTGGGCGCCCTGGCGGGCGTCCCGGCGGCCGCCCCCGCCCTGGCGGCCCCGGGCAACCCCGGCGAGCCGCGGTACACGGCGGGCGCCCCCAGCGCCGGCGACCCGTACTTCCCCGACCAGGGCAACGGCGGGTACGACGTGCGGCACTACGACATCGCCCTCTCCTACGACCCGGCCACGCGGTACATGGACGCCACGACGACGATCACGGCGGCCGCCACCCAGGACATGGACGCGTTCGACCTCGACTTCCGCGGGCCGGACGTCACGTCCCTCACCGTGAACGGGCACAAGGCGTCGTTCACCCGCACCGGGCAGGAGCTCGTCGTGAGCCCGCGGCCCAAGCTCAAGGCGGGTCAGACGTTCACCGTGGTCGCGTCGTACGCCGGGACCCCGCCCGTCATCACCGACCCGGACGGCTCCATCGAGGGCTGGGTGCCCACCGACGACGGCGCGTTCGTGCCCGGAGAGCCGCAGGGCGCGCCCGCCTGGTTCCCCGGCGACGACCACCCGACCGACAAGGCCACGTTCACGTTCCACGTCACCGTGCCCGACGGCGTCACGGCCGTGGGCAACGGGCGGCTCGTGTCGAAGACGACCACCGGCGGCCGGACCACGTTCGTCTGGGACCAGGCCGAGCCGATGGCGACCTACCTGGCCACCGTTACCCTCGGGACGTTCACCGTCGCCGAGTCGGTCACGCCGGGCGGGATCCCCGTCTACACGGCCGTCGACCCCCGCCTGGTGACCCAGTCGGCCGCGGCCGTGGCCAGGATCCCGGACATCCTCGAGTACTTCACCTCGATCTTCGGGCCGTACCCGTTCGGCTCCGCCGGGGCGATCGTCGACCGCGCGCCGGACGTCGGCTACGCGCTGGAGAGCCAGACCAAGCCGATCTTCTCCAGCGCGCCCAGCGTCGGGACCATGGCCCACGAGCTCGCCCACCAGTGGTACGGGGACGCGGTCAGCCCGGCCCGCTGGTCGGACATCTGGCTGAACGAGGGCTTCGCCACGTACGCCACCTGGCTGTGGACCGAGCACACGGGCGGCGCGACGGCGCAGCAGACGTTCGCGAGCTCCAGCAACTACGGGCGGGCCGCGACCTCGTCGTTCTGGCAGGTCGTCACGGCCGACCCCGGTCCGGAGGACATGTTCGGCAACGTCCCCTACAACCGGGGCGCGATGACCCTCCACGCACTCCGGGGCAAGATCGGCGACGCCGTCTTCTTCAAGCTGATCAAGGACTGGGTCGCCGGGCACCGTTACGGCAACGCCAGCACCGCCGAGTTCGTCGACGCGGCGCAGAAGGCGTCGGGCATGGACCTCACCGCGTTCTTCGACGTCTGGCTGTACCAGAAGGGCAAGCCCGCCTCCTGGTGAACGTCACGGGCCCCCGGCTCCCCGGGGGCCCGCCTCACTTCGCCGGCTTGAAGGTGGCGGTGAAGGTCTCGAAGTAGTGGTGGTCCTCGTCCCAGCTGCTGCTCGGGGTGCTCCAGTAGATGGCGTAGCCGTGGTGCTTGTCCGTGACGAACCCCCGGTTCACCACGTGCTGGCGGCCCGAGCCCGACGCGAACGTGAACTCCCAGTCGGCCGCCTCGTCCCAGTAGTCCACCGACTCGATCTTCACGCGCTTGTAGTCGGCGAACGTGGACCGTCGCGCGCGTTCCTGGTTCTCCCAGTCCTTCTTGGCGTCCTTGCGTGGACTGCTCGTCTGGTCGATCAGGAGGAAGCCGGAGGTGCCGGGACCGTGGAAGTAGACCGCCGTCCCGCTGCGCTTGTAGGCGCTCCAGCCCTTGGGGAGGGCGATCGAGAAGCCCGTCGAGTCCTTGTAGCGGTGCCAGCCGTCGGGCGCGTCCGCCGGCTTCGAGGTCGTGGGGCTGGGGGACGACGTGGCGGAGGGGGACGGCGTGCCCTCGTCGCTCGGCGACGCCGAGGCGGACGGCGGGGCCGGCGAGGCAGGGGACGGCGGGGCCTGCGAGGCGCCGTTCGTGGGCTTGTGGGTCGGCCCGCCCGCGGTGGCGGGGCCGGTCGCCCGGCCCGAACTGCGCTCGCCCTCCCGCAGCCCGAGGTAGCCGGCCACGGCCGCGATGACGAGCAGCGCCGGGACGAGGACCAGCGCGACCTTGAGCATGAGGGTGCGGCCCTGGCGGACCGGCCCGGTCGCCGAGTCGCCGCCGCTCCAGACCCTGCCGCGCTGGGTGGGCACGGCCGCCCCGGCGCCGTTCCCGGGGTCCGGCGCCAACCGGCCGCCCTGGTGGAAGGCGCCCTCCGCGCCCAG
>NZ_KI866522.1:1964055-1991144 GCF_000511135.2 Microbispora sp. ATCC PTA-5024 | reverse complement strand
GGCCGCGCCACCGGCTCCGGCCGCTCCCGCGCCCGCGGCGTCGCGTGAGGGCGCGGCCGGACGCGGGGGGCTCCCCGCCCGGGACCCGGTGGAGGGAGGCTCGCCCGGCGACGCGTACGGCTGCCTGCCCGCCGACGGCCTCGCGACCTCGGCGGGGGCGACCGGCAGGGGCTTGGTCGTGGGGAGGGCCGCCTCGCGCAGCGCCTGCTTGAGCAGCCGGGCGAGCTCGTCGTACCCGGGACGGTCGGCGGGCTCCTTCGCCAGCATCCGCATCAGGACGGGCCCGAGCCGCCCGGCGCGGGCGGCAGGGGCGGGGTCCTCGTTCAGCACGGCGTGCATCGTGGCCATGGCCATGCCGCGGTCGTGGGGCGGCCTGCCCTCCGCGGCCGTGTAGAGGGTCGCGCCCAGGGACCACAGGTCCGACTCGCGCCGGGCGGCCTCTCCCCGCAGCCGTTCGGGGGCGATGAACGCGGGCGTGCCGACCAGGCCCGTCCGGGTCATCGTGGAGTCGGCCTCCAGGCGGGCGATGCCGAAGTCGGTCAGCACGACCCGCCCGTCGTCGGTGAGCAGCACGTTCTCCGGCTTGACGTCCCGGTGGAGGACGCCCTGCCGGTGGGCGGCGCGCAGCGCGTCGAGGATCTGCAGCCCGATCTCGATCGTCCGCTCCGGGGAGAGCGGGCCGTCCTCCCTGATCACCTGGCCGAGGGACCGGGACTGGACGAGCTGCATGATGATCCAGGGGCGCTCGTCCTCCTCGATCACGTCGTGGACGACGACCACGTTGGGGTGCGTGAGCCGGCCGGCGGCCCGGGCCTCGCGCATGGTCCTGCGGTTGAGGTCGCTGAGCTCGTCGCCCATCGCGCTGTCGTAGCGGACCTCCTTGACCGCCACCGCGCGGTCGAGCAGCCGGTCATGCGCGCGCCAGACCACGCCCATGCCGCCACGGCCGATCGGCTCCATCAACTGGTACCGGCCTCCGACGAGCCGGCCTTCCGCACGCGCCACCCGAACCCCTTCCTGGACGCATGAATCGTCCCATGGATGGCAAAGGGATCAACCTGACCGCGCCGTGCCCTCTACCCCAATTCCGAAATATGAGACAGGCCATCCCGGATCGGCTGGAGCGTTTGCTAAGGTCGGACGCATGGCTCGGTATTTCACCTTTACGTGGCCGGCTCCGGGAGGGCCGGTCGCTCGACGGTGAGCTAGCGACAGGATCCGGAGCCGGCTTAGGGCAGAGGCGCGACGCCTCTGCCTTTTTCGTTGTCAGACGAGTGTCGTTGCCAGACGAGCCGGTTCCGGGGGACCGGCCTATCGAGGAGCCGAGATGACCGAAGACCCCTGTGCCGTACGGATCGGGACGTTGACCCTGGGGCACGGCCACCCCGTCGGGGTGATCGGCGGCGACGACGCGCGGTGGCTGAGCCTGCGGGAGGCGCACGGCCGGGCCGCCGCGGACGAGGCGATCGCCAAGGCCCGGACCGAGTGGGCGGGACCGCTGCTCGTGGAGCCGTTCTCTGCCGCCGACCTGCCGGCGATCGCCGGGCACGCCGACGGCGTGGTGGTCGGGGCGGCCTGGATGCAGGACTTCGCGCTGGTCCGCGCGGCGGCGCGGCTCGGGCTGCCGGTCGTCGTGCAGCGCGGACAGGCCGCCACGCTGGAGGAGTGGCTGGCCGTGGTGGAGTACTGCCGGGCCGAGGGCAACGACCGCGTGGTGCTCTGCGAGTCGGGCAGCCGTAGCCACCTGGGCGGGGTGACGCTCGACCTCGCCCTGCTGCGCGCCGCGCGGGAGCGGTCGGGCCGCCCGGTCCTCGCGGCGCTCGGCGAGGACGGCTCGCTCGCCGCGGCGGCCGTGGCGGCGGGGGCCGACGGCCTGATGCTCGGCCCGGGGACGGCGGGGACCGCGGCGGCGGCGGACGAGGCCCGTGAGGCCGCGACCGTGCTCGCGCCTCTCGTCCGGCGTGAGGAGCCCGGCTGCCTGGACGCCGCCCGGGGCGCGATCGACCGGGTCGACGCGGCCCTCGCGACGCTGCTCGACCGGCGCGCGGCCCTCGCCGGGACCGTGCAGCGGCTCAAGCCCGTGGGCGGCTTCCGCGGACGCGACATGGACCGCGAGCGCCGCCTCGTCGCCGCCATGGCCCGCCGGGCGCCGCGCCTCGGCGAGGAGTTGCTGCGGCCCGTCATGAACGCCGTTATCGAGGCGGGCCTCCTCCTGGCCGAGGAGGAGCGCGGCCGCCCTGACCTGGGCCGCCGCGGGGACGGATAGGATCTGAATCACCTGAGTCCCACGGGTACGGGATCGCGCGTAGGCTCTGATCCGCACCTGGGCAGCGGCGGCGATGTTGGGGGTCTCATGGGTGATTCGTTTGTGCATCTGCACGTCCACACCGAGTACTCGATGCTCGACGGCGCCGCCCGGCTGAAGCAGATGTTCAAACTCGTGGGCGAGCTCGGCATGCCCGCGATCGCGATCACCGACCACGGCAACATGCACGGCGCGTACGACTTCTTCAAGCAGGCGAGCGCCGCCGGCGTCAAGCCGATCCTCGGCATCGAGGCGTACGTCGCGCCGGAGTCGCGGCTGCACAAGAAGCCGGTGCTGTGGGGCGAGCCGCACCAGAAGAGCGACGACGTGTCGGCCGGCGGCTACTACACGCACATGACGATCTGGGCCCGCGACAGGACCGGGCTGCAGAACCTCATGAAGCTGAGCTCCCGCGCCTACACCGAGGGCTTCGTCCGCAAGTGGGCCCGGATGGACGACGACCTGCTCGCCGAGCACGCCGAGGGCCTCATGGCCACCACCGGCTGCCCGTCGGGAGAGGTGCAGACCCGCCTGCGGCTCGGCCAGTACGACGCGGCGCTCAAGGCCGCCGCGAAGTATCAGGACATCTTCGGGAAGGACAACTACTTCCTGGAGATCATGGACCACGGTCTCGACATCGAGCGGCGGGTCCGCGACGGGCTCACCCGGATCAGCCGGGAGCTGGACATCCCGCCCGTCGTCACCAACGACTCCCACTACACGTACGAGTCGGACGCCGCCGGCCACGACGCCCTCCTGTGCATCCAGACCGGCAAGCAGCTCAGCGACCCGGACCGGTTCCGGTTCGACGGCACCGGCTACTACCTCAAGTCGGCCGACGAGATGCGCGCCGTCGACTCCTCCGACCTGTGGCAGGAGGGCTGCCGCAACACCCTGCTCGTGGCGGAGAAGGTCGATCCCGAGGGGTTCTTCCCGTACAAGAACCTGATGCCCACCTACCCCATCCCGGAGGGCCTGACCGAGGAGGCGTACTTCCGGGAGCAGGTCTGGGAGGGCATGCGGCGCCGCTTCCCTGAGGGCGTGGACGACGAGCACCGCACCTGGGTCGAGAACGAGATCTCCGTCATCCTGCAGATGGGCTTCCCGAGCTACTTCCTCGTGGTCGCCGACTTCATCATGTGGGCCAAGACCAACGGCATCCGTGTCGGCCCGGGCCGTGGCTCGGCCGCCGGCTCGCTGGTCGCGTACGCGCTGGGGATCACCGACCTCGACCCGATCCCGCACGGCCTGATCTTCGAGCGCTTCCTCAACCCCGAGCGCGTCTCGATGCCCGACATCGACATCGACTTCGACGAGCGCCGGCGCGCCGACGTGATCCGCTACGTGACCGACAAGTGGGGCGCCGACAAGGTCGCTATGATCGCCACGTTCGGCACCATCAAGGCGAAGGCGGCCGTGAAGGACGCGGGCCGCGTCCTCGGCTACCCGTACGCGCTGGGCGACCGCGTCTCCAAGGCGTTCCCCCCGGCGGTGATGGGCAAGGACATCCCGCTGTCGGGCATCTTCGACTCCGACCACCCCCGGTACAACGAGGCCGGCGAGCTGCGCAAGCTGTACGAGGAGGACGTCGACGTCAAGTCGACGATCGACCTCGGGCGCGGCCTGGAGGGCCTGATCCGGCAGACCGGTGTGCACGCCGCCGGCGTGATCATGTCCGCCGAGCCGCTGACCGACCACATCCCGATCATGCGCCGCGACTCCGACGGCGCGATCATCACGCAGTTCGACTACCCGACCTGCGAGACGCTCGGCCTGCTGAAGATGGACTTCCTGGGCCTGCGCAACCTCACGATCATCGACGACTGCCTCAAGATGATCGAGGGCAACACCGGGAACAGGATCGAGCTCCTCGACCTGCCGCTCGACGACAGTACGACGTACGAACTGCTGGCCAAGGGCGACACCCTCGGCATCTTCCAGCTGGACGGCGGCGGCATGCGCACGCTGCTGCGGCTGATGAAGCCCGACAACTTCGAGGACATCTCCGCGGCCCTCGCGCTCTACCGGCCCGGCCCGATGGGCGCGAACTCGCACACCAACTACGCGCTGCGCAAGAACCGGCAGCAGGAGATCACGCCGATCCACCCCGAGCTCGAGGAGCCCCTGCGGGACATCCTCGACACGACGCACGGCCTGATCGTGTACCAGGAGCAGGTCATGGCCATCGCCCAGAAGGTGGCCAACTACACCCTCGGCGGCGCCGACCTGCTCCGCCGAGCCATGGGCAAGAAGAAGAAGTCCGAGCTGGACAAGCAGTTCGAGTTCTTCGAGAAGGGCATGAAGGAGAACGGCTACTCCGCGGCCGCCATCAAGGCGCTGTGGGACATCCTGCTGCCGTTCTCCGACTACGCCTTCAACAAGGCCCACACCGCCGGGTACGGCCTGGTCTCGTACTGGACCGCCTACCTCAAGGCCAACTACCCGGCCGAGTACATGGCGGCCCTGCTGACCTCGGTCAAGGACGACAAGGACAAGTCGGCCCTGTACCTCAACGAGTGCCGCCGCATGGGCATCAAGGTGCTGCCGCCCGACGTCAACGACTCCGACTTCGACTTCACCCCGCGCGGCAGCGACATCCGCTTCGGCCTGTCGGCCGTCCGCAACGTCGGCGCCAACGTGGTCGACGGCGTGATCGCGGCCCGCAAGGAGAAGGGCCGGTTCTCCGACTTCAAGGACTTCCTGCGCAAGGTGCCCGCCATCGTGTGCAACAAGCGGGTCATCGAGTCGCTGATCAAGTCGGGGGCGTTCGACTCGTTCGGCCACGTACGCAAGGGCCTGCTGATGGTGCACGAGCAGGCGGTCGACGCGATCATCGACATCAAGAAGAACGAGGCCATCGGGCAGGACTCGCTGTTCGGCGCGATCGACGGCGCGGAGGACCAGACCTTCGACGTGCAGATCCCGCCGGGGGAGTGGGACAAGACGACGCTGCTGCAGTTCGAGCGGGAGATGCTCGGGCTGTACGTGTCCGACCACCCGCTGCTGGGCGTCGAGCACATCCTCGCCTCCGGCGCCGACTGCTCGATCGCCGCCCTCCAGGACGACAGCCGCCCGGACGGCCAGGTCGTCACGGTCGGCGGCATCCTGTCGGGCGTGCAGCGCAAGGTCACCAAGAAGGGCGACACCTGGGTCCTCACCACCTTGGAGGACCTGGAGGGCTCCATCGAGGTGATGATCTTCCCATCGGCGTACCAGCTGTGCGCCACGATCCTCGCCGAGGACGCGATCGTCTTCGTGAAGGGGCGTCTCGACAAGCGCGAGGAGGTGGCCAAGGTCATCGCCATGGAGGTGACGGCGCCGGACCTCACGGCCGAGTCGGGCGGCCCGCTCGTGGTGAGCATGCCGATCGCCCGGTGCACCCCGCCGGTCGTGGGACGGCTCAAGGAGGTGCTGACCACGCACCCCGGCACGACCGAGGTGCACCTCCAGGTGCACAACGGGCCGCGCACCACGGTCATGCGCCTCGACGACCGGCTCCGGGTGACCCCGTCGCCGGCCCTGATGGGCGATCTGAAGCAGCTCCTCGGGCCCGCCTGCCTCGCCTGATCCCCACCTGGGCTCAGGGGACGAGGACGTCGCCCTCGCGGGCGACCTCGAACTCCTTTGCCAGCACGTCCAGCGCGTCGTCCGTCCGTGTGGGGGCGTGGTGGGTGAGGACGAGCCGCCGGGCGCCGCAGCGCGCGGCGAAGGCGGCCGCGTCCGCGGTCGTGGCGTGGCCGTAGGCGTCGGCCACGGCCTGCTCCCCGGGCAGGAACTGGCCGTCGTGGAGCAGCAGGTCCACGCCGGCGGCCAGTTCGGCCGCGGCCTCGCATCCCGCCTGCGGGCAGTGGTCGGGCAGGTACGCGATCGACCGGCCGTCCCGCTCGACGCGGACGCCGAGGGTGACCCCGCCCTTGTGGGAGATCTCGGCGACCGTGACGTCGAACCCCTCGATCGTGCGGGAGGCCGACGTCAGGAACCGCCAGGCGCCGCCCAGGCCGTCCGGCGTGATCGGGAAGTGCGGCGGCGACATGACCCGTGTCAGCGTCTCCAGCGGCCGCGGCGACGGCAGGTACAGGTCGACCCGGGCGTCGGGGCGGTCGAGCGCCGGGCAGAAGGGCAGGCCCTGCATGTGGTCCCAGTGCAGGTGGGTGAGCACGATCGACCCGTGGAACGCCGCGTCGCCGAGCAGCCCGCCGAGCCCCCGCAGGCCGGTGCCCGCGTCGAGGACCAGGGCGGGGGCGTCGCCGTCGCCGGGCAGCACGGCGACGCAACTGGTGTTGCCGCCGTACCGGGTGAAGGCCGAGCCCGGCGCCGGGGTCGAGCCGCGGACGCCGAGCATCGCGAGCCTCACGTCAGCTGGTCCTCTCGGTGGTGTCCCTGGGCGAGCCGGGTCAGCGCCTCGCGGTCGACCGACTCGGCCGGGGCCTCCGCCACCCTGATCGGCGTGAGCGCGGTCAGGGTCGCGGTGCGGGTGCCGCCCTCCAGCACGGCCCGCTCGCCCAGGATCGCGCCCGGGCCGAGCTCCGGCAGGGAACGGCCGTCCACGTCCACGCCGAGGACGCCGTCGAGCAGCAGGAACAGCGAGGAGCCCGGCTCGCCCTGCCGCACCAGGCAGGAGCCGGCGGGCAGCGAGCGGATCAGGGGCCGGGCGCCGCCGCGCATGATGAGCAGGGACAACTCCCGCTCCAGCGCGGTCTCGGCGGCGGTGACCAGCACGGGGGAGTCCTCGTCGCCCCAGGGCGTCCGGGCGGGTCCCTCCTGGGTCGCCCAGGCCGCGAAGTCGGTGAGACCGGCCTTCATCGTCAGCCGGTGGTCCGGGCCGTAGACCCAGTGCCGGGGGAACGGGCTGGCGCCCTCCAGCATGGCCTCCGCCCGGCCGTCCGCGTACAGGGTCACCGAGAGCGTCGTCCACACCAGCGGCGACTGCAGCCGCAGATAGGGCGGCCGCGCGATGCGGCGCGGGAACGGCAGCGCCGTCCGGCCCCCGGCGGTCTGGGTGAACCTGATCCACCCGTCGCCCATCTGGGGCTCCGGCCGCAGGTCGGGAAGGCCGACGGCGGCGAACGTCACGCCCAGCGGGCCCAGGCGCACGGTGGTGGCGCCCATGACCAGGCCGCCTTCGGCGCCGTGGCCGGTCACCCGGTCGCCGTCGAACTCGGCCCACACGGTGAGCCGGTTGGCGAACCGGAACCGGTCGCCGTCCCGCAGCGCGTCCAGGTCCTTTATCGCGTCGGGTGGCGGATCGTCGTAGTGCGTCAGGCCCACCGTGAAGGCCGGCTTCGTGTAGCCCCCGACGGCCTCGGACGGGATCCAGGAGATCGAGGTGATCGTCGATTCGACTCGCATGCCCCGACCGTAGGAATCCCGGCCGCGCCGGGCGAGGGCGTCACCCTGCGGACCGGTGGTGGTGCCAGCACCCCCCGTCCGTCGTCCTGGCACCCTTCCTGGAAGCTTCAGGCCAGGGTGTAATGCAGCTCGTGGAACGCATCACGGTGGTGCTCGCGGACGACAATCTGATCGTCCGCGAGGGCGTGCGCGCGCTGCTCGGCCGCGACCCCGCCCTGGAGATCGTGGGGCTGGCGGCCGACTACGCCGAGCTGGTGGCCGGCGCCACCCGGCTGCGCCCGCAGGTCGTCGTCACGGACATCAGGATGCCCCCGACCTACCAGGACGAGGGGATCGAGGCGGCGCGCGAGGTGCGCAAGCGCCTGCCCGGCACCGGCGTGGTGGTGCTCAGCCAGTACGACGACCCCGACTACGCGATCCGGCTGCTCGGCGAGGGCGCCGCCGGGTACGCGTACCTGCTCAAGGACCGCGTCGCCGACGCGGGCCTGCTCGGCAGGGCGATCCGTGAGGTCGCCGTGGGCGGCTCGCTCATCGACCCCCTGATCGTCCGGGAGCTGGTCGCGCCGGCCCGGGACGAGGGCCAGCTGTCGCCCGGCGAGGAGGACCTGCTCGGCCAGGTGGCGGCCGGCCGTACGGTGAAGGCCATCGCCGTGTCCCGGGGGGAGCCGCCCGAGGCCGTCAACGCCGCGATCGAGCAGCTGTTCCTGACGCTCGCCAAGGGCGCGAGCGCGGGACGGCAGGGCGCGCTGCGCCGCCTGCGGATGCTGCACACCGCGATCCTGCGCCGCGACGAGCAGGGCGAGACGCTGTCGCGGCTGCTCCCGGGCGGCCTGGCCGACAAGCTGCTGCGCGACCGGGGCGCCGTCGACCGCACCGACCGGCTGGTCGTGACCGTGCTCATGTCCGACGTGCGGGGCTACTCGGCCATCGCCGAGGCCACCGACCCGGCCGTCCTCGCCGGCCAGCTCAACGCCCACCGGCGGGCCATGAACGCCGCGATCCTCACCGCCGGGGGCACGGTCATGCAGTACGTGGGCGACGCCGTGATGGCCGTCTTCGGCGCGCCCGACCCGGCCCCCGACCACGCCGCGAGGGCCGTCCACGCCGCCCGCGAGATGCACGTGCGGCAGCGCCGCCTCGACGCCGAGTGGGCGGCCCAGGGACGCTCGCCCTTCACGCTCGGCATCGGACTTTCCACGGGGGAGGTAGCGGCGGCCCTACTCGGAAGCGATGAACGGGTGGAGTACACCCTCGTCGGAGACACCGTGAACCTGGCGCAGCGCATGCAGGACCTGGCCCGGCCGGCCGGCGTCGTGGCCTCCGATGCGACGGTCCGGGCGGCGGCGGGCGGGTGGGCCTGGCGCCCGCTCGGCCCGCGGCTCGTCAAGGGCCGCGCCACCCCCGTGACCGCCTACCACCTCGAGGTGATGTGAGATGCCCGCCACAGACGTGACCACGACCGTCGCCGTCCAGATCAGAGGGGCCAGGCGGACGTTCGCCGCGGAGCTCGCCCCGGTGCGCGCGCTGCGGGGTGTGGACCTCGACGTGCGGCGCGGGGAGTTCGTCGCCGTCATGGGCCCCTCGGGATGCGGCAAGTCGACGCTGCTCAACGTGATCGCCGGGCTGGAGCAGGTGGACGAGGGCACCGTGGAGGTGGCGGGGGAGCGGGTCGACGGCCGCGACGAGGACTGGCTGGCCCGGTTCCGCAGGCACCACATCGGGTTCGTGTTCCAGTTCTTCAACCTGCTCGACGGGGTGTCCGCGCTGGACAACCTGGTCATGCCCGGGGTGCTGGGCGGCATGAAGCGGCGCGGCGCCGAGACCCGCGCCCGCGACCTGCTCGACCTGCTCGGCCTGGCCGACCGCGCCGACCAGGTGCCGGCGGTCCTGTCCGGCGGTCAGCGGCAGCGGCTGGCCATCGCCCGCGCCCTGGTGAACGAGCCGACGCTGCTGCTGGCCGACGAGCCGACCGGCGCGCTCGACAGCGAGGGGGGCCTGGAGGTGCTCGAACTGTTCCGCAGGCTGCACGACGACGGGCAGACGATCATCATGGTGACCCACTCACCCGACGTCGCCGCCGGCGCGGACCGCGCCGTCCGAATGCGCGACGGGAGGGTCGAGTCGGCATGAGCGAGCCGGAGTACCGTTCGCGCGGCCGCGGGCCCGCCGCCGAGGAGGACGCATGGGCGTGGTGCTGACCTGGCTCCGCCTGGAGCTGCGCCGGCGATGGCGGTCGCTCGCGGTGCTGGCGCTGCTCGTGGCGTTCGCCACCGCGACCGTCCTCGCCTCCGTCGCCGGCGCCCGCCGGGGCGCGACGGCCGTCGACCGCCTGTACGCCGAGACGCTGCCCGCGACGCTCGCGGTCCTGCCCAACCAGCCGCACTTCGACTGGGACAAGGTGCGCGCGCTCCCCGAGGTCGCCGCGCTGACCACCTTCCCCGTGTCCGGCTTCGCCGTCGAGGGCGTCCCGCTGGCCGACAACGGCGGGGGCTTCCCTCCGGCCGACGACGAGGGCCTGCGCACCATCGAGGTGCCGAAGGTCCTGGAGGGGCGGCTCCCCGACCCGCGCCGCGCCGACGAGGTCGTGGTCAGCTCCCGATTCCCCGCCGTGTACGGCAAGGGGGTCGGCGACCAGGTCGTCCTCAAGCTCATGTCGGTCGAGCAGGCGGCGAGCGAAGACTTCGACCCCACGACCCAGGAACCCACGGGGCCTCGCGTCCGGGCCACCATCGTCGGGATCATCCGATCCGCGTGGTACTCCGAGAACATCGGCGAGTCGCCGGGCATCCTCTGTACCCCCGCTCTCTACCAGACCTACCCGAGGAACTTCCTCGACCCCGACGTGGGCTACATCAACGCCCTGGTCCGCCTCAAGCGCGGATCGCTGGACGAGGCGGCGTTCCGCGGGGATCTGACACGTGTCACCGGGCGCAGCGACATCCAGATATGGGACAACGCCGAGAAGTTCGGCGGGCCCGCCCGCCGGCTCGTGAGCTTCGAGGCGGTGGCCCTGCTCGCGTTCGGGCTGGCCGCGCTCACCGCCGCGATCGTCCTGATCGGTCAGTCGGTCGCCAGGTACGCCGCGGCGACGGCAAGTGACCTGCGCACGCTGCGCGCGGTGGGGCTCACGCCCCGCCAGGCCCTGGCCTCGTCGGCGGCGGGGCCGTTCCTGGCCGCCCTCGTGGGGACGACGATCGGCGTGGCCGGAGCGGCGGTCGCCTCCATCTGGATGCCCATCGCGGCGGCGGCGCTGCGCGAGCCCGATCCCGGGTTCGACGTCGACTGGCTCGTGCTCGGCACAGGTTGGCTCGTGACCCCGGCCCTCGTCCTCGCGGGGTCGGCGGCCGCGGCCGCGGTTTTCCTGTCCAGAGGCGACAGCACGGGCCGGCGCTCCGCCGTCGCCCTGCTCGCGTCGCGCATGGGCCTGCCTGTGCCGATGGTGGTCGGAGCGCGGTTCGCGCTGGAGCCGGGCCGCGGTGGCAGCGCGGTGCCGGTGCGGCCCGCGCTCGTCGGAGCGGTCGCGGGGGTGCTCGGTGTGCTGGCGGCTTTCACGTTCTCCGCCGGCGTGAAGGACGCCGCCGCCAACCCGGTCAGGTTCGGACGGACCCATCAGCTGGAAGCGTACGTCGGCATGAACGGGCAGGACTTCGCGTCCGCGGCGGCGGTCACGGCGGTGCTCGGCGCGGTGGCCCGCGATCCGGCCGTCCAGGCGATCGAGGACGCCGTCAGCGCCGTTGCCGAGTCCGCCACCCAGAGGCCCGGGCAGAAGACGGTCTCCGTCACGACCTACACCTACGCGCCGGTGGGCGGCGCGGCCTTCCCGGTCGTGCTCACGGAGGGCAGGCTCCCGGCGAAGGCCGGCGAAATCGTGCTCGCGCCCTTCAGCGCCCGCGACCTGGGGGCGGAGGTCGGCGGTCAGGTCGAGCTCCGGGGCGGGACGGCGCCGGTGCGGATGACCGTCACCGGGATCGGGTTCGTGCCCGCCGGACCGCACAACGAGCGCACCGACGGCGGCTGGATCACCCCCGAGGGGCACAAGGTCCTGTACAGCGGGGCGCACTACTCGTTCAAGTTCCATGGCGCCCTGGCCGCCCTGCGGCCGGATGCCGATCCGAAGGCGGTCGCCCCCCGGCTGAACGCCGCGGCCAAGGACGCCGGGGGCGGGTTCATCACGTTCGCGCCGCCCAGCCCGCTGCTCGAGGTGCCGCAGATCCGGGACGTGGAGGAGCTGCCCACGCTGCTCGCCGGCTTCCTCGGGCTGCTGGCCATGGGGGCCGTCGGGCACGCGCTCGCCACGGCCGTACGGCGGCGAAGGCACGAGATGGCCGTGCTGCGGGCGCTCGGGATGACCCGCTGGCAGGCGCGCTGGACCGTGGTCACCCAGGCCAGCCTGGTCGCGGCCGTCGGGCTGCTGTTCGGCGTTCCCCTCGGGGTGGCGCTCGGGCGGACGCTGTGGCGGCTCCTCGCGGACGTGTTCCCCCTGCTGTACGTCGCGCCGCTCGCCCTGGGCGCCGTGCTGCTCGTGTGGCCGCTGACGCTTCTGACGGCCAACGCGCTGGCCGCGTGGCCGGGCACGATGGCCGCCCGGCTGCGGGTCGCCCACGTGCTGCGGGCGGAGTGACCGTGATCGCCGCGTCCGCCGCCGTCGCCGCCGCCTGGGTCATCGCGGCCGTGGCGGCGCTGCTCGCCGACAGGCCGGGCCTCGCCCGCGCCGCGGGACTGGTCGCGCTCGCCCAGACGGCGGCGACCGTGTGGCCCGTCCTCGCGCCGCTCGCCGTCGCCGCCTGGCTGACCTGCGGCCTCTCCCTGCCGGACGGCGCCGTGCGCACGTGGCCCCGCCGTTCGATCGCCGTCCTGGCCTGGCTGTGCGCGGCGGCCTGGGCGGTCCGGCTGCCGGTGACGCCGCCGGCCGTGGTCGCCGCCACCGTGGGGGGCGCGACGGTGGCGCTGGTCGCGGTCCTCGCGCGCTGCCCGAGCGCCCCGGCGCCCCGCCGCCGGACGCTCCAGTGGATCGCCGCGGCCGGAGTCGTGACGTCCGCCGCCCAGATCGTGATCTACGCCGTGCATCTGCTGCTCGGCATGCCCGAGAACGTGCTCCCGTGGGCGCTGCTCGCGATGGCGGTGCTCCCGGCCGGGCTCGCCCTGGCGCAGGCGTCCGGCACGGCCCGGCTGGCCGAGCGGGCGCTCGTCGAGGCCGTGGTCGTCGCGGGGCTCGCGCTGCTGGTGGTGGCCGTCTACCTGGTCGTGGTCGTCGGCCTGGCCCGCGAGCCCGTCGGGGCCGAGCGCGAGGTGCTGCTGGCCAGCGTGGTCGCCGCCCTCACCGCGGTCGTCCTCGCCCTGCCCGTGCGCTTCCGGCTCGTCTCGCTCGGCGTCTCGCTGCTCGGCCGGCGCGGGCAGACGCCGGAGGAGGCGCTCGCGTCGTTCGGCGCCCGGATGAGCCGCGCGGTGCCGTTCGACGAGCTGCTGCTCCAGCTCGTGGAGTCGCTGCGCGCGGCGCTCGGCCAGGCGGGCGCCGAGGTGTGGGTCGGCACCGACGGCGTGCTCCACCGGACGGTCAGCGTCCCGGAGCGCCCCCCGGCCGTGCTGACCCTCAACGACAAGGAGCGCCTGGTCGTCGGCCGCACCCGCATCGGCGGCACCGCCTGGCTGTCGGTCTGGCTGCCCGCCCTCGTCGAGGACCGGGAGGCCCCCATCCGGGTGGCGCCCACCGCCCATCTGGGCGATCTGCTCGGCCTGCTGGTCGTCCGGCGGCCGCGCGAGGGCGTCGAGTTCTCCGACGAGGACGACCGCGTGCTCATCGAGCTGGCCCGCCAGGTCGGCCTGGCCCTGCACAACATGCGCCTGGACTCCGCCCTGCAGGCCTCCCTGGAGGAGCTGCGGCAGCGCAACGAGGAGCTGCAGGCCTCCCGGCTGCGCATCGTCACGGCCGCCGACGCCTCACGCCGGGCGATCGAGCGCGACCTGCACGACGGCGCCCAGCAGCATCTCGTCGCCCTCTCGGTCAAGCTCGGCCTCGCGCGGGAGATCCTCAAGGAGGACGCGGCCATGGCCGCCGAACTCCTGGAGGAGCTGCGCACCGACGTGCAGCAGACCAACGCCGCGTTCCGCGAGCTGGCCCACGGCATCTACCCGCCGCTGCTGCGCGACCACGGGCTCGGAGAGGCGCTGCGGTCGGTCACCCGGCGGGTCCGCCTGCCGTACACCGTGGAGGTGGGCCTGACCCGGCGCTATCCGGAGCAGGTCGAGGCCGCCGTCTACTTCTGCTGCCTGGAGGCGATCCAGAACGCGGGCAAGCACGCCGGGCCGGGTGCGTCCGTGGAGGTCCGCATCGCCGCCGACGGCGGCGTGCTGCGCTTCAGCGTCGCCGACGACGGCAGGGGCTTCGACCCGGGCGGCGGGCAGGGGCACGGGTTCGTCAACATGACCGATCGGCTCGGCGCGCTCGGCGGACGGCTGTTCGTCGAGTCGGCGCCCGGCGCCGGAACGACGATCAGGGGAGAGGTGCCGGTCGATGGCTGACGGCTTCGACGCGGTTGTGGTCGGCTCGGGCCCGAACGGGCTGGTGGCGGCCGTCACGATGGCCGAGGCCGGCCGGCGCGTCCTGCTGCTGGAGGCCGCCGGCGCGTTCGGCGGCGGCCTGCGCACCGAGGAGCTGACGCTGCCCGGCTTCCGGCACGACGTCTGCGCCACCGTGCTGCCGCTCGCGCGGGCCTCGCCCGCGTTCCGCCGGATCACCGGGGAGCTGGGCGTCACCTGGGCCCACCCCCGCGTGCAGGCCGCGCACCCGCTCGACAAGCGGCCGGCGGTGCTGGTCCACCGGTCGGCGGAGGAGACCGCGCTGGGGCTCGGCCGGGACGCCGCCGCCTGGCGCGCCACCGTGGGCGCGACCGCCCGCGGGGGAGACCCGCTGGTCGACACGCTGCTCGCCCCGCTGTCGGTGCCGCGCGCTCCGCTGCGGGCCGCCCGGTTCGGCGCGCTCGCCGTCCTCCCCGCGACCGTGCTCGCCCGTACGGCGTTCCGCACGGCGCCGGCGCGGGCCGCGCTCGCGGGGATGGCCGCGCACTCGATGCTCGACCTGCGCGCCCCGATCACCGGCGGCTACGGCCTGATGCTGGCCGCGCTCGCCCACCACGTGGGGTGGCCGGTGGTGCGCGGCGGCTCCCAGCGGCTCGCCGACGCGCTCGTCGGGCGGCTCAGGGAGCTCGGCGGCGAGGCGGTGACCGGCCACCGCGTCCGCGACCTGGGAGAGGTGCCCCGGGCCCGGACGATCCTGCTGGACCTCACGCCGCGCCAGGTTCTGGCGGTCGCCGGCGACAGGCTGCCTCCCGGCTACCGGAGGAGGCTGGGCCGGTTCCGGTACGGGCCGGGGGTGTTCAAGCTCGACTGGGCGCTGTCGGGCCCGGTGCCGTGGACCGACCCCGCGGTGGGGGAGGCCGCGACGGTGCACCTCGGCGGCGACCTGGAGGAGATCGCGCACGGCGAGGCCGAGGTCGCCCGGGGACGCCATCCGGAACGGCCCTACGTGCTCCTCGTGCAGCCCTGCGTGGCGGACCCCTCCCGCGCCCCGGACGGACGGCACGTCCTGTGGGCGTACTGCCACGTGCCGAACGGCTCGGCCGTGGACATGACCGAGGCGGTCGAGGCGCAGATCGAGCGGTTCGCCCCCGGCTTCCGCGACCTCGTCCTGGCCCGCCGCGCCATGGACACGACGGCCCTGGAGGCCCGCAACGCGAACCTGGTGGGCGGCGACATCGGCGGCGGGTCGGGCGACCTGGGCCAGTTCGTCGGCCGTCCCGTCCACTCCCCGCACCCGTGGGCCACCCCGGTGCCCGGCCTGTACATCTGCTCCGCGAGCACCCCGCCCGGCCCGGGCGTGCACGGCATGGGCGGGTGGCAGGCCGCCCGCCTGGCCCTCAGACGGGAAGCCCGCGCAGCAGCGCCGGAGTGAGGTCGTCCTTGCGGACGTAGGCGAGCGCGCCGCAGGTGACCGCGTCCGGCGGCAGGTCCTCCACGGCGTACGTGGACACCAGCACGATCTTCATGTCGGGGGCCTCGGCCAGGATGCGGCGCGTCGCCTCGATGCCGCTCATCCCGGGCAGGTTGATGTCCATCAGGATCATCGACGGCCGGTCGCCGAGAGCCAGGATCAGGGCGTCCTCGCCGGTCACGGCCTCGCCCACCACCCGCCACCCCGGCAGCAGCCGGATCAGCGCGCGGGCGACCGACCGGAACGGCGCCTGGTCGTCCACGATGAGCACGTCGACCCCTGTCATACCTCCAGCCTCCCGGAACGCCGTCTCCCGTCCAAGGGCGGGACCACCACGGTCACCGCGTGCTAGCACCACCGTGGTCGGCCAGGTACATCAGCACCGCCATCACCCGCCGGTTCACGTCCGGCTCCGTGCCCAGCCCGAGCTTGGCGAACAGCGTGTTGATGTGCTTTTCCACGGCCCGCTCGGTGAGGAAGAGCGCGGCCCCCACGGCGGCGTTGCTCTTGCCCTGCGCGATCTGCCCCAGCACCTCGCGCTCGCGCGTCGTCAGCCGGCCCAGCGGCGACGACCGGGTGTGCGAGGAGTCGGCCACCAGGGCCTCGACCACGGCCGGGTCGATCACGGAGCCGCCCCGCGCCACCGTCCGCACCGCCTCGATGAGCTGGTGCGGGTCGCTCACCCGTTCCTTCAGGAGGTACGCCCGGCCGCTGCTCCCCCCGGCCAGCAGCGGCGTGGCGTACGCGGGCTCGGCGTACTGGGACAGCACGACGACGCCGACCCCCGGCCGGGACGCGCGCAGCTCGGTCGCCGCCCTGATCCCCTCGTCGGACGACAGGGGCGGCATCCGGATGTCGGTGACCACCACGTCGGGGTCGTGCTCGTCCACCGCCGCCATGAGCTGGGGGAGATCAGCGCAGGTCGCGACCACCCGCAGGTCGGGCTGCAGGTCGAGGACCCGCCGCACGCCCTCGCGGACGAGCATCGAGTCCTCAGCGATCACGATTCTGATGGGCACCGGTCCCCTCCATGCGCAGCCACGTGAGCACCGCGAGGACGCGGCGGTTGTCGTCGGGGGTCTGGCTCAGGTCAAGCTTGTTCAGTACCGCCGCGATGTGCGCCTCGACCGTCTTCGCGCCGAGGAACAGCGTCCGCGCGATCGCCGCGTTGGACCTGCCCTCCGCCATCAGGCGCAGCACGTCGCGCTCCCGCGGCGTGAGCCGGTCGGCCATCGCCTCGGCCCGGCGCAGCTCGAACAGCTGGCCCACGATCTCGGGGTCGACCGCGACGCCGCCGGACGCCACCCGCTCCAGCGCGTCCCGCAGCGCGGCCGCGTCGTCGACCCGGTCCTTCAGCAGATAGCCGACGCCGCGCGGGCTCGCCTCGAGCAGCCGCGCGGCGAAAGCGCCCTCGGCGTACGTCGACAGGACGAGCACGCCGAGGGCGGGGTACCGCTTCTTCAGTTCTACGGCCGCCACCAGCCCCTCGTCGGTGAAGGTGGGCGGCATCCGCACGTCGACGACGGCGGCGTCCGCGGGCCGGGTCTCCAGCATGGACGCGAGCTCGGCGGTGTCGCCGGCCTGCGCCACGACGGTGACGCCGACGTGGTCGAGCAGGAGAGCCAGGCCCTTGCGGAACAGGGCCGAGTCGTCGCAGATCACCACGCGCATGGGAGCCAGTGTGGCACGGCCGGCGGGGATCGGGCCCCGGCCTCCGCGGGCGGCAGGCCGGGGCGGTCAGACGTTCACCGAGACGGGCAGCGTGTAGCCCTGGCGGCAGGTGTCGCCGAGGACCTTGCTGTCGCAGCCCTTGACCCAGAACGTGTAGGTCGAGGCGTAGCCGTTGCTGTTGGTCACGCCGCTGGGCCGGGGGTGGGTCACCTTCCCGCTGGTGCGCGCGCCGCTCTTGACCGTGTACGTGGGGTAGATGAGGGCCATGGAGGAGGGCAGGTTCTGGGCGGGGTCCGCGGTCCAGTAGACCCGCCAGTAGTCGTAGTTGAACGGGGTGGTGGGGCCCCAGCGGAACACCGCCTTGCCGTTGGCCTCGTACGCCGCGACGATCATGTTGGGGCCCTGGTCGGGGGACCAGGCGATCTGGCCGTTGGTGAAGCGCTGCTTGCGGCCGTTCTTGTTCGGCAGGCTGTACTCGGCCGAGGTGGGGCAGCCGAAGACGCCGTTCGCGCCGCCCATGGCGGTCCAGTAGTCGCCGATCAGGCCGTACGGCTTGATGGAGCACGCGGTCGCCTGCGCGGGCGAGGCGGCCGGGAGGACGGTGGCGAGGGCGGCGGCGCCGAGGAGAAGGGCGCTGGCGGTGCGAGTCATCGTGGTCTCCTTCGTCGTTTTCGATGGGTCCACGATGCGCCGGAGGGCCCGCCCGCCACCTCCTGGCCACCCCTTCGACGATCTCAGGGATTTCCCTGCCGTGCGGCGGTGGGGCGGGGACGGTTCAGCGGTGACGGCGGGGCCCGCCGCCGTGGCGGTGGTCGGCGGGGTGCCGGCCGCCCGAGCCCCCGTGGGCGCCGTGCCCGTGGCGGGGGGTCATGGCGGCGGCCGCGGCGTGCGGGGCGTGCTGGGAGTGCGAGGCGTGCGAGGTGTGACCGCCACGCGGAGCCGCCGCGCGGCGGCCCGTGGGGGTCCACCGGTGCCCCTGGTGCCCGGCGCGCGCCTTCGCGGCGCTCCGGTCGTCCCCGCTGTGGACGCCCGTGCGGGGCGGCGTCGGCGCGGCGGCGCGGGGCTCGGCGGCGCGGGGCTCGGCCAGGTGGGTGACGTGGACGACCGGGACTCCGACGCGGGGCACGTCGTCGCCGGTGGCCGTCGCGGGCTGCCCGGTGGCGAGCCGGCCCGGCCCGGCGTCCTGCCCTCCCGCCGAGACCTCGTCGCCGGAGTTCGCGTGGTCCCGCTTCTCCCGCTCTTCCTTCTTCTTCTTGTTCTTCTTCCGCTCCTTCTCCAGAGCCTCCTTCAGGCCCGGGGTGAAGCCGCCGCCGAACCGCGACATGTCGGGCGGCGCGAACCGGGTGGCGGGGGTGCGGCGCAGCGCCGCCCGCATGGAGTCGACCCAGATGGGGCCGGGGAGCGAGGCGCCCTGGACGGCGCCGTAGTAGCGGCCGCCGATCGTCACGCCCCTGAGGGGGTAGCGGTAGGAGCCGCGGATGTCGCCGACGCTGACCGCGGCGGCCAGGTTCGGGGTGTACCCGGCGAACCAGGCCGACGTGTAGCCGTTGTTCGTGCCGGTCTTGCCGGCCGACGGACGCCCGATCGACTGGCCCCGCATCGTGCCCTTGGTGAAGACGCCGGACAGGACGTGGTTGACGGCGTCGGCGATGGCCGGGTCGAGCGCGGTCACGCAGGACGGGGGCACGTCGGTGCGGGTGCCGTCCCGCTCCACGATCGCGGTGATCGCCAGCGGCCGGCAGTACCGCCCGCGGGAGGCGAACGAGGCGAAGGCGGCGGCGACCGTGGTGGGGTCCATCTCGTTGACGCCCAGCGTGAACGTCGGCACCTCGTGCAGCGGCTCGCCGTCCGCCCGCCGGATGCCGAGCGCCCGCGCCGTCCGGACGACGTTGCACAGACCGACCTGACGCTCCAGCTTCATGTAGAAGATGTTGACCGACTTCCAGGTGCCGAGCTCCAGGCTGTACGGCCCGCCGCGGCCCTCGCCGCTCGCGTTGTAGATGGTCGTCCGGGGGGCGTTGACCGCGCGGCCCGAGCAGTCGCGGTAGCCGCTGGAGGGCACGAACGACCCGGGCGTCTGGAAGCCGTCGCCGAACCGCATCCCCTGCGACAGGGCCGTGGCCAGCGTGAACGCCTTGAACGTCGATCCGGCCTGCAGGCCGAGCCCGCCGCCGTGCGCGGTGTCGGCCGCCAGGTTGTAGGTGGTGTTCGGCCCGATGTCGCGGTCGTGCGGGTTGCGGCCGTAGTGCTTGCTGGTGGCCATCGCGCGGATGAGCCCGGTGCCCGGCTCGACCATGGTCTCGGACGCCACCTGGTCGTCCCGCGGGTTCACCCGGGCCGCGATGGCCCGCTCGGCCGCCCGCTGCGCCGCCGGGTCGATCGTGGTCCAGATCGTGAGCCCGCCCCGCTGGAGGCGGCGCTCCCGGTCGGCCCTGGTGTAGCCGAACGCCGGGTTCGTCAGCACCTCGTGCTCGACGTACACGCAGAAGAAGGGGTAGGCGCTGCCCGCGCAGCCGCCCGGCTCGGGGCGCATGCGCAGCCCCAGCGGCCTCGCCGCGGCGGCCTTCGCCGCCTCGGGCGTGATCACCCTCAGCTCGGCCATGCGGTTCAGCACGAGGTCGCGCCGCGCCCGCAGCCGTTCCCGCTGGGCGTCCCCGAGGGACGGGTCGGTGTCGTACGGGGTGCGGACGGCGCCCGCGAGCGTGGCCGCCTGGATCAGGTCGAGGCGGCCGGCGTCGACCCCGAAGAACCGCTGCGCCGCCGACTGGACGCCGAAGGCCCCCGCGCCGAAGTAGGCGATGTTGAGGTAGCGCTCCAGGATCTGGTCCTTGGTGTACTTCCTCTCCAGCGCGAGCGCGTACCGCAGCTCGTCGAGCTTGCGCCGGACGTTGCGCACCCGGGCGAGGGCCCGCTCCCGGTCCGACTCGGCCTGGTTGACCATGATGTTCTTCACGAGCTGCTGGCTGATCGACGAGCCGCCCTGCCGGATGCCGCCCGCCTGGGTGTTGGCGACCAGGGCCCGCAGCGTGCCCTTGATGTCGAGCCCGCCGTGCTCGTAGAACCGGGAGTCCTCGATCGCGACGATGGCCTGCCGCATGACGGAGGCGACCTCGCGCAGCGGCACCGACTGGCGGTTCTGGTAGTAGAACTGGGCGATCTGCCTGCCGTCGCGGTCGAGCAACCGGGTCATCTCGGGCAGCGGGTCCTCGCGGGGCGGCGGAGGCAGCTCGGTGAACGTCGACGCGGCGCCCTTGGCGGCCAGGCCGGCCCCGCTCACCATCGGCATGACCAGCCCGGCGACCAGCAGCCCCCCGGCGGCGCCGCACAGGCCCAGCACGGCCGCGGCGCTGAGGAGACGAGAGGTCACGGGATATCAGTGCGGCCCGCGACCCCTTCCCAAACGCGCGGCCCCCAAAGCTTTACGTAAGCCTGTTGATCTTCAGCCCGAGCGAGGTGAACTGGTCGTACGGCCGGTGGTAGCCCCGCTCGATGTGGTTGACGCCGCGCAGCGTCGAGGTGCCCTCGGCGACCGCGGCCGCGAGGACGGCGGAGAACCCGGCGCGGATGTCGGGCAGCGTGACGTCGGCCCCGCGCAGGTTGGACACGCCGCGGACGACGGCCGAGTGCTTGGCGTTGGTGTCGTGGTAGCGGCAGGCGGGACCGCCCAGGCACTGCGCGAACACCTCGATCTCGCAGCCCATCTTCTGCAGCGCGGGGACGTACACGAGACGGTTCTCGAAGACGGTCTCGTGCAGCACCGACATGCCCTCGGCCCGGGTGAACAGCACCATCAGCGGGGTCTGCCAGTCGGTCATGAAGCCGGGGTGGGTGTCGGTCTGCACGGCCGCCGCCCGCAGGCCGTCGGGGGCCGAGGCGGTCAGCCAGTCGTCGGTGATCTCGAACCTGGCGCCCATCCGGGCGAGCGTGGTGATCGCGGTGACGAGCCGGTCCTGCGGGCAGCCGTGCACCCGCACCTCGCCGCCCGTCACGAGCCCGGCCACGAGATAGGAGAACGCCTCGATGCGGTCGCCCGCGAGCCAGGTGGAGGCCCCGTGCAGGCGCTCGACGCCCTCGATGACGATGCGGCGGTCGGGGCTGAGCTCGATCATCGCGCCCATCCGCTGGAGGAACAGCGCGAGCTCGACGACCTCCGGCTCCATGGCGGCGCCCTTGATGACCGTCTTGCCCTCGGCGAGCACGGCCGTCATCAGGATGGTCTCGGTGGCGCCGACGCTCGGGTAGGGCAGCGTGATGCGGCTGCCGCGCAGCCGGGTCGCCTTGGCCGTTATGCCGCTCTCGCCGACCTCGATCTCGGCGCCCATCGACTGCAGCGCCTCGACGTGGAAGTTGACCGGCCGCCGCCCGATGGGGTCGCCGCCGACCAGCGGGACGAACGCCTCGCCCGCCAGATGGAGCAGCGGGCCGAGCATGAGGATCGGGATGCGGTTCAGCCCGGTGTACTCCTCGGGCACCCGGGGCCGGATCTCCGGGCCGCGCTCGATGGTGATCTCGCCGGGGGTGATGTCCACGTGGATGCCGAGCGCCTCCAGCATGGCGGCGGTGAGGCCCACCTCGCCGACCTCGGGCGCGTTGTGCAGCGTGCTGGGGCCGGTGCCGAGCATGGCGGCGACCATGTGCTTGGACACCGCGTTCTTCGATCCGCGGACCTCGACGTCCCCGCGCAGCGGGCCCGACGGGTCGATCTGCCATACCTCTTCAGTCACGCTGCTCTCCTCGGCTGCCGCTCGTTCGGAGCAAGACTAACGGGACCGGGTGCGATCACCGTGTGGGTACCATCTGGACGGTGCGGCATCTCCGGGTCAATCTGACGGCGATCGCCGTGACCGTGCTGGTTCTGGCCCTGCTCGGCGCGGTCGCGGGCCTCGTGTGGTCGGCCCTGGCGCCCGCCACGCGGTACGTGCTGATCGACGGCGGCCCGCAGCTCGCCGACCCGGAGACGCAGACGCTGATCGACGCGGACGGCTGGTTCACGGTCGTGACCGGGGCGGCCGGGCTGCTCAGCGGCGCCGGCGCGTACGTCCTGTCACGACGCCGGCCGGTCGAGGCCCTGGTGGCGCTGGCCGGCGGCGGCCTGCTCGCCGGGTACGTCGCCCTGCTGGTCGGCCGCACGGCCAAGGGGACCGCCCAGGCGGCCGGGCCCGCCGGGCTCACCGCCACCTCGTCGCTCACCGTCACCGCCCACGGCGTGATGTTCGCCTGGCCGCTGCTGGCCACCGGCGTGTTCTGGGTCATCGAGTACGTGGCGAGCTACCGCCGCCGGGGGGAGTGACCCGGCGGGGGACTCAGGCCGGCGCCGTCCGCCAGTGGCCGGTCGCCCGCTCGAACGCGTGCCCCAGCCGCAGGACGTCGAGGTCGGCCCAGGGCCTGCCGACGATCTGGACCCCCACCGGCAGGCCGCCGGAGGTGAACCCGCAGGGCACCGACATCGCGGGCGCGTGCAGCACGCTGATCCAGTAGCACGAGCGCATCCAGGCCAGGTAGTCGGGCATCGCCACCCCCGCGACCTCCGTGACGTACGGCTGCTCGACGGGGAACGGCGGCACCTGGCTGACCGGGGCGACGAGGAAGTCGTGCTCCTCGAAGAACGCACTCATCCGGTGGAACAGCGCGGTCCGCAGCCGCTCGGCGCGGGCGAGGTCGGCGCCCGTCACCTCGCGCCCCCGCTCGACGTTCCACGCCACGTTGGGGCCGGCTTCGGGCAGGTCGCCGAAGGCCAGCGCGTAGTACCACGACCGGTACGTGCGGAACGCCTCGTCTGCGCCGGACAGGTCGAGGTCGACCTGCTCGACCTTGGCCCCGAGCCCCGCGAGCACCCCGGCGGCCCCCGCCGTCACCCGCGCCGTCTCCAGGTCGACCGGCAGGCCGCCGAGGTCGGGGCTGTAGGCGATCCGCACCCCCGACAGGTCGAGGTCGAGCGGCCCGGCGAAGACCGAGCCGTCCTCGCGGACGGAGTAGGGCGAGGACGGGTCGAAGCCCGCGATCGCCGACATGAACAGGGCCAGGTCGGCGACCGTGCGGGCCATCGGCCCCGGCACCGACAGCGTGAACCACGCGGCCGTCTCCGAGCGGGACGGCACCCGTCCGGGCGTCGGCCGCAGGCCGGCCACGTTGCAGAACGACGCCGGATTGCGCAGCGAGCCCCCCATGTCGGAGCCGTCGGCCAGCGCGACCATGCGGGTCGCGAGCGCCGCCGCGGCCCCGCCGCTGCTGCCGCCCGCGCTGCGCGAGGTGTCGTACGGGTTGAGGGTGGCGCCGAACACCTCGTTGACCGTGTGGGAGCCGGTGCCGAACTCGGGGGTGTTGGTCTTGCCGAGCGCGATGCCCCCGGCCTCGCGGATGCGCCGGACCAGCGGGTCGTCCCGGTCGGGCACGTGGTCGGCGAACAGCCGGGAGCCGTACGTGGTGCGGACCCCGGCCGTGTCGGCCAGGTCCTTGTGGGCGACCGGCAGGCCGTGCAGCGGGCCCCGCCACCGGCCGCGCGCGAGATCGTCGTCGGCGCGTCTCGCCTCCTCCAGCGCCCGCTCGGCCGTCAGCGTCACGATGGCGTTGACCCGGCCGTTCACCTCGCCGATCCGGCGCAGATGCGCCTCGACCAGCTCGACCGCGCTCACGCGCCGGTCGCGCAGCAGCGCCGACATCTCGGTGGCGGTGAGGTCCACCAGCTCGCTCACGTCTCGGCCCCCCATGCGTACGGCTCGCGCCTCCGGCTCACGCCCCCGAGTCTCGGGGGCGCGGCCGGGCGCGGGCGATGGCAATTGTCGACAGGCTCAGAGCTTGGCGATGGGGGCGGTCACCGCCCCGGTGAGCCGGACGAGGGTGGCCGGAGCCGTCTCGATCTGCAGGCCGCGGCGGCCGGCCGAGAAGTAGATCGTCTCGAACCCGAGCGCCGACTCGTCCACCACCGTCGGCAGCCGCTTGCGCTGGCCGAGGGGGCTGATGCCGCCCACCACGTAGCCGGTGACCCGCTCGACCTTGGCCGCGTCGGCCATCGCCGCCCGCTTGCCCTTCAGCGCGGCCGCGAACGCCTTGAGGTCCAGCTTGCCCGCGACCGGCACCACCGCCACCGCGAGGCCCCCCTCGGTCTCGGCGACCAGCGTCTTGAAGATCCGCTCGTACGGCACGCCGAGCGCGTCGGCCGCCTCCTCGCCGTACGCCTGGGCGTTCGGGTCGTGGTCGTAGGGGTGGAGGGTGAACTCCGCCTCGGCCCGGGTGAGGGCGACCGTCGCCGGAGTGCCCTGGCCGCCCTTGCTCTTGGTCCTGCTCACGTCCGCAAGCCTAACGGCGGCCCGGGCGCCGTCTCCGCCGCGTTCCAGGGGCCTGTGGACGGCCGGCGGCCTCTCCTTGATGATCTAAAGGGAACAATATGGCTTTATAAGGTCTTTAACGGTCCAATAAGGAGGGCCGGGGGGAAGGGCTGTCGATGAGGGCGGTCGGCGACGTCGTCAGGGGAGAGGCCTGTCTGTTCGGAGGCATCGCGATCTGCGTGGTGCTCCGGCCGGAGGGGCTCGCGGCGAACAACGGGATGAGCTACTACGGCGTCCACTGGCTGACGGTCACGCCGTACGTGGGGGCCCTCGTCGGCGCGGCGCTGTTCATCCGCAGGGGGCTGCGCGGCGCGGCGGCCGCCACCCCCGCTCCGGAGCACGTGCGGCGGATGGCCGACGTCTTCGTGGCCCTGCTGATCGGGATCGTGCTGACCCCGTACACGCTGGGCGGGGCCGTCGACTGGGCGCACCGAGGGCTGGGGGCGGCCCTGTTCGCGCTCCAGCTCGTGCTGGGGACGCGCCTGGTCGCCTGGGCGCACGGGGACACGCTCGGCGTCGCGTTCCTGCTGGTCCAGCTCGGCGGGGGGATCCTCGCGGCCGTCTTCGTGCTCCAGCCCGACGGCCTGCTCATCCACGGGGAGGCGACGTTCCAGCTCGGCTTCGGCCTGCTGCTGGTCAGGGTCCTCCCGCTCGTGCCGTCCCGCGCGCCGGTCGCCGGGCCTCCGGGGCGCGGGACGGACATCAGCCCGGCCACCACCTGAGCGATAATCGTAAAGAACCTTGACAATCACCCTGACTACTACTTGAATCAAGTCGTCACCAAACCTCCCGGAACGCCGGTCGTCCCACCGTGCCCGGAGGCGGGCGCGGTGTCCCCTCCCCACAGGGCTGGAGGGCGGACGACCGTCCCCACCCCCCGACGAGAGGACGACGCGGATGCGCGGAGACGGCAGGACGGGCGCGAGGCCCGTGTGGACGAGCAGGTGGGTGCGGCTGGCCGCCCTGCTCGCGGTCGTGGCGGGCCTGGTCGTGCCGGCCCAGGCCGGCGCCCGGGCGGCGGCGGCCCCCCGGTTCAAGGTCCTCGCCTTCTACAACGGCACCTGGGACCCGGCGCACATCAGCTTCGTGCAGGAGGCCAACCGGTGGTTCCCGCAGGCCGCGGCGGACAACGGCTTCTCCTACACGGCCACGAACAACTGGGACCAGCTGAACGCCTCGACGCTGGCCCAGTACCAGGTCGTGATGTTCCTGGACGACCTGCCGCAGACCGCGTCCCAGCGGTCGGCGTTCGAGCAGTACATGCGCGGCGGCGGCGCCTGGATGGGCTTCCACGTGTCCGCGTTCACCACCGACCCGGGGAGCTGGCCCTGGTACCACCAGGAGTTCCTCGGCACGGGCGCCTTCAGGAGCAACAGCTGGGGCCCGACCGCGGAGACGCTGCGGGTCGAGGGCGGCCCGCACCCGTCCACCGCCCGGCTGCCCGCGACGTTCACCTCGTCGGTGAGCGAGTGGTACAGCTGGACCAACGACCTGAGGACCAACCCGGACATCAGGATCCTCGCGTCGATCGACCCGTCGAGCTTCCCCGTCGGCACCGATCCCAGCCAGACCTGGTACAGCGGCTACTACCCGATCATCTGGACCAACAAGAACTACCGGATGCTGTACGCGAACTTCGGGCACAACGCGATGGACTACGGCACCAACACCGCGTTGTCCTCCACCTTCGGCAGCGAGGTGCAGAACCGGTTCGTCATCGACGGACTGCTGTGGCTCGGCGGCGTCACCACGCCCACCAGCCCCAGCCCCTCGCCGTCCCCCTCGCCCTCGCCGTCCGGCACGATCTCCCCGACGGCCTGGTACGCGCTGGTGAACAAGGGCAACGGGACGTGCGTGGACGCCCGGGCCGCCTCCACCGCCAACGGCACCGTCGTCCAGCAGTACACCTGCAACGGCACGTACGCGCAGCAGTACCAGATCCAGACGACCAGCGGCGGCTACGCCCGGATCGGCGACCGCAACAACACCGCCCAGGTGATCGACGTGAAGGACGTCTCCACCGCCGACGGCGCCCCCCTGCAGCTCTGGGCGTACGGCGGGGGCTCCAACCAGCAGTGGCAGCCGGTCGCCGAGGGCGGCGGCTACTACCACTTCGTCAGCAGGCTGAGCGGCAGGTGCATGAGCGCCGGCTCCTCGGCGGCCGACAGCGTCCAGCTGGTGCAGCGCACGTGTGACGGAGGGGCGGCCCAGTCGTTCCGGCTCTCCCCGGCCTGACCGGACCCCGGCGGGGCTCAGGCCAGGGAGATCGTGATCGGCCCGCCGCGCGGGTCGGCGCCGGACAGCGCCGACGACGGCACCCGCAGGACGCGGCCGGGGGAGACCGGCCACGGCAGCGTCCGGCGGGCCACCACGCGGCCGTCCTGCGTCACCACGACGCGGGAGGCCGCCCGGTGCTCGGCCGGCCACAGCAGGATCCGGCCGCGCGGCGGCG
>NZ_KI866522.1:1936167-1963874 GCF_000511135.2 Microbispora sp. ATCC PTA-5024 | reverse complement strand
CCGCGCCCGGCCGCGCCAGCCCCGGCGACACCCAGGTGAACGGCGCCCCGGCCAGCAGCGGGATCGCCCGCGCGGCCGGGGCGCCGCCGCCGAGGTGGCGCAGCACGTGCCGGGCGACGTGGCGGCCGTCGAGGGCCGCGACGTCGGCCGTGTCCACGGGGTGGACCAGGTTGCCCACGGCGAAGACGCCGGGACGGCTGGTGGCGAGCGTGTTGTCGACCACCGGGGCGCGGCTCCCCGGGTCCGTTACGAGCCCGGCCGCCCGGGCGAGCTCGTCGTCCGGGATCCAGTCGCCGGTGAAGACGACCGTGTCGCAGGCGACCGTGCGCCGTGCGCCGGTGCGCAGGTCCTCCACCTCGACGGCCTCCACGGCGTCGCGCCCGGCGACGCGGACGACCCGGGTCCCGGTGGCCACCGGCACCCCGAGCACGGCCCGCCCCGGCAGGCTGAAGGCCGCGTACGACTCGGGGCGGGCGTGCTCGCTGGTCATCAGCACCGTGCGGCAGCCGGCCCGGCGCAGGGTGAGCACGGCCGACCAGCTCACCGGCCCGGCGCCCACGACGACGGCGCGGCCGCCCACCGCCCGCCCGTGCAGGTGGACGAGGTTCTGCAGCTGCCCGGTCGTCAGCACGCCCGGCGGCCGGTCGCCGGGGACCATGCGGGCCGTGCGGGGCCGTTCCCGGGCCCCGGTGGCGAGCACCACGGCGCCCGCCTCCACCCGGAGGAGCCCCTGGGGGGTCGTGACGTCGAGGGCCCGCTCGCCGGCCCAGCCGGTGACCATGGCGCAGGTGCGGATCGCCGCGCCGGCCTCGCGCGCGCGGGCCGCGAGCAGCCGGGCGTACGCCGGGCCGGTCATGATCCGGCCGAGGTCGCGGATCCCGTAGCCCGTGTGGTCGCTGTGCCGGGGGTTCCCGCCCGACTCCCGCTCCCTGTCGAGCACGAGGACGCGCAGCCCTGCGGCCGCGAGCCCGCCCGCCGCGGTCAGGCCGGACGGCCCGGCCCCGACGACAGCCACGTCCGCGGTGAGGGTGGTGCGGCTCATCGGGCGCCCTCCCGGAGCAGGCGGTCGATCTCGGCCCCGCAGTGGAAGCCCTGGCAGCGGCCCATCGTGGCCCTCGTCCGGCGGCGCAGCCCGTCCAGGTCGCCGGGCGGCAGCGGCGCGGCCAGGGCGTCCCTGACCTCCCCGGCCGTGACCCGCTCGCAGAAGCACACGACCGTCCCGTACGCCGGGTCGCGCTCGACGAGGTCCGCCCGCTGGTACGGCCGGGGGAACGCCTCCCCGATGTTCGGCATGCGCGGCGGCCCGGGCAGCCCCGCCCTGGGCTCGAGGGCGAGCCCCGCCCCGGCCAGCAGCCCGGCGGCGTGCTCGGCGAGCGCCATGGACGCGGTCAGCCCGGTCGAGCGGATGCCCCCGAGCACGAGGTAGCGCCCGGCGGGGTCGAGGTGCACCTGGTAGTCGCCGTGCTCGGTGGCCGCCCGGAGCCCGGCGTACGCGGCGGTGACCTCCTCCTCCAGCAGCGCGGGCATCAGCCGGCGGCCCCTGCCGGCCAGGAACGCGAATCCGTCCTCGGAGGTGGAGGTGTCCATGCGGTCCTCCAGCTCCTCGGCGGTCGGCCCGAGCATCACGTTGCCGTAGACGGTGGGGCTGATCAGCACGCCCTTGCCGCGCGAGCCGGGCACGGGCAGCACGATGCGGTCCGCGAGCGGCCGGGCCGCCTTGTCGAACACGAGCAGCTCGCCCCGGCGGGGCGTGACCGTGAACCGGCGGTGCCCGAACAGGCCGTCGACCGCGTCGGAGCCGAGGCCGGCGGCGTTGACGACCCAGCGGGCCCGCAGCGGCCCCCGGGAGGTGGACAGCACGGTCTGGCCGCCGTCCCGCGCGACCGCCTCCACCCGGGCGTTCAGCAGCAGGTGGACGCCCCGGGCCAGCGCCTCCGTGGCGAACGCGAGCGTGGTCGTCCACGGGCAGACGATCGACTCCCCGGGCACCGTGAGCCCCCCGAGCACCCCCGGCCCGAGCGCGGGCACCATCGCGTAGACCTCGTCCGGACCGGCGGGCGCGCAGTCGCGGCAGCCGTTGGCGGCCGCCTTCCCCGCCAGTCCGGGCAGCGCGGCCAGCTCCTCCTCGGTCCAGGCCACCAGCACGGCCCCCGTCCGCTCGACCGGGATGCCGGTCGCGGCGGCGTACGCGCCGAGCAGGTCGTAGCCGCGGCGGACCAGCCGGGACTCCAGCGTCCCCGGCGTGGCGTCGAAGCCGGTGTGCAGGATCGCGGTGTTGGCCTTGCTCGTCCCGTCGCCGACGTCGCACCGCGCCTCGACCAGGGCGACCGACAGGTCGTACCCGGCCAGCTCGCGGGCGACGGCCGCGCCGACCACGCCCGCGCCGATCACGGCGACGTCCACGGCGCCCACCGGAAGCGGGCCGTGCCGCATCCCGTCCGTGCTCATCCGTTCCCTCCCGTCCCGGCGCGGGCCGTGCCGATCGCAGCCTCGACGCCGGCCCGCCAGCGGGCGAGGAACTCCCCGGCCCGATCGGCCGGCCAGCGCGGCTCGTACGTCTTCGAGGGGGCCCAGGCCGGAACGGCGTCGGCCAGGCCCAGAGTGGGGTCGAGCGCGAGGCGGGCCGTCGCGGCGGCGCCCAGGGCGGTCGCGTGCGGCGACGGGTAGACCTCCACGGGAATCTGCAGCAGGTCGGCCTGCGCCTGCATGAGCGCGGCGGAGCGGGTGAGGCCGCCGTCCGCGCGCAGCCGGGACAGCGGCCCGCCGAGGTCGCCCGCCACCACCCGGGCCAGCTCGGCCACCTGGGCGGCGACGCCCTCGACCACGGCACGCACCAGGTGGCCGGGCCGGGTGGACAGCGTCATGCCGAGGAAGGCGGCGGCGGCGTCCGGCCGCCACCACGGCGCGGCGAGCCCCGCCAGGGCGGGCACGAACAGCGTCCCCTCACTGCCGCCCGCGGCCGCGGCGTCGAGGTCGCCGGCCCCGCCGAGGAGCCCCAGCTCGCCCAGCCACCGTACGGCGGAGGCGGCCGTGTAGACCTGGCCGTCGACGCAGTACGCCGTCGCGCCCCGGGCCCGCCAGGCCACTGAGGACGTCAGCCCCGAGGACGGGCGCACGGCCCGGTCCCCGGTGCCGGCCAGCAGGAACGCCCCGGTCCCGTACGTGCACTTCGCCTCGCCCGGCAGCAGGCAGCCCTCGGCGAGCAGCGCGGCCTGCTGGTCCACGATCAGCCCGCCCACGGGGATCTCGCCGCCGAAGGCCCGGGTGGTGCCCACGATCTCGTCGCAGGCGACGACCCGCGGCATGCGCTCCCCGGCCAGGCCGAACAGCCCGAGCAGTTCCGGGCTCCACTCCACGGCGTCGAGGTCGAGCAGCAGCGAGCGGCTCGCGGTCGCGGCGTCGGTGACGAACTCCCCGGTGAGGCGGTGGACCAGCCACGCGTCGCTGGTGGTCACCACGCCCTCCGCCGTGACCTCGCGGCGCAGCCAGGCCATCTTGGGGGCGGAGAAGTAGGGGTCGAGCACGAGCCCGGTGAGCGCGGCGATCCTGTCCGCGTGCCCGGCCAGGGCGGCGCAGACGTCCTCGGCCCTGCGGTCCTGCCAGACGAGGGCCGTGGACAGCGGCCGCCCGGTCGCCGGGTCCCAGGCGAGGACGGTCTCGCCCTGGTTGGCCAGCGACACCGCCCCGACGGGCCGTCCCGCCGCCTCCACGGCGCGGCGTCCGGCGGTCAGCACCGAGCCGAGCAGCTCGGCGGGGTCCTGCTCGACCCGGCCTCCGGGCAGGTACGACGGCCGGACCGGCTCCTCGGCCAGGGCCAGGATCTCGCCGCCGGGGGCGGCGACGACGGCCTTGGTCCCGGAGGTGCCCTGGTCGATCGCGAGGACGGGAAGGTCGGACATGGATCGTCTCCTGGCTGGGGAGGAGCGGGGGAGAGGCGGGCTCGGGCCGGTCTAGGGCGCGATGACCTCCACACCCGCCCTGACCAGGGCGGACGCGAGCGCGGGCGGAGGTGGTCCGTCCGTCACCAGACCGGAGAAGCCGTCCAGGCCGCACACCCGGTGGGCCGCGACCCTGCCGTGCTTGGTGGTGTCGGCGAGCACGTAGGTCCTGGCCGTGGTCGCGAGGATCACCCGCCTGGTCGCGACCTCGTCGAGGTGGTGGTCGGTCAGCCCGGCCCGGGCGTCCACGCCGCCGGAGCCGAGCAGCGCGACGTCGGCCCGCAGGTCGGCGAAGAAGGCCAGGGTGTGCGCGTTGGAGACCGCGAGGTCCCCCTGCCGGACCCGCCCGCCCGAGACGAGCACCTCGATCCCCGGGCGGCCGGCGAGCTCCGCGGCGACCAGCAGCGAGCAGGTCGCCACGACGCCGCGGAACGACGCGGGCAGCGCGCGGGCCGCGTGGACGGCGGTCGTGCCGACGTCGATCACGACGGTCTGCCCCGGCCGCGGGACCCGGGCGGCCAGGGCCCCGATGACGGCCTTGGCCTCGGCCTGGGCCGTCGAGCGCTCCAGGTGGGACGGCTCCTCACCGGCGGCCGAGGGGGCGGCGACGGCTCCGCCGTGCACGCGCACCAGCAGCGCCCGCCGCTCCAGGACCGCGAGGTCCCGCCGGACGGTCTCGGGGGAGACGCCGAGCGCCCCGGCGAGGTCCTCCGTGCGCACCGTCCCCGCCCGGGAGAGGGCCTCGACGATCCGCTGATGGCGCTGAGCGGGAAGCACGGAGACCATCCTTGTGACCAGAAGTGACGGTTGTTGCCCGAAAGTGTGGATTGGTGACCGAAATCCTGTCAAGGGTGATCGGGAAAGCCGCCCTCCGGAAAAATCGCCCAGCTCCCGGGGCACCCGAGGGTGGCCGAAACGTACGTCCCGGATGCTGGACACACGAGGATCGGTCCCTGGTCGTCCGTAGACTGGGACGGTGATTTCCCGTATCGACCTGCGCGGGTCCCTGCCTGGAGACCTGCGCGACGTGCTGCCCCGCGCCGAGCTCGACGTCGAGGCCGCCCTGGAGAGGGTGCGGCCCATCTGCGAGGAGGTGCGCCATCGCGGCGCCGCGGCCGTACGGGAGCTGACCGCGCGGTTCGACGGCGTCGAGCTGGAGTCGGCCCGCGTCCCGGCCGAGGCGATCGCCCGCGCCCTCGACGGGCTCGACCCGGCCGTGCGGGCGGCCCTGGAGGAGTCGATCAGGCGGGCCCGGCTCGTCCACCGCGACCAGCGGCGCACCGACACCATCACGGACGTCGTCCCCGGCGGCACGGTCACCGAGCGGTGGGTGCCGGTCGACCGGGTCGGGCTGTACGTGCCGGGAGGCCGCGCCGTCTACCCCTCCAGCGTCGTCATGAACGTCGTGCCCGCCCAGGAGGCCGGGGTCGGGTCGCTGGCCGTCTCGTCGCCGGCGCAGAAGGAGTTCGGCGGGCTGCCGCACCCGTCGATCCTCGCCGCGTGCGCGCTGCTCGGCGTCGACGAGGTCTACGCCGTGGGCGGCGCCCAGGCCGTGGCGATGTTCGCCTACGGCACCGAGGAGTGCCCCCGGGCGACGATGGTGACGGGGCCCGGCAACATCTACGTGGCCGCGGCCAAGCGGCTGCTCAAGGGCCTCATCGGCATCGACTCCGAGGCCGGGCCCACCGAGATCGCGATCCTGGCCGACGAGACCGCCGACCCCGTCCACGTCGCCGCCGACCTGATCAGCCAGGCCGAGCACGACGTGATCGCGGCCGCCGTGCTGGTCACCACCAGCCCCGGGCTGGCCGACGCGGTGGACAAGGAGCTGCCCGGCCAGGTGGCGGCCACGCGCCACTCTGAACGGATCACCGAGGCCCTGTCCGGCCGCCAGTCCGGCATCGTGCTCGTGTCCTCGCTGGAGGACGGCCTGCGCGTCGTCGACGCGTACGCCGCCGAGCACCTGGAGATCCAGACGGCCGACCCGCAGGCCGTGGCCGCCCGGGTCCGCAACGCCGGCGCGATCTTCGTCGGGCCGTACGCCCCGGTGTCGCTGGGCGACTACATGGCCGGCTCCAACCACGTGCTGCCGACCGGCGGGTGCGCCTGCCACTCCTCCGGCCTGTCCGTGCAGACGTTCCTGCGGGGCATCCACGTCGTCGACTACAGCAGGGACGCGCTGGCCGAGGCCGCGCCGCTCGTGTGCGCGCTCGCCGACGCCGAGGACCTGCCCGCCCACGGCGCGGCCGTCCGCGCCCGCTTCGACTGGGAAGTGCCCTCATGACCACGCTCGGCGACCTGCCCATCCGCGACGACCTGCGCGGCAAGCAGCCGTACGGCGCCCCGCAGCTCGACGTGCCCGTGCAGCTCAACACCAACGAGAACCCCTACCCGCCGTCCGCCGCGCTCATCGACGACCTCGCCCTGGCCGTCCGGCACGGCGCGGCGACCCTCAACCGCTATCCCGACCGCGACGCGGTGGAGCTGCGCAAGGACCTCGCCGACTACCTGGGCCACGGCCTGACGGGCCGGCAGCTGTGGGCCGCCAACGGGTCCAACGAGATCATCCAGCAGATCCTGCAGGCATTCGGCGGCCCCGGGCGGTCGGCCATCGGGTTCGAGCCGTCCTACTCGATGCACCCGATCATCGCCGGGGGCACGAACACCCGGTGGATCGCGGGAGCCCGCGGGGAGGACTTCTCGCTCGACGTCGCCGCCGCCGTCCGCGTGATCGAGGAGCACCGCCCCGACGTGGTGTTCCTCACCTCGCCGAACAACCCGACCGGGACGGCGCTGCCGCTCGACGTGATCGAGAGCGTCCTGGCCGCCGCCCCCGGCATGGTGGTCGTGGACGAGGCGTACGCCGAGTTCGCGCGGGCGGGCACCCCGTCGGCGCTGACCCTGCTGCCCGGCCACCCCCGGCTGATCGTGACCCGGACCATGTCCAAGGCGTTCGCGATGGCCGGCACACGGCTCGGGTACCTCGCGGCCGACCCGGCCGTCGTGGACGCGATGCTGCTGGTCCGCCTGCCGTACCATCTGTCGACGCTGACGCAGGCGGCCGCCCGGGTGGCGCTGGCCCACCGGGAGGAGCTGCTCGGCACCGTCGACACGCTGCGCGCCGAGCGGGACGCCACGGTGGACTGGCTACGGCATCGTGGCCTGCGGGCCGCTGACTCCGACGCCAACTTCGTGCTATTCGGTAGGTTCCCGGACCGGCGCGCCGTCTGGGAGGGGCTGCTGGAGCGCGGCGTGCTGATCAGGGAGACCGGTCCCGCGGGGTGGCTCCGCGTGTCGATCGGCACAAGGGACGAGATGGCGGCCTTCCGCGCCGCCTTGGAAGGGGTCCTCGGATGACCGGCACCCACGAGGCCGCCGGGCGGCGCGGCCGTGTCGAGCGCACGACCAAGGAGACGTCGGTCCTCGTAGAGATCGGCCTCGACGGCACCGGCGTGGTCGACGTCTCGACCGGCGTCGGCTTCTACGACCACATGCTGGCCCAGCTCGGCAAGCACGGGCTGTTCGACCTCACCGTGAAGACCGAGGGCGACCTGCACATCGACGCCCATCACACGATCGAGGACACCTCGATCGCGCTGGGCGCCGCCTTCCGGGAGGCCCTGGGCGACAAGTCGGGCATCCGGCGGTTCGGCAGCGCCTCTTGCCCGCTGGACGAGTCCCTGGCGCAGGTCACGGTCGACCTGTCCGGCCGGCCGTACCTCGTGCACACCGAGCCCGAGGGCATGGCCTCGATGATCGGGCCCGACTACGACACCACCATGACCCGGCACATCCTGGAGTCGTTCGTCGCGCAGGCGGCGGTCTGCCTCCACGTCCACGTGCCGTACGGGCGCAACGCCCACCACATCGTGGAGGCGCAGTTCAAGGCCCTCGCGCGGGCGCTGCGCGAGGCGAGCGAGCGCGACCCGCGGGCGAGCGGCGTGCCCAGCACCAAGGGCGTGCTCTGATGACGTTCGCATCCGGCGGAATGATCTTCGTGGGCCTCTTCCTGATCGGCGGCGTCATCTCCGGCATCAGGCAGGGGCTGAAGCTGATGGCCGCGCTGGCCGGCGTCGGAGCCGCGCTGGCGATCACGGCGGGGGTGATGTGGTGGCAGTAGGCAGGCGCGTCGTCGTCCTCGACTACGGGTCGGGCAACCTGCGCTCGGCCGAGCGGGCGCTGGCCAGGGCCGGGGCCGACGTGACCGTGACGGCCGACTTCGACGCCGCCCTCGACGCCGAGGGCCTCGTGGTCCCCGGCGTCGGCGCGTTCGCGGCCTGCATGAAGGGGCTGAAGGCCGTCCGCGGCGACCAGATCGTGGGTCGCCGCCTCGCCGGGGGCCGTCCCGTGCTCGGCATCTGCGTGGGCATGCAGATCCTGTTCGAGAAGGGCGTCGAGCACGGCGTCCACACCGAGGGCTGCGGCGAGTGGCCGGGGACGGTCGAGCGCCTCGACGCCCCCGTCCTGCCGCACATGGGGTGGAACACGGTCACCATGCCCGAGGGCAGCGTGCTGTTCCGCGGGCTCGACGCGGACACCCGCTTCTACTTCGTCCACTCGTACGGCGTGCGTGAGTGGAGGCTGGAGGCCGGCGACGGCTTCGTTCCGCCGCTGGTGACCTGGTCGGAGCACGGCGTCCCGTTCGTCGCGGCCGTCGAGAACGGCCCTCTCATGGCCACCCAGTTCCATCCCGAGAAGTCCGGCGACGCCGGAGCGGTTCTGCTGTCCAATTGGCTGAGCACCCTGTGACCGGCCCCGCCGCCTCGGAGGTGGCATGAGCGAGCGAAGCGAGCGAATAAGCAGGCACTGCGCGTTTCGCGAATGCGGCTCCGAGCCGTCAGGCGAGGAGGTGGCATGAGCGAGCGGAGCGAGCGAATAAGCAGGCACTGCGCGTTTCGCGAATGCGGCTCCGAGCCGTCAGGCGAGGAGGTCGCATGAGCAGGGAGCGGGCCCGCCGCAGGGCGGAGCGCGAGGCCGAGCGCGCCCGCGAGGCGGCCGCGCGGGCCGAGCGGGAGGCGCGGGCGGCCAGGCGGCGCGAGCTGCGCGGCCGGGTGACCGCGGTCCTCCCGCGTCCTGTTCGGGTCGCCCGGCAGGGCGGCTACCGGGCCCGCCGGCGCCGCACCCAGAACGGCGTGCTCGCCGTGCTCTGGTTCCTGGTCCAGGTGCTGGCCTGGATCCTGCTCGACTCCTGGATGGCCCGGCTCGGCGTGCTGCTCGTGTCGCTGCTGCTCGTCCCGGTGCTCGTCACCATCGTCTTTGACCGGAGGTCCTGACCGAAATGTCGCTCGTATTGCTCCCGGCCGTCGATGTAGCGGACGGCCAGGCCGTCCGTCTGGTCCAGGGGGAGGCGGGGACGGAGACGTCGTACGGCGATCCCCTGGCCGCGGCTCTCGCCTGGCAGGAGGCCGGCGCCGAGTGGGTCCATCTGGTCGATCTCGACGCCGCCTTCGGCAGGGGCACCAACCGCGAGCTGCTGGCCTCCGTCGTCGGCACGCTCGACGTGAACGTCGAGCTGTCGGGCGGCATCCGCGACGACGCCTCGCTGACGGCCGCGCTGTCCACCGGCTGCCGCCGGGTGAACATCGGCACGGCCGCCCTGGAGGATCCCGCGTGGTGCGCCAAGGCGATCGCCGAGTACGGCGACCGCATCGCCGTGGGCCTCGACGTGCGGGGCACGACCCTCGCCGCCCGCGGCTGGACCCAGGACGGCGGCGACCTGTGGGAGGTGCTCGACCGGCTGGAGTCGGAGGGCTGCCCGCGCTACGTGGTGACCGACGTCACCAAGGACGGCACGCTCCGCGGCCCCAACCTCGACCTGCTCCGCCAGGTCTGCGCGCGGACCGACAGGCCTGTGGTCGCCAGCGGCGGGGTCTCCTCGCTCGACGACCTGCGGGCGCTGGCCACGCTCGTCCCCGAGGGCGTCGAGGGCGCCATCGTCGGCAAGGCGCTGTACGCCCAGGCGTTCACGCTGGAGGAGGCGCTGGCGGCGGTGAGCGCGGGATGAGCGGCAGCATGCCCCCGGGGCGCATCTCGTCCGGCGGTCCCTGGGAGGACCGCTACGGCTACGCCCGCGCCGTCGTGGCCGGGCCGCACGTGCTCGTGTCCGGGTGCACCGCCACGGTCGGCGGCGAGGTGCAGCACGTGGGCGACGCCTACCGGCAGACGCTCACGGCGTTCTCCATCGCGCTCGACGCGGTCGAGAAGGCCGGCACGTCGCTCGCCGACGTGGTCCGCACCCGCCTGTTCGTCGTGAACGCCGACGACTTCGACGCCGTGGGCCGGGCCCACGGGGAGATCTTCGGCGTGGTCCGCCCGGCCTGCACCAGCGTCCAGGTCGCCGGCCTGGTGGACGCGCGCATGCTGGTAGAGGTGGAGGTCGAGGCGTACCGGGCGGGAGGCCGGGCCCATGGGGACGGCTGAGCCCGCGGGGGAGGTGACGGCATGACGGTCGCGGTGCGGGTCATCCCCTGCCTCGACGTGGACGCCGGGCGCGTGGTGAAGGGCGTCAACTTCGAGAACCTGCGCGACGCGGGCGACCCCGTCGAGCTGGCCAGGCGCTACGACGCCGAAGGGGCCGACGAGCTGACGTTCCTCGACATCACGGCCTCGTCCGGCGAGCGGGAGACCATGCTCGACGTGGTCCGCCGCACGGCCGAGCAGGTCTTCATCCCGCTGACGGTCGGCGGGGGAGTGCGGGCGGTCGAGGACGTCGACCGGCTGCTGCGCGCCGGGGCCGACAAGGTCGGGATCAACACGGCCGCCATCGCCCGGCCGGAGCTGCTGACCGAGGCGTCCCGGCGGTTCGGGTCGCAGTGCATCGTGCTGTCCGTGGACGCCCGCCGGGTCGTCGACGGCCCGCCCACGCCGTCCGGGTTCGAGGTGACGACCCACGGCGGCAGGCGGGGCACCGGCATCGACGCGGTCGGGTGGGCCCGGCGCGGCGAGGAGCTCGGCGTCGGGGAGATCCTGCTGAACTCGATGGACGGCGACGGCACCCGGTCGGGCTACGACCTGGAGATGCTGCGCGCCGTCCGCGCGGCCGTCACGGTGCCGGTGATCGCGTCGGGCGGGGCCGGGCGGCTGGAGGACTTCCCGCCCGCGGTCGAGGCCGGGGCGGACGCCGTCCTGGCGGCGTCGGTGTTCCACTTCGGCCAGCTGAAGATCCACGACGTCAAGGAGACCCTCCGGGCGGCCGGTCACCCGGTCCGCTGATCACTCCGCGAGGGGGCGCGGCCCGGGGCCGCGCCCCCCTCGGGGCGGTCAGTCGTCGTCGCTGGAGCTGCTGCCGGTCGAGCTCTCCGAGGAGCCGCCGCCCGACTGGCTCTGCTCCTGCTGCTGCTCCTGGGAGCCGCGGCCGGACCAGTCGTCGCTCGCGGTGTCGTCGTCGCCCTGGACGAAGTCGGCCGGGACGGCGGCGACGACGGCGAGGCCGGTGGACGACGAGGGGGCGGCGGGGGCGGCGTACCCCTCGCCCGACTGCAGCGCCACGAGGCCGAAGGCGGTGACGACGGCGAGGCCGAGCATGCTCGGGAATCGCTTGGCGGGCATAGAGTGCCTCCTGTCCGATCCACGGCCGCGGAGCGCGGCGATCCGGATTGGCCCTTCCATCGTGAGCTGGCGCGCCGGGGCCGGTCCAGGCGGATCGACCGCATGCGGGGCGGCCGCCGGGAGATCCCTTTCCCTCTCGGGCGCCTGTCTTTTCCCACGGGACCCTGGAACAGGCTGCCGTTGCACCGGCCCTTGCCGGCGCCGTACCGGGGCGTCGCCCCGGGGCCGCGGCCTGGGCCGGAACCCGCGCCGCGATCCCATAGGGTGGCCGGTGATCACGCGCAACCGGGAGGCTTTCGTGTCCGAACCCACCTCGCTCGAGGAGGTCCGCCGCCGCATCGACGAACTCGACGCCCGCATGACCACGCTGCTCGCCGACCGGCAGCGGCTGGTCCGCGCCGCCGCCGCGTTCAAGGGCGACGAGCAGGCCGTACGGGCGCCGGACCGGGTGGAGCGCGTGCTGGCCGCGGCACGGGAGCGGGCCTCGCGCACCGGGCTGTCCCCTGAGGTGGCCGAGGCCGTCTGGCGGGCCATGATCGGCGCCTTCGTCGAGTACGAGCTCGCCGAGCACCGCCACGCCCGCTGACCACCGCCACGCCTCGCCGGGCACCGGCACGTCCCGCCGACCACCGGCACGTCCCGCCGGGCAGCCACGACCGCCGACCACGGCCACGCCCGCCGAGCACGGCTGCGTCCGCTGACCACCGTCACGCCCGCTGACGACCGCCACGCCCCGCCGGGCACCGCCACGCCCGGGTGCGCGCAACGGGGAGCCGGAGGCGGCGCGTGGTTATGATCTTCCCACCGCGGCCGGGGGGAGACCGCGGCCGGGGGAGTGCGGGTGGCAGTGGCGGGGCAGGTCGCGTCGGAGCCGGAGCATCCGGGCGTCGTCGTCGACCCCGCCGTGCCCGCCCCGGCGGCCGGGCTCCTGCGGGCCCATGAGGACCTCCTGACGCGCCTGAGGTCCGGAGCGGCCGCCCGCCGTTGCGTCCGCCTTCTCCTGGCCGCCGCCCTGTGGCCGGTGCTCGCGCTGACCGTCCTGGTCCTGCTGGTGGCGCACCCGGGCCCGCTCGTCACGGGCCTGGTGGCGGCGCCGGCGGGTGCCGGCATCTACGGAGCCGGCCGGGCCGCCGCCCGCCGGGGCCGGGTGCGTGCCGCCGCGCGCCGCTATGACGGCCGCTACCTGCTGCCGCCGGACTTCGACGGGCCGGCGCTTGCCCTGCTCGGCCGCGCCCGGGGGGCCGTCCGCACGGTGCTGTCCTCCCGGGTCGGCGCCGACGGCCTGCTCGACGACGTCCGCGACCGGATCGCCCTGCCCGCCGAGGAGTGGGAGGTCGCCCGGCTCCTCGCCGCGCTGTCCGCACTGCGGGCCGAGCACGCCGTCCTGGTCGCGGACGGGACCACCCCGGAGGTGCGCGCGGCGGCCAAGCCGCTGGAACGGGCGCTCCGCCGCACCGAGGCCGCCGTCGCCGCCCGTGTCGAGGCGCTGGAGCGCTACGCGGGGCGCGTGGCCGGGGCCGAGCGCGCCTACGCGGCCCGCGGGCAGATCGAGGGGCTGCGCGACCTGATCCCCCGTTACGAGGAACTGCTGGCCGCGTCGGCCGGATGCGCGGACGCGGCCGGGCGGATCGACGCGTTCGCCGCCGAGGCCGGGCGGCTGGAGGCGGCCCTGCGCGCCGGCACGGACCCGGCGCCGGAGGCCTTCCGGTACCTGGACGGCCGGGGCGACGGGCCGGCGCCGTCCGGGGAGGCCGTTCGCCACCGGAAGGGCGCGGCGGGCACCCCCTAGTCCGGCGGCCGGGCCGTCGACTCGCGCACCACCAGCTCGGGGTGGAACGTGATCTGCTGGTGGACGTGGCCCTCGGGGTCGCCGCACTCGTCCAGCAGCAGCCGGGTGGCGATCCGGCCGAGGCGGCGGGTCGGCTGGCGGATCGAGGTGAGCGTCACGGCCGAGGCCGCCGCGAAGTCGATGTCGTCGTAGCCGATCAGCGCCACGTCGCCGGGCACCCGCACCCCGGCCTGCAGCAGCCCGCGCAGCAGTCCCAGCGCGAGCAGGTCGTTGGCGCAGAACACGGCGTCCGGCAGCGGCCGCTCCGCGAGCAGCGCCTCGGCGGCCTCCTGCCCGCACCGTCCGGTCATCGCGGGCACCACCAGCTCGGCGAGCGCCGGCACGCGGTCCGTCCCGGCCCGCCGCACGACCCGGCGGGCGCCCTCCAGCCGGTCGCGGCACTGCCGGATCGACGGCGGCCCGCCCACGTACGCGATCCGGCGCGCGCCGCGGTCCAGCAGGTGGGCGGCGGCGAGCGACCCGCCCGCGACGTCGTCGACCGCGACCGAGCACATGTCGGGCCGATGGGCGGGGTGGTCCACCAGGACGAGGTCGATGCCCCGCGCCCGGATCCGGTCGACGGGAGCGGGGTCGTCGCCGGTGGGGGTGATGAGCACGCCGCGCACCCGCTGCTCGGCCAGGACCAGCAGGTTGCGCTCCTCCTTGGCCGGGTCGCCGGCGGAGTTGCCGAGGATCACGGCGTACCCGAGCTCGCTCGCCACGTCCTCCACGCCGGCCGCGACCTCCGTGAAGAAGGGGTTACCGATGTCGATGACGGACAGGCCGATCGTCCTGGTGCGGCCCGCGCGCAGCGACGACGCCGAGCCGTGGCGCACGAAGCCCAGCTCGCGGACGGCCCGCTCGACCCGCTCCCGGGTGGCCGCAGCGACCTTCTCGGGACGGTTCAGCACGTTGGAGACCGTCCCGGGGGAGACCCCGGCACGCGCGGCGACCTCCCTGATGCTGACGGGAGCCACGAAGCGATTACACCCGCGTCACCCGCCGTCCGGCAACTACTTGACGTGTCAAATACTTACTCTCTAGCCTTCGCTTGACGCTTCAAGCATTTGAGGAGACACGTGTGAACGTCGCCATATGGATCATCCAGGTACTGCTCGCCCTCGTCTTTCTGGCGGGGGGAGCGGGCAAGCTGGCCAAGTCGAAGGAGGCCCTCGCCGCGACCCCCAACATGGCGTGGGCTGAGGACTTCTCCCCGCCGGTGCTGAAGACGATCGGGGCGCTGGAGGTGCTGGCCGCGCTCGGCCTCGTCCTCCCCGGGCTGACCGGGATCGCGCCCGTGCTCACGCCGCTCGCGGCCGTGGGCGTCGTCGTGCTCATGATCGGCGCGGCCGCCACCCACGCACGCCGCAAGGAGTGGCTGCCCATCGCCTTCAACGTGGTGCTGCTGCTCCTGGCCGCCGTCGTGGCCTGGGCGCGGTTCGGCCCGTACGCCTTCTGAGCGGGCGGGTCAGAAGACCCGGAAGTGGTGGAAGGCCTCGTACGCCGCGTCCTGACCGGCGAAGTCCGCCACCTCCGACCGTTTGACGGCGAGGTAGGCGGTGCGCCGCAGCGGGCCGAGGGCCTCCATCAGAAGCTCGTCGGCCTCCAGCGCGTCGAGCGCCTCCCCGAGGGAGGCGGGCAGCCGCGCGCAGCCGAGGCGGGCCCGCTCCTCGTCGTCCAGCGTCGCCGGGTCGACGCCGACGGGCTCCCCCGGGTCGAGTTCGCGGCGGATCCCGTCGAGCCCGGCGTGGATGACCGCGCCGAGCGACAGGTACGGGTTGGCGCTGGAGTCCGACGGCTTGATCTCCAGGTTGGTCGTGGCCTCGACGTTGCCGGCCATGGGCGAGCAGACCCGGACGGCCGCTTCGCGGTTGTCCACGCCGTGGCAGGCGTAGGCGCCGGCCCACATGCTCGGCTGGAGGCGGCGGTAGCTGTTCACGCTCGCGCAGGTGAGCGCCACCAGGGCGGGCAGGTGATGCAGGACGCCGGCCATGAAGCGGCGGCCGAGGTCCGACAGCCCGCCCCCGCCGTCGGCGAACAGGTTGCGCTCCAGGGCCTCGTCCCACAGCGAGACGTGCAGGTGGGCACCGTTGCCGGCCTGGTCGGGGAGCGGCTTGGGTGCCAGGCTCGCCCACATCGCCATGCGGAAGGCCACGCCTCGCACGGTCTCCCGGTAGAGCACCTGGTTGTCCGCGGCCCGCAGGGCCGTCGCGGGCCGGATGGACAGCTCCTGCTGCCCGGCTCCGAGCTCGGGGTAGTAGTGCTCGATCGCGACGCCCTGGGCCTCCAGGGCCCGGATCAGCTGCATCGTGTAGTCGTGGGCGAGGTCGAAGCCCGAGGTGGCGTAGCACAGGCTGTCGTCGAGGGGGATGAGGCGGTCGGGCCCGCCCGCCGGGTCGGGCAGCCGCCGCCCGAGCGTGAACTCCGGCTCGAACGCGGCGACGAGGGCGTACCCCTCCGAGCCGAGCTCCGCGACCGCGTCCTTGAGGAACGTGCGGGGACAGGCCTCCCACGGGCCGCCGTCGACGCGGCGGAGGTCGGAGACCATGGCCGCGGCGCCGCTCGCGTAGGGGAGCGGGACGTACGTCGCGGGGTCGGGGACGATGCGCACCTCGCCCACCGGGCCCATGCCCTCGACCGGCTGGAGATGGTCGAGCATGGACATCGCCATCATGCCGACCGTGTGGCCGATGCCCGTGACCAGCCGGTCGGCGAGACGGCGCCGCCCGGCCGACTTGCCCCGGATCACGCCTCCGTGGTCGGCGTAGATGAAGCGGACGAGCTCGACGCCGTCGATCTCGGCCCGTTCGAGGATCCGCCGGGCGGCCGGGTCGAGCCGCTGGGCGTCGGCGACGCTGTGGCGCTCTGTCATCCTGACTGCGTAACACGGCGAGGCCGTCGATGGAAGAGCCGCCGTGCCGCCGTCCCGGGGGCGAGGCGTCCCGGCCGGTACGGCGTGCCGTGGGGGAGAGCGGCCGGCTCGCGCCGGCCAGGGCGATGGGCGGCTCCCGTCAGCTCCTCAGCGGCGTCAGATCATCTCAGAACCGTCGTGAAGAAGGTCGCCAAGCGGCTCGCGCCCGTGTTGACGGTGCTGAACACGCCCTTCACAGCGCCGGCGGCGGCCTGCGGCTGGCTGTAGAGGTAGAAGACCACGAACGCGATGGCCGCGTACGTAAGAACCTTCTTGACCTGCATAGGGGGGCCTCCTGCGGTCGGTTTCCCGGTCGTTTGTACCCGGCGACAGGAATGATCATAACTAGCCGGGAAGCCATGAGCCCGTTCCATCCCGACCTTGGTATGGGCGCCGTCTCGCAGGTTGAGAAGGGTGCGCACCGCCCCGGGCCGATCGCCCGCCGATCAGCCGCCGGCCGCCGGGAGCGTGGCCGCCCCGGCGCCGGGGCTCAGCCGGAGACCAGCGAGGTGAAGAAGGCCGACAGGCGCTCGGCGCCCGTGCTGACGCCGCCGAACAGGCTCTTCACGGCCGCGGCGGCGTTGGCGGGCTGCGTGAACAGATAGAAGATCACGAAGGCCACCACCAGATAGGTCAGCACCTTTTTGACGTTCATGGGGAGCTCCAAACATCGTGCGCTGCCCTCATGCTGCCCCATGCCCAATCTTTAAGTGCGGAATTCGGGGAGATCGCCCTCATGCCGTCACATGCCGAACGGGGCCTCCCGCAGCCGGGCCACGGCGTCCGGGTCGCCGTCGTAGCCGACCCTGGCGTGGGCCTGCCGCCCGAAGGCGAAAAGCAGCAGCTCGGAGGGCTCCCCGGTGACCACGACGGCCGGTTCCGCCCGCCTGCCGGGCGCCCGTGTGCCGTCGGGCCGGCGGAGCACGACCCCGACCGGCGAGCGGCGCAGGAACAGCCGCGCCCCGCGCCTGACGCGGTCCCAGAACAGGTCCTCCTGCTCGGCGGGCAGCCGCCGGGGCTCCCAGCCCGGCTGCGCCCGCCGGACGTCCTCGTGGTGGACGAACAGCTCCAGCGTGTTCACGGCCGCGTCGAGCCCGGGCACCAGCCCGTACGGCGTCCAGGCGGGCGGGCCCTCCCGGACGAGGCCGACGAGCGCGGGGTAGGAGTGGCGGCGCTTGAGCCCCTCCTGCACCGAGCGGGTGTGGCCCGCCAGGAACGGCAGTGCGATGCCCGCGGCGGCGTCGAGGCGGCGCTCGCGGAGCACGAGGTGGGCGGCGAGGTCGGCGGTCGTCCATCCCGCGCAGAGCGTGGGCGCGTCGGGACCGAGCCGGTCCAGCAGGTCGCAGAGCGCGGCGCGCTCAGCCCGGACGTGTGTCACGCGATCACCCTATGCCCCGCGCTCCCCGCCCCCGCGCTCCGCCGCCGCGTGACGGCCGTGTCCGCGGTCCCGGCGGGGCGTCCACCGGAGCAGGGCACGTGGCCGGAATAAACCGCTTGATCCGGATGATAGGGAGTAACTAGGACTAAAGGCTTGGTAGCGCGTCGGCCGGGCGGCCGATCCGCGGGTGCCCCCGGCCTGTGTACCGTCCCATGCGTATACCGTCCCCGAGCGAGAGGAACGCTCCGCGTGCCGACCAAGGAGTCCCCCGCGCGGGAGAACAGCTCCGTCATGCTCCGAGGTCTGCGGGTCATCGGCGTGGCCGTGAAGGCGGAACCCCGGATCTTCACCGCCGCCGTGCTCGCGAGCGCCGTGTACGGCGGGATGACGGTGGCGTCGTCCTGGGCGCTCGGCTGGGCGACCGACAACGCCGTCCTGCCCGCGTTCGCCCGCGGCGGGATCGGCGGGGGCACGCTCGTGATAGCCGCGATGCTGATCGTCGGCGTCGCCGTCCTCAAGGCCGCCGGGATCATGGGGCGGCGCATCCTGGCCGGCGTCATGCAGTACCGGATGCAGGCCCGCACCCGCCGCGCGGTCACCCGCCAGTACCTGAAGCTGCCCCTGAGCTGGCACCACCGGCATCCGACCGGGCAGCTGCTGTCGAACGCCAACGCCGACGTCGAGGCCGCCTGGGCGCCGCTCGCGCCGCTGCCGATGGCCGTCGGCGTGGTCGTGATGCTCGTGACCGCCGCCACCGCCATCGTTCTGGTCGACCCGGTGCTCGCCGTCGTCGGCTTCCTGATCTTCCCGGCCGTGGCCGTGCTCAACCTCGTCTACCAGCGCCGCCTCTCGCCGCTCGCGATGCGGGCGCAGCAGCTGCGGGCCGAGGTCAGCGAGGTCGCCCACGAGAGCTTCGACGGCGCGCTCGTGGTGAAGACGCTCGGCCGCGAGGACGACGAGGCCGAGCGGTTCCGCGCCCGGGCCGACGAGCTGCGCGACGCCAACATCGCGGTCGGCCGCGTGCGCGGCCTGTTCGACCCGCTGCTGGAGGCCCTGCCCACGCTGGGCGTGCTGGCCGTGCTGCTGGTCGGCTCGGTGCGGCTGGAGTCGGGCGGCGTCGCGGCCGGCGAGCTGATCCAGATCGCCTACCTCTTCACGCTGCTGGCGTTCCCGATCCGCGCGCTGGGCTGGGTCCTCGCGGAGCTGCCGCGCAGCGTCGTCGGCTGGACGCGGGTGCGGGACGTCCTCGACGCCACCGGCTCCATGGAGTACGGCACGGCGGAGCTCGACGGGACCGGCCCGGCCGCGATCGAGGCCGAGGGGGTGACCTACGCCTACGCCGAGGGGGCGCCGGTCCTCAGGGACGTGACGTTCTCCGTGGCGCCCGGGCGGACGGTCGCCGTCGTCGGGCCCACCGGCTCGGGCAAGTCCACGCTCACCCAGCTCCTCGCCCGGCTCATCGACCCCGGCTCCGGCGCGGTCCGGATCGACGGGACCGACCTGCGCGAGGCGGCCAAGGGCGCCGTCAGCGCCTCCGTGGCCCTGGTGCCCCAGCAGACGTTCCTGTTCGACGACACCGTGCGGGGCAACATCGCGCTCGGCCTCGCCGTCCCCGACGAGACGATCTGGGCGGCGCTCCGGCTGGCGCAGGCGGACGGGTTCGTCAGCGCGCTGCCGTCCGGCCTGGACACCAAGGTCGGCGAGCGCGGCGCGACCCTTTCAGGCGGCCAGCGGCAGCGCGTCGCGCTCGCCCGGGCGCTCGTGCGCCGTCCCCGGCTGCTCATCCTGGACGACGCGACCTCCAGCGTGGACCCGCAGGTGGAGAAGCGGATCCTGTACGGCCTGCGGGACGGCGCTGGGGACTCCACGGTGATCGTGGTGGCCTACCGGATGGCGACGATCGCGCTGGCCGACGAGGTCGTCTACCTGGAGCACGGCGCCGTGGCCGACCACGGGACCCACGAGCGGCTGCTGGCCCGCTGCGAGGGCTACCGCAGGCTGGTGACGGCCTACGAACGCGAGGAGGCCGAGCGCGCCGCGCTCGACAGCGACGAGGAGGTCGTGGCGTGACCGCCGTGACGGAGGAGACCACCGGCCTGCGGGCGGCCGAGCGTTCGGCCGTGGAGACGATCCGGCACGGCATGCGGCTGTCGCCCGAGTTCCGCCGCGGCCTCGCCGGGACCCTGGCGCTGGCCGTCCTGGCCACCGTCGGCAAGGTCATCGTGCCGATCGCGGTGCAGCAGGTGATCGACCGCGGCCTGGGAGGCGGCGCCCCCGACGTGCCGTTCATCCGGAACGCCATCGTCCTGTGCGCCCTCGCCGTCCTGCTGACCGCCCTGTGCGGCTACCTCATGAACGTCCGGCTCTACCGGTCGACCGAGTCGGGCCTGGCGACCCTGCGGGGCAAGGCGTTCCGGCACGTGCACGACCTGTCCGTGCTCAGCCAGAACAGCGAGCGGCGCGGGGCGCTCGTCTCGCGGGTGACCGGCGACGTCGACCAGATCAGCGCCTTCATGCAGTGGGGCGGCCTGGTCATCGTGGTCGCGTTCGGCCAGCTCCTCGTCGCGACCGTGCTGATGGCCGTCTACTCCTGGCAGCTCACCCTGCTGGTGTGGGGGTGCTTCCTGCCGCTGGTGGTGGCGCTGCCCCGCTTCCAGAAGCTCGTGGCCCGGGCGTACATCCGGGTGCGCGAGCGCACCGGTGACGTGCTGGCCGCGGTCAGCGAGTCGGTCGTCGGCAGCGCGGTGATCCGGGCCTACGGCTCCGAGGACCGCACGGCCGAGCGGATCGACCGGGCCGTCGACGGGCAGCGGGCGGCCCAGACCAGGGCGCAGAAGATCATCGGGTTCACGTTCCCCATCACCGAGCTGGTCGCGTCGATCGCGGTGGCCCTCGTGGTCGTCGCCGGCGTCGGGCTGGGAGCGGCGGGGACGATCAGCGCCGGGCGGCTCATCGCGTTCCTGTTCCTGATCACGCTGTTCATCAGCCCGCTGCAGACGGCGACCGAGGTGCTCAACGAGGCCCAGAACGCGATCGCGGGCTGGCGGCGCGTCCTCGGCGTGCTCGACACCCCGGCCGACGTGGCCGACCCGGCAGGCGACGGCGTGACGCTGCCGCGCGGCCCGATCTCCGTGCGGTTCGAGGACGTCGGGTTCGCCTACCCCGGGGGCGCCCCGGTGCTGCACGAGGTGTCGGAGGAGATCGTGCCGCGCACCCGGGTGGCGATCGTGGGGGAGACCGGCTCGGGCAAGACGACGTTCGCCAAGCTGCTGACCCGGCTCATGGACCCCACCTCGGGCCGGGTCCTGGTCGACGGCGTCGACCTGCGGAAGGTCAGGTTCTCCTGCCTGCGGGAGCGGATCGTCATGGTGCCCCAGGACGGGTTCCTGTTCGACTCCACACTGGCGGACAACATCCGGTTCGGCCGGCCCTCGGCCACCCTGGACGACGTGCGGCTCGCGCTCACCGAGCTGGGGCTCGCCGACTGGCTCGACGGCCTGCCCGCGGGCCTCGACACCCCGGTCGGGCAGCGCGGCGAGTCGCTGTCGGCCGGCGAGCGCCAGCTCGTCGCGCTCGCGCGGGCCTACCTGGCCGACCCTGACCTGCTGCTGCTCGACGAGGCCACCTCCGCCGTCGACCCGGCCACCGAGGTGCGGCTGGCCCGCGCCCTCGACGGCGTCACCCGCGGCCGCACCGCCGTCTCCATCGCCCACCGCCTGTCGACCGCCCAGGCCGCCGACGAGGTCATCGTCTTCCAGCACGGCCGCGTCGTCCAGCGCGGCCCGCACGACGTCCTGGTGGAGGAGCCCGGCGTCTACGCCGACCTGTACGCCTCCTGGACCAGCGCCGTGACCTCGTAGGACCTCGTAGGACCTCGTAGAACCGCGCAGGGGCGGGGGCCTAGCCCGGCCTAGCCCTGGACGCGGGCGTTGTCGCCCGACAGGCGCTGGGCCAGGTAGATCGGGATCACCGACAGCACGATGAGGGCGGCAGCGACCACGTTGACGACGGGCGCCTGGTTGGGCCGGAAGAGGTTCTCGAAGATCCAGATCGGCAGCGTGCGGACGCCCGCCCCGGCCGTGAACGTGGTCACGATGATCTCGTCGAACGACAGGGCGAAGGCCAGCAGGCCCCCGGCGAGCAGCGCCGAGCGCATCATCGGGAACGTCACCAGGCGGAACGTCGTGAACGTGTCGGCTCCCAGGTCGGCCGATGCCTCCTCCAGGGACAGCCCCATGCGGCGCAGCCGGGCCAGCACGTTGTTGTAGACGGTCACCACGCAGAAGGTGGCGTGGCCGACGATCACGGTCAGCAGGCCGAGGGGCACGCCGAGCACCGCGTGGAAGGTGTTGCTGAGGGCGATGCCGGTCACGATGCCGGGCAGCGCGATCGGCAGGACGATCACCAGCGAGACCGTGTCGCGGCCGAAGAACCGGTACCGCTGCACGGCGAAGGCCGCCATCGTGCCGAGCACAAGGGCGACGGCCGTCGCCCCGAGGCCCGCCTCGACCGAGGTCCACAGCGCGTCGCGCAGGCCCGCCGACTCCAGGGCCGTCCCCCACCAGCGGAGGGTGAGGCCTGCGGGCGGCCACCCGAACGTCCGGTCGGAGTTGAACGAGTTGAGCAGCACCACGGCCAGCGGCACGTAGACGACGGCGAGGCCGGCCGCCAGCGCCGCCCGGAGCGCGATCCTGGCCGTGCGGGAGAGGTTCACCGGGCCTCCTTCAGAGGTTGTCCAGGGCGCCGGTGCGCCGCACGGCCGCCAGGTACACCAGCATGATCACGACCGGCACGGTCGCCACGGCGGCCGCGAACGGGAGGTTGTTGGCCGCGCCGATGTTGTCGTAGACCACGTTGCCGATGAGCTGGGACTTGCCGCCCACGATCTTCACGGTGATGTAGTCGCCCAGCGACAGGGAGAACGTGAAGATCGAGCCGGCCACGACGGCCGGGAACGTCAGCGGCCACACGACCGTGCGGAAGGTCCGCCACCCCCGGGCGCCGAGGTCCCCGGCCGCGTCCAGCAGCGACCCGGGCAGCCGCTCCAGCCCCGCGTAGATCGGCAGGATCATGTACGGCAGCCAGAGGTACGACAGGGTCAGGATCGTGGCGGTCAGCCCGTACCCCCAGCCGAGGACGCCGTCCGACGACAGCATGACCCGCCAGGCGTACGCCTTGACCAGGTACGACGCCCACAGCGGGGTGAGCACCAGGATGACCAGCCACCGCTGCGCCCGGGGCGAGGCGACCTTGGCCATCGCGAACGCCATCGGGAACGCGATCACCAGGTCGATCGCCGTCACCGCGACCGCCACCCCGACCGAGCGCAGCGCCACCGTCCGGTAGACGTCGCCGGTGACGAGGTCGTGGAAGTTGGCCCAGGTGAAGACGCGCACGACGTCGCCGGTGAAGACGTCGGTCGACCAGAACGCGGTGACCAACAGGGCCGCGAGGGCGCCCAGGTACGCCAGGCCCAGCCAGGCCAGCGGGGCCGACAGCAGCAGCGACAGCCGTACGCCGGCGTGCCGGTGCAGGAACGCCGCCGCCCGCCGCCGGGGCCCGGCGGCGACGACCGGTGTCGTCATTGGTGGTCCTCCAGTTCGGCCGCCCGCCCGGGAGCCGCCTCCCGGGCGGGGCGGGGGAGCGTCAGCCCTTGATCTCGGTCCAGGCGCGGGTCCACTGTGAGTAGTCCGTGCACTTCACGTCCGTGCGGCCGTCGAGGCACTGGGCGATCGGCGTGGTCCAGTAGTGGACCTTGGAGAAGTAGCTCTCGTCGGTCGCGTGGTAGGTGTCGCAGAACGACGTGTCCGAGGTCTCCTGGCACGCCTTGGAGTTGGACGGCGCCTCGCCGAACCACTCGGCCACCTGGGCGTTGACCTTCGGGGAGATGATCCAGTCCATCCACTTGTACGCGCAGGTGGGGTGCTTGGCCTTCGCCGCCACCATCCAGGTGTCCGACCAGCCGGTCGAGCCCTCCTTGGGCAGCGTGACGTCGACCGGGGCCTTCTCCGCCTTCACGAGGTTGGCGATGACCTGCCAGGTGGTGCCCACGAGCGTGTCGCCGCCCTTGAACGACTGCACGGCCTTCGTGTAGTCGGACCAGTACTCGCCGATGATCGACTTCTGCTGCTTGAGCAGGTCGACGGCGGCCTGGAGCTGCTTGTCGTCCAGCGCGTACGGGTCCTTGATCCCGAGCTCGGGCTTGGCCGACATCAGGTAGAGGGCCGCGTCGGCGATGTAGATCGGCGAGTCGTAGGCCGTGACCTTCCCCTTGTACGGCGAGTTGGGGTCGAAGACGACACTCCATGAGTCGGGCGCCGGGCTGACCTTGTCGGACCGCCACATCAGCAGGTTGGCGCCCCGGCCGTGCGGCACGCCGTACGCGACGCCGTTGACCGAGTTCCACGGCTTGAGCTTGAGGCCGTCGAACACGTCCTTGTAGTTCGGGATCAGGCCGGTGTTGACCGGGGCGACCGTCCCGGACGCGATGAGGCGCAGCGAGGCGTCGCCGGAGGCCGAGACGGCGTCGTACTCGCCGGTCTTCATGAGGTTGACCATCTCGTCGGAGGTCCCGGCGGTCTTGGTGTTGACCGTGCAGCCGGTGGCCTTCTCGAACGGGTGGACCCAGTCGACCTTGGGGTCGTTGGAGCCGTCCTCGGCGTACCCGGCCCAGGCAACGAGGTTGACCTGGCCCTCGCCGGCGCCGAGGGACTTCAGCGCCTCGATCTTCGGCGGGGTGAAGGCGCCGCCGCCGGCCCCCGCGGGGGCCGAGCCGGAGGTGGTGGACGAGCCGCCGCAGCCGGCGACGGCGGCGAGCGCCAGCGCTGCGGTGACGACGAGGCTGGGCCGCGCGAGGCGCGGGCGGGGGGACCGCATCGTGGTTCTCCTTGGGGTTGTGCGCGTGCGGGTGGTGCCCGGGAGGGCGGCGGCCGGCGGTCAGCCGCCGGCGGCCACGGGGTCGGGATCGGGGGCGGCGACGGGGAACTCGTGGCGGCGGTGCCAGGCGAGCGTGACCCTGGCGCCCCGCAGGGCCATCACGTCCATGGACGAGACCTGCAGGTTCTGCTGGAGGGCGATCAGCCGGCCGCCCGCGTCGAGATCGACCACGAACCGCGTCGACGGCCCGGCGTAGACCACCTCGCGGACCGTCCCTGCGGCGCTGTGCTCGTCCGGCCCGGGCGTCTCGTCGCCCGGCACGATGCGCAGCTTCTCCGGGCGCACGCTGTAGGTGCCCTCCCGGCCGAGCACGGCGACGGCGGCCTCGCCGGAGATCAGGTTCGAGGTGCCGACGAACCCGGCGACGAACGCCGTGGCGGGCCGCTCGTAGATCTCCGCGGGCGTGCCGACCTGCTCGATCCGGCCCTGGTTGAACACCGCCACCCGGTCGCTCATGGTGAGCGCCTCCTCCTGGTCGTGGGTGACGAACAGGAACGTGATGCCGACCTCCCGCTGGATGGCCTTCAGCTCGACCTGCATCTCCTCGCGGAGCTTCAGGTCGAGCGCGCCGAGCGGCTCGTCCAGCAGGAGCACCCGGGGCCGGTTCACGAGGGCGCGCGCGAGCGCCACCCGCTGCCGCTGGCCCCCCGACAGCTGCGCCGGTCGGCGCCCCTCGAACCCCTCCAGCCGGACCGAGCGCAGCGCGTCGAGGGCCCGCTCGCGGCGCGGCCCCCGGGGGACCTTCTTCACCCGCAGGCCGTACTCGACGTTCTGCAGCACGCTCATGTGGGGGAACAGGGCGTAGTCCTGGAAGACGGTGTTCACGTCGCGCTCGAACGGCGCGAGGCGGGTGACGTCGCGGCCGCCCAGCTCGACCGTCCCCGCCGTGGGCGCCTCGAACCCGGCGATCATGCGCAGCACGGTCGTCTTGCCCGAGCCCGACGGCCCGAGCATGGCGAAGAACTCCCCGTCCGCCACGTCGAGGTCGACTCCCGCGACGGCCTGCACGGCGCCGAAGCTCTTGCGCAGGCCCCGGAGGCTGACTGCTTGGTCTGGCATGAACCGAAACATATGGAGTTAAATGTTTCTCGTAAAGGGTCCGACCGGTATCACTGTGTTAACTTTCCTCCCGGCGCCGGAGCGGGACCCGGACGAGCCGACGACAGCGGGGGCGCCCGTGAACATGGCACGCCTGGCCGTCTTCTCGCCGGTGGACAGCACCGCGAGGGTCGACGCCGTGGTCCGCCGTCTCGCCGACGCCATCGCCGTCGGCCTGCTCGCCGACGGGGAGCAGCTGCCCAGCGAGGCCGAGCTCGCCGGCCGCCTCGGCGTGTCGACGGTCACCCTGCGGGAGGCGCTGATGGCGCTGCGGCAGCGGGGGATGGTGGAGACCCGCCGCGGCCGCGGCGGCGGCAGCTTCGTCCGGGTGCCGCCCGAGCTCGACCCCGGGATCCGGCTGCGGACGCTCGCGGCCGACGAGATCCGCGACTTCGGCGACCACTACGCCGCCATCGCGGGCTCGGCCGCCCGGCTCGCCGCCCAGCGCGCGCTGCCCGGCGACGTCGCGCCGCTGCGGCGCTCCCTCGACGAGATGGCCGCCGCGGCCGCGGCCCTCGGTGACGGGTGCGAGCCGGCCCCCGAGGCGTACGCGCTGCTGCGGCGGCTCGACGGACGGTTCCACATCGAGGTGGCGGCCGCCTCGCAGTCGGCCAGGCTCACCCGGGAGGAGATCCGGTTACAGGCCGACATCGGACCGTTGCTCTGGCTTCCGCGGCGCTCCCTGAGCGGGCACGATGAGATGGCGGCACAGCACAGGGCCATCGCCGGCGCCATCGAGGACGGCGACGGCGACCGCGCGAGGGCCGTCGCCGAGCGGCACGTGCTCGACGCGACAGACCACCTCATCGAGCTTCGGCTGCTGCTCCAGGAGTAGACGAGATGACCGCGAACGCCCCTGTGGCCGCCTCCGTACCCGTCCCGGTCCCGGAACCGCCCGCCGCCCGTGACCACGCCGCCGAGGCCGTGGCGCGGGTCCGCGAGGCGGCCGAGGGCGTGTTCGCGGCGCTGCGCGAGGTGCGGGCCGCCACCGTCGCGTCCCTGCGCCCGGCGGGCGGCCGCCGGCCCGTCGTCGCCGACCTCGCGGCGCTGCGGCCGCTGCTGTGGTCCCGCCTCGACGCCGGCCGCGTCCCGGCGCTGCCCGCGCTGATCGCCGGGATCGGCTTCATCGCCGCCCCCGGCCTGCTTGCCGACGCGCCCTGGTACCTGGAGTGGTGGCAGGAGAACCCGGCCGGCGACCCCGTCCAGCTGCTGCGCGACCTCGACCCGTCGAGCAGCGCCTTCTACGACTACACGCACTGGGACTGGTACACCGGCCCGCTGTCCGGCGCCGAGCTCACCGTATGCGGTCCGTACGTCGACTACCTGTGCACCGACGAGTACAGCCTCACCCTCTCCGTGCCCGTGACGGTCGAGGGGGCCTTCGCGGGCGTGGCGGCCGCCGACGTGTTCGTGCGCCGGTTCGAGGGCGCCGTGCTGCCCGCGCTGCGCGGGATCCCCGCGCCCGCGTTCCTGGTGAACGCGGGGGGCCGCGTGGTCGCCTCCAACACCGCCCGCTGGACCGCCGGGTCCGTCTACCGGGGCGGCGAGGGCTACACGGTGCGGCCGGTGGGCGGGCTGCCCCTCTCCCTCGTCACGGGCGCCTGACGCCCGCCGTCCCGCGCGCGCTCAGGGGGCACAGCGGGGTGCGGCGGGGGAGCGGCGGGGGCACGGCGGCGCTGCGGCACAATTGGCCCATGGCCCTCGACCAGAAGATCGCCGACCGCCTCAGGCGCAACCCGGACGGCCTGGTGCCCGCGATCGTCCAGCAGCACGACACCGGCGAGGTGCTGATGCTCGCCTGGATGGACGACGAGGCCCTGCACCGCACGCTGACGACCGGCCGGGCGACCTACTGGTCCCGTAGCCGCGGGGAGTACTGGGTGAAGGGCGACACCTCCGGCCACGTCCAGTGGGTGAGGCACGTCGCGCTCGACTGCGACGGCGACACCGTGCTGCTCAAGGTCGACCAGGTGGGGGCGGCCTGCCACACCGGCGACCGCACGTGCTTCGACGCCGACGTGCTCGACGCGCACGTGGCGGGCGCGGACGGCGCATGAGCGGCGGGCGGGC
>NZ_KI866522.1:1880666-1936147 GCF_000511135.2 Microbispora sp. ATCC PTA-5024 | reverse complement strand
CCGGTCGCTGCTCGTCTGGCTCGCCGCCTGCGCCGCCGGAGGCGGTCTCGCGCTGCTGGCCGCCGGCCGGACCTGGGCGGCCGTGACCTTCTCCGCGCAGGCAGGCCCCCTGTCGGCCGGCCGCGTCTCCCTGTCAGGGGGTGAGCTCGTCGCCTCCCTGACCCCCTCCGTGCTGGCCGCGCTCGCCGCGGCGGTCGCCGTGCTGGCCACGCGGGGGATCGCGCGCCGCGTGATCGGGGCGGTGATCTCCCTGTGCGGGCTCGCGGCCGCGGCCGGGGCCTGGAGCGGCACCCGGGCGGAGACCATCGTCGGGACGGCCCGGGAGCACGCCTCGACCGCGATGGTGCCCTCGGGCGGGGCCGTCGCGCACTCCGTGACGTGGGCGTGGCCGCTGGCCGCCGCGACGGGCGGGCTGGTCCTGGTCGCGGCGGGCGTCGTCGCGGCCGTGGCCGGAGGGCGCTGGCCCGGCATGTCCAGCCGGTACGACCGGCCGGCGGGAGGCGGTCCCGCCCGCGCCCCGGGGCGTGAGCGGGCGCCGCGGAGCGAGCGCGCGATGTGGGACGCCCTCGACGAGGGGGCGGATCCCACGATCGAGCCTCCGCGGGACCGTTCCTCGTGACACCCTGTGAGGGCCCCGGGCCGGAGGCCTGACGCCGATCGTCGCCGGGCTCAGATCACAACTTGTCCACAAACTGGACTTATCCCGACCTTATGGCGGGCCCGTCGCTAAGCTCTCGCCGCAATCAGTGATCTCACAGGAGTATCCAATGAGCTACGGAAATCAGCCGGGCGACACGGGGGGCTACGGGGCCCAGCCGCCCGGAGGGGGATACGGACCGCCCGGAGGCTACCCGCCGCCCGGCGGCTACGGTCCTCCCGGGGGATACGGGGCCGGCCCCACGCCGCCCAACAACCACCTGGTGATGGCCATCCTCACCACGATCTTCTGCTGCCTGCCCCTGGGCATCGTCTCGATCGTCTTCGCCAGCCAGGTCAACTCGAAGTGGACCGCCGGCGACTACCAGGGCGCCGTGGCGGCCTCCGAGTCGGCGAAGAAGTGGTGGATCGCCTCCCTGGCGGCCGGCCTCGTGGTCCTGGTGCTGTACATCGTCCTGGTCGTGGTGGCCGGCGTGTTCAGCTTCAGCACCTCGAGTTCGTCATACTGAGGCCATGGCGGCGATCGTCCCCGGGCGGCGCGGGGCGGACCGGCTCCGGTCGGTCCTCGCGCCGCTCGGTGTGGCGGCCGCGACCGCCGCGGCCTTCGTGTACGTCGGGGTCGTCGACCCCAACCGGCCCGGGCACTACCCCACCTGCCCCTTCCTGTTCCTGACGGGGCTGTACTGCCCGGGTTGCGGCACCCTTCGCGCCATGCACGCCCTGGGACACGCCGACGTCGCCGGAGCGCTCGGATTCAACCCGCTCGCCGTGGCGACCGTCCCGTTCCTCCTGTTCTGGTGGGGCCGCTGGGCGCTGCGATCATGGCAGGGACGGCCTGCGCGCACGAGCCTCGCGCACCCCGCGTACCTCTGGGGACTCCTCGCGATCGTGATCGTTTTTTGGGTGGCGCGTAATACGTCTTACGGACATTTCCTCGCACCCTGACACCACCCGGTGGCGGCTCGACGCGAGACGGGCCGATACCATCGCAGGGCAGGACAGCGAGACCAGCCGACCGGAGGGATCCCTACGCGTGAGCGAGCGGACAGGTACTTCGCGCGAGCTCCGAGCCGAAGGCGAGGAGGTCGCGTGAGTGTTCTCGACGACATCATCCTGGGCGTACGGGAGGATCTCGAAGACCGGCAGCGCACCGTGTCGATCGATGAGCTCAAGCGCAAGGCCTCCCGCGCCCCCGAGCCGCGCGACGCGTACGCCGCGCTGGGCGGCGACCGCGTCTCGGTGATCGCCGAGGTGAAGCGGTCGAGCCCCTCGAAGGGCGCGCTCGCCGCCATCGCCGACCCCGCGTCCCTGGCCGCCGACTACGAGGCGGGCGGGGCCCACGTCATCAGCGTGCTGACCGAGCGGCGCAGGTTCGGCGGGACGCTGGCCGACCTGGCGGCCGTCCGCGCCGCGGTCGACATCCCCATCCTGCGCAAGGACTTCATCGTCACGTCGTACCAGCTGTGGGAGGCCCGCGCGTACGGCGCCGACCTCGCGCTGCTGATCGTGGCGGCCCTGGACCAGCAGGCGCTCGTGTCCCTGATCGAGCGGGCCGAGTCGATCGGCCTCGCCCCGCTCGTCGAGGTGCACACCGAGGAGGAGCTCGACCGCGCGGTCGACGCCGGCGCCCGGATCGTCGGGGTGAACGCCCGCAACCTCAAGACCCTCGAGGTGGACCGCGAGGTGTTCGCCAAGCTCGCGCCCAAGGTGCCGGACGGCGTCCTGAAGATCGCGGAGTCGGGGGTGCGCGGGCCGCACGACCTGCTCGCGTACGCGCGGGCCGGGGCGGACGCCGTCCTCGTCGGGGAGAGCCTGGTGACGGGCCGCGACCCCAAGGCCGCGGTCAACGACCTGGTGACCGCGGGGGCCCACCCTGCCTCCCGGCAGGACAGCGGGTCCGAGAAGCAGTCGTGAACCGCGGAGCCAACGAAGGAGGCGGTGTGACCGCGACGGATGACACCCTGCTCACCCCCGCCGACCTGGCCGGCAACGGCGTGTACGGCGACGACCCCGACGTGCGCGGCAAGTTCGGGATCTTCGGTGGCCGGTACGTGCCCGAGGCGCTCATCCCGGCGCTCGACGAGGTGGCCGCGGAGTACGAGAAGGCCAAGAGCGACCCGGAGTTCCTGCGGGAGTTCGACCACCTGCTGCGGACCTACGCGGGGCGGCCCACGACGCTGACCGAGGTGCCGCGCTTCGCCGGGCACGCGGGCGGCGCCCGCATCCTGCTCAAGCGCGAGGACCTCACCCACACCGGCGCCCACAAGATCAACAATGTGCTCGGGCAGGCCCTGCTGACCAAGCGGCTCGGCAAGAACCGGGTCATCGCCGAGACGGGCGCGGGCCAGCACGGCGTCGCCACCGCGACCGCCGCCGCGCTCATGGGCCTGGAGTGCGTCATCTACATGGGCGCCGTCGACTGCGAGCGCCAGGCGCTCAACGTGGCCCGCATGAAGCTGCTCGGCGCCACCGTCGTCCCGGTCACCAACGGCAGCCAGACGCTCAAGGACGCCATCAACGAGGCGTTCCGCGACTGGGTCACCAACGTCGACCACACCCACTACCTGTTCGGCACGGTGGCCGGCCCGCACCCGTTCCCGGAGATCGTGCGCGACTTCGCGCGGATCATCGGGGTGGAGGCCCGCCGCCAGACGCTGGAGCTGACCGGCCGGCTGCCCGACGCGGTCGCCGCCGCCGTCGGCGGCGGGTCCAACGCGATCGGGATCTTCCACGCGTTCATCAACGACCCGGGCGTCCAGCTCCACGGCTACGAGGCCGGGGGCCGCGGCGTCGGGACCGGCGAGCACGCGCTCACCCTGACCGAGGGCAGCGTGGGCGTCCTGCACGGCGCCCGCACCTACGTCCTGCAGGACGAGGAGGGCCAGACGATCGAGTCCCACTCGATCTCGGCCGGCCTCGACTATCCCGGGGTCGGCCCGGAGCACGCCTGGCTGAAGGACTCCGGCCGCGCCGCGTACCACGGCGTCACCGACGAGGAGGCCATGGAGGCGTTCGCCCTGCTCGCCAGGACCGAGGGCATCATCCCGGCCATCGAGTCCTCGCACGCGCTCGCGGGCGCCCTCCGTCTCGGCCGCGAGCTCGGCCCGGACGCGACCATCCTGGTGAACCTGTCGGGCCGCGGCGACAAGGACATGGGCACCGCGATGAAGTACTTCAACCTCTGAACCGGCACCGATAGGGCATCCCGATGACGACTCTCCAAGCGGTGTTCGACAAGGCCCGGGCCGAGGACAGGGCCGCGCTCGTCGGCTACCTGCCCGCCGGCTTCCCGACCAAGGACGGCGCGGTCGCCGCGGCGACCGCCATGGTCGAGGCCGGCTGCGACGTGATCGAGATCGGCCTGCCGTACTCCGATCCGCTCATGGACGGCCCGACCATCCAGGACGCGGTGCACCGGTCGCTGACCAACGGCACCCGCATCGCCGACGTGCTGCGCACGGTGGAGGGCGTCGCGAGGTCCGGGGCGGCCACGCTCGTCATGACGTACTGGAACCCGATCGACCGGTACGGCGCCGAGCGGTTCGCGCGCGACCTCGCCTCGGCCGGCGGCGTGGGCACGATCACGCCCGACCTGACGCCGGAGGAGGCCGAGCCGTGGCTCGCCGCGAGCAAGGAGGCCGGGATCGACACGGTCTTCCTGGTCGCGCCGAGCTCGCCCGACGAGCGCATCGCCCGGGTCGCCGGGTGCTGCACCGGCTTCGTGTACGCCGCCTCGCTCATGGGCGTCACCGGCGCCAGGGCGACCGTCGGCGCGGCCGCCGAGGGGTTGGTCAAGCGGACGCGGGAGCACACGCCGCTGCCCGTCTGCGTCGGCCTCGGCGTCGGCACCGGCCCGCAGGCCGCCGAGGTGGCCGCGTACGCCGACGGCGTGATCGTCGGCTCGGCGTTCATCCGGCGCCTGCTCGACGCGCCCGACGAGGCGTCCGGACTCGCCTCGGTCAGGGATCTCGCCGCGGAGCTCGCCCGGGGTGTCCGTCGCTGACCCCTTCGGGACGTTTGACCAGGCCATGCGGCCGTCGCCGGTCCGTACGGCACGGCTTACCATGCTCTTATCCAACACATGGTGAGGTTGGATCCCGGTACTGTTCAGTCGGAGTTGCCTACCGGGCGAGGAGACTATGGTTCAGTTGGCGTCCGGCACCTCGGTGTCGGAGAGGTTACAAACCGCGAAGCCGGCGCTCTCCTGGGTGACGACGGCGGCGCGGCTGGTGCTCGCCGGCGTGCTCATCGTCGCGGGGGCGATGAAGATCGGCGCCCCGGCCCTGTCGGTGCAGGCGGTTCGGGCCTACCAGCTGCTGCCGGACGGTCTCGCCACGGCCTTCGGGTACGGGCTGCCGGTACTGGAGATCATCCTGGGCCTGCTGCTGGTCGTCGGCCTGCTGACCCGTCCGGTGGCTGCGGTGGGCGGCGTCCTCATGGCGATGTTCATCGTCGGCATCGCGTCGGCGTGGGCCAGGGGCCTGCGCATCGACTGCGGGTGCTTCGGAGGCGACGGCAGCCTCGCGGCGGGCCAGGATCCCAATTACTTCTGGGAACTGCTGCGGGACATCGGGCTGTTCGCGTGCGCCGCCTGGACAGTGATCAAGCCGCCCGGCCGCCTGGCCCTCGACTCCGCGCTCGGCCTCACCGGGCCGCCGGAGGCGGAGGACGGCGACCCCCCGTCCGAGGGCCTGCACGAGGCCCGAGCCGAGGCCGCGTCAGAGGCCCGGCCGGAGGGCCCGTCCGTGGGTCCGTCCGTGGGCCCGTCCGGGAGTCGGTCCGGGGGCGAGGACGTGAGGCGGTGACGCCACCACAGGCAGGCGGGGGAGCGCCGGTCGGCGCGGCCAGGGGGGAGGCTCGGTGAGCAAGCGAACGAGCGAGGCGGCCAGGGCGCGCATTGCGGCGCAGCGGGAGGCCCTGCGCAAGCAGGAGCAGCGCAAGCGCACGACGACGATCATCGCCGTCGTGGTGATCGCCGTGGTCGCGGTCGCGATCGGCTGGTGGTCCATGCGGCAGGGAGAGTCGGAGAAGGTCACCGGCGGCCTCGCCCCCGTCACGATCCAGCAGGACGGCTCGGTCGTCATGGCCAAGCCGGGCGTCACCGCGCCCGTGGTCGACGTGTACGAGGACTACCAGTGCCCCGCCTGCAAGCAGCTTGAGGAGACCAGCGGCTCGACGCTGAAGAACCTCGCTGCCGAGGGCAAGGCGAAGGTCGTCTACCACATGATCACGATCTTCAGTGACGAGCCGGCCCACTCCAACTCGCTGCGCGCCGCCAACGCCGCCCGGTGCGTCACCGACGGCTCCCAGTACATGAAGTTCCACGACCTGCTCTACCAGAGGCAGCCGAGCGAGACCGAGACCGGGTTCAGTCCCGACGACCTCGTGAAGTGGGGCAAGGAGGCCGGTGTCACCGCGCCGGACTTCGAGACGTGCGTGCGGCAGCAGCGCAACGTCTCCGCCCACGACCAGTACACCAGCACGATCATGTCGTCCCTCAAGCTGAGCGGGACGCCCACGGTCATGCTCAACGGCCAGAGCCTCGACACGGGCACCGCGTTCGTGCCGAGCGCCCTGCGCGACGCCGTGGTCAAGGCCCCCTCCAAGGGCTGAATCGACGGGATGTGAAGAGCCGGGGACCGGTCCCCGGCTCTTCCGCTGCCCGCGACCGGCGCGCCCGGGCCCCCGGTCCGCGCCCTCCCGGCGGTCGTGCGCGGCATGCCGGAGGGGGCGCGCGTCCGCCGGAGGCGGGGCGCACCAGCGGTGCATCCGTGGGGGTTCGCGGCGGGTCTGTGGGGGTTCATGGCGGGTGGGCGTGGGAGGAGCGGGTATCGGTTCGGGTATCGGCTCGATGAGAGGAGCCGCCATGCCCGCCCACACCGGAGAGAAGGCCCGCGAGACGGGTGTCTTCCACTGCGCCGTCTGCGGGGAGAAGGTGTCGGTCCAGAAGGGCGACACGATCCCGAAGTGCCCGAACGGCCACACCGAGTTCGACAGCCGCACCCAGGAGCCCCGCTAGACGTTCTGAACTCGCCCGGGCGATGCCCGGAGGGACCTCCGGAGGCAGGGCGGGGGACCTTGTGCCCTGCCCGGGCCGGTGTGCCGCGCGGGACGCTGGACGCGGACGGGAACGAGACGCCGGGACACGGCCCAACAGGCAGGACGCGCCGGCGCCGCCCCACCGTCCCAGTCCCACGGGTCCGGGTCCGTGGGACACGACGGGCCGGGGACGCCGGTCCTCCGACCGGCCCTCCCGGGCCCGCCCGCTCCGATCCGTCCTCCCGATCGACGCCGGGAGGACGGATCGGAGCGATCACAGGGCCCGCGCCTCACGATCCTTCCCAGATCGGCCGCGTAACGTTAACGCGCCCCCACGCCTGCCCGCCGCACGCCGGTCCGCCGCCACGCCCGCCCGCCCCGCCGGAGCTCCGGGAGGGTGGGCGAAACGCCGTTGGAGGGCCGGGATCGGTGCGTCCGGGTACGGTCCGCGGAGGCGGGGGGAGGCCGGGCGGAACGGCGGATGACGGACTGGGCACGTTCGTCCACGGCGCGCACCGGGGGCACCCCCTCTTGCGGTAACGTCACGTGACATGCCCCTCCTCGCCTCGATTCCCAGCCCGTCCCAGGGGGTCTGGAATCTCGGACCGATCCCGATCCGGGCTTACGCGCTGTGCATCGTGCTCGGCGTCATCGTCGCCGTCTGGATCGGCGAGCGCCGCTGGCGCGCCCGCGGCGGCGCGCCCGGGACCGTCACCGACCTGGCCGTATGGGCCGTGCCGTTCGGCCTCGTCGGCGGCCGCCTCTACCACGTCATCACCGACTGGCAGCTCTACTTCGGCGCCGACGCCCCGAAGCGGCCGGTCGACGCGCTCTTCATCTGGGAGGGCGGCCTCGGCATCTGGGGCGCCATCGCCCTCGGCGCCCTCGGCGTCTACATCGGCTGCCGCCGCCGGGGGATCTCGTTCACCGCGGTGGCCGACACCCTGGCCCCCGGCATCGCCGTCGCCCAGGCCATCGGGCGCTGGGGAAACTACTTCAACCAGGAGCTGTTCGGCGGGCCGACCGACCTGCCGTGGGGGCTGCGCATCGATCCGGGCCGTCCCGGCACGGTGCCGGGGGTGGAGACCTACCACCCCACCTTCCTGTACGAGTCGCTGTGGGACCTCGCCCTCGCCGGCGTTCTCGTGCTGGCCGGCCGCAGGTTCGGGCTGCGGTACGGCCGGCTGTTCGCCCTGTACGTCGCGGGCTACACCCTTGGCCGGTTCTGGGTCGAGGGCCTGCGGGTCGACCCGGCCCACCACGTCCTCGGCCTGCGGCTCAACCAGTGGACCTCGATCGTCATCTTCCTGCTCGCGCTGGCGTACTTCTGGGTGACCCGCGACAAGTCCGGGGACGAGCCGCTGGGCGTGACCGCCGAGCCCGCGGGCGGCCCGGCCGACGGCGACGCCGACCCGGCCCACCAGAGGGACCAGGCCGACGAGTCCGACCTGCGCGACCACGACGAGGCGTCGCCAGGGGGAGACCGCACCTCCGGCGACGATCCCGGCGGGGCGGCCGCCGCCCTGGAGGGCGCGGACGGGACCGCTCGGGACGAGGCCGCCCTCTCCGCCGGCACCCCTGCCGACACGCCTGCCGGCACCGCCGCTGACACTGCCGCTGACGCCGCCTCCGCGCCCGCCGCGGAGGTGGGGGCCGCCTCCGACCGGGAGGCCGGCCGGCGATGACCCAGGCGGACTCGGGGGAGCGGGCCGAGATCCACCACCAGCACCGCGACGTCAACGGAGGCTGGTTACGACCCGCGGTTTTCGGTGCCATGGACGGCCTGGTGTCCAACTTCGCCCTGATCGCGGGCGTGGCGGGAGGCACGGCGGATACGAAGATCATCGCTCTGGCGGGCGTGGCCGGTCTGGCGGCGGGGGCCTTCTCGATGGCGGGCGGCGAGTACGTCTCGGTCGCCAGCCAGAGCGAGCTGGCCCAGGCCGAGATCGACATCGAGCGGCGCGAGCTGGAGCGGAATCCCGAGGCCGAGGAGGAGGAGCTCGCCCAGCTCTACGTCCAGCGCGGCGTCGACCCGGCCACGGCGCGGGAGGTCGCCCGGCAGATCTCCCGCAACCCCGAGCAGGCGCTCGTCGTGCACGCCCGTGCCGAGCTGGGCGTCGATCCGCACGACCTGCCGTCGCCGGTCCTGGCCGCGGTCTCCTCGTTCCTGTCCTTCAGCGTCGGCGCGGTGGTTCCGCTGGCGCCCTACCTGTTCGGCGTCCGCGGGCTGTGGATCTCGGCGATCGTGTCCATGGTGGCGCTGTTCGCCGCCGGGGCCGTCGTCTCGCGCGTGACCGCCCGCAGCTGGTGGTTCGGCGGACTGCGGCAGCTGCTGGTGGGCGCGCTCGCGGCCGCCCTCACCTGGGGACTCGGCTCGCTGATCGGGGCCGGCGGCCTATGACCAAGCGCAAGCGCCGGTCCTCCGCACCGGCGCCGCGCTGGACCGGCTCGGCGCTGTCCGAATGGGGGCTGTCCGAGGGGAATCAGCGGATCCTCGTGTGGACCGGGTCCGTCGTGGCCGTCCTGGCCGTGGCGCTCGTGCTCACGCTGCTGGTCAACGTGTTCGCGGGCGGCCAGGCGGCGCCGGTCCCTGAGTCCGGGGGCGGCGTCATCGGCCAGGGCCGCCCCTCGGCGTACCAGGCCTGGCCGTCGGTCAAGGAGTTCGCGCCGATCGCCGACCGCAGGGCCGACGCGCGGCCGCTGACCGCTCAGGAGGTGTTCGGCGCCCGGACGCTGACGGCCGGCAAGATCACGCTGCGCAGGGTCGCCGCCCACCTGGACTCCGGCTGCGCCGGGGCGGTCTGGGGGGCCGACGTGGTCGACGCGCTCAACGGGGCGGGGTGCACCCAGGCGCTGCGCGGCCTGTACGCCACCCAGGACGGGGCGTACGTCGCGGAGTACACGATGTTCAACCTCGCCGACGAGAAGTCGGCCAACACCCTCGTGCAGTCCCTCGGGACGCTCTACCGCGGCGGCTGGACGCTCCCCCTGGAGTCCCCGAAGGCCGCCTTCGGCGCGTACACCGAGGGCAGCGGCCAGGCGATGGGCCACTACGCCGGGGTGGTGTGGATCGGCAGGTCCGACGGCGCGGAGCCGGGGGAGAAGGACGACTTCGTCATGCTCGGCCTGGCCGCCCGCGAGGTGGAGAAGGCCCTCTACCGCCGGGTGGTGGCCGTCGCCGGGGTACCCACCGCCCCCGTGAAGCCCGGGTCCGGGGACGACACCGCCCAGCCGTCCGAGGCCGCCCCCAGCGAGCCCGGCGCCGGGCCGAGCCCGTCCCCGTCGGGCGCCGTCCCGTCCCGGAGCCTCGCCCCGCAATGACGTCCCCGGACGGCGGGCCGGTCGCCGAGAAAGGACGCGGTCGCCGGATTCGTCGTGTGAGCCGGCGCGATGTGGGGAGGACGTCGGGCGACGGCTGAGCCGGCGCTGGGCCCGTCCTCGCCGGTCGGCGCCGAACCGCCCGGCCCTGCGCCGCGATCCGCCGGCAGGGCCCAGGGGCCGGCGGGCCGAGCAGGCGATCGACGTGCGGCCGGGGGGGCGTTCCGGTGAGACGACCGCCTGTCTCGCGCGAAGGGGGATCGCCATGGAGATGTCAGGGCTCACCGCTCTCGTCACCGGCGCGACGGCCGGGATCGGCAGGGCGGTCGCCGTCCGACTCGCCGGGGAAGGCGCCGAGGTCGTCGTCCACGGACGCGACGCCGAGCGCGGCGCCGCCGTGGTCGGGGAGACCGAGGAGGCGGGGAGAAGGGGGCGCTTCGCCGGGGCCGACCTCACCGACAGCGCCGACGTGCTGCGCCTGGCGGAGGAGGCGGGCGACGTCGACCTGCTGATCAACAACGCCGGCGTCTACCGGTTCCTGCCGACCTCGCAGATGACGGACGAGGTGTTCGCCCTGCACATGGACCTCAACACCCGGGCCCCGTACCTGCTGGTCCGGGCGCTGGCGCCGGGCATGGCGGAGCGCGGAGGCGGCTCCATCGTGAACATCAGCACGATGGCGGCCACCGTGCCCACGAAGGGCGCCGGGATGTACGCCGCCTCCAAGGCCGCGCTCGAACAGCTGACCCGGGTGTGGGCCGCCGAGTACGCCGAGGAGGGCATCCGGGTCAACGCGGTCGCCCCCGGCCCGACGCGCACACCGGGGACCGGCGACATGGACGCGGCCATGCTCGACGCGATCGCGGCGACGACCGCCCTGCGCCGGGTCGCCGAACCCGAGGAGGTGGCGGAGGCCGTCGTCTTCCTCGCCTCCCCTCGCGCGAGCTACATCACCGGGGTCGTCCTGGAGGTGGCCGGCGGCCGCCCCGCCATCGGCTGACACCCTCCCGCCCGCTGACGGCCGGTGCGCCATGTGCTTCGCGCGCCTCCCGCCCGGTGGACGTGAGCCGGCGCGGCAGGCGTCGGCACGACCGCCGCGGCGTCAGGCCGGGGGGCGCAGGCTGCGGGCGACGGCGGCGGGGAGCCCGGCGAGGCGGTGCAGGGGGAGCTCCAGCGGGGAGACGTCGCCGGCCCACGGCGCGACCTCCTCGACGGCGGCCCTGGCCTGCCTCTTCGTGAGCCCGGCGGCCTCGGTCAGCCCCTCCCGCCAGGCGTTGGCGACCTTTCCGTGGGCGCTGTCCAGGATCCGCCGGACGACGCGCTCCGCCGGGCCGTCCGGGAGCGGGAGCCGTACGGCGTCGATCACCGGGCCCTCCGCGGTGAGGTCGTACACGGGCGTCAGCGGCGCGGGCGGCTCGACCGGAGCGGACAGCACGACCCGCACGCGGCGCGCCCGCGTGGCGAGCAGCAGGCGCGGCAGCGCGGCCTCCAGCCCGGCCGGGACGGCGACCGCCACCCGCTCGGGGTCGGCGGCGTACGGCTTGGCGAGCCAGGTGGCGAGGCGGACACGGGGAACCGAGGGCAGCACCTCACGCGGCCAGTCGCCCACGAGCAGGCCCGGACCGAACGCCGCCAGGTCGCCCGGCTCCTGCGCCGACGGGGCCGAGGGCGCCGGGGCGGCCTCCACGGCCTGCGGCCCCTGCGTGTAGATGGCGGTGGCGAGCCTGTCGAGGCGGGCGGCCACGGACGGCCAGGTCTTCGTGGTGGGCCGCAGCACGTAGAGGTCGGCCGCGCTCCCGATCGCCTCCGCCCCGTGGTACCGGTTGAAGTTCGGGAAGATCGCCTCGTTCAGCAGGTTGAGGTCGGACAGCGCCTTCTGCACCTTGAGCGCGAGCATCGGCGTGCGCTCGGAGGCGCCGTACGCCAGCAGGATGCGGCCCTCGTCCCGGTCGCGCAGCCCTTCGGCGGCGCGGGCGGCGAACAGCCCGACCCCCTCCGGCGTGTACGGCGGGTCGGTCACCGCGAGGTCGGCCCAGCCGCGCAGCGACACCGGGAGGCCGAGCCGCAGGTCGGCCCAGCGGGTGCGGACGCCGAGGTCCTGCTCGTCGATGTAGGCGAGGATCCGGTCGTCGATGTCGGCCACGGCCACCTCGACCTCGGGGTGGACCATGCGGACGGCCAGCGAGGTGAGGTCGTGGTCGCCCACGCACAGCAGCCGGGCGCCGGGCAGCCAGAAGCGCCGGCCGAGCAGCAGGGCCCGCCGCAGGACGGTCTCGGCCGTGGCGGAGACGTGGTCGAGCGCCGACCGCCCGCGCGGGGCCCGGGCGATCAGGGACTCCAGCCGGTCGAGGACGTCGGCGTATCGGGGGACCAGGCCGGCCACCGGATTACCTAGATCCGAAATATCCTCTTGGAGGGGGGTGTTATAGCGTTTAGCCTGATCGGTAGGGATTCGGACGCGGTCGCCGCTGTGCTCAAGGGGGAGCGCACGCAGCAGCGCCTCGACCGATCGCCGCGACGTCGCGGTCTCCCGCACCAGGTCGGGCAGGGTCCACCAGCGGCCGTCGCCGAGAAGCGCCAGAGCTTCCCGGAGGCGGAGGCCGTCAACCCCGGCCTTGGCCAACACGTCGTCGATCACCTCACCAACCGCCATGCGGCAACTGTATCCATGGTGTTAACCAGTGAAGGTTCGCGAAGTGGACCGGGGGGGCACTATTCCGGCAGGGTGCGGTAATCTCTACTCACCACAACCGCAGCAGGGCCAACGTCGTCCCTCTGTTACGCGCAGACGATGACGACGGGAGTGACTACATGCCTGCTGCCCGCCTTGGCCTTCACAGGGGCCTGCCGCGGCCCCAGGGACTCTACGACCCCGCCAACGAGCACGACGCCTGCGGCGTGGCCATGGTGGCCGATGTCGCCGGCCGCCGGAGCTACGACATCATCGCCAAGGCGCTGACGGCGCTGCGTAACCTCGACCACCGCGGCGCGAGCGGGAGCGAGCCCGACACCGGCGACGGCGCGGGCATCCTCACCCAGATCCCCGACGACTTCTTCCGCGCGGTCGTCGACTTCCCCCTGCCGCCCGAGGGCTCGTACGCCGCGGGCACCGCGTTCCTCCCGCTCGACGAGGAGGCCAGGGAGGCCGCCGTCCGCCTGATCGAGGAGATCGCGGCCGAGGAGAACGTCACGGTCCTCGGCTGGCGCGACCTCCCGGTCGACGCCGGCCTGCCCGGCGCGAGCGCGCGGGCCGTCATGCCGTTCTTCCGGCAGCTGTTCGTCTCCTCGCCCGGCGGCGAGACCGGGGTCGACCTCGACCGGATCATCTTCGGCTTCCGCAAGCGCGCCGAGCACGAGGCCGACGTCTACTTCGCCTCGCTGTCGTCGCGGACGATCGTCTACAAGGGCATGCTGACCTCGCTGCAGGTCGAGCCGTTCTTCCCCGACCTGACCGACGAGCGCTACGTCACCGCGATCGCGCTGGTGCACTCCCGGTTCTCCACCAACACGTTCCCCTCGTGGCCGCTGGCCCACCCGTACCGGTACGTCGCGCACAACGGCGAGATCAACACCGTCCGCGGCAACCGCAACTGGATGCGGGCCCGCGAGGCCATGCTGGCCACCGGCCTGATCCCCGGCGACCTGGAGCGCCTGTTCCCGATCTGCGACCCGGACGGGTCGGACACCGCGTCGTTCGACGAGACGCTGGAGCTGCTCCACCTCGGCGGCCGGTCGCTCCCGCACGCCGTGCTGATGATGATCCCGGAGGCGTGGGAGAACCACACCGAGATGGACCCCGCCCGCCGGGCGTTCTACGAGTTCCACTCGACGCTGATGGAGGCCTGGGACGGCCCGGCGTCGATCACGTTCTCCGACGGCACCCTGGTCGGCGCCGTCCTCGACCGCAACGGGCTGCGGCCCGGCCGGTTCTGGGTGACCGACGACGGCCTGGTCGTGCTCGCCTCCGAGGCGGGCGTGCTGTCCGACATCCCGCAGGAGAAGGTCGTCCGCAAGGGCCGCCTCCAGCCGGGCCGGATGTTCCTGGTCGACACCTCCCGCGGCAAGATCATCGAGGACGACGAGATCAAGGCCGAGCTCGCCGCGGCCCTGCCGTACGGCGAGTGGCTGCACGCGGGCCTGGTCCGCTTCGAGGAGCTGCCCGAGCGCGAGCACGAGCACCCGACGCACGAGGCGCTGGTCAAGCGGCAGCAGACCTTCGGCTACACCGAGGAGGAGCTGCGGGTCATCCTCGCGCCGATGGCGAAGAACGCGGCCGAGCCGATCGGCTCGATGGGCACCGACACGCCCGTGGCCGTGCTGAGCGAGCGGCCCCGGCTGCTGTTCGACTACTTCAGCCAGCTGTTCGCGCAGGTCACCAACCCGCCGCTGGACGCCATCCGCGAAGAGCTCGTCACCTCCCTGCAGTCGACGATCGGCCCCGAGGGCAACCTGCTCGAGCCCGGACCGGCCTCGTGCCGCCGGCTCGTGCTGCCCTACCCGGTGATCGACAACGACGAGCTGGCCAAGATCGTCCACATCAACGACGAGGGCGCGCTGCCCGGCTTCCAGCCGTACGTCGTGTCCGGCCTGTTCGACGTGGCCGGCGGCGGCGAGGCGCTGGTCGCCCGCCTGGAGGAGATCCGCCAGGAGGTGTCCCGCGCGATCAGGGACGGCGCGCGGATCATCGTGCTGTCCGACCGCGGCTCCTCGCGCGACCGGGCGCCGATCCCGTCGCTGCTGCTCACGGGCGCGGTGCACCACCACCTCATCCGGGAGAAGTCGCGCACCAGGGTCGGCCTCGTGATCGAGACCGGCGAGGCCCGCGAGTGCCACCACATGGCCCTGCTCATCGGGTACGGCGCCAGCGCGATCAACCCGTACCTCGCCCTGGAGACGGCCGAGGACATGATCGCGACCGGCGCGCTCGACCTGGAGCCGCGCAAGGCCGTCCGCAACCTCATCAAGGCGTACGGCAAGGGCGTCCTGAAGGTCATGTCCAAGATGGGCGTGTCCACGGTCGCCTCGTACACGGGCGCGCAGATCTTCGAGGCGCTCGGGCTGGGTGCCGAGGTCGTGGACCAGTGCTTCACCGGCACGACCTCCCGGCTCAGCGGCGTCGGCTTCGACGTGCTGGCCCGTGAGGCGATCGAGCGGCACCAGCGGGCCTACCCGCGCGCCGAGAACCCGCACCGCCGGCTGGAGGTCGGCGGCGAGTACCAGTGGCGCCGCGAGGGCGAGCCGCACCTGTTCAACCCGGTGACGGTCTTCAAGCTGCAGCACTCGACCCGCACCCGCCGGTACGAGATCTTCAAGGAGTACACCTCCCTCGTCGACGGGCAGTCGGAGCGGCTGATGACGCTGCGCGGCCTGTTCCGGCTGCGCCCGGGCGGCCCGCCGGTCCCGATCGAGGAGGTCGAGCCGGTCGAGTCGATCGTGAAGCGGTTCTCCACCGGCGCCATGTCGTACGGGTCGATCTCGATGGAGGCGCACGAGACGCTGGCCATCGCGATGAACCGCCTCGGCGGCAAGTCGAACACCGGCGAGGGCGGCGAGGACCCCGAGCGGCTCTACGACCCGGAGCGGCGCAGCGCGATCAAGCAGGTGGCCTCCGGCCGGTTCGGCGTGACCAGCGAGTACCTCGTCAACGCCGACGACCTGCAGATCAAGATGGCCCAGGGCGCCAAGCCCGGCGAGGGCGGCCAGCTGCCCGGCCACAAGGTGTACCCGTGGATCGCCAAGACCCGGCACTCCACGCCCGGCGTCGGCCTCATCTCGCCGCCGCCGCACCACGACATCTACTCGATCGAGGACCTGGCCCAGCTCATCCACGACCTGAAGAACTCCAACCCGCGCGCCCGCGTCCACGTGAAGCTGGTCGCCGAGGTCGGGGTCGGGACCGTGGCCGCGGGCGTCAGCAAGGCCCACGCCGACGTCGTGCTGATCTCCGGGCACGACGGCGGCACCGGCGCCTCCCCGCTGACCTCGGTCAAGCACGCGGGCGCCCCCTGGGAGCTCGGCCTGGCCGAGACCCAGCAGACGCTGCTGCTCAACGGCCTGCGGGACCGGATCGTCGTGCAGGCCGACGGCCAGCTCAAGACCGGCCGCGACGTCGTCATCGCGGCGCTGCTCGGCGCCGAGGAGTACGGCTTCGCCACCGCTCCGCTGGTGGTGTCCGGCTGCGTCATGATGCGCGTCTGCCACCTCGACACCTGCCCCGTGGGCGTCGCCACGCAGAACCCCGAGCTGCGCAAGCGGTTCAGCGGCCGGCCCGAGTTCGTGGTCAACTTCTTCGAGTTCATCGCGCAGGAGGTCAGGGAGTACCTGGCCGAGCTCGGCTACCGCTCCCTGGAGGAGGTCATCGGCCGCGCCGACCTGCTCGACACCGACCGGGCGGTCGAGCACTGGAAGGCCGCCGGCCTCGACCTCACGCCGATCCTCCACCAGCCGGAGCTGCCCGAGGGCACGCCCCGCCACAAGGTGGTCGAGCAGGACCACGGCCTCGACAGGGCCCTGGACAACACCCTCATCCAGCTCGCCGAGGGCGCCCTGCAGTTCGGCGACCAGGTCACCCTGGAGCTGCCCATCCGCAACGTCAACCGCACGGTCGGCACCATGCTCGGCCACGAGGTGACCCGGCGGTACGGCGGCGCGGGCCTGCCCGACGACACGATCGACGTGTCGTTCACCGGCTCGGCCGGCAACTCGTTCGGCGCGTTCGTGCCGCGCGGGGTCACGCTGCGGCTGACCGGCGACGCCAACGACTACCTCGGCAAGGGTCTGTCGGGCGGCCGCCTGGTCGTGCGGCCGCACCCCGACGCCCCGTTCGCCGCGGAGACGCAGGTGATCTCCGGCAACGTCGGCCTGTACGGCGCGACCTCCGGGGAGGTGTTCGTCCGCGGCGTCGTGGGCGAACGGTTCTGCGTCCGCAACTCGGGCGCCACCGCCGTCGTGGAGGGCGTGGGCGACCACGGCTGCGAGTACATGACGGGCGGCCGCGCGGTCGTGCTCGGCCCCACCGGCCGCAACTTCGCGGCCGGCATGTCGGGCGGCGTCGCGTACGTGCTCGACCTGCGGCCCGAGCGGGTCAACCGCGAGATGGTCGAGATCGAGGCGCTCACCGAGGACGACGCCGAGTTCCTCCACGAGATCGTGGACCGGCACCTCACCGAGACGGGCTCGACGGTCGCCAAGGCGCTGCTCGCCGAGTGGGACGCCGCGCTCGCCAGGTTCGCCAAGGTCATGCCGTCGGACTACAAGCGGGTTCTGCTGGCGCGGGCCGCCGCCGAGGCCGAGGGCCGGGACATCGACGAGGCGGTCATGGCCGCCGCGCACGGATAAGAGGGGGGTACACCGATGGCCGACCCGAAGGGGTTCCTGGCACACGGGCGCGAGCTGCCGGCACGCCGTCCCGTCGACGTGCGCATCCGCGACTGGCGGGAGGTCTACGAGGACTTCCCCACGCCTGCGCTCACCAAGCAGGCGGCCCGCTGCATGGACTGCGGCATCCCGTTCTGCCACAACGGCTGCCCGCTTGGAAACCTCATCCCCGAGTGGAACGACCTCGTCTACCGCGACGACTGGCGCGAGGCGATCGAGCGGCTGCACGCCACCAACAACTTCCCCGAGTTTACCGGCCGCCTGTGCCCGGCTCCGTGCGAGTCGGCCTGCGTCCTCGGGATCAACGCCGACCCCGTCGCGATCAAGCGGGTCGAGGTCGAGATCATCGACCGCGCCTTCGCCGAGGGCTGGGTGGCCCCGCAGCCGCCCGCCGTCAGGACGGGCCGCCGCGTCGCCGTGGTGGGCTCGGGCCCGGCCGGTCTGGCCGCCGCCCAGCAGCTCACCCGGGCCGGTCACGACGTCGTCGTGTTCGAGCGGGCCGACCGGATCGGCGGCCTGCTGCGGTACGGCATCCCCGAGTTCAAGATGGAGAAGCGGCACGTCGACCGGCGCCTGGCCCAGATGGAGGCCGAGGGCACCGAGTTCCGCACCTCCGTCAACGTCGGGGTGGACGTCACCGTGGCGCAGCTCCGCGAGGAGTTCGACGCCGTCGTGCTCGCGGGCGGCGCCACGGCCTGGCGCGACCTGCCGGTGCCCGGCCGCGAGCTCAAGGGCGTCCACCAGGCCATGGAGTACCTCCCGCCGGCCAACCGGGTGCAGCAGGGCGACATGGCCGAACCCGCGATCTCGGCCGAGGGCAAGCACGTCGTCGTGATCGGCGGCGGCGACACCGGCGCCGACTGCATCGGCACGGCGATCCGCCAGGGCGCGCTGACCGTGACCCAGCTGGAGATCATGCCGAGGCCGCCGGAGGCCCGCCCGGACGCCCAGCCGTGGCCGACGTACCCGATGCTGTTCAAGATGGAGAGCGCCCACGAGGAGCTGGAGGCCGGGGGAGGCGACCGGGTCTACGCGGTCTCCACCACCGAGTTCGTCGGCGACGAGGAGGGCAACGTCCGGGCGCTGCGCCTGGTCGAGGTCGAGGGCCCGGCGAGCGGTTTCCGGCCGATCCCGGGCACCGAGCGGGAGATCCCCGCCGGTCTCGTCACGCTCGCCATGGGCTTCCTCGGCCCGGAGAGGGGCCCGCTGCTCGACGGCCTGGCTGCGCTGGCCGACGACCCGGCCGCGTTCTTCGACCCGCGGGGCAACGTGGCCCGCGGGAAGTCCTACGAGACGGCGGTCGAGGGCGTCTTCGCCGCCGGCGACATGGGCCGCGGGCAGTCGCTGATCGTGTGGGCCATCGCCGAGGGGCGCTCGGCCGCGGCCGCCGTGGACCGGTACCTGTCCGGCCGCACGGCCCTGCCCGTCGCCATCCCCCCGACCGCCCGCCCGCTGGTGTGACGGGCGCGTGATCTGAACGCCGGTCGCCGCGGCGGAAGGGGACCCCGCCGCGGCGATAGTGGCATAAATCGGGAATATCCGAATTTGGGTGGTTGGGTTGCGCGCGCGACCCGGCCCCCTGAAAGATGCTGATCCCGGATCGAGGAGGATCGTTGAACGTACGGGGGCGGCTCACGGGGGCGGCCGCGGCGCTCGCGCTGCTGGCCGGAGTCGGCGGCGTGGCCGCCACGGGGGCCGGGTCACGCAGCCCGGCCGGACCTCTGCACGACTACCTGGTCTTCTACGCCGACGGCGCCCGCGCCGCCGCCACGCGCGACGTGACGGCCGCCGGAGGCGTGGTGGAGGGCCGGGACGACCGTCTCGGCTACCTCATCGTCAGGGCCGGCTCGCCCGACCGCCTCGGCGCCTCCTCCTCGGTCGTGGGCGTCACCGCCGACCGCGCTATCGGCAGGGCCGCGGACGACACCGCGGCCGCCGGGGTCGCGGCGCCGGCGGGCGGCGCGTCGAGTGCGGCGAGCACGGCTGGCCGGGCCAGGGCCGGGGACCCGCTGTCGGACCGGCAGTGGGACATGCGGATGATCGGCGCCACCCCGTCCGGCTCGTACGCCACGGCCAAGGGGAGCCACAAGGTCCTGGTCGGCATCATCGACACCGGCGTGGACGGGCGCCACCCCGACATCGCGCCCAACTTCAACCGCGCGCTCAGCCGCAACTTCGTCACCGACACCCCGAAGGACCCCAACGGCAAGAAGCTCGACGGCCCCTGTGAGCACGCCGGCTGCAAGGACCCGGCCGACGAGGACGACGACGGCCACGGCACCCACGTCGCCAGCACGATCGGCTCCCCGATCAACGGGATCGGCGTGAGCGGGGTCGCCCCCGGTGTGTCGCTGGTCAACCTCCGGGCCGGCACCGACTCCGGCTTCTTCTTCCTCAAGCCGACCATGGACGCCCTGACGTACGCCGCCGACGTGGGCGTGGACGTGGTCAACATGAGCTTCTACGTCGACCCCTGGACGTACAACTGCCCGAACAACCCGCAGGACTCGCGGGCGGCCCGGCTGGAGCAGCGGGCCATCCTCGAGGGCATGCGCCGGGCCGTGAACTACGCCCGGGCGCGGGGGGTCACGCTGATCAGCGCGATCGGCAACAGCGGCCACGACCTCGGCAAGCCGACGAAGGACACGGCCAGCCCCGACTATCCGCCCGGCTCCGAGCGGACGCGGACCATCGACAACTCCTGCATCGACGTCCCGGCCGAGCTCCCCGGCGTGATCTCGGTGTCGTCCGTCGGGCCGAGCGGGCGCAAGGCCGGCTACTCCGACTACGGGACCGAGCAGACCGACATCGCGGCGCCCGGCGGGGACGTCTTCGACGGCGGCACCGCCCTGCGGGGGGAGCGCAGGCAGATCCTGGCCGCCGCGCCGGAGACGGCGCTGCGCGCCCAGGGCCTGATCGACACGTCGGGCCGGCCCAAGACCTCCGCCGTCGTGCGCGACTGCCACGGCGGCAGGTGCGCCTACTACCAGTACATGGAGGGCACCTCGATGGCCGCCCCGCACGTCACCGGCGTCGTGGCGATCATCATCAGCCGTTTCGGCAAGCCCGGCAAGGGCGGGCTCTACATGGACCCCCGCCGGGTCGAGAAGCTGCTGTACGCCACGGCCGTCCCGAAGGTCTGCCCGTCCCCCCGCCTCTACCAGTACGGCGGCGCCGACGGCGGCCAGCTCTGCGAGGGCGGCACGGCGAACAACGGCTTCTTCGGCCACGGCGTGGCCAGCGCCTCGAAGGCGGCCTCGCTCACCCCCTGAACGCGCCGCCTGAGTAGCACACTGAGTACGCGAGCGGATGCCCGCGGGCCGGGAGCCGATCTACCTTCGGGGTCGCGGAGGGCAGATCATGATCTATCAGCTCGTGTGGCAGGCCACGATGGCGTCGCACTTCCTCGTCATCGCGTACATCGGCCTGGGCGGCTTCCTCGCGTGGCGGTGGCCGCGGCTCGTCTGGCCGCACCTCGCGGCGTGCGCGTGGGCGCTCGTGCAGCTCACCGGCCTCGTGGAGTGCCCGCTGACGGCCCTGGAGAACTGGGGGCGCCGCGCCGCGGGGGAGCGCGGCCTGGCGCCGGGCGGCTTCATCGACACCTACATCACCGGCGTGGTCTACCCGAGGGAGTACCTCACGCAGGCGCGCGCCGGCGTGGTCGTCCTCATCCTGCTGTCGTGGGCGGGCGTCGCCGTGGTCACCCGACGCCGCAGGTCTTCTCCGCGTACGACAGGAACGTCGCCTGGACCGGCGGCGGGGGCGTCGCGATGAGCCAGTGCTCCTGCCCGCTGCCGACCGTGGCCCAGACGGGGAACAGGTAGGCCTTCTTCGCCTCGGCGAACGCGTGCGGGTCGCAGCGGGCCGGGGTGACCTCGACCGGGATCTCCAGGCGGGTCGTCCCGGGCGGCAGCACGACCACGGGCCGGCGCCGGCCCGACAGCGGCCTGAGGTTGAAGTGCGTGGTGTTGCCGAGGTCGTCCACGGACAGGCTGTCCTCGCCGCCCTTCCTGCTGACCAGGAGCGTGCCGTGCAGGGTCTTGCCGACGTGGGCCCAGGCGTCCTCGAACGTCACGTCCACCGACTGGCGCAGGATGTACGCCCCGCACTCGTTGGCGACGAGCATGGCGAGGGTGGGGTCGGGGTGCGGCACCGGGAACCGGGCCAGGCGCACCGGGCCGTTCCCGACCTGGACGTGGGCGACCACCGTCGCCGGCTTGACCGGAGGGATCTTCACGGGGTCGCAGCGCGCCGCGCCGTACGGGATCCGCAGGTCGGTGCGCGGCGTCCGGCCGAGCGTGCTGTCCACCCGCTCGGGCGGCAGGGTCTTCAGGGAATCGGTGACGAGCTGGACGTCCACGAACCGGACCGGGGTGGCGGTGTCGTTGCGGACGGAGATCTCCACGGCGTGCGCGGGGTCGTCGTTGCGCCACTGGTTGAGCGTCACGGAAACGCCCTTCGGGGGCGCTTCGGACTGGGTAGCCTGTCCACCGCAGGCGGCCACGGTGAGCAGCGCTGTTATCGCGCCCAATGTGCGGGTACGTCCCATGGCTGGCAAGGCTAGGCCATGGGCGTGATCGCGTGAAGAGTCTGAACATTAGGCGACAGCTGTGGGCGCCGTCACATCAAGTGGTCTGTACCAATTAGGGTAGGGCATGTGAGTCGTCGAGCAAAGATCGTCTGTACCCTGGGACCCGCCACCTCCTCTCCGGAGCGCCTCCGCGAGCTCATCACGGCCGGCATGAACGTGGCGCGTTTCAACCTGTCCCACGGCAGCCACGAGCTGCACAAGGAGATCCTCGACCGGGTCAGGGCCGCGGCCGACGAGCTGGGGTGCGCCGTCGGCGTCCTCGCCGACCTGCAGGGTCCCAAGATCCGGGTCGGCCGCTTCGCCTCCGGGCCGGTGCGGCTCGGCTACGGGGACGTGTTCACGATCACCACGGAGGACGTGCCGGGAGACCGCGACCTGGTCTCCACCACGTACGAGGGCCTGCCGGGCGACGTCAGCCCGGGCGACACGATCCTCGTCGACGACGGCCGCCTCAACCTCGAGGTGACCGCGGTCGAGGGCCCCCGCGTCGTGACCCGCGTGGTCATCGGCGGCATGATCTCCGACAACAAGGGCCTGAACCTGCCGGGCGTCGCCGTCACCGCCCCCGCCCTCACCGACAAGGACGAGGCCGACCTGCGCTGGGCGCTGCGGAGCGGCTTCGACATGATCGCCCTGTCGTTCGTCCGCTCGCCCGGCGACGCCGCGCTCGTCCGGGGGATCATGGAGGAGGAGGGCGTCCACCTGCCGCTCCTCGCCAAGATCGAGAAGCCGCAGGCGGTGGAGTGCCTCGAGGAGATCGTCGACGCCTTCGACGGCGTGATGGTCGCCCGCGGCGACCTCGGTGTGGAGCTCCCGCTGGAGCAAGTGCCGATCGTCCAGCGCCGCATCATCGAGCTGTGCCGCGAGAAGGCGCACCCGGTCATCGTGGCCACCCAGATGCTCGACTCGATGATGAGCGCCCCCCGGCCCACCCGCGCCGAGGCGTCCGACGTGGCCTACGCCGTGATGGACGGCGCCGACGCCGTGATGCTGTCCGGCGAGACCTCGGTCGGCACGTACCCGATCGAGTCCGTGTCCACCATGGCCCGCATCGCGGTCGCCGCCGAGGGCACGACCCTGCAGGCCAAGCACACGCTGGACCGCCTGCCGGAGACCACGGGCGGCGCCATCGCCCGCGCGGCCGCCGAGGTCGGCGCGATCGTCAAGGCCAAGGCCCTGGTGGCGTTCACCATGTCCGGCGAGACCGCGCGGCGGCTGGCGCGCTACCGCTCGCCGATCCCGCTGCTGGCGTTCACGTCCAACCCCAAGGTGCGCGGCCAGCTCGCGCTCACCTGGGGCGTCGAGACGTTCGAGGTGCCGTTCGTGCACCACACCGACGACATGGTCCGCCAGGTCGAGGCCTCGCTGCTGTCCCTCGGCGTGTGCGAGAAGGGCGACAAGGTCGTCATCGTGGCCGGTTCCCCGCCCGGGAACATGGGCTCCACCAACGCCCTGCGCGTGCACACCATCGGCTCCGCGGTGGCCCACCCCCGCTAGGCCCGCCCGTCACGGCCCGTACGGCCCGGCTCCGCGCCGGGCGTGCGGGCCTTCGTGCGTTCCGGGGGTCGGCTCGAACGGCTGGAACACCGGGAGCCGCCGGAAAACCGGTTGATGGAGGCGGCGCGCTGACCGAGCATGGGCAGTGCGAGTCGTCCGATCCTGTCCGACCGCCCGGTGAGGAGGCGCTGCGCCGACGATGGCAGACCCGTCAGGTCCCCCCGCCGGCCGCGGCTCGTGGCGCTCGCTGTGGCGGCTGCGCTCCTACCTGCGGCCGTACGTCCCGGCGCTGGTCGTCTCCTGGGTGGCCGCCCTGCTCGGCATCGCGGCGGGCACCGTGATCCCGCTGGTCGGCAAGGAGATCGTCGACGGCCCGGTGACCCACGGGGACCGCGGGGCGCTGCTCCCGCTCGGCCTGCTCGCCCTCGGCCTGGGCGTCTCCGAAGCAGTGCTGATCTTCGTGCGCCGCTGGTCCCAGACCGGTCCCGTCCTCGGCCTGGAGACGGCCATCCGCGACGACCTGTACCGGCACCTGCAGCGCCTGCCGATGAGCTTCCACGGCGAGTGGCAGTCGGGTCAGCTGCTGTCGCGGGCCACCACCGACCTGTCGACGATCCGCCGTTTCCTCGGCTTCGGCGTGCTCTTCCTGATCATGAACATCCTGCAGCTCGCCGCGGTGACCGTGGTGCTGCTGCGGATGTACTGGCCGCTCGGGCTGCTCGTCGCGGCCTCGGCGGCGCCCGTGGTCGCGCTGTCCCTGCGGTTCGAGAAGCGCTACATCCGGATCTCCCGCACGGTGCAGGACCAGCAGGGCGACCTCGCGACGCTGGCGGAGGAGGCCGCGGTCGGCATCCGCACCGTCAAGGCCTTCGGCCGGCGGGCCCACGTGTACGACGGCTTCGACCGCACCGCCAGGAACATCCACCGCTCATCATTGGAGAAGGTGCGCCTGGCCTCCCGGTTCTTCACGTTCCTGGAGGTCGTCCCCAACGTCACGCTCGCCATGGTGCTGCTGCTCGGCGCGGTCGCCGTCGGGGCCGGCGCGCTCACGCTCGGCACGCTGGTGGCGTTCACCACGCTGGTCCTCCAGCTGGTCTGGCCGGTGGCGTCGCTGGGCTACATCCTCGCCATGGGCCAGGAGGCGATGAGCTCGGCCGACCGGGTGGCCGAGGTGCTCGGCACGGTCCCGGAGATCGTGGGCGGGAGCGCCGTCATCCCGCGCCCACGGGGCCACGTCCGCTTCGAGGGCGCCGGGTTCCGCTTCCCCGGCGCCGAGCGGCCGGTGCTGCGCGACGTCTGGCTGGAGGTCCGCCCGGGGGAGACCGTCGCCGTGGTCGGCGCGACAGGCTCGGGCAAGACCACGCTGACCGCCCTGGTGCCCCGGCTGTGCGACGTCACCGACGGCCGCGTCACGATCGACGGGCACGACGTGCGCGACCTGTCGCTCACGTCGCTGCGCTCGGTCGTCGCCACCGCGTTCGAGGAGCCCACGCTGTTCTCGATGAGCGTCCGGGAGAACCTCGCGCTCGGCCACCGCGACGCCGGGGACGCCGAGATCCGGGAGGCCCTGGAGATCGCCCAGGCGACGTTCGCGTACGACCTGCCGTGGGGGCTCGACACCCGGATCGGCGAGCAGGGCATGTCGCTGTCGGGCGGCCAGCGGCAGCGGCTCGCGCTGGCCCGCGCGATCCTCGGCAAGCCGCGCGTCCTCGTGCTGGACGACACCCTGTCGGCCCTCGACGTGGAGACCGAGGCTCTCGTGGAGGAGGCGCTGCGCCGGGTGCTGGCCGACGCCACCGGCCTCGTCGTGGCCCACCGCGCCTCGACCGTGCTGCTGGCCGACCGGGTCGCGCTGCTGCGGGACGGCACGGTGAGCCACGTCGGCCGCCACGCCGACCTGCTGTCGGAGGTGCCCGAGTACCGCGCTCTGCTCGCCCAGGACGCCGACCTCGACCCCGAGCAGGCCCTCCGATGAGCGACTCCTGGCGCGGCGTCGCCGCCGAGAACCGCGACGACCTGTCCGAGAGCGTCTCCCTGCTGCTGCGGGCCCGCTCGCGCCGCCTGCTCGCCGGCCTGCTGCGGCCGCACCGCCGGGCCATCGCGGTGCTGACCGCCGTCATCGTCGTGTCGAACGCCGCCGGGCTGGCCATGCCGTACCTGGTGAAGACCGGCATCGACAGCGGGATCCCGCCGATGGCGCGCGGCGAGGGGCCGGGACTCGCGCTGACGATCGTGGGCCTCGTCCTGCTCGCCGCGCTCACCCAGGCCCTGACCCGGCAGGCGTTCCTGTACATGGCGGGGCGGATCGGCCAGGACGTGCTGCTGGAACTGCGCCGCCGGGTCTTCGACCACTTCCAGCGGCTGTCGCTGTCGTTCCACGAGAAGTACACCTCGGGACGGGTGATCTCCCGGCTCACCTCGGACGTCGAGGCCATCGCCGAGCTGCTCGACTCGGGCTTCGACGGCCTGGTGACGGCCGTGCTCACACTCTGCGGCACGGCCGTGATGCTGCTCGTGCTCGACGTGCACCTGGGGCTGGTCGCGCTGGTCCCGCTGCCGGTGCTGATGCTGTTCACCCGGTGGTTCCGGCGCGAGTCGAGCGCCGCCTACCGCCGCACCCGTGAGGCTGTCGCGCTGGTCATCGTCCACTTCGTCGAATCGATGACGGGCATCCGGGCCGTGCAGGCGTTCCGCAGGGAGCCGCGCAACCAGGAGATCTTCCAGCGCCTCAACGCCGACTACCGCGACGCGAACACCCGCGGCTCCCGCCTGGTCGCCGTGTTCATGCCCGGGATCAAGCTCATCGGCAACGTCACGGTCGCCGCCGTCCTGCTGTACGGCGGATGGCTCGCCCTCCGCGGCGAGGTGACGGTCGGCGTGCTGGCCGCGTTCCTGCTCTACCTGCGGCAGTTCTACGAGCCCATGCAGGAGATCTCCCAGTTCTACAACGCCCTGCAGTCGGCCGGGGCGGCCCTGGAGAAGCTGTCCGGCGTGCTGGAGGAGCAGCCCGGCGTCCCTGAGCCCGCGCGTCCCGTGCCGCTGCCCCGCGCCGCCGGCGGCCTGCGGTTCGAACGCGTGGAGTTCGCCTACGGCGCGGGCCCGCCGGTGCTGCCGGCCTTCGACCTGGAGATCCCCGCCGGGCAGACGGTGGCCGTCGTCGGCACGACCGGGGCGGGCAAGACGACGCTGGCCAAGCTCATCGCCCGGTTCTACGACCCCGTCGCGGGCCGCGTGCTCCTCGACGGGGTCGACCTGCGCGACGTCGACGAGGCCACGCTGCGCCGCCACGTCGTCATGGTCACGCAGGAGAACTTCCTGTTCAGCGGCACCGTCGAGGACAACGTGCGGTTCGGCAGGCCGGACGCCCCGATGGCGGCGGTCGCCGAGGCGGCCGAGGCCATCGGAGCGCACGGCTACATCGCGTCGCTCCCGCAGGGGTACGGCACGCAGGTGGGCAAGCGGGGCGGCCGGATGTCGGCGGGCCAGCGGCAGCTCGTCGCCTTCGCCCGGGCGTTCCTCGCCGACCCGGCTGTCCTCATCCTCGACGAGGCCACCAGCAGCCTCGACGTGCCGAGCGAGCGGCTCGTCCAGCGGGCCCTGCGCACGATCCTGGCGGACCGGACCGCGCTGATCATCGCCCACCGGCTGTCGACGGTGGAGATCGCCGACCGGGTGCTCGTGATGGAGGGCGGCCGCGTCGTCGAGGACGGCCCGCCGGCCCGGCTGATCGCGGGCTCCGGCCGCTTCGCCCGCCTGCACCGGGCCTGGCTCGACAGCCTCGCCTGATCCGCCTCGCCCGCGGGGATCCGCGCCTCAGCCCACCGGGACGGGGTAGCCCTCGGCCAGGTCGGACACCGCCGCCGGGCGGAAGATCACCGAGCCGCCGAGCGCGGTCTTGTCGGGCTTGACCACGTACGAGGCGCGGGACGACGGCTTGTCCACGGCGGTGAAGTCCATGGGCGTCCCGAGGCCGCCCTCGAAGCCCGACTGCGACCGGTGCGCCGCCAGGATGCCGTCGCGGCTCAGGTCCTTCGCCGCGCAGGCCTTCTTCACCGCGTCGTCGACGATCATGGCGGCGCCCCAGCCGGTGGGGACGGCGTTGTCGAGCGTCTCGCCCGGGTACTTCGCCTGGTAGTCCGCGGCCAGCTTCCGCATCGCGGGCAGGTCCGCGCTGATCGGCGCCCCCGCCGTCATCACGTAGTAGTCCTTCAGCAGCGCGGGCGCGGCCGGCGTGGCGAGAAGCTGCGGGGCGTACGCCGAGTTGCTGCCGACGAACGGCACGTCCATGCCCCGGGCGAGGGCGACGCCGACGAGCGAGGCGGCCTGCCGGGGCCCGACCGAGACCAGCACCGCCTTCACCCCGGCCGCCTTGAAGGCCGCGACCTGCGCGCTCATGTCCTGGTCGGTGGCCTTGACCTTCTGCTCGACCACCTCCAGGCCGAGCTTGCCCGCGGCGTACTTCGAGCCGTTGAGCGCGCTCTCGCCGTAGTCGCCCTCGAAGTACAGGTGCCCGATCCTGTCGCCGGTCTTGATCCCCTTCTCCTTCACCAGGAACTCGACCCCGTTGATCATGTCGATGTCGTACGTCGTCCCGGTCACCTGGATGGCCCGGCTGCCCAGCAGCGACGTCGCCCAGGCCATCGGGATCGTGAGCAGCTTGTCGGCGTCGATGCGCTGCCTGAGCGCGGTCACCATGGGGGAGCCGATGAACTGCGGGATCGCCGCGGCTTTCGGCGCGATCTCGGCGTAGGCCGCCACGGCCTTCTGGGTGTCGTACCCGTGGTCGCGCACCACGACCTCGTATCTGCGCCCGCACACGCCGCCCGCGGCGTTCACCTGGTCGAAGTAGAGCCGCTGCGCCTGCGTCAGGCTCTTGCCGAGGGAGGCGTACGGGCCGGTCAGGTCGGTCAGGACCCCCACCGTGATGGTCGTCGCGGACACCCCGGGGCCGGTCTTCACGCCGTCCCCGCCGATCGCGGGCGCGCCTCCGGTGGCCTTGCCGCTGGCGCACGAGGCCGCCGCCGTGGCGAGCAGGGCGAGCGCGGCGACGCCGGCGCGGGTACGGAACGTGCTCATCTGAGCTCCTTGGTTCGAGGGAGTGCGCGGCGCAGCCGCGCGGCGAGCCCGAGCAGGCCCCCGGGCAGGAACAGCACCACCGACACGACGGCGGCGCCGTAGAGGATGCGCGCGGCCTCGGCGGGGGAGACCCCGGACGAGCCCGGCTCGGCCACCAGCGGCAGGGCGTCGCCGTAGCGCGTCAGCAACTGGGGGAGGAGCGAGACGAAGGCGGCCCCGATCACCGCCCCGGCGACCGAACCGAGGCCGCCGATCACGATCATCGCCAGATAGTCGAGGGACAGCAGCATGCCGAAGTAGTCGGGCACGACCCGCTGGAAGACCAGGGCGACGAGCACCCCCGCGAGCCCGCCGTACATCGAGGACAGCACGAACACCCCGGCCCGGTAGCGGGCGACCGGCACGCCCATCACGCCGGCGGCGATCTCGTGGTCCCTGATGGTGTTCATGGCCAGGCCGGGACGGCCGCGCAGCACGCCCCGCGCGAACGCCGCCGCGCCCCCGAGGAGCACGAGGCCGAGGAACCACAGGCGCTCCAGCGAGCCGAACGGCACGCCGAGCACCACCAGCCCCGGCGCGTCGGCGAACGCGAATCCGAACAGCTCCATCGGCGGCACCGCACGGCCGTCGTACCCGCCGGTCACGGCCTCCGCGTTGAACAGCACGTGCTGGCCGACGAAGATCAGCGCGAGCGTCGCGATGCCCAGGTAGGCGCCCTTCAGGCGGCCCGCGATCGGGCTGAACAGGCCGCCCGCCACGCCCGCCGCCGCCACCGCGAGGACGGCCGCGAGCGGCGTGGGCAGCCCGGCGTCGGACGACAGCCAGACGTAGGCGTACGCCCCGACCGCGAGGAAGAACGCGTGGCCGAGCGACAGCTGCCCGGTGGCGCCCGTCAGCAGGTTGATCCCGATCGCGCCGATCGCCGCGGTCATCGCGAACAGCCCGGTCTGCAGCCAGAAGCCGTCGAGGTAGAACGGCACGGCGACCGCCGCCGCCGCGGCCGCGGCCCAGACGAGGACCCGCGCCGCCCGGCTCAGGGCCGCCCCCGGCCTCCGGCCCGCCGCACCCTCGGCGGGAGACGGCGGCGCCGCCGGCACCGCGGGCCGCCTAGACACGGGCCGGCTCCCTCGTCCCGAACAGCCCCGCCGGGCGGACCAGCAGGATCACGATCATCACCAGGTACGGCGCGGCGTCGCCCACCCCCCGCCCGAGGAAGGCCAGCTCGCTCTGGTACCCGCTCATCAGCGTCTCGGTGACCCCGACGATCAGGCCGCCCGCGAGCGCCCCCGTGGTCGAGTCGAGCCCGCCGAGGATCGCGGCCGGGAACGCCTTCAGCGCCACGGCCGCGGTGCCCCGGTCGAGCCCCGGCGTGGGGAACACGCACAGGAACAGCGCGGCGACCGCGGCCAGCGCCCCCGCGACCGCCCAGGCGCTCAGCGAGACCCGGCCCAGCCGCACCCCCATCAGCGCGGCCGTCTCCGCGTCCTCCGCGGTGGCCCGCATGGCCACGCCCCAGCCGGTGAACCGGAACGCCAGCAGGAACGCCGCGATCAGCCCGGCCGCCGCCGCCAGCGCGACGAGCCGGGTCTCGGCCAGCGAGACCGGGCCGAGCCGCAGCACCCGGTCGCCCCACGGGTCGCCCATCGGCAGCACGTCCGCGCCGATCTCCCGGGTGAGCTCGGTCGTGAGCACGATGTCCACGCCGATCGTGACGATCGCGAGCACGCTCTGCGACCCCACGTGCGCCCGCCGGATCACCAGGAGCTCCACCAGCGCCCCGACCAGGGCCGCCGCCGCGACGCCCGCCGCCAGCGCGGCCCAGAAACCCATCGCCGGGTGCAGCCGCGCGACGGCGTACCCGCCCGCGAGCAGCAGCGACGCGTGGGTGAAGTTCACCACCTCGGTCGCCTTGAAGATCACCACGAAGCCCAGCGCGATCAGCGCGTACACCGCGCCCACCGAGATCCCGTTGACCACCAGCTCCAGGAGGACCGTCACGCCGATCCCTCCCCGGCGTCGCCCAGATAGGCGCGGATCACCTCGGGGTCCCGCTGGACCGACTCCGGCGGGCCGCCGGCGATCCGCCTGCCGAAGTCGAGGACGGTCACCGCGTCCGCGATCCGCATGACCATCCCCATGTCGTGCTCGACCAGCAGAATCGACATGCCGAGGCTCGCGCGGACCGCCGCGATCAGCCGGGCCGTCTCCCGCCGCTCCGCGCCGTTCATCCCGGCCACCGGCTCGTCGAGCAGCAGCAGCCGCGGCTCCATGCACAGCGCCCGCGCCAGCTCCACCCGCTTCTGCACGCCGTACGGGAGCAGCCCGACCTGCGTGCCCAGCTCGGCCTCGACCCCGGTGAACGCGGCGATCTCCTCGACGCGCGCCCCGTGCCGCGCGGCCTCCCGGCGGGCCGAGGGCAGGCCCAGCCCGGCCGAGACGAAGCCGCTGCCCGTCAGCCGGTGGCGGCCGAGCATGAGGGTGTCGCGGACGGTCAGGCGGGGGGACAGCGCGATGTTCTGGAACGTCCGGGCCACGCCCAGCCGGGCCACCCGGTGCGGGTGCAGCGCCGTCAGCTCCGCGTCCCCGAACCGCACGCTGCCCGAGGTCGCCCGGTAGACGCCCGACAACACGTTGAAGCACGTGGACTTCCCCGCGCCGTTCGGGCCGATCAGCGCGTGCAGGCTGCCGGGCGCGACCGTGAAGCCGACGCCGTCGAGCGCGGTCAGCCCGGCGAAGCGCACGGTGAGGTCCCGGACGGCCAGCTCGGGGGTCACGGCACCCACCTGCCCAGCGTCCGGCCCGCGACGGTACCGACCGGTCGGTCTGCGACGGGCACGCCGGAAGAGCCGGGGTCCCCAGAGCGCGGCCTCCCCGGACCGTCCGGCTCCTCGATCCCCAGGTAGCGCCGCCGCACCTCGCCGCTCGCCGCGAGGCGCTCCGCCGGTCCCTCCACGGCCACCTCCCCGACCTCCAGCACGTACGCCCGCGACGCCAGTGACAGGGCCGTCGCCGCGTTCTGCTCGACCAGCAGCACCGACGTGCCCGCCGCGTTGATCTCCCTGATCGCGTCCGCCACCCGGGCGGCCGTCAGCGGGGCCAGCCCGAGCGTCGGCTCGTCCAGCAGCAACGCCGACGGCCGCGCCATCAGCGCACGCCCGATGGCCAGCATCTGCTGCTCACCCCCCGACAGCAGGCCCGCCCGCTGCCGCGCCCGCTCGGCCAGCACCGGGAACAGCTCCAGCACCCTCTCCCGGGCCCGCGCCGCCGCCGTCCGGTCCCGCGCGCCCAGCGCCCCCGCCCGCAGGTTCTCCGCGACCGTCATCCGGGCGAACACCCGCCGCCCCTCCGGCACCTGCACCACACCCCGCCGGACCACCGCGGCCGCCGGAAGACCGGTGAGCGGGGCGCCTGCGTACGACACCGACCCGGCCGTGACCGCCCCCCGATGGAACCGGAGCGTCCCGGACACCGCCCGCAGCAGCGTCGACTTCCCCGCGCCGTTCGCCCCGAGGACCGCCACCACCGACCCCGCCGGCACGGCCAGGCTCACGCCCCGCAGCGCCCGCACCGGGCCGTACCGCACCTCCAGGCCCGACACCTCGAGGCCGCCCGCCTCACCAGCCATCCGCGCCTCCTGTGACATCGATGAAGGCACACGAAACCCAGGGGCGTCGAGCGCCGTCCAGGCTCCCCCGCCAAGACGGGACCCGTGCCCACGCCGTCCCCGTCCTCGTTGTGCACGGGCACAATGTGCGGTCACGAAACGAGAACCGAACCTTGTTCCGGAGCCGGGTCGCTGGCAGATTCGGGAGAATGAGGTCCAGAACGGACTCCGAGGTCCGGGAACTGCTGCGGACCTCCGCCGCGCGCCTGCTGGAGCGCCTCCCGACGCTCACCGACGAGCTCGTCCGGCGCGGCAGGCGGAGCGACGAGGCGTACCGGATCGCCATCCCCTTCGACGACCACTGGAAGAGCACCCACGAGGGGATGCGCGTCGGCATCACCGCGATCCTCCAGCCCCGCCACGAACGGCGCGACGTCGCCTACGCCCAGACCGTGGGCCGCAGGCGGGCCGAGCACGGGCTCCCGCTCGACTCGCTCATGCGCAGCTACCGCCTGGCGGCCCAGATCACCTGGGACGGCGTCATCGACATCGTCGGCGACCAGACCCCCGAACGGCTGCCCGCCCTGCTGCGCAGCGCCACCCACGTCTGGCACGCCATCGACAGGCAGGCCGTGGCGGCCGCCGACGCCTACCGCAGACGGGAGAACGAGCTGCTCGGCCGCACCAACGAACACGTGCACGCCCTGCTCGACGCCCTGCTCGAAGGCCGGGCCGACGCCGCCGTCACCGGGCTCGCCGCGGCCGCCCTCGACCTCCCGGAACAGGGCCGCTATGCCGTCGTCACAACCCGGCTCCCCGGACGGCCCGACCGGGCGCACCGCCCGGAGACGCTCGGCGGGCTGCGCCTGCTGTGGCGGATGCGCGCCGACTTCGAGATCGCCGTCGTCCTCATGGGCGACCGCGACCTGGACGACCTCGTGGCGGCCGTCCGGCCCGTGATCTGCGGCACCGCCGGCATCAGCCCCGTCGTGGACGGCCTGGCCGAGCTCGCCACCGCCCGCCGCCTGGCCGAGCTCGCCATGCGCACCTGCTCCGGCGACCGCCCCGAGATCGCCCGGCTCGACCGCCGCCTGCCCGCCGCCCTCGTCGTCTGCCAGCCCGGGCTGTCTCGGCACCTGGCCTCCGACGTCCTCGGTCCGGTCCTCGCCTCACCCGACCGCGGCGTGCTCCTGGCCACGCTGGAGGCCTGGCTGCGCTGCGAGGGCTCGGCCGTCCGTGCCGCGGGGGAGCTCTACTGCCACCGCAACACCGTCTTCAACCGCGTCCGCCGCATCGAGCAGATGACCGGCCGGTCCCTGTCCCGCCCCCGCGACCTGGTCGAGCTGTCCCTCGCCCTCGACGCCGTCCGCCTCCACCCCGAGCCCTGAGCTCCCGGAACACGCGGCGCGCCGCCCCGCGCCCGCTGGGACCGCCGGCGGAGGCGACCCGGCTCGGCGTGGAGGCGACCCGGGCCCGGGGGCCGGCGCTGCCGGATCCCGCCCCGGGGGGCCGTCGAGACGACCGCCCCGGCCCCGCGCGGAGGCGCCGGCGGAGGCGACCCGGGCCCGGGGGCCGGCATTGCCGGGGCCCGTCCGGGCACCGTCGAGACGACCGGCCGTCCGCCAGGCCTCAGTACTTCGGCCCCACGAACTCGTCCAGCCGGGCCACGGCCGCCCGCCGGGCCACCGAGATCTCGTTGCGCTTGTTGCGCCGCCAGTCGACCCCGAGCCGGTCGAGCGCGTCGCCGCACAGCCGCAGGATGTCCGCAGACTCGTTCTTGAACAGGTAACGCGGATACTCGTACCACTTGTCCTCGCCGCCCACCGGCCTGCGGACCCGGTTCGCCCCCCGGTAGCCGTCCGAGTGCATCAGCCCGCGCACGAGCGGCCCCGGGTGCTCCGCAGCGATCGCCTCCTGCCAGTCCGCCAGCACGATCGCCCGCTCGTGCTTCTTTCCCGGCCCGTGCTGCGGGAACAGGCACGGCCAGTGCTTGGAGTAGCTCTTGACCTCGGTGCAGCCGGTGTGCCGCCGCCTGCTGACGGAGGACGTCGGCATGACGCCGGACAACGCCTGCGCCGCGGCCTCGATCAGGCCCGGCCACGTGTCGCCGCAGTAGAGCGACAGCCGGTAGACCTGCCTGGGGCCCAGGGCGATGTGGCCGTCTCCCAGGTAGAGGCCCAGGAGGTAGGCGTACGCCCTCTCGTCGAGGGGCCGCCCGTGACAGCGGGGACACGAACTGTTGAGCCTTCTGTCCTCGTCCTCCTTCACCCGGCGCAGGCCGGTCCTCCACTTCCGGACGGCGCCGGTGGTGACGCCGCACAGGGCCGCCACCTGACGGTCGCTGTAGCCGAGCCCGGACAGGCGGAGAGCGCGGTCGACGGTTTCACGGGGGTGCATGCGCCGACCCTGCCAGTCGTCACTGACAGTTCCGCTCGCTCACGATCGGTGCCGGAAGCGGGATTCGAACCCGCACGCCCTTTCAGGCGGACGCTTTTGAGGCGTCTATGTCTGCCATTCCATCATTCCGGCGTCATTTCTCGGATATATCCGATTTACCCCGGTGTGGGAAGCCTGACCGAAGCTGATCAAGACCCACCTCGCGTGGTCCTAATCTAGCGGACGTCGGTAACCTCTTGTGCGTGAGTACGCAGCGGCGAGTGGTGATCGCGGAAGACGAGGCCCTGATCCGCCTCGACCTGAAGGAGATGCTCGAAGAGGACGGCTACGCCGTGGTGGGCGAGGCCGGCGACGGCGAGACCGCGGTGAAGCTGGCCACGGAACTACGGCCCGATCTCGTGATCCTCGACGTCAAGATGCCCGTGCTCGACGGGATCTCGGCGGCCGAGCGCATCGTCTCGGAACGGATCGCCCCCTGCCTCATCCTCACCGCGTTCTCGCAGCGCGACCTGGTCGAGCGGGCCAGGGACGCGGGGGCGATGGCCTACCTCGTCAAGCCGTTCACCAAGGGCGACCTGGTGCCGGCGATCGAGATGGCGGTGAGCCGCCACGAGGAGATCGCGGCGCTGGAGAAGGAGGTCTCGACCCTCTCCGAGCGGCTGGAGACGAGGAAGCTCGTGGAGCGGGCGAAGGGCCTGCTCATGGCCCAGCACGGGTGGACCGAGCCGCAGGCGTTCCGGTGGATCCAGAAGGCGTCCATGGACCGCCGCATGAGCATGCGGCAGGTGGCGCAGATCGTGGTCAGCGAGAACGCCGGCGAGGAGCGTCCCCCCGCCTGACGCGAACCGTCCGCCCCGGCGCCGGCGGCCTCCCCACCCCAGCCGGGGGCCCGGGGACGGGGTCCGGGGGCCGCGGGGAGGGGGCCGGAGGGCCGCCTCACGGGCGCCCGGGAGGGCGGTGAAGGAAGAGGCCGCTGGTCAGGACGGGTGTGCGCACTTGGTTGAGGAGTTATTACGACTCCGCATCCAAGTGTGGACAGTTCTGACGCATGCCTGGTCGGAGGCCCCTTGACCTATGTACCTTTCACCCATTCGATCGGGACGGGTCGGCAGCGCTGACGTTTCCCGGGCCTGGATGAAGGAGATGCTTCATGATCCGCATTGCCCCCCTTGGGCGGGCGCTGGCCGTCGCCGCGGCTGCCAGTCTCGCCCTGACGGCCTGTGGCGGTGGCGAGGATAGCGCCGCGCCGGCGTCCTCGGCGCCGGCCGCCTCCTCTGCGCCTGCCGCTGCCGCCCAGGGCGACGGCACCCTCACCATCGGCACCCTGCTGCCGCAGACCGGCTCGCTCGCCTTCCTCGGCCCGCCGGAGTTCGCGGGCGTGAAGCTGGCGGTCAAGGAGATCAACGACGCGGGTGGCGTGCTCGGCAAGCCGGTGACCGAGATCGACACCGACTCGGGTGACACCTCGACCAACATTGCCTCCCAGTCGGTTGACAAGTTGCTGCAGCAGAAGGCCGACGTCATCGTGGGCGCCGCCTCCTCGTCGGTGTCGCTGTCGGTCATCGACAAGATCACTGGTGCGGGTGTGGTGCAGATCTCGCCGGCGAACACGTCGGACCAGTTCACCACGTACAACGACCACGGCCTGTACTTCCGCACGGCTCCGCCGGACGTTCTCCAGGGCCGCGTCCTCGGTGACCTGATCCTCGCGGACGGCAACGACACGGTCGGCATCCTCGCCCTGCAGGACGCGTACGGCACGGGTCTCGCCGACAACGTCCAGAAGGCGGTCGAGGGCGGCGGCGGCCAGGTCGTCGAGAAGGTCATCTACGACCCGAAGGCGGCCGACTACTCCGCGGACGTCGCGAAGATCAAGGAGGCGAACCCCAAGGCCGTCGCCCTGATCGGCTTCGACGAGACCAAGAAGATCGTTCCCGAGCTGGTGAAGCAGGGCCTGACCGCCGACAAGGTGAAGTACTACTTCGTCGACGGCAACCTCTCCAACTACGGCACGGGCAAGGACGGCTTCCCCAAGGGCACGCTCGACGGCGCGAAGGGCACCCAGCCGGGCGCCCAGGTGTCGGACGACTTCAAGGCCAAGCTCAAGTCGGTCGACCCGAACCTGAAGGACTTCAACTACGGCCCCGAGTCGTACGACGCGACGATCCTCACCGCGCTGGCGGCCATCGCGGCCAAGAGCGACGTCGGCAAGGACATCGCGGCGAAGCTGAAGGACGTCTCCTCGGGCGGCGAGAAGTGCAAGGACTTCAAGTCCTGCGCCGACCTGCTGAACGCGGGCAAGGACATCGACTTCGACGGTGCGTCCGGCCCCATCGAGTTCAACGACGCCGGTGACCCGGCCGAGGCCACGATCGGCGTCTACCAGTACGGCGCCGACAACACCAACAAGAACATCGCCTTCAACACCGGCAAGATCGCCGGCTGACCTGAAGCCGCCTGAGGGCCCGGTCCGCGACGGACCGGGCCCTCTCGCGTGTCCGGGCGCCGCGCCGGGCCTGTCAGGACGTGCCGCCGTGGCAGGCGCCCGTGACGACGCCGGAGGCCGAGCGGTAGCGGCGCAGCAGGGACGGCCGGACGGCGCCGGGGGTGTCGGCACGGGACAGGACCTCGGCGACCCGGTCGATCGTCTCGGTGGCCGCGACGGTGGACGCCGGCAGGTGGGGGCCGTACATGGCGAGCGTGCCGCGCAGGTAGCCGAAGCGGCCGCGGACGTCGCCGTCCCAGTGCTGGGCGTCCTCCTGGCCGGACGGCAGCAGCGAGAGCCCGAGGTAGCCGATGGCGGACAGCACGCGGGCGCAGGCGTCGTCGCCGGCCCTGGCGCCGGTGACGTACACGGCGCCGTCGGCGCCGGGGGAGCCGGAGGAGGCGGAGGAGCGGGGGCCGGTCGCCGATGCGGAGGGCGGGCCGGCGGCGGGGCCCTGGCAGGCGGTGAGGCCCGCGACGAGCGTTGTGACCGCCAGAGCCGCCGCGAGGGGGGTTCGCGTCATACGGCCCATTGTGGCCGCGTCTGTGGGCGTCTGTCGTCGTCTCGTCGTCGATGTGGCCGGCGAACGGTCGCAACCGCCGAAGGCCCCGGCGGACGCGGGGTCCGCCGGGGCCTTCAGAGGGTCGTTCTCAGGCCCGGGCGAGCGTGCCCAGGTAGAGCTCGATGACCTTGGGGTCGTTGATCAGGTCGCGCCCGCTCGCCATGTAGGCGTTGCGGCCCTGGTCGAGGACGTAGCCGCGGTGGCAGATCTGCAGGCAGCGCCGGGCGTTCTGCTCGACCATGATGACGGTCACGCCCGCCTTGTTGATCTGCTGGGCCTGGATGAAGACCAGGTCCTGCAGCTTGGGCGACAGGCCGGCCGACGGCTCGTCCAGCAGCAGCACGGACGGCTCGGTCATCAGGGCACGGCCCATGGCGACCATCTGCCGCTCGCCGCCCGACAGCGAGCCGGCCCGCTGCCGGCGCCGCTCCCGGAGGGCGGGGAAGATCTCGCAGACGAACTCGAACCGCTCCTTGAACTTGCCGGGCACCTGGAAGGCGCCCATCTCCAGGTTCTCCTCGATGGTGAGGCTGGGGAAGACGTTGTTCGTCTGGGGGACGTAGCCGACCCCGCGGGCCACGAGGGAGTGGGCCTTGAGGTTGGTGATGTCCTCGCCGTTCAGGGTCACGGTTCCGGTGCGGATGGTGACCAGGCCGAAAAGGCTCTTGAGCAGGGTCGACTTGCCGGCGCCGTTGGGGCCGATGATGCCGATCAGCTCGCCCTTCTTCACGTACAGGTCGGCGCCGTTGAGGATGTTGACGCCCGGGATGTACCCGGCGTACAGCTCGTCGGCCCGCAGCAGCGCGTCCTCGGCGCCGGCGAGGTGGTCGGACCGGTCGGTGACGGCGGCGCCGGAGGTCTCCGGCGCGGTCTCCGCGGACTCCTCGTCGGTCACGGCCGGGGTGGGGTCCGGCTCGGCGGCGGTCATGCCTTCTCCTCGATCTCCAGCTCGGCCTCGGCTTCCTGCAGCTGCTCCTCGGCCTCCTCGACGGACATCGGCGCGTCGTGGTGGGCGCCGAGGTAGGCGTCGACGACCCGGGAGTCGGACATGATGGTGTCCGGCGGGCCCTCGGCGATGACGTTGCCCTGTGCCATGACGACGACCCAGTCGCTGATGTCGCGGACCATGTCCATGTCGTGCTCGACGAACAGGACGGTCATGCCCTCCTCGCGCAGGGCCTTGACGTGGCCGAGCAGCGACTGGGTGAGGGCGGGGTTCACGCCGGCCATCGGCTCGTCGAGCATGACGAGCTCGGGGCCGACCATCAGCGCGCGGGCCATCTCCAGCAGCTTGCGCTGGCCGCCGGACAGGGAGCCGGCGAAGTCGTCGCGCTTGGCGTCCAGCTTGAAGCGCTCGAGGAGCTCCTCGGCGCGCTCGGTGATCTCGTCCTCCTGGCGGCGCCAGCTGCCCGGGATGAGGGCGCGGAAGAAGTTCTCGCCGCGCTGGTTCTGGGCGCCGAGCCGCATGTTCTCCATGACGGTGAGCTTCGACAGGGCCTTGGTGAGCTGGAAGGTCCGCACCATGCCCTGCCGCGCCACGCGGTGCGCCGGCACGCCCTTGAGCTGGTTGCCGTTGAAGGTCCAGGAGCCGGCGTCGGCGGTGTCGAAGCCGGTGAGCTGGTTGAAGAACGTGGTCTTGCCGGCGCCGTTCGGGCCGATCAGGGCGGTGATCGAGCCGCGCTGGATCTCCAGGTGGTCGACGTCGACGGCGGTGAGGCCGCCGAACCTGCGCACGACCTTGTCGACGACGAGGATCGGGTCGGGCTTGGGGACGCCGGGTTCGGTGGGGAGTCCTTCGAAGACGGCCGCCGCGGCCGCCTTCCGCGTCGTGGTGGTGTCAGCGTGCATCGAGCGCGATCTCCCTCTTGTCGCCGAAGATGCCCTGGGGACGGAAGATGAGCAGGAGCATCAGCCCGAGTCCGACGAGCATGAAGCGCACCGCGCCGACCTGGTTGACGGTCATGATCGAAGCGGGGATGACTCCGGCGCCGACGGCCTCGCTCAAGGTGTTCCCGACGAAGACCAGCAGAACCCAGAAGATCGCGGCTCCGACGACGGGGCTGAAGACCCGGGCGGCGCCGCCGAGGATCACGATCGTGTACGCGTAGAACGTGAACTCGGTGCTGAACAGGTCGGGCTGCACCGACGCCTGCCCGAGCGCGAAGACGAAGCCGCCGAGGCAGCCGATGACGCCGCCGAGGACGAGGGCCTGCATCTTGTAGGAGAAGACGTTCTTGCCGAGGCTGCGCACCGCGTCCTCGTCCTCACGGATGGCCTTGAGGACGCGGCCCCATGGGCTCTTCATGAGCAGGTACACCAGCGCGCAGGACAGCGCGACGAGGACCCAGCCGACGGTCAGCACCCAGCTGACCCGCTCGTTGAAGCTGATCGGGCCGATGCCGTACGTGCCTGGGGCGTAGGGGTTCATCGCGAAGAAGTCGCCGGAGAAGTTCTGCCGGCCGTCCGAGCCGCCGAAGACGCTGCTGAACTTCACCGATCGGAAGATCAGCCGGACGATCTCGGCGGCGGCGATGGTGACGATCGCGAGGTAGTCGGCCCTCAGCCGCAGTGTCGGGATGCCGAGCAGGAACGCCAGGATGACCGTGGCGACCAGCCCGATCGCGATGCCGAGCCAGAAGGGCAGGTGGAAGGTGGCCACGGTGACGGCCATGCCGTACGCCGCGACGCCGAGGAAGGCCGCCTGGCCGAAGTTGAGCAGCCCGGCGTAGCCGAACTGGACGTTGACGCCGATGGCGGCGAGCGCGTAGACGACGGTCTCCAGGCCGATTGACGCCTTGACCGTGGTGACGAAGATCGCGTACCAGTCCACGAGGGTCTCCGATCAGCCGATGCGCTCGCGGCGGCCCAGGATGCCCTGCGGCCGGAAGAGCATGACGAGGATGAGCACCATCAGCGCGCCGACGGTCTTCAGCTCGGTGGGCACCACGAGGGTGGAGAGCTGGATGAACAGGCCGACGACGATGGATCCGACCAGGGCGCCGAACGCGGTGCCGAGGCCGCCGAGGGTGACGCCCGCGAAGACGAGCAGCAGGATCTGGAAGCCCATCTGGTAGTTGACGTTCTGCGCGAGGCCGAGCATCACGCCGGCCAGGGCCGCCACGGCGCCGCCGACGGTCCAGATGATGCGGATGACCTGCTCGACGTTGATGCCGGACGAGGCGGCGAGCGCGGGGTTGTCGGCGACGGCGCGGGCCGCCTTGCCGACGCGGGTCCGGAGCAGGGCGAGCCCGACGATCACCAGGACGACGAGCTCGATGCCCATCGCGATGAAGTTCTTGGGGGCCGCGGAGATCGGGCCGACCTGGATGCCCGGCTGGGCGTTGTAGTCGAGGTAGGCCGAGCTCTCGCCGCCGAACACGAAGAGGAAGATGTAGCGCATCAGCAGCGCCAGGCCGATCGAGATGATCATCATGGCGATCAGGCTGCTGCCCCTGCGGCGGAGCTTGTTCCAGAAGAACGCGTCCTGCAGCCAGCCGAACGCGCCGCCGACGACCACCGCGGCCACCGCGGCCCAGATGAGCGGGATGCCGACGACGACGTTGAAGAAGTACGCGGACATGGCGCCGAGCGTGAGGAGCTCGCCGTGCGCGAAGTTGGTCAGGCCCGTCGTCCCGAACACCAGGGACAGGCCCATGGCCGCGAGCGCGATGATGAGGCCGAGGTTGAAGCCCTCGAACGTGAGCTGCGCCACCCGGTCCCAGAACGAGGACTCCGAGGAGGACGAGGGGGCGGGAGCGCCCGAAGCGCCGGCCGGGACGAGGGCGAACAGCACGTTGCGCTGGCTCTCCTCGTAGACCTGGACGTCGAGGGTGGCGCGGTTGGCGAACTTGAGGGCCACCCCCTTGGGGAGCGTCTTCTGGTCCAGAGTGACCTTGTACTTACCGGCCTTCGGGACCGGGACCTCCCACTTGCCGTCGGCCCCCGTGGTGACCTCCTTGACGGGTTGTCCGTCCTCCGTCACCACGCTGATCTTGACGCCGTTCACCGGCTGGCCTTGGTTTTGGAGTGTGCCCTTCAGCGCCTCGCCGTCCGCCCAGGCGGGGGAGGCGAGCAGAAAGACGAGTCCACCCAGGAAGGCCGTGAACGCGATCACGGCTCTGCGCAATGGTGCTCCCTCTATAGGTCATGGCGGGGTGGTGTCCCCCCATTCGGACGCGCAACATCGCAACGGGTCTGCGACGTTGTGGCCGGAGCATAAGCCCGTGTCGCCCGTTTCAGGGCTGTTCGTCACCAATCGGTGACCAGGGTGTGTCACTGGCGTGAGCAAGCTTCCCAGGTCAGGACGGCTGCGGGCGGCGCGTCCGGTGACTTCCGATTCCGGACAGCGGCGAGCCCGCGGTGGACCTTTGGGACCGTACACAGCTTCCCCGGCTCCGCACGTTGTCTACTCGGTCTCCCACGGGCTCTGGAGCCACAACGGTAGCGACCCCTGGGGCTCCCGTGCAAAGAGAGTCGGAAGGCTTTCCGTTATGGCCGTGAATGCGGTGTTCACCGCCCCGCGGGTTCGCCGCGGCGTCAGGACGCGTCCCTGATGAGGCAGGTCAGCCGCGCCGTGCAGACCGCGCGCCCCACCTCGTCGGCGATCTCGATGACGTACGTCGCGAGCGTGCGGCCGCCGTGCACCCGGGTGGCGACGGCGGTCACGTCCCCGGAGGTGGCGGAGCGGTGGTGGGTGGCGTTGATCTCGATGCCGACCACCATCTTCCCCGGGCCGGCGTGCAGGGCGGCGCCGGTCGACCCGATCGTCTCGGCCAGGACGCAGGACGCCCCGCCGTGCAGCAGCCCGTACGGCTGGGTGTTGCCCTTCACGGGCATGCGGGCCACGACCCTCTCGGCGCTCGCCTCGAGGATCTCGATGCCCATGCGCTCGTGCAGGTGGCCCTTCCCGGCCTCGTTCATGGACGCGACGAGGTCCTCCGGATTCGTCAAGGTCAAGGGGACGCCTCCTGTGGGAAGAGCCTGGGGTTTCTGTCGTAGAGGGAGACTAGGCTGCGGGTGTGCCGAAGAGTGAAGCGACCCCCACCCGTCCGTGCCTGCTGCTGCTGGACGGGCATTCCCTCGCCTATCGCGCCTTCTACGCACTGAAGGACGCGAACCTCATGACGACGGACGGGCAGCACACGGAGGCGGTCTACGGCTTCACCTCGATGCTGGCCAACATCCTGCGGGACGAGCAGCCGAGCCACATCGCCGTCTGCTTCGACCGCAGCGAGCCCACGTTCCGGCACGAGGCCTACGACGGCTACAAGGCCAACCGCGCGGAGACCCCGGAGGACTTCCGCGGCCAGATGCAGCTCATCTTCGAGCTGCTCGACGCCCTGCGCGTCCCCCGGCTGTCGGTGGCCGGGTTCGAGGCCGACGACCTCATCGCCACTCTCGCCACCCGGGCGGCCGCCGACGGGATGAACGTGCTCATCGTCACCGGCGACCGCGACGCGCTCCAGCTGGTCGACGACAGCGTCACCGTGCTCATGACCCGGCGCGGCATCAGCGACATGACCCGCTTCACGCCCGAGGCCGTCGCCGAGAAGTACGGCCTCACCCCGGCGCAGTACCCCGACTTCGCGGCGCTGCGCGGCGACCCGAGCGACAACCTGCCCAGCATCCCCAGCGTGGGCGAGAAGACCGCCACGAAGTGGATCGCCGAGTTCGGCTCGCTCGACGAGCTGGTCCGCCGGGCCGACGAGGTGAAGGGCAAGGTCGGCGACAAGCTCCGCGAGCACCTCGGCCAGGTGATCCACAACCGCATGCTCACCGAGCTGAAGCGCGACGTCGCGATCGACGCCGAGACGGCCGACCTGCGGATGGGCCTGTGGGACCGCGAGGAGGTCAACAAGCTCCTCGACGCCCTCCAGATCCGCGGCGAGCTGCGCGAGCGGCTGTTCAAGACCCTCGGCACGACAGAGCCTGAGGCCGAGGAGGGCTTCGAGCTGGAGGTCGCCGTGCTGGAGCCCGGCCAGGTGGCCGCCTGGCTCGCCGCCCTCCCCGAGGGCAGGGCGGGCCTGGCGTTCCAGGGCGTGTACGGCAGCGGCACCGGCAGGCTCGACGGCGTCGCCGTGGCCGGGCCGGACGGCGCGGCCTACCTCGACCCCTCCCGGCTCACGGAGGAGGACGAGGCGGCCCTGGGTGCCTGGCTGGCCGACGAGACCCGGCCCAAGGCCGTCCACGACGCCAAGGGTGCGCTGCTGGCGCTGTGGGCGCACGGCCACGACCTGCGCGGCCTCACCTGCGACACGGCCCTGGCGGCCTACCTCGCCATGCCGGGGCAGCGCTCGTTCCCGCTCGACGACCTGGTCCTGCGCTACCTGCACCGCGAGCTGCGGGCCGAGTCCGCGCCCGACGGGCAGGGCTCGCTGTTCGACGACGCCGACGTGAGCGCCGCCCGCGACCTGGCGCTGCGGGCCCAGGCCGTGCGCGACCTGGCCGACGCCCTGGAGGGGCACCTGTCCGAGCGGGGCGGCACCCGCCTGGTCACCGAGGTGGAGCTGCCGCTGGTCCGGGTGCTCGCCGAGATGGAGCGGGCCGGCATCGCCGCCGACCGGCAGTACTTCGCGGCCCTGGAGGCGGAGTTCGGCGCCGCCGTGAAGCAGGCGACGGAGGCCGCCCACCAGGCCGTGGGGGAGCAGTTCAACCTCGGCTCGCCCAAGCAGCTCCAGGAGATCCTGTTCGTCAAGCTCGGCCTGCCCAAGACCAAGAGGATCAAGACCGGCTACACGACCGACGCCGACGCCCTCGCCTGGCTGGCCCTGCAGACCGACAACGAGCTGCCGACGATCCTGCTGCGCCACCGCGACCAGACCAAGCTGCGCACCACCGTCGAGGGGCTGATCAAGGAGATCGGCGACGACGGGCGGATCCACACCACGTTCAACCAGATCGTCGCCGCGACCGGCCGGCTGTCGAGCGAGAAGCCCAACCTGCAGAACATCCCGATCCGCACGGTCGAGGGCCGCCGCATCCGCAAGGGCTTCGTCGTGGGCAAGGGCTACGAGACCCTGCTCACGGCCGACTACAGCCAGATCGAGCTGCGGATCATGGCCCACCTCTCGCAGGACGCGTCGCTGATCGCGGCGTTCGAGTCCGGCCACGACTTCCACCAGGCGACCGCGTCCCGCGTCTTCGACCTGCCGCCCGAGAAGGTCGACGGCGACCTTCGGGCCCGGATCAAGGCCATGAACTACGGCCTGGCCTACGGGCTGTCCGACTTCGGGCTCTCCGGGCAGCTCAACATCCCGGTCGCCGAGGCGCGGGCGCTCAAGGAGGAGTACTTCGAGGAGTTCGGCGGCGTCCGCGACTACCTGGAGGCCATCGTCGCGCAGGCCCGCACCGACGGGTACACCGAGACGATCCTCGGCCGCCGGCGTTACCTGCCCGACCTGACCAGCGACAACCGGCAGCGGCGGGAGATGGCCGAGCGGATGGCGCTCAACGCCCCGATCCAGGGCTCGGCCGCCGACATCATCAAGGTCGCCATGCTCGACGTCCAGAAGGCCGTCGAGGGCATGCGCTCGCGGATGCTCCTGCAGGTCCACGACGAGCTGGTGTTCGAGGTGGCCCCCGGGGAGCTGGAGGAGCTCACCGACGTCGTGCGGCGGCAGATGTGCGCCGCGTACGAGCTGCGCGTCCCGCTCGAGGTGAGTGTGGGCGTCGGGCCCACCTGGGAGGACGCCGGCCACTGACCCCGGGCGGCTTGAGGGGCGGTGTCAGGGGCGGCGGGAGGGGGCCAGGCCGGCCGCCTCCACCTCCAGGATGCTCGCCTCGTGCCGTTCGGCGTCGTAGGCGGCCCGGCCGCCGCGCAGACCGAACAGCCGCTTGCTCAGGGCGATGTAGAGCGCCGCCGCGATGTTGATCAGCAGGACGACGATCCGCAGCGCGGTGACCTTCTCGGTGATCTCGTAGATCTCCACGGGGATGAAGGCCGAGGTCACCACCACCGAGAAGTACTCACCCCACCGCTTGAGCAGCCACAGGCCGACGCCCTCGACGATCATGAGGGTCGCCAGGGCCACGAGGCCGACGGAGATCCCGGTCAGCGTCGTGGTCTTGGCCGCCAGCACCGACCGCAGCGTGTGGACCACGCCCGAGTCCTCGAGGTTCCAGCCCAGCTGATCGGTGATCGGCTTGACCAGCGGCAGGTCCTGGTCGAACGCCCGCTGCACCGCGTCCCGCTCCGCGCGGAAGCGCCACACGCCGTACGCGCCGGCGAGCACCAGCACGCCCTTCATCCAGCGGAAGACCGCGATCAGCCGCAGGACCGTGGCGTCGCGGAGCGCGTTCCCGCGCAGCACGACGGGGGCGTCGCGCGCCGGGCCCGACCCGCGCGGCGGCCCGAGCGTGAAGTCGCCGCAGCGCAGGCAGCGCCACGCCTCTCCGAGAACGGTCTCGGCCCTCAGCCGCGAGCGCAGCGCCTCCTCGTCCGGCGAATACGTGACGTGGCCGTGCCGGCCGCAGGCGCGAAGACTCCAGTCCACAGGGAAATCACAACACATGTGAATCGGGTGAGGACGGGCACTAAGGTCAAATAACTGTGCGAAGCCTTGCCCAGATGACCGCCATCGCCAACGTCGTCGTGGTCGTCGTCGGTCTGGCCGTGCTCGTGCTGCTGCCTCCCTTGGAGCGTGCCGAGCCCGAACGGGCGGCGCTGCCGCCGAAGGCCGCGCTGCCCCCCACGAGGACGGCGGAGCCCGTCCAGGCGACCGCGGAGTCGGCGAAGAAGGTGCGCGCGAACGAGGTCGGGCTGGTGCCCGTGATCATGTACCACCGGCTGCTGCGCCGGCGCGTCGCGTCCATCGACCGGACACCCGCCGAGCTGCGGGGCGAGCTCGAACGGCTGGCCAAGGACAACTACGTCCCCGTCACCGCCGCCGAGTTCGTCTCCCGGAAGATCGACATCCCCGCGGGGTCGCACCCGGTCGTCCTCACGTTCGACGACGGCAGCCCCTCGCACTTCGCCGTCGACGCCAACGGCATGCCGAGGAACGACACGGCCGTGGGGATCATCTACGAGGTCGCCGCCCGCCACCCCGACTTCCGGCCGGTGGCCACGTTCTACGTCAACCGGGAGCCGTTCGGCGTCCGGAACAAGGCCAGCGAGGCGCAGGCGGTGACGTGGCTGCTCGGCCACGGCTTCGAGGTGGCCAACCACACCTACTCCCACCCCGACCTGCACCGCCTGTCCACCGCGAAGGTGCGCGAGCAGATCGCCCGCCAGGAACGGCTCCTCAGGACGCTCGGGGTGATCTCGTCCACCACGTTCGCCCTGCCGTACGGGTCGCAGCCGAAGAAGGCGGGCACGGCGCACGACGGCTCCTGGGACGGGACGAAGTACCACTTCGACGGCGTGTTCCTCGCGGGGGCCGAGCCCGCGGTTTCGCCCAACGCGAAAAGTTTCCAGCGGTACGCGATACCGAGGATCCAGAGCAACGGAAAACACGGTGAATGCAGCCGCTGGTGCACGACCTACTGGCTCGATTGGCTGGACAAACACCCACAGGAGCGCTATACGTCCGATGGGGACCCCAGCCATGTGTCCGTTCCTCGGAAACTGAAGGGTCAGGTCCGGTCAAGTGATGCCAAAGCGGTCATCGCGTACTAGAGGCGCGGGCGAGCGGTTCTGTGGCCGGTCCGGATTGACCCCGCCCGTCAGGTCTCATATGCTGATCGCTGCGCTGTGGGCTCGCGCGCGTCACGGACGGAGCGGGCTCGCGCTCGGTCATCCGTAGGTTCAGGAAAGATCAGACTTCGGTGAACGAAAACAGGCCCGCCGCGCTTCTGTCACAACGACATCTGTCCGGTTCGGAGCAATTCCACACATGACGAGCAGCACTGAGGCCACCTCGAGCACCCCGCAGGTAGCGGTCAACGACATCGGTTCCGAGGAGGCCTTCCTCGCCGCGATCGACGAGACCATCAAGTACTTCAACGACGGAGACATCGTTGAAGGCACCGTTGTCAAGGTCGATCGAGACGAGGTCTTGCTCGACATTGGCTACAAGACCGAGGGCGTCATCCCGTCCCGCGAGCTCTCGATCAAGCACGATGTCGACCCGGCCGAGGTCGTCGAGGTCGGAGAGCACGTCGAGGCCCTGGTCCTCCAGAAGGAGGACAAGGAAGGCCGCCTGATCCTGTCCAAGAAGCGCGCCCAGTACGAGCGCGCCTGGGGCACGATCGAGAAGATCAAGGACGAGGACGGCATCGTCACGGGCACCGTCATCGAGGTCGTCAAGGGCGGTCTGATCCTCGACATCGGCCTGCGCGGCTTCCTCCCGGCGTCCCTGGTCGAGATGCGCCGCGTCCGCGACCTCCAGCCGTACGTCGGCCGCGAGCTCGAGGCCAAGATCATAGAGCTGGACAAGAACCGCAACAACGTGGTTCTGTCCCGCCGCGCCTGGCTCGAGCAGACGCAGTCGGAGGTCCGCCAGACCTTCCTCAACACCCTGCAGAAGGGTCAGGTCCGCAAGGGCGTCGTCTCCTCGATCGTCAACTTCGGCGCGTTCGTGGACCTCGGCGGCGTCGACGGCCTGGTCCACGTGTCCGAGCTGTCCTGGAAGCACATCGACCACCCGTCCGAGGTCGTCGAGGTCGGCCAGGAGGTCACGGTCGAGGTCCTCGACGTCGACATGGAGCGCGAGCGGGTCTCGCTGTCGCTGAAGGCGACGCAGGAGGACCCGTGGCAGCAGTTCGCCCGGACCCACCAGATCGGCCAGGTCGTCCCCGGCCGGGTCACCAAGCTGGTGCCGTTCGGCGCGTTCGTCCGGGTCGAGGAGGGCATCGAGGGCCTGGTCCACATCTCCGAGCTGGCCGAGCGCCACGTGGAGATCCCGGAGCAGGTCGTGCAGGTCGGCGACGAGATCTTCGTCAAGATCATCGACATCGACCTGGACCGCCGCCGGATCTCGCTGTCGCTGAAGCAGGCCAACGAGGGCGTCGGCACCGAGGTCGAGTTCGACCCCACGCTGTACGGCATGGCGGCGACCTACGACGACGCCGGCAACTACATCTACCCCGAGGGCTTCGACGCCGAGACCGGCGAGTGGCTCGAGGGCTTCGACAAGCAGCGCGAGGAGTGGGAGCGGCAGTACGCCGAGGCCCAGGCCCGCTTCGAGGCGCACCGCTCGCAGATCGAGAAGGCCCGCCAGGAGGAGGCGGCGGCTAGCGAGGCCGCTCCCTCGTCCTACAGCGGCGGCGGCGAGAGCAACGCCCAGACCGGCGGCGCCCTCGCCTCCGACGAGGCCCTCGCGGCCCTGCGCGAGAAGCTGGCCGGCGGCCAGAGCTGATCGCCCACCGGCCCAGCCGGCGGTAAGACCGAGCGAAAGGCCCCGCCCCTTCCGGGCGGGGCCTTTCCGCGTCCCCAGCCCTCGCCATGCGGCCGGACAGGCAACTCCTGGCGCGTGGCGCCTCCCGCGTCCCCAGCCCTCGCCAAGCGGCCGGACGGGCGACTCCTGGCGGTGGCGCCTCCCGTGTCCCGGCCTCGCCGTGCGGCGGGGGCGGCCACCGGTAGGGTGATCGCGTGGTGGAGATCGAGCGGGCGCGGCCCGGGGACGCGGGGGAGATCCTCACGCTCCAGCGGGCGGCCTATGTCACCGAGGCCCAGATGTACGGCGACCCGTTCATCGGCCCGCTCGTCGAGTCCTTCGAGCAGGTCCGCGCCGTGGTCGAGAACGGCGTGGTGCTCAAGGCCGTCGACGCCGGGCGGATCGTCGGGTCGGTCCGCGGCCGGATGTCCGGCACGACCTGCCTCGTCGGCCGCCTCGTGGTGGCGCCCGACCGGCAGGGCCAGGGGATCGGCGGCGCCCTGCTGGCCGCCCTGCACGAGGCCGTCCCCGAGGCGACCGCGTTCGACCTGTTCACCGGGCACCTGTCCGAGGGGAACCTGCGTCTGTACCGCCGCCTCGGCTACCGCGAGACCCACCGCGAACGACTCCAGGACCATCTGACCCTCATCCACCTCCGTCGCGCCCTCGGCTGAGGCGACCGGCGACCGGCGACCGGCGCCCGACGCCGGCCTCCCGCGCGCGGCCCCGCGGCCGGTAGGCTTCGGGCGTGCTGAAGGTCGGGCTCACGGGCGGCATCGGGTCGGGCAAGAGCGAGGTGTCGCGCAGGCTCGCGGCCCACGGCGCGGTCGTGATCGACGCCGACATGATCGCGCGAGAGGTGGTCGAACCGGGAACCCCGGGGCTGGCGGAAGTGGTCGAGGCGTTCGGCGAGGGCGTGCTCCGCCCCGACGGGACGCTCGACCGCGAGAAACTCGGGTCGATCGTGTTCGCCGACCCCGCCCGGCTGAAGATCCTCAACGGCATCGTCCACCCGAAGGTCGGCGCCCGCGTCGAGGAGCTCCAGCGGGCCGCCCCCGAGGACGCCGTCGTCGTCTACGACGTCCCTCTCCTGGCCGAGAACGGCCTCGCCCCCCTGTACGACGTCGTGATCGTGGTCGACGCGCCCGACGACGTCAGGATCGAGCGGCTGCGCACGTTCCGCGGGATGGCCGAGGCCGACGCGCGGGCCAGGATCGCGGCGCAGGCCACCCGGGAGGACCGGCTGGCCGTCGCCGACATCGTGATCGACAACGGCGGCACGCTGGAGTCGCTCGACGCCCAGGCCGACAAGGTCTGGCTCGATCTGACCACCCGCCGCTGATCTACAGCGTAAAGGCGCTCAGAAGGGTTCGTCGAGGGCCAGGCGGCGCACCTCGGGGAGGTACTCGTCGAGCTCGCCCGGCTCGAAGCGGCACATGCCGATGACGTACCAGAACTGGCCGGACACGTCGCCCTCCAGCTTGTAGTGGCCGCCCGGCGCGAACGCCGCCCAGCCCTCGGGCAGGCCGAGCAGGGTGGCCCGCCGGGTCCAGGCCGGCACATCCCAGAGGATCACCACGCCGTCGTCCCCGGCGCTCGCGAGCAGGTCGCCGGAGGGGTGGAACGCCACCGACCAGACCCTGCGGGTGTGCCCGGTCAGCGACTGGACGTGCGCCCCCGACACCGGGTCCCACAGCCGCACGGTCAGGTCGTCGCCGGCCGTGGCCAGCAGGTCGCCGGACGGGCTGAACGCGGCGGTCCAGAGCCGGCCGGCTCCGCGTTCGAGCACGTGCCGGCATTGTCCGCTCGTGACGTCCCACAGCCGGGCGGTGCCGTCGTTGCTCGCGCTCGCCAGCAGCCGGCCGTCCGGGTGGAACACCACGGAGTACACGCGGTCCTCGTGGCCGTCCAGGGTGGCGACGTACGCCCCGGAGGGCACCTCCCACAGCCGGACCTTGCGGTCGTCGCAGCCGGTGGCGAGCAGGCGGCCGTCCGGGCTGAACGCGATCGAGCGCACCCGCCCCCGGTGGCCGGCCAGGTTGACCACCTGCCGTCCGGTGGTGCGGAACCACAGCCGGACGCTGTCGTCGTCGTTCGCGGTCGCGAGGAGCTCGCCGTCCGGGCTGAGCGCCTCGGCCCAGACGTGGTCGGTCTCGACGTTGAGCTCGCGCTCGTACGTCCCGGCGGCCGGGTTCCACAGGTAGACGCCGCCGTCGTTGCTGGCGGTCGCCAGCAGCGGACCGGCAGGGCTGAAGACGGCCGAGACCAGCCGGTCGGCCGCGCCGGTGAGGGACCGGAGCCGGCGGCCGGTCCGGGGGTCCCACAGCCGCACGTAGCCGTCGTTGCCGCAGGTGGCGAGCATGCTGCCGTCGGCGGAGAACCGCACGGAGGTGATCCGGCGGCCGTGCCCGCGCAGCGTCTGCCTGCACTGCCCGGTGAGCGGGTCCCACAGGCGGGTGGTGCCGTCGTTGCTGCTGGTCACGAGCTGCCGACCGTCCGGGCGGAACGCGAACGGCCACACCGAGCCGCGGTGCCCGGTCAGCTCGGCCCGGGGCCGGGCCGTCGCCGTGTCCCAGGTCCGTACGACGCCGTCGCTGTCGCCGGTGGCCAGCAGCTCCCCGGACGGGCTGAACAGCACCTGGTACACCGCGCCCCGGTGGCCGGGGACGTCGCCCGCCGGGGTACCCGCGACCGGGTCCCATAGCCGTACGGCTCCCGTCGTGTCGCCGGACGCGAGCAGGCGGCCTCCCGGGTGGAACGCCAGCGCGTAGATGCGGCCGGGGTGGCCGGTCAGCTCGTGGATCGGCTCTCCCGTGCGGGGGTCCCAGATCCGCAGCACGCCCTGTCCGTCGCCCGCGGCGAGCAGCGTGCCGCCGGGGCTGAGGACGAGCCGGTAGACGGCGCCGCTGTGGCCGTGGAGGTGATGGCGGACCCGGCCGGTGGCGAGGTCCCACACGCGGATCGCGCCCGCGGAGTCGCCGGTGACGAGCAGGCCCGGCAGGAAGACGGCCGTGTAGACGGGCGCGGCGTGCCCGGGCAGCTCCAGCAGCGGCTCGCCGCCCGACCACACCCGCACCACCCCGTCGGCTCCGCCCGCGGCGATCAGGTCGCCGGACGTCACGACCGGCCAGACGCCCTGGGGGTGGCCCTGCAGGACGTGGAGAGCGGCGCCGGTCGCCGTGTCCCAGACGCGGACGGTCCCGTCGGCGGCGCCGGTCACCAGTCCCGTCGCGCCGTACACGGCCTTGTAGACCCGGCCGCGGTGGCCCTGGAGCGTCCGCAGGGCGGAGCCGGTCACGCTGTCGCACACGAGCACGCCGCCGTCCTCGCTGCCCACCGCGAGCATCCCGCCGTCGGGGCTGTACGCGACGGGCTCGGGCAGCCGGCTGCTCTCGAAGTGGTAGCCGTACGGCACGCCGACGAGGGCGGGCGCGAGTTCGGCGGTCACGGGCCGGCCGGGCGCGACGGCGGCGCCGCGAAGCTCGGGGGCGTCGGCCGGGACGCCCACGGCGTCGATCAGCGCGGCCCGGTCCCAGGTGCCGCCCTCGACGGCCGCGTCGCGCAGGTCGGCCCGGGCGAGCCGGGCCCGCGACAGGTCGGCGCCGCGCAGGTCGGCGCCCGCCAGCACGGCCTCGTCCAGCCGGGCGCCCGCGAGCCTGGCGTCGCGCAGCACGGCGTGCGCCAGGTTGGCGCCGACCAGCCGGGCGTCGGTGAGGTCCGCGCCGGTGAGGTCCACCCCCGACAGCTCCCGGTACGACAGGTCCTCCCCGCTGAGGCGGGCGCCCCGCAGGTCGGTCCGCGCCGGTGTGCGCAGCCGGGTCGTCACCTTGATCGCGTTGGCCCTGGCCGCGTCGCCGGAGGCCGGGGAGGCGAGCGTGCGGGCGGCCCACGACTGCAGGCGGGAGGCGTCGGCCAGGTCGCACAGGAAGTCGACGGTGAGAGCGGACAGCGGGCGCAGCGCCAGGTCGTCGAGCGAGCCCGACAGGTGGCGCGCGACCAGCCACTCCACGACCGACGCGTGGATGAAGCCGAACAGCCCCTCGTCGGTGCGGACCAGCAGGCTCCCGGCCCCCACCGCGTGCGCCGCCTGGCCGGGCGACAGCCGGTCGCCGGACGCCGCGGCGCGCCCGGCGCCCTCCTGCTCGGTCTCGTCCCCGCCCGGCCGGTCAGCGGAACCGGTCAGGCCGGTCAGCGTGTCGGCGACCTCGGAGAGCTCCGACGGGCGCAGGTAGGTCTCGCCGGTCTCCCACAGGCGCAGGGCGAGCGTCGTCGCGGCACGCCACAGCTCGTCGCGGGTCAGCCCGCCGGGCGAGCCGGCGACGCCGCGGGTACGGTTCTCCTCGAACGCCAGCCAGGTGTCGAGGATCTCCTGGTACAGGCCGGCGGCGCTGATCGCCTCCCCCGCCTGCGCCACGGCGCGCAGCCGCTCCTCGGGCAGGTCGGCGATGAAGCTGAGCATGCGGGGGTTCTGCGCGAGGCCGAGCAGGTCGCCGACGCCCCGCAGCAGGTCCATGCGGTCGTCCGCCGCCCGCTGCGAGCCGTACCGGTTGACCAGGTACGCCCTGATCTGATCTTGGGTGAACTCCTCGATGCTCAGCACCCGGCGGTTGGGCAGCAGCCCGACCTTCTCGCCGAGCGCGGTCATCACCTGGCTGCGCGACTTGAAGTGCTGGGTGCGGCCGGCCACCACGATCTTCGCCTTGTCCTCCGCGGCCTGCAGGAGGGTGTCGAGGTGGTCGGCCGCCCGTTCGTACGTGACCCGGGTGACGAGCTCGTCGAAGCCGTCGAACAGCAGCACGATCCGGCCCTGGCGCAGCATGTAGTGGAAGGCCTTGAGGTCGATCAGCTCCTCGCCGTGGTTGGCCAGGTGGGCGGCGACCAGCCCGTCGACCGAGTGCGCCTTGTCGAGGGCGCGCAGCTCGATCAGGATCGGCGTGAGGTGCGGCAGCTCGGACGGGATGCGCCGGGCCACCTCGTGCAGGGCGAAGGTCTTGCCCCGCCCGAAGTCGCCGAGCACGAGCACGAACCGGCCGTGGTCGGCGGCCAGCAGCCGCATCAGCTCCCCGGCCAGGTCGTCGCGGACGCCCTCCCCGGCCCGGTCGAGCTCCCGGAACCGCTGCGGCACGTACAGGTCGGGCGGGTAGCGCCGGTCGCTCCGCAGCCGGGCCGTCTGCCCGGCCACGTGGTCGGACAGGTCGAGCAGCCCCTGGAACTCGGTGAAGCTGCGCAGCCGCAGCCCGCGCCGCAGCGCGTCGTCCCGCAGCGCCTGGGCCGGGGTCGGCCCCTGGTACACCAGCTCCGAGCCGTGCTCCAGCCCCGCGGCGTGCACGTGGGCGAGGAACGCCTCGACCCGGTCGCGGGTGAGCGGCCCGGCGTGGGCGCCGATGAGGAACTGCCGGACGAAGCCGTCCTCGGGGTGGGTGACGAGCAGATGCGGCGGGTCGCCCGCGACCCGGCGGATCTTGGCCCGTTCGAACCGCGTCTCGCACACCTCGACGATCCGGTCGAGCAGCAGGTCGGTCGGCCCGGCCTGGGTGTCGGGCTCGGCCGGCGGCCCGGGCTCGGCCGGGGCGGGCGGGCTCTGCGGCCGCCACAGCCGCCAGACGTACGGGACGACCTCGGGCTCGCCCAGCTCGGCCCGGTCGCGCGGCCACCGGCGCAGCCCCTCCGGGGTGAGCTCGACGATCTGGTGGCGGCCCGGCGCCAGGGCGGGCAGGCACGGCAGCCCGTCGAGCTCCCACAGGTCCTCGGGGCCGCGGCGGGGGTCGCGGCCGTGCAGGAGGAGGTCGAGGCGGGAGCCGAGCAGGCGCTCCAGCGTGCCGGCGTCGCGCAGGCCCGGCGGCGGGTGCGCGACGGCCCCCACCTTCAGCCAGCCGTCGTACTGCCGGAGCCGCTCGGCGAACCAGGCCGCCTGGGCCTCGCCGACGAACCCGTGGTCGTCCTCCTCGCGGTGGCTCATCGCGATCGTGGAGTTGAGCCCGGCCACCACGGTCCGCAGCTCGGGCAGCTCGAACAGCGTCCACGGCTGCGCGCTGTCGAACGCCGGCCCGTCGAGGCCCTGGTAGATCTCCTTGAAGAGGGTGGAGAAGTGGCGCCACTTCGGCCAGTACGGCGGCTGGGGGGCCACGTCGTCGGCCTCGCAGGTGGCGAAGTAGGCGCGGCAGGCGGCCCTGGTGACGTCGCGCGGCCCGGGGACGACGACCAGGCGGCCCGGCTCCAGGCCCAGCAGCACGCGCAGCCCCGTCAGGAACGTCAGCGCCTGCTCGCACTCCCGGATGCTGCCCGACTCGGTGAGGTCGCCGGTGACGACCAGCAGGTCGGGCCGGGGCACCCCGGCGTCCGCCAGCCGGGTCAGGTCGGCCCAGATGCTCGCCTGCAGCTCGCCCGCGTCGATGGGCTCGTCGGCCTCGGCGAGCCCGCGGCCGAACCGCGGCCCGGCCACGTGCAGCATGCCGACTGTCGCCGCGCCGCCCGCGCGGGCCGCCGAGGGGAAGGCGGGAGCCGTCGCGGGGGTTCGCCGCGGCCGCGGCACCCGTACGGCCGGCTCCCGGTGCGGCTCGTCC
>NZ_KI866522.1:1861253-1880408 GCF_000511135.2 Microbispora sp. ATCC PTA-5024 | reverse complement strand
GGGAAGTGGGGCTGCTCGGCGGGCTTGGCGCGCCCGGCGAGCGCCTGGCGGATCCGGGTGAGCAGCAGCCGCCGGGCCTCGTCGGGATCGGCCACCCCGAGGAGGTCGACCCAGGTGATCGTCGACAGCAGGCCCTCGAGCGGGCAGTCCTCCAGCCGCACGGTGACGAGCTTGTTGGAGGGGTTGTCGGGATCGGCGCGCAGCGCGGCCTGCCACTCCAGCCGTCCGTACCGCGACTGGAGGTAGTTGCGGGTGAGCACGGCGACGACGAGGTCGGCCTCGCTGACGCCGCGGTCCATGAAGTCGATGAAGTTGGTGCCGGGCACGAAGTCCCACGCCTGGAGCATGGTGCGGTAGCCGGCGGCCTCCAGCTGCCAGGCGATCCACGTCGCCCACCGCTCGTCGGCGGGGGAGTAGCTGACGAAGATCTCTGTCCGGGCGTCCTCGCGGCCGTTCATGCCGTCTCCCGTACGCCCGCTCCCGGGGCGGGGACGGCGGGGCGGGGACGACGGGGGAGATCGCCACGGGTCATGACGCCAGTATCCCCGCTGTAACCGACGGTTTGGAGGGCTTGCGCGATCTCCGGTGGTACCGGGCCGATCACACCGATATAGGGTGTGCCCCGTGGCGGGTGGGCTTCGGCGGGTGTCCGTTCTCGACTGGATTAGGTTCGGGCTGCTGGCAGCCGGGATCGTGTTCGTGGCCACCGGCCTGCTGCCCGCGGCGACGGCCAGGGACAGCATCGACCGCATCGCGCCCCTGCTGCTGTTCCTCGGCGCGGTGATCGTGCTGGCGGAGCTGACGAAGGAGGCGCAGGTCTTCGACGTCATCGCGACCCGCCTCGCGATCGTCGGCCGCGGCAGCTACTTCGCGCTGTTCCTCCTCTGCACGGCGTTCGCCTCCCTCGTGACGATCGTCCTCAACCTGGACACCACGGCCGTGCTGCTCACCCCGGTCATGCTGGCGCTGGCCCCCCGTGCCAAGATCGCGCCGCTGCCGCTGGCGATGACCACGGCGTGGCTGGCCAACACCGCCAGCCTGCTGCTGCCGGTCTCCAACCTGACCAACCTGCTCGCCATGAACCGGGTGGCCCTCGAGACCCGCGCGTTCGCGGCCCGGATGTGGGCGCCGACGCTGGTCTCGATCGTCGTCACGATGGCGTTCCTGTGGGTGTTCTACTGGCGGCGCGGGGAGCGGGGGGAGGCCCGCTACCAGCCGCCGCCCCCCGTCGCCGTGGCCGACCGCGTGCTGTTCGGGGTGGCGGGCGTGGCCTGCGTGCTGTTCGTCGCCGCCATTCTCGTGGGCGTCCAGATCGGGGTGGCGGCGCTGGTCGCGGCGGTGGCCGTGGTCGCGGCCTTCGCGTGGCGCGACCGGTCGAAGCTCGCCTGGAGCCTGCTGCCGTGGCGGCTGCTGGTGTTCGTGACCGGGCTGTTCCTCGTGGTCCCCACCCTCAGCAGGTTCGGGCTGGCGGACGTCATGCACGCGATCATCGGCTCCGGCTCCGACGGCGACGGCGCCTACCGGGCCGCGGCGGCCGGGGCGGGCCTGTCCAACGTCGTGAACAACCTGCCGGCCTACGTCGCGGGCGAGCAGGTCATTCCCGCGGCGAACCACACGCAGCTGCTGTCGCTGCTCGTCGGCACCAACCTGGGGCCGGTCGTCACGCCCTGGGGGTCGCTCGCCACCCTGCTGTGGTTCGAGTGGTGCCGCCGCGGGGAGGTGCGGGTGCCGCTCGCCAAGTTCGTGCTGACGGGCGCCGGTCTCGCCGCGGCCGCCATCGCCGCGACCGTCGCCGTCCTCCTCGCCACTGCCTGAGCCGCCTCCGGGGGCGCTACAGGTCCATGACGATCTTCCCGGCCAGGCGCCGGCCGAGCAGGGCGCGGGACGCCTCGCCGATCCGCTCCCACGACCCGCGCCAGGCCACCTCGGCGGACAGGCCGCCGGACGCCAGCAGGCCGGCGAGATACGCCAGGTCGGGGCCGGGCTCGGACACGTCCCCGAACGAGCTGAGCGTCCGGGCCGGCCCGAGCGAGAAGTTCCACCCGGGCGGCAGGACGGCCGGCTCGCCGGAGGCCCACCCGACGCTCTGCAGGCTGCCGCCCGGGCGCAGCAGCTCCCAGCAGCGCACCAGCGCCGGGCCGCCGGTCAGTTCCAGCACGACGTCGACCGGCGCCAGGCCGTCGAGGCCGACGACGACCTCGTCGGCCCCCAGCTCGCGCAGGCCCTCACCGCGTCCGGGCGCGCCGACCGAGGCGATCACGTACGCCCCGGCCCGCCTGGCCAGCTGGACGGCGTAGCGGCCGACGCCTCCGGACGCCCCGGTGACCAGCAGCCGCCGCCCGAGGACCGGCCCGGCCGCCCGGATCGTCCGCAGGGCCGTGAGCCCGGCCAGGGGGAGCGCGGCCGCCTCGGCCAGGCCCGCCCCCGCGGGCACGACGGCCAGTGAGCCGGTGGGGAACGCGGCCCGCTCGGCCCAGGCTCCCGCCCCGAAGGCCACGACCCGTTCGCCCGCCCCCGGCCCGCTCCCGTCGGACGCCGGCCGCAGGACCACGCCCGCGGCGTCGTAGCCCATCACCGTGCCCGGCGGCAGGCCCGCCGCGTGGCGCAGCTCGCCGAAGTTGGCGGAGGCGTGCCGCACCTCCACCAGCGCCTCGTCCGGGCGGGGCTCGGGCTCCGGCACGTCCTGGGAGAGCAGGGGTCCGCCGGGGGAGACGATCAGCGCGCGCACACCACTTCCTTCCGTCGTTATCCGGACCGGTGGTCCACATTCCGTCGTGCGATAGTAGGAGGACTGCCGGTCCGGCTACAAGAGGGAGTGGTCGAGTGGTCCGGGAACGCGCCGACGCCGCCCGCAACCGCCTCGCCGTCCTGCGGGCGACGGAGGAGCTGCTGGCCGAGCACGGCCCCGAGCGGTTCTCCCTCGACCAGGTCGCCGCCAGGGCGGGCGTCGGCAAGGGCACGGTCTTCCGGCGGTTCGGGAACAGTGCGGGCCTGTTCCAGGAGCTGCTCGCCGAGAGGGCGGCCCGGCTCGCCGAGGACGTCGCGACCCCGGGTACGGCGCTCGGCCCCGGCGCCCCTCCGCGCTCCCGGCTGCTGGGCTTCCTCGGGGAGCTCGCCGAGCTCGCCGGCCGGAACGTCGCCCTGTTCGCCGCGCACGAGCGGGTGTGCGCCGAGGACCGGTACGCCGACCCGACGTACGTCCGCTGGCACGGCCACCTGACCGCCCTCATGGCGGAGATCCGCCCGGACCTCGACGCCGGCTTCGCCGCGCACGCGCTGCTCGCGCTCTTCGACGGCGACCTGGTGCGCCACGTCATGGCCGACGGGGGCGTGGAACGGCTGAGACGGTCGGTCCACGACCTCGCCGTCGCCCTGATCGGCCCCTGACCGGCTGGCTGTACCCGGGGCGTGGGCCGGTCAGGCGTGCGCGGTCGGGGCGGGCGGGAGCGCGGCGGCGAGGACGCGGGCCTCGGCGACCAGCGCGAGCAGGTCGCCGATCAGCTCGGGCCGGGCGGCCACGAAGCTGCGGTCCTCCCGGGGCCCGTCGACGTCCTCCTCGAACGGGCCGCCGTCGAGGGCGCGGATCTCCAGGCCCGCCTCCTGGGCGATGAGCGCGCCGGCCGGCAGGTCGACGGCCTCGGCGCGGTAGCCGATCATCCCGTCGATGTCCCCCCGGGCCAGCATGGCCCACGACAGCAGCGGCGCCCACAGCTGGAGCACCCGCCGGGCCCGTACCTCCATCGTCATCTTCAGGGACCGTACGGCCGGGTCGTCGCGGGCGACGCCGTACCCCTGGGTCCACGCGAGGACCGGGCCGTGCGGCAGGTCGCGCGGCGCGGGACCGTTCAGCGGGCCGGACGGGCCGAGCGCGCCCGCGTCGCGCACGGCCGACCAGGTGTGCCCGGTGACGGGGTCGTGGACGACGCCGAGCAGCGGGCGCCCGCCGGAGCACAGGGCGAGCCCCACGACGTAGGCGGGCAGCCCGATGGCGACGTTGTTGGTCCCGTCGAGCGGGTCGATGAGCCAGGTCCAGTCGCCGCCGCCGTGGACGCCCGACTCCTCGGCGACAATCCGATGCGTGGGGAACGCGGCCCGGATGCGGTCGAGGAGGATGCGTTCGGCGGCGAGGTCGAGGTCGGTCACGACGTCCCCCGACCGGCCCTTGGGGTGGACGCCGACGGGGCCGGACGCGCCCGCCCGGAGGGCGGTCCCGGCGGCCTCCGCGGCCTCGACGGCTACCCGCCGCGCGTGTTCGAGGTCCATATGCTCCTCCTGGCCAGCTCGGCGGCGCGGGCGGTCTCGGCGTCGTCGAGGCGTTCGCGCCTCACGTGGTGGAGGGGCGTGGCGAGCGGGCCGAGCGACAGGTCGCCGAGGCCGGGCCTGCCCCGGCCCAGCGCGACGGTCGCGGCCTCGCCGCCCTCGGGGATGACGCTGCTGTGGAACGCGCCGGCCCCGAGCGTGTAGGTGTCGCCGGGGCCGAACAGCTCGGCCCGCCCGGCGGCGTACCGGACGGTGCGGCCGGTCGGCCTGATCACGTCGCCGTCCGGCGTGCTGGTGACCGCGAAGACGCGGTGGGTGGGGTGGTCGGCGGCGTCGGACACCACCGCGTGGACGTTGCGGACCTGGCCGTAGAGCACGTGGCTGACCAGGTCCCAGCTGTGGCAGTGGACCTGCGACGTCGTGCTCACCGCGTGCGCGGCGCCGGCCGACCACACGTGCACGCACACGCCGAACTCGCCCGCCCGCTCGACCGGCAGGCAGAGGAACCCGAGGGGGTGGCGGACCGCGCGCACGCCGGACCCGCCCGCGGCGATCTCGCCGAGGACATCCAGCGCCCACTCGCGGGTGCGGCCGCCGTCGATCGTGTCCAGCACGTCCTGGTATCTCATGATCCGTACGGGTCCTTCGCCCGCAGTGCCTTCCGGGCGATCTGGACGACGTCCCGGTCGGTGAACGACTTGGGCAGGGGCAGGTCGATCCGGTCGAAGAGCCGGCGGACCTCCTCGACCGTCGGCTCGTCGCTGAGCGGCACGGTCTTGTACCGGTCGACCGGCACCCGGCGGGCCTGTTCGAGGCTGGTGCGCAGCTCGGTGTCGCAGCTCTCGTAGTAGAAGGTGCCGGCGAGGGCGGTCATCGCGCGGTTGGGGTCCTCCACCGTCATGATCACGGCGTGGCTGGACAGGTCCCAGCGGAACGTCGTCATCACCGACGACAGGCCGACCGCGATGTCCAGCAGGCCGTACCGCTGGCGGTGCCAGAACGCCGCGAGCACGGTCGCGAACGACTCCTTCCTGGCTCGGTCGGTCGTCCACACCTCGCCCGTGCCGTCGGGACGGTCGGACAGCGACCGGCGGTAGTGCGCGTAGCTCTCGCAGACCTCCTCGTCGGCCGGGTCGATGATCTCCAGCCGGATCGTGAGGTGCCGCTTCTCCCGGCGGGCGGCGGCGACGCACTCGGGGAGCGTCACCGCGCGGATGTAGGTGCCGGTGCCGCCCTTGAACGTCCACCGGTCGGTGCCGCGCCGCGCGTCCGCGTGGGCCTGGGCGATCTCGTGCTGGCTGCCGAGCACCCGCACGACCGACATGTCCTCCAGCGCCCGCCGGGTGTCGCCGACCAGGGCCTCCAGCTCGTCGAGGCGGCGCAGCCGCTCCGGGAGCCCGGTGAGCGCGGCCGAGGTCGCGTTCATCGCCTCCTCGACCGGCTCCTGCCGTACGCGGTCGCGCAGGAGGGCCGTGGCGACCAGCGCCAGGACGACGAGGGTGCTGCTGCTGACCAGCTGAACCTTCACCTTGTCGTTGAGCACGGAGTCGGGCAGCACCCCCAGCACGCCCACCGCGACGGCGAGCACCAGGGCGATCGCGCCGTCGACGTTCTTGGCAGCCCACGAGAGGGAACGGCCAGCGGCCTCCTTGAACCCCGCCATGAGTCAGCCCCGCATCCGCCGGTGTCGGCCCCCGCCCGCATCGTAACCACCGGGTCACGCGCGGGCAAAGGCCCGGGCGGCGACGCGTGTCCCGGCCCTCCGCCGGGCGCCGCCGCGGGAGGGCGGCGGAATTGTCGGTGGCGGCGCGTAGGTTATGTGAGGTGCGGTGAGAGCCGGTCCGGGGCGCCGAGCGGCACGGCCGGCGGCGCGGCGTCCTGCGGGGCGGCCGGGGGACGGGGCGACCGCGAGACGAGCGAGGAGTGGTGAGCGGGCGATGACATCTATCGCGGATCTGCAGCGCAGGGTGGCGCCGTTCGAGGTGGTCACCGACATGACGCCGTCCGGCGACCAGCCCACCGCCATCGCGGAGCTGGAGCGCCGGGTCAGGGCGGGGGAGAAGGACACCGTCCTGCTGGGCGCGACCGGCACCGGCAAGACGGCCACCGTGGCCTGGCTCATCGAGCGGGTCCAGCGGCCGACGCTGGTCATGCAGCCGAACAAGACGCTGGCCGCGCAGTTCGCCAACGAGCTGCGGGAGATGCTGCCCGGCAACGCCGTCGAATACTTCGTGTCGTACTACGACTACTACCAGCCCGAGGCGTACGTCCCGCAGAGCGACACCTACATCGAGAAGGACTCCTCGATCAACGAGGAGGTGGAGCGGCTGCGCCACTCGGCGACCTGGTCGCTGGTGTCGCGCCGCGACGTCGTCGTGGTCGCCTCGGTGTCATGCATCTACGGCCTGGGCACCCCGCAGGAGTACGTCGACCGGATGGTCGGGCTGAAGGTCGGCCAGCGGATCGACCGCGACCAGCTGCTGCGCAAGCTCGTCGACATGCAGTACGCGCGCAACGACCTGGCCTTCACCCGCGGCACGTTCCGGGTGCGCGGCGACACGGTCGAGGTCATCCCGGTCTACCAGGAGCTGGCCGTCCGCATCGAGATGTTCGGCGACGAGATCGAGAAGCTGGCCACCCTCCACCCGCTGACCGGCGAGGTCGTGGGGGAGGACGACGAGCTGCACATCTTCCCGGCCTCCCACTATGTGGCGGGCCCGGAGCGGATGGAGCGGGCGATCGCCGGGATCGAGGCCGAGCTGGTCGACCGGCTGGCCGAGCTGGAGCGGCAGGGCAAGCTGCTGGAGGCCCAGCGCCTGCGCATGCGCACGACGTACGACATCGAGATGATGCGCCAGATCGGCACCTGCGCCGGCATCGAGAACTACTCCCGCCACATCGACGGGCGTGAGGCGGGCACCGCGCCCCACACCCTTCTCGACTTCTTCCCGGACGACTTCCTGCTGGTGCTCGACGAGTCGCACCAGACCGTCCCGCAGATCGGCGCCATGTACGAGGGCGACGCCTCCCGCAAGCGCACGCTCGTGGAGCACGGCTTCCGGCTGCCGTCCGCCATGGACAACCGCCCGCTGAAGTGGGAGGAGTTCCTGGAGCGGATCGGCCAGACCGTGTACCTGTCCGCCACCCCCGGGCCGTACGAGCTGGGGCGGAGCAAGGGCGACGTGGTCGAGCAGGTCATCCGGCCCACCGGCCTGGTCGACCCCGAGGTGGTCATCAAGCCGACCAAGGGCCAGATCGACGACCTCATGGAGGAGATCCGGGCGCGGGCCGAGCGGGACGAGCGCGTCTTGGTCACCACGCTGACCAAGAAGATGGCCGAGGACCTGACCGACTACCTGCTGGAGAACGGCATCCGGGTGCGCTACCTGCACAGCGAGGTCGACACCCTGCGGCGGATCGAGCTGCTGCGCGAGCTGCGGATGGGCGAGTTCGACGTGCTGGTCGGCATCAACCTGCTCCGCGAGGGCCTCGACCTGCCCGAGGTGTCGCTGGTGTCGATCCTCGACGCCGACAAGGAGGGCTTCCTGCGCTCGGAGACCTCGCTCATCCAGACGATCGGCCGCGCGGCCCGCAACGTGTCGGGCCAGGTCCACATGTACGCCGACAAGGTCACGCCCAGCATGGAGCGGGCGATCGACGAGACCAACCGGCGCCGGGCCAAGCAGATCGCCTACAACAAGGCCAACGGCATCGACCCGCAGCCGCTGCGCAAGCGTATCGCGGACATCCTCGACAGCCTGGCGCGGGAGGACGCCGACACCGAGCAGCTCCTCGGCGGCGCCGGGCGGCAGCAGTCGCGCGGCAAGGCCCCGGTCCCTGGGGTGGCGTCCCGTACGGCGGGGCAGCACGCCAAGGCCATCGCGGGGGAGATGCCGCGGGCCCAGCTGGAGTCGCTGATCGAGTCGCTCACCGAGCAGATGCACACGGCGGCGGCCGACCTCCAGTTCGAGGTGGCGGCCCGGCTGCGCGACGAGATCAAGGAGCTCAAGCGCGAGGTCCGGGACATGCGCGAAGCCGGCGTGCGGTAACCGCCGGCCCGCCACTCAGGAGCCGCCGGCCCGCCGCTCGGGAGCCGCCGGCAGGGCCGAGAAAACGGGTGGCCGTGCCCGGTCGCAGGCGGTTAGCCTGCGGCCGGCGGCGGCCACCGGGCGCCGCGGCGGCCGTTTCGCGGGGAGGAGGTCCGGGATGCGACCGGCGGTCGGTGAACCCCTGAGGCGATGTCTCTCCTGCGGGGGCTGGGAGTACGGGGGAGCGCCCGGCTGCCCGCGATGCGCCGCCCTGGTGGACGCCGTCGTGGAGGAGGGCTGGCGGGAGTTCCTGCTCGCGGAGTTCGGCAGCCCGTCGCCGGACGACGAACAGGCCGTCGCCGGGATGGTGGCCGACGAGCCGCACCGGCACGACTGGCGGGTGGTGGACGCCGCCCTCGACCGGCTGACGTGCGGGGAGTGCGGCGGCGCCCTCGGCCGCCGGACCGGATGCCCGCGCTGCGACCTCGCCCACGGATTCCGCTACGCGGCGATCGAGGTCGACCGTCCCGGGGTGCCGCCGGGCAACGAGCACGCCGTCCGGGTGAACGTCTCGGTCGTCCGCCGTCCCGAGGGCGTCTCGGCCCCCGAGCTGCTCATGCGGCGGCTGTTCCTGCCCGCCCTGCTGGTCGGGTTCCTCCCGACGACAGAGCAGGCGCAGCGCATGAGCGCCCTCGGCAAGAGAGGAGCCCGCGCCGAGGAGATCAGCCGCTTCCTCGACGCGCTGGCCGAGGCGCCGGGAGCGTGAATCCACGTGTCGGCCGCGCGATCCGAGGTAGTAAGCGGGGACACGCGAGGGCGCCCGTCCGTTGAGTGAACGCGAGGGTGTCTCGTGTAGCGGAGGAGGTGGCTCATGTTCGCGGCGCTGACCGGGCTCGGACTGTCGACCGCGGCCGGGCTCAACGCGTACATCCCGTTGATGGTCGTCGGCCTGCTCGCCAACTTCAGCGACGCCGTACGGCTGCCGCACGAGTACGCGTGGCTGTCCAACGGCTGGGTGCTGGGGATCATCGCCGTGCTGCTGGTCGCGGAGTTCGTCCTCGACAAGGTTCCCGTGGTCGACCACGTCAACGACATCATCCAGACCGCCGTGCGGCCCGCGGCGGGCGGCGTGGTCTTCAGCGCGACGGCCGCCGCGGCCAAGCTGGACAACTCGGCGTGGATGGCCGAGCACCCGGCGGTGGGGTGGGTGCTGGGCATCGTGGTCGCCCTCGCCGTCCACCTGGTCAAGGCCGGGGCGCGGCCCGTGGTGAACGCCACCACCGCCGGGGTGGGCGCGCCGGTGGTCAGCACGGTCGAGGACGTGAGCTCCCTCGGCATGAGCCTGATCGCGATCTTCGTGCCGGTGCTGGTGATCGTCGCGCTCGTCGTCTTCGCCGTGGTCGCGTGGCGGCTGGTACGGCGGGTGCGCCGCTACCGCGAGAACCGCCGGGCCCGCGCCGCCGCCGCTGATCCCGGGCGCGCACCCTGACACCCCCGTTCACGGCCCGCCCTGGCGGATTCCGCCCGCCCGCGTTGTCCATCTGCCGCGTGCCCGGCGCCGCTTCACGCCTCCAGCCGTCCTCGCGTCCAAGGCGACCCGGCCGACGGCCGGTCCGCACGTGGGGGGCAGATGGCCCGCCCGGGCGGGGTTCTTAGCCGTTCAGACGGCCGAGCCGGGCCACCGCATCGACGTACTCGGAGACGATGGCGTAGACGACCTCGCGGGCCGGTCTGACCTGGTTCATCTGGCCGACGACCTGCCCGACGAAGTAGTTCGCCAGGTCCCGCGCCCCCTCGCCGCCCGCCTCCGCCGCCCGTACGACCCGGGCGAGCGCCGGCTCTGCCAGCAGCATCTGCAGCGGCATCGGCAGCGGGCCGGGGCTCTCGGTGGCCTCGTCCCACTCCTCGGTCCAGGCGGACTTCAGTTGCCGGGCCGGCTTCCCCGTACGGCACCGGGACCGGACCGTGTCGAGGGACGTGGCGGCGAGCAGCTTGTCCCGGACGACCGGCGGCGTCTCGGCCTCCTCGGTCGTCAGCCAGACCGACCCGCACCACACGCCCTCGGCGCCGAGCGCGATCGCGGCGGCCATCTGGCGGCCGGACGCGACGCCGCCGGCGGCGAGCACCGGCACCGGCGCGACCGCGTCGACCACCTGCGGGACCAGGACCATCGTGGAGATCTCTCCGGTGTGGCCCCCGGCCTCCGTGCCCTGGGCCACGACGACGTCGGCTCCGGCGGCCACCTGCCGCCGCGCGTGCTCGACCGTGCCGACGAGCGCCGCCACGGGCACCCCCGCCGACCGGGCCCTGTCCACCATCTCCGGCGGGGGAGGCCCGAGCGCGCTCGCGATCAGCCGGACGGGATGTTTGAGGGCCACGTCGACGAGGCCCATCGCCCCCGCCGCGGTCACCCGCCGCCCGGCCTCGTCCGCCGCGCGCCCGGCGGCCGTCGTGGGCGGCGCCCAGGCTCCGCCGTCCGGGGGCCAGATGTCGGGACGGCCCACGTCGTACTTGCGCATGAGGTGGGCGACGAAGTCGCGGTGCGCGTCAGGGATCGCCTCTCCCAGCCGGGCCGCCGGGTCCGCGGCCGCAGCGTCCACCCGGCCCGGGAGCAGCACGTCGACGCCGTACGGCCGGCCGCGCACCTGCTCGTCGATCCACGACAGCTCGCGGTCGAGGCGGGCGGGGGAGTAGGCGACCGCGCCGAGCACGCCGAAGCCGCCCGCGTTGGTCACGGCGGCGACGACGTCGCGGCAGTGGCTGAAGGCGACCAGCGGGAACTCGATGCCCAGCAGTTCCGTGAGTCGGGTGCGCATGCCGTGAACCTACGTCCGGCAGGCCCGCCGGTCCAGGTCGCGGGCTCCGGCGGCGAGGGCGCTACGAGAGCCGGTCGGTCCGGGTCGCGGGCTCCGGCGGCGAGGGCGCTACGAGAGCCGGTCGGTCCAGGTCAGGCTCTCGGCCGGGGGGCGGGGCGCGGTCAGGGGGCCGGACAGCCGGAGGCCGGACGGGTTGTGCCAGCCGAGCTCGGGGGAGTGGCTGCGGACGACCTTGGCCGGGACGCCGGCGATGACGGAGTGGTCGGGGAACTCGCCCCTGACCACGGCCCCGCCCGCCACCACGGACTGGCGGCCGATCCTCGTCCCCGGCAGGATGATCGCCCCCGTGCCCAGCCAGGAGCCCGAGCCGATGACGACCGGCTTGTTGCGCGGCCACTGCCGCCCGATGGGCGTGTCCGGGTCGTCGTACACGTGGTTCTGGTCGGTGATGTAGACGTACGGGCCGGTGAAGACGTCGTCGCCGATGTCGATGGACTGGTGGCCGACGATGTGGCTGCCCCGGCCGATCGAGCAGCCCCGGCCGATGCGGACGATCGAGGCGGGGCCGAGGTCCACGCCGGGGCCCATCCCGGCGGACATGGAGACGCGCTCCCCGACCAGCGTGTGGGCGCCGATCTCGATCCACGCCTCACCGAAGATCGCACCGACGGGGAAGGCGATGCAGGCGCCCTCACCGAGGCTGCGGAACCGATATCCGCCGGTCGAGCCGGGGCTGATCGCGGCCGCTTCGCGCATGTAGGCCCACCCGCGGTGGACCAGCCGGCCGACGGCTCGCTTCACGATCGACATAATCGGACAAGCTACCGGTTGGTCGGCTTACCCGCTATGGCGGATCAGCGCACGTGGGGGGCCCGATTATGCCAAGCGTTTGATATTCTGAGAGCCCGTGGGCATCGCGACCGCCGATCCGGGCGGCCGGATCGGCAACGACCACGGGAGCCTTATTTGCGCAGCGCCGCACAAACCAAGCATCTGTTCGTCACCGGCGGCGTCGCCTCCAGTTTGGGCAAGGGGCTCACGGCCTCCAGCCTCGGGCGCCTCCTCAAGCTTCGCGGCCTCCGGGTCACGATGCAGAAGCTCGACCCCTACCTGAACGTCGACCCCGGCACCATGAACCCGTTCCAGCACGGCGAGGTGTTCGTCACCGACGACGGGGCCGAGACCGACCTCGACGTCGGCCACTACGAGCGGTTCCTCGACACCGAGCTGCACGGTTCCGCGAACGTCACGACCGGGCAGGTCTACTCCAACGTCATCGCCAAGGAGCGGCGCGGGGAGTACCTCGGCGACACCGTCCAGGTGATCCCGCACATCACCAACGAGATCAAGGACCGGATCCGCGGCATGGCGGGTCCCGAGGTCGACGTCGTGATCACCGAGGTGGGCGGCACCGTCGGCGACATCGAGTCGCTGCCGTTCCTGGAGGCCGTCCGGCAGGTCCGCCACGAGGTCGGCCGTGACAACGTGTTCTTCCTGCACGTGTCGCTCCTGCCGTACATCGGCCCGAGCGGCGAGCTGAAGACCAAGCCGACCCAGCACTCGGTGGCCGCGCTGCGCAGCATCGGCATCCAGCCCGACGCCATCGTCTGCCGGTCCGACCGGCCGATCACGACGTCGCTGAAGCGCAAGATCAGCCTGATGTGCGACGTGGACGAGGACGCCGTCGTGTCCGCCGTCGACGCCGCATCGATCTACGACATCCCGAAGGTGCTGCACGCCGAGGGCCTCGACGCGTACGTCGTCAGGCGGCTCGGTCTCCCGTTCCGCGACGTGGACTGGACCGAGTGGGACCAGGTCCTGCGCCGCGTGCACCGCCCGGCCACCGAGGTCACGATCGCGCTGGTCGGCAAGTACATCGACCTGCCCGACGCGTACCTGTCGGTCACCGAGGCCCTGCGCGCGGGCGGCTTCGCCAACGACGCCCGGGTCAACATCCGGTGGGTCAAGAGCGACGACTGCGAGACTCCCGAGGGCGCGGACCGCGAGCTGGACGGCGTCGACGGCGTGCTGATCCCCGGCGGGTTCGGCGTGCGCGGCATCGAGGGCAAGGTCGGCGCGGTCCGGCACGCCCGCGAGCGGAAGGTCCCGCTGCTCGGCATCTGCCTCGGCATGCAGTGCATGGTGATCGAGGCGGCCCGCAACCTGGCCGGCATCCCGGACGCCGACAGCACCGAGTTCGACCCGAAGACCCCCGACCCGGTGATCTCCACTATGGCCGACCAGGAGGACGTCGTCGCGGGCGAGCGCGACATGGGCGGAACCATGCGCCTCGGCCTCTACCCGGCCAAGCTGGCCGAGGGCACCCTCGCCCGCCAGCTGTACGGCAAGGCCAAGGTGGAGGAGCGGCACCGCCACCGGTACGAGGTGAACAACTCCTTCCGGGAGCGGTTGGAGAAGGTCGGCATGGTCTTCTCCGGCCTGTCGCCCGACGGCCGGCTCGTCGAGTACGCGGAGCTGGCGGCCGACCAGCACCCGTTCTTCGTCGGCACCCAGGCCCACCCCGAGTTCCGGTCGCGGCCGACGCGGGCGCATCCCCTGTTCAAGGGGCTGATCCAGGCCGCCCTGGTGTACGCGGACGCCCGGGAGACCTCCGCGAAGGCGGGCCGGGCCAAGTGAACCCCGAGGTGAACATCCAGGACACCGAGGAGTGGTGGCCGGTCGTCGCCTCCGCGGACCGGTTCGCCGGGCGGGTCATCACCGTCCGGACCGACACCGTCGAGATGCCGGGCGCGGTGACCGCCGACCGCGACTACGTCGTCCACCCCGGCTCGGTCGGGGTGCTGGCGCTGGACGGGGAGGACCGGGTGCTGCTGCTGCGGCAGTACCGCCACCCCTGCCGGCGCCTGCTGTGGGAGCTCCCGGCCGGAATCCGCGACGTGCCGGGCGAGCCCCTGGTCTCCTGCGCCGCCCGCGAGCTGGCCGAGGAGGCGTCCTACCGCGCCCGCACGTGGCACACGCTGGTGGACCTCTACACCTCGCCCGGGATGTCGAACGAGCGGATCAGGGTCTTCCTCGCGCGCGACCTCGAACCCATCCCCGACGAGGAGAACGGGTTCGTCCGCCAGCACGAGGAGACCGACATGCCGGTGGAGTGGATTCCCCTGGGAGCGGCTGTCGACCGCGCCCTGAACGGAATGATCCACAATTCTCCGGCCGTCGCCGGTATCCTCGCCGCGTACGCCGCTTCCGCCGACGGTTTCAAGGGCCTTCGTCCCGCCGACGCGCCGGAGGCATGAGTCCGTAGGGGGAACGTCCTGAGCGAGGCCGAGGCGGTGCTGTCCAGCTACCTCGCCCATCTGGCGGTGGAGCGGGGGCTGTCTGCCAACACGCTCGCGTCCTACCGCCGCGACCTGCGTCGATACCTCGACCATCTCCGGGCGCGGGGGCTGGACACGCTCTCCCACGTGGCCGAGTCGGACGTCGTCGCCTTCCTCGCCGCCCTGCGCGAGGGGGACGACGACCACCCGGCCCTGGTGGCCAGCTCGGCCGCGCGCGCCGTGTCCGCCGTGCGCGGGCTGCACCGGTTCGCCCTGCGGGAGGGCGTGTCCGGGCACGACCCCGCGCACGAGGTGCGGCCGCCGCGGCAGCTGCGGCGGCTGCCCAAGGCCATCACGGTCGCCGAGGTCGAGCGGCTCATCGCCGCCTGCGGCCCGGCGGACTCCCCTCTCGCCCTGCGCAACCGCGCGCTTCTGGAGGTCCTGTACGGCACGGGCGCCCGGATCTCCGAGGCCGTCGGGCTGGCCGTGGACGACGTGCCCACCTCGTCCGGCACGTCGCTGACGTCGTCCGGCTCGCCGGACTGGTCGGTCTCGTCGTCCGGCTCTCCGGTGCCGTCGTTCGTCTCGTCCCCACGGGAGCGGGACGCCGACCAGGACCAGGTGCGCCTGCGCGGCAAGGGCGGCCGGACCCGGATCGTGCCGCTCGGCCGCTTCGCCCGCCGCGCGCTCGACGCGTACCTCGTCCGGGCCCGTCCCCTGCTCGCCGCGCACGGCCGGGGCACGCCCGCCCTCTTCCTCAACGCGCGGGGCGGCAGGCTGACCCGGCAGGGCGCCTGGGAGGTGCTCCAGGCGGCCGCGGACCGGGCCGGACTTTCTGGGGTTTCACCGCATATGTTGCGGCATTCGTTCGCAACACACCTCCTGGACGGCGGCGCCGACGTTAGGGTTGTCCAGGAGTTGCTCGGCCACGCCTCGGTGACCACCACGCAGGTGTACACCCTGGTCACGGTCGACAGGCTCAGGGAGGTCTACGCGGCGGCCCACCCCCGCGCGCTGCACTGAGGCGGCGCGCGCCGCCCCCGGGACCGGCCCCGATCGCCGCGGCATGGGCGCGCCGCCTTGCCGCACGGGTGCCGACCCTTTAGATTCGATCAGGTTCGACGCCGTCAGGGAGGACCAACAGGTGACTGCCACCACAGAGGGGACGTGGACCGCGGGCGCCGCCGCCGGCGCGATCGGGCCCACCGGCCGTCCCCGCCCGGTGTTCCCCGATCCCACACCTCCGCAGACCCACGGGCCCGCGCGCATCGTCGCCATGGTCAACCAGAAGGGCGGCGTCGGCAAGACGACGACCACGATCAACCTCGGTGCCGCGCTGGCCGAGGTGGGCCAGCGGGTCCTGCTCGTCGACTTCGACCCCCAGGGCGCGCTCTCGGTCGGCCTCGGCATCGACCCCCGGCCGCTCGAGGCCACGGTCTACGACCTGCTCATGGAGGAGCCGGACGTCACCCTGGAGGACGTCCTGCTCGACACCACGGTCGACGGCATGCAACTGCTGCCGAGCAACATCTTCCTGTCCGGCGCGGAGATCAGGCTCGTCAACGAGGTGGCCAGGGAGTACGCGCTGCAGCGGGTGCTCGAGCCCCTCCTGCCGCACTACGACATCTGCCTGATCGACTGCCAGCCGTCCCTCGGCCTGCTCACGGTCAACGCCCTCACCTGCGCGCACAGCGTGATCATCCCGCTGGAGTGCGAGTTCTTCGCGCTGCGCGGCGTCGCGCTCCTCATGGAGTCGATCACCAAGGTCCAGGAGCGGCTGAACAAGAGCCTGGAGATCGACGGCCTGCTGGCCACCATGTACGACCCGCGCACGCTGCACGCCCGGGAAGTGCTCCAGACGATCATGCAGGGCTTCGGCGACAAGGTCTTCCACACGGTCATCAACCGCACGGTCCGCTTCCCCGACGCCACCCTGGCCGGGGAGCCGATCACGCAGTTCGACCCGGCGTCGATGGGCGCGACGGCCTACCGCGAGCTGGCCCGCGAGCTGCTCGCCCGGTGGCCCGCCCGGGTCTGACCACCGCAGCGCCCCCGTCTCCGTCCCGGCCCGGTCCCGTACGGCTGCCGCCGGGGCGGCGGCCGGGCCCGGCGGGTGAGCGAGAATGGCAGGCGTGACGGATCAGGCGACCGAGCAGGAGCCGGGTGCCCAGGGCGGCTTCCAGGTCCACCTGGACGTCTTCGAGGGCCCCTTCGACCTGCTGCTCGGCCTGATCTCCAAGCACAAGCTGGACATCACCGAGGTGTCCCTGCACAAGGTCACCGACGAGTTCATCGCCTACATCCGCTCCCGCGGCCCCGAGTGGGACCTCGACCAGACCAGCCACTTCCTGCTGGTCGCCGCCACCCTCCTCGACCTCAAGGCGGCCCGGCTGCTGCCCACCGGCGAGGTGGAGGACGAGGAGGACCTCGCTCTCCTGGAGGCCCGCGACCTGCTGTTCGCCCGGCTCCTGCAATATCGGGCGTACAAGGAGGTCGGCAAGATCTTCACGGCCCGGATGGCCGAGGAGGCGCTGCGCTTCCCCCGTTCGGTGCCGATGGAGAAGCGGTTCGCCGACCTGCTGCCGGAGCTCGTGCTGGGCATCGGCCCCGAGCAGCTCGCCAAGATCGCCGCTAGGGCGTTCACGCCGAAGGCCCCGCCGGCCGTTTCGGTCTCCCACATCTACCAACCGCTCGCCAGCGTCCGCGAGCAAGCCGCTATCCTTGTCGAGCGGCTGCGCCGGCTCCAGAAGGCGACCTTCCGGGCGCTGACCGCCGACTGCGGGGGCACGTACGAGGTCGTCGCCCGCTTCCTGGCCGTCCTCGAGCTGTTCAGAGAGTCCGCCGTCGCGTTCGAGCAGCTCGAACCGCTCGGCGACCTGTACGTCTCCTGGACGGGCACCGCGGACGGCGACGTGACGGTCGGCGACGACTACGACGAGGGCGGCGGCCGGTCCGGCGGAGACGACGCCGGGCCCGGCGGGGACGGACCCGCGGACGGTGACGACGGCGGCGACGGCGGCGACCCCGCCCCCGGCGACGCCCCTCCCGGCTCCTGACAGGGGCCGGCGGGACGGATTCCGGTGACCGGGCCGCGGCGGGCGCACCCCGCCCCGGAACGCCTGCCGAGGACGAGCGAGGAGCGATGGAACGCAGCGAGGGAACCGGCCAGGCCGGCCCCGCCCGTACGGGCGACCGGGACGACCCGGTGGCCGGCCCGGCCGCGGGATCCTCCGGCGTCCCCGTGGACGTGCCGGACGTCCCGAGCCCCGCGGACGCCCCGGCGTCCGGGGACGGTCCGGAGGCCTCCGGCGAGCGTCCCGACGGCGTCCAGAGCCTGCGGGCGGCCCTGGAGGCCGTCCTCATGGTCGTGGACGAACCGGTGGCCGAGATCACCCTCGCGCAGGTCCTGGAACGGCCCACGGGCGAGATCGCGAAGGCCCTGCGCGAACTGTCGGCGGAATACACGGCGGCCGGACGGGGTTTCGACCTTCGAGAGGTGGCCGGAGGCTGGCGCTTCTACACGCGGGCGGAGTGCGCCCCGCTGGTGGAGCGGTTCGTCAGGGACGGACAGCAGGCGCGGCTCACGCAGGCCGCTCTGGAGACCCTCGCCGTGGTCGCCTACCGGCAGCCGGTCAGCCGGGCCCGGGTGGCGGCGGTACGCGGTGTGAACAGCGACGGCGTCATGCGGACGCTGGTCGCGCGCGGGCTGGTCGAGGAGGCCGGCACCGACCCGGAGAGCCAGGCCGTGCTCTACCGGACGACGAGTTACTTCCTGGAGAAACTGGGGCTCAAGAGCCTCGACGAGCTTCCCGAGCTCGCCCCGTTCCTCCCGGACGACGTGGAAACCCTTGAGGAGAAGTAGTGAACAGCAGGCGTGGCACCCCGTCCGGTGAGGGACGCGGTCGGAGCCGGAACACCGGTCGGCAGGAGGGACCCCGCGGATCCCGCGGCGGGTCCGGGGGCGAGTTCCGCTCCCAGGGCGACCGGCGAGGCGGCTCCCGCGGCACGGGTTCCCGATCCGGACACGGTTCCGACTCCCGGCCCTTCCGGGCCGACTCCAGGCCGTCCCGCCCGTCGAGGGGCGACGACGGCGGCGCGCGGGGCGACCGCTACCGCGACGCCGACCGGGGCCCCCGGGGCGGGGGCGACCGGCGCGACGAGGGCCGCCCGTCGCGCGGCTTCTCCGGCGCGTTCTCCCGCGGCGACGACCGCGCCGCCTTCCGGGCCGAGCGCGGCGGCTCCCGCGGCCGCTACGGCCGCCCCGAAGGCGACCGCGACGGCTCCCGCGACTCCTTCCGCGAGTCCGGGCGGGGTCGTGACTTCGGCCGTGACCGTGACTCGGGCCGTACGGGCGGCGGGCGCGACCGTGATCGCGACTTCGGCCGTTCCAGCGACCGCGAGTCCGGCCGCGACTCTGGCCGGGGCCGTGACTTCGGTCGTGACCGTGACTCGGCCCGTGCGGGCGGCGGGCGCGACCGTGATCGCGACTTCGGCCGTTCCAGCGACCGCGAGTCCGGCCGTTCCAGTGGCCGCGACCGCGACTTCGGCCGCGATTCCGGCCGCGATTCCGGGCGGGGGCGTGACTTCGGCCGTGACGGCGGCCGGGACGCCGCCGGCCGTGGAGATCGGGAGCGTTCCTCCTTCCGCGGCGAGGGCGGCGGCACGCGCGGCCGTTACGGGCGTACCGCGGGCGACCGCGAGGGCGCACCGGGCCTGCGCGCGGCGCGCGGCGGCGCCCGGACCGGGAGCGACCGCGACGAGGTGCAGACGATC
>NZ_KI866522.1:1835213-1861233 GCF_000511135.2 Microbispora sp. ATCC PTA-5024 | reverse complement strand
AGACGATCGGCGGCCTCGGCGGCGCCCGCGGCCGTTTCGGCTCGGACGGCCCGCGGCGCGCGTCCGCGGCCGGCGGCCGTTCCGGCCCTGGGAGCCGGCAGGGCCGGGGCGCCCAGGGCGGCAACCCGTTCAAGAGCGCGCGCCAGCCGCTGCGCGACCCGGACTTCTACGACGAGGGCTACACCGACGAGCGCGACACCACCGAGGTGCCGGGCGGCGAGCGGCTGCAGAAGGTCCTCGCGGCGGCGGGCATCGCCAGCCGCCGGGCCTGCGAGGAGATGATCGGAGACGGCCGGGTCACGGTCGACGGCCAGGTGGTCCGCCGCTTCGGCGCCCGGGTCGATCCCGTGAAGCAGGTCATCAGGGTGGACGGCAAGCGCGTCCCGACGTCCTCGGAGACCGTGTACTACGCGCTGAACAAGCCGATCGGCGTGGTCAGCACCATGGACGACCCCGAGGGCCGCCCGTGCCTGCACGACTACGTCCAGGACCTGGCGCCGCGGCTGTTCCACGTCGGCAGGCTCGACACCGAGACCGAGGGCCTGCTGCTGTTCACCAACGACGGCGAGCTCGCCCACCGGCTGACGCACCCGAGCTACGGCGTGCAGAAGAAGTACTGGGCCAAGGTGCCCGGCCCGATCCCGCGCGACCTGCACCGCGTCCTGCGCAAGGGCGTGGAGCTGGAGGACGGCCTGGCCAAGGCCGACGAGTTCCGCATCGTGCAGGAGCACGGCCAGCAGGCGCTGGTCGAGATCGTCCTGCACGAGGGGCGCAAGCACATCGTCCGGCGGATGATGGAGGCGGTCGGCCACCGCGTGATCGACCTGGCGCGCATCGAGTTCGGGCCCGTCAAGCTCGGCAGGCTCAAGCCGGGGACCGTAAGGACGCTGACGGTGCAGGAAGTCGGCGATCTGTACTCGGCCGTCGGCCTGTAGCCTTGCCGCCTGGCAGGCGAAACGCGCAAGCCGGGGACAATTGCTCATATGCGCGATAGGGGACGGGCGCGGTTCCGCCCGTCCCCTGCCAGATGGCGAGAGGGGAACGACATGGTGCGGGCGATCCGAGGGGCGATCCAGGTCGACGGCGATGATCGGGAGTCGATCCTGGCCGGGACGACCGAGCTGGTGACCGAGGTGATGGAGCGCAACGGCCTCACCACCGACGACGTCATCAGCGTCATCTTCACCGCGACCCCCGACCTCACCGCGGAGTTCCCCGCGCTCGCCGCGCGCAAGCTGGGCTTCCACGACGTCCCGCTGCTGTGCGCGTCGGAGATCGACGTTCCCGGGGCGCTGCCGCGCGTGGTCCGCCTGATGGCCCACGTGTGGACCGGCAAGCCGCGGCAGGACATCCAGCACGTGTACCTGCGGGGCGCCGTGGCGCTGCGCGTGGACATCGCCCAGTAGGGCGGCCCCCGCCGGGCCGGTGCCCGGCGGGACGGGGGGAACACATCGACCAGGGCCGGTCCCGCGCCGGCCTCCGTACGGCATGTAGGAAGAGCACGATGACTCCCATCGAGGACGCCGCCATCGGCAGCGTGGTCGTTGTCGGCACGGGCCTGATCGGCACCTCGATCGCGCTGGCGCTGCGCCAGCGGGACGTGCGCGTGTTCCTGGCCGATCGCGACCCGGCGGCCGTGCGGATCGCCCGGGAGCTGGGCGCGGGGGAGGACTGGACGGGCGGCCGCAGGGCGGACCTCGCCGTCGTCGCGGTGCCCCCGCAGTTCGTCGCCCAGCAGCTGCTCGACCTGCAGAAGAGGGACGCCGCCCGGGTCTACACCGACGTGGCCAGCGTCAAGGTGCTGCCGCTCGCCCAGGCGGCCCAGCTGGGCTGCGATCTGACGGCGTACGTGGCGGGACACCCCCTGGCGGGGCGCGAGCGGTCGGGGCCGGCCGCGGCCCGGGCCGACCTGTTCCTCGGGCGTCCCTGGGCGTACTGCCCGACGCCGGAGGCGGCCCCGGAGGCCGTCGCGGCCGTCGAGGGCCTGATCGCGCTGTGCGGCGGCAACGCCGTGCGGGTGGACGCCGGCGAGCACGACCGCGCTGTGGCGGTGGTCTCCCACGCGCCGCACGTCACCGCCGCCGCCGTGGCGGCCCGGCTCGCGGAGGCGCCGGACGCGGCGCTCGGCCTGTCCGGCCAGGGGGTGCGGGACGTCACCCGGATCGCTGCCAGCGACCCGGCGCTGTGGACCGGGATCCTGTCCGGCAACGCGATCCCGGTCGCCGAGGTGCTGGAGGCCGTCGTGGCCGACCTGTCCGCCGCGGCCCGGGCGCTGCGGGCGCTCGCCGGCGACGGCAACGCCGTCGGGGACGTCACCGACCTGCTGTCCCGGGGCGTCGCCGGCACCAGCCGGATCCCCGGCAAGCACGGCGGCCCGGCCCGCACGTACGCCGTGGTGCAGGTGGTCATCGGCGACCGGCCGGGAGAGCTGGCCCGCCTCGTCCAGGCCGCGGGCGAGACCGGCGTCAACATCGAGGACATCCGGCTGGAGCACGCCCCCGGGCTGCCGGTCGGCGCCGCCGAGCTGTACGTCCAGCCGGAGGCGGCCGCCGCCCTCACCGAGGGGCTGCGCGAGCGCGGCTGGCAGGTGCCCACGAGCTGACGCCGGGGCCTCCCGCCGTCTCTGCCGCTGGGCCGGTGGCGCGAGCCGCGACCCGATCCGATGCCGCGGCGGCCCGTCCGGGCCCGGTCACGCCCGCGACGACGTGGCCGGGCCCGGCGGGAGGTCAGCCGCGCTGGAGGCTCACCACCCGCGCCCGGTCGGCGCGGGCCGGGGCGAGCAGGCGGGCGGCCAGGTAGAGCAGCGTCCCGATGGGGGACAGCAGGATCGTCACCACCAGGATGGGGCTCGTCACCAGCGGCGGGACGCCCCGTTCGCGGGAGTCGAGGTACATCCAGCGGCCCACGAACAGGTCGAACCCGATGAGGTGCGCCCACAGGGCGGCCGCGCCCTCCGGGCTGCCGAAGAAGTCGCCGAGGACGCGCAGGTCCGGGCGGCTCACGGCGGCCCACAGGCCGCCGAAGTCCGGGATCACGAGCGCCAGGTAGACGAGCAGCGGCGGCACGACGATCAGGGGCGAGGACACGATCCTGCGCGTCCACGACCACCCAGGAGCGAAGATCATCAGGGCCCAGAACGGCACGGCGAGCGGGAACGTGAGCTGGAACAGCACCTGCGTCATCGCACGCCCGCCTCGGGCACCGGGGTGAGGACCGGGGCGACCGGCCGCCTGCGCCGCGTCAGGAGCACGGCCAGGGACCCGGCCGCGACCGCGGCCGCGATCAGGGCCAGCCCGCCGAGGACCGCGGCGTCCGGCCGGACCAGCGGCTGCCCGCGCAGGGCCTGCCAGGTCAGCAGCGCCACCAGCGCCAGGTAGCCCGCGGCGGCCACCCGGATGAGGCCCACCCGGACGCCCTCGTCGCGCAGCGCCGGCACCCGCCGGCCCGCCAGGGACAGGATGACCGCCACGAGCGGGATCGCCTGCAGCGCGTGCAGGCCGACCGCGTGCGGGACGCGCAGGTCTCCGCCCGTGGTGCTCCAGTCGGTGAGCGGCATGCCGGGGCCGCCGTCCGGCACGCCGACGCTGTGGGCCCCCATGACGCCGTTGAATGTGCCGTCCGCCAGCGCCTGCGACTGTTCCGGAGTGGGCCCGACCATCAGGAAGGCGACCGCCATGCCGATGACCGACAGCACCAGCGCGAGCCGCAGCGCGGTGGTCGTCGGCCGGTCCGCGAGCCGCTGCCGCAGGGCGAGCACGCCGATCCCGATGCTGGTGATCCAGAGGAACGTGATGGTGAGGCCCATCACCCCGAAGATCGCGGCGTCGAGCGGCGTCGACTCGTTGAAGTGGCTGCGCCGGCCCCGGAGTACCTGGGTGACGATCAGCACGATCTCGATGATCCCAGCCGTCACGAGGAGGTTGCCGGCCAGCCGGGCCAGGCCCGGGGTGCGGCGCATCAGCGGGAGTATCCAGGCGATCACGGTGCCGAAGGCGATGAACGACAGGCAGAACTTGAGCGGCTTGAGCCAGATCGGCTCGCCCATCAGCACTCGGTCGTCGAACGCCAGCCCGGCCACGCAGACGACGGCGAGCACGCCGAGCGCGCCGCAGAAGAGCATCAGCGGGCGATGCCATCGGAGCGGCATGGCCAATCCTCCTATGGATAGTTCAACTATCGATAGCTCCAGGATCCATTCTGGCCGACCGGTTCGCAAGAGGCTGACGGCATCCGCTCGATCCGTACGGGCGGGAGGGACGGCGCGGGGACGGGCGAGGTGAAGGCCGGCGCGGAGACCTTCGCCCGGTTCACGGCGTCGAGCCGCGACACGGCGCCGAGCTTGCCGAAGATGTTGCGCAGGTGCCGTTTGACCGTGCCCTCGGTGATCGACAGCTGGACGGCGATCTGCCGGTTGCTGAGCGCGCGGGCCACCAGGGCCAGCACCTCCTCCTCCCGCTCGGTCAGCAGGGCCCGCGGGGCCGACTGCGCGATGGACTTCGGCGGGCGCGGGGAGACGATGACCCGGTGGGAGCTGCGGTGCACGCTGCGCAGGGCCGCCGTCAGGTCCTGCCAGCTCACGCCCTTGTGCAGGTAGCCCCGGGCGCCCGCCGACAGCATCTCCTGCACCAGGTGCGGGTCGTCGTGCATCGTCAGCACGACGACCGTGCTGTGCGGCGACACGTGCGCGATCTGGTTGAGCGTGTAGGCGGGCGGGTGGCCCGGCATCTCGACGTCCAGCAGGACGATGTCGGGACGGACCGCGGCGACCGTGGAGACCACGGCGCGGCCGTCCCCGGCCTGGCCGGCGACGCGGAAGTCGGGCTCGGAGCGCAGGAGCTCGCACAGCGCCTCGCGCAGGAGCGTGTGGTCGTCGGCCACGACGATGCGGATGGGATGCTCAATGCTCATGCGGGCGCCCTCCGAGAGGCACGGAGATGTCGATCCTCGTCCCACCGGACGGATGGCTGCTCATGCGGAACTCGCCCGCGAGGAGCTCGGTGCGCTCGCGCATGGAGGCGAGGCCGGCCCCGTGCCAGGCCCGGCCGGGGTCGACCCCGGCGCCGTCGTCCTGGACGACGGCCACCACCTTCTCCGGCAGGATCTCGGCGTGGGCGGTGACACCGCCGGCGCCGGCGTGGGCGAGCGCGTTGCGCAGGGCCTCCCTGATGATGGCCAGCAGTTCGGCGCGCACGTCCACGGGCAGCGACGACTCCTCGCCGCGCACGGACACCTCCAGGCCCACGCCAGGCGGCTTCACCGCCTCGGCGAACGCGCGCAGCGAGCCCTCCAGGCCGATGCTGGGCGGCCAGGGCCGCAGGCCCTTCACCAGCCGCCGTACGGTCTCCCAGGCGTCGTTCAGCGCCTGGCGCACCTGACGCAGGTCGCCCTGCGCCTCTGGCGTGCCGCGGCGCAGCTCGTAGAGGTCGAGCCGGCGCAGGGCCAGGCTGATGCTGCTGCCCACCCAGTCGTGCACGTCCCGGGCGACGACCATCCGGATCCGCTCCTGTTCGGTGCCGATCCGGTCGAGCGTCTCCGCCTCGGCCTCGGCGCCGAAGGCGCCCACGAGCGTGAGGATCGCCCGGTTCAGCGCCGGCAGCACGTGGTCGCGCGGCCGTCCCCGTTCCGCGGGGTCCCGGGCCGACCCGGCCAGGTGGTCGGCCACCGCCTGGAACAGCTCCGCCCAGGCGGCGCTGGCCGCGACGAGCCCGACCGCGCGTACGGCCGGGCTCGGCGGCTCGATCGCCGCCCGCGCGGGCCGGCTCCCGCCGGACTCCGCGCAGAGCTCCAGAAGACTCTCCGTCTGCCTGCGCCACTCCCGCCAGACCAGGGGGTCCTTGACCACGGGACTCGCCAGCTCACGCAGGCGGGATTCGTACACCTGCAGTAACGCCGGGCTCCGTACGAGCACCTCCGGCGATGTGCTTTCCGCCATATCCGATCCCCTGCACCTTGTTCGCCCCCGACTTTGGCCACGGACCAGAAGGGGGGTCCGCGTTACGACCGTCACATGGTGCTGGCCCGCGATTCCGCAGGCATCGATCGCCACAATTATCTAGAAATCGAGCGTTTCTCGGCAATGGGCAGGGGAGGGGTTTCTGCGTTCATGACGGATAGTAGAGAAGCGTGTTGAGAATCAGGTCATGTTAATCCCGTGTAAATAGATTTTTATTCGTGTAATTCTGTACTATCTCCGCCGCAGGGCGGGGTCGGCCAGCTCGGGGTGCTGCCAGCCCTCGTCGTGCGGATTGAGCGTGGTGCCGGGCGGGACGATCCGGTCGATCTCGTCGAGCACGTCGCCGGTCAGCTCGACCGACACCGCTCCGAGCTGGCTGTCAAGGTGCTCTGTGGTACGCGGGCCGATGATAACCGAGGTGACCGCGGGATGGCGGAGCGTGAAGGCCAGGGCGAGGTCGATGAGGCTGATCCCGGCGCGTTCGGCCAGCAGGGCCAGCTCCTCCACGATCTCCAGCTTGCGCTGGTTGGCGGGCAGCTCCATGTCGTACCTGCCGGGCACGACGAAGCTGCGCATGCTGAACGGGACCTCCTGGTCCTTGCGGTACCGGCCGGTGAGCCAGCCGCCGGCGAGCGGGCTCCAGGTCAGCACGCCCACCCGGTACTGCCGGCAGACCGGAAGCACGTCGCGCTCGATCCCCCGTACGAGGATCGAGTACGGCGCCTGCTCGGCGGAGAACCGCTCGCGGAACCCGCGGGCGGCCACGAGCTGCGCCTCCACGATGAGGTGGGCCGGGAACGTCGAGGTGCCGAAGTAGCGGATCTTGCCGGCCCGCACCAGGTCGGTCAGCGCGCTCAGCGTCTCGTCGATGTCCGTGGAGGGGTCGGGACGGTGGATCTGGTAGAGGTCGATCCAGTCCGTGCCGAGCCGGCGCAGGCTGTTGTCGACCTCCTGCATGATCCAGCGGCGGGAGTTGCCCCGCATGTTGGGGTCGGCGCCCATGGGGAAGTGGCACTTGGTCGCGAGGACCACCCGGTCCCGGGCCCCCGCCTGCGCGAGGGCCTTGCCGACGATCTCCTCCGACTCCCCAGCCGAGTAGTTGTCGGAGGTGTCGATGAAGTTGACGCCGTTCTCGAGGGCGTGGTGGATGATCTTGATCGAGTCGTCGTGGTCGGGGTTGCCCCACGACCCGAACATCATCGCTCCCAGGCACAGCCGGCTCACCGTCACCCCGGTGCGGCCGAGCGCTTCGTACTGCATGTGATCTCCCTGAGTGTCGGGGGTCAGGCGGGCCGCGGCGCGACCTCGGCGGGCGCGGCGGGGGCGGCGTCGTGCCCGTGCCCGTGCTCGGGCACGCCGTGGCGGCGCCACCAGGCGGCCAGCGGAGCCGGGGCCCACCAGGCCCACCGGCCGAGCAGCCGCATCGTCGCCGGGACGAGCAGGCCGCGCACGATCGTTGCGTCGACGGCGACGGCGATCACCAGGCCGACGCCGGCCATCTTCATGAACGTGATCCCGGACAGGACGAACCCGCCCACGACCACGGCCACCAGCAGGGCCGCGCTCGTGATGACGCGGGCCGTGCGCTGCAGCCCCCGGGCCATCGACTCGGCGACGTCGCCCGTGCGCTCGTACTCCTCGCGTACCCGCGACAGCAGGAACACCTCGTAGTCCATGGCCAGGCCGAAGGCGATGGCCACGATGAGCACGGGGAAGTTCACGTCCACCGCGCCGACCGGGACGAAGTTGAGCACGCCGTCGAGCCAGCCGTCCTGGAAGATCAGCTTGATCGCGCCGAAGGAGGCCGACAGCGACAGCAGGTTGAGCAGCACCGACTTCACCGGCAGCACCACGGACCCGAAGGCCAGGAACAGCACGACGAACGACACGACGGTCACGAACAGCGCCATCCACGGCATCCGCGAGGTGACCATGTCGACGATGTCCACCCGGGAGGCGGGCATGCCGGTGAACGCGGCCGTGGTCCCAGGGGGCGGCGCGACGGCCCGCAGGCCGTCCACCATCCGGCGTGCGTCGCGGGACATCGGGTCCATGGCGTAGCCGAGCGTGAGCCGGGCCTGGTCGCCGGCCGCGCCGGTGACCCTGGCGCCGTTCACGCCCGGGACCGCGTCGAGGCGGGCGGCGTAGGCGTCCAGGGCGCCCCTGTCGAGCGCGCGGGGCGACTCGACGACGGCCGTCACGAGCTTGCCGGGGTCGGCGGCGAAGCGCTGTCCCACCTCCTGGGTGACGGCGCGGGCGTCGGCGTTCGCCGGGAGCACCCAGTCGCCGGGCCGCGCCCAGTTCACCCCGAGGAACGGCAGGCCGAGGGCGACCAGGACGACGACGATGCCGAGCGTGCTCGCCAGCGGGCGGCGCATGACGGCGTGGGCGACCCGGTACCACCGGCCGGTCGCGGGGTCGATCAGGCGCACCCGCGCCGGGTTGAGCCGGGTGCCCATGATCTTCAGCAGCGCCGGGAGCACGGTCAGCGAGGCCACGACGGCCACGACCACGGTGCCCGCGCCGGCGTAGCCCATCGACAGCAGGAACCGCGAGGGGAAGAGCGTGAGGCCGGCGAACGACATGGCCACCACGACGCCGGAGAAGGTGATCGTCCGCCCCGCCGTCGCCATCGTCCGCTCGACCGCGGCGTCCACGGACGCGCCGGACGACAGCTCCTCGCGGAACCGGGTCACGGCCAGCAGCGCGTAGTCGATCGCCAGGCCCAGGCCGAGGATGCTGATCACCTGGATGGCGAACGTCGAGATGTCGGCGAACAGCGTCACGAAGCGCAGCAGCGCGAGCGAGCCCAGCGCCGCCGTGAAGCCGATGACCAGCGGCAGCGTGGCGGCCAGGACGCTGCGGAACACCACGATCAGCAGGATCAGCAGGATCGGCGTCGAGATCGCCTCGGCGAGGCCGAGGTCGCGCAGGGTGAGCCGGTTGACCTGGTCGGTCATCGAGGTGGTGCCGCCGAACCTCACGGTCAGCCCGGGCACCGCGAAGCTGTCCTGGATCTTGCGCAACTGCTGCACGCGGACCTGGTCGTCGGGCGAGCGCAGCTGCACCGCCGCGTACGTGGCGTGCCGGTCCTTCGAGACGTAGCCGGCGGAGCCGGTCGACCAGTACGAGTCGAGCCGCGTCACGTCGCCGCGCGGAACGGCGGCCAGGGCCCGCTTCACCGGCTCGGCGAAGGCGGGGTCGTCGACGGTGAGGTGGTCGCTCTCGTAGAGGACGACGACGTCGTTGGCGTACCGGCCGAGGGGGCCGGCCAGCACGTTGTCGGCGTGCACCGACGGGCTGCCGGGGTCGTCGAACCCGGCGCCGCCGCCGAGGCGCCCGAACACGCCCGTGCCCCAGACGGCGGCGAACACGACGAACAGCAGGGTCCCGAGCATGATCCAGCGGCGGCTTCGGATGGCGAAGCGGCCGAGTGTGCGGAACATGTACGCCTCCACCGTAGATAGCGGTGAGCATTACTATCCATCTAATTATCGATAGTGATACTATCCACTATCTAAGTTGGGGGGCAAGAGGTCATCACTGGAGGCCGGACGATGAGCGTTCGTGGCGGAGCCTTAGCCACCTTTCTGATCACGGGGACCGCGGCGTTCATGGCGTCGCTGGACAACCTGATCGTCACCACCGCGTTACCGACGATCCGGCGCGACCTGCACGCCTCGCTCGAGAGCCTGGAGTGGACGGTCAACGCCTACACCCTGTCGTTCGCGATCCTGCTGCTGGGCGCGGCCATCCTGGGCGACCGCTTCGGCCGCAGGACCGTCTTCGCCGCGGGCGTCGCGCTGTTCACCGTCGCGTCCGCGGCCGCCGCCCTGTCCGGCTCCGCCGGGATGCTCGTGGCCGCCCGGGTGCTCCAGGGCGTCGGCGGATCGGTCATCTTCCCGCTGTCGCTGACGCTCGTCGTCACGGCCGTCGGCGAGAGGCGCCGCGGCATCGCCATCGCCGGCCTGAGCGGGATGAGCGGACTCGCCATCGCCCTCGGCCCGTGGGTCGGCGGCATGATCGTCCAGCTCGGCGACTGGCACTGGGTCTTCTGGCTGAACGTCCCGATCGGCGTGCTGCTGCTGCCGCTCGCCCTCGCCCGCCTGGCCGAGAGCCACGGCCCGTACGCGCGGCTCGACGTCCGCGGCACGCTGCTCGTCACCGGCGGCCTGCTCGGCGTCGTCTACGGGCTGGTGCGCAGCTCGGCGCTCGGCTGGGGCGACCCGCAGGTGGTGGGTTCGCTGACCGCCGGGGCGGTGCTGCTGGCGGCCACCGCGGCGTGGGAGAGGCGGGCGCCCCACCCCGTGCTGCCGCCGCACCTGTTCCGGCGGCGCGGCTTCACCCTGTCGAACGCCGTCGCCCTGCTCGTCCAGGGCGGCATGTTCGGCGCGGTCTTCCTGCTGACGCAGTACCTGCAGAACGTGCTCGCCTACTCGCCCGTGCAGGCCGGGCTGCGCACGCTGCCGTGGACCGCCATGCCGCTGCTCGTGGCGCCGCTCGCCGGGGTCTTCGGCGAACGCCTCGGCGTGCGCCGGCTCATGATCACCGGATGCGCCCTGCAGGCCGCGTCGCTCGGGTGGCTCGCCGTCGTGGCCGAGCCCGGCGTGTCCTACCTCCTGCTGCTGCCGGCCATGGTGGTCGCCGGGGCCGGCATGGGCCTGTTCTTCGCGCTGAGCGCCCGGCAGACCCTCGACTTCGCGTCCCCCTCCGAGGAGGGCCTCGCGTCGGGCGTCAACAACGCGCTGCGCCAGGTCGGGGTGGTCCTCGGCGTGGCCGTGCTGGCCGAGGTGTTCGCGGTCAGGGGCGGCTACGCCACGGCGGCGTCGTTCACCTCGGGCCTGCGGGCGGCGCTGTGGGGCGGCGCCTCGATGGTCGCCGCGGCCACGCTGTGCGCCGCGCTCGTCCCTTCGGCCCCGCCGCGCGAGCGGCCCGCCGAGCCGGGCCCGGCGCCGGTGCGCGAGGTCAGCGCCTGAGCGCCTGACGGCGTCCGGTGCGCCGCGCAATCGGGCGTGGTACGCCGGACGCGACCAGGATCTATCCTTGGAGGCGGCGACAGGGAGAGGCACCATGAGGATCGCTGAGCTGAGCAGGCGCACCGGCGTTCCCATCCCCACGATCAAGTACTACACGCGGGAGGGGCTGCTCCCGCCGGGGGAGCGGACCGGGCCCAACCAGGCCCAGTACGGCGAGGCGCACGTGCGCCGCCTCAAGCTGGCGCGCGCCCTCGTCGAGGTGGGCGGCCTGTCCATCGCCTCGGCTCGCGAGGTGCTCTCCCTGATGTTCTCCACCGGCGTCTCCCGCCTCGACACCATCGGCAAGGCGCAGTACGTGATGACCGCGCCGCGCGACTACACCGAGGACGAGGCGTGGCAGGAGGCCGTCGCCGAGGTCGACCGGCTGCTGGAGGAGCGCGGCTGGCAGGTCAAGCCCACCAACCCCGCCCGCCGCACGCTGGCCGACGCGCTCGCCACCATGCGCCGGCTCGGCCAGGACGACTTCGCCAAGGTCCTCGGCTCCTACGCCGACGCGGCCGAGCGCGTGGCCGGCGACGAGGTGAAGACACTGCTGCACCGCGGCGACCTCGACAGCATCGTCGAGGGCGTCGTCATCTGGACCGCCATGGGCGACACGATCCTCGCGTCGCTGCGCCGGCTGGCCCACGAGGCCGAGTCGACCCGCCTCTTCGGCGACTTCTGAGACTCGTCCGGCTCCCCGCACGCGTGAAGCCCTCCGGCGCCGGCCGGAGGGCTTCGTTCGTTCGCAGGCCCGGGGCACCGGGCGTGAGGATCAGGCGGGCGCGGCCACCAGGCAGGCCGCGTCGGGCACCGCCACCGGCGCGCCCAGCGCCCCCAGCAGGCCCGTCTCCGGGTCGACGGACAGCGCGGCGACCGTCCCCGCCATCTGGTTGGCCACGTACACGACCGTGCCCGAGGGATCGACGAGCAGGTCCCACGGCATGGTGGTGAACGGGTCGCCGAACCGGTGCTCCCCAGTCCGCTTCAGCACCGCGCCCCCGGCGGCCACCTCGAAGACGGCGACGCTCTCGTGGCCCCGGTTGGCCGCGTAGACATACCGCCCGTCGGCCGAGATCACGATGGCGGAGGGGGCTATCCAGCCGTCCGCCTCGTCGGGCACCGTGCGCACCGAGCCCAGCGGCCACAGGGCCCCGGACGTGTCGAAGCCGCACACCACGATGACCGGCTGGAGCTCGCCGACGACGTAGACGTACCGGCCCGAGGGGTGGAAGACGAGGTGCCGCGGGCCGACGCCCTCGCCGAGGTGGGTCCGTCCGAGGGCCGACAGGTGCCCGCTGGACGCGGAGAACCGGTACACGTGGACGTGGTCGTCGCCCTTGTCCGGCACGAGGACGAACGTCCCGGTGTGGTCGGTCACGGTCATGTGCGGGTGGGGCCCGGCCTGGTTGACCGGGTCGGGTCCCTTCCCGTCGTGGCGCACGACGTCCGCGGCCGGGCCGAGCAGTTCGTCGTCCTCGACGGGGAAGACGACGACCTCGCCCGAGTCGTGGTTGACCGCGAGCAGGTGCCGTCCCGACGGGTGCAGGGACAGATGGACGGTGCCGGCGCCGAGGGCGGAGCGTTCGCCCCGGTGCTCCAGCGAGCCGTGCCGCCCGACGCCGAGGACGTGCACCCGGCCGTCCGGCACGTTGGCGGCCACGTAGAGCGTCCGCCCCGAGGGGGACGGCAGCAGGTGGAAGGGGTTGGGGATGTCGGTGAACGAGCCGGTGAGCACCAGCCCGCCGGTCGCGGGATCGGTCATCACGACGCGCACGCCCCTGGCGAGGGTCTCGGTCCAGGAGTATCCGCCGACGAACAGTCGCATTGCAGCCGGGCCTTCCTCGTCGTCGCTCTCGGCAGGGCCCGCCGCTCGGGCCCGCCGGTCGGGTCGTCAGTCGTCGAGCGCGACCACGGCGCGCGGGCGGGCGAGCACCTTCTCGCCGCCGTGCCGCACGGTCAGGTCGATCCGCACCCGGGAGCCGGGGAGCTTCTCGGCCACGACCCCCTCCACCACCACCTCGGTGCCGTCGTACCCGTCGGGCACGACGACGGGCCGGGTGAACCGGGCGCCGCAGCCGCTCACCCGCCCGGGGCGGCCCGCCCACTCGTTCACCAGGCGCATCGCCACACCGAAGGTGAGCATGCCGTGGGCGACGAGGCCGGGCAGCCCGGCCCCCTCGGCCGCGCTCTCGCTCCAGTGGATGGGGTTGAAGTCTCCTGAGGCGCCGGCGTAGCGGACCAGGTCGTAGCGGCGGATCGTGTGGGTGAGGCGGGGCAGCCGGTCCCCGACCCGGACGGCCGAGTAGCGCGGGACGTCAGGCATCCTCGTCTCCCATGGTCACGAGCGTGGCGGTGGCCGTGCAGACGTGCTCGCCGTCCGTCGTGGTCACGGCGCTGGACAGGGTCAGCACGTCGGCGGGACCGGCGCCGCCCACGTCCTCGACCCGCACGGTGACCGTGAGCCGGTCGCCGGCCACGATCGGGCGGGTGTAGTCGAACCGCTGCTCCCGGTGGAGCAGGCGGGACAGGTCGAGCCCGAGTTCGGGGTCGAACACCGCCTGCCGCTCGGCCCGCATCGTGAGCACGATCGCGAACGTCGGGGGCGCGACCACCGGGCCGTCCGGGTCCGCGGCGGGGTCGGGCTCGCCGATCGCCTCGGCGAACTCCCGGATCTTCTCGCGGCCGACCTCGTACGGCTCGGTCGGCGGGTAGACCCGGCCCTTGAACGCCGGATTCAGCGGCATCGGGCTTCCTTTCGAGAGGGCAGGCCGGTTTCCGACTTTATCGGGATATGTACTTCTCTTCGAGGCTGACGGGATGTCACTTGGGAGGTAATCGATGCCCCGAAAGGCGCATGGCGCTGCGTCTTTGGCGGCACTCGCGGGCCCCGGCGTTGCAGCCAGGTGGGGGCTCCTGATTACGTTCGGATCGAACACCGAGGACCAGGCACCATACGATCCCAATTCTTCGGGAGAAATTGGAAATGCGTATTTTCACTGTTCTCGGCTCGTTGGCGATACGTTCAGGAAACCGCGTGGTGATACCGCCGGGGCCCAAGGTCCGTCAGGTCCTCGCCCTGCTGCTGATGCGGCCGGGCCAGGTCGTCCCGGTGGAGACGCTGGTCGAGGAGCTGTGGGAGGACGCGCCGCCGCGGACGGCCCTGCAGTCGCTGCACACGCACGTCTACCGGCTGCGCCGGCTTCTGGGGGCCGACGGCGACCCTCCGGCGCCGCTGCTGACCGAGCCCACCGGATATGTGCTGCAGGTGGCGGGGGAGCAGGTCGACGCCGAGCGGTTCCGGCGGCTCGCGGAGCGCGGGGCGGCCGAGATCGCCCGGGGGGAGACGGCCGAGGGGGCGGCCGTCCTGCGCGAGGCGCTCGCGCTGTGGCGGGGCAGGCCCCTCGGCAACGTGGCCTGCGGCCCCGTCCTGACCCGCCACCTCGCCCAGCTGGAGGAGGCGCGGATCAGGGCGCTCGAGCTGCGGATCGAGGCCGACATGCGGCTGGGCCGCCATCGGGAGCTGGTGGGCGAGCTGCGGGGCCTGGTGGCGGCCAGCCCGCTGAACGAGTGGTTCCACGCCCGGCTGATCGAGACCCTGCACAGGGTGGGCCGGCGGGGGGAGGCGCTGACCGCCTTCCACGACCTGCGCAGGGTGCTCGACCGGGAGCTGGGGCTGGAGCCCTCGCCCGAGGTGCACCGGCTGCAGCGGGAGATCCTCGAGGTGGGGACGCGCCCTACGCCAGGGCTACGATCGTCCGCGGCATCGTGAGCACCTTCGCGCCGTCCAGGCGGACGGCGACGCTGACCCGCACGTTCGGGGCCTCGAGCTTCTCCACCACCACGGCATCGACCTCCAGCAGGACGCCCTTCCCGTCGTTGGGCACGGGGACCAGCCGGGGGAAGCGGCCGCCGAAGTCGACGACGGCCGCCGGGTCGCCCGCCCAGTCCGAGACCACGGACAGGGCGAGGGCCATGGTGAACATGCCGTGCGCGATGGGGTGCGGCAGGCCGATGGCCTCGGCCGTCCGCTCGTCCCAGTGGATCGTGTTGTAGTCGCACGAGGCCCCGCCGTACCGGACGAGGTCCCCGCGCTGGACCGTGACGGTGCGGCCCGGGAGCCTCGTGCCGGGCTCCACGTCGTCGTAGCGGCGCCTGGCCGGCGCCGGACGGGTGATGACCGTGGTCATGGTGCGGGCTCGCCCTTCCTCTCGGGGTCGAACATGACGAACGTCGACTTCGCCGTGCACACGTGCTCGTCGCCCCCGGCGTCGATCCGGCTCTCGAACGTGATGACGTCGTTGTCACCGATGATGTCGATGGCCGCGATGGAGACCGTCACGGTGAGGACGTCCCCGGCGCGGATCGGCCGCCGGTAGGCGAACCGCTGCTCCCGGTGGACGAACCGCACCTGGTCGCGGGCGCCGAGCTCCGGGTCGTACACGACCTGGCGCTCGGCCTCCAGCGAGATCACCATGGGGAAGCTCGGCGGGGCGATGACGTCCGGGTGGCCGTGCGCCCGCGCGGCCTCCGGGTCCCGGTAGACGGGGTTGGGGTCGCGGATCGCGTTCGCGAACTCCCAGATCTTCTCCCGCCCCACCTCGTACGGCTCGCTGGGCGGGTAGCTCTTGCCGACGCACGCGACGTTCAGAGCCATCGGCGCACCACCAGGCAGCCCACGTTGCCGTCGTCGCCCACGCTGGTCACCAGGGCGGTGCGGCGGTCGCCGTCCGGAGCCTCCTGCCAGGAGGCGAGCAGCGCGGCCAGCTGCAGGGCGCCGCTGGCGCTGTAGCACTCGCCCACGGCGGTGGCGGCCCGGATCAGGGGGACGTCGCGGCCCAGCGCGGCGCGCAGCGCCCGCTCCTCGACGGCCTCCATGTCCCGGTGCCCGGCCGCGCCCACGGAGACCACGTCCACCTCGTCGGGGAGGACCCCGCTGCGCGACAGCGCCCGCCCGACGCACGCGGCCAGGCCGCGGGCCCTGCCGTCGGCGTCGTCCACGCCGTGGTAGCCGACCTCGCAGGCCAGCACCTCGGCCAGGCCCGTGCGGCCGGCCTCCCGCGCCGTCTCTGCGTCCTCGAGGAGGAACATGGCGGTGCCCTCGCCGATCGGCGCCTCCGCGTCCAGGGCCTGCGACAGGTGCCAGCCCCAGGCCGAGATCGGCACCAGCTCCTCCACGCCGCCGACGAGCACGCGGGAGGCGCGGCCGCCCTCGATCGCCGTACGGGCGAACCGGACGGCCGCCAGGCTCGACACCTGGCCGCCGGAGATCGTGGAGTTGACGGCCCGCAGGCCGTTCTTGATCGCGATCTGGCCGCCGCAGGCGTTCATGACCACGTTGGGGAAGTTCCCCGGATTGACCATGTACGGCTTCTCCTGCAGCACCGTGTCGCAGGCGACCTCCGAGAGCGTCCGCAGGCTGCCCGTGCTGGTGGCGACGACCACGCCGATGTCCGCGCCGTCGCCCTCGGCGCCCGCCTGCCGCAGCGCCGATTTGCAGGCGATCAGGGCCATGAGCGTGAACCGGTCGACGTGGCGCAGCCCCTTGGTGCCGAGGTGCTCGGCGACCGGGAGCTCGGGCAGCGCCCACAGCGGCTGCGGGGGGTACCCGTCGGGCGAGTCGTCCGGGGCGCCCGGGGCGGCGGGGCCGCTCTCCAGCGCCCCGGCCAGCGGGGCCAGCCCCACGCCCGCGGGGGAGACCACCCCGCACCCGGTGACGAGGAGCGGCCGGACCGGCGCGGCCACCGCCGCGCCGGCCGTCATGCCACCCTCCCGAAGACGGTCACCACGTTGTTGCCTCCGAAGGCGAGTCCCTGGTTCTGCGCGACGTCGACCCGGCCGGGCCGGGCCACGTTCGGCACGACGTCCAGGCCGGGGCCGAGGGCCGGGTCCAGCTCCTCCAGGTTGGCGGTGGGGGGCAGGAAGCCCTCCTGGATCGCCTTGAGGCAGGCGATGGCGCCGAAGGCGCTGGCCGCGCCCATGGTGTGCCCGATCATGGACTTGACCGAGCTGATCGGCGGGATGCGCTCGCCGAACGCCTCCCGGACCGCGGTGACCTCGGTGATGTCGTTGGTCCGCGTCCCGGTGCCGTGCGCCGAGATGTAGTCGACCTGGGAGGCCTCGACCCCGGCGAACCGGTGGGCGATGCGGATGCACTCGGCGAAGCTGGACGCGTCCGGGTTCACCATGTGCTTGGCGTCGCAGTTGACGCCGTAGCCGAGCACCTCGCCGTAGATCCGCGCGCCGCGGGCCTGGGCGTGCTCCAGCGGCTCCAGCACGAGGACGGCGCCGCCCTCACCGGTGAGGATGCCGGAGCGGTTCACGTCGAACGGCCGGCAGACCTTCTCGGCGAGCGCGCCCAGCCGGTAGAACCCGGCGTGGCACGAGCGGTTCACCGCGTCGGCGCCGCCCGCCAGCATGAAGTCGGCCTGCCCGGTCCTCACGAGGTCGTACGCGTACCCGAGGGCCATGTTGCTCGCGGAGCAGGCCGTGGGGATCGTCTGGGAGTCCCCGGTCAGGTGCAGCTCGGCGCTGACCGCGTTGGCGATCTGGCTGGCCGGGGCCATCGGCACCAGGCGGGGGTCCACGGCCTTGAGGCCCTGGCTCATCCACTGGTCGACGACCTCCATGAGCACCTGCGACTCGCCGGCCGTGGTGCCCATGATGGACCCGGTCCGCGCGGCCGACAGGTCGCCGGGGTCGAGGCCGGAGTCCTCCACCGCGAGCCGGGCGGCCGCGGCCGCGAACAGCGCGCTGCGGCCCCACCGGGCGCTGTCGATCCGCCGCAGCAGCCGCTCCGGCTCGAAGTCCTTGACCTCGCAGGCCACCGTGTAGGGGAAGCCGTCCGTGTCGAAGCTCGAGATCTCGGAGGCGCCGTTCCTCCCTTCCCGGACGGCGGCGGTGAACGCCTCGACACCGGTGCCGATGCAGCTCACCGCCCCCAGTCCGGTAACGGCGACGCGCCGGTCAGGCATTCTGGGGCTCCCGGCCGGCGACCTTCGTGACCACGGCGTAGACGCCGTCCAGGTTCGGCATGTTCGGCAGCTCGTCCTGCGGGACCGCGACGCCGAGCTCCTTCTCGATCCGGGCGAGAATCGTGATGAGCGACAGCGAGTCCGCGTCGTATTCGTCGATGAAATGGCCCGACCCGGTGAGCTCGCCGGGCTCCAGCTCGAGTTCCTGCTCGATGATGTCGCGAATCTTCTCCTGCAGGGCGCTGACATCAACAGTCATTCGCGGATTCCCCTTCTCAATATCCGACCGTTTCTCGCCGACGACGTTAACCACCGGCCCTCCCGAGGAACAAGGGAACGGATCGAAAGTGACATCGCGCCGCTTTTATCGCGAATTTAGCGGCCTTTCATCGGCGGCTGCGAAAGTGATGCCACAACCGTCTATCCAGGGGGGTGACGATGGCGGCCACAACGGAAGCCGTCGCCGATCTCGCCGAGCCGGTGGAGCTGAGTTTCGGTCGCACGATCGACCGGGCTCTGGTGCACCGCGCCTCGGTCGCCGAGGTCTTCGTGACCGATATCCGCCCGGCCGGCGAGGCCAGGTTCCTGGCCGCGGCGCAGCTCCCGCTCAGCCATGGCTACTACAGCGACCACACCGCGCGGCCCGCCGTGTTCGACCCGTTGCTGGTGCTGGAGGCCGGCCGGCAGGCCGGCATCGCGGGCGCGCACCTGCTGGGCCTGCCGCCCCGGGCGATGATGATGGTCGCGAGCTTCACGATCACGCTCGACGGCCCGCTCCGCGCCGGGCACCTGCCCGGCGAGCTGCGCATCGACAACCGGTTCGACGCCCGCAGGACGCGCGGCGGCCGGGTGCGGACCGGCTCTGTCACCCAGGACCTCGTCCTGGACGGCGAGCCGGCCGGCGTGCACACGATGGAGGTCAACGTCGTCACGCCGGGCGAGCACGAGGCCCTGCGGCGGCTCATGCGGGGCACGCCCGCGCCGTCCACCCGCGACCTGGGCGACCCGGAGGGCGTGTCGCGCGCGCTGCCCCACGAGGTGGGCCGCAGCAACCCGCTGAACGTCGTCGTCGCGGACGTGGAGCGGTCACCGCGACGGGCGCGGGCGCTGGTCGCCCCCTCGTTCGCCAACCGGTCGCTGTTCGACCACGAGTACGACCACCTGCCCGCCACCACCCTGGCCGAGGCGGCCCGCCAGCTCGCCGTCGTCCTGGCCGGCGACGGGGCCGTGCCGTACGAGGTGTCGGGTCGCTTCCTGCGCTTCGCCGAGCTGGACCTGCCCTGCGTCGCGGAGGCGGAGGCCGGGCCCGGCGGCGCGGTCGAGGTCAGGTTCGCGCAGGGCGACGGGATCGTGGCCGAGATGGGGCTGCGGCTGAGCGGGGAGGCGGGGCGATGACGGCGGAGCCGGTGGCGGCGGTCTGGACCGACTTCGGCGGGGTGCTCACCCCGCCCATCAGCGTGACGATGGCCCGGTTCTGCGCCGCGCACGACCTGCCGCAGGAGGCGCTCATCGACGCCATCCTCAAGGTCACCGCGTCGTACGGCACCGACGACATCATGCTGCCGATCGACACCCCCCTCGTGAGCGAGCCGGAGTGGGTCGCGCAGATCGGCGAGGTGCTGCGGGCCGACCACGGTGTCGAGATGCGCCTGACGACCCTCGCCGACGCGTGGTTCGACGGCCGCGAGGCCAACGCCGAGTGGGTGGCCGCGCTGCGCGGCCTGCGGGAGCGCGGGCTGTTCGTCGGGATGCTGTCCAACATGGTGCCCGCCTGGGACCTGCACTGGCGGCGGATGGTCGACCCGGCGGAGCTGTTCGACGACGTCGTGCTGTCCTTCGAGGTCGGCTGCCGCAAGCCCGACCGGCGCATCTTCGACCTGGCCGTGGAGCGCTCGGGCGTCCCGGCCGGGCTGTCCCTGTTCGTCGACGACCTGCCGAAGAACTGCGACGGCGCCCGCGCCGCCGGGTGGCGGGCCGTCCACTTCACCGGTACGGCCGAGGCCGTCGCCGCCCTCAACGAGCACCTAGGAGTGGCCATATGACCCGTTCTGTTCTGGTCACGGGCGGGAACCGGGGCATCGGCCTCGCGATCGCCCGCGCGTTCGCCGACAACGGCGACAAGGTCGCGATCACCTACCGGTCGGGCGAGCCCCCGGAAGGGCTGTTCGGCGTCCGCTGCGACGTGACCGACTCGGCGTCGGTGGAGCGGGCCTTCGAGGAGGTTAGGGCCCAGCAGGGGGCGGTCGAGGTGCTGGTGGCCAACGCCGGCACGACCAGGGACAACCTCTTCCTCGCCATGTCCGAGGAGGACTTCGCCGCGGTGATCGACACGAACCTCATGGGCACGGTGCGGGCCGCCCGCTGCGCCGTCCACGACATGGTGAAGGCCCGCTGGGGGCGGATCATCATGATCGGCTCGACCACCGCGTTCTGGGGCTCGCCCGGCGTCACCAACTACTCGGCGTCCAAGGCGGCGCTCATGGGCTTCGCCCGGACGCTGGCCTGGGAGCTCGGCCCCCGCAAGATCACCGTGAACGTCGTCTACCCCGGGCTCATCGAGACCGACATGGTGTCGGGCCTCACCGATCAGCACCGGGCGTACCTGCACGGCATCACCGCGCTGCGCAGGTCGGGCCGGCCGGAGGAGGTCGCGCCGGTGGTGCGCTTCCTGGCGAGCGACGAGGCGAGCTTCATCACCGGCGCCCTGATCCCGGTCAGCGGCGGCCAGGGGCTGGGGCACTGAGAGCGCCCGAGAACGACTGAGAACGACTGCGAAGGAAGGGACGAGCATGGCTGACGAGGTCCAGGAGATGCTGGCGCCGCTCGAGGAGCGCCCGCCGGACGCCGCGCAGCAGGTCCTCGAGGTGGCGATCGGCATCGCCAAGGTCTTCGGCGAGCTCGACGAGGAGGCGGCGCACCGCTACATCGCGCCGGACTTCGTCGACCACGAGGCGTCGGAGGGCGTCGGCGGCGGCCCCGAGGGGTACCTGGCGACCGCCCGGTACATGCGCTCGGCGTTCTCCGACGCGCGCTGGCAGGTGGACGACTTCATCTCGGAGGGTGACAAGTTCGCCTGCCGGGTGACGTTCAGCGGCCGCCACACCGGCGACTTCCTGGGGGTGCCGCCCACGGGCAAGGAGTTCGAGATCCAGCACCTGCACTTCTACCGGGTGGAGAACGGCCAGGCCGTCGAGCACTGGGGGGCCAGGGACGAGCTCACCCTCCTGCGCGAGCTGGGCCTGTTCGCCCCCGAGCACGTGACCCCGGCCGACGCCGCCGAGGCCCAGGCCTAATCCGCCGCACCCCACCCACAGAGGGGCCCGGTCCCGCACGGGACCGGGCCCCTCGGCGTCCGGGCTTCTGGGCGTCCGGGCTCCAGTCGCGGGCCCGCGGAACCAAGGCCCGGAGACGGAACGAGGGGCCCCGGGATCGCCGGAGCCCCTCTCGTGTTTCCCCTCAAGCCCCGAGCAGGTGCCGCAGCTCGTCGTAGAGGGGCTGCCACCCCTCGGGGGCCTTCTCGTCGTCGCGCTGGAAGAACGCGACGCTGGTCGCGAGATCGGCGAAGCGTTCGTGGATCTTGCGGGCGGCCTCCTTCGGCTCGCCCGTGACCGCGAACGTGTCGAGCACCTCGTCGTCGACCAGGCCGGGCATCTCCGACGACCGCCCGCTCGCCGCGAGCCGGTAGAGCTCCTCGCACAGGCCGCTCAGGCCGTGCAGGTCGAAGACCGGCGCGTAGCTCGGGATCGAGGCGTAGTAGGCGATGGTGGACCGGGCCCGTGCGACGGCCGTCTCGTACTCCCGCTCGTCGGCCCCGGTCGCCACGATGGGGGTGACGTGCAGCTCGAAGCCGTCCATGGTGCGCCCGGCCCGCTCCCGGGCGGCGCGCAGCAGCGGCATCGTCGCCTCGTCGAGGACCTTCCGGGTGGCGATGATGTGCGCCAGGAAGCCGTCGGACAGCTCGCCGGCCAGCTCGGTCATCTTCTCGCCCACGCCGGCGACCAGCACGCGCGGCCGTCCGTACGGGTTGGGCCCGGGGTTGAAGAACGGGCTCATGACGGTGTGGCGGTAGAACTCGCCCCGGAACCGCAGCCGGCCGCCGTCCTCGAAGCAGTCCCAGATGGCGTGCAGGGCCAGCACGTACTCCCGCATGCGGGCGGCCGGCCGCGACCACGGCATCGAGAACCGCCGGGTGATGTGGCTCTGCAACTGCGACCCGATCCCGAGGGCGAACCGGCCGCGCGACAGCAACTGGAGGTCGTTCGCCAGGATCGCGGTGGACATGGGGTTCCGGGCGAACACCACCGCTATTCCGGTCCGTATGTCCACCTGCTCGGTCCGCAGCGCGGCGGCGGCGAGGCTCACGAACGGGTCGTGCTGGGTCTCGGACATCCACACGGCGCCGTAGCCCATTTTCTCGGCCTGCGCCGACCAATTCTCGAAGACGTCCGGCCCGACGGTGACACCGTGGAAGTCGATCCTCACGACGGGGCTCCTCCTGTATTGCGGGCAGTGTTCTCCACAGCGTCGATCCCATCATTCCGCGGAGTCACGGGCCATGTCACCTAAGACATATGCGCATGCCTCCTAGGGGTGACTCTCCTTTGCCCCGGCGGCCCTTCTTGAAATCATTCCATCGAATGCCGGATGAATTGTCGAAAGGCCTTCGCGAATGACACTGCTCGACGACAGGAAAGTCGTGGCCGAAGACCCGCCCGCGTCCATGCGGGGCCGGGTCGCCGAGCTGGACCGGATGCGCGGGCGGCTGGCCGATGGGCCGGGCGCGCGGGCGACGGAGGCGCAGCACGCGCGGGGCAAGCTCACCGTGCACGAACGCCTGGAGATCCTGCTCGACCCCGGCTCGTTCACCGAGATCGAGGGCTTCCGCCGGCACCGGGCGACCGGGTTCGGCATGGAGCAGCGCCGCCCGTACGGCGACGGCGTGGTGACCGGGTGGGGCACGATCGACGGGCGCAGGGTGTTCGTCTACGCCCACGACTTCCGCGTGTTCGGCGGCTCCCTCGGGGAGGCGCACGCCCAGAAGATCCACAAGGTGATGGACCTGGCGTACGCCGCCCGGGCCCCCCTCATCAGCCTCAACGACGGCGCCGGCGCCCGCATCCAGGAGGGCGTGACCGGCCTCGCGGGCTACGGCGGCATCTTCCAGCGGACCGTCCGGGCCTCCGGCGTGATCCCGCAGATCAGCGTGATGCTCGGCCCGTGCGCGGGCGGCGCGTCCTACGCCCCGGCGCTCACCGACGTGGTGTTCATGGTCCGCGAGACCTCGCAGATGTTCATCACCGGCCCCGACGTGGTGGAGGCGGTCACCGGCGAGCGGATCAGCCAGGACGGCCTGGGCGGCGCCGACGTGCACGCCACCCGGTCGGGCGTGGCCACGTTCGTCCACGACGACGAGACGAGCTGCCTGGAGGACGTGCGGTACCTCGTCTCGCTGCTGCCCGCCAGCAACCTGGAGAGCCCCCCGGTCGCGCCGACCCTCGACCCGCCCGACCGGCGCTGCGAGGCCCTGCTCGACATCGTGCCCGCCGAGGCCGGCCGTCCGTACGACATGCGCGAGGTCGTCGGGGAGATCGTCGACGACGGCGAGTTCCTGGAGTTCTCCGAGCGGTGGGCCGCCAACGTGATCTGCGCGCTGGCCCGGATCGACGGGCACGTGGTGGGCGTCATCGCCAACCAGCCGATGTCGATGGCCGGCGTGCTCGACATCCACGCCTCGGAGAAGGCGGCGCGGTTCGTGCAGATGTGCGACGCGTTCAACATCCCGCTGGTGACGTTCGTCGACGTGCCGGGCTTCCTGCCGGGCACCGACCAGGAGCACGGCGGGGTCATCCGGCACGGCGCCAAGCTGCTGCACGCCTACTGCGCCGCCACCGTCCCGCGGATCCAGATGATCGTCCGCAAGGCGTACGGCGGGGCCTACATCGTCATGGACTCCCGCTCGATCGGCGCCGACCTGTCGTTCGCGTGGCCGACCAACGAGATCGCGGTCATGGGGGCGGACGCCGCCGCGAACGTGATCTTCCGTAAGGAGATCGCCGCCGCGGCCGAGCCGGAGACCACCCGGGCCAAGCTGATCGACGAGTACCGGGCCGAGCTCATGCACCCGTACTACGCGGTCGAGCGCGGCCTGGTGGACGACGTGATCGACCCGAGGGACACCCGGAGGGTGCTGGCGGGCGCCCTCGCCACGCTCCGGGGCAAGCAGGCCGTGCTGCCGCACCGCAAGCACGCCAACCCCCCGGCATGAGCGGGGCGACGGCGCCGGACGCGCGTGAGCTCACGGCGGTCGTGCGTGAGCCCGCGGCGGTCGTGCGCGGCGCCCCGACCGACGAGCAGCTGGCCGCCGTCCTGGCCGTGCTGGCCGCGTCCGGGCGGGCGCGGGAGGGCCGGGAGCCCGGGCCGCCCGCTCCCCGCCCCCGCTGGTCGGTGGAGGCAGGCTGGCGGCTGGACCGGGAGGCGCGGCTGGACCGGGAGGCGTGGTGGTGACCGCCGTCACCGGGCGGTCCGAGGGGGAGACCCGAGAGGAGACGCGGTGCGCAAGGTGCTGATCGCCAACCGGGGCGAGGTCGCGGTCCGGCTGGTCCGGGGCTGCTGGGACGCCGGGCTCGACAGCGTCGCCGTCTACGCGGCGCCGGACGCCGGCGCTCCCCACGTGCGACTGGCGGGGGAGGCCTTCGCCCTGGGCGGGGACACCCCCGCCACCAGCTACCTCGACGTGGGGAAGGTGCTCGACGCGGCGCTGAAGTCGGGCGCGGACGCCGTCCATCCGGGCTGGGGGTTCCTGTCGGAGAACGCCGACTTCGCCCAGGCGGTGATCGACGCGGGGCTGACCTGGATCGGCCCCCCGCCTGCCGTGATCATGGGGCTGGGGGACAAGGTGTCGGCGCGGCGGATCGCCACGCGGGTGGGCGCGCCGCTCGCCCCGGGCACCCCCGGCCCGGTCTCCGGCGCCGCTGAGGTGGTGGCCTTCGCCGAGCGGCACGGCCTGCCCGTCGCCATCAAGGCCGCGTACGGCGGCGGCGGCCGGGGCCTCAAGGTCGCCCGCACGCTGGAGGAGATCCCGGAGCTGTACGAGAGCGCGGTGCGGGAGGCTGTCGCCGCCTTCGGCAGGGGGGAGTGCTTCGCCGAGCGGTACCTCGACCGTCCCCGGCACGTCGAGACCCAGTGCCTGGCCGACGCGCACGGCGAGGTCGTCGTGGTCTCCACCCGCGACTGCTCGCTGCAGCGCCGCCACCAGAAGCTGGTCGAGGAGGCCCCCGCGCCCTTCCTCACGCCCGGCCAGCTGCGCGTCCTGTACGACAGCTCGAAGGCCATCCTGCGCGAGGCCGGGTACGTCGGGGCCGGCACCTGCGAGTTCCTCGTGGCCCGGGACGGCCTGGTGTCGTTCCTGGAGGTCAACACCCGCCTCCAGGTGGAGCACCCGGTGAGCGAGGAGGTCACCGGCATCGACCTGGTCAGGGAGATGTTCCGGATCGCGGCGGGGGAGCGGCTCGGCTACGGCGACCCCGAGGTACGCGGCCACTCGATCGAGTTCCGGATCAACGGCGAGGACCCGGGGCGGAACTTCCTGCCGTCCCCGGGCACGGTGACCCGCTGGCGGCCGCCGGCCGGCCCGGGGGTCCGCCTGGACTCCGGCGTCGTGGAGGGCACGACCGTCGGCCAGGCGTTCGACTCGCTGCTGGCCAAGCTGATCGTGACCGGGCGGGACCGGGAGCAGGCGCTCGCCCGGGCCCGCCGCGCGCTCGCCGAGTTCGAGGTCGGCGGGCTGCCGACCACGCTGCCGTTCCATCGGGCCGTGGTGGACGACCCGGCGTTCGCCTTCGACCTGGAGGTCCACACCCAGTGGATCGAGACGGAGTTCGCCGGGGGGATCGAGCCGTTCGCCGGGCAGCCAGGGGAGGCCGGCGCCGTCGCCGGCACCGAGACCGTCGTGCTGGAGGTGGACGGGCGCCGGGTGGAGGTCGTGCTGCCGGCGGGCCTCGGCGCCGCCGCGCCCGCACCCCCGGGGAGGGCCCCCGCCGCGCGGAGGACGTCCCGGCGGGGCGGCGGGGGCCGCGGGG
>NZ_KI866522.1:1688868-1835193 GCF_000511135.2 Microbispora sp. ATCC PTA-5024 | reverse complement strand
CCGCGGGGCCCCGGCGGCCGAGGGCGCGGTCGTGAGCCCCATGCAGGGCACGATCGTGAAGATCCTCAAGGAGGACGGCGAGGCGGCCGAGGAGGGGGAGCTGCTGTTCGTCCTGGAGGCCATGAAGATGGAGCAGCCGCTGTTCGCGCACCGGGCGGGCCGGGTCGCGGGGCTGGCCGTGAAGGTGGGCCAGGCCGTCGCCAACGGCGAAGTCCTGTGCACGCTGGACGTGTGATCCGCAATGTCACGAAAGGCGCGTTGTTCCGGCTTCGGGGCGATCACTAGCGTCCCAGATGTGGTTACACGACGACGATTTCTCGGCACTCTCGGGGCGAGCGCCCTCATTGTCGGCTTCGACCCCACCACCCGGGCCTGGGCGACCGGCGCCGGCTCCCGGAGCGTCCAGCGGATCCCCCATCTGGACGGCGTCCTGCTCACCGACCTCCCCACCCGGCAGGCCGACGGCCGCGACCTCGGCAGGATCGTCAGCCGCCTGCCGCGCGCGGTCCTGCGGCCCGGCTCCGTCCGCGACGTGCAGAAGATGATCGCCTTCTGCCGCGAGCACCGCATCCCGGTGGCCACCCGCGGCCAGGGGCACTCCACCCACGGCCAGGGCCTCACCGACGGCCTCATCATCGAGAACCGGTCGCTGGCCGCGATCCACTCGGTCGGCGCCGACTCCATCAGCGTCGACTCCGGCGTGCTGTGGCGGGAGGCGGCCCACGCGGCCGCCGCCCGCGGGCTCACGCCGCCGCTGTTCACCACGTACGTCGGGCTGTCGGTCGGCGGCACACTGTCGGTCGGCGGCTTCCCCGCGCAGAACGAGCTGGGCCTGCAGATCGACCACGTCCGGGAGCTGGACGTGGTCACCGGCGACGGCCGGCTTCACCGGTGCTCCCCCGACAGGGAGCGCGACCTGTTCGAGGTGATGCTGGGCGGCCTCGGCCAGTGCGGCGTGATCACCCGGGCCACGATCGACCTGGTGCCCGCCCGCGGGCTGGCCCGCAACTACCTGCTGCAGTACCCCACCACCGACACCGCCCGCGTCTGGGCCGATTTGCACGTGCTGCTGGAGCGGCGGGAGCTCGACGGCGCCTACATCCTGATGTTCGCGCCCGACGGCAAGACTGTCGTCTACCAGCTCAACGGCGTCGTCTTCTACGACGCCGGCCGGGCGCCGGACGACGGGCGCCTGCTGCGCGGGCTGAGCGTGCCCGCCTCCTCGGCCGCCGTGGTCGACTCCACCTACCTGGAGTGGGTCGAGCGGTACGACCGGGTCATCGACGGCTGGCGGCGCCAGTACGCCTGGGACGACCTGCTCAAGCCCTGGTTCGACGTGATCCTCCCGGGCGAGACGGCCCAGGGCTACGTCTCCGAGGTGGTGCCGACGCTCACGGCCCGCGACTTCGGCCCGCCCACCGGCATCGGCTTCGTCTTCCCCCAGCGGCGGTCGAAGCTGACCCGGCCCTTCTTCCGCGTCCCGCCGGGGGACAGCGAGTTCGTCTACCTGTTCGACGTCCTCACCTCCTCCCCGGCCCCCGGGCCCGACCCCGCCTTCGCCGCCGAGATGCTCGACCGCAACCGGCGCCTGTACGACAAGGCCAGAGCGCTCGGCGGCACCCGCTACCCCATCGGCTCCCTCGACTTCACCGGGGACGACTGGCGGGCCCAGTACGGCGAGCGCTGGCCCGACCTGCTGCGCCGTAAGGCCAGGTACGACCCCGGCCGCATCCTGACCCCCGGGCCGGGGATCTTCTCCTGACCGTACCCGGCCCGGCCGCCGATGCCCGGCCGCGTCCCGACTCCCGGTAGCCTCAAGGGCGACAGCTCGAAGGCGGGCGCGCAGGGAGAAGGAGACAGCCGGTGTCAGGTCTGGTCGTCGCCATGGACGGTCCCTCGGGGTCGGGCAAGTCGAGCGCGTCGCGCGGCGTCGCCCGGGCGCTCGGCCTGCGATACCTCGACACGGGCGCGATGTACCGCGCCGTGACGTGGTGGATGCTCCAGCGGGGCGTCGACCTCGCCGACGCCGCGACGATCGCGGCGCGGGCGGGTGAGCCGGCGCTCACGGTGGGCACCGACCCCGACTCCCCGGGCATCGCCGTCGACGGCGCCGACGTCTCCGGACCCATCCGCGGCTCGGAGGTGACCGGCGCCGTCTCCGCGGTGAGCGCGGTCCCCGAGGTGCGCAGGCGGCTCGTGGACCTCCAGCGCGAGATCATCGCCGCGGCCCTCCCGTCCGGGGGGATCGTCGTGGAGGGACGCGACATCGGCACCGTGGTCGCCCCGGACGCGCCGGTCAAGGTGTACCTGACGGCCAGCGCCGAGGCCCGCGCCGTCCGCCGTACGGCCGAGCTCGCCGGGACCACGGTGGAGGCGCAGCGGGCCGCGATGGCGCGGCGCGACGCCTTCGACTCGACCCGCACGATCGACCCCCTCGCCAGGGCCGCCGACGCCGTGGAGCTGGACACCACCCCGCTCGACCTCGACGAGGTGATCGCCGAGGTGCTGCGGCTGGTGAAGGAGCGGACCTGACGCCTCCGGGCGTACGGCCAGGGCGCCGGCGGGCCCGCGGACCAGCGGGACGGCCGACCGGCGCCGGGAGACCGGCGGGACGCCGGGAAAGAGGAAGCAGCCGATGAGGCAGGGTGTGGACGTGGCGGGGGACTACGACGACGACGCGGGCTGGATCGAGGCCGAGCTCGCGGATCTGGGCGGCGACGAGGCCGAGCAGGAGCCGGACGCGGGGCCGCTCCCGGTCGTCGCGGTGGTCGGGCGCCCCAACGTGGGCAAGTCGACGCTGGTGAACCGGATCATCGGCCGCCGCGAGGCGGTCGTCGAGGACGTCCCGGGCGTGACCCGCGACCGCGTCACCTACGAGGCCACCTGGCGGGGCCGCCGGTTCACGCTGGTCGACACCGGCGGGTGGGACCCGGACGCCACGGGGATGGCGCTGCGCATCGCCGAGCAGGCGCAGATCGCGGCCGAGCTGGCCGACGTGATCCTTTTCGTGGTCGACGCGAGCGTCGGCGTGACCGACTCCGACGAGGCCGTGGGCGCCGTGCTGCGCCGGGCCGGCAAGCCGGTGGTGCTGGCCGCCAACAAGGTCGACAACCAGCAGATGGAGCTGGAGGCGACCGGGCTGTGGTCCCTCGGGCTGGGCGAGCCGTACCCCGTCTCCGCCCTGCACGGCCGGGCCAGCGGCGACCTGCTCGACATCGTGCTGGACGCGCTGCCCGAGACGCCGCCGCAGACGTTCGGCGCGCGCGGCGGCCCGCGCAGGATCGCCCTGCTGGGCAAGCCCAACGTGGGCAAGTCGTCGCTGCTCAACCGGCTGGCGGGGGAGGAGCGGGTGCTCGTGGACCCGGTCGCGGGCACCACCCGCGACCCGGTCGACGAGCTGATCGACCTGGGCGGCCGGACGTACCGCTTCGTCGACACCGCCGGCATCCGCCGCCGCGACCGGGAGCTCAAGGGCGCCGACTTCTACGCCGCCATGCGCACCCGCGCGGCCCTGGAGCGGTCGGAGGTCGCGGTCGTGCTGATCGACGCCTCGGAGGTGCTGACCGAGCAGGACCTGCGGATCATCGGCCTGGTGATCGAGTCCGGCCGGGCCATGGTCGTCGCGTTCAACAAGTGGGACCTGGTCGACGAGGACCGGCGCCACTACCTGGAGAAGGAGATCGACCGCCAGCTCGTCCGCACGCCGTGGGCGCTGCGCGTCAACATCTCCGCCAAGACCGGGCGCCACGTCGAGAAGCTGGCCCCGGCGATCGAGCGGGCCCTGGAGTCGTGGGGCACCCGGGTGCCGACGTCCCGGCTCAACCAGTTCTTCACCGAGCTGGTGCAGGCCACCCCGCCGCCGGTGCGCGGCGGCAGGCAGCCCAAGATCCTGTTCGCCACCGAGGCGTCGGTCGAGCCGCCCAAGTTCGTGCTGTTCACCTCGGGCTTCCTGGAGGAGACCTACCGCCGCTTCATCGAGCGGCGGATCCGCGAGGAGTTCGGCTTCGCCGGCTCGCCGATCGAGGTCACCATGAAGATCCGCGAGAAGCGCAAGAAGAAGTAGCGGACACCCCCGGTGGTAGGGCCTGCCCTACCACCGGGACTGCCGTCGGCGGGATCGATCGGCGGGCCGCCGCTCAATACCGTGGACGACATGAGACGACTGCTGCCCCGCCTGGCCGGTGACACGGCCTACCTGCTCGTCGGGTTCCCCCTGGCGACCGTCACGTTCTGCCTCGTCGTGGCCGGCCTGTCGGCGGGCGCCGGGACGCTGGTCGTCTGGATCGGCGTGCCGATCCTCGCCCTCACCCTGCTCGTCGCGCGCGGCATGGGCGAAGTCGAGCGGGCCCGCATCCGCGCCGTCCTCGGCGTCGACACGGTCCGGCCGCGGTACCCGCGGTCCCCGGACGGCGCGAGGTGGTTCCGGCGGATGCTCACGCCGCTGGCCGGGGGGCAGCCCTGGCTCGACGCCCTGCACGCCCTCGTGGTCTTCCCCGTCGCCGTCGCCACGTTCTGCGTGGCCGTGACCTGGTGGGCGACGACCGTCTCCGCGCTGACCTACCCCCTGTACGGGTGGATCTTCTCGAACATCCCCGGCAACCACGGCCTGCCCGAGCTGCTCGGGCTCGGCCGGGGGTACCTGATCGACAGCGTCTTCTACGTCGCGATGGGCATTGTGGCCGCGCTCACGCTCTACCCGGTCGTCCGGGCCTGCGCGGTGCTGCAGGCGTCGCTGGGCAAGGCGCTGCTGACCGGCGTGGCCCAGCTCCAGGAGCGGATCGAGGACCTGACCGAGGGCCGCAACGCCGCCGCCCACGCCGAGGCCAACGCCCTGCGCCGGCTGGAGCGCGACATCCACGACGGGCCCCAGCAGCGGCTGGTGCACCTCGCCATGGAGCTGTCGCGGGCCCAGCGCGAGCTGGAGCGGGACGCCTCGGCGGCGCACGCGACGATCGGGCAGGCCATCACCGCGACCCGGGAGACGCTGGACGAGCTGCGGGCGCTGTCGCGCGGCATCGCGCCGCCCATCCTGGCCGACCGCGGCCTCGCCCCCGCCCTCGCCGCGCTCGCGGGCCGCTGCACGGTCCCGGTCGAGCTGGACGTCCAGACCGCGGAGCGCTACCCCGCGCTGATCGAGAACACCGTGTACTTCGTGACGGCCGAGGCGCTGACCAACGTCGCCAAGCACAGCCGGGCGACCTCCTGCTGGGTCACGCTCACCAGGATCGGCGACAGCCTGCTGCTCACGATCGGCGATGATGGAGTCGGCGGCGCGCACGTCGCCAAGGGACACGGGCTCTCCGGCCTGGCCGACCGGCTGCGGGCGGTCGAGGGAGAGCTGGCGGTGAGCTCGCCGTCGGGCGGGCCCACGATGATCACGGCGGAGGTTCCGTGCGCGTAGTGGTGGCCGACGACGCCGTCCTGATCCGGGAGGGCCTCGTCCGCCTGCTGGAGGAGTTCGGCTGCGAGGTCGTGGCCACGGCCGGCACCGGGGACGACCTGGTCGACGCCGTCGTCGCGCACCGGCCCGACGTGTCCGTGGTCGACGTGCGGATGCCGCCCACGTTCACCGACGAGGGCCTGCGGGCCGCGGTCGAGGCCAGGGAGAAGGTCCCGGGGGCGCCCGTGCTGATCCTCTCGCAGTACGTCGAGGTCTCCTACGCCGACGACCTGCTGGCCGACGCCCGCGGAGCGGTGGGGTACCTGCTCAAGGACCGCGTGGTGGACGTCGAGGAGTTCATGGAGGGGCTGCGCCGCGTCTCCGGCGGCGGCACCGTCTTCGACCCCCAGGTCGTCGCGCAGCTCATGGTCCGCCGGCGGCGGGACGACCCGCTCGCCTCGCTGACCCCGCGCGAGCGGGAGGTGCTCGGGCTCATGGCCGAGGGCCGGTCGAACCCGGCGATCAGCCGCCGCCTCGTCGTCACCGAGGGCGCGGTCGAAAAGCACATCCGCAGCATCTTCGCCAAGCTCGGGCTGCACGCCGAGGACGGCGACCAGCACCGCCGGGTCCTGGCCGTGCTGGCCTACCTGCGCTCCTGACCGTTCAGGCGCCGTCCTGCGCTCCTGACCGTCAGGCGCCGTCGCGTTCGGCCACCCGCGCGGAGGCCGCGACCCCGCGGCTCACACCCCGGGCCACCGGGAGCGTGAGGGCCGCCGCCGCTCCCACCAGGCACAGGACCGAGGTGATCAGGAAGATCTCGGTGTACTCGCTGTGCAGGGCCGCCGTGACCTGGCGGGTGTACGCGGCGAGCCGCCGGGCGTACTCGGCCGCGTCCACGCCGAACGGCAGCGGCGTGTCGAGGTGGGCGGTGAGCGACTGGAACCGGTGGAACCCCCAGGCCGACAGCGCGGACACCCCGAGCAGCATGCCCATCATCCGCGCCACCACGACCGCCGCGGAGGCCACGCCGTGCTGGGCGGCGGGCACGACCCGCAGGGCCGCCGACGAGACCGGGGCGACGACCAGGCCCAGCCCGAGCCCGGCGACGACGAGGTCGAGGTCGATCCGCAGGCCGGCCGACGCCGGGTCGAGCGGCCAGCGCGAGATCATCAGGTAGCCGATGGCGGCCACGGCCATGCCGGCCGCGGCGACCGCCCGCTCCCCGAACCGCCGGGCCGCCACCCCGCCCAGGAACGCCGCCACGGCGAGCGCCAGGAGGAAGCGGGTGAGGACCAGGGCGCCGCCGACGGCGTCCTTCCCCATGAGCGTCTGCGCGGCCAGCTGTACGTCGACCAGCGTGACCAGCAGGGCCGCCCCGGCGAGCAGGCTCACCGCGAGCGTCCCGAGCAGCGGCCGCCGGGGGACGCCGGTCAAGTCGAGCAGGCGCACCGGCGAGCGGACCTCCCACACCGCGAACAGGATCCCCGCGACGACCCCCGCGACGAGGCAGGGCGGTCCCCAGGCCGGCAGCACCGCGCGGTCGGGCGAGGGGTTGTACAGCCCGGCCACGAGCAGGCCGAGGGTGAGCGCGAGCAGCACGCCGCCGCCGAGGTCCACCCCGTCCCGCCCGGCGGGACCGCCGCCGGGGTCCACCCCGTCCCGCCCGGCGGGACCGCCGCCGGGGTCCACCCCGTTCCGCGTGGTGGCGCCGCCTCCGACGTCCGGCGGTCTTCCGTCCGTCGCGGCGTCCGGTTCGCGGGGGACGGCCCACTGGACGGCCACGGCGGCGGCGAGGGCGAGCGGCAGGTTGATCCAGAAGATCCCGCGCCAGCCGGCGACGGCGGCGATCCCCGCCCCGTACAGCGGGCCGAGCACGCTGCCGAGCTCCTGGGCGGCGCCGACCGCGCCGAGCGCCACAGGACGGGCGCGCTCGTCCCACAGGTCGCCGACGAGCGCCATCGTGATCGGCAGCAGCGCCCCTCCGGCGATCCCCTGGAGCGTACGGCCGGCCGTCAGCGCGGGGACGCTCCCGGCCAGCGCGGTGACGAGCGACCCCGCGGCGAACCCGGCCAGGCACGCGTGGATCAGCGGCCTCCTGCCGTAGCGGTCGGACAGGCGGCCGAGCAGCGGCATCGCGGCCACGTACCCGAGCAGGAACCCGGTGACGACGGGCGTGGCGCGTTCGAGGTGGTTGAGCGGGACGCCCACGTCCTGCGCGACGTCCACGAGCACGGTGACGACCACGTACGCGTCGAGCGCGGCCAGCAGCACCGCCGCGCCGCCGGCGCCGAGCGCGACCCTCCTGCCGAGCGAGGCGGTCACGACGGGCTGGAGGAGGGGACGGCGATGGTCACGGGCGCGTCGTAGTCGCCCAGGGTCACGACGACCGAGCCGCCGCTGAGGGGAAGGTCGATCTTGAGCAGCCGGCTGGTGGCCTTGTCGACCCAGAGCGTCCCGTTGACGCCCTGCTGCACGCCGGGGATGAGCTTCGCCAGCGTTTGCTGGGCCAGCGTCACCGCCACGCGGTACGCGTCGGACCCGCCCACCTTCTCCACGCCCTCGGTGCGGGCGTCCTTCGCGGTGGCCAGCAGCTCCGGCACGCCGGTCAGCACGGCCGACGGGTCGTAGAGCGCGGTCAGCTGCTGCCGGGTCATCGTCTGGAAACCGCCGGTCGGGCCCTTGAACCGCACCGTGTCGCCGGACACCACGAACTCGAACTCCTGCAGGCCGGCGATCTCGATCTGCAGCGTGCCCTTGGCGTCGCCCGCACGGGTGAGGCTGCCCTCGGCGTGGCGGACGGGCACGGCGGGCCGGTCCTTGGTGTCGATGGTGAAGGCGACGGTCTTCACCGCCCGCATCGCGTCGGCCGACTTCTTCAGCAGGTCGGGCCCGCCGGGGAGGGCCGCCCCGCCGGTCGAGGTGCAGGCCGTCAGAAGCAGGAGAGCGGCTGCGACCAGCCCGGCGATTGTTCTCACATGGCGGATCGTAGCGAGCGGCCCCGACAGGCACGCGGATCCATGCGTATCGGTTCGGCCCCCTTCTGAGGGGCCGCGGGCCGCCCCGGCACGTCGCGCCACGCGGCCTGCGGCCGCGCGCCCGTGCGTCCCGGCGCTCAGCGCGGCGAGCGTACGGACTGGAGGTGGTTCACCACGGGAGTGTAGATCTCGTCGAGCAGGGCAATCTGCTCGGGCGTGAGGAGGTCGATGAAATGCCGGCGGACACTGACCACGTGGTCGGGGGCCACCTTCTGGATGGTCTCCCAGCCGCGGCCGGTGAGGACGGCGAACGTGCCGCGCCTGTCGTCCTCGCAGTTCTCCCGCACCACCAGGCCGGCCGCCTCCATGCGCGAGATCTGGTGGGACAGCCTGCTGCGGGACTGGATGGTGGCGTCGGCCAGCTCGCTCATCCGCATCCGGTGCTCCGGGCTCTCCGAGAGGTTCACCAGGATCTCGTAGTCGTTGAGGGACAGGCCGCTGCCCTGCAGGTCGCGGTCGAGCTGATAGAAGAGCAGCCGGTGCGCGGCGAGGTGTGCCCTCCACGCGCGCTGCTCCTGCGGGCTTAGCCAGCGGGGGTCTTCCATGACGACCAGCATAAGATCGCACGAGGCGGGGCGGAGCGGACGGGAGTGCCGATGAGCGCGGACGAAGGCGGCGAGAGCGTCGGCACTGTGGTGGTCGCGGGTGCGGCCAACCTCCTGATCGCCCTGGCCAAGCTGGTCGCGGGCCTGCTCAGCTCGTCGTCGGCGATGCTCTCGGAGGCCGCCCACTCGGCGGCCGACACCGCGACCGAGGTGCTGCTGTTCACCGCGATCCGGCAGGGCGGGCGGCCCGCCGACCGGCGGCATCCCCTGGGGCACGGCCGGGCCAGCTACTTATGGGCGATCGTGGCCGCCTGCTTCACGCTCGTCGTGGGCGCCGGGTTCTCGCTCACGCACGGCTGGCAGACCATCGTCCACGGCGAGGAGCTGGGCGACATCCTGGTCTCCTACATCGTGCTGGCGGTGTCGTTCGCGATCGAGTCGGTCTCCCTCTGGAAGGGCCTGTCACAGCTGCGCGGCGAGGCCCGCCGGTGGCGGGTCAGCTCGCGCGACCTGCTCGCCCGGACGTCCGACACCATGCTCAAGGCGGTCGTGCTGGAGGACGTCGCTGCCCTCGCCGGCATCGCCGTCGCGGCGCTCGGGCTCGTCCTGTCCCAGCTCACCGGCTCGGCGGTGTGGGACGGCGCGGCCTCCATCGTCATCGGCCTGCTGCTGCTCGGGGTGGCCCTCAGCCTGATCAGGACCAACGCGTCCCTGCTGATCGGCCAGGCCGCGCCGAAGATCCTTGAGGAGGAGATCCTTGCCGAGCTCAACGGGCAGCCGGAGGTCGAGGGCGTGGTCGACCTCGTCACGGTCATGATGGGCCCCGGCCAGGTCATGGTCGCCGCCAAGATCGACTTCCTGGACGAGACGACCGGCGAGCGGCTGGAGCTCGCCTCCGACCAGGTGGAGCGGCGCCTGACCGAGCGGTTCCCCGAGATCAAGCAGGTGTTCCTCGACCCGACCCCGGGCCGGTCACCCGCCAAGGAGGCGTAGCTCGGCCGGCTCGTCGGTGACGGCGGCGGCGATGACCGTGCCGGCCGCCCACTCGGTGAAGTGGCGGCCCTCCCACTCCAGCGTCCCCGCCGGCGCGCCGTCCAGGGGGAGCACGGACAGGTCCGCCTCGCGCAGCCGGTCGAGCGTGAGCTCGCCCCGCTTCACCAGCGCCTCCTTGCGCACCCACTGGCGGATCAGCCTGCTGTTGTCGTCGCCCACCAGCGTCGCCTCGGCGGGGGTCAGCGCGAGCGTCTTCAGGTTGTGGTCGGCCGGGCCGGTTGTGGCGTGCTCGGCGTCGACCCCGACCCGCCCGGCCCCGGCGACCGCGCACACGTATCCGGAGGTGTGGGCGAGGCTGATCGACACCTCGGGCGCCTCGGCCAGCCACGGCCGCCCGTGGCCCTGGCCGCACCGCTCGCACCGCTGCACCACGGTCAGCACGCACGCCTGCGAGCCGAGGAGCTCGGCGGCGCAGTGGCGTACGAGGAGGTGCGCGGCGACGAAGTCGAGGCGGTCCCGCTTGCGGGTGAACCGCTCGGCCCGCCGGTGCTCCTCCTCGGTGAGGGTGCCGCCGACGACGTCGAGCACCTCGTCGGTGTAGCCGGCCACGGCGAGCGGGGGGCGCACGCTGCCCACGATAGGGGAGCGATGTGACGATCAAGTGAACTGCCCCCCCGCCGAGCCGGGCCTCGTCCAGGCCCGACGAGGTTCAGCCGGCGAGGGCGGCCATCCAGGACTCGACCTCGTCCGGGTGGCGGGGGAGCCCGGACGACATCAGGCGGGCGCCCTCGGCCGTGACCACCAGGTCGTCCTCGATGCGCACGCCGATCCCGCGCAGCTCCGGCGGGAGCGTCAGGTCGTCGGGCTGGAGGTACAGGCCCGGCTCAACGGTGAGCACCTGCCCCTCCTCCAGCACGCCGTCGAGGTACGTCCCGGCGCGCGCCCGGGCGCAGTCGTGCACGTCGAGGCCGAGCATGTGGCCGCTGCTGCACAGGGTGTACCGGCGGTGGAGGCCCGCGTCGGCCTGGGCCCGGGTCAGCAGCCCCCAGTCGACCAGGCCGTCGCCGATGACCCGCATGGCGGTCTCGTGGAACTCACGGAAGCGCGCCCCCGGCCGCAGGACGCCGATGGCGGCGCTCTGCGCCTCGTACACCAGCTCGTAGACCTGCCGCTGCACCGGAGAGTACGCGCCGGACAGCGGCAGCGTGCGCGTCACGTCGGCCGTGTAGAGGTTGTCGCCCTCCACCCCCGCGTCCAGCAGCAGGAGGTCGGCGGCGTCGAGCCGGCCGTCGTTGCGGATCCAGTGCAGCACGCAGGCGTGGGCGCCGGAGGCCACGATCGACTGGTAGCCGACCGCGTTGCCCTCCAGGCGGGAGCGCAGCCCGAAGACCCCCTCGACGTACCGCTCGCCCCGCGGGTGGGCGAGCGCCGCGGGCAGCGCCCGCACGACGTCCTCGAAGCCGCGGACGGTGGCGTCGACGGCGCGCTGCAGTTCCGCGGCCTCCCACTCGTCCTTGACCAGCCGCAGCTCCGACAGGGCCGCGGCGAGCTCGGCGTCGGCCGTGCCGGACGGGGGCACCAGCGCGTCGACCGAGGGGTCGACGCCGCGCAGCACCCGGGCCGGGCCGGTCAGCGCGTCGGGCAGCCGGTCGATGTGGACGCACTCGATCTGGTGCAGGGCCTCGGCCTCGGCCAGGTCGGGGCGGTGCCCCACCCAGAACTCGCCGTACCGGCGGTCGCGGTAGAACTCCTGCCCCTCGGAACGGGGCGGGCGGGGACGCAGGAACAGCCGGGCGGCGCCGGAGGGCTCGATCACGAGCACGCAGTCAGGCTGCTGTCCGCCGGTGAGGTGGGCGAACGCGCTGTGCGCCCGGAAGCGGTGGTCGTCGTCGTTGCTCCGGGCCACCAGGACGCCGGAGGGGACGACGAGCCGCTCGCCGGGGAAGCGCTCGGCGAGCCGGGCCCGCCGCTTGGCCGCGTACGCGGCGACGGGGAGGGGCTCGGGATCGGTCCCCGCCGCGGGACCCCAGCCCGTGCGCATGAACTCCGCGAGCTCGTCGCTGATCGGCAGATCGTGACTCCCGGTGTTCAGCTTCTCCGTCATCGGCCATCCCGTTCCCAAGGCTGCAGCGTTATTTCACATGCTAGGGGTGAGGCACTTGACGGGCCACGACGACCGCTGTTGCCTGGGGAAACAGGCTTATGCCGCTCCAGCCGGCCGGTCGGAGCGGGAGACGGGGATCTCCCCCGGGTGCCCCTGGAAGGCGGTGTCGATGCTCATCGGTACGATCTTGCAGAACAAGGGAACCGGCGTGGCGACCGTGCGCCCGCACGCGACGGTGACCCAGCTCCTCGCCGCGCTGGCCGAGCTCAACATCGGCGCGGTGGTGGTGTCGGAGGACGGGCTGACCATCGACGGCATCGTGTCCGAGCGCGACGTGGTGCGGCGGCTGCACGAGCGCGGCGCCCGCGTCCTGAACGAGCCGGTGTCCTCGATCATGACCTCCGAGGTGCGGACCTGCTCCCCGGACGCGAACGTCGAGGAGTTGCGCCGCACGATGACGAACCACCGGGTCAGGCACGTGCCCGTCGTCAGGGACGGCCGCCTGGTCGGCATCGTCAGCATCGGCGACGTGGTGAAGAGCGCGATCGAGGAACTGGAGACGGAGAAGGAGGCCCTGGTCGGCTACCTCCACGGCTGACCGGCGACGAGAAGGGGCCCGGCGGGCGAACCCGCCGGGCCCCTCGCGCGCCGTCTACTTGACGGTGATCCGGTCGACCTCGACCGTGATGCCCTTCACCTGGGGGGTGGAGGTGCCGGTCGTGACCGTGCCGGTGCCCGGGGACACGCCCTTCACCGTGAAGGAGTAGCTGAGCGTGCCGCCGGGGGCGCCCGGCGTGCTGGCGATCCGGTAGTCCTGCATCGGCGGGCCGCTGATCTGGCTGCCGGCGGTGCCCTCGGCGTTCTCGGCGCCGACCGTCAGACCGTACGCCGCCCCGGGGTCGCCCGGCAGGTGGCCGGGGTCGTAGGCGTACGAGATGTCCTCGGCGCCGTTGAGACCGATCCACTGCTGGAAGACCTTCAGGTCGCTGGTGCCGTACAGGTAGACGTGCCACTCGACGACGAGCCAGCGGTTCACGCCGTCGCTCAGGGTGCCGACGTAGACGCCGGGCGCGCCGGCGCCGTTCAGGTCGGTCCAGTACGTCGCGAGGACGCCGTTCGGCGGCGCCGCGTCGGGCAGCGTCTGCGGCGCGAACTGGATGTCGGCGTTGCCGTTGGTGCCGCCGGCCACCGTGTAGCCGTCGGAGACGACGCCGATCCTGGTGAACGTGCGGCCCGCGTAGGTGAACGCCGGGACGTTGTAGTTCAGCGCCTCCTCGTCCCCGATGGGCGTCGGCGCGATGCCGAAGTCGGCCAGCGAGAGCCATCCGCCGGCCGGGTTGGCGCCCGGCGCGATCGACGGCTTGTCCGGCTGCCGCGCGGCGAGGGTCGTGCGCGCCGTCACGATCTGGGTGCCGACCCGGGTCGCCCCGGTGGCCGCGGTCGCCCGGAGCTTGGCGTCGAGCACGGTCGCCGCGGTGACGTCGGCGTCCTCCAGGGTGGTGTTCTGGACGTTCACCACGCAGGTGGACTGGCCGGTGTTGCGGGCGATCGTCGCCGGCGTGCAGGTCTGGTCGATCGGCACCGCGCCCTCACGCCGGTAGAACGCCACCGGCAGGTGCTGCTGGCGCGAGCCGCCGACCTGCTTGAGGTCGACCTGGCCGAAGTACTGCCCCTCGGGCAGGTCGGGGGCGGTGATCACGACCGAGACCGTGACGCTCTTGCCGGGCTTCACCGTGAACAGCGGCGGAAGCACGGTGATGTTCGCCCCGCTGACGGTCGTCCCGGTCGCCGCGTACGTGAGCGAACCGCTGGTCGCGTTGACGAACGTGCGCTTCGCGGTGATCACGCCCGGCATGATCGGGGCGTTGACCGACGGGACGTTCAGGTCGATCCGGTTGAGCGGGTCGGCCGCCGAGGCGGCGTAGTCCGCGGCCGTCTCGTCGAGGGTCAGCCCCGCGTCCCCGGCCTTGGACAGGTCGATCCGCCCGCCGCCGTAGTCGAACGGGTCGGCGGGGGTGGTGCGGTCGGGCTTGACGACCTTGGTCGTGGCGGTCGTCTCCAGCGCCGACTTCACCTGGCCGGGCGTCCACGACGGGTGCAGCGCGAACAGCAGCGCGGCGGCGCCCGCGACGTGCGGCGACGACATCGAGGTGCCCGCGATGGCCTGGTACAGGTTCCCCGGCGGGCCCTCCAGCTCGGACTCCGTGGTCGGGGTCTGCCCGGCGAGGATGTGCAGTCCGGGAGCCGTGACGTCCGGCTTGAGGAAGTCGCCGCCCGGCCCACGGGAGGAGAACGTGGTCATCACGTCGCCCTGCCAGGTCGCCTTCTCGCCCTGCGTGAACGTGGCCGTCGCGCCCGGGTGGGAGGCGAGGAAGCTCAGCAGGACGTCGGTCTCCGGCTTGTCGATGTGCACGGCCGGCAGCCAGTGGTTGTCGGTCATGATGTCGAGCGGCGTGGCGTTGTACAAGATCATGCCCGCCGCGCCGCCCTTCTTGACCTGCGCGCCCTTGAGCACCCGGTTCGGGCCGCGCTGGCAGGCGACGATCTTGCCGGCGAACAGCCCGGCCGGCGGCGTGTTGACGCACAGCGGGTCGCTGTACGGCGGGTCGGAGGCGAGCACCACGGGCAGCGGCGTCGAGATCCCCTGCGTGATCGACGCGCCCTTGATCGACGGTCCGCCGGTCAGCGTGATCGTCGACTGGAACGTCCGCGCCTGCGTGGAGGCCGCCACCGTGGTGACCCAGGGGCCGCGGTGGTCGGTCGTACCGGCGTCCGGGCCCGAGTTGCCGGCCGAGGCCGACACGAACACGCCCGCGGCGTACGCGTCGAGGAACGCCAGCTCCACCGGGTCGCTGTACGGGTCGGCGCCGCCGGAGATCGAGAAGTTGATCACCCGTACGCCGTCCGCGATGGCCTGGGCGACCGCCGCGACCGAGTCGGACTGGTAGCAGCCCTCCGCGCCGCAGACCTTGTAGACGGCGACGTGCGCGGCGGGCGCGATGCCGTGGATCGGGCCGCGGTCGATACCGAGCGGGTTGGCGTGGTCGGCCGGGCCGCCGGCCGAGGTCGTGGCCGTGTGCGTGCCGTGCCCGTTGGAGTCGCGGGCGCTGTCGGGGTACATGTCGCCGCCCACCAGCGCGTTGTACGTCGCGAGGAACGGCTGGCCCGAGATCAGCTTGTGGTTGCACGGGAAGACGTCGTTCGCCTGGGTGAGCGGGTTGTCCCCGAAGTTGCAGGTCCGGGGCGTGCCGTCGGCCTTGGGCGGGGGAGCGGGCAGCGTCCCCGGGTCGTTGAACTGCGGGTGCTCCGGCCACACGCCCGAGTCGAGGATGCCGACGATGACGCCCTTGCCGGAGGAGTTCGCCCCGCCGAGGCGGTTGTAGATCGTGGGCGCGCCGATGAACTCGGGGCTGGAGTCGGTCAGCGGCTGCTCCCTGCGGTCCTCCTGCACGGCCGCCACACCGGGCAGCTTCAGCAGGTCGGCCGCCTTGTTGGCGGGCAGGGTGAGCGCCACCCCGCCGTACACCGTGCGGAGCTTCTGCCCCACACGCGCACCGGAGATCTTCTTGCCCAGCTCGCCGAGGAAGGTGTTCTCGATGCCCTCGATGTGCTTGGCGTACTTGGCCGTGTCGGCGTTCTTGAGGTCGAGCGGGCGGCCGGTGACCGAGGGGCTCGTCGCCGGCAGGCCCGACAGCCCGCCCTTGTACGCCGCCAGGGAGTCGTAGTCGAGCTTCACCATCACGGTCGTCTGGGCCGCGGAGGTGGACCTCAACAGGCCCTCGTCGCTCTTGGCGAGCTGTCCGCTGGGGGACTTGGCGCCCTGTGTCCGCTCGGCGCCCGTCAGCGCCGTCGCGGTCCACGAGCGCGAGGGGGTGGGGCTCGGGTCCGCCGCGGCGGAGCCCGCGGGGATCGTCGCGGCGATCAGGCCGAGGCCGCCGACGACGGCGGCCGCGCGTAAGTAGCGAGGCGGGGGCTTCCTTGACACGACACCCTCCCTGTAACCGGTGCGGCCTCGCCGTCCGGCGGCAGGAGGGTGCGCGCCGCCCGGAAGACGCGGGAGGACGGCGGCCCTCCCCGTGGGCGACGAGCGAACGGCCACCCGCGCCGGGTGGCCGAACCTGACAGGGAGTCTAACTGGCGACCATTTTGCAGACTAGATCGTTCTATAGAACGATTTTTCATGGGATTTTCGGGTGAGACGGGGGAGGGGGCGCCGTCCTAGACTCGGGGTCGTGAAGCTCAAGCTGGATCTCCACGACATCTACAACAAGGGCAGCGAGATCGACCGCGCGCTGCACGGCATCATCCAGGAGGCCGTCCGGAAGAAGGCGACACAGGTGGAGATCATCCCCGGCAAGGGGTCGGGGCAGCTCAAGAAGAAGGTGCTGCGCTTCCTGGAGCAGAAGGAGATCAAGGCCCTCTACCACCGGATCGACAAGGACGCCAAGAACCACGGACGCCTGTTCGTCTACTTCCAGTGGAAGTAAGGGCATCCCGCGTCTGCCAGCATTGATCTCCCCGAGGGCACAACCAGGGCACTCGACCCCGTCTGCTCTTGAGTGAAGAACGCGTCCACGGCCCTGCGCGCCCGGTCGGCTGCGTTCGGCATCAGGTGGGTGTACGTCCGGAGCGTAAAACCAGGGTCGGCGTGACCGGGGTACTCGGCGACCGTGCGAATGTCGACCCCGGCACCGAGCCACGCCGACGCCGCAGTGTGCCGCAGCACATGACACCCGTGTTCGCGGTGAGACTTCCGGCGCTCTCCCTTCGCCGGCGGGGGCACGAGTCAGCACGCTCAAGACCGACGCGCCACGTGTGGTTGAACGTGTTGCGGTGCAGGGCACCGCCGTTCGGGCCTGGGAACAGGAGCTCCACCGTCACCAGGTCGCCCCAAGGCTTGCCCTTCTCGATCCACGGCAGCGTGACCGCGACCGATCCGGCCGGGCACGTCGGCTGGAGCCCTCCCACTGCACGCATGACCGCCCACACCACTCGACACCGGCGCCTCGCTGTGTGGGTGTGAGGGTTGTTATCCCTGACGGGGACGCGGGCCGGCAAAGTCACCTGGACGGTAGGGCCACCGATGGTGGGCTCCATTCTGATCAGGGCGGTTCGTCTCTTTCAGGGAATCAGGATGATCTTGCCGCGGGTCTGGCCGGCCTCGCTTCTCAGATGGACCGAGGCCAGATCGGTCAGCGGGCGGGATTCGGCGACGTCGACGGTTAGCTGCCAGGCGTCGACCAGTTTGGCGATCTGCGTGAGCTGGTGGGGGTCGTTGCGGGCCACCAAGTGCCGGGCTCCGGGCACGGGCGGCGTCGTGGTGGACACCACGACACCGCCGGGCCGTACAAGCGCGGTCAGCTTGGCGGCTTGCTGCGGGCTGACCGCGGCCAGGTTGATCACTTTGTCCATGCCGCCGGGGAGCGGGACGGTCATGTAATCGACGATCTGGTCGGCGCCGAGGGAACGAACGACGTCGGCACTGCGGAGGCTTGCCGTGGCGATCACGGTCGCGCCGGCTCTCTTGGCGAACTGGACGGCGAATCCGCCGACCCCGCCGCCCGCGCCGTTGATCAGCACTCGCTGGCCCACAGTCACCTCCGCGTGCTCATACACCGCTTGCCAGGCGGTCAACGCGGCGACCGGTATCGCCGCGGCGTGAGCAAGCGGGATGGCGGTGGGCGCCGGGGCCAGGACCTCGGCCGGGGCCAGGGCGTACTCGGCCGCTGCACCGCCCGCGTCCAGGCGGCCGATCACCTGGTCTCCTGGCATCCATTTGCTCACCCCGGCGCCCACGGCCGCCACCGTGCCAGCGACGTCCCAGCCCAGTGTGTACGGCAGCGCCACCTGCAGCGCGCCGCGCAGCATCCCGGAGCGCAGCCCGGCCTCCGAAGGGTTGAACGAGGTCGCCGCCACCCGGATGAGCACTTCACCCGGCCCCGGATCCCGCAGGCGCACTCGTTCGTAGCGGATGACCTCCGGCCCGCCATAGGTGTGAATGCGCGCAGCGCGCGTACCGGCCAGCTCCTCCTCGATCGCGGTGAGCAACTCCTGGGCGGTCGTGATCTTCGTATCGGCCTTCCGGTCGGCCTCCTCGCGCGCGATCCGGCCCGCAGCCACGGCCTTGGTGAAGGCGATCCGTTCTGCCACCGGCGCATCGACCCTGTCCGCCACCTCGGCCGCGAACCCGGCCGACGCGAGCACCATCCGCAGCTCCGTCTTGGACACGCCGTCGAAGTCGCCGAACCAGTTGCTGGGCAGCCGTCCGCAGTGCCGATGCAGCAGCGTCAGCCGTGGCAGCCCGTACCTGCGCAGTGTCGGCGTCCGCTCCGCCAGCAGGAGCGTACGGACGATCAGCGCCTCGATGTCGCGGCTCTGCGTGGTCAGGTCGCGGCCCGTCCACCACATGCCCCACAGCGTGACCCATTTCGCGTCCAGGCAGGCGAGCAGCCCGCTGGACCGCCTCGCCCGGCGCGGCACCCGCGGCCTGGACGACGAACTACGCTCGGCCTTGTCCTTCGACGCGTCCCACAGATCCGCGAACCGGTTGGCCAGGTCCCGATCATGCTCCTCCCAATCCTCCGGGGCCCGGATCCGGCCGCGCACGAGCTCCAGCTCGTGGGTGGACGACAGGCGCAGATACCACTCAAGCTCCCGGAACGTACGGTGGAACCATCTCGTCCCCATCCGCCGAGACCACAGCGAGTAGCCCCACGAGCCCAGCACGCCCAGGGCAAGCACCGCGAGAATGCCCCATGCTCCTACTCCCAGCTCCCTGCCGCTCATCCAGAAGCTGGAGGCGGGCATCTTGTTCTTGTTCTCCATGAAGAAGTCCAGGAACGTCAGCACCGCGAAGGCGCCCACGGCCACGCTCAGCCAGAAGCCCGCGCGCTGCAGCACCTCCAACTCCCGGACTCGGCGCTCGTCGAAGGCGTGTGAAATGGATTCGAGCAGGTTCTTGTACTGCTCTGTGGCCCGCTCCGCCACGTTCCCCGCCCGCTCCCCGAACCGCCTGAGATCCGTGAAGTGGCTGACGTCATCAAGCGCCTCGCGTAACCCTCTGCCCGCCCAGCCGAGTGTCGCGGTGAACCGCTCGTCGGCCAGGTGCTCCAGCCGCTGGAGCCGGCTCACTCCTTCATCGACGTGGCTGGACACGTCGGCGAGGTCCGCCATGCCCTGCAAGAGCGTAAGGTGGATCAGCTCCACCGCCCGATGCGCCCGGTGCAATCTGATCCAGCGCCGGATCGGCAGGTGGGACGCCACCCCGTCCCACAGCGCCCCTGTCGTACGTGCGGCGTGCTGATAGATCACGGCGTGCTCGCGCCAGACCTCCAGCTGATCGCGGATATCGTTGCCCGCGGCCGCTAGTGTTTCCAAGGTCAGCAGTCCCGCCACCGCCGACCGTAACCGCTCTCCTACAAGCGTGCCGTTCAAAGGGGTCGTGTCCGGCAGCACCACGTAGCACTCCCGCACCGTCCGGTCGCCTCGCCGGGTGGGAACGACGAGCACGTCCGCGCTGCTCAACAGCGGATCATCGTCATGGCGGGCGGGCTCGCGCCGACTGGAACGCCTGTCCTCCATGGGAGACTGGTCGGTCCAGTGCATCGCCTTATACAAATCACGCGCGGACTGCAATTCCTGCTGTTTCCGGACGACGTCGCCTTGCAGGGCGATCCAGAACTCCGGTGCCTCGTATTCCCGGATTTCCTGCTTCATCTTCCGGAAGTGACCCCCCACGTGAGCCCGCGACTGCCGCGCGTAGTTCACGAACCACTCATGCCACTTCCGGTCGTCCTCGTGCGGCGACAACCAGCCCCCGGCCTTGGTGGGGGCCCACACGGGATCCCCGACCCAGAAGCTGACGCCGATGAACATCATCCGCGAGCTCCAGCGGTTCCGGAACTGTATGTCGAACAAGATCCAGGGCTTCCTGCCCTTTCCCTCCTGTTTGAACGGTCCCACCTGGTGATCGGGGTGGATCAGGACGTGGTACCAGTCGAGACTGTCCGCCGCATCCAGGTAACGGGCCTCGATTTCCCGGTTCGCCTGGTCGACCTTCGCGTTGCCCTCCTCGAGTTCTCGCAAGGCGGCGTTGCCGCTGAGCCAGGTGACCTTGTCGAGCAGGCCGTCCGGCGACGTCGCCAGCCACACCTTGGGATCGGCGCTGTCACTCGATTCGAGCAGTTCCCTGATTAGGCGGTCATCGGCCTCACCGCCCCCCGGACCCCACAGACGCCACTCCCGCCAGTAGGTCACCAGATAGACCAAATGCGTGGACGACTCCGACGACCGCACAGAGACTCCCTTCTTTCACCCCTCTCTCATAAAAGAAAATGATCGATCGATTGGAACGGTTCAATCCAGGCAGGGAAACGATCTGATCACAACATCGCGTAGGACATGGACGTCCACATCACACGGCCCGCCGTAGCAATGGCCACCCAGCCCTTAGACCGTGTCTTGCTAATGGCGGTTGATCGTTTGACCGGTCGTGACGACGTTTGTGGACCGGCTGGTTCCTGCTGAGTTATGGGAGCTGTTCCAGAGGGTGGTGCGCCAGTGCCGACACGACCGCAGGGTGGTAGGCGGCGGCGGCCACCTCATCGCCGAGCGGAGCGGTGTGCGGATCTCTGTTGGAATCAGCACGGCCAACACTCACGACAGCCCGGGCCCTGGAGCCGCCGGTTCGGGGGCATCCCGCCGATCCGCTTCCGCCGTGGACCGCGCCGTCGCAGGCCCGCGAAGCTGCACAGCGACAAGGGGTACGACTACCCGCACCTGCGGGCCTTCCTTCGCGGTCGGGGCATTATAGTAAAGGAGCTCTCGTACAGTCGCAGTAGCCGACGACGTCACGAGCGGCCTTCCGCTCGACCGCCAGCAATCCGATCGACGATGGCTGGTCGGCGCGGATCGAATCCTCGAGCTCTGCGACCGTGGGGTGTCCGTCCGCGTCGATTCGGCGGTGCGGCGGCACTCGTGGATCACGCTCGGTCCACAGCTCGCGCTGGACGACAGCCTCGGCTACCCGCCAGGGTCTGAGCAGCAGGCGACTCGTCTCGAGGACAACCTCGCGGCCCGGCGTCACTCCAGCTCCCATGACGGCAACTCTGTTCAGGTCTTCAGGCTCAAGCGTGGCCGGCTTCGTCACTTGCTTCGCCTATCGACATTCGATAGATTCCCATCGTGACTCGATGGAAGGATGGGCCGTGGGAAAGCTGACAGTGCATGCGCTGCGCGCCGTGCTCATGGTGGTGCTCGCCGGCACCGTGTTGATACAGGTATCGATGGTGTGGGCGTTGGCCACCGATCCGGAGGACGGGTCGCTCCCGCTGATCCCGCTGCGCGTGATCACGATTGTGGGCATGCTGTCGGTCCAGGTCGCCCTGGTCTGCGTAATGCGGCTGGTGACGATGGTGCGGCGCGGAACCGTGTTCTCGCACGCCGCCTTCCGGTACGTGGACGGCGTGATCGGTGCGATCGTGGCGGCTGCTCTCGTGTGGTTCGCGGTCACGATCGTCAACGCGCCGGGCCAGCGGGACGACCCGGGCGTCACCCTGATCATGGGCGGGGTCGGCGTGGGCATCCTCGGGGTCGCGCTCATCGTGCTCGTGCTGCGGATGCTGCTCGCCCAGGCCGTCGCACGCGACGTCGAAGCGGCGCAGATGCAGGCCGAGCTGGACGAGGTGATCTGATGCCGATCACCGTGGACATCGACGTGATGCTGGCCAGGCGGAAGATGTCCGTGGGCGAGCTCGCGGACCGGGTGGGGATCACGCCCGCCAACCTGGCGGTGCTCAAGAACGGCCGGGCCAAGGCGGTGCGCTTCGCGACGCTCGCCGCGCTGTGCGAGGTGCTCCAGTGCCAGCCGGGCGACCTGCTGCGCTGGGAGGCCGAGGACGCTGTAGGCGGATGACGTGCCTCAGATGATCGATTCCAGAGGCTTGGCCGTGGCGTACCCGGACGCGCCGGACGGGCGGTGCGGCCCCATAGGCTGACCCCCGTCCGCACTGTCTGGGGAGAGTAATGACGAGTAGGTTCACCGAGTTGGTCGTCGACTGCCACGATCCGGAGCGGCTCGCGGCCTTCTGGTGCGCGGTCCTGGGCTTCACGGTGATCGACCAGAGCGAGGGCAAGGTCGAGATCGGCTCCTGGGAGCCGACCGTCGAGGAGGTGCGGGCCCGCCAGATGCCGCCCACTCTGGTGTTCATCCGGGTGCCCGAGGGCAAGACCGTGAAGAACCGGCTCCACCTCGACGTCAGCCCGATCGACGGCAGCACCGACGACGAGGTGGCCCGGCTGCTCGGCCTCGGCGCCGTGAAGGTGGACGTGGGCCAGGGCGCCGGCCGGAGCTGGGTGGTCATGGCCGACCCCGAGGGCAACGAGTTCGACGTCCTGCGCACCCTGTACCGTCCACCTGCGTGATCGAGCGCAGGACGGGCTGTCCGCTCGAAACGGCGGTGCGGCGCGGTACGCACCGACTTGCCCCGACTGGGAGATTGCCCGGCATTCCCTGGTGACTCCGCTACGGCCTCATGGCTCGTGATCGACCTCCCTCTCGGTAGTGTGATCATGGGTTGACTTCCGACCACGGAGGAGCCACGGCCATGGTCGACAAGTGGGAGATCAAGCGCAGGCTGGCCGACGCGATCAACGACCACGACGTGCCCCGAATGCTCGATCTGTTCACCGAGAACGCCGTCTTCGTCTCGCCCGTAGGGCTCGCAGAGGGACGCGAACAGATCGCGTGGATCTTCGAGCAGTTCTTCAAAGGCTTTCCGGACCTCCATCTGACGGTGTGGTACGAGGCCACCGGCACCGACAATCCCCTGGTGGTCGAATGGACGGGGACCGGTACGCAGACCGGGCCGTTCCTGCTGCCCGACGGACGGGAACTGGAGCCGACAGGCCGCCGCATCACGCTGCGCGGGACCTGCGCCTCGTTCATAGAGAACGGAAAGGTCGTCACGCACCGGGAGTACTTCGATCAACTGGAGCTGTACACACAGCTCGGCCTGCACCTGGCGAAGGACGATCCGGCGCCCGCGTAGCGTTCACGGGGAGACCCCGGAAGGTCACGCCACGTGCCGCCGGCCGACGCCGAACCGGCCGCCCTCAGCCTCTGGGCACCGTCGGACCCAGCGCTGAGGTAAATCATCATTTTGCCGCTTGACCTGCGATTTCTTACGCTTGTCGGCATGCAGAGCGCTCTTGGTGACTTCCTTCGTGCCCGGCGGCACGCCATGCTGCCGGACACGGTGGGCCTGCCGCGCGGCGGCAACCTCCGCCGGACGCCGGGGCTTCGCCGCGAGGACGTCGCGGTGCTCGCCGGTGTCAGCGTCGACTACTACACGAGGCTGGAGCAGGGCAGGGAACGCCGTCCGTCGGATCAGGTGCTCGACGCCCTGGCGCGCGTGTTCCACCTCGACGACGAGGCCAGTGACCATCTTCACCGGCTGGCCCGGCCGCGGGCGCGCAGAAGCGGAGTGCGGCGCGAAGAAGGCCAGGTCCATCCCCAGGTGCTGCAGCTCCTCGACGAGTGGGACCGGATGCCGGCGTGCGTGATCAATCGCAGGACGGACGTGCTGGCCCGGAACCGGATGTCCGCCGCCTTCCTCGAAGGGTTCGAGCACACCGACAACTTCCTGCGGATGCTCTTCCTCAGCCCGGGGGCCAAGGAGATCTCGCTCGACTGGGAGTACAACGCCCGTGCCATGGTCGCCCACCTGCGCGCGTCCGTGGGCGCGGACCACGAGGATCCGTCCCTGCTCGACCTGGTGAGGGAGCTTTCGGACAAGAGCGAGGACTTTCGCCGGATGTGGGCCCGCCACGATGTCCGCACCAGGCGTCGCGACCTCTTCGGCGTACGCCATCCGGTTGTCGGCGACCTGAAGCTCTGGCATGAGTCGTTCTCCATCGACAGCGCTCCCGGCCAGCGTCTTTTCATCGCCAAGGCGGAGCCCGGGAGTCCCTCCGAGGACGCCCTGGCCAAGCTGAGCGCCGCGGCCCGTGGCACCGAGTCGCCTGCTCGGGCCTGAGCGGCCGTTCGTCCGATGAGCACCTCGGGCTGAGACGGTTCGCCACGTCCGGATAGCGTGGTGGATGGGTGGAGACCGCGAGGAGGGGGACTCGCGCATGTCGAATCTGACCGACCTTTCGGACGACCTGATCAACGCGATGAACATGCACGACCTGGACGCCGCCCTGCGGTGCTACACCGAAGGAGCCGTCTACGTCTCACCGGTCGGCGTGGGTGAGGGCCGCGACGAGATCGCCTCGTTCCTGGGCGCGTTCCTCACCGCCTTCCCCGACGTCCGCTGGACTCCTTGGAGCAGGGTCGTCGTCTGCGGCAATGTCCTGATCACGCAGTGGGTCATCACCGGCACTCACCGAGGCCCGTTCTCGATGCCGAACGGCGAGATCATCGAGGCCACGGGCCGGTGCGTCAACGTGCGGGGGTGCTCCCTGCGCACCATGGACGGCGGTCGCATCGCCGCCCACTGCGTCTTCTACGACCAGCTCGAACTGTACGCTCAGCTCGGCGCCGAGCTCGTTCTCCCGCGCCCCTGATTCGCGAGGCGGGCTGAGCCGGCCGGACGACTGGAAGTCTTCGCGTTCGGTCTCGATGACACTCTCTACGCGAACTTCCAGCTCCCCAGCGGCGGCTGGAACGGCTGGCAGGCCCGCGCCCGAATTCCCGACGGTGTCGTTACCCAGGGGCGGATCGTCAGGTCGAACAAGGACGGCCGGATGGAGGTGTTCGCCGGGACGGCCGACGGCAGGCTCTACCACATGTGGCAGCTCGCAGCGAACGGCGGCTGGAGCGGCTGGGCGCAGCTCGGCAAGTGGAACCTGATGACCGGTCTCTCGGTGACCACCAACAAGGACGGCCGCGTCGAGGTGCTCCTCTCGGACGGCGCCGACCTGTGGTCGGTCTTCCAGACCTCGGCCACGCCGGGAACCTCCTGGTCGTCGCTCAACCTCGGCAGGCCGACCACCACGTTCCTGATCAACGGCCCGGTGGCCTCCGCGCAGAACGACGGCGGGCGGCTGGAGGCGTTCGCCGTGGGGTGCGGCATAGCGAGCCCGTACGATTGCGGCATTCCGGCGATCTACCACAAGTGGCAGCTCACTCCCGGTGGCGCCTGGAGCGGCTGGGCGCCGATGGGGCACTGCAACGAGACCACTCTGGCGACGATAGCCGCCGCCAAGAACGAGGACGGACGACTCGAGCTCGTCGCGATCATGCCGACCAACAGCATGTACCGGGGAGACTTCTGCCACATGTGGCAGCTGAGCACCGGCGGCTGGTCCGGCTTCGACAACCGCGGCAACGGCGAGATCGACACGACGGCCCCGGTGGCGATCACCGGCAACGAGGACGGACGCATCGAGGCGTTCACGGTTCGCGTCGACGGCGTCATCCAGCACATGTGGCAGACCGCGAAGAACGGCGGCTGGAGCGGCTGGGACAGGCTCGGCACGTTCACCGGCTTCACCCGCTCAGGGCTTGGCGTGGGCCGCAACAAGGACGGCAGGCTCGAGGTGGTCGCCACCCGCGGCGACGGTCAGCCCTACCACATCTGGCAGACCGCGAAGAACGGCGGCTGGAGCGACTGGGCGCCACTGGAAGCCGGCTGACCCCGTCGAGCAGGTCCGGTACCCGGGGCCAGCCGGCCACTGTGACTGGCGGAACGGGCCGGGCCGCTCTCTCACGACCGTGACGACGGAAAGGCGTCCGGCGATCAGGATCTCGGGGATCGCCGGACGCCTGGGCCCGGCCGCCGGGCCGCCGGCCGGGTCCTTCGACGCCGTCACGGCCACGCCACGGCCGGGTCCGTCCTGTTACTCGGTGGCCGGCCCGCGGAGGCCGGTCTGGGCGGACCGAGCCGCCGCGGTCCGCGCGGTGGTACGCGTGTCCGGGCCGGGCAGGTCGCGGCTGAACGCGTACACCACGGTCGCGGTGGCGATGGCGCCGGCGTTCAGCAGCAGGGCCTTGTCGTTGATGTTGGCGATGGTGTCGCAGGCCTGGTGGTAGCAGGAGTCGTAGGCATGGCCGGCGGTGCCGCCGAACAACGCCTGCTCCTCGGGGGTCTTGACGCCCTCGGCGCCGGTGAACAGCCCGCCCGCCGGGATGCCGGCGGCGATGAACGGACCGTAGTCGGACCGGCCGTCGAAGTCGGTGCCCACGTGGCCCTGGCGGATGGTGTCGAAGTACTTCTCGAAGAGCTTCTCGATCTCGTCGGATCCGGGAGGACCGGCGGGCGAGCCCACCGCGTCCGAGTCGTCACCGTCGTAGATCTTCAGCGCGTAGTTGGGGGAGGCGGCCATGTCGAAGTTCAGGTACAGCCTGATCTTGGCCAGGTCGGCCGGCGACAGGCTCGCCACGTAGTGCTCGGACCCGAGCAGGCCCAGCTCCTCCGCGCTCCAGAAGGAGAAACGCAGCTTGTTGCGCGTCGGGATCCTGCCGAGCTTCGAGGCGATCTCCAGGATCGTGGCGCTGCCCGAGCCGTTGTCGTTGATCCCCGGTCCCGCCGGGACGCTGTCGAGGTGCGCGCCGAGCTGGACCACCTTGGCCGGGTCGCCCCACTTGGAGTCGGCGATGACGTTCTGGGTCGTGCGGATCTCGCTCGTGGTGTCCGTCTTCACGCGCACCGCGGTCCCGGCGGCGGAGAGCTCCTGGCCGACGGCGAAGCTGACCCCGACCACGGGGATGTGCACGGTCGGCTCGCCCAGCGTGCCCTGGAGCGTGTCGGTGCGCCCCGGCTGGCCCTCGTTCATGATGATCGCCCCGGACGCGCCCGCGGCCTGCGCGTTCTCCGCCTTGACCTGGAAGGTGCAGGTGCCGCGCTGGAGCAGCGCGATGCCGCCGGGGGTGAACCCGGCGAAGTCGGCGGCCTCGCAGCCGGAGGTCGAGCTGCTCGGCGTGGGGCCGGGCGGCAGCATCAGGTCGACGTTCTGCACGGGGGCCGTGACGTCGCCGGACCCCGAGTAGGTCATCGTGGCGAAGTCGCCCACGCTGCTGCCGTCGGGCGGGGTGGGGGCGTAGGTCTTGGGGGAGGGCGCGGTCCGCTGGAGCACCGCCGTGGAGTTCTCCCGGAAGTACGGGAACTGGAACGGCTGGACGGTCACGGCGTAGCCGGCCTTCTTGAGCTGGCTCGCCACGTAGTCGCGGGAGGCGTCGAAACCGGGCGTCCCGGCGGCGCGGGTGCCGCCGTTGGCGTTGGCGATCTCCTGCAGTTTCTGCAGGTGCTTCTTGACGCCGGACACGGCCACCGATTGCGCGATCTGCGCGGGGTCGGGGTCGGCGCTCGCAGGCGAGGCCTGTACGAGCGGAAGCATGAGGGCGGCGGCCGCGGTGGCGGCGCCCACTCTCGCGCCGAGGGCGATGCGCATTGGGCTCTCCTCCGGGTCCAATGACAGGGGTCCCCGATACGTACTGATCGGGAAAACTAGCCGGAGTTGGAGAATCCGTGAAGGCCCGTAAAGGTATGAGTCCGACTCGCGGTACGGCGCGTGGCGCCGTCAGCAGCACTCCTCACCGCGCCACGCGTCGCGTCCCTCCTTGACGGCGACGGCGGCGACGGCCAGGCCGATCAGGGGATCCAGCCACCACCAGCCGAGCCACGCGTTGGCGGCCAGACCGGCGAGGACCGCGCCGGCCAGATAGGCGCACAGGAGATTCTGGGTGCCCTCCCCGGCGGTGGCGCCGGAGCCGAGCCGGGCGCCGAGCCGGTGCTTGGCGACGCCGAGCAGCGGCATGAGGACGAGGCTGAGCGCGGTGAGGACGATGCCGGGCACGCTGGACTCGGCGGCCTGCCCGGAGACGAGCTTGTGCACGGCCTCGACGGCCACGTAGGGGGCCAGCAGCCAGAACGAGACCGCGACGGCCTTCTGGGCGCGCCCTTCGGCGGTCTCCGACAGGGTGCGGGACCCGGTGAAGCGCCAGATGACGATGACGCTCGCCAGCCCCTCCACGGCGGATGACAGCGCCCAGCCGATCAGCGCGATGGAGGCGGCGGCCACGCCCGCGGCGATGCCGACGGCCCCTTCGACCGTCATCCAGACCAGGCTGACCCATGACAGGGCCCTGGCCCAGCGGGCCGCGCGCATCCAGCTCTCGTCGCGACCGGCCGGCGGCGCCCCGGAGGCGGGCGCCGCGGCGGCGGAGCCGCAGCAGGCGTCCGCGCAGGCGCAGGCCGGGGCGTCCGCAGGAGTGGACGGCAGGGCGGACGGGTGCTCGGTCATCGCCTCATCTCGCTTTCGTCGTCCGGGCTCGGGGGACGCCCATGCCGGTCGCCGGCGCGGCGGCGGAGTCCGGTCGACCGCGGCGCGCTGCGCTCACCGGACGTCTCCGTCGCCGTGCTCGCCTCGCTCGTGCCGGACGTGGACGAGGGCCAGGTCGAACAGCATCCGCACGTGGGAGTCGGCGAGCCGGTAGTACGACATCCGCCCGCTGCGGCGGACCCTCACCACCCGGTTGGCCCGCAGCAGCCGCAGGGCGTGCGACGCGGCCGACATGCTGTGCCCGGTCGCGGCCGCCAGGTCGCACACGCACATCTCTCCCCCCTCCAGCATCGCCGCTATCAGGCGCAGCCGTCCCGGGTCGGCGAGCAGCCCGAAGACCCGCGCCAGGTCGCCGACCGTCTCCTCGGACGGCAACGCCTCGCGGACACCGGCCACCCGTTCGGCGTCCACCATCCGGACCGCGCAGCCGTCGGGAGCCAGGGGCACGACATGTGAACGCTCGCTCATTCGACGGAGTATGTGTCCGCCGCTTCCCGCCGTCAAGACATCTCCTGGCCAGGCCATCGGTCTGTCACCCTCCCGCCGCCGCCATGGACGGGCAATCCATAGTTGCCCACTCGCTCACATGTGTAAGTGCGAAGGTAACTGGATAACTACGAAGAGTAAACAGGCCGCACCCGGCGTCCGACGTGCGGTCCGGCCACGATCTTCCACCCCGTTCAGCAGATCAAGGAGGTGCTCACGCATGTCGTCATGGGCCGTCGTGTGGGCCGTGGGGCCCGTGTCCGCCGTTCAGGCGCCCCGGCCGGAGGCGGTGGGCGCGGTCCTGCTCGTCTGCGTCTCCACCCTCGTCGGCGCGTTCCTCGCCCGGCGCAACTCGAAGCGGATGAGCCTGTGGCTGGCCGTCGCGTCGGCGATGATCCTGGTCACCGCTCTCGTCGACCTCGCCCCCGACGCGTGGGCGGAGGCGGCCGAGGCCGGCGTCCCGCCCTGGGCGCTGGGCCTGTCGGCCGGATTCGGCTTCCTCGTCATCACCTACTTCACCCGCCGCGGCTGCGCCTGCCCGGACGACCAGCCGCCCAGAGCCGGGATGCACGCCCCCGGCCTGCACCGGCGCGTGAAACAGGGGGTGGACGCGGCGGTCTTCGGCGGCATGGGCACCGCCGCCGCGCTCACCCTGCACCGGGCCATCGAGGGCGCCGCCCTCGCCCTGACGGCCTCCGTCGTGGTCGTCATCGCCCTGGTCGTGCACTCGGCCAGCGAGGGCCTGGCCCTGGCCGCGCTGCTCGACATCGCCAGGCGACGGCTCGTCCCCTGGCTGGTCGTGGCCTGCCTCAGCCCGGCGGTCGGGGTGCTGACCGCGTCCCTCAGCCCCCTGCCGGACCGGATCGTCCCGATCCTGCTCGCCGTCGTCATGGGCGTGCTCTGCCGCACCGCCATCGTCGGGATGAAGCTCGCCGCCGGCAGGCAGGAGGGCGGACGCCTGTCCTCGCGGCACATCGCCATCGCCGCCGGGGCGGCGGCGGGTGCCGGCATCCTCCTGGCCGGCGCGCACACCCTCGACGGCGACGACGGCCACGAGGAGGCCGCCGGTGGAGCGATGTCCGCCGAGCTGGACAGCGCGGAGGCGGCCCTGACCGTGACGCCCGCACCGACCACGCCCCCGCGTCGCAGGCAGCAGGTCCACCCGTCAGTGCTCCCGCCGACCCCGCACCCCGGCTCACCGGCGCGGTCGACGGCACCGGGCCGGCGGCCTGGCCAGCCGCCGGAGGCGGCCGCGCCGCTCAGCCGGAGTGAGCTGAGCCGGGCGGTCAGGTCCGGACGGCTCAGCCTCACCCAGGTCCTCCAGCGCACGGACCCGGTCACCCGGCAGACCCCCGTCCGCAGCGTCCTGAGCGCCCTGCCCGGCGCCACCGCCCAGTCCGTGCGCACCCTTCTCGCCGCCACCGGCATCGGCGCCGGAGAGCAGGTCGCCGACCTCAGCGACCGGCAACGCCGCGTCCTGCTGACCGCGGTCGGAGATCAGGCGAGCCCGGCGGCCGCGAAGCGCGCCGACCGGCCCGGCACGTGACCCCTGACGCGTGACCCCTGACGCGTGACCCCTGACGCGGGACTCCCGACGCGCGGACGCCGACGCGTTCAGCAGGCGGCCCGGGAGCGGAGGTAGCGGCGCTCGGCGGCGTTGCCGGTGAGCCCGGCGGCCCGCCGGTAGGCCGCCGCCGCCTCCTCCGTACGGCCGAGGCGGCGGAGCAGGTCGGCGCGCACGGCGTGGAGCACGTGGTGGCGGTCGAGGCCGTGGAGGGCGTCCACGAGCGGCAGGGCGGCGGCGGGGCCGTGCACCTCGGCCACCGCGACCGCACGGTGCAGCGCGACGACCGGCGTGGGCGTCAGGGCGGCCAGGTGGTCGTACAGGGCGAGGATCTGCGGCCAGTCGGTGCCGGCGGCGGTGGCGGCCTCGCTGTGCACGGCGTTGACGGCGGCCTGCAGCTGGTAGGGCCCGGGCCGGTCCCGGCGCAGGCACTCCCTGAGCAGCCCGCGGCCCTCCGCGATCAGCGCGCGGTCCCACAGCCCGCGGTCCTGGTCGCCGAGCCGCACCAGCTCGCCGCCGGGACCGGTGCGCGCCGGCCGCCGCGCCTCGATCAGCAGCATGAGCGCGAGCAGGCCGAGCACCTCCGGCTCGTCGGGCATCAGCGCCGCGAGCAGCCGCCCGAGCCGTACGGCCTCGGCGCTCAGGTCGTCGCGGGCGAGGTCGTCGCCCGAGCTCGCGGTGTAGCCCTCGTTGAAGATCAGGTAGACGACGGCGAGGACCGCGTGGAGGCGGTCGGGCAGATCGGCGTCGCGCGGCACCCGGTACGGGATGCCGGCGTCACGGATCTTGGCCTTGGCCCGGACGAGCCGCTGGGCCATGGTCGGTTCCGGCACGAGGAACGCGCGCGCGATCTCGGCCGTGGACAGCCCTCCGAGCAGCCGGAGCGTGAGCGCCACGCGGGCGGCGGGCGCGAGCGCCGGATGGCAGCAGGTGAAGATCAGCCGGAGCCGGTCGTCGTCCACGGGGCCCTCCTGTCCGGGATCGGGTGCGTCGCCGGGTGCGTGTACCAGCAGCGCCTCGGCGTGCCGGCCGGATCGCGTCGACTCGCGGCGCAGGCGGTCGATCGCCCGGTTGCGGGCCGTCGTGATGATCCACCCGGCCGGGCTGGGGGGCGGCCCGTCGACCGGCCAGCGCCGCACGGCCGAGGCGAACGCGTCCTGCACCGCCTCCTCGGCGAGGTCGATGTCGCCGAACACCCGGACCAGGACGGCGACCGCCCGGCCGTACTCCTTCCGGAAGATCCCCTCGATGTCGCCGCCGTTCGTGCCGCTGTTCATGCCAGGGGCCGCACCTCGACCGGCAGCGTGGCGGCGCGGGACATCCTGACGCCCCACTCGAGCGCGGCGTCGAGGTCGGGCGCGTTGATGACGGTGAAGCCGCCGAGGTGCTCCTTCCCCTCGGTGAACGGGCCGTCCGTGAGCAGCGCCTCGCCGTCGCGGTAGCGCACGACGGTCGCGCTGCTCGCCGGGCGCAGGCCGACCGAGAAGACCCAGGCGCCTGCGGCCTTCATCTCCTCGGCGAGGACGCCGAGGTCGGCCATGATCGGGGCGAGGACCTCCGGTGGCGGGGGCTCGCCGTCGGGCTGGTACACACTGAGCAGGTACTGCCGCATGTCACCTGATCCTCTCAGCTGGCCGGGCGGTAGGTCGCGACGATGACGCCGTTGGGGGCCGGCGAGGCCTCGACCAGCTCCAGCGTGCCGTACGCGTGCTCGCCCTCGGCGAACAGCCTCGTCCCGGTGCCGAGCGTGAGCGGATGGATCGCCAGCGTGTAGACGTCGACCAGACCGGCCCGGGTCAGCGACCGCACCAGTTCGCCGCTGCCGAGCACGACCAGGTCGCCCTCGACGTCGCGCTTGAGCGCGGCCACGGAATCGGCCGCGTCACCCCGCACGAGGACCGAGTTCCTCCAGGGCAGGGGCTCCAGGAGGCTCCGCGAGGCGACGTACTTGCGTCGCCGGTCGAGCACCTCGGTGAACGGGTTGCCGTCGGTCTGCTTCGGCCAGAAGCCGTGGAACTGCTCGTAGGTGCGGCGTCCGAACAGCAGCCCGCCGTCCCCGCTCATGGCCCTGCCCATGCCCATCTTCTCCGCGATGACCGGATCCGCGTACGGACGGGCCCAGCCGCCGTGCCCGAAGCCTCCCCGCGTGTCCTCGTCAGCCCCGCCCGGCGCCTGCATGACCCCGTCGAGCGTCAAGTTCTCGACCACGACGACCCTGCCCACGGTGACCTCCTCACGTCGCGGCCGGCCCTTCGCCGGCCCGTCACCAGCTATACGAACGACCCGTCCCCGGATCGACACCGCGACGGGAGGCGTCATCCGGAGGTCCGAGCCCGTCTGACCGGGACTGCGAAGTTTTCCGAAACTTTCGGAGGCAGGGTCGCGGCTTCGGCCCGCTTCGGGGATCGACGTGGATGGCAGATGCGCAGGTGGCGGCGGGAAGCGAGCCGTGTCCAGATGTCCCGTCCGCCGTGAGGTTACCGGGATGTTTCGAGAACCGTTGACAAGCACCTGACAGCGAGCCGATACTTTCGCCAGTCAACCGATAGTTTCGCTGCGACGGACGCTCCGCCGACCCGGATCGCCCCGTCGCAACCTGGTCCCCCGGCCGTCGACCGCACGACGACCGGCCCACCCCCCGCGCGCCGCACGACACCGGCGAGCGGCGGCCGCCACCCGGCCGCCCGCCACCGCCGTGGCCGTCGCGCGCCGCCCGGCCTCCGGCCGGCCCACACCAGGAGGAACACGCAGATGTACGACATCCCCATCCGCCGGAGAGGCCGCGGGCGCGGCCGTGCCGGGGTGTTCGCCCGCGCCTGCGCCGTGGCGCTGGCCATGGCCGTGGCGCTGCTGCCCGGCGTCGCCCACGCGGCGATCACCAGCAACCAGACCGGCACCAACAACGGCTACTTCTATTCGTTCTGGACCGACGGCGGCGGCTCGTCCTCCATGACGCTGGGATCCGGCGGCAACTACAGCACCTCCTGGAGCAACGTCGGCAACTTCGTGGCCGGCAAGGGCTGGAGCACCGGCGGGCGCATGAGCGTCAACTACTCCGGCAGCTTCAACCCGTCCGGCAACGCCTACCTGTCGTTGTACGGATGGACGACCAACCCGCTGGTGGAGTACTACATCGTCGACAACTGGGGCACCTACCGGCCGACCGGGACCTACAAGGGCACGGTCACCACCGACGGCGGCACCTACGACATCTACGAGACGACGCGGTACAACGCCCCCTCGATCCAGGGGAACGCGACGTTCAACCAGTACTGGAGCGTCCGGCAGTCCAAGCGCACCGGCGGCACCATCACCACCGGCAACCACTTCGACGCCTGGTCCCGCTACGGCATGAACATGGGCAACTTCAACTACATGATCCTCGCCACCGAGGGCTACCAGAGCAGCGGTAACTCCAACATCACGCTGGGCGGCTCCTCCGGTGGCGGCGGCGGCGGCGGTGGTGGCGGCGGCGGCGGTGGCGGCGGCGGGTGCACCGCGACGCTGTCCGCAGGCCAGCAGTGGAGCGACCGCTACAACCTCAACGTCTCGGTCAGCGGCTCCAGCAACTGGACCGTGACCATGAACGTCCCGTCCCCCGAGAAGATCATCGCGACCTGGAACACCAGCGCGACCTGGCCCAGCTCCCAGGTGATGGTGGCCAAGCCGAACGGCAACGGCAACACCTTCGGCGTCACCATCCAGACCAACGGCACCTGGACCTGGCCGTCGGTCTCCTGCAGCGCGAGCTGACCCACCCGGAGTCCCGTGGCGCGGCGGTCCACGACCGCCGCGCCACGGCGCTTTCCGGCGGGCGCCGCGACCGGCCGGGCCTCAGGCGCCGAGGACGGCCCCCAGGGCGGCAAGCGCCTCGGGGGCGTCGGGACCGGTGGCCCGCAGGGTGACGGACCCGCCGCCGGTCGCACCCAGGCTCATGACGGACAGGACGCTCCGCACGTCGGCCGCGCGGGAGCCGTACGAGATCGTCACGGACGAGACGTAAGCGGCGGCGACCTGGGCGAGCGTGCTCGCGGGACGCGCGTGCAGGTCCTCGGTCAGAACGATCGAGCGCTCGGCGGTCTCCGGGAGCGGCTCAGGGGGTGCGGACATGCCGTGCCTCCTCGGGCGGGACGATCGAGCGTCCAGCGGCCTGCGGGAGCGGCTCAGAGCGTGCGGACATGCCGTGCCTCCTCGGTGAGAACGATCGAGCGCCCGGCCATGTCCGGGAGCGGCTCAGAGCTTGCGGACATGCCACGCCTCCTCGGCCGCCGCGAGGACGCCGTCCAGCGAGGCCCCGCCGCCGGCCGCGACAACGGCGCTGATCGCGCCCTCGACGAACGGGACGTCGGCGATCACGACGGATCCGGGGCTCTCCAGCAACCGCGCGGTCAGCACGGAACTGCCGAGGTCGGGGATGAGCACCACCCCGTCGCCGCGGTCCACGTCCTTGATCGCCGCAGTCACCTGGTCGGGGCTGGTCCCCAGGCCGCCGTCGTCGGTGCCGCCCGCCGCCGCCAGCGGCACCCGCGCCCCGCCGATCTGCCGGGCCAGCGCGGCCACCTCGGCGGCCAGGCCGCTGCTGTGGGAGATGAGTACGATGCCAACCATTCGGTCTTCCTGAAGTTCGTTCGGCATAATCGAAAAGTGATCCAATCGGTGGAGCGCGCCGCGCTCATCCTGAAGGCTCTCGGGTCAGGCACCCCCAGACTGGGCGTCACCGAGATCGCCGAGCGGGTCGGGCTGGCCAAGCCGACCGTGCACGGCCTGCTCCGCACGCTCGCCGCGTGCGAGCTCGTCGTCCAGGACTCCGACACCGGGAAGTACGCGCTCGGGCCCGCCGTGCTCCAGCTCGGCAACGCCTACCTGGACGGCTCGGAGCTGCGGGCCAGGAGCCTGCTGTGGGCCGACTCCCTCGCCCAGCGGGTGAACGAGGCCGTCTGGGTCGCCACGCTCTCCGGGACCCGCGTGATCGTCCTGCACCACGTGTTCCGGCCAGACGACGTCGTCCAGATCCTGGAGGTCGGGGCCGCGATCCCGTGGCACGCCTGCGCGCTCGGCCACGCCATCGCCGCCCACGACCCCCGCCGCGAGGAACTGCTGTCGGACGACCTCCCCCCGCTGACCGGGCTGACCAGGACGACCCGGCCCGCCCTGGAGGAGGCGCTCGCCGAGGTGCGCCGGCGCGGCTACGCGGTCGAGGACCAGGAGGCCGCGCTCGGCGACGCGGGCGTCGCCGCCCCGGTCTTCGGCCGCGACGGCACGCCCGCAGGCGCGGTCGGCGTGGTCGGCCCGGCGGAGCGGCTGCTCGACCCCGCCCGCCGGGACGCGATCACGCTGGCCGTCCGCGAGACCGCCCGGGCGCTCTCGCGCGACCTGGGGGCGCCGCGCTCGATCTCCCCGGCGTCCCCCGGGGGCTCGGCCGCCTGACGGGCACGCCCTCATCGGGATCCGGCGGCCCTGAGCGCCCCGAGGATCAGCGCGGTCGAGGCGGCCCCCGGGTCCTCGTGCCCCACGCTGCGGGGCCCGAGGTAGCTGGCCCGCCCCTTGCGCGCCTGCAGGGGGATCGTCGCCTTGGCGCCCTCCTCCGCCGCGGCGGCCGCGGCGTCGAGCGCCTCCTCGGTCTTCAGGCCCTCCTGTACGGCCCGGGCCAGCGCCCGCACGGCCGGGGCGAGCGCGTCGACCATGGTCTTGTCGCCCTCCGCCGCCGCCCCCAGCCGCTGGACGCCTGACAAGGCCGCGTTCAGGGCGTCGGCGAGCTGGGCCGGCGACACCTCGGCCGTGTCGCCGAGCAGCTTGCCCATCTCCCGGAACGCGGTGCCGTACAGGGGGCCGGAGGCGCCGCCCACCTTGCGGATCAGCGTGGAGCCGACCAGGACGAGCAGGGCGCCCGGGGTCTGCGGGGAGGCTCCCGCCAGCGCCTCCCCGGCCGCGGCGAACCCGCGGTCGAGGTTGGCGCCGTGGTCGGCGTCGCCGATGGCGGCGTCCAGTTGGGTCAGGTGGTCGCGCTGGGCCCGCACGGCCGAGGCGATCTCCTGGATCCAGGCGGCGAAGAACTGCGTGTTCAACAGGGACTCCAGAGGGTCGAGGGCGGTCAGCGGCCCCAGCGCAGCGCCGGCGTCTCCACGGGCGCGTCCCAGAGCCGGGTGAGCTCGTCGGTCAGCGAGCAGGTCGTCACCGAGAAGCCTTGCATGTCGAGGCTGGTCACGTAGTTGCCGACCAGGCTGCGCACGGGCGTCGCCCCCTTCTCCGCGAGATAGGCGGCGACCTCGGCGAAGACGATGTAGAGCTCCAGGAGCGGGGTGCCGCCCATGCCGTTGACCAGGACGAGCGTCTCGCCGGACAGGGGGAGGTCGTCGTTGATCGCGTCCATGGCGATCCGGGCGATCTCGCGGGCCTCCCGGTGAGGGGCGCGGGTGCGGCCGGGCTCGCCGTGGATGCCGATGCCGAGCTCGATCTCGGTGTCCCCGAGCTCGAAGGTGGGCTTGCCCGCCGCGGGAACGGTGGACGGGGTCAGCGCCACGCCGAACGACCGGCTGCGGTCGTTCACCTCCTTGGCGACCCGGGCCACCTCCGCGAGCGGCGCCCCGGTCTCGGCCAGCGCTCCGGCGATCTTCTCGACGAACAGCGTGGCGCCGGTGCCCCGGCGGCCGGCGGTGTAGAGCGAGTCCTGGACGGCGACGTCGTCGTTGACCAGCACGCTGGCCACCTCGACGCCCTCGTCGCCGCTGAGCTCGGCGGCCATCTCGAAGTTGAGCACGTCACCGGTGTAGTTCTTCACGATGTGCAGCACCCCGGCGCCGCCGTCGGCGCCCTTGGTGGCCTCGATGAGCTGGTCGGGGACGGGGGAGGTGAAGACCTCGCCCGGGCAGGCGGCGTCGAGCATGCCGTACCCGACGAACCCGGCGTGGAGGGGCTCGTGCCCGGAGCCGCCGCCGGAGACCAGGCCGACCTTGCCGGGGCGGGGGGCCTGGGCGCGGAACACGACCTTGTTCTCGACGTCCACCCGGAGGGAGGGGTGGGCGGCGGCGATGCCGCGCAGCGCGTCGGTGACGACCGCGTCGACGCCGTTGATCAGTTTCTTCATGATGCCGTCCCTACTGCAGCTGTGCTCTTCACCTGTGCCTTGGTGCGTGTCGCGGCGAGCGCGGCGTACGCGGCGGCCCCGAGCAGGCCGCCCGCGAGCTCCCCGATCAGGTAGGCGGGGAACTGTTCCCATGCGACCCCGCCGCCGAACGCGGCGTCAACCAGGAAGGGGCCGGCGTACCGGGCCGGGTTGATGGCCGCGCCCGTCGCCGGTCCGACGATGATGATGATCGCGAAGACGATCGAGCCGATGGCCATGGGCGCCCACCCCGGGACGGCCCGCCGGTCGAGCACCCCGAAGATGACGAAGACCAGCATGAACGTGCCGATGCCCTCGATCAGCGTGCCCCGGGCGAAGCCGACCTGGGCGGCGTAGGCCGTCACGCCGCCCCCGGCCGCCCGGGCCGCGTCGGCGCCGAGCGTCACGAAGATGCCCAGTGCGCCCGCGACGGCCCCCGCGACCTGCGCCAGGACGTACCCCGGCACCTCGCGCCAGGGGAACCGGCCGGTGGCGGCGAGCGCGACCGTGACGGCCGGGTTGATGTGGGCGCCGGAGATGTGCCCGATGGCGTACACCGTGCCCACGATGACCAGCATGAACGCGAAGCTGATGACGCCGAGCTGCGCCATCGAGAACGGCACCCTGGTGCCGGCGGCGATGACGCCGGTGGCGGCGGCGGAGCCGGCCCCGACGTACACGAGGAAGGCCGTGCCTACCAGTTCGGCGAGGAGCTTCTGGAGGGTGGAGGGGGGTGAGTCGTTCATGGGACCGTCCCGGTGGTGAACGTCGTTCGACGATGTCGAACGGGATTTCATAGAAGTTAAATCGGGAGCCCACGCGCGTCAAGGCCCGGGCCGGACCGTGCGGTGTGGCCGCCGCATATGGCGCTCCGCCCGCGCTGTGTAGGAGGATCTGTGCGTCCTGACCGATGGGAGGCGGCATGTCGCTGTTACGGGATCTGGTGGAGGCCGTCAGAGGCGGCGGGATCGAGGTGCTCGACCTGACCGCGCCGCTGGGGGAGAAGACGCCGATCCTGACCCTGCCCGAGCCGTTCGGGCAGACCGTGCCGTTCACGTTGCAGGAGATCAGCCGGTACGACGACCGCGGCCCGGCGTGGTACTGGAACAACTTCACCACCGGCGAGCACACCGGCACGCACTTCGATGCGCCGATCCACTGGGTCACGGCGCGGGAGGGCGAGGACGTCGCCCAGGTGCCCCCGTCCCGGCTGGTCGCGCCCGCCGTGGTGCTCGACTTCGCCGCCGAGGCCGCCGCCGACCCCGACTTCCTGCTGGAGGTCGAGCACGTCGACGCCTGGGTGCGCGAGCACGGCCCGCTGCCGGACGGCGGCTGGCTGCTCTACCGCACCGGCTGGGACGCCCGTGCGAACGACCAGGCGGAGTTCCTGAACGCCGACGACACCGGCCCCCACACGCCGGGCATCTCGGTCGCGTGCGCCCGCTACCTGGCGGAGGAGACGCCCATCCTGGGGATCGGCGTCGAGACGGTCGGCACCGACGCCGGGGCCGCGCACTCCTTCGACCCCGCGTTCCCGTGCCACTCGTTCCTCCTCGGGGCCGGCAAGTACGGCCTGACCCAGCTGCGCAACCTCGACCGGCTGCCGCCGACCGGGGCGGTGATCCTCGCAGGGCCGCTGCCCATCACCGGCGGCTCCGGCAGCCCGGCCCGCGTCCTCGCGCTGGTGGAGCGGTGAACGTCGCCGAGGCCGTGGGCGCCGTCCTCGCCTCCCTCGGCGTGCGGGCCGCCTTCGGCGTCGTCGGCAGCGGGAACTTCCACGTCACCAACGCCCTGGTCGCCGGCGGCGTGCGATACGTCGCCGCCCGGCACGAGGGCGGCGCCGCGACCATGGCCGACGCCTACGCCCGGATGAGCGGCACGGTGGCCGTGCTGACGGTCCACCAGGGCCCCGGGCTCACCAACGCGCTGACCGGGATCACCGAGGCCGCCAAGAGCCGGACCCCGCTGCTCGTGCTGGCCCCCGAGGCGGCCTCGGCCCGGTCCAACTTCGCCCTCGACCAGGCCGCCCTGGCCGCCGCCGTCGGCGCCCACGGAGCCCGGGTCGGGTCGGCGGAGACGGTGGTCGACGACACCGTCATGGCCTACCTGGCGGCCCTGCTCGGCCGCCGCACGGTCGTGCTCACCCTGCCCCTCGACGTCCAGGCCGAGGAACTGCCCGAGGAGGCCGTGCACGCCGTACGGGACCTGCGGGCGGGCCCGGGCGGCGCCCACCGGGAGGCCGCGAGCCGGATAGCGGGACCGTGGGGCCTGACCTTCCCCGCCGAGCGGGACACGTCGGGGGGCGACCCGGAGGACCTGCCGGAAGAGCCGTCCGACGCGATGACCCGGCTCGCCGGGCTGCTCGCCCGCGCGGAACGGCCGGTCTTCGTCGCGGGCCGCGGCGCGCGCGGCGCCCGGCGGGAGCTGGAGGCGCTCGGCGAGCGGGTCGGCGCGCTGTTCGCCACGTCGGCCGTCGCGAAGGGCCACTTCCACGGCAGCCCCTGGGACCTGGACGTCATCGGCGGGTTCGCCTCGCCGCTGGCCGCCGAGCTGGTCCGCGGCGCCGACCTGGTGGTCGGCTGGGGCTGCTCGTTCACCATGTGGACCACCCGGCACGGTGCGCTCATCGGGCCGGACGCGACGGTCGTCCAGGTCGACCTCGATCCCGACGCCCTGGGCGTCAACCGGCCGGTCGACCTCGGGGTGATCGGCGACGTCCGGGAGACGGCCCGCGCGGTCGGGGCGCTCGTGGACGGCCTCGCCCCGGCCGGCGACCCGTCCTCCCGCGGCTACCGCAGCCCCGGGCTCGCCGAGCGCATCGCCCGCGAGGTGCGCTGGCGCGACGTGCCGTACGAGGACGCGACCGGCGGCGGGCGCATCGACCCCCGCACGCTGACGATCGGCCTCGACGACCTCCTCCCGGCGGAGCGGGTCGTGGCGGTCGACTCCGGCAACTTCATGGGGTACCCGTCGATGTTCCTCGCGGTGCCCGACGGGAGCGCCTTCTGCTTCACCCAGGCGTTCCAGGCGATCGGCCTCGGCCTCGCCACGGCCATCGGGGCGGCCCTCGCGCAGCCGGACCGGCTGCCGGTCGCCGCGCTCGGCGACGGGGGAGCGCTGATGAGCGTGGCCGAACTGGAGACCGTCGTGCGGCTCGGGCTGCCCATGGTCGTGGTGGTCTACGACGACGAGGCGTACGGCGCGGAGGTGCACCACTTCGGGCCGCACGGCTTCCCGCTGGAGACGGTCACGTTCCCGCCGGTCGACATCGCGGAGATCGCGCGGGGCTTCGGCTGCGCGGCCGTGACCGTGCGGGACGAGCGGGACCTCGGCGGGGTGGCCGAATGGCTGAAGGGCCCGCGCGACCGGCCGCTCGTGGTGCACGCCAAGGTCACCGGCGACGCGCCCTCGTGGTGGCTGGAGGAGGCGTTCCGCGGCCACTGAGGGCCCACGGGTCCGAGGGTGCGCGGCGCCGGAGGTCGGCGGCGCCGAGGCTGCGCGGCGCCGAGGCTGCGCGGCGCCGAGGCTGCGCGGCGCCGAGGCTGCGCGGCGACCGGGCTTCCTTCGAGGGGCGCGGGTTACGCTCCAGTAGGTTACGGTTCCAGGCATGGCTGAGTTCGTGTACCGGCCGGTCATCCGCACCGCGCTGACCGCCTTCAGGCTCCTCGACCTGCGCATCGGGATCGAGGGGGCCGACCGCGTCCCCCGCACGGGCGGGGCCGTGCTGGTCGCCAACCACGTCAGCTACCTCGACTTCGTCTTCGCCGGGCTGGCCGCCCTCCCCTCGGGCCGCCTGGTGCGGTTCATGGCGAAGAAGGAGGTGTTCTCCCACCCGGTCTCCGGGCCGCTCATGCGGGGCATGCGCCATATCCCGGTGGACCGGTCGGCCGGCGCGGACGCCTTCCAGGCGGCCGTACGGGCGCTGGAGGCGGGCGAGGTGGTGGGCAACTTCGCCGAGGCGACGATCAGCCGGTCGTTCACGGTCAAGGACATCAAGAACGGGCCGATCCGCATGGCGGCCGAGGCCGGGGTGCCGCTGATCCCCGTGGCGCTGTGGGGCGGGCAGCGGCTCTGGACCAAGGGGCGGCCCCGCCGGCTGCTGCAGCGTCATGTGCCGATCACGATCCTGGTGGGGGAGCCCACGCACCCGGCCCCCGGCGACGACGTCGCCGAGCTCACGGCCGGCCTGCGCCGCCGCATGTCCGCCCTGCTCGACGAGGCCCAGCGGGCCTACCCCGACCAGCCCAAGGGCGTGTGGTGGCAGCCCGCCCACCTCGGCGGCACCGCGCCCACCCCGGAGGAGGCGGCCGCCCTCGACGCGGAGGGCAGGCGTCCGAGGGCGTAGCGCGCGGCCTAGGGTCGAGTCATGGAACGGATGACAGACGCCGAGTGGCGGGCGTTCGCCGCGGAGGGGACCCGGACCGGCAAGCTGGGGATCACGCGGGCCGGCGGACGGCCGCACGTGACGCCCGTCTGGTTCGCGCTCGACGGGGACGACGTGGTGTTCACCACCCACGAGTCCGGCGTGAAGGCCAAGGTGCTGCGCCGCGACCCCCGCGCGACCCTCTGCGTCGACGACCAGCGGCCACCCTACTCGTACGTCATGATCGAGGGGGAGGCGGCGCTGTCGGCCGATCCGGAGGAACTGCGGCACTGGGCGACCGTGATCGGCGGCCGGTACATGGGCGAGGAGCGGGCCCGGGAGTACGGCGAGCGCAACGGAGTCCCGGGGGAGTTCCTCGTGCGGCTCCGGATCGGCAAGGTGATCGCGTACCGGGACGTCGCGAGCTGATCGCCGAGGCGTGTCGCTCGGCGCCCGCTGTCGTGTAAGCATGTAATAAGGAGGTGCTTCGTGAAGGTTGGACTGCAGATCCCCGATTTCACGTATCCCGGCGGGCCCCCGACGCTCGGGGCCGACCTGGCGGCCATCGCTCGGACCGCCGACGACGCCGGCTTCGCCACCATCGCGGTGATGGACCACTTCTTCCAGATCGGCGTGGTCGGGCCGCCCGAGAACGACATGCTGGAGGCCTACACGACGCTCGGCTACCTGGCCGGCCACACGTCCCGCGCCAAGCTGCTCACGCTCGTCACCGGGACCGTCTACCGGCTGCCCGGCCTGCTGGCCAAGACGATCAGCACGCTCGACGTGCTGTCCGGCGGCCGCTCCTGGCTCGGCATCGGCGCGGCGTGGAACGAGGAGGAGTCCCGCGGCCTGGGCTTCCCGTTCCCGCCGGTCGCCGAGCGGTTCGAGCGGCTCGAGGAGACGATCCAGATCTGCCTGCGGATGTGGGCGGGCGACGAGCAGCCGTACACCGGGCGGCACTACCAGCTGGAGCGGCCGCTCAACCGGCCGCAGCCGCTGACCCGCCCGCACCCGCCGATCCTGATCGGGGGCGGCGGCGAGAAGAAGACGCTGCGCCTGGTGGCGCGGTACGCCCAGGCCTGCAACCTGTTCCCGACGCCGGACCTCGCCAGGAAGCTCGACGTGCTGCGCGCCCACTGCGAGGCGGAGGGCCGCGACTACGACGACATCGTGAAGACGGTCTACTACCGGTTCGACGCGGGGGAGAAGGGCGAGAACGCCCAGCGGATCGTCGACGACCTGGGCCGGCTCGCCGAGCTCGGCTTCGGGGAGGCGCTCGGCGCCGTGCAGGACGCCCACCGGCTGGAACCGCTGGAGGTCATCGGCTCCGAGGTCATCCCGGCCGTCGCGTCCCTCTGACCGCGGGACGCGGAGGGGGCGGCGGTCTCCGCCGCCCCCTGCCGTAACTGCGCGGTACGGCCGTCCGCGTTCCGGCGGTCCGGTCACGAAAGGTGCGGCCCCGCAGCGGCGGTGTCAGGCGTGCTCACTTGTCGCCGGAGCCGGGTTCGGACATGCGGCGGTGCATGGCCGCCTTCACGGTCTCGGGCGTGACCTTGCTCGCCGCGCCCTGGACCTTGTTCATGAACGAGCCGGCGATCACCCGGTCGTCGCCCTTCATCAGCGCGTCGAAGCCCTGACGGGCCACCTCGGCGGGGTCGTCCTTCGAGCCGGACCCGACCTTGGTGTCCTCCATGCCGGCCCGCTCGAAGAACTTGGTGTCGGTCGGGCCGGGGAGCAGCGCCGTGACCGTGACCCCGGAGTCCTTCAGCTCGTTGCGGATCGCCTGCGAGAACGACTGGACGAACGCCTTGGAGGCGGCGTAGACGGCCTCGAACGGCCCGGGCATCAGCCCGGCGATCGAGGAGGTGAACAGGATCCTCCCCTCGCCCCGGTCGACCATGCCCTCGGCCACGCGCTTGGCGAGGTGGACGGCGGAGGTCACGTTGAGCTCGATGACCCTGAGCTCGTCCCGCAGCGAGGTGCCGCCGGCGAACGCGCCGCCCGCGCCCACGCCCGCGTTGATCGCGACCGCGTCGAGCGGCCGCCCGGCGGAGGTGCTCTCGGCGTAGACCCGCTCCACCTCGTCGTACTCGGTGAGGTCGGCAGGCACCGCGGTCACCCGGCCGCCGTACTCCTCGAGGGACAGCGCGGCGGAGGCGAGCTCGGCGTCCTCGGCGGTGATCACGAGGTCGTACCCGTGCTGGGCGAACTGCCGGGCGAGCTCGAGGCCGATGCCGCTCGAGGCTCCGGTCACGAGCGCGAGCGGCCTGGTCGGTGTCGTCATGTCGTGCTCCCTATGGTTGCGTTGCTGCCTGCGCCGTCCCCCGCCGGCGGAGCCGGTTGAGGGCCAGGGCCAGCGTGGCGCCGTACACCACGTGGCCCGCCGCCATCACGGCCGGGCGGCCCGGCTCGGGGTCGCGGGAGATCGGCGGAAGGATGTCCATGGCCGGGACCCAGCCCTCGTAGCTGGTCACCCAGATCAGCAGGCCGTAGCCCACGCCGAGCGGCAGCCGGACGCGGCCGTCCCGGGCCAGCAGCCCGAGCAGCGCGCCGGATCCCATGCCGAAGGCCAGATGGGCGCCGGCGCCGAGGGCCTTCTCGCCCCTCTTGGGGCGTCGCCGGTGGCCGGGGAGGGCCGCCCGGACGATGTGCCTGGGCGGCTGGCCCGGCAGCAGACCGGCCCGCTCGCCGGCGAGCATCACCGCGCTCATCGCGCCGGTGGCGAGCAGGCCGGCCGCGGCGCCGCGGGCGACGTGGCGGATCACCGGGATCACTGCCGCTCCTCCTGTCTTGTCGTGAGGGGGCGTCACCGCCGCGTGGACAGATGTCCGGCGAGCGCCGCGGGGTCGGCGACGGTCACGGTGAGCCCGGGATGGCGCAGCAGCCCGAACGGGTCGCCGCCGCGCACGGGCTCGCGGAAGCGGACGCACAGCCCGCTCCGCGTGTTGGTGGCGAACGTGAGCCCCCGGTCGGCGAGGGACACGTGCGCGCCGATCGCCTTCCACGGCGTGTACGGCCCGGTCGTCTCCGCCCCCACGACGTTGTCCAGGGACGTCTCGACCACCCAGGGCCCGAAGCGGACCCGCAGGGTGTCCCGGCCGACCAGCACTCCCGCCGTGGCGGGCGTCACGCCCAGGACCGTCAGCACGGGCGAGTAACGCGGGTCGAAGTCGAACAGGAAGCGCTCCCGCTTCCCCGGCCGTTCGTTGTCGCTCATCGCCGCCTCCGCTCCTCGGTCGCGCGGCGCCGGGACGCCCCGGGCCGTACGGGTGCCGTCACGGCGGCCTGGGAGGGACGTGCCGCGGCGGCGTACGGGCGCCATACCCTCCTCCGGCGGGCCAAACGGGAACCGCGCGGATCGGCCGTCGACGCCGAAGCCGCCGTGGCGGGACGCGCGGGGCCACGGTGGGACGCGCGAAGCCCCGGCCGGGCGGCCGGGGCTTCGCGGCGGTGCGTGCCCGCGTCACGCGTGCGGTCCGTGGCCCGAGGTGGGCGGGGTGTGCCCGCGTCACGCGTGCGGTGCGTGCCCCTGCCGGGACGGCGCGGGCGGTCAGTCGGTGGTCAGCGCGTCCACCAGGTCGCCCACCGGCGAGTCGGGGAGGGCGCGGGCCACGTCGGCCAGCGCCACGATGCCGACCAGGCGGTGGCCGTCGATGACCGGCAGCCGCCGGACCTTGTACGAGGCCATCGTGCGCAGGATCTCCGCCGCGTCGTCGTCGGCGCCGATGGTGACGGCCTCGCCCTGGGCGAGCTCGCCGGCCAGGCACGACTTCGGGTCCCTGCCCTTGGCCAGGACCTTCACCACGATGTCGCGGTCGGTCAGCATGCCCTTGAGGCGGTCGTCGGTGCCGCAGATCGGCAGGGAGCCGACGTCGAGGCGGGCCATCTTCGCGGCGGCGTCGAGGACGCTCTCGTCCTCGTTCACGCACTCCGCGCCGGGGGTCATGATCTCGCGTGCGACCGTCATGTCACTCCTTCCGTCCGAAATGGTGCGGAATCCGGCTACCCCTCATCCCCCGCCGTACACGGCACCGTTCGGTTTGTTCCAGTCGATCGTGGGATACGTAGAATCAGCTGTGAATACCGTGACGCGGAACAACGTTCGGATCCTGGGCCGGCCCGACGGGCGCCCGATGATGTTCGCGCACGGGTTCGGATGCGACCAGAACATGTGGCGGCTGGTCGTCCCCGCCTTCGCCGGCGACCACAGGATCATCCTGTTCGACTACGTCGGGGCCGGCGGCTCCGACCTGTCGGCCTACTCGCCCGACCGCTACTCGTCCCTCGACGGCTACGTCCGGGACGTCCTGGAGATCTGCGCGGAGCTGGACCTCACCGACGTCGTCTTCGTCGGCCACTCCGTGAGCGCCATGATCGGCGCGCTGGCCTCGATCCGCGAGCCCCACCGCTTCGGGGCGCTGGTCCTCGTCGGCCCCTCGCCCCGCTACATCGACGACGAGGGATACACGGGCGGGTTCACCGAGGACGACATCGAGGACCTGCTGGAGTCCCTCGACAGCAACTACCTCGGCTGGTCCGGTCAGATGGCCCCGGTCATCATGGGCAACCCCGACCGCCCCGAGCTGGGGGCGGAGCTGACCAACAGCTTCTGCCGCACCGATCCGGAGATCGCCAAGCGGTTCGCGCGGGTGACGTTCCTGTCGGACAACCGGGCCGACCTGCCCAAGGTGTCCGTGCCCACGCTCGTGCTGCAGTGCTCGGCCGACGTGATCGCCCCCGTCGAGGTCGGGCGGTACGTCCACGAGGCGATCCCCGGCAGCGAGCTGGTGCTGATGCGGGCGACCGGGCACTGCCCCAACCTGAGCGCGCCGGAGGAGACCGCGGCGGCCGTCCGCGCGTTCCTGCCGGCCGCCGGGTGAGCGGCCACTCCTCGGCCGAGCCCGGGGCCGCCGACGGCGACTTCGAGGACCTGTACGAGGACGCCCCCTGCGGCCTCATCTCGACGCTGGCCGACGGCACGATCGTCCGGGTCAACCGCACGCTGCTGGAGATGACGGGGTACCGCCGGGACCAGCTCGCCGGGCGCGTGCGGGTGCACAGCCTGCTCTCCGCGGGCGACCGCATCTTCTACGAGACCCACTTCGCCCCCCTGCTGGCGCTGCAGTCCGTGGTCCGGGAGATCGCGGTGGACCTGAAGCTCGCCGGGGGCGGCCGGCTCCCCGTGCTGCTGAACGCGGTGATGCGGCAGGAGGCGCCGGACCGGCCGGCCCTCGTCCGGATCGCCGTCTTCGCCGCGACCGACCGGCGGGAGTACGAGCGGGAGTTGCTGCGGGCCCGCCAGCGGGCCGAGCGCTCCGAGGCCGAGGCGCGCGAGCTGGCCCGCACGCTCCAGCGCAGCTTCATCCCCCCGGCGCTGCCCGACATCCCCGGGCTGGAGGTGGCCGGCGCGTTCCGTCCCGCCGGCGAGGGCGACGAGGTCGGCGGCGACTTCTACGACATGTACGAGATGGTCGACGGCTGGGCGCTCGCCCTCGGCGACGTGTGCGGCAAGGGGGTCGAGGCCGCCGTCGTCACCACCCTCGCCCGCTACACCCTGCGCGCCGCGCCCGTGCGCGAGCCCAACCCCTCGGCGATCCTCGCGACGCTCAACCGCGCCCTGCTGGACGGGCACGCCGGACGGTGCGTGACGGCGGTGTACGCCCAGGTCCGGCCCATGCCGGGCGGGTGCTTCCGCCTCACGCTCTGCCTCGGCGGCCACCCGCCGGGCCTGCACCTGTCCGGCGGCGTCGTGCGCCCGGTCGGCCGCCCCGGCACCATGCTCGGCGTCCTGCCGCACGTGCGGCTGGCGGACGCCGAGGTCGACCTGGTCCCCGGCGACGTCGTCGTCTTCTACACGGACGGCGTGGTCGAGGGGCGCGACGACGGCGGCTTCTTCGGCGAGGAGCGGGTGGAGTCGCTGCTGCTGGAGTGCCGGTCCGCCAGCGCCGAGCGGATCGCCGCCCGGCTCACGGGCGAGGTCGTGGACTTCCAGTCCGGCCTGCCGCGCGACGACATCGCGGTGGTCGTGCTCAAGATCCCGTAGCCGGGGTCCTCCGGGCGCTCACGGCGACGGGGTGGGCGACGGGGTGGGCGACGGTGTGGGCGAGGCCGAGGGCCAGGGGGAGTAGGTGGCCCGCCAGTTCGTCGGGGGCAGCACGGGGACCTGCACCGTCGTGCTCCCCGCGTGCTCGAACGTCAGCCGCATAGGGATCGCGGTGCCGCTCCGCAGCGGCCTGAGGAGGCCGGTCATCAGCGCCTGCGGCGTCGGCGTCGCCCCGACGAACCCGTTCGGAGGGACGGTGAGACCGCCGGCGGGCAGGGTCGCCCCCTGGAACACGCCGGGCGCGCTCACCGACACCAGCCTGTCGGCCGCCGCGCCGCCGTTCAGCAGGGCGAGGTACATCGGGACGGAGGTCCCCGGCTGGAGCGGCCGCCCTGGAGGCCCGCCGATCAGGAAGGCGTTCCTGAGCATGACCCGCCCGAGGTCGGCGTTGGCGCCCTCGTTCTGCGGGATCACCTGACTGTTGTCGTCCTGCTTGAGGTCGGAGCAGGCGGGCGCCGTCAGGGCGGCGGCCGCGAGGACCGCGGTGAGGATCGGGCGCATGGCGACCTCGGCTCGGTAGTCCTGTCCGGTCCGGCAGGCGTACCCCGTCCACGCCGCCTCTACCGCGAGGACGGCCCGCGCGATCCGGGGGAGGCCTGCCAGGACGGGGACGTCGCTGTGATGTGATCGGGGCCGTACGACATCGAGGAGGAGAACGAGATGATCTTCATCGCCGCGAAGTTCCGGGTGCTGCCGGAGTACGCCGACCGGTGGCCCGAGATCGCGGGTGAGTTCACCCGGGCCACCCGGGCCGAGCCGGGCTGCCTGTGGTTCGACTGGTCGCGCAGCGTCGAGGACCCCGAGGAGTACGTGCTGGTGGAGGCCTTCCGGGACGACGAGGCGGGCGCCGCCCACGTCGGGTCGGAGCATTTCCGGCAGGCCCAGCGGACCCTGCCCGCCCACCTCGCGGAGACGCCCCGGATCGTCAACACCACGATCCCGCAGGACGACTGGTCGCTCCTCGGCGAGATGGCCGTCGACCGGGCCTGACCCGGAGACCGAACCCGAGACCTGGAGACCCGGCCCGGGGATCTGCGGCGGGCGGGCGTCGCGGACGGACCGCCCCGCCGTTGTCCCCGGCTTCGGCGCGTCGTATCGTCGACTGTATGACCGGATTCGTCGATCCGGTCACGAGGGAGGCGTCGTGACGGAGGCCGACCGGCGGGCGGCCGCCCCCGCGGGCGCGGGGCGCGACCGGCGGACCGAGTGGATCCTGGACGCGGCCGGGGAGCTGCTGGTCTCCCGCGGGTACCGGCGGGTGACGATCGAGGAGGTCGCCCGGCGCGCCGGGGTCGGCAAGGGCACGGTCTACCTGCACTTCCCCGGCAAGGAGCTGCTCTTCCTGACCGTGCTGATGCGGGCCCAGAGCCGGATGATCGACCGATTAGTCCGGCAGGCGGGGGACGACCCCTCGGCCGTCCTGCTGAGCAGCGTGGCCAGGTCGGCGTACCTGTGGGTGCACGAGGAGCCGATCGTCCGCGCCGTGCTCATCGGGGATGTGGAGACGCTGGGCACGCTGAGCAGGAGCGCCGCCCGGGACACCGGCGACCTGCTGACCGTGCGCGAGCGGACCGTCGACGCCCACTTCTCCGCGCTGCGCGAGCACGGCCTCGTCCGCGACGACCAGCCGCTGGAGCTGCAGCGGCACGCGTACGAGGCGATCCTGACCGGGTACCTCATGATCGAGCCGATGACGCCGGGCGCGGCGCCCGACGTTCGCGCCGCCGCCGGCATGCTCGCCCACGTCGTCCGCTCGGCCTTCGAGATCCCCGGCGACCCGGGGGCCGCGCGGGCCGCGGCGCCCCGCGTCGCCGCCGCCTACCGGCGCCTGCTCGACCGCCTGCACGAGGAGATGCGCAGGCGGACACTCATCTGACCAGCCTCTGGAGGGCATCCATGAGCACTCCCAGCACGGTCGGCCACCCCGTCAACCTGATGGACCCCGAGCTGATGCGCGACCCGTTCCGCGGGTTCTCCCGCATCCGGGAGCTGACTCCGGTGACGCGGGCCGCGTTCCCCGGCCAGAGCACGCCGATCTGGCTGATCACCCGGTACGACGACGTGGCGGCGGTGCTGTCCGACCACCGCTTCGTCAACGACCCCGCGAACGTCCCGGGGACGGACGCCCCCAACGTCCGCGAGGAGCTGCTGCGGGTCCGCGGCATCCCGGCCGAGTACGCCCGGTTCGTGCTCGACACCGTGCTCGACGCCGACGGCGACGACCACATCCGGCTGCGCAGGCTGGTCTCCCGCGCCTTCACCGCGCGCCGCGTCCAGGAGCTGCGCCCCCGCGTGGAGGAGATCAGCGACCGCCTGCTGGACGCGCTCCCCGGACGGGCCGAGGACGGTGTCGTCGACCTCGTCGAGCACTACGCCTACCCGCTGCCGATCACCGTCATCTGCGAGCTGGTCGGCATCCCCGAGGAGGACCGGCCCCTCTGGCGGGGATGGGGCAGGGCCCTGGTCAGCCAGCGGCGGGGAGCGATGACCGAGCCGCTGCGCGAGATGATCGGCTACATCCGGGATCTGATCGCCCGCCGCCGTGCGGAGCCCTCGGACGACCTGCTCACCGGCCTGATCCGCGCCCACGACGAGGACGGCGACCGGCTGTCCGACGACGAGATGATCACCATGGTGCTGACGCTCGTCCTCGCCGGCCACGAGACGACGGCGCACCTCGTCGGGAACGGCACGGCCGCCCTGCTGGCCCACCCGGACCAGCTCGCCGCCCTGCGGGCCGACCCGGGGCTGGCTCCTCTCGCCGTCCACGAGCTGATGCGGTGGTGCGGCCCGGTGCAGGGCACCCGGTTCCGCTACGCCGCCGAGGACGTCGAGATCGCCGGCACGCGCATCGGGCGCGGCGAGCCGGTGATGGCCGTGCTGGTGTCCGCCAACTACGACCCCCGCCGGTTCGACGATCCGGAGCGGCTCGACATCACCCGGCAGACGGACGGGCGGCGTGAGGTCCACCTCGGGTTCGGGCACGGCCTGCACTACTGCCTCGGCGCCGCGCTGGCCAGGCAGGAGGCCGAGGTCGCGTTCACCGCGCTGCCGCGCCGCTTCCCGGGGATGGAGCTGGCCGTGCCGCCCGAGGACCTCGAACGCCAGCTCCTGCCCGCGTCGTGGCGGCTGGCCCGGCTCCCGCTGCGGCTCGACGGCGGGAGCGGGAGCGCGATGTAAAGAAAACTAGACACGAGGTCTGTTTCGCTTTACATTCGGGGGGTGCCCTTCGAAGAGAAGCTCGCGTGGATCATGGCGACGGTCTCGGCCGTCGCCTACGCGGCGTACGTCGTCCTCCTCCTCGGCAGGGCGGGCCCGGTCCCGCTCGCCGAGGTGCCGTACGTGCCGCTGATGCTGGGGACGATCGGCGGCGCCATCGCGGCCCAGATCGCGCTGCGGACGGTGGCGGCCGCCCTCGCCCCCGAGGACGCCGGGATGAAGGACCAGCGCGACCGGGAGATCAACCGGTTCGGCGACCACATCGGCCAGTCCTTCGTGGTGACGGGGGGCGTCGCGGCCTGCGGGCTGGCCATGGCGCGGGCCGACCAGTTCTGGATCGCCAACGTGCTCTACCTGGCGTTCGTACTGTCCGCGATCCTCGGCTCGGTCGCCAAGATCGTCGCCTACCGCCGCGGCTTCTGGCCGTGGTGAGGCCGACCAGGGTCACCAACTCGATCCGGGCCCTCCGCTTCGCCCACGGCGAGATGACCCAGGCGGAGCTGGCGTCCCGCATCGGGGTGACCCGCCAGACGGTCATCGCGATCGAGCAGGGCCGCTACTCGCCGTCCCTGGAGATGGCCTTCCAGATCGCGCGGGTGTTCGGCGTCCCGCTCGACGACGTGTTCCACTACCCCGACGAGCCCGAGGAGGCCTCGTGAAGGCGATCGTCCAGGACGCGTACGGCCCGCCCGACGTGCTGGAGCTCAGAGACGTCCCGATCCCGTCGCCGGGGGACGGCGAGGTGCTCGTGCGGGTGCGCGCGGCCGGCGTTGACGCCGGGGTCGTGCACCTCACGACCGGCCTGCCGTACCTGCTGCGCCTGGCCGGCTTCGGGCTGCGCGCGCCGAAGGTCCCCGTCCGCGGCATGGACGGGGCGGGCGTCGTGGAGGCCGTCGGGCCGGGCGTGACCCGCTTCCGGCCCGGCGAGGAGGTGTTCGGGGTCTGCCAGGGCTCCTTCGCCGAGTACGCGCTGGCCAGGCAGGACAGGCTCGCGGCCAAGCCGGAGGCGCTCACGTTCGAGCAGGCCGCGGCCCTGCCGACGTCCGGGCTGACCGCCCTGCACGGCCTGCGCGACCGCGGCCGGGTCCGTGAGGGCCAGAAGGTGCTGGTCATCGGCGCCGGAGGCGGCGTGGGGACGTTCGCGGTGCAACTGGCCGGCGTGTTCGGCGCGCGGGTCGCGGGGCTGTGCGGCCCCGGCAAGGCCGATCTCGTCCGCTCGCTCGGCGCCGCCGACGTCTTCGACCACACCCGCGTGGACGTCGCGGACCTGCCGTCCCGGTACGACCTGATCCTCGACATCGCGGGCAACCGCCCGCTGTCGCGGCTGCGACGGGCCCTCACGCCCCGGGGGACGCTCGTCCTCATGGGCGGCGAGGCGGGCGGCAGGTGGACCGGCGGCATGGGCCGCCAGCTCCGGGCCGCGCTGCTGTCGCCGTTCACGCGCCGGCGGCTGACCTCCCTGCTGTCGCTGCCGCGCGAGGAGGACCTGCGCCTACTCGCCGAGATCGCCGGGTCGGGCCGGGTCACACCGGTCGTGACCGGCACCTTCCCGCTCGCCGACGCCGCCGAGGCCGTCCGGCGCCTCGCCGCCGGCCACGCCTCCGGCAAGATCGTCGTCACCGTGTGAGGAGGGCCGGGCCCGGCACCCCGGCGTACGCTGGCCGTGTGATGGCCGAACAGCCGTCCCGCGCGCTGTCCGCGTCGGACGAGGCGGCCCTGCGGGATCTCCTCACCGCGGAGCGCGCGGCCGCGGTCACCCGGGTCGGGGTGCTGACGCTGGCCTGGGACGACATCGTCGCCTCCTCCTCGCTCGTGGCCGTCGACGACGAGCACGATCCCGAGGGCGCGACGATCGCGTTCGAGCGCGCCCACGTCCAGGCCCTGCTCGACCAGGCCAGGAGTCAGCTGGCCGACCTGGACCTTGCGCTGGAACGGCTGGGCCGGGGCCGCTACGGCACCTGCGAGCGCTGCGGGCAGCCCATCGCCCTCGAACGGCTCCGGGCCCGTCCCGCCGCGACCACCTGCGTCCACTGCACCCGCCCCCGCCGCTGAGCTCCCGCCCTGCGGGTGCGGCGGCTTCCGCCGCTCCGGTCAGCTAGAGGCGAAGCCGTCCGTGCCGCCGGAGAAGCGCCGTGCCGGCCGGGGCGGGTGTGCTTGCGTGGACGCCGCCGCACACCTCCAGTTACAGTTATTGCAGATAAGATCCCGCCTGGAGGTGCCATGCCCCGGACCAGCGTGCTGTCCGCCGCCGCCACGTGCGTCGAGGCGGACAGAGGCGAACGCGAGACCCTCGCCCGCGTGGAGGCCGCCGCGGAGCAGGCGTCGCTGGTCCTGCGCGGACCGGACGGCACCGACCTCGAGCTGCCCCGGTCGCTGGTGAGCCTCGTGCTGGCCGCGGCCCACGATCTCGCCAGGGGCAACGCCGTCCTCGCCGTGCCGGTGGAGACCCGGCTGACCCCGAACGAGGTCGCCCGGATGCTCGGCCTGTCACGCCCGTTCGTGGTCCGGCTGCTCGACGAGGGGGCCATCCCGTCCCACCGGTTGCCGGACAGCCGCCATCGGCTGGTCCGCCTCGTGGATGTCTTGGAATTCCAGGCTCGGCGTGAGCGGCGTGCCGAGGGCCGCCGCAGGATCATGGAGGTCGCCGAAGAGGAAGAACTGCCCTACTGACCTCCGGAGGACGCGCCTGTGGCACGGGTCTTCGCCGATACGAACGTGCTGTTCCCGTTCTCGCTGATGGACCTGATGCTGGCCCTGACTGAGGACGCGGTGCACACGCTGGTCTGGACCGAACGGCTGCTGGACGAGTGGGAGCGCGTCATCGTCCGGGAGCGGCGCCGTTCGGCCCCGGCGGCGTCGCGCATCACTGCGGCGATCCGGGAGCACTTCGACGACCTGCGCGTCGACGAGGTGGACTACAAGCATCTGCTCGATCGCATGGAGGGGCCCGACGCCGACGATCGCCACCACATGGCCGCGGCCGTCGCCGGTCGCGCGGGCGTCCTGCTCACCTGGAATCTCGCGGACTTCCCCGCGCCTTTCCTCGGCCGGTACGGGGTGACGGTCAGCGACCCCGACACCTACCTGTGCGCCCTGCTGGACCGGGCTCCCGCCGAGGTGACGGCGGTTCTGGCACGGATGGCGGCGGGGAAGCGGCGACCGCCCATGACCGCGTACGACGTCGTCGCCGCGCTCGGCCGCGCGGGCGTGCCTGCTTTCGCGCGGCACGCCCGCGAGCGCCTGCCGGGCGCTGAGGGCGGTCAGCCCATGTAGGGGTAGCGGTGGTCGGTCGGCGGGGCGAACGTCTCCTTGATGGTGCGGGCGTTGACCCAGCGGATCAGGTTGAAGATCGAGCCGGCCTTGTCGTTGGTGCCGGAGGCCCGGGCGCCGCCGAACGGCTGCTGGCCGACGACGGCCCCGGTCGGCTTGTCGTTGACGTAGAAGTTGCCGGCGGCGAAGCGGAGCCGCTCGGTCGCCGCCGCGATGGCGTGCCGGTCCTGCGCGATGACCGCGCCCGTCAGCGCGTACGGCGCCACGCCCTCCATCTGGTCGAGGACGGCGTCGTACGACGCGTCGTCGTAGACGTGGACGGCCAGGATCGGCCCGAAGTACTCCTTGACGAAGATCTCGTCGGCCGGGTCGGAGCACTCCAGCACCGTCGGGCGGACGAAGTAGCCGGTGGAGTCGTCGTACGAGCCGGTCAGGACCTCGATCGAGTCGGTGGCCCGCGCGCGGTCGACGGCCTCCCGGTGCTTCGCGAACGCCCGGGCGTCGATCACCGCGCCCATGAACGTGGACAGGTCGCCCGCCACGTCGCCGACCGTGAGCGACTCGGCGAGGGAGACGAAGTCGTCGCGCATCCGCGACCAGATCGAGCGCGGCACGTACGCGCGCGAGGCGGCCGAGCACTTCTGGCCCTGGTACTCGAACGCCCCTCGAATCAGGGCGGTCGACAGCACCTCGGGCGACGCGGACGGGTGGGCGACCACGAAGTCCTTGCCGCCGGTCTCGCCCACGAGCCTCGGGTAGCCGCGGTAGCCCGTGATGTTCTCGCCGACCGTGCGCCACAGGTGCTGGAACGTGGCGGTCGAGCCGGTGAAGTGGACGCCCGCCAGCTCGGGGTGGGGGAGGGCCACCTCGGACACGGCACCGCCGTTGCCGGTCACCATGTTGATCACCCCGGGGGGCAGCCCGGCGGCCTCCAGCAGGCGCATGGTGAAGTGGGCCGCGAACTGCTGCGTCGGGGACGGCTTCCAGACGACGACGTTGCCCATGAGGGCCGGCGCGCACGGCAGGTTGGCCGCGATCGAGGTGAAGTTGAACGGCGTGATCGCGAGGACGAAGCCCTCCAGCGGCCGGTACTCCATCCGGTTCCACACACCGGGCGACGACAGCGGCTGCTCGGCCAGCAGGCGGCGGGCGTAGGAGACGTTGAAGCGGAAGAAGTCGATCAGCTCGCAGGCCGCGTCGATCTCGGCCTGCTGGACCGACTTCGACTGCCCGAGGACGGTGGCCGCGTTGAGCGTCGCCCGCCAGGGGCCGCTGAGCAGGTCGGCGGCCTTCAGGAAGACGGCGGCGCGCTCCTCGAACGGCAGCGACCGCCAGGCCGGGGCCGCGGCGCGCGCGGCGTCGACGGCGGCCCGGACGTCACCGGCGGTCGCGTCGGCCGTACGGCCCAGCACCGCGGCGTGGTTGTGCGGCTGGACCACGTCGATCGGCTGGCCGCCGGCCATCCGGCTCTCGCCGCCGATCGTCATCGTGAGGTCGAGGCCCGTCCCGGCGAGCTCCTTGATCCGGCTCTCCAGGGCGGCGCGCTCGGCGCTGCCCGGGGCGTAGCCGTGCACCGGCTCGTTGGCCGGGACCGGGACGTCGGTGATCGCATCCATTACTTACCCTTCAGAGCGCGCAGGAAGAAGGCGACGTTGGCCGGGCGCTCGGCGAGGCGGCGCATGAAGTAGCCGTACCAGTCGTCGCCGTAGGGGACGTAGACCCGCACCCGCGACCCGGCCTCGGCGAGCGCGAGCTGCTTGTCGGTCCTGATCCCGTAGAGCATCTGGAACTCGTACGCGTCGCGGTCGCGGTCGTGCCGGTCGGCGAGGAGCTCCGCGATGGCGATGAGCCGGTCGTCGTGCGTGGCCACCATGGGGTAGCCCGTGCCGGCCATGAGCACGCGCAGGCACCGGACGTACGCCCGGTCGACCTCGCCCTTGCTCTGGTAGGCGACGGAGGCGGGCTCCCGGTAGGCGCCCTTGACGAGCCGCACGCGAGAGCCGGCGAGGTCACGGCAGTCGGCCTCGCTGCGGAACAGGTACGCCTGGATCGCCACCCCGGTCTCCGGGAAGTCCTCCCGCAGCGCCCGCAGGACCTCCAGGGTCGAGTCGACCGTGGTGTGGTCCTCCATGTCGAGCGTGACCGTCGACCCGCAGTCGCGGGCGGCGGAGCAGATCTGCCGGGCGTGCTCCAGCGCCATCGCCTCGTCGAGGCGCTGCCCGACCGCCGACAGCTTCACCGAGACCTCGGCCCGGCGGCCGAGCCCCAGCGGCGCCAGCGCGTCCAGCAGGGAGACGTACGCCTTGGCGGCGGCGCGGGCGGTCGCGGCGTCGCGGACCTCCTCGCCGAGGTGGTCGATCGTGACGGCGAGCCCCGCGGCGGTCAGGCGGCGGGTCGCCTCGACGGCGTCCGCGGTCGTCTCGCCCGCCACGAACCGGTCGACGACCTTGCGGGTGACCGGGAGTCCCGACACCGCCCGGCGGGCCAGCGGGCTCCGCGAGCCCGCGAGAAGCAGGGAACCGAGCATGTCCACAGGCTAAATCCGCACGTCACCCAGGTTCCACGGACATCCGCCACAGGCTTTTCCTACAAATGCACAACAATGTCACCATGCAGGACATCGTCGATGAGATCTCCCGGTTGCTCGACGCCTCGGTCACCTTGGAGGACCGTTCGTTCAACCTGCTCGCGTACGGTGCGCAGATCGGCGACGTCGACCGGGTGCGGCAGGAGTCGATCCTGCGCCGGCGCGCCACGGCGGAGGTGCGCGCCCACTTCGAGGCGTACGGCATCGCCACGGCCACCGCCCCGGTGCGGATTCCCGGCCTGCCCGGCATGCTGGGCCGTGTCTGCGTGCCCCTGCGGCACGGCGGCGTAACGTACGGGTACCTGTGGCTGATCGACTCGGGCGCGCTGACCGACGAGCGCCTGGCCGCCGTGGCCCCTCTCATGGCCCGGGCGGCGGCGCTGCTGGCCCGGGAGGCCCGGGGACGGCACGCCCCGCTGCGGGCCTTCTTCTCCACCGACCCGGCCACCCGGGCCTCGGTGTCGGTGGACGCCGAGGGGCCTGTGGCGGCGGTGGCCGTGCGCACTCCGCCCGGCGACGCCGAGGGCCCCTGGACGCTGCCGCGCGGCGTGCTCGCCGACCCCGACCTCGGCGAACCGCTGCTCGCGGTCCTCGCCCCCGCCTCCCAGGCGGGGGAGGTCGCGCGGCGGACGCAGGGCCTGTACGGCACGGCCGCCGGCGTGGGGGGAGTCCGCGACGACCCCCAGGAGGCGTGGGAGAGCTGGCGGGAGGCGTTGCTCGCCCTGCGGGTGGCCGAGCACGTCCCCCGGCAGGGCCCGGTCGCGAGCTGGCCGGACCTCGGCGCCTACCGCATGCTGGCCCGGCTGTCCCACCGGGACCTCGCCGACCTCGCCGCCGAGTCGGCCGCCCTGTGGGCCGCCGGGGGCGACCTGGCCGGCTCCGTCGAGGCGTATCTGGACCACGCCGGGCAGGTGAAGGAGACGGCGGCGCTGCTGGGCGTGCACCGGCAGACGCTGTACTACCGGCTCGGCAAGGCCGAGCACCTCACCGGCCTCGACCTCGCCGACGGCGAGGACCGCCTGCTCCTCCACCTGTCGCTCAAGGCCGCCGCGCTGACCGGTCCCTAGACCCCGGCGGGGGCGCGGTAGACGCGGACCCAGTCGACGTACATGCTGACGGTCTTCGGCGTCGAGGCGTTTCGGCAGGGCGACCACTGGTTGCAGACCACGTCGTTCTGCAGGGTCAGGCCCATCCGCTGGGAGCGGGGGATCCGGTCGCCGGTGTAGTTCCAGACCATCGTGCCATCGAGCCAGAACGTCAGCCGGTCGGGCAGCCAGTCGACCGCGACCGTGTGCCACTGGGTGAAGTCGGCGCGCATCTCGTTCTGGGCCTGGCCCTGCTGCCCCTTGTGGACGTAGATGCCGCCGGTCTGCCGGGTGGGGTCGATGATCTCGGTGAAGTCGATCTCGCTGTACTCCGGGTCGTTCTGCCGCTCGGGCCACAGCAGCGCGACCGCGCTGTAGCCGGCGCCCTTCTCGGCCCGCAGGCGCACCTCCCACCGGCCGTACTTCTGGGTGATGGAGCTGGCGACGCCGCCGGACAGGTCCTTGCCGCCGTAGAAGCCGCCCGTCATCTTCAGCACGCCGCCGCCGACGCTCGTGGCCTGGTACGTGCGGGGGTTGACGCTCGCGTTGGGGGAGTCGTAGACGCTCCACCGGCTCTGGTCGATCCGGCTGCCGTCGAAGTCCTCGACAAGGATCGGCTGGCCCCACTGGGCGCCGGTGGTGGTCCCGCTCGAGGAGCCGCCCGCGCCGCCCGAGCCGGTGGACCCGGCCGCGCCGTCGGACCCGGTGGACCCGCCCGCGCCCTGGGAGCCCTGCGAGCCCTGTGATCCGGAGCCTCCCCACCCGGACGACGGGCGCGAGGGGTGCGGCCGCGGCGGGCGGGTCTCCTGGCCGCCGCCCTGCACCTCGGGGATGGGCTCGATCCCGGACGGCGGCTGGTCGGAGATCACGTAGTCGTTCCCTCCGGGCTCGGGCTCCGGCTCCACGATGTCGACCCGCTTGGGGTGCGGGCGCAGCCGCGCCGGGGCGGCCAGCCGCAGCGGCGGCTCGGGCGTCTCGGTGGGGGACGGCCGGGGCGGCGTGCTCCGCGTCGGGGAGGGGACGGGAGAGGGGATGGCCTCCGGCTCGCTCACGGGTTCGGAGGCGGGGGGCACCGCGGCAGGGGTGGCGGTGACGGTCGCCCCGTGACCGCCGGCCGACGCGGCGGTCGCCTGCGTCCCGGACTCGCCGGCGGCGGTGAAGACCTTCGTGGAGTCTGCGCTCGAACACGCGGTGGCGGCGGCGATGAGCGTCGCCGCCGCCACGGCTAAACCAGGCCCATGAAGTGACATGGACGCATCTAATCACAGGATTTCACTTCAATAACGGCATAATGCCGATTGCGCAACCGCTCAGGCGCAGGTGCGCTCGTAGACCCGCAGCAGCTCGGCGCTGATGCGCTCGACGGAGTAGCGGGAGCGGGCCCGGTCCGCGGCGGCGTATCCGATGGCCGTGCGGAGGGTGGCGTCGCCGAGGAGCCTGCGGATGCGGGCGGCGATCTCCAGCGGCCGGTCCGGGCGGATCAGGTAACCGGTGACGCCGTCGACGACCGAGTCGAGGTGCGCGCCCGAGGCCGAGGCGATGACCGGGATGCCGCAGGCCATGGCCTCCAGCGCGGCCGTACCCGTCGGGACGGTCGACGGCAGCGACAGGACGAGGTCGACGCTGCGCATGAGCTTCGGCATCGCGGTGTGCGGCACCTCGCCGAGCATCTCGACGCGCTCGGCGACCCCGCGCTCCTTGGCCAGGATGCGCAGGCGCTCGACGCTCGGGTCGTCGCCGCCCGCGACCACCAGCTCGGCCTCGGGGACGGCCCGCAGCGCGTTCACCGCGCTGGCCGCGCCGACGTGCCCGACGTGCAGCAGCCGCGGCCGGTCGCCGCGCGGGAACGCGGGGCCCTGGCGGCGGAAGCGCTCGATGTCGACGCCGTGGGGGACGACCGAGATGTTGCGCCGCGGGACGCCCATCCGGATCAGCTCGTCCTCCTCGTCGGCGCAGTTGGCGATGACGGCCCGGGCCCGGCGGCCGATGGCGCACTCCAGGCGCCGTACCGGGGCCGGGGTGGCGGCGTCGCCGTGCCCGTGGAACGTCTGCGTGACCGGCACCCCGAGGCCCTCGGACCCGGCGATGGCGGCCAGCCCGCTCGACCACGAGTACGCGTGGATGATGTCCGGGCGGTGCTCCCTCCACCGGCTGCGCAGCCCGGCGCTGAAGTCGGAGATGTACGGGAGGAGATCGCTCTCCGACAGCTCGACGTCGGGGCCGGCGGGCACGTGCTCGACGGCGGCGCCCTTGACCCTCGAACGCGTGTACACGGTGACGTGGTGGCCGCGGGCCAGCTCGCGGGCGATGGCGGGAGTGTCGGGCGTGAGCTCGTGAGCGGAGACGATCGCGATATCCATGGCACACCTCAAGACAGGAAGGCGCTTGAAAAGGTGTGCCTGCGTCCTAGGCACGATCGTTGTGAGGTTGTTTACCTTACTCTGATTCGCGCTAAACGCCTAATCGGGAAAAATCATCCACTCTCCTGCAGGCGGGAGGTCGCCGCCTGCAGCCGTATCGTGCGGGAACCCCTGCCGGAGCGGATGTCCACATGGTCGCACACCTGTCGGGCCAGCCACAGCCCCTCGTCGGCCCTTTCCCCGGCGTCCGGCGGCACGAAACCGGCCAGGGGGTCGTGGCCGGCCGTCCCGCCGTCCCCGGCCGCGCTCAGGTCCCACACCAGCCCGCCGGACGTCTCCCACACCCGGATCGTGACCGGCAGTCCCAGGTATCGGGCGGCCTCGTGGACGGCGAGGGCCGGCATCACGGCGTGTTCCCCGGTCACCCCCCGCCGCCCGGCCTCCTCGGTCACGAAGGCGCGCACGTCGGGCAGCACCTCGGCCGTCGCGGTCACGGCGTCGCCGGGAGGCGCGGGCAGCGGCGCGGCGTCGCACGCGCCGATGAACGCCGCGGGGTCGGCGTAGGCGGGCGACGCCTCGGCCCGCCTGCCGTCGGGGCTCACCGACGGGTGGGTGCGCAGCGCGTCCTCCGCGACGTCGCGGCCGACCGCGCGCAGGTCGTACGGGCAGATCATCCAGACGCCGGTGCCCGCGAGGAGCAGGTTGAGCGCCGACTCCATGCGCGTCCAGGCGAGCACGTCACGCTCCGACCGTCCCGGCCACACCGGCTCGGCCAGGACGCGCACCCGGCCGCGCCCGGCGTTGCGCCGCCAGTACCGCAGGAACGCGGTCGCGCGCTGGGCGGTCCGGCGGCCGAAGTAGGCGCTCTCGGCGTAGTCGACCCGGTCCGCGTCGGCGCCCAGCGCCCCGCCGACCAGGTCGAGGTTGGCCGAGGTGGTGGTGACGAGCACGGGCTCGCCGTGGTCGATGCCGTCCCGGACGAAGGGCACGGCGACCTCGAGGAACTCCTCGTCCGAGCCGTACAGGCTCACCTGGTGGATCATCTCGGTCATCGGCGGTCGCTCCCGCCCAGGCGCAGTCCGGGGGTGCCGTCCCAGCCGATCAGCAGGATCAGCTGCCGCACGTGGTCGGGGACCCGTTCCAGGACGAGGGAGCGCCGGCTTCCCAGCGAGCCGGCGGTCTCGAGCAGGGCCCGCAAACCGGACAGATCGATGAACGAGACGCCGCCGAGGTCGACGTGCACGTCGCCCCGGCCGCGGGAGGCCGCCGCCCGCAGCGACCTCGTCAACGGCTCCAGCGTGCTCGCCTCCACGTCGCCCTCCACCCGTATGCCGGCGGGCTCGACGGTGCGGCGGATCCGGAGGAGCGCTCCGTCGAACTCCAGGTCACTGTCCGGCTCTTGATGTATCCGGTACAGATCGGCCAAAACAACCGGCGGGAACAGGCGGCGGTCGTACTGGCACAGGCCGAGGGCCGTCCCCTCGGAGAACAGGCCGTGCACCCGGCTCTCGAAGTCGGCGAGCCGGTCGGCGCCCTCACGCAGCCCCCAGCTCATCTCGGTCGTGACACGTAAGGCCCGATACCCGTCGGCCCGGGCCAGCCGCGCCGCCTCCGCCAGGTCGCCCAGCATCCTGTCGGCGTCGTACACCTCGATGTGGCGCACGTCGAGGCGGCGGGCGGCGACGTGGCAGCCGGTGTCGACGCCCCACCCGCGCAGCAGGCCGGTCGCGACCGCGGGATGCGTGACGTCGGTGAGGTAGAGCACGCGGTCGCCCCCCGCCAGCCCCTCCGACACGTACGGAGCGAGCACCGGCTCCAGCTCCGCCTCGTCGGAGAAGGCCACCGCGCGGTGGTCCCCAGGCCGCATTCCCACCGGTCAAGTCCACCACCAGCCGGGGCCGGGCGGCAAATCCTCAGCGGGCCCGGCGCAGCGTGAGCAGGGTGATCTCGTCCACGGCGTGGGTGCCGGAGAACGCCCGGTGGTCCTCCTCGACGGCCTTCACGACGGCGCCCGGCGGCTGGCCCGCGCACCGCGCGAGCACCTCGGTCAGGCGCCCCTCGCCGTACGTCTCCCCGGCCGGGCTCTGCGAGCCGACGAGGCCGTCCGAGTAGAGCACGAGCGTCTCGCCCGCGGCCAGCGTGATCTCCTCTGTGGCGGGCACCGAGCCCTCCTCGAACCCGAGCGGCACGCCGCCGCCCTCCGAGAAGCGGACCCCGCCCCCCGCCTGCAGCAGCGCGGCCGGGTGGTGCCCCGCCGAGGCCAGCCTGATCTTCCTGCCGCGCACGAACCCGGCCGCGGCCATGACGAACAGGCCGGTCCGCTGCGCCACCAGCGCGTCGTTGATTTTGCGGAGCGCCTCCCCGGGGTCGTTCTCCCACACGCTCAGCACCCGCAGCCCGTTGCGGACCATGGCGGTGACGGAGGCGGCCTCCTCGCCCCGGCCGGCCGCGCTGCCGATGACGAAGCCCCAGCCGCTCTTCACGGGGAACACGTCGTAGAACTCGCCGCCGATCGCGCGCATCCCCGACCCGGGGTGGTACACGGCGCCGATCTCGAAGCCGGGGACGTCCGGCAGCGTCCGGGGGAGCACGCCCGTCTGGAGGGTCTCGGCCGCCTGCGCCCGCCGCTGGAAGCCGCGCTGCGCCTGCATCGCGAGGCCCAGGTGGAGCCCGATCTCCTCCAGCAGGCCGAGGTCGGCCAGCCCGAACGGCGGCCGGTCGCGCAGCCGCACCAGCGTGAGCACGCCCCGGACCTCGTCGTCGGTCCGGATCGGCACGCTGAGCAGCGACCCGGCCCGCATCTGCTGCAGGACGTCCCCGCCGAGCAGCGACTCGTCCGTGAGCATCTCGTGCACGATCCCGCTCTCCGTGGTCAGGACCCGCTCGACGACGGGGTCGAGCCGCGGCGGGGTCTCCTCCACGACCCGCTGCAGGCGGCCCACCGGCTGGTCGCTCGGGGCGATCACGGTGGCCCGCCGCGCGACGCCGTCCCGCAGCACGTCGGCGATGACCCAGTCGGCGGTCTCGGCCGCGAGCAGGCGCGCCGTGCGCAGCAGCGCCACCGGCTCCCGCAGGCTCTCCTCGTCGAGCAGCAGCCGGGTCAGCCGGGACAGCAGTTCGTGCCGCCGGGCCGCCGCCATGATCGCGGGCTCGTCGGGCGAGCTCCCCGCCGGCGCGGCCGGCTCGGGCAGCTGCACCTCCGTCGGCAGCGCGACCGCCGCGATCATCTCCTGCGGCTCACCCGGCATGCGCAACCGGCTCAGCACCAGCCGTACGGTGTGGGCGCGGCCCTGATGGGCCAGCCGGGTCTGGAACGACGCGTTCTCCTCGCCGTGCAGGACCGAGGTGAACCGCGCGCGGAACGCGGCCCGGCTCGACACGTCGATCAGCAGGGGGAAGGCGCGGCCGATGAGATATCCGGCGGGGCTGCCGAGCAGGCGCGTCGTCTCGTTGTTGATCCGCCGCACCGTGCCGCCGGTGTCCATGATGATCACCGGGACGGGCAGCGAGCGGAAGACCTGGCGCAGCAGCTTCTGCTCGCGCTGGCTGCCGCCGTCCTTGCGCCTGCGGCTGCGGGCGAGCTCGGCGAGGGCGGCCCTGACCAGCTCCTCGGCCTCCTCCAGCCCCTGGAGGGCGGCCTGCGGCCTGGGGTCGTCCCGTAGGGTGGCGATACGGTCGGCGAGCCCGCTCAGCGCGCGCTCAAGCTCGGCGATGTCGGGCAAGCTGCCCCCCTCTCTCGACGTAGACGCTACGCCAAAGACCGGGTCTAATCGATCCAGCCTGGAATAAGCCCGCAACTATGGGAATGGTCTTTCTACCATGGAGACGACGTCCATCCTCGCGCGTGACCTCGCCGCCCTCGGCCGTGTGACCGAGGGCACGTCCCTCGAAAGCGTCCTGCGCGGCATCACCGAGGCCGTGGCCCGCGGGGTGCCCGGGTGCGCGGGCGGCACGGCCGAGCTGTGGACGGAGGAGCGGGTGCTGCTCGCGGCCTCCCACAGCGAGCTCACCTCACTGATCGACCGTGAACGCGACCTGCGTGAGGGGCCGTCGAGGGAGGCGCTGTCGTCCGGGCGGCCCGTCGTGGTCCCCGACGTGATCCGTGACCCCCGCTGGCCCCGGTACGCCGCCACCGCCGTGCGGCACGGCGTCCGCTCGGTGCTCGTGGTCCCCATCGAGGTCGACACCGCCGTCGTGATCATCGGCCTGTACGGCGTGCGGCCCGGCGTGTTCGCCGCCTCCGGCGACGCGGTGACCCCGCTTCTGCGCGAGCAGGTCACGGTGGCGCTGGCCAACATCTGGGAGTTCGACGACGTGCTCACCGGCGCGGCCCAGATGCAGGAGGCGCTGGCCGGCCGGTCGGTCATCGACCAGGCCAAGGGGATCATCATGTCGAAGAGCGGGTGCTCGGCCGAGGAGGCGTTCGAGGAGTTGCGGAGGGTGTCCCAGCACCACCAGGTCAAGGTCGCCGACCTGGCCAAGCTCCTGGTGACCGAGCACCAGCAGAAGCACGGGGGAGCGGCCCCGGCGTGAGCCGGGGTTACGCGGCGAAGGCCGTCAGGGCGTCGTCGAGCGTGTCGAACAGCGGGAGGCGCTGGGACAGCCCGGTCACCCACATGACCTTGGAGTTGGGGTACTGCACGGAGACCAGGGCGAAGTTGCCCCCCGCCGTGGTGGACCGCTGCCAGTGGTGCACGATCAGGCCGAGCGCCCGCGAGTCCATGAACGTGACGGCGCCCAGGTCGAGGATCATGTCGGGGCCGTGGTCGTCGGCCGCGGCGTCCAGGTAGTCCGAGAACTGCTCACGCGTCGTGGCGTCGAGGACGCCGTTGACATGGATCACCACTATGTCTCCCGCCATCGTGGACGACAGGGACAGCAGTCCGTTGTTAGACACCTCGCGCCTCCTCTGCGGCAACATTACTGGTGCCGAAGGGGTGGTGATACTCCCGGATTTGCGGCAATATACTTGACCAGAGGTCCAGCAGAGGGCCTCGTCTCGATACTGTAGCGAGGCGCGCCTTCTGCATGGTGATCCCGGCACGGCAGCGTCCTCGCAAAGAAAATACGAGGGGACTGCGCAGATGGCTGCCGAGGTCCGTGGAGTGACCGTCAGCAATCCGACCGCCGAGGAGCTTCTGGACGAGCTGGCCCAGGACGGGCTGTCCCAGGAGCGGCGGGAACGCCTCCGTGAGATGATCGTCGAGATGCACCGCCCCATGGCGAGGGACATCGCCCGGCGGTACCTGAACCGCGGCGAGCCGATGGAGGACCTCCTCCAGGCCGCCTACGTCGGCCTGATGAAGGCCATCAACGGCTTCGACGCCAGCCTCGGCCACAGCTTCCGGGGCTACGCCATGGTCACGATGACCGGTGAGGTCAAGCGGCACTTCCGCGACCGCACCTGGGCCGTACGGGTTCCCCGCCTCTACCAGGAGCGCCGCGCCGAGCTGAACCGGCACGTCGCCGACATGACCCAGGAGCTCGGCCGGTTCCCCACCGTCGCCGAGCTCGCCAAGAAGATGGGCATCTCCGAAGAGGACATGATCCTCACGATGGACGCCTCCGCCGCCTACAGCACGCTCTCCCTCGACGCCCCGATCGGGGCCGACGACGACGCGGCGGCGCTCGGCGACGTCATCCCTGAGGAGGACGACGCCCTGGACATGCTGGTGGACAGGGAGGCCGTCAAGCCGCTCATCGACCACCTCCCCGAGCGGGAGAAGAACATTCTCCTGCTGCGCTTCTATGGCAACATGACCCAGGCCGAGATCGCGGCGGAGTTCGACATATCGCAGATGCACGTCTCGCGGATCCTCCGCAAGACCCTCGACCAGCTCCGGGCGGAGCTCGTCGCGGGATGACGATGCAGCGGGATGCCCGGGATGCCGCCTATGACCTGGCGGTATCCCGGAGTATCTTCGTCGGTGCCACGGCCCACCAGGTTTGATCGAGCGACATGCGGGGGGAGGCGTGTACCGGGTGAAAGAGGACGGCGTTCCGGCGCACGTCGCCAGAGCGGCCAGGGAGCGGGCCTTCTCCTTAGCCGATCTGCCCGACCTGCGGGAGTTCGCCGCCGCCGAGGCCCGTCGCCGCGGCATGGCCGAGGACGCCCTCGGCGACTTCCTGGTCGCGCTGAACGAGGTCGCGACCAACGCCGTCACCCACGGCTCGACCAAGGCGAGGCTCCGGATCTGGGCCGACGGCGGAGAGCTCGTGGTCGCCGTGCACGACGACGGCCGGCACTGGCGTCCCGAGGGCGTCCCCGGCCAGACGCCGCCCCCCGAGAACGCGACCAGCGGCATGGGCCTGTGGGTCGCCCGCCTGCTCAGCACCGATCTCCAGGTGTCCGCCGAGCCCAGCGGGACGACCGTTACGATGCGTTTCCCCCTTTAGAGCGGGGTAGGGGACACCCATGGCTGTCCCACGGATCCTGATAGTCGGCGGCGGATACGTCGGCATGTACACAGCGCTCCGCCTGCAGCGCAGGCTTCGCCGGGGCGAGGCGCACGTCACGGTCGCGGACCTCGACTCCTACATGACCTACCAGCCGTTCCTGCCCGAGGCGGCCGCCGGGAACATCGAGGCGCGGCACGTGGTGGTCCCGCTGCGCCGGGTCCTGCCGTCCTGCCGGATCCTCAGCGGCCGGGTCACCTCCGTACGCCTGGACCAGCGAAGGGCGGAGTTCAGCCCGCACGAGGGCCCGAGGCTCACGCTCGACTACGACTACCTGGTCTTCGCGGCCGGCTCGATCTCCCGGCTGCTGCCGATCCCCGGACTCGCCGAGACGGGCATCGGGTTCAAGACGGTGGAGGAGGCCATCCACCTGCGCAACCACGTTCTCGGCCAGATGGACGTGGCCGCGTCCACCCCGGACGAGGAGGTGCGCCGCCGCGCGCTGACCTTCGTCTTCGTCGGCGCGGGGTACGCTGGTGTGGAGGCGATGGCCGAGCTGGAGGACATGGCCCGCGACGCCTGCAAGTACTTCGACGGCATCCGCCGGGAGGACATGCGGTGGGTCCTGGTCGAGGCGACCGACCGCATCCTGCCCGAGGTCGGGGCAGACATGGGCCGCTGGACGGCCGAGGAGCTGCGCAGGCGCGGCATCGACGTGCGCACCCGCACCCGGCTCAAGTCGGCGGAGGGCGGCCGCATCGTGCTCGACGACGGCGACGAGTTCGACTCCGACACCCTGGTCTGGACGGCCGGCGTGAAGCCGAATCCGCTGGTCAAGTCGGGCGACCTGCCCGTCGACGAGCGGGGCAGGATCAAGGCCGACGCCTTCCTGCGCATCGAGGGCACCGATTTCGCCTTCGCCGCCGGCGACTCTGCCGCCGTTCCCGACCTCACCCGGCCCGGCCAGACGTGCCCGCCCAACGCCCAGCACGCCGTACGGCAGGCCCGGCGGCTCGCGGACAACCTCATCGCGACGATCAGGGGCGAGCGCTGCCGGCCGTACATGCACAAGAACGCCGGGTCGGTGGCGAGCCTCGGCCTGTACAAGGGCGTGGCCCAGATCTACGGCAGGGAGCTGCGCGGCTTCCCGGCCTGGTTCATGCACCGGACCTACCATCTCACCCGGATGCCGACCGTGAACAAGAAGACCCGGATCCTGATGGACTGGACGCTCGGGCTCTTCTTCCCGCGGGAGATCGTCTCGCTGGGCGCGATCCAGCATCCGCGCGAGGAGTTCACGCTCGCCGCCCGCAGCGGCAGTTAGGCGCTTCGCAGAGCTTGAGACGGCTGCTCGCGCGCAGCAGAGTGCCGCGCGACCAAGGCCCGTGAGGTCGCGCGGCACGTCTCTGCGGTCCGGCGTCGTTCCGGTCGACGCCGGCCCAGGCTGTCGGCCCAGGTGTCGGGCTTGGGCGTCGGGCTAGGCGTTGGGCGGGGTCACCGCGATGTCGGACATCGGCGAGGCGGGCGCCCACTCGACCGCGAGGTCGCTGAGGGTGACGATCCCGACCGGCCGTCCGTCGACGACCACGGGGACCCTCCTGACCGCCTTGTCGCGCATCAGCCGGACGACCTCCTCGGGGTCGTCCTCCGGGCCCACCGTGATCACGTCGGACGTGCACAGCGTCGCGAGCGGGGTCGCGGCGGTGTCCCGGCCCTCGGCGACCGCCCGTACGACGATGTCCCGGTCGGTGACGACGCCGCGGAGCTGGTCGCCACTGACCACGAGCACGTCGCCGATGCCCTGGTCGCGCATCAGCTTGGCCGCCTTCACGACCGTCGCCTCCTCCGGCAGCGTCACCGGGTCGGGGGTCATGACGTCTTCGACTCTGCGCGGCATCTCGGTCTCCTCGGGGCGGGGGAACGCCGGTGTCTTCATGATGGGGGTTACGGGGGTGGGCGGAGGCGGGATTCCGCCTGCCGGAGGACCGCCGGTTCGGCTGCCGGCGGTCCTCCGGGGCCCGTGCTCGCCAGGCCGTCTCCACAGTGGCGCACGGGCCCGTTCGTGGGGGAGCGGCGCTGTCGGCCGGTTCCCGTGTCCGTGCCGATCGTGTTCCGTGCCGTTCCGCTGTGTCCGCGCCGTTCTGTTGCCCGTCCTCACCGCCGCTCTCGCGGCCGGGGCCGCGCCACGAGGTGGCGGGCGGTGCCTCAGTGATGAGGCGATGCCGCGGTGGCGGCGGTGCCGGACGGGCCCGACGGCTGGCCCGGGGCGGGACCGCCGTCGTCGGTGGGAGGGCGTCAGCGGCGGGCTCGGCGCCAGCCGCCGCCACGCCAGGAGTTGACGCCCGCCGTGCCCACGCCGGCCTGGTGGAGCGCGAGCAGGCACAGGCCCAGGGCCAGCAGGGCCGTCAGCCCGATGCCGATGCTCGCGTTGAGGAGATCGAGGAGGAAGGCGATCCCGAAGACGACCGCCGCGGCGATGGCCAGCATGGCTACCTCACTTTCCGTTCAGCTGAAGGAGAAGCGTGTGGTACTCGCGCAGGGCGAGCCGCAGCGCCTCGGTGTCGGAGTTCTCACTGTTCTTCCACTGGTCGAGGAGCGACTGGCGCCGCTTCGTGAACACGGCGAGCGCCTCGTCCACCAGGGCGTCCGCCTGCTCGACCGACTGGCGCGGGTCGTCCACGAACCCGGCCTTGATCTCGCGCCACCGCTGGTCGACGTCCTCGGCGAGCCCGTCGGTGCCGGCGGGGGCCGCGGAGGTGACCGGAGTGGCGACGTGAGTCATGTCCGGTGCGGAGCCCGGGCTCGCGGCGGGGGCGACGACGATGGGCGCGCCCGCGACCCGGACGTCACCGGCGACGCCGGTGTCGGGCTGCGTGTCGTCCGGTCCCAGCGCGGGATCCGAGGCGAACGAGCCGCCGTCCCGCCGGTGGGCCTCGGACGCCGGACGGTCGAGGGGATCCGCCGCGTCGCCGTCCGTGTCGTCCGCGCCGAGGTCGGGCCGGTTCGCGGGGTCGGCGCTGAGGGCGTCGTCCCTGCGGTCGGGGTCGTCGTCGAGGGGGTCGTCGCTCCGGTCGACGGGGGCGACGACCGAGGCGTCGTCGGTCCGGCTCGCGGGAGCCGCCTCCGGCGCGAGGACGTCGTCAGGGCGATACCCGGTGCGGTCTCCCGTGCGGTCGCCGGTGAGGGCGGGATCACGGTCGCGGTCCCCGGCGCCCTCGAACGTCCCGGCGCCGGCTGCCGTACGGTCGTCGTCCAGCTCGGAGCCGTAGCCGTCGCGGGGGTCCAGACCGGAGCGGTCGCCGGCGTCCAGACCGGAGCCGGGACGGTCGTCCCGGGTGCCGTCCACGTCAGAGCCGGAACGGCCGTCGCGGGTGAAGTCGCGGGTGAAGGAGTCGCGCTCGCCGGGGACGGTGGTGTCGACGGGCTCGTCCGCGGCCGTGCCGGCCTCCCGCGCTCCCGCGGGGGAGAAGACCGGGCCGGGGCCCTCGTGCTCGTCGCGGCGGGCGGCCAGGGCCTCCTCCCGGCGCGCCTCCTCCTCCAGCGGCTCGGGAGACTCGGGGGTGGGCCGCTCGGTCAGGTCGTCGCGCCGCTCGGGCTGGTGATCGGTGCGCATCAGCGGCCCGCCTCCCTGCTGTCGGAACGGGCGGCGTGCCGGCCGTTCACGGAACCGGTGGTCATGTCCTCGTCGACCGGGTCGTCCAGGCGGCGTCCGCCGGTCCGGTCGTCGGCGCGGTCGTCCTCGGCGCGCTGCGCGGCGGCCCGTTCGGCGGCGACACGGTCGGCGGCGGCGCGGTCGTCACGGAGCTGGTCGTCACGGAGCCGGTCGTCACGGACACGCTCGTCGGTCACACGCTCGTCGGCGGTGGCGGTGTCGTCGAACCGGCCGGCGTTCACGGTGTCGGCGGTGGCAGGGTCGGCGGTGGCGGTGTCGGTGGTCACGGAATCGGCGGGGACGGCGCCTGCGGCGGTCGTCCGGTCGTCGCGATCGCCGGCGCCGGCCTCCAGGAGCTCCTGGAACAGGGCGCGATAGTGGACCATCGCCTGGCGGAGCTCCTCGGTGGTGGCGTCCTGCCGGGCGGCGCGGCTGCTGATGTCGTGGGCCTGGCGGTAGTGGTCGAGCGTGGCGGCGTGCGCCACGGACAGGTCGCTCAGGCGCTGCTCGAAGTCGTCGGTCGGGTAGCCGCGGTCCGCCATGACGGCTGTGACCAGGGCGTCCGCCTCGGTGACGGCGAAGCCGGGGGCGTCAACGAACCGCTCCTGGACCTCGGTCCACTTGCGGGTGTAGGTCTCCCGGGCCTCCGGCGCGAGCGGGCGGATGTCGAGCTGGGCGTGCCGCTCCTCACGCGCGAGCAGCTCCTGCTCGGCGGCCTTACGGCTGTCGCTCTCCCGCACGGCCCGGTCGTACTCGGGCCCGAAACGGTCTTGCAGATGACGTCGCCGGTTCTGACGTGACACGAAGTAGCCGATTGCCAGGATCGCCAGCACCACGACTATGACGACGGCCACCCATGCTACGGCGTTCATACCTGCCTCCAGGGGTGAGTGCGTTGTTCATCCGCACTGCCCTGGAAAGCGGCCTTCACGCGTTGCGTAATAAGCGATTTCGCGGGTAAAGGCGGGTCTACCAGCAGAGGAGGTAGCCATGGGCTTCGGAGCCAGTCTCGCCTTCATCGCCGTCGGCGCTGTTCTCGCGTTCGCCGTGAAATGGGACGTACCCGGGATCGACCTGCAGATGATCGGCTGGATCCTGATGGCCGTCGGCGTCGCCGGTGCGTTGCTGACCGGTCTGTACACGCGCCGCCCGCAGGCGGAGGACACGGTCGACGTGGTTGAGCCCGACGTCGTGTACACCGTCGACCCGGCCGCCGAACCGCACGTCCACGTGCACGAGACCGAGTCGCACGCCACGGTGAACCCGGGTGAGCGCCACGTCCACGTGCGGGACGAGACCAGGCCCCTCGGCCGCGACGACATCTGAGCCGTTTCCCTCGTCGGCCGCGATCCGCTTTCACGCCGGCCGTGACACGCGCCTATACCCGCCGGCCGTGACCCGCCGCGATAAGAGAATTCACGCGACGGCACGGCCGCGGGTTTTCGCGTGAACGGCTTCCGTGTTCCGGCGTCCGGGCTTCGCGAATCGGGAAAGGGGTCAGGACGTCACCATCCCGGAATCGGCGTCACGGACGCGGACGGCCCCCCGCGCAGCGTGACCCCGAACAGCAGGAACACCGGGTCCGGCGGGCCATCGACCGGTGCCGCCGTACCAGATCACGGAACGCGGACACGTCGCCGGCCCTGGCCCGGTCGACGGGCTCGCCGTTGGAGGGGTTCACATCTGAGTAGTGGGACGCGGAGGGCTTCCGGTTACGTCGTCCGCCGTCGTATTCGAGCGCGGAGCGCCCGTGGACTCGTCTGCCGTCGTGGTCGCAGGCGCGGCGCCCCCGCCTGCGTCGTCGCTCGCGTTCTGGGTGCCGCCGGTTGTGTCGTCGGCCGGATGCGCGGCGGTTTCGCTTGCGTCGTCCAGGACCGCGCGCGCCTCAGCGAGGACGCGGGCGATGTGGGACGCGCCCCTGGCGGGGACCTCATGGAAGCCGCGCTCCTGGTCGTACGCGATGTCGAGGCCGCCGTCCACGAGCCGCGACGCCCACCGTACGGCGGTCGCGACCTTGTCCTTGGGCGCCGGGCGTCCCTGGGCGACGGCCGACAGGTTGCGCAGGTTCGTGGCCGGCCCGCTCTGGCTGTGCTCGCGCCGCAGCCGCCAGGGCAGGGCCCGGCTGTGGTCGGTCATCGGCTTGGACAGCCCGGCTGCCCGTTTCGCCTGCAGGATCCCGGACTCGGATACGCCGAAGTGCTCAGCCAGCCTGGCGTTCGACCACCCCTCGGCGGCCAGCCGGGCGAGCTCGCCCTGGTCGATGCGAGGCTTCCTCCCCATGATCCACAGCCTAGGGCTTCAGGTACGCACGCGGCCGGAAACTACGCTAAGGTTGGGGAGTCGCCCGGGAGACTGGGCGCCGGGACGTAGCGCAGTTTGGCAGCGCACTTGACTGGGGGTCAAGGGGTCGTGGGTTCAAATCCCGCCGTCCCGACAGAGTTCTAGCAGGTCAGGGCCACAGTATCCGAGATCGGATGCTGTGGCTTTCTCTTGTGTCACCCAGGTGCCATCAAGAGCCGCCCTCCCGGCGCAGATGTATGTCCAGCGTGTCACCGGATTCGAGGGGTTGACCAGCCCGGTGCCTTGGGCGTGTTCAGATGCGAGTGAATCTACGGCGACGACGAGGTCGCCGAGGCGACAGCCGACCAGGTAGTGGCGGCCTCTTAATCGGCGAGTCGCCTCAACCGCGGGGCGCCCCGGACTCTGGTCGAGATGTGCGACGGTGGTCGTCAGCTTGTAGCCGACTTCATCAGCGTCGCTCGTCTAGATCGAGGTAACAAATAGAGTCCTAAATGACGGAATATGTACCGTCCAATTCGGCCTAGAGAGCACACTCTGTTATCGCCTAACTCGATGAGCAGGGGCACTCTTTCGTACTCCTGATCCACCGCTCAATCATGTTGTTGTAGTTCCAGTTTTCTCTGCAACGATGCCGTGTGGCATGCCGATGATCCTTATGAATGTCTTCGGCCTGCAGGAGGTTAGCTGGTGGTTCTCGACCCGAGTAGCATCGGCACTCGTCAGGAGTTCTCCCAACAGCTGACCCTGGCGAGGGAGCGGGCGGGATTAACAGTTCGCGATGTCGCGAACCTGGTCCAAATCCCCTTCAGTACGCTGGGAGGCTACTTCAGCGGCCGTCATCTTCCCCCTGTCAAACCCCGGAACCTGCTGCAGGACATCCTCGGGGCTTGCGGAATAATCGATCCGATTCAGGCCGAGGAGTGGTTCCAAGCGCTCAGCCGCGTGCGGCGCGCTCCGGGGAAACGGCCTGCCAGTGCGCCCGTGCCCTATCGAGGGCTGTCCAGCTTCCAGGTCGAGGACGCCGAGTGGTTCTTTGGCAGGGAAAGTCTCACCGAGGCCCTCGTGCAGCGGATCGCCGAACGTCGCCTGCTGGTGCTCGTGGGTCCTTCAGGGTCGGGAAAGTCGTCCGTGCTGCGCGCCGGGCTCATACCCGCGCTGAAGTCAGGAGCTCTCCCCGGCGCGGATGCTTGGGACGTGGCACTGTTCACCCCGGGGGAGAGACCCCTGGATCGTCTGGCAGAACACGTCGGCGCAGACCTTCTCGTGGTCGACCAGTTCGAGGAGGTCTTCACGGGGGGCGCGGACGAAGCCGATCGTGAGAAGTTCCTCAACGCTCTCGTCGCACGGCCGGCGGTGATCTGCCTGCGCGCCGACTTCTACCCCCACGCACTGCGGTACAGGTCGCTGATCCCCGCTCTCCAGGACCTGCAGATCCCGGTGGGGCCGATGAACGAGGAGGAACTCAGGTCGGCGATCGAGGAGCCTGCCCGCAAGGCCCACCTCGACCTGCAGGAAGGGCTGGTCGAACTTATCCTGCGGGATCTCGCGCCGACGAATCGGGGAACGGAAGCCGCACACGATCCGGGAGCCCTACCGCTGTTTTCCCATGCTCTGTTGAGTACGTGGGAGCACAGCAGCCGTAACCAACTGACCATCGCGGACTACCAGGAAACCGGGGGGATACGCGGCGCCGTCGCGCGAACGGCCGAGATCGTCTATCACGGCTTCGATGCCGCTCAGCAGCGGTTGGCGCGGCAGATCCTGCTGCGCCTCGTGCATGTCGCGGAGGACACGGGCGACACCCGTCGCCGGGCCTCCCTCGACGAGATGTATCTGCTGGACGGCGACGTGCACGAGGTGCTTGACAGCTTCATCGCCCACCGGCTGATCACAATCGAGACCGAGCAAGTCGAGATAGCGCATGAGGCGCTCCTGATGGCATGGCCTCGGCTTCGGGAGTGGATCGACGCCGACCGGGCGGGGCTGCGTACGCACCGGCTGCTGACGGCGGCGGCCGAGGTCTGGCGAGAATCGGAGAGGGACCCCGGCACGCTCTACCGTGGCAGCCGCTTGAGCGTCGCCTCTGAATGGGCGGCAGAGCCCAGCCATGCCGACGGCCTGAACCATCTCGAACGCGACTTTCTCGACGCGAGCGTCGAGCACGAGTTCGCCGAGGTGCGTGCGTCCAAGCGTCGTACGCGCCGCCTTCAGCAGATGCTCGCCGCCCTCGTCGTGCTGGTACTGGTCGCTTCGCTCACCACGGTCTACGCCCTCCGGCAAGGAAACATCGCCGCGGAGCAGCGGGACGTCGCGGTCTCCCGGCAACTGGCCGTGACCGCGCAGAAGCTCAGGAGGAGTGATCTCGCCCTGGCTGCGCAGTTGTCGCTTGTCGCCTATCGGACCGCGCACACCGCGGAGGCCCGGGCGAGTGTCCTGGAGTCCTCCCCACTCCCTGGGGTGACGCGGATGATCAGTTCCGGCACCGTCCTGCAAGCGGTGGCCGTGAGCGGGAACGTGCTGGCGACGTCCGGCGCCGATAGAAAGATCAGGCTGTGGAACCTCGCCGCCGCCGGCAGGCCCGCACTGGCCGGCGGGCCGCTCACCGGGCACGCCGAGACCGTCTTCTCCCTGGCCTTCCGGCCCACGGGCGACGTCCTCGCCAGCGGTTCCGGCGACCGGACCGTGCGACTCTGGAAAATCGGCCCGCAGGGTTCGGCCTCGGTGCTGAGCGCTCCGCTCCCCGCCACGGGTACCGTTTACTCCGTTGCTTTCAGCCCGGACGGGCGGGTCCTCGCCGCCGGCGCTTCGGACGGAAGCATCAGGTTCTGGGACGTCACGAGCCCGGACCGGCCGGTCGCGCTCGGCGAGCCGGTAGCGGCTGCCATCGGCGCCGTGCAGTCGGTGGCGTTCAGTCCGGATGGGAGAGTGCTCGCGGCGGGAAGCGCGGACAGGACGGTGCGTCTGTGGAGCGTCGCCGACCCGAGGCATGTTGTTCCGATCGCGCCGCCGATACGCGGGGCGGGCAAGACCGTCTACTCCGTCGCTTTCAGCCCCGACGGTAGAACGCTGGCTGCGGCGAGCGGCGACACGACCGTCCGTCTCTGGGATCTGACCAGGCCTCGGCGTCCGGTACTGCGGGGAAGCCCGCTGAAGGGCCCTGCGAGCTGGGTCAACTCCGTCGCGTTCAGCCCGGACGGGCAGTGGCTCGCCGCTGCCAGCTCCGACAGCAACCTCTGGATATGGGACCTGGACAGCGGGCGCGCAACCCTGCCGCTGCCCCATCCCGGTCCTGTGACAGGGGTCGTGTTCGCCGGCGCCGACGCCATCACCAGCGCCGGTGACGGGGCGGCGCGCAGATGGCGGCTCCCGGAACCCCGACTGACCGGTGCTCAGGCACCCATCTTCTCCGTAGCCTTCGGCACCGGCAATCACGTTCTCACCGCCGTGAGTTCCGACGACACCGCTCGGCTGTGGAACGTGAGCGATTTCCGGCGACCTGTCCCGCTCGGTCCGGTCATCACCCATGCGGGCGGTTCGAGTCCCGCGTCGGGTGCGGCGGCCCTGACCCCGGATGCCCGCACGCTCGCCGTGGGCACCGTGGACGGAGCGGTGCAACTGTGGGACGTGACCAGTCCGGACAGGCCTCGACCGGATCCGCTTCGCCTGACGGGCCCGGGACGGAACATCGAATCGATCGCCTTCAGCCCTGACGGCCAGACGCTCGCGGTCGGCGGCGACGACAGCAAGCTGTGGCTGTGGAACCTCAGCGATGTCGAGCATCCGTCCCTGCTCGGCGCGCCCATCTCCGACTTCCGCAACTACGTCTACTCGCCCGTGTTCAGCCCGGACGGCCGTATCCTCGCCGCGGGCAGCGCGGACGGCACCGCACGCCTGTGGGACGTCTCCAACCCATGGCGGCCCGTGTCACTGGGGGGCCCTCTCACGGGACACGGCGGCTACGTCCTCATGGTCGCGTTCAGTCCGGACGGTCACGTCCTCGCCACCGCGGGCGCGGACGACCTGGTGCGGCTGTGGGACATCCGCGACCCCCGGCGACCCGCGCTCATCGGAAGGCCGCTCACGGGGGCCCGCGACTACGTCTACTCGCTGGCCTTCAACCACAACGGCGAGATCCTCACGGCAACCGACGGGAACGGAGAGGTTCTCACCTGGAACGTGTCGGACCCGCGCCGACCGGTGCTCCTCGCCACCCTGGCGGCGTCGGACCAGGCCGTGTTCGCCGACGCCTACGACACCGGCACGGACGTGCTGGTGACCTCGGGTGCCGATCACGTCGTCCGCGTCTGGGACACCGACGTGGAGCGCGTGGCGGCGGACATCTGCGCGATCACGGGAACGGCGATCACCGCGACCGAATGGCGGCAGTACGTGCCCGACAAGGCGTACGACCCGCCCTGCACGAACCGGACCTAGAGGTCGAGGTCGGGCACGCCCTGCCGAAAGTCCTCGCGAAGCAGGTCGGCCCACTGCGCCAGCCGTCCGGTGCGGATGTCGCCGTCTCGGCCGAGTTCGCGTCCGATCCAGTTGAAGGCGGCCCAGGCCACACGGGCCGACCAGTCGATGACCTCGTCGGGGATGGCAGGGTGATGCGGCGCGAACTCGTCGGCCGGATCCGGAACGTGCATCAGGAGGTCCTTGCCAACGGTGCGGCGGCCGAGCACTCCCTCCAGCCGTTCGTACAGCCCACGCGTCCTGCGCGCCCACCGCTCGCCGTCGTATCGGCCGGGCAGGTGGTCGCCCTCGATCCTGCGGCCCCACCAGGACAGGTAGGCGTCGGGAACACGCGCGTAGATCACCCGAGCCTGTGTTCTCGCCAGCAGGTCGAAGGCCCGCGCCTCGAGGTGGGGATGACGTTGTCGGCCGTCGAACGCGGCGGGCCGAACGAGGATCACCGCCTGCCACGGTCGGCCCGCGCCCGCGGCCTCCTCTATGCGCTCGGCGGCCGAGATCCACGCCCTGATCCGGCCTGCCGCGCTGTCCTGTCGAATCGGGACGACTCTCCCGTCGGGAGCGACCTCGACGTCCCCTCTGATGAGCACGAACTGCCACCCCAACGCCTCGGCCAGCAGCGGGGCGGCAAGTCCGGTACCGTGCCGGCCGCCCACGACCACCAGGGAGCAGGGACGGTCAAGGCTCCGGGGAGCGACGCTCGCGGCGCGCTGGCGGCCGCCGACGGCGTCCTGCACGAGCAGGTGGGCCGGCCAGGCGCGGGCCACCGGCTCCCAGGTGCGATGGTCGGGACCGCCCTGCCAGGTGGCTTCCTGACCGTCGTCGAGTACGCGCCTGGTGCGTGCCATCAACTCGAGTCGCACGGACCAGAATGCGGGGTCGTTCCTGGCTTCCTCCTCGGCGGACAGCCGGACCCCGGACTCGGCGGCGAGTCGCCGCGCCTCGTCGAAGGGCAACGGGTGGGCGCCGTCCTTGAGGCTGAACTCCGCCACGATTATGGCAGGGGTGCGGTACCGGCCACCGCACACGATTTGATCGAGCCGTACTTCGAAGCGCTGAGCCGAGACGGGGTCGCCGAGCAGCGCGTGTGCCGCCGCTAGCGGAGCTGGCAACGGGGGCGTGGCGATCTGCTCTAGATAGGGGCGCAGTCGCGCGAGATCGCGCAGCGCGGCCGTGAGATGCTGCGAGGCGTCGAGCACGTTCATCACCTCGCTCTCCGGAAGCCAGCCCATCTCCATGAACAGGCGGGTGATGGGGATCCCGGACGCCTCTCCGAGCTTGCGCAGGAAGTCCGGCTGCACGCTCCGCTCGTGCGCCAGGACCTTGGCGACCGTGCTGGAGGGTACGCCGGTCTGGCGGGAGATCTCCGCGGCCGTCGTGCTCATGCCGCGTTCCCTCATGGCGTCCAGGCACATCCTGATCGCCTCACGGCCGCGGTCGATCCTGTCGTGGTCGGACTTCGGGACTCTCCTGCTCGGCACCCTGCCCCCTTCTCGCGCGGCATGACCATAACGGCTGTGTGCGGCCTTGTACGGGCATTGCGGAATCTGTTCACCCCTGGCCCGGACGCCGGTTTTGCTGATGCCGTCCGCGCACCACCGAGACCTCGTGAGAAATCGTGATCCGAAGGAGGCGTGCCATGAACATCGATCGCCGGGGTGGTGAAGAGGACGGCGACACCTGACCGCCGTGGGTCGACATGTACACGATCTCGGTACATGTCGACCCATGTCCCCGAACTAAGCTGCGCAGTCCGAAGCGGTACCACCCATCACATCACCGTGGTCAGGAAATCTCGTGTCGCTCGTCGAAGGAACGGTCCACTCGCGCTCGGCGGCCTCCACGTCGCGGCCTGGAAACCGTGTCCATGCTGCCTGCAGGCGAAAGGACGGCTATGAACAGGAAACAAAGGTGGATATTGACGCTTTAGCGGACCGCGTCGTGTTCGTGGTCGCTAGTTACTTCATGCGCCTGGCGGCAGGCGCCCCGCATCAGTCCGGCGAGGCGCACGCCGCTTGGCTGTATCGGCTCATCGCCGGCCAGCTGCAGTCGTCCGGAAACGGCGACGAGATGAAGAAGTTCAAGGAGAACCCGCGGGGTGTGGGCGAACGAGCCGTGGTGCGGTACCTGGTCCAGCAACATTTGGAGCAGAACCCCGGGTTCCGGTCGGTCCTGTTCGACGCCGCGAAGGTGTTCCCTTCCGCGCAGGCGGACAACCCGCGAGCGGGGGTCGGCGCCAGGGCGGAGAGCCTGCCCCGTTACGGCTACAAACCCCCGGCCCCCGCCACTGACGACTTCTGGAAAACCAACGGCGCCAAGACCGTTGCGGCGATCGTCCTGCTCGTCCTGTTGATCATCGCCAAGCTGGTCTCGTGGGGCCCCGGCATGATTTGGAGTTCCTCGCTCACCGCCGACTCGACGTGCCGAGAGTATCTGGCGTCCTCCCCTCAGGAACGCGACACCGCGGTCAAGTATATCGGCGTGCAACTGCACAATTCGGAGGCGGGTAGCCCGTTGATGGTGAGCAACACGGAGTACATGTGCGGGCAGGCGCCCGATATGAAACTCGGCGCTGTATTGCGCGACAGCCAGTGACACCGGGAGGCGGCCGCGGGTGCGCCGCCCCTCGGCAATATCCCTTGGAAGCCGTCCAGTAGGGCAGCCGGCGGATCGGATCGCGCCCGGAAAAACCCGGGACCAGGCGTGGTCTCCGGCGGTGATCTCTGCCCAGACCGCTCGGGGAGTCGTTGTTGATGCCGCACGCTACGCATTCGTTATCCCCCTCGTACCCGGAGGAATCGATCATGCTTCCCGAACACCTCATCCAGGTCAGAGCGATCGGCGACACCACGGGGTTTTACTGGAGTCCTGCATCCGCCGACGGTCGGCACCTGCTCCTCGAACGAGGCGAGATCGTGCTGTGGAACGGCAGATGCACCGTCCGCGACCCTGGAAACTGGGAACTGCCCGAAAGCGCCGAGGTGGTCGTCACCGACAGGCGCATCGCATTCCTGACCACCAGATTCGACACCGGCGGGGGCTGGATCGGATTCGGGGCTGTCGGCCTGACGCTGTCTATCGCGGCGAATGCGGTCAGCAAGCACCGAGCAGCCAAACGCAGCGCTGGCAAGGTCGCTATCGGGCACATCCGTCACGAATGGCTCACCGGGCTTCTGCTGCGTCATAGCAAAAGGTTGATCGGCGGCATGGACGTCTATCTCGACCTTTCCGTGCTCTGCCGTTCCGGCCGCCGGACGATCCAGTTCTGGAACCCGCTCGTCATCGAGAAGGAGTTCGCCCACTGGCTGGCCGGGGTCGTCGCCCGGCAGCGGTTGAGCCTTGCTCCGCGATCTCCCGTGGAGGAGAGGGATCTACGCCGTTACGCGGGAGGCGGCCACGATGTGCCATCCCAGGGCCGTCCTGAAGACGTGTGCTGGACCTTCCCGGGTGACATCGGCACCCTCATCGGGCGGCTCGCACCGCGATGACCGTCACGCCCACGGATGCTTTCGCAACGGCTCCACGGCCGCACACGAATGGACACCTCGGCGCTTCCGCAGGTTCTCTGTGGTGATGACTGCGAGAATGGATGAAAGGTGACCCTTAACACCCCCGAACATCTAGAAAACGATGCCACCTCGCCGGAGGACCGGAGGGCTGAACGTCGTCATCGTCGCGGCAACTTGTGGATCGCTTCTTGGACCACGGTCGTGACCTCGTTGATAACGCTCGTCGGTACACTCGCCACTCTCCATGCGGCACCCGACGACCTCGTCCGCAAGGTGGTGCCCAACGCGGAGGTCACCCACACCGTCACTCAGACCGCAGTTCAGACGGTAACGGCGAGGGCGACGGTGACCTTCACGCCCACCCCCGACCTGAGCGAGGCGCCGACCGACGGCCCCACCTCCGGCGTGACCGATTCGACTGTCTATCTGGCGGACCTAGGCGATCAGATCACGGATTACCAGGGCAATTACGGCAGCGGTTCGTACGCCATCAACGGGCACGATTACCCGCACAGCGTCGCTCTCAGTTCCTACGGCGTGGGGACGACGTCCTGGGTGGAGTACACCCTCAACGGATCGTATTCGTTCTTGAGGGCGAGCCTGGGCCTGAACGACGTGATGAGCACCGACTCGGTTTCGGAATTCGCCATTTACGGCAATGGGAAGCTGCTGAAAAGAGTCCGCGTCGCGTACGCCAGGCAGCTGGCTGTACAATTGTCCGTCAAGGGGCTTGTCAAACTGCGGATCGCCGCCACACGGACGGCCGGCAGCGACGGGGGAGCCTTGAGGGGGGCCGTCTTCGGCGATGCGCTTCTGTCTCCATGACGCCTGCTGATCGCGGTTCCGCCTCACCATGGGCGACGAAAGCGCAGGGCGGCGCTCCTCCTTAACCTGCGGACGCTCCAGGTGCCCTGTTTATAGGACATCACCAATATCTCCGCCATGATGAGAAAAACGGTCGCCCTGGACGCCGTCGCGGGTGCCGTCATCGGGGCCGCCGCTGTGGCCAGCGACGGCCCCGCCGCCGTCTCCTCCACCACGTCCCTGCGACTGTCCGGCGGGCTGATCCTGAAGATCCCGCCACCTGGCGGGTTCACCGGAGCGCCGACCAGGTACACGTGGTGACCGGCGCCTTCGCTAAGCCCGCAGGCCACTACTTTGAGCGCGGGTGCCGCGGCTTCTGGTGATGGGAGCGAAGACGCTCAGGATCGGGGGCGAGGGCTACCGGCGTTACGATCCCTGCATGCCTCAATCCCGCACGCCATTGGCGGCCCAGGCGGCCCACCTTGCCGACGACGTACTCGGTCACTGAACAGCCGCCGAGGGACTTGAGTTCGGTAGCGGCGTAGCCCCAGTCGCCGTCCTGCCAGACGAATCGATCCTCCGCCGGTCGGCTCCGTCATTCCTTGATCACGTCCTCGTCCGGGCGGTCCAGGTAGCCCAGGGACTTCATCCGGCGCTCGAACTCCTCAATGTCGCAGCGGGCGATGAGCACCTCGCCACCCTCGTCCCAGGCGGCCCACGCGATGTGCAGGTCGTCGCGGATGTTGCCCGATCCGGTCCAACAGTGGCTGTTGCTGATGGGGGAGCCGCCGTCGAAGCCGTAGGAGTCCTCGGTGTAGTAGCGGCTGGGCATAGGTAACGGAGGGAACTCTTGGTGGGGGTCCATCGGGACGAGGACCCAGTGATGGTCCACCCCGGCGGCCAGGTGCAGGATGCCGTTGATGTGGACCCGGACGGCGATCAGCTTCTCGTACCAACGGTAGAAGCGCTCGTCCTCGGGCGGCCACGCGCGCTCGCGTGTCGCGTCGTGGTCGTCCCGGTCCTCCTCGTCCCAGCCGTAATCGCCGCCCGGGAAGTCGTCGTACTCGTACAGGTCATCCACGGCGTGGAACTGGTCGAAGACCGGCGTGACGAGACCGGCGACCCGCTCGGCGTCCTCGCCGGGGCACTCGATCTCCACGGCGGCCTCGGAAGGGAAGGTCAGCAGATCTGGCATCCGGTCGAGGGCGGCAGTCAGGGGGTCAGCCGGAACCGGGCCGAGATCAATCACTTCCACCGGTTCCTTGGCCCGTCGGCTGAGCAGTTCCAGGCGGTTCTCCCGGACGTGCAGGACCCGGGAGATCCTCCTGCCGAACATGCGCCACGCCCGGACGCTAAGCATTACCTTTCCGGTCTGGCCGAGCGGGCGGCTCGGATACAGGCAGTCTGCGACGAGCCGTTCCGGCCGGGAAGCGGAGCGTACGGGCACGGGAAGAGGCCAAGGCAGATTGACGAGCTGCTCGGCGGCATCGGGAGCGGTGGCATCGAGACCGGGGCGTGCTCCGGCGGCGGTGTCCACAGCGGTCGGTGTCACGCTGATCCAGTCATCGACGCGGATAGGAATGACCGTCATTTGTTTCCTCGGGGGAACATTCCGAAGGTTCGGAACGCGATCGATGGATGCTTCGCCCGACGATGTTGCCGTTCACGCTGTGCGAGCGTTTGAGAACGACACATCCGGTGGTGGGAGAGGTGTTCTTGGCCGGCCCTCGAAGAGGGCCGGCGCGGGGGAGAGGTCGGGTGGGGAACTACCTCAGGTGCTGCTGATCGGCGCATGCGCAGCGGCTGCCGCTGCACATGTCATGGCTTCCGTTGTTGCAGTAGATGCAGGTCCCGTAGCCGTTGCCCATCTTCTGACTCCTTTGCGTCGTCGACAGCCACAAAACTATCCAGTCGGATCGCCAAACACAAGCACACAGTATGTGAACTATGCACACACATTGATGGCTGAGATGGATTGCTCACCTTGAGCCTGTGGGGTCGCTGACCCAGTGCGAGAAAGCTGCGAGAGACGGCGTGCTCACCGGAGCGTGAGATGTGCGGGTTCCGAAAGCACGGCGGCCGCTGCCGGGAAGTCGGCCAGGCGGGTGGCGAGCGTCTCGACGGCGAGTTCGCGGGGCAGCAACGCGCTGAACTTGAGGCCGTTCAGCGCCCTGTCATCGATATCGGGTTGGCTGAGCTCACCGGCGAGGTCCTGCCGCCACCCGGTGCCGTTCAGGTCGTTCCTCAGCCTGATGTACAGGTCGTCCACGCGCTGGGTCGGATCGGCGAGCGGGCCCAGCGTGGCTTTGATCGTGGCGTTGGCGCGGTATCCGGCCCAGGTCCACCACAGCAGGTCTCCGTCGATTCGCACGATCACCGTGCCGCCGGGATGGACGAGGTCACGGCTTTCTTCCCGTATCCGCGTGAGTCCGCTCACCGCCCGCCGGGTGAGCTTCACCGGAGGGTCGGCGCCCAGGACGACGTCCCGCATGGCTCTCGACAGGGCGAAGGATGCGCCGCCGGACATCGAGGTCGCCCAGCGTGCCTTGCCGCCGCCGCCTTCGACTGGCTGGACGAAGCACCGCCGCCGTTTCCAGTCGATCCAGTCCACGACCCAGGTACGGCCGGCAAGCAGCAGGAGGCGCGGCCCCGAGACGGCGGACGTCAGGAGACCGGGATCCGTCCGGCCGATCTCGGCGTTGCCGCGCAGAACGGTGAACTCCGGCGGGGCCGTGAACACCGCGGTGAGATCCATGAAATTCCGGCGGCCGAAGCGCTGCTCGGCCTGAGGGCCGACGAGCAGAGCGCCGCCGTCTCGCTCGAGAAAGCCCTGGGCGATGAGATGGTCGAGCACCTGGCGCGCGTGCTGTTCGCGGAATGGGCCGAGGCCGTGCCACCAGTCCGGCCACAGGGCGTCGCCTATGCGGCCTTCCTGCAGGGTGAGTGCGAGGAGCTGCTGCGCGACGATGTGCCGAGGCGCGGGCGGCGGCTGCAGGGGCTCGACGTAACCCGTGCTCCACAGCAGCAGGAGCCCCGCTGAGGCGAGGAGATCCTCCGGGGTCAGGGCCAGGACGAGGCAGTTGCGCCTGACTCCTGAGCGCCTGCCCGTGCGTCCCAGGCGCTGGAGGAACGACGCGACCGACCACGGAGCGTTGATCTGGATGACCCGATCCAGGTCTCCGACGTCGATGCCCAGTTCCAGTGTGGAGGTCGAGACGATGACGCAGTCGCGAGACTGGGCGAAGGCCTCTTCGGCGCGCCGGCGCTCCTCGGCCGAGAGGGAGGAGTGGGAGAGGAACGTCGTGACGCCGTGGTCGCGCAGCAACTGACCGAGCTCTTCCACCATTCTGCGGGAGTCGCAGAAGACCAGTCGCTTCTCGCCCTGATGCAGCGCCGCGATGACGCGGGCGGCGTTGGCGACGGAGCCGACGTGGTCCAGCTCCACATCGGCGGCTCCGGGATCCGCTCCCGTCTCCGGGGCGATCACTCCCGCGGGTCGGCTTCCCGCGCCCGACCCCTGGAGCCAGGAAAGCAGTTCATCGGGATTGCCCACCGTCGCCGACAGGCCGATACGCTGGAGCGGCCGTCCGGTCAGCCGGGTGAGGCGCTCCAGGACGGCCAGCAGGTGCCAGCCCCGATCGTCGCGGGCGAAGGCGTGCACCTCGTCCACCACGATCGCCTGCAGATCCGCCAGCAGTCGGCGATGGTCCACACCGGTGCTGATGAGCATGGCCTCCAGGGATTCCGGGGTGGTCAGCAGGATGTCAGGCGGATCACGCAGGATCGCCTGGCGGCGAGAGCCGGACACGTCCCCGTGCCAGAGCTCGACCCGCCTGCCGAGCCAGCCCGCGTACGCCTGCAGGCGCGGCACCAGGTTGTTGAGCAGGGCCTTCAGCGGGCAGACGTACAGCACCGACAGGCCGGTCCAGGTCTGTTCCTCCATCATGGACAGCAACGGGAACGTCGCCGCCTCGGTCTTGCCTCCGGCCGTCGGCGCGATCAGCAGCGCGTCCTGCCCCTCGCCGATGGGGCCGAGCGCCTCCTGCTGGAGGGGCCGCAGCCGGGCCCAGCCGAGCGTGTTGGTGAGGTGGTACGCGATCGTTGGATGCAGCGCTAGGGTCGGCGAGGTCACGGCAGGTCGAGCTCCACTTCGTCCGCGGAGACCGCCGGGCGGCCGCGGCGGAACGCGTTCAGCTCGTCGTCGTTCAGCTCTCCCTCTGTGACCGTGACCTGCCGGTAGTCCCGCCGGGGGTCGAAATCCTCGTGATCCGAGACCCGGTACAGCACGTCGGCGACGAGTTTGCGGAGGAAGATGCGGGGCGCCACGCCGGCTCCCAGGTGTCCGGCGACCGCGGTGGCCAGGTCCTTGACGTACGCGTCGTCGATAAGGTCTCTGATCCGCTGCTCGGCGGGATCTCCCCGGGCGTACAGGTCGCGTACGGCGCAGCCCAGCTCAACCAGTTTGTCCCGGTCAAAACCGGTGAGCCGGATCTGCACCGCGCGGGCGGTGTCGAACCGCGCGTCGGTTTTGAAGTCGACATGCAGTCGCTGGGCCAGGGCCGGGGATCGTTGCACTCCCTGCTGGCCGTCGTAGAAGGCGGGAGTGCCGGTGATGACCAGATAAAGGCCGGGGAAGCGGCCCTTGTCGATCTCGTCGATCAGCTGCCGAAGCGTGTTGAGGCTCCGTTCGCGGTTGTCGCTGCGCATCCGCTGCAGGGTCTCGACCTCGTCCAGCACAACCAGCAGTCCCGGGTAACCGCAGTCGCGCAGCACCACGAGCAGGCCCTGCAGGAAATGCAGGGCCGCGGTCGAGTCGACGTCCCCCTTGAGCCCTGCATAGCGGCGGATGCTCGACGCGACGTTCGGCTCGCCGCCCACCCAGGCGAGCAGGCCGTCCGCTGTCGCGTGGTCGCCCGACAGCCGGGCCCGGCGGTAGAAACGGAGGGCGGTCGCGAACGCGGGTGCGTTTTTGGCGGTCTCGGCCAGCCGTGACTCGATGAGGTCCTCGACCGCCGTGCTCATCGCCCTGCGGTCGTCCTTCGCGACCCCGGCGTCGTCCTCCAGAGCGAGAAGCCACGTGTCGACGATGTCCCGCAACGCGCTGGGCGGCGAACTCGCGGTGCTCAACCCGCCGATCAACGACCGGTAGACGGTCTCCAGCCGGTGCAGGGGCGTGGTCCGGTCCGAGATCTGGATCTCGCTGGTCGCCATCTTCTTCCGCTTGGCCCTTTCGGCCAGCCAGCGGGCGAAGAACGTCTTGCCCGAGCCGTACTCGCCACGGACCGCTTTGAATCCCGCGCTTCCGGCAGTCACCGCCGTCAGATCGTCGTCGAGCGCCTTCTCGAACCGCTCCATGCCGACCGCGAACAGGTCCAGGCCGTTGCGCGGCACGGTCCCGCGGCCGAGAGCGTCGATGATCTGCCGCCGCCTTGCCCGGCTCACCTTCGCCGTCACGGCTCATCCTCCTCGAGGAACTGCTCTTCCAGCAGCCGCACGTTCAGTTCGACCGTACGGTCGCCGTCCTTGAGCATGACTACGTCGCTCTGCTCCACGTTGAGCAGGTTCTTCAGCGCCCGCATCAACAAGACCGTCCTGTCTGCGGTGTCTGCCAGCAATACCGCGATGTTCGCCACCGAGTCGCGTCCAGTGCCCGCGGCGAGGTGGTCGATGAGACGGGCCACTTCGGCGTCATCGACGACGCCACCCCGGGGAGCCAGCCTCCGCTGCTCGACATAGGTATCCGAGGCGACCACCCGCTGCCCCAACGACGGCCGGACCGGAGGTGGGAGCTGTACGGCCGGCGGCGGTGAGGGCCGCGGTGCCGGGGTGCGTGGTGCTGTGGCCGTTCCCGGTTGCGATGTCGGCGGCAGGGGCGCAGAAGTGGGCCGCGACTCTGGCTGCGGAGGTACCGGTGGTCGAGGCGCAGCCGGCTGGGACGGCGGGCGTGGCGCGACGACGGGAGGCTTGCGAACGGAGACGGGAATCCGTTGCCGCTCGGCGGACTTCACAGCCGGCGGCTGCGACAGGGACGGCCGACTTCCCGGTGTCGGCCGGCTCACGGGCACACTGACACGGCCCGCGCCTGGCAGGTGGATCGGGGCGGCAGACCCGGTGTGCAAGGGCGCCTGTGGCCGAGGGGGGCGGGTCACCGCGATGCGCTTGCGGCCGAGCAGAGCCTGGACCCACTCGGCCGCGATCGGGCGGGTGCCGCGCGGGCCCTGCGCACGGGTGAAGAGCTCTCTGACCGCGGTGACCACATGGTCCGGCAGGCCGGGGAGCAGCGCCGGCTCGTCACCGGGCCGCACGGACGCGGTCCGCGATAGCACCCGGCCGACCAGCAGCGCGAGCTTGTAGCGGTCGGTGTCCAGGTCGGGTCCGCTGGAGGGCTGGTGCGGATCGTTCCAGTCCGGCGTGTGCGCCTGCCGCAGCACCGGTTCCGCCCCGTGCCGGCGCAGGCCGTCGCAGTCGAGCATGAAGACCTTGTACGGCTGACCCGGGCGCCACAGGAGGTTCCGGAAGGAAAGGTCTCCGACGATCCACCCATGAGTGTGCAGCAGGTCGATCAGCTTGGCGGCCAGTGTCGCGATCTCGAGGCGGCCTTGGATGTCCGGCTGGTGCAGGTCCTGCCACGCCCAGTTCGGCTCGTACAGCAGATACTGCAGCTCGACCAGCTTGGGCTTGCCGCCGATCGTGCCGTAGAAGTCCTTGGGCACGTGCGGCATGAGGAAGCCGGTCACCTGGCCTCCGTGCACCACCCTCGCGACGGGCCAGGCGCACTGGTCCAATAGGGCGCGCACTTCCGCGGCCGTCTGGCGATGACCGAACTCGACCAGCTCCGCAAGAGCCGCGCCGTTCACCTGGCCGGCCTGCGGCATGTACTCCTTGTAGACGAGGTTCTCCGGTCCGAGCACACGGGTGACCACTCCCTGGCCGCCCTTGTCGAGGGGGTCGGACTCAAGGGGCAGCGTGGCACGGTGCCGGTCGAGCGGATGAGGCGTGAAGGCCATTCAGACCCTCCAGATGCACACGGCGGTCCGGTCGTCGTCGTGCGTCTTCGCGCGGAAACTCATCTGCCAGAAGAACTCGGGCAGTGTCGGCGGCCGGCTCCACCAGCTCGCCAACTGGGTGCTCACCTGCGGTCCGCGCATCGGCTTGGCCAGGCCGTCCGTGCACAGCAGCAGCATGTCGCCCGGGTACAAGTCGGCATAGCCGACTTCGACATGCTCGATGTCGTGAGGCAGCGCGTGGGTCGCCGAGGTCGCGACCCCAGTGTCGGCATCGTCATCGCCGAAGCACGACGTCCAGACGCCCCTGCGCAGGTGCCACGCCACGCAGTCGCCAACCCGGACCAGCACAGCGCGATGCACGGACGCCTCGGGCCCCTCCTGGACCCTGGCGGCGAGGAACGTCGTGGACAACTCGTCCGGCGGCATCCCCCGTTCGTCCGCCCGGTTGCGGATCTCGCCGGCGACGCCGCCGACGAAGTCCCGGGCGTCCGTCACGTGGTCAGGGTCGATCGGCAGCGTGGAAAGATACGCCTGCGCGACCTCGCAGGCCGTGGCCGCTCCGACATGTGAGCTCTCCTTGCTGCCCAGTCCGTCCGCCACGCAGGCCAGCATCGTGCGGTCGCCGTCGTGCCAGAGCCCCATCGCGTCCTGACGTACGGTGCCGTAGTAGCGGTGCGCGTCCCCTCGAATTGATGCGGCACGTACCTCCAGCCCGGGCAGCGCGGCGCCGTCGATTTCGGTGTCCGGCTGCCGTACCGTCGGCAGCGGACCCGGCTGTGAGATCACCCGCGGCTCACGGCCGATGACGAGCGGCTGGGGAAATCCGGGCACAGTCTCCGCCGTCGAGGGTGCCTCGTACTCCTGGACCTGTTCCATGTGCGGTTCCTCTTCCGGCTACTGTTCGCGGTCAGAGCGGGTCGGGGGCGAGGACCGTGTAGCCCGGCACCTGGTCGGGGATGATGAGCTGGGCCGTGCCCGAGGGGTTGGAGGACGACGCGACGGCCGACTGGACCACGGAGTTGAGCAACTGCCGCGCGAACTCGCGGAGAGCCTGTGTCGGTGACATGCCGCCGTTGGCGACGAACGCCCGGAACGTGGCCACCTGCTGCAGGGTCGCCGGATCCACGTCTCCGAAGCCGAACGCCAGGATGGTCGGGTGAGCCCTGAAGTCGCGGCTGACCAGGTTCTTGTGCTCCACGTGCCAGTCGTCCGTCGGGAGTCCGTCGGTGAGGAAGAACACCGTGGGCCGGTACGGCGCATGCCCGGCCTGCTTCAGCCCCGCGATGTCCTGCTCGATCGTGCGCTTCAGCAGGGAGAACGCGGCGCCATAACTCGTCGCGCCGCGCGGGGACAGCTGTGGGATGGAGTGCACGTCGTTGAGGTCGGCCAGCGGGAGCAGCACCTCGGCGGTGCTGCTGAACCCGATGATGCCGAGCCTGGCCCGGTCCGCCACGACCGGGTTGCTGGCGATCTCCTGGTAGATCAGGGGAAGCTCCTGGTTGATGGCATCGAGGGGCGGTCCCTGCATGGAGTACGACTCGTCGCAGACCAGGTAGAAGGGGAGTACCTGTTCGCTCATCAGGTGGTCCTCAGCTCTCAGTGGTGGGGGAGCAGCCGCCGGTGACGAAGTAGATCTCCATGGAGATCGACCCGCTCGGCGCGGCGAGGTCATGGAAGTTACGGGTGGCGGCGGTCTGGAAGATGGAGGGGAACGCCTCGCCCGCGGCGACGTTGACCCGGGTCGCCAAACGCACCCCGTCTCCCGTGCCGCCGTTGGCGCCGAAGGTCAGCACCATGCCGGCGTGCCGTCCGGCCAGGCGTTTCTTGTGCTTGCGCAATTCCCGCTTCACCTCGGCGAGCAGCTCCTCGTCAGAGGCCACAGGGTTCACGCGGAAGGAGACCTTGGTGGGTTTGGCGGCCACCCCGGCGACTCGGGTCGCGCAGGGTGACGGAGAAGGGCTCGGCGAGGGCGACGCGGTTCCCTTGCCCGCGAGAGGCTTGGCCGGGATGGGTGGCGGCGCCTGCGCGCCCAGCATGATGATCGTGAGCCCCAGCATGAGGTCGGCGAACAGCCAGCCGGCGAGGAGCAGCGATGGGGCAGAAGTGCGACGGCCGATCACGGGTGCCATCCCTCGGCCCGCTCGCCGCTGTTCCCTGCGGTGCCTGAGGCGCCGCCCGCGTCGAGGGGGGCGGGAACGTGCGGTTCATTCGTAGCTCGGGCCGGGATGGCTGTGGCGTCGGTGCTGGAGCGGTCCCCGGCATCGACAGCGAGGCCTGCCGTGACGGCTGCGGCGGCCTGCCGTACCGCCTCGTCGAGCCGACCGATGGCGGCCTGCAGTGCGGCGATATCGGGGGCGGTCACCTCACGGACGGCCGTCGGAACCGTCTGGAGGGCTTGAGCCAGGTCCGAGGGCAGCCGGTCCAGGGCGTCCCGCGTCTCCTCAAGCAATCGAACGGTGCGACCCGCGGAGTCCGAGACCATCTCGATCCTCGCGGCATGCGCGCTTGCGGTCCCGGCCCAGTTGTCGAGCGCCTCCCTGATATCGGCTCCGGCGCCGCCGAAGACAGCGGCGAGGGTGCCGCTGCCGTTGGTGAGGGCATGACTTATCCGGTCTCCGCTCTCGGTAGCGGCGGTCTCCACGCGGGCAACGGCCGTACCGATACCGGCCGTGGTGCTTACCAGCTCGCCGACCCGCGCGTTCAGGCTCGCCGCCGTGTCGCGAACGGCCTGCCCGGTCGAGGCCGCCAGGTCGCGGACGACCTGCCCCGTGGATGCAGTCATATCCCGTACGGCCTGTCCCGTCAGGGTTGCCAGTTCATCGAGCGAATTCCGCACGCCGGTGGTCGAGTCGAGGATCACGGTGCCGAGCCGGTCACCGACGCGGTCCACCGCCTCATCGGTCTTCTCACCCACTGAGTCGATGGCGTAGGCGGTCCGTTCGACCGACTGGAGCAGGGTCTCGGCTGCGGATGTTACGGCGGACATGTGCTTGTCGAGCGTGTCGATCGAGTCCCGCACCTGGGCGACGCCCGCCGTCAGCGCGTCCGTGGCCTGGCCGGTGGCCTCCAGCGCCTTCTCGAGCTCCTCCACGACCTGCGTGTGGACCTTGCTCATGGTCCTGCCGACCTTGTTCAGCTCGCTCGCGCTCTTGGTCAGCTCGGCCTGGAACCGGGCCGGGGAGGCCAACCGTACCTGTCCGAGTAGCAAGGTCGCCCGGGTAAGCGCGGCCAGCAGACGGGAGCGAAGGGCGTCGGCCTCTTCTTCGGCCCGCTGCTCGATCGTGCGGCGCAGGAGCCGCTCGCCGAGAGTGACGACGATGAGCACGCCGATCACCCCCAGCGTCATGAAGGCGACCCTGTCGAACCGCAGCCAGCCCGACAGCCTCCCATCGAAGCCCTGCTGCCACATCTCCAGGAACGGCCGGCGCGCCGCCTCGACGCCTTCGGCCGTAAGGGTCTCGCCGTACGCCGTCGTGGCCGTCTTGAGCCCGAACCAGGTGGTGACGATGGGGAGGAAGACGAGTACAGGCTGGACCACATCGACGATCTTGAGCGCCTTCTGCCCGATGCTCGTAACAGATGCGACCGAGCGGACCGACTCGGCAGGCGGGAACGCAGCGAACAGGTCCACCTCGCACCACCGCTCGGCCTGATCGGGCGTGACGACGGCCTCTGCCAGCTCGCGAAGCTGTTCGGCTCGGGGCTTCAGGCCCGGGTGCTTGGAGAGCACGCGGAGTTCGGCGGCAAGATCCTGGTCCGTCACGGAAGTCCGACGTCCTCTCGTCAGAATCGGTTCAGCGTCAAACGGGATTCCGGGTGGACCGGTCCAGACGCGAGAAATCGGCGCGATCTTCCCGATTTCGTGGTGCAAGTGTCAACCATTGCACGTTCAAATGGTTAGAAATGCCTATGCGACCAGTGGGGCGAAGGCGGATCAAGGCCTTCAGTTCCGGGTGAGGGCCCAGGCGCCGTCGGCGTGGACGGTGACAAGACGGGTGCCTGCAGGGAGCAGGACCTTGCCCCGGTAGTGGCCGATCTCGTTGATGAGGTAGTCGGGAAAGCTGCTGAGGCGGGCGTAGCTGTGCAGGATGAAGTTGGATTCGCCGTTGTGCGTCGCGCGCATGGTGTGCAGGCCGCGGGTGGGGGAGAGCTTGAGCACCTGGTCGCCGGTACCGCGGATGGTGGCGGCGCACCAGCAGCGGGCCCTGTTCAGAGGTTGGAACGTCGCCGTCCAGGCGCCGTCGGCCTTGATCTCGAGCCCTCTCGTGCCCTTGGTGCCGTAGTCGTTGTAGAGCACCGTGCCGTCGTACGGGCCGATCTCGTTGACCAGGTACTCTCCGGTCCCTCCGCGGAGGTCGATCGTGTGGACGATGAAGTTGGACTCGCCATCGTGGGTGAAGTGGATGAGGCCGGGCTTCTTGGTGGCGTGGAGGCGGACGACGTCGTCGCCCTCGCCGCGGAACTTGGTGTCGGCATGCGCGGTCGCCGGCAACGTGAGTGCGGCGGCGGCCAGCGTCAGTACGGCGAGCATGCGGCGGATCATGGCGTTCTCCTCAGGAGGGGTAGCGGTCGGTCCAGTAGCTGTGTGAGGTGGGTTCTGCCAGGAGGTCGTAGGTGATCTCGACGATGGTCTGTCGGCCCTCTACGCCGTTGAGCCAGTCGGCGGGCAGGGCTCTGAGCCCCTGCTGGGCGCCCAGGATGTTGCCGCAGATGGCCCCGGTGGAGTCGGAGTCGCCGGAGTGGTTGACCGCCAGGAGGAGGGCCTCCCGGGGGTCGGGTTCGGCCAGCGCGCAGTAGACGGCCATCGCGAGGGCCTCCTCCGCGATCCATCCGGCGCCGAGGGATTCGACCGCTTCGGCGGTCGGCTTCGAACCGGAAGCCAGATGGACGGCGGCGCGCAGTGCGCCCACGGTCTCCTGGTGCGCGGGGCAGCCGGTGAGCCGGCCGAGTGCCTGCTCTACGGCGTGCCTCAGGGAGCCGCCGCGGACCAGGTCGTGGATAATCGCGGCGAACGCGCCGGCGGACAGAGAGGCCGTCGGATGGCCGTGAGTGAGGTAGGAGCACCGGGCTGCCGTCTCGAACGGGTCGACCCCCGTGAGTCCGAACGGCGCGGAGCGCATGACCGACCCGCAGCCCTTGGACATCGGATTGATTGCACCGATGGAGCCGGGGGCGGGCACCTCCAGGTGCCGCCCGCCGGCGGAGACCCCTGACAGGCAGGCGGTGCCCGGCGCCCGCCGCGCGTACAACCAGTTCTCCTGCCGGAGCCAGCCGTTGCGCGCGCGGTCGTCCGGGGCGGGCGGCCCGGGGAACTGCTGGGTGTCGAGCCAGCGCAGGTAGGCGCCCCAGACGGCGGCGACGGGGTCGCTGCCGTGGAGGCGTGCGCGGATCAGCCCCTCCGCCGTGAACAGGGTCATCTGCGTGTCGTCGGTGACCTCGGTCGAGACCATGTCACGCAGTCCGTCCGGCCCGTGAGCGGCACGGATCTGGGACAAGGACATGAACTCGAACGGGTTGCCCAGGGCGTCTCCGATGGCGCCGCCGAGCATGCAGCCCATGACGCGGGAGTAGTACCCCATGCCTCACCGATCCAATGAGACCGTGACGCCGCCGGAGAAGACCGAGTCGTGCAGTTCGACGGCCTTGAGGGTCAGGTTCTTCGGCACGTCGAAGAGCAGGATCCCCTTGACGCTGTTGCCGGGGTTGATGTTGTTGAGGAACGCGTTGGAGCCGGACAGGCCGAGCGCGGCGGCTCCCGAGTCGGCGTCGAACTGGCGGCCCTTGATGTCGATGAGCTTCTGCGCCGAGTCGGTGAACATCTGGGCCTCGTCTCCGATGTTCTTCACCGTCAGGTGGATCAGCACGTACTGACCCTGGGCCTTGGAGACCGTGAAGCCTTCGCCGACCTGCGACAGTCCCTTCTCGACCTTGGTGACCTTGAAGGCGAACTTGCCGTCCTTGACCACGTCTCCCAGGCCGGGTGCCCGCGGCTTGCTGGGCTTGGCGACGTGAGTCGTCCGCTCACGTGTCTGCGTCAGGTTCACGGGTGTGTCGTCGCCGCCACCGGGCTTGAGCACCGCGCCGAGAACGACCAGGCCGACCAGCACGGCGACGCCGATCAGCATGGCCTTAAGGCAGCCGCCGCCCTTCTTCTGCACGACAACGGTCTGCGGGTAGGGCGCCGGGTAGCCGTGCGGCGGCGGCTGGGGAGGGTTTGCATTCATGAGAACGGCCTTCTTTCGTCGTCGCCTGTGAGGGGTCCCGCGACGGAGGAAGCGGTTGGCGGCACCGTCAGTAGAGCATACTGTGAATCGATGACACAACTTATTTTCGGGTTGCCTAAGGGTGCGCGCTGTGTCATGTTTCTTGCGGCGCGACCGATCCCCCACTCGAACTCGCGCGCCACCTGACATCACCTCGGAGGGTGTGTGCAGCCGCTCTTTGCGGGCGATCCCCAGCAGATCGGCCCCTACCGCCTGGTCGGCCGCCTCGGGGCTGGCGGCATGGGCGTCGTCTACGCGGCCGTGGACGACGTCGGCCGGCGCGTCGCGGTCAAGCTCGTCCATGAAGCCCTGTCGGTCGACCTCGAGTTCCGACGCCGCTTCAGCAGGGAGACGTCCGTACTCGCCGGAGTCGAGGGGGCCTGCCTCGCCCGGGTGCTCGACTCCGACCCCGGCACCGAACGCCCGTGGCTGGCCACGGAGTTCATCCTTGGTCCCACGCTGGAACAGCACGTCCAGGCCGAGGGACCGCTCACCGGCGACGCCCTGTACGGCCTGGCCGCCGGGCTGGCGGAGGCGCTCGTCGCCCTGCACGCCGCCGGTGTCGTGCACCGCGATCTCAAGCCGCCGAACGTGATCCTCTCGCCGCAGGGGCCCCGGCTCATCGACTTCGGCATCGCCAAGGTCCTCGACTCCACCTCGATGACGCACACCGGCACCCTGATCGGCTCGCCCGGCTGGATCAGCCCGGAGGAGTACGGCGACGGGCACGCCGGCACCCCCGCCGACATCTACGGCTGGGCGCTGCTGGTGCTGTACGCGACCACCGCCGAGGCGCCGTACGGCACCGGCCGTCCCGAGGTGCTGGCCTACCGGGTGCGCGAAGAGGACCCGGACATCCAGACCGTACCCGAGGGCCTGCGTGACCTCGTGAATCGGGCGCTGGCCAAGGACCCGGCAGGGCGTCCCACGGCCGCGGACGTCCTCGCGCGGGTGACGGAGACATGGCGAGGGGAGGATGTCGAGGACGAACAGGCCGATGTCACGTCGCTCATCCAGCGCACCTGGGTGCTCGCTTCGCACGAGGTCCCCGACTGGCCCGAGCCCGGTGTCGCTCCTGCCCCGCCGACCACGCTTCTGCCGTCAGAGGAGCCGACGACCGGTCCGGCAACGGTCGAGCCCGCTGTGGATTCCACAGGTCCCAGGGCGGCTTCCGGGGCTGGGAATGCTCCCGCGACGGTCGTAGGCCGGCGATCCGGAGCGTCATGGATCCATGCCTACGTGGCAACCGCGGCCGCGGTCACCCTGATCGCGGTGACCGCCATCATCGCCGCGTCCTCCTCGGAGCCCTCCACCCCCCTCGCCGCAGAGGCGCCGCGCACCCAGGTGCCAGCCGCGACCACCCCTGTCCCGGTCGTCACGGTGACCGCTACTGGGACACCCGCCTCCAACGAGACAAAGAAGCCCCGGTCCAAGGGCAAGAAGGTGTCGTTCAAGGGCATCAAGCTCACCCTCCCCGAGAACTGGCAGATCCGGCGCGTCCGTACGGACCTGGCGTGCATCGAGTCGCCCCATACGCAGGGCCAGAGCGGCCCCTGGGAGTTGGCCTGCAAACCAGATGCGCTGGTCCTCAGGACCGGATGGGATAACAGCCGCTGGCCTGGCTCCTCGATCGATGATCCCTACTATGGCTGGCAGGTCGGCAGCCCGATGCCGTGTCTGCGGGACGGCCATATCTGGCGGGACTGGAGCGGAACCTACGGCAACGACTACGGGCAGTACGGCTTCTATGTCGCCGCGTACGACGGCAGCCGCCTGCGTTCCAGCCTGGTGAGGATGGCGGACGGCAGGAAGGCCGCTTACCGCGAGTGGCTGGTGTGGTGCGCGGACTATGGGAGCTACACCATGAAGATCTGGCATCTTCCGCTGTCCAAGGTTTCGCTCTTCGTACTGAGCGCCCGTCCCGAGGACACGAAGGCCTACCGGCGGATCGCCGCCTCGGTCAGCCTCCTGGGCTACAAGCACGCCGCGCCGCTGTGACCCCCGCATCACCAGCCTCGCCTCGCCATGTGATCTCCGGTGGGGAGTGTGGGGGAAAGCGCACGTGATCAAAGGGAGAGCGCAAGCATCAGGTCGGCTGCCGAGGGGCGTTCCCGCGGGTTCTCGTCGATCACGCGCGGCCCGTCGGCGCCAAGGAGCACGTTCCCTGGCCTGAAGTCCCAGTGAACGATGCCGGCGCTGTGGATTCCGCCCAGCGCCGCCACTGTCGCGATGGACAGCCTGATGAGGCTGTCGGCGTCGCGCGGGCCCTGCTCCCGCACTCGACGCTCAAGGGACGGACCGTGCACGCACTCGCTCACTATGTAAGCAAGATCGCCCTGGACGCCGACGTCGACGACGCGGGCGGTCGCGAACGCCGGGAGGCGCCGCGTGGCGAGTACCTCCTTCGACGCGAGCAGCCAAATCCTGTCGCGTGAGCCGTCGCGTACGTCTCGTACGGGCATGACTTCGCGTACAGCTCTTCTGCCGGCCCACACCGACGTTAGCGAGCCGGTACCGGACATCGTCGTGCGCCAGGAGAGACTCCGAGTTCGTGCAATTGTGAAGCGTTGAGGACCCGAGCCCTGTTGGTGGTCTCAGTTCGTCCGGGTGTTGGGCAGGTGGTCGCCGAGGTAGCCGATCCATACCTTGCCGGTGGCGCCGCCGGAGTCGTCGTGGAAGTACAGGCGCGGGGCCGGATAACCCACAGCGCGCAACTTGACGTGGGCCTCCATGAAGATCTTTCCGCTGGGGTTCACCTCGTGGGGGACGGGAAAGGTTCGCGGCTCGCTGAACTTGGCATTGTTGCTCACCGATGTCGACTCACGCATGGCGAGCATGCCGAGCGGGATGACCCGGCGGCCCGGTTCGCCGTGGATGCACCAGTCGTGGAAGCCGCCGGCGAACTCGCCGGACGAGCGGGCGCGGGCGAAGTCGTCCAGAGCCCGCATGGCGTCCCAGGCCTTCCCGGCCCATGTACGGCTCAGCGCCGGGTATGCATGGTCGAGCCGTACGGCATGGACCTCGGTGTCGCCGATGTGCAGATGGGTCAGCCGGGAGCGGGCCTCGACCAACGTCTCGGCGAGGCTGCCGGGCTGGAACAGTTCCTCCGGCGTGGCCTGGCCGTACACCGGATGGCCCGACTCGGCGAGGGTGCGTTCCAGCCAGCGGACCCGCTCGGCCAGGGCTCGGGTGGCGGTGACGGCCTCGGCGTACTCCTCCTGGAGCAGCTCGTGTGCGGTCCGCAGATCCTCGGCCTGACCGGACGAGGCCGGGGCGAGCAGGTCGCGCAGCCCGGCAATATGGAGGCCGAGAGTGCGGACCTCGCGCAGCAGCTGGTCGCTGAAGTCAGCGCCGGCGGCCAGACCGAGAGCGGTGTCCAGGTCCTGGCGCATCTCCTTGACCACCAGCTCGGCCACCTCGTGCGCGAGATCGGGCTCCGGAGCCTTCTCGTCGTCCGCCTCCGGTGCGGCAGCCACCGGGATCGGCTCTGGCTCCGCCTTGGGCTGCGTTTCGGTGACCGGGACGGGACGGACGGTCTTGGCCATCATCCTGCGTCGCAGCTCTTCGCGAGCCGGGTCCATCGGCGTGGGGCGTGGGGCCATCGCGGTGGACAGCTCGCCGGGATCGCTACGCCGGGCCAGTACGCGAAGCACGATCGGCAGGGACTGCCTGACGTCCGCGGGCAGGTCTGGCGAGGAGGAGCGACCGATCAGCCCGTCGGCGATGGTGGCAAGTGCGCCTTCCTCTTTGAGCTTGGCCGGGCGCATCGGCGGGTGCCTGTAGGAGTTGCGCTCCGTGCCGGGGTCGAAAGGGGCGGCGTAGGTGCGAATGGCGCCGCCGTAGACTCCCAGATCCCGGCCGACCAGCCGGTTGAACAGATCCTCGGTGCGTTTGTCGGCCAGCCGTACGACGACCCCGGCGCCGGCGGTCGCGTCGGCCAGCCAGTCGGCTCGGGCGGCGCTGTCACCACCGGGATCGGGACTGACTACGGCGATCGGCACACGGCGGCGTGGCTCGGTCAGAGTGCGCAGGAAGTGGTGCACCCCGTCCTCGGCCACCACCTCCGCTCCGTCCACCAGGTGGATGGCGCCGTCGGTGATGCGCGCGGTGCGCAGGTAGGCCGGGACGAACCCGGGGGCCTGCGCGTCCCGCTGCACCCCACCCTCCTGCTCGACCGTGACCAGCGCCCATCCCGGTGTCCCGTCGAGGAAGACCACCTTCGTGCGCAGCGTCCCGCTATTGAAAGGTTCGTCCAGCACGTACCGTCCGCAGCCGTTACGCCGTTCCATCACCAGGCGGGCCCCGGCCACATCGTGTTCGTGCCGTGTCCGTGCGGTGTCGGGAGCCGGGAAGCCCTTGCTTTGGACCCATCCCGAGAACGTGCGGTGCAGCCGAACCCAAATCGGCCGGTCCGGATCCCGGAGCACTGCTCGGTACAGCTGGCTTGTGGGCATGGCGAGTCCTTTCTGCGGGGGAAGGTGCGGTCCACGCCCGCCCGAACGTGGAGTCACACGTACCTCATGGACGTCGGACCAGCCTCTCCGGTTGCAGGAGGGTCTGGCCGACCTCTTCGTGGTTAGCGAGGCGAGCTATCAATGTGAACCAGATACACAAACCATAAACCACGTGTACGGTCTGTGCCATATATGTGCTATGACTCGATTGCGGGATCTGCGAGCGGTTGTCCCCGCCCTGGAGAAGGCTGGACATCGCACCGGTCGACACCCAGGAAAAGCAGGCATGAGGGTAAGCTGTGAACGCCGTACACGCTGGTACCTCGACGTAGCGAGACATGTGCGAGACGGGGAAGACAAGGAGGCCGATGATGGCGGGGGATGAAGCGACCGTCACCGCGGCCGATATTGCCCGAATGGTGGGAGTCGGCCGGGCGGCCGTGAGCAACTGGCGGCGTCGCTATGAGGACTTCCCGGCACCGGTCGGCGGCACCGCGACCAGCCCGACCTTTTCGCTCACGGCAGTGGAGGAGTGGCTTCTCCATCAGGGCAAGGTCGAGGAGGTTCCGCTCAGGGAACGCGTCTGGCAGCAGATCAGGAACGCCGCCGACGACCTGCATCTGGGAGCGGTGGTCGCGGAGGCGACCGAGCGGCTGCTGGGCCAGGGAAAACGCCGTCTCGTCCCCGCCCTGGCCTGGCGGCTCCTTCAAGAGCTCGCCGACGAACAGGGGAGCGCTGATGCCGCGCGATTCCTTCTCGACCGCTACGCCGATGTGCACTCCCGTCGGCTATTCGAGACCCCGCCGGAGATTTCGGATTTCATGGCGAGATTGGCCGGTCCGGACGTCCGATCAGTCCTCGATCCCGCATGTGGGCTCGGGACACTCCTGACGACGAACCGCCACGTCGACCATGCGTACGGTCAGGAGGCGGACGACACCATCGCGCGGCTCGCCCGGACACGTCTAGCCCTCGAGGGAATTGACGGCTCGGTCGGGACAGGAGACTCCCTGCGCGACGACTTCTGGCCCGATCTCACCGTCGACGCGGTCCTCTGCCACCCGCCTTTCAACGAGCGCAACTGGGGATACGACGACTTGGGCAGCGACCCCCGCTGGGAGTACGGGCTGCCGCCGAAGGCCGAGTCGGAGCTCGCTTGGGTGCAACACGGCCTGTGGCACCTGAAACCCGGCGGCGTCGCCGTCATGCTGATGCCGGCCGTGGCCGCCAATCGCCGCTCCGGCCGAAGGATCAGGAGCAATCTCCTCCGGCAGGGGACGCTGCAGGCAGTCATCGGCCTGCCGTCGAGGATGGGCGTGGGCACGGGCCTTCCCCTTCACCTGTGGGTCCTGCGTAAGCCGGTCGACGGTGACCCGATCCCGTCCCATGTCCTGATGGCGGAGGCCGAGCCGGAGACCTTCGACGAGATCGCAGAACGTTGGCGGGAGTTCCGCGCGGGCGCCGAGCGGGGGGCGGAACGAGCAGGGCCGGCACGTGCGATTCCCATCATCGAGTTGATGGACGAGAACGTCGACCTCACCCCCGGCCGGCACGTGAGCGTGGAGGACCAGGCCGCGGCGGAGCAGTTCCCAGCAGTGCGTCAGCAGCTACTCCATCGTATAGAGCGTTTGTCGGCAATGATCCCCGACGCCGTTCCCGCTTCCGCCAGGACCATGTCCTCGGTCGATTTGTCCGAGGTGGAGCGGGTCGGCGCGATCAGGGTGCTCAGCTCAGGGCGATTCGACATATCCGGATCGGGCGACCCTGTGATCACCGACCAGGACCTCTTCTCTGGGGCCATTGCGCAAGCTCGGACCGAAGCCGACGATCGCATCCTCATCGAGCCCGGCGACGTCGTCGTGGCCGCCAGAGCAGGGGAGCTCGCGGTAAGAGTCATCACAGAGAAGGGGATTGTGCTTGGCCCACGACTGACCCTCCTACGGCCGGACCCCCAACGGGTCGACGCGTACTTCCTTGCGGGTTTCCTCAGAGCCACATCGACCGTCTCGGGCGGCGGCACCCAATCGGGCTTCAGCCGATTCGACCCACGCCGGGTGCTGGTCCCGCGTATGCCCATCGAGGAGCAGCGACGGTACGGCGAGGCATTCCGGAAAGTCTTCGAGTTCGAAGACGAACTCCGGAACCTCGACATCGCCGGCCGTGCCACCGCCGCCGCCATCGTCAAAGGCTTCGGCACGGGCGAGCTCACTCCTCCGGCCTGAGGAGTTCGTCAGGGCGTCGAGTCCGATCTCAGCCGGCGCGATTGGCGCGGGTGCCGCGTAAGACGACGTCGGCCGTCCACGCATTTCTACCTGACCCTCCCGGGCAGGCTTTGTTGTAGCAGCGCCAATACCAACGCCCATTCTGACGGCGTCGCAGATCGACCTGCCGCTGCCGGCAGCGATCGCAACGTGGGGGCCGGCTGAAGTCCTCTGCGTGCTCGTGCTGCAAGATTTTGCGAGCGAAGTGGCCGCCGCGCATGGTCACCATCACTTCCCGTGTCCAGCTCTGGGAGAGCACGTTGAGGCTGCCCAGCATGACGAGGCGCTCGTCGATGACGACGATCTTCTGGTGCATCACGTTGACTTCGATGACAGCCGGGACGATCGCGCGGAGTTCGGCCAGGCAATCTGCGAAGCTCTGCTTCTGCTGCATAGAGTCGCTGGGATCCCGGACGAAGACCGTGACGCGGACACCGCGGGCCACCGCCTCCTTCAGCGCGGGGAGGATGGTCCTTACCCGCGTGGCAACCCAGGGAGACCACAGCCAGACGGAGTGGCGTGCTTCGCCGAGGCGGGCGGCGAAGGTCTCATAGAACGAGCGCTCGTCGTCGACCGCGGTGATCTCCACGTGGCGCCCGAGGACGTCGGCCAGCCGGGCGCCGAAGGGGCCGAGATCGGCGGCAGCGTCGACTGGCGGCGAGATCAGCTTCGTCGCCTCCAACCGGCGGATCTTCCGCTCCCTGCGCATGGCGGCAAGGTGCCCGAGCGCGGTTCCGGCGCGCGCGCGAAAGACCCGTTCGCCGCTTCCGATGACGTAAAGCCGGGTCTGGACTCGCGTGACGGCGACGTTGAACAGGCGCAGCCCTTCGCGCTCCCAGCGTCCGGCACCAGGGAGTGCGGATGCCTGGGCCATCCACATACCGTCTCCGTAAGCCCCTTCCACCGTGTCGAAGACGACGACGGGAAACTCCCGGCCTTGGAAGCGATGGGCTGTGCCGACCTCGACCAACTGCCGATCACTTTGCTCGATGTCGCGTAGCGCCTCCAGAGTGGCCTCAGCCTGCGCGCCGTAAGGGGTCACAATTCCCGCTGTTTCGCCGTCGTCCTGATGGAGGTCGATGAGGGCGCGGGAGAGCAGGATTCCCGCCGGCCACCAGCCGCTCTTGCGGCCCGTACGGTGCACCTGGGCAAGCTCGTGCAGGCCGTCCGTGTCGATGAAGACGATCTCCGGGTCGTCGACGGCCCGGGGCCTCATTTCACTGCCCGCCTTGAGGACACCGCCGTAGGCAAGGCGGTTGGCCAAACCCATGACGTGTGGACCGAAGCGGTGCTGGGTGTCCATGACCAGGCAGCCCGGGTTGTCGGCGGCGGCTTCCGGCGAGGCGACGCGGCAGTGCTCGTAGACATCGGGAAGCAGCCAGCGGCTAATGTCGGGCCGCTCGCTGTCTTTGATCGGATTGGGCAGCACCGCGCCGAGCTGCATGAAGTCGCCCAGCAGGACGGCGCAACCCGAGGCCTTGGCCGTGGCCAGGAGGACCTCCGGCAGCGTCGCGGCCCCGACCTCGTCGATCAGCACGACGTCGTAGGGACCCGCGAGGACGGCCTTGGTGGTGCGAAATCTGGCAAGCGTCGTGGCCACCAGCCGCGCCGCTTTGATGATCTCTCCCTGAGCATCACGGGCAAGCCGGTCGTACTCCTCCTGTAGCTCGCCGTGCCGCTTTTCCAGCTTGGTGCGGCGAGCGGCTGCCCGAGTCGCCTTCCTGCGCAGTGCCTCGGCCTCCGCATGGTGAGCGGGCCATTCATGCCGCTCGCACTCGGCCGCCAGCACCTCCGCGGCCCGCGACATCGCCTGGGCCTGCCGTAAATTTTCGAGGCGATCCAGCGTCTCCATCTGATTTGTCTGCAGACCGCTGAGGTCGGAGGCCGCCCGGCGCGCGGCATCCTCGCGGCGTGTGATCTCGTCAGGCCCGAACGAGATGCGGGCGACGACCTGCGCGAGCGCCGCTTCGGTGTCCTCGCGGAAGCGCTCCGCCGTACGGCCAGCCGCCGCAGCGTGTAAGCGCAGCTCGTCACGGAGGGACATCGCGTCCGCAAGCGCGCGCTCGTGCTCCGCCAGCCTGCCTCGATCTCGCCATCTGACCTTGCCCGAAGGGCGTCGCAGCTTCCTGATCTCGCCTTCGATCCGCGCGCAGTCGTTCTCCGCGAGCAGGGCGCGAGCCTCGGCCTGTGTGGCGGCCTCCTCGACCTTCGCCACTTCCCGGCGTTTCTCGTCGACCCGTTGCCACTCACGCCGTGCGGGGAGCGCCTCGGCGGCCGCCCGCTCGGCGGCGTCGCATTGCCGCTGCGCGTCTGCCACAGCCCGTGCGCCGTTCTCCGCGGCCCTTTCGCATGCCGTAAGAGCTTTCGCCAGTGACTCGGTGCCGAGGCCGGGCGTACGCAGCCGGGTCCGCGCCTTTTCGTATGCCGCGGCGTCGAAGCCGTTGAGCCGGGCATCGAGATGGCGCAACCGGTCTTCGTCGCGACGCATCTCCAGAAGCTGCTCCGCCACGGCCCGGCGTCGCTCTTCGACCTCGGCCAGCCGCGTGCGCACCATCAGAGGGAGGCAGACGTCCGGATCTTCGGCGACCTCTCGAAGCTGCGGCGGCCCCACCCGGACGATCTCGCCCGGCCGATGACGCTGCTCTTTCAGCACCCCCTTCAGGGCGTTGTCAACGGCGATGTTGGTGCTGGAGACCAGCAGGATGCGCTTGCCGGCCGCCATCAGGTCGCCGATCGCGGACTGCAGCAACCGCGTCTTTCCGGTCCCCGGAGGTCCCCATACCAGCCAGACGCCCGCACCGAGGCAGGCTCGGTATGCCAGTTGCTGGGCAGGCAGGAGCCCTGGGGGCGCCGGAGCCGCCGCCAGGGTTCCGCCGATTTCGCCGCGGGCGAGCAGGTTGGCGAGACCGCCGTCGGCGAGCCCGGCGATGCCGTCGCGCAACGCGGTGAGGAGGAAAGCTGACGGGTGCCGCAGGACCCAGACGTGCGGGTCGGCTGGGTCGGCGAACTCTGCCACCCGTACTCGCAGCAGGCGTCCTTCCACCGTCGCGTCCATAGCCGGAAAGCCGGCCCTCACGCTGTCCGGCTCCGCGCCTGCCAACCGTAATTCGTTCAGCTGATCGGCGCTCAGATCCGAACCCCGGATGTCGACCACGAAGACTCCGGGCTCGGGAGTGGACCGCGCGGCGCCGACCCGTCGCCATTGCGGGGATCGCCCGCCTCCTCCTTCCGACGCGATCCATTGGTCCAGTGCCGTGACCACCTCATCACGCCATCCCAAGCGGCCCCTCCGCGCCAGCGACACCCCATCTCGCCGAATGCCCTGTCGATTCGGCGATGTTTATCCGATAGTCGATGCTAAATCATTCTCCGAAGCACTTCTCGCCATTCTGAATTTTGTTCAGGTGTTTCACCTGGCATTCGGTCCGTCGTTATTGTTGACGACGTTCCTTGGATCAAAACTCGCACAATAGAGCGAATGCGTGATTCGGGCGGATTCGCGGTCGGTGAACAGGACGCCTGTCACCTCTTCATGAGCGGCGCCGCCGCCTCGCGTTGCTCCCCACCATCGCTCGATCACACGACGGGCACTCGTAGCGAAGGTCTGGTTGTCCCGCGCGGCCCTGCTCGTAGCGGACGAGCATGCGCCGGCAGCGTCCACAGTCGTCGCCGGGACGGCCGCTCCCGGGTGCCGATCCCGAGCGCCGCCGCTGCATGCGTCGTACGGCCTCGGCGAACGCATGGTGCTCGGTCCGCAGCACGACACCGGTGCCGGGGCCGAGCAGCGATTTGCCGGCGGACCACACCACGTCGCCGATAACGGCACACGACTCCAGCACGGGCAGGCAGGGACGGACATTGACGCCTTCGCGCCGGGCGTACAGGGCCTCGGTGGGCAGGTGGCCGTCGGCCTCCGGCTCGACCCAGACGTTCACCGCCTCCGACTCGGGGTCGTCGTCGTGGATCGACCGCAGCGCGGGGAGGAGCTCGATCAGTCCCGTACGGGTGCGCCCGGCAGCCACATGTCGACCGAGGCCGCTCCGCGGACGTCGTCGCGCAACCGGTCGACGATCCCGCTCGTGACACGTTCGGTGACACCGTGGGAGAAGGCGGGCAGGTGGTCCCAGGGCAGGCGCGTGGCCCGATCGAGCAGGTGGGCGAAGAACGTCCAGACGGGGTCTCGGCGGGACCCGAGCGGATGAAGGCGATCGAGGGCGCCGATGACCACGAGATGATCGCGGGCGCGGCTGGCCGCCACGTTGAGCAGACGCGCTCCCTCGCTCCCGGTGCCGCCCTCTGTGAACCACGGGTGGAGCCGCGACACGCCACGACCGCTGTCGACGGTGTCATACACGACGATGTAGCGCTCACCACCCTGGAAACGGTGCACGGTGGAGGCCGCCCACTCGTCACGGTGCGCCTCGGGCAGGAGCGACTCCAGCAGGCGGGCCTGAGGCGCGAACGGACTGATCAGAGCAAGGTCCCTGGTCTGTTCGCTCGTCCCGGCCACCAGTGCGGCCGCCAGCTGTGCGTGCATGAGGTTGTAACGCGAGAAGACCCCCTGCCTGCGGGCGGTGCGCGCTTTCATGCCGGAGGTGTCGACGACCACCAGTTGGGCGTTCGCCCATGGCGCCCGGCTTCGTATCGCTCTGCCCGCGACGCTCGGGGCCGTGACGAGCGGGCTCTCGGGATAGAAGGCCGTGCTGACGATGTGGCCGATGTGCTTACGCATCCGGTACTGCTCGGTGAGGGCGGCCAGGCGGGTGGGCATTCGGCCCTCGGACACGGCGCTCGCGATCCCCGCCTTCTCGAAAGGGCTGCGCCGCAGCCACTCCTGGGCGGCGGGGGTGTCCGAGACGGCGACCGGCGGCAGCTGACGGAAGTCCCCGGCGATCACCGTGTGCCCGCGTCCGGCCCCGGCGACGAGCATGGCGAGAGCGGCGCTGGTCATGCTGGCCTCGTCGAGGACGACCACGTCGAAGGGGATCTCCTTGAGCGTCTCCAGGACGACCTGGTGAGCGGTGGCGGCGACCACGGTCGCCTCCCGGCAAATCTGCCGCCGCACGTCACGCAGGCTCCGGTCCAGTTCGCGTACGACCGCCTGCAGCTCGGCGATCTCCGTCTCGGCGCGCAGCCGGGTGGTCTCCTGCCTCGGCGTGAGCTGCCCCTGGCCCGGCTTCAGCGCGTTCAGCGTCCTGCGCAGCTCGCGCAGCCGCCGGCTCACCTCCACGCGGTGCTGCGCCAGTGGGGCGCCGCGTTCGGCGGCGATCTCGTCGATGAGGACGCGGCCCTCCGCCCGGTCGGCCAGCGACTGGTCGGCCGGCTGGCCGAGGCGCACCAGGGCGCCGTTCGCGAGCTCCGGCATGCGCTTCAGCAGTGACTGGACCGCCACATCCAGCGCCGCGTTCGTCGGCGCGGCGAGCAGCATGCGCTTCCCGCGCCTGCTCAACGTCGCGATGAGCGCGGAGACAGTCGTGGTCTTGCCGGTGCCCGGAGGGCCCCACAGCCACGTGAGCGTCGGCGCGACGGCGAGCTCCACGGCGTTGCGCTGCCCGGCGTTGAGACCGTCCAGCTCTTTAACGGGCAGTCTTGCGCGTGCGGTCGAGACGCGGCCCCGCTCCGGCGTCACAACGGCCAGCGCGGCGGCCGCGTCGAATCCGGGGCCGCCGTGGGCCAGCTCGTCCAGCCGCTTACTCTGAGCCGTCAGCATCCACGACAGGTCCAGCCGCAGGGTGGCCTCCCGCGCCGCGGGAGCCCCCGGAGGCAGCGAGAGGGTGACGACGTTGCCGAAGACCGAGACCACCTCGACCTCGATCGCGAGCTCCTTGACGATCAGGGTGGCCGGGCTTCCCTCGGCCACGCCGAGCTCGCCCTGGGCCTCGAACCGCATCAGCGTGCGGCGGCCCGCAGCACCCGCCTCGTCGCCCCCGGACAAAGGCACGTCGCTCTGCGTCCGGCGGTTGGTCACGGTCTTCAGTTCGTCGCGGAGCGCACGGGCCGCCCCCGCGGCCACCTCGGCCCAGCCGGAGGGGACGGGCCCGGTGGGCGGGGCGGGCTCGACGGCGGGGAGATTGGCGGCCTCCGCCAGGCGCCGCACGACCGCTGCCGCATGTTCCTCGAAGAGGTTCCGCCCGGGGGTCTCCTGCCGTGAGGGTCCTTCGACGACCGGTTCGGCCCGGCCCCGGGGCACCCACAGCTCGCCGTCAAGGTCGGCGATCCCGTGGGTGACGCAGGTCTCCCAGAGCAGGCCGAAATCGATGCGCCGCAGGCCCGCCTGCTGGACCGCCTCCAGCAGTGCATCGCGTGGCACGGGACCGGAGGCGAGCGCCTTCTGCACCACGGTGACGAGCTTCGGCTCCCGGCGATCCGCCATGTGACTCCCATCGGCCGACGTGCGGGGCTGTCAAAGCCCAGTACGTTCCAGGGGTCGCCAGTAGATCATCTGTGAATCGGAATCACAACCCTCTCTTGCTATGGACAGGTATTGACGATCTGTCGTAGATTGCGGCGCGTGTTTCCGGGTGGGATCTTCCCGCAGTCGGCTTTGGACCGGTCCTTCAGGCCATGATGCAGAAGCCGCATTACGGTGTCTTGGTGTAGCGGAGCACGGCGCAAGCTGGCAAGGGTCGTCGGCGAGGGGTGAACGGGTGACGAGCGCGACGTCGGAAAGACCGGCTATCGGCGAGCTGGTCGCGGTACGCGGGCAGCGATGGGTGGTCGGGGAGGTCGAGCCCGGCGAGAGCAGCACGCTGGTGACCCTGCAGAGCGTCGAGGACGGCCGGTACGGCGACACGCTGGAGGTCGTCTGGGAGATCGAGCCCGGCCGCCGCGTGCTGCCGAGCGGTTCGCTGCCCGACGTGACTGCCGACAGATTCGACTCGCCCGAGCGCCTGGCCGCGTTCCTCGACGCCATCCGCTGGTCGGCCGTCACCAGCGCCGATGTCAAGACGCTGCAGGCGCCGTATCGCTCCGGGGTCGCCATCGAGGACTACCAGCTCGAACCGGTCTCCCGCGCGCTTGACGCGCCCCGCGTCAACCTGCTGCTCGCCGACGACGTGGGCCTCGGCAAGACCATCGAGGCCGGTCTCGTCGCCCAGGAACTGCTGCTGCGTCACCGCGCGCGGACCGTCATGATCGTGTGTCCGGCCGGTCTCACGCTCAAGTGGAAGGACGAGATGGCCGACAAGTTCGGCCTCGACTTCACGATCATCGACACCGAGCGCTGCGCCCAGGTCCGCCGTACTCACGGAAGCGCGGCCAACCCGTTCACGGTCTATCCGCTGAGCATCGTGAGCCTGCCCTGGCTGCGCGGGCAGAAGGCGCAGCGGCTGCTCGACGAGGTGCTCGACCCGAGCGCCATGGAGCGTCGCTTCGACCTGCTCATCCTCGACGAGGCCCACCACGTGGCGCCCGCCGCGCCCAAGCAGGTGTACGCGGTGGACTCCCAGCAGACCAAGCTCATCCGCCGCCTCGCTCCGCACTTCACCCACCGGCTGTTCCTGTCGGCGACGCCGCACAACGGCTACCAGGCGTCGTTCACCGCGCTGCTGGAGATCCTCGACGACCAGCGGTTCGCCCGCGGCGTCGACCCCGACCAGGCCGCCGTCGAGGAAACGGTCATCCGCCGGCTCAAGCGCCACATCGTCAACGCCGACGGCACCAAGCGGTTCGTCGAACGGGAGGCGAGCGCGATCCCGGTCGTGTACCCGCCCGGCGAGCGCGAGGTGCACGACCTGCTCAAGCGGTTCGCGCAGGTGCGCCGGGCCCGGCTGAACAAGAACGTCAAGGGCCGCAAGGCCGCCGACCTCGTGACGCTGCTGCTCAAGAAGCGCCTGTTCTCCAGCCCTGCCGCCTTCGCCCACACCCTCGACGTCTACCTCGACGGCCTACGTGAGCCCGTCCAGATCCAGCAGCAGGTCCGGCAGGACGACGACGCCGACGTCGAGGAGTGGATGGACGACTTCTGGGAGGAGACCGCCACCCTCGACGACGAGCCGCTCGCGGAGGCCGAGGACGACGCGTTGTCGCTCGCCGCGCCGCTGCAGGGCGTCGCCGGCGACGAGGAGATCGAGCTGCTCCAACGGATGCGCGCCTGGGCCCGCGACTACGAGTCCTCGCCGGACACCAAGGCGCGCGAGCTGATCGACTACCTGCGGTCCGTCTGCCGACCCGACGAGCACTGGTCGAACGAACGGGTCGTGGTGTTCACCGAATATCGCGACACCCAGAAGTGGCTGGTCGACCTCCTGCGGCAGGAGGACCTCGGCGACGAGCACCTCGCCGTGCTCCACGGCGGCATGGCGGCCGACGAGCGCGAGCAGCTGCGGGTCGCGTTCCAGAAGGACCCGAGTGAGCACCCCGTACGCATCCTGGTCGCCACCGACGCTGCCAGCGAGGGCATCGACCTGCAGAACCACTGCCACCGGCTGGTGAACTACGACATCCCGTTCAACCCCAACAAGCTGGAGCAGCGCATCGGCCGCGTCGACCGCTGGGGCCAGAAGCGCACGCCCGACATCCGCCACTTCGTCGGCACCGGCTGGGACACGGCCGTCGACTCCTACGAGGCCGACCTGGAGTTCCTGTCCCGGGTGGCCAACAAGGTCGCCCAGATGGAGGAGGACCTCGGCTCGGTCAACGCCGTGCTCGCCCGGGCCGTTCAGCGGCGCATGCTCGGCGACATCGCCGACTACGACGTCGAGCAGGCCGGCGACCCGGCAAGCGCCGTCCCGGCCGAGACGAACGTCCGCGACCAGGTGCGCAAGCTCCGCGCCAATCTGGACGAGACCGTCGCCGAGCTGGGCATCACCCCGGCGAACGTCAAGCGGGTCGTCGACACCGCTCTGTCGCTGGCCCGCCAGCAGCCGCTCACACCGCATCTCGACGAGAAGCACCTCGCCGAGGGGCTGTACGGCGTGCCGCCGCTGACCGGCTCGTGGGAACGCGCGGGAGCGGGGCTGCTGGCCAAGACGACGCGCAAGGACGAGACGCCGCGCCAGCGGCCGGTGACCTTCGACCCCGGGGGCACCTTCGACCCGGAGGGCCGGGTGCGCGACGATGTCGTGCTCGCCCACCTGGGTCACCCGCTCGTCGCCATGTCCACCCGGCTGCTGCGCGCCGCCGTCTCCAACGCCGAGATCGGCCTGCACCGCGTGACCGCCGTCGTCAGCGACGACCCCGCGCTGGAGGCCACCCTGGCCGGGGCGTTCTCCCGGTTCGTGCTGGTCGGCGGCGACGGCGTGCGGCTGCACGAGGAGGTGCTGTACGCGGGCGGCTGGGTGCCGTCCGACAGCGGCCGGTTCCGCCGGCTGGAGAACCTGACCGTGCTCGGCGGCATCCTCGATCGCGCCCTGTCGCAGGGCACCCCCGCCTCCGCTCCCGTACGGCACCGCCTGGCCGAGGCGTGGCCGCGCGTGGCGAGCCCGCTGCTGCAGTCGATCGACTGGCGCACCGAGCAGAAGCGCGACCAGCTCGAACGCAAGCTCGCCCAGCGGATGGAGGCCGAGCAGGCCCGCGTCAGGGCCAACCTGGAGCGGTTCGAGGCCACCCTGCGGGCCAAGCTCGCCGAGGGCGACCAGGAGGGCGACGCGTTGTTCAGCCGCCACGAGGCGGTGTCCAAGGAGGAGCGCGACCAATACCGCAGAGACCGCAGATCCTGGGAGGAACGCCTGGCCGGGCTCGGCCGCGAACGTGACCGGGAACTGGACGAGATCGCGGCGCGCTACCGCGACCCCCGGCCGCACCGGTTCCCGGTGGCCGTGGTCTTCGTCGTGCCGAGGCGGGAGGCAGTCCGATGAGCAGGTTCAGGACCAAGGACGTCGACCACCAGGGGTGGCTCGCGCTGGTCGAGGTGAGCGGGCCGTTCCTCAGCCTTCCGGTGCTGCGCGCCACCTGGCCGGCCCTCGACGCCGTCGACAAGCAGCGGCGGGACCGGCTCCGCCTCGCCCACACCGCCTGGCAGCAGGGCGGCGACCGCCGCGCCTGGATCGAGCACGTCCTGCGCGGCCTGCTGGGCTGGGACGAAGCCGTCCACCTCGGCGGGCTCGACCACCTGGCCGTCGACGTGCCCGAGCACGACACCACGATCACACCGGCCTTCGCGCTGGCCGTGCCGGGCCACCAGCCCAAGCCCGACACCGTACGGCTGCTCGGCATGATCACCAGTGGGCACCCGACGGCCCGCATGAAGCACGCCAAGTGGGCCGCCACCCCCGCCGACCGGATGGCGCAGCTGTGCCGCAACCACGGCGTGGAGCTCGGCCTGGTCACAGACGGCCGCTGGTGGACGCTGGTGTGGGCGCCGCGCGGCGGCGTGACGACGACGGCGACCTTCGACGCGATCCCGTGGCCGGAGGCGGCCGAGCGTGACGTGCTGCGCGCGTTCGTCTCACTGCTGGGCTTCGACCGGTTCTTCTCGTTCCCCGACTCCCAGCGGCTGCCGGCGCTGCTCAAGGCCAGCCTCGACAGCCAGGAGGACATCACCGAGGCCCTCGGCGTGCAGGTGCGCCAGGCCGTCGAGTTGCTCGTCGCCGCCATCGGCCGGGCCGGCGTGCCCGACGACGTCACCGCGCACGAGGTCTACCGCGGCGCGGTCTCGGTCATGATGCGCGTCGTCTTCCTGCTGTTCGCCGAGGAACGCGGCCTGCTGCCGTCCGACAACACGGTGTACGCCACGGCGTACTCGGCCGGGCGCCTGTGCGCCGAGCTGGAGCAGCGCGCGATCGAAGGCAGCGAGGAGGAGCTGGAAAACAGCCACGCCGCCTGGCACCGCCTGCTCGCGTTGTTCCGCGCCGTGCACAGCGGAGTCGAGCACCCCCGCCTGACCATGCACGCCCACGACGGGTCGCTGTTCGACCCCGACGCGCACGCCTGGATGCCGCTCACGATCGACGACCGCACGGTCATGCACATGCTGCGCGCCGTGCAGTACGTCGAGGTCGGCAGCGGCAAGAACCGCGAGCGCCGCAGGCTGAGCTTCCGCATGCTCGACGTCGAGCAGATCGGCTACGTGTACGAGGGCCTGCTGTCGTTCGACGGCTTCCGCGCGGCCGATGTCGTGGTGGGCCTGGTCGGCAAGCCCGGCCGGGAGGAGGAGGTTGAGCTCCACGACCTGGAGGCGCTGGCCCGTAACGCTTCCGGTGACGCCCTGGCCGAGAAGCTGGCGGAGAAGTACAAGGACTCCGGCATCGGCAGCCCGGCCGCGCTGGGCAAGCGGCTCGCGCCGCTGGACGAGGCGGGCTCGCTGGAGGCCACCCGCAGGTTGCTCGCCGTCACCGGCGGCGACGCGGATCTGGCGCGGCGGCTGTTGCCGTACGCCGGGCTGCTGCGCGACGACCTGCGCGGCCTGCCCGTGGTCATCCTGCCCGGCGCGTTGTATGTGACGGAGTCGGCGCTGCGCAAGAACACCGGCACGCACTACACGCCGAAGTTCCTGGCCGAGGACGTGGTCAAGAACGCCCTGGAGCCGCTGGTCTACTCGCCAGGCCCGCTGCAGACGGCCGACCGTGCGCAGTGGAAGCTGCGGAGCTCTGCCGAGATCGTCGGCGGCGACGGCCACCGCGGCCTGAAGATCGCCGACATCGCCATGGGCTCGGCGGCGTTCCTGGTGGCCGCCGCGCGTTACCTGGGGGAGCGGCTGGTCGAGGCGTGGTCGCAGGAGGGCCGCGAGGAGGCCGCCACCTACCTGGAGAGCGCGGAGGACCGTACGGCCGACGCCGACGCGGACCCGGTCGTCATCGAGGCCCGGCGGCAGGTCATCGAGCACTGCCTGTATGGCGTGGACATCAACCCGATGGCCGTCGAGATGGCCAAACTGTCGCTGTGGCTGGTGTCGATGGACTCCTCCCGGCCGTTCACCTTCGTGGACGACCGTCTCGTGGTCGGCGACGCGCTGCTCGGCATCACGTCACTGGAGCAGCTCGAATACATGCACCTCGTGCCGTCGCGCGGGCGCAAGCTGTTCAAGGACGCGGCGCTTGACTTCACTGCGGACGTGCAGCGCATGGTGCGCGGCACCGCCGACAAGCGGCGGCGCCTCGTCGACATCTCGGTGGAGGAGAACGGGATCGACGCGCTGAACAAGAAGCGCAGCATCCTGTTCGAGATCGACAGCGAGACCCGCCAGCATCGGCTCTTCGCCGACCTGTTGGTGGGGGCGTCGCTGAAGTACGCCGTCGAGCAGGGCAAGATCAGCGACCGTGAGGCGGACCCGGAGATCGGCAAGCTCCGCGGCTTCGACCGCGCGTCGCTGCAGGCGGCGCATCTCGCAAGTGCCGTCGTCCACGGTGAGCCCGGCAGTTGGCCGGCGGCCGAAGAGGCTCGGAAGGAGTGGCTCGCCACCGACCAGGTCCTCGGCACCTTCGACCGCCGCCCCGTCCACTGGCCGCTCGTGTTCCCCGAGGTCTTCGAAGAGAAGCCGGGCGGCGGTGCGGCCGAGCACGGCGACGTCGCGGTCCGCTCGGCCGGTGCGGGTTTCGACGCCATCATCGGCAACCCACCCTTCCTCGGCGGAAAAAAAATCAGCGGAAGCTCAGGCTCGGCGTATCGCGAGTACCTTGTCACCGCTCTCGCAGATGGTGCAAAGGGCAACGCCGACCTGGTGGCCTATTTCGTGCTACACGCCCACGCCATTCTCAACTCTGCCGGCCAGACGGGCCTGATTGCCACTAATACCCTTGCCCAGGGCGACACGCGTGAAGTAGGTCTCGATCAACTCGTGGCCAGGGAAGTGAGTATTCGGCGGGCAGTCAAGTCCAGACCATGGCCATCAAGATCGGCAATTCTCGAGTTTTGTGCGGTGTGGACCAGCCGCGCTGTTTTGGGCCAGGAGGCCGGACGATTTGCGGATGACGCGGCCGTAACAGGAATCACCTCCGCGCTTGATGCGGAGTCGCGTGTCATAGGCAACCCATGCCGGCTAGCAAACAGCAGAGAAATTGCTTACATCGGAAACTTCGTCAACGGCATTGGATTTGTGATGTCGGATGGCGAGGCGCGGGCCCTGCTAGCCACCGATGCGCGGAACGAAGATGTTTTGTTTCCCTATCTGAACGGTCAGGACCTGAATTCCCGGATAGACTCGTCCGCAAGTCGCTGGATCATCAATTTCCGCAACTGGCCACTGGATCGTGCAGAGCAGTATCCACTCTGCGTTGCCAGGGTCAGACAGCTCGTTAAGCCGGACCGGGATAAGCTCCCCGAGAGTAAGAAGGCCACAAGAGAGCGTTGGTGGCAGTACGAGAAGCTTGCGCCAGGGCTTCAAGCGGCGCTCGCTAAGCTGGAACGGGTAATTGTAATCACGCTGGTGAGCAAGGTCGTGATGCCCGTGATGGTGCCGACTGGGCAGGTCTTCTCGCACATGCTGGGCGTGTTTGCTATGGACGACACGGCGATGTTGGCGTTGCTTTCGAGCGCGCCGCATTACTGGTGGGCGCGGGCGCGCGCGTCGTCCATGAAGGCGGATCTGCGCTACACCCCCTCGGACGTGTTCGAGACGCTGCCGCTGCCTGAGTTGACCGAGGAGATGCGGGAGCTTGGCGATCGGCTCGACACGTACCGGCGGGAGCTTATGCTCGCACGCCAAGCCGGCCTGACCGCGACGTACAACCTGGTCAACGACCCGGCGTGCCAGGACGAGGACATAGTCGAGCTGCGCCAGATCCACCGGGACATCGATGCGGCGGTCTGCCGGGCCTACGGCTGGGACGACATGCTCGACCAACTCGACCACGGCTACCACGTGGTTGGCGGCAGGGAGACCCGCTACACAGTCGGCCCCTACGCGCAGCGTGAGTTCGTGGACCGCTTGCTCGAACTCAACCACGCCCGCTACGCCGAAGAGGCCGCCAAGGGCCTCCACGACAAGAAGAAGTCCGCCAAAGCTAAGCCCACCCGCCCTGCAAATACCTTCAACCCCACTACCCCCACGTTACCTTTCCCTCTCGAATAGGGCTGAGAGAATTTCTCCGCCCATTCAGTCGCTACTATCTTACGCATTAGGATTTCAATGGATGAGCAATCGTTTCTTCGGTTCGATGACCTCCAAGAGCTCGTTGCCGGCCCCCTCGGCAGTGAAAGCTGGATAACCGTGTATGAGTATACGAAGAAGGATCGAGAGAAGATTGGGTATCACTGCGCGCTCGCTGCGCCGGATGCTTTAGATAGATGCCTTGATAACACGTCATGGGACGTGCTGATCGGACAGGGGATGCCTGGTTTCAACTGGTATCCGGATGGCACCCGACGATACTTCCGATTCGATTGCGGCGAAGGCATCGAACCCTTAATTGTCAGCCGCGACTTCTACGGACTGAAGCCGGAATATCTTGAGCTCTCAGAGGAGTTTAGATACTTCCATAACCTGTACGAGGACCGGAGAAACGGCACCTTCATAGCATTTGACGATAGCGGAGATGATGTTGAAGTTGTACGGCTGACTCAAGAGAAGGTGCAGATACGATCTAAGTTCCTGAAAGACTATCTCGCGGCCCGGGGTATGCACATGCTCCTGTTCTTTGAATTTGATCGTTGGAGTCCGAAGAACCTCGATGAGCTTGGCCTGGATAAGCAGTACCAGGACCTGCGGGAAGAGGCCTACAGGTTCGTTCGATATATTGATGTTCTGTCGGGCGTGACAGATCCGACTACTAAGGTTTATGCACGCCTCCTGGGCAAGAAGATAATCAAGGGTACTGAAAACTATCGCCCCTCGCTCGACTGGCACTGCAAGAGTCAAAAGTATGAAGACTTCATCATCGGTGTCGATGAGGACGGCAACGAGGTTCATCACACGAGTGATGAAGAGAAACTGTCCAACTACTTCGGCAAGAACCCCGGTGCGCCGCACTATCTGACGCCTGTCTTCTTTCGTAAGACCGTCATGACAAAATATTACAACGATCCTTCTAAATATCGGGTTGAAGATGGGATCGTGTACTGCAGTGGTTATTGGAGTCTGCGGCTAGACAACAACCATCGGGACTACGTGGTTGTCTATCTTGGCGATCTTGGCAAGCTCTCGCATAAGGAGCAACTCTATTGGAAGAGCTTCAACGTTGTTCCTGATGGGGGTGTGAGCGACGTAGCGTTCCGCCGGGGAATCCTGGGCCAATGGCTTAGCCCTGATGAGCCGGCACTTGCTTTCAAGGCTATGTATGAACGCTTTCGAGTCCATTGGCGTGAGCGGTTTGGCTGGGATCTCTTCAAGCCACTCAAGTCTGAGGACCAGCACTACTGGGGAACACTACATGTTCCTGTAGGCGAAAATCAGAAAGAGTTCGACGACCAGGTGATGGCTCTTGCCAAGCTGCTCATTGAACGGCTAAATGAGCGCGAAGTCGCCAAATATATAAAGGTGGAAGATTCGGACAAGGGTATTACGAAGTTTGAGAAATATCTGGATGTGATCGGATTCCCGGATAGGGGGAGATTTATTGCGTTGCTGCGTAATCTGAACGGTCTGCGAAGTGGGCCAGCTCACGTAAAAGGCAAGGATTATCAGAGGGCAGCACAGCATTTCGACCTGGATGGTAAGGGGTTGGTGCAAGCGTTTTCTGAGTTGCTTGAAGCGGCAACCTCTCTTCTGCAAGCACTGGACACCTTCACGCCAGCCACTTCCGAATAGTAGGTGTGCGCTTCGGCATCTGTAAACAAGGCACCCATCTCATCCTTACGCCCACCGGCCCAGGGCTGATCGCGAGATTCTGGTCAACGTGACCCCTAAACCGGTCCAGCGAACAGGTCGTTCATGCAGTCGAAAACCTGGGTGCGGCCCTCACAGAAATCCGCGTCGGCTCTCGGCCTGGGCGGCTGGCCGATTACGTTGACGGCGATCGGCCAGCGCTGGGATTGCGGTAATCATCTCTTCTGGCAAGCTGTCCCAGTAGAGACCACGAGGTCTGCGAGGGGGCCCGCACTCGATGACTTCGTCGGGCGTCACGATGAAATCGACGCGGAAATCATGCTCGGCCTCTGGTAGGTTTCCAGCGACGACTTGCAAGGAATGCACTGTAGTCACGATCCTCGTGTCTGGGCTGACCAACCCGGCCTCTTGTAACAGCGCTACCTCGATGTCGGAGTAGCCGGCACCCTTACCGAGCCGTACGCCTTCCCGGTTCACGGCAACGCTGCCGCACACGATCAGATCGACCGGCTGCATCTCCTCTACGTCGACTTTACGTGCCATATTTGCGGCGATCTTGCTGGATGCGGCCTCGATCGGAGGCACGGTCAACGTCACTGGGTCGAGGAGGTAGAACGGCTGCGCCTCGGCCAGTTTGGGTACGGCCATGTAGACGAGCTTTCCTTCGGCCAGCGCGCGTGCCCGTACGGGAAGCTGCGCCTTGTCCGGGACGGCCTTGATAACCGTCGCCTCCTGCCAGACCGAAAGCTCCGCGAGCAGATCGGCGGCGGCCTCGGCTCCGACGAATGTCGGGATGCGACCGCGAACGCCGGGCGGAACGACTTGCTCCTGTTCCAACAGTGCCCACACACGTTCCCGAACTTCTTGCTTGGCCTGGTCTTTCTCCATGGATATCACCTCTCAGGCAGCGACGAGCGCAAACAGCCGGTCGTACACATTTCGAACAATCGGCATTTCCCGCCATGGCTGAAGCTCGCGGCCCGCGCTGAACACGATGTTCAGCCCACCGCCGCCCCGTGTCGTTTCTACGAGGTCGATGGCGGCATGGAGCGACGCTGCCGCCATTTCAAGGTCCCCTTGACGAAGGCGAGCAAGAGCCAGGTTGCCGAGCACGATCGCTTGGGACTTCGGACGATCCCGGAGGGACTGGGCAGCGCTTTCGAGCATCGATTCCGCCCGCTTAGCGTCGTTGAGGAGCAGGTAGCACGAGCCGGCAAGCCGGCCATGCTGGGCAGGCGAGAACATCTCGATCGCCGCGTCTACCGGGCTGATCTGCTCGAAGCATGTCTCGGCTTCGCCCAAAGCCTGTTCGCAGTCCGATCGCCGTCCAAGCATCGCGTATGCCTCAGCGACGTGGAGTAGTCCAAGGCCCCGCAGCACCAGGCTGGTGTGTCCGGCGCGCTCGGCCGCCTGCAGTGCCAGGTCGAGCGCGACTTGCGGTTTCTTCTCCGTGTAGAGCGCGACGAAGCTCATACGCAGGAGCGCATGCCCTTCGGCGGCCCCATCCCGAATCTGCCTTGCTGCCGCTATTGCCTGAGCAAGGTAAGTGCGGGTGGTCGCGTGATCGCGTCGTTGGGATGCATCCCAGACAAGTTGCCCCATGAGTGTTGCGGCCTCGACCTCTACGGTGCATAGCTCGCGCTGTACGAGGCTGGAAGAGGCGTGCGTTCGGAGGAAGGCCACCTGGCCGAAGTACCGCCCGGCCTCCACCAGCAATGATGCCGCCGAGACCTTGTCGTACCGCGCAGCCAAGGCGTGAATACGCTCGCGTAAGTGTGCGACCGCAACCAGGTCGACGCTACCCGGACGCTCGATCACGTAGTTCAGTCGCTCGTCAGGCAGGCTCTCCCGTGCCTCCTGATCGTTGCTGGGCGATATTCGCTCGCCGAAGAGGTCTTCCTCGCTCACTCCGAAGGCTCGCGTGTACAGCAGCCGGTACGGATCACGCGGCTGGTTGTGGCCGGCTTCGTACGCCTTGATCCTGCGCACGATCGTCTCTCGGGCAGGAAGGCACTTGCGTGTCTCGTTGTCAGCGGCCTCGACGAGACGGCGGGCCATCTCCTTCTGACTCCACAGTCGGCTGCGCCGCTCGGCGCGTAGCCGTACGGCCCATGGGGGGAGCTCGGTGTCCATCGCGTGCACCTTCTCGTCAGACCGGGGGGTGTCCTGACCGCCCTTAGTGTCCCCTGCCAACATCTGTGATGGAGGGGTTACGCACTGTTGTACTTGGAGGTGACGACGCGAACAAGCGGGGTCCGCAGGCGTTGCGACCGCCGTACGGACCCCTTGATCAGGATGGTGGTCCTGACCCATGACACACGATAGGGCTGTCGCCGCCGCCCGTCCGGTGTTCGCCGGGTGGCGGATCATGCGGAGCGACGCCGGGCGGATGTGGGCGACGCGCGAGCGGCCGTTCCCCTCGGCCGTGGAGGAGGCGGGCGCGCACCGGACGGTCGACGCCGACGACCTGGTGGAGCTGTGCCAGGCGATCGCCGTTCAGGAGGGCATCGCCGAGGGGACGGCCCGGTGACCGCGCCTGCCGCGGTGCTCGACGTCGCCGCCGCAGAAGAGGACGACGAGGACTGTCCGGGCGTGTCGCCGCATCCGGCCGTGCCGCGCCCCGGCCATACGGAGCTGTGGTGGATCGAGCAGAGCCTCGGGCGCGGCCGGGTCGTCGCCCACACCTGCGCCTGCCAGATGACTTCCTACGAACTGGTCCGCTGCGGCGGCGTCTACCAGTTCCGCCGCCGCGCCCTCGCCCGCCGCGACGTGCCGCCGGTGTCCTGGACGGCCCGGTGGTGGCGGCGCGAGGAGGCGTACGCGTGGTGGCGCCGCCTGCTAGCCGGCCAGGCCCGATGAAGCTCCCCGCCGACTCCGTGAAGAGCGAGGGTCGGCGGGGTCCGGGCGGCCTGCCGTACGCCTGAGGGGGCTTTCGCGGCAGGCCGCCCGCTGCACAGGAACCCGCCCGCACGAGGCGGAGACGGATCGACAGAGGAAGAGGGACGAGATGACCGACCTGTACGAGCGCGACCTGACCGGGGCGCGCTTCCGCCGGCTGTGCGGCGGCAACCAGCAGGAGGAGGAGCAGGAGACCTGCGTCGAGATCGCCCCGATCCCGGGCGCGGCGGACGCTTTCGCCCTGCGCGACAGCAAGAACCCGGACGCCGGGACGCTCCGCTTCACCGGCGACGAGCTCCGCGCCGCCGGAATGACCGCCCTCCTGTAGCCGCCTCGTCGAGGCCGGGTGCGGCCCCTGCCCGGTGATAGCAGGCAGGGACCGCACCCCACTGTAACGACCATGCCCGAGAGGCCTGATGCATCTGCACTGCTACTCCTGGACGGGAGTCGGTGACGACCGGCGCAACGAGGCCGAGCGCCGCCCGCCCCCGCCGACCGGCGACCCCCCGCCGACCGGCGACCCCGGGCCGTTTCTGGCCTCGCCGCTGCCGCCGATGCGGACGTGCGACTGGCTATTGAAGCCGCGCATCCGCATCGACGTCTCGCCGGGGTCGGTAGGGGAGGCATTGGAGTGGCTGACCGCGCGCTACCGCGCGGCCGAGCCGCAGTTCCTCCGGCCGGACGACGAGGCACGCATCGGGCTCGGCTTGCGCCTGGACAACGCGGGGGAGGCCCTGACCGCCGGGGTGGACGTGCAGTGGGGCATCTGGCTGCGCGGCGGCCGATTCGTCACCTGCGCCGTCATCTGCTGCTCCCCGAACCGGGACGCCGCCCACCGCTGCCCCGCCCGTTGAGCCGCCCGCCTGCCGGACGCCCTCATGACGGCAGGCGAGCCCTGCGCCGTGCAACCCTTCTCGGACCGCCGTGCCGAACGCCCGGCTCACCACGTCGATCACCTTCTCCGGGTTGTCCATCCCGGCTCTGAGCTTCTCGGCGATCCCGCCCTTGGCTCCGAGTGCGGCGACGAAGGCGGGACACCGCCGACGTGTCGGAATGGGCGGGCTCTCCGCTCAGGGCTGCCAAAGGTCCTGGTAGTCGTCGTGCCAGTCGTACGCCGAAGCCTCCAGCCTCAGCAGGTGCTCCGCCTGGGCGTGCTCCTCGATCGCCAGGTATAGCTCGTTGACGAGCACGGACTCCAGGAAGCGCACGCGGTCCCGTTTCGCGGTCAGGTCCCGCTCCGCTTTGTGGGCGTCAGGCTCCCCGGTGTCCACGGCCCCGTGCCCCTGGTCCAGACTCTCGGCGATGCGGGCACGCAGGAACGCGATCAGTCCCTCGGACACGACTTGTGCCTGATGCGCGCGAGCCCGGCGCGCGTCGGCCACGATCTCGCGGTAGCGGGCGGCGAGAGTGGACTCGTCTCTGCCGGTGAGTTCCAGGCGGGGGAACCGCCGCAGGAATGCTCCCCGGTCGATCGGCTCTTCGTCGCCGGCGGCCAGGGCGTCCCCGAGGAGCTCCGCCGCGAGCAGGGGGCGGTTGCGGACCAACTCCAGGAGCGTCCCCCGATTGATCGTCGTCATGGCCAGAAGGTTACATGGAGTAACCGCTAGGACGCCGAGGGTGTGTCCCGTGCTGGGGGTCGTTGTCTTCCTCTGGATAGCAGGAGTCTCAACCGGCGGTTGAGCGCAACCTTACGATCCGGCCACGCGTCATTCAGATGCTTATCAAGAGCAACTAACGTTGCGTCAGAGATCAGGCGAGGAAGGACACCCCCCACGTGTTCGATCGGCAGGAGAAGCTGTTCGCTGCGGGAGCTGACCAGGGCGACCTGTTCGGCTCGGGAGACGAGGCGGAGGCGGAGAAGCCCGCAGAGGGGGCGCGGCATCCTCTGGACACACCGCAGGACTTTCCGCCGATCACGTCATTCGAGGTCAGGGACGCTTTTCAGCAGCTGGTCGAGCGTGACCTGCTCGGGCCGTACGACGGCGACTTCGAGGAACTGCCGCCGCGGTCGATGGGCCCGCGCGAGCGCTACCTGGTCGGCATGCTCGGTCCCAAGCCGTCGCCGAAGCGGGTCGCCGAAGACGCCGACGAGCTGCCGGACATCGAGATCGGCGCGGAGGGTGACGGAGCCGAGGGCGAGTTGCCCGACGTGCTGACGCCGCAGAACCTCGGGCGTCTGTGGGCGTCGTCCATGGGCATGTCGTTCGCGGTGCCCGCCGACCTCGACACGCTCGCGGCGACCGTTCGCTGGGGTGAGTACACGAAGGTGGAGACCCAGGTCGGGGACGTCCAGGGCAAGCCGCGAACCGAACGCGTCTGGGGGCGCAGGCCGGTCGAGCACCCTATGACGATCCGGCTCGACGAGCTCACCCAGAAGATCCCCCTCACGATGGAACGTGCCGATGAGCCCGGCGTCCTGCTCGCGGTCGCCGTACGGCCCCGTCCCGACCACCGGCGCGTCGTCGAGCTGACGCTGGTCAACCAGCAGATCGAGCCGGACACGAGCGCCGACACCGCGTGGCTGTTCCAGGCCGAACTCGTCGTCGCCGCCCCGACCGATGGACCCGCGGACGTCTTCCTCCCGATCGACGACCCTCTCGACGACGGCCGGGAGGACGACGGTCAGGAGGATCTGGAGGACAAGCACCTGCGGCTGCTGTACAGGAACGAGCGCAGGTACGCGGTCGGCCGCAACATCGCCGTACACGCGACAGTGTCCCCTGGCGATCGGCGGGCGACGAAGCTGCGCACCACCTGGCTGCCGTACCACGACGTGCCCGCGACGGTCGCCCCGGTCGGGGAGGGCACGCCCCTCGCCGATGTGGAGCTGTCGATGGACGCCCTCGCGGGGGCCTCGCCCGAGGCGCTCGCCGCCGGGCTGACGCCGCTGGCGGACGGCTACGCAGCCTGGCTCGATAAGCAATACCTCAAGATCCCCGAGCTGCCCGAGCCGCTGCGCGAGGCCGCCGAGGTCGCCGTACGCAAGGCGCGGCGGGCCGCCGACCGCATCCGGGGCGGGATCGCGTTGCTCACCCGAAGCACGGTTGACCGGCACGAGCAGGCCCTCGCGGCGTTCAAATTCGCCAACGAGGCGATGGCGCTGCAGCGGCGCCGCACGGCGGTGGCGAAGCTCCGCGACGAGCAGGGGCTGAGCTACGAGCAGGCCATGGCCGAGGTGGACGAGCAGGGAGCGAAGGCCGCGTCGTGGCGGCCGTTCCAGCTCGCGTTCATGCTGCTCAACCTGCCCTCGCTGACCGATCCCGAGCATCCGGAGCGGGCCGCCGACCACAAGGCCACCGTCGACCTGCTCTTCTTCCCCACCGGCGGCGGCAAGACCGAGGCGTACCTCGGCCTCACCGCGTACACGTTCGCGATCCGGCGGCTGCAGAAGGTCGTCGGGTCGGGGACGGAGGCGCGCAGCGGCCTGGACGGCGTGGCGGTGCTGATGCGTTACACGCTGCGGCTGCTTACCGCTCAGCAGTTCCAGCGGGCCGCCGCGCTGGTGTGCGCCTGTGAGGTGTTACGGCGCGACGACCCGGAGACGTGGGGCGAGGAGCCGTTCCGCATCGGGTTGTGGGTGGGAAGCGCTGTCTCGCCGAACTGGTTCGGTGACGCCAGGGACCAGATCCAGGAGGCAAGGGAGGCCCCCGACAGCCGCAAGACCAACGTCCTGCAGACGCTGTCGTGCCCGTGGTGCGGGGAGAAGCTGATCGCCGGCGTCAACCTCGACCTGGACGAGGACCGCCGGCGGGTGCTGCTCTACTGCGGGCGCGGCAGCGAGGGCGACGCCGACCCGTGCCCGTTCTCCCGGCTGGGGGAGGACCGCATGCTGCGGGCCTTGCCGTCCGTCACGAGTGAGGACGAGGCGTACGCGCGGCGGGAGGGCCTGCCGATCCTCACCGTGGACGAGGAGATCTACCGGCTGACGCCCAGCCTGGTCATCGCGACCGTCGACAAGCTGGCGCAGCTTCCGTGGCGGGGGTTCGCCGGGCACCTGTTCGGCCGGGTGAGCCGGCGCTGCCCCCGGCATGGCTACCGGCACGATGACATGGACGACCGGATCGGCTGCGGCGGCAGGCACAACGCCAAGGGCCGGCTGCCCAAGGTCGAGAGCCGCCCCGTCATCCGGCTCCGGCCACCGGACCTGATCATTCAGGACGAGTTGCACCTCATCTCGGGCGCGCTCGGCACCGTGGTCGGCCTGTTCGAGGCGGCCGTGGACGAGCTGTGCACGTGGCCGGTGAACGGCGCGGACACCGGGCCGAAGATCATCGCGTCGACCGCGACGACCAAGCGGGCCGACCGGCAGGTGCTCGGCATCTTCGGCCGCGAGCTCGCCGTGTTCCCGCCGCAGGTGATCGACGTCGCCGACACGTTCTTTTCCCGGCAGGTCCCGGTCACCCCCGGCAACCCCGGGCGGCGCTATCTCGGTGTGTGCGCGCACGGCGTGCGCCTCAAGCAGGCCGAGATCCGGCTCGCCGAGATCCTGCTGCTGGCCGGGCAGACGCTCTTCGACCAGTTCGGCGAGCCCGCCGATCCGTACATGACGCTGGTCGGCTACTTCAACGCCACCCGTGAGCTGGCGGGCATGCGGCGTTACCTGGACGACGACGTGACCACCAGGATCCGCATGCACGGCAGGCGCAAGAAGCTGTCGAACCGGCTGCTGAGCCGTACAGACCTGCTGACCGTCGTCGAGCTGACCTCGCGCATCTCCTCGGGCGACATCAGCGAGGTGCTGAAGCAACTGGAGATCGGATTCGACCCGGAGCTGGACACCTCGCGGCGGATACGAGAGTGCCGCGAGGAGATCGCCGAGGTCATGAGGGAGAAGGATGAGGCGAAGCGGCGGCGAGCGCACCCGCTCGCCGACCGCTACCGGGCGCTGCGGAGCCTGCGGTCCGCACGGCCACCCGTCGACGTCGTGCTCGCGACGTCGATGCTCCAGGTCGGCGTCGACGTGTCGCGGTTCGGGCTCATGGTGATGACCGGCCAGCCCAAGAACACGGCCGAGTACATCCAGGCGTCCTCCCGGGTGGGCCGCGACGCCGCGCGCCCCGGGCTGGTGATCACGCTTTACAACTGGTCCCGGCCGCGCGACCTCGCGCACTACGAGGACTTCGAGCACTACCACGCCACGTTCTACCGCCAGGTGGAGGCCTTGTCGGTCACTCCGTACACCGCGCGGGCGCTGGACCGCGGCACGACCGCGGCGTTCGTGGCGGCCGTGCGCAACGTCGAGGAGGCGCACTCGCGCAACCGCGACGCGGAGGACGTGGATCTCAACGGTGGCGCTGTGACCCGCTTCGTCGAACGCTTCCTCACCAGGGCCGAGGTCGCGGGCAGCCCGCGCGGCAGGCAGGCCCTGGATGAGCGGCTGAAGACGCTCACCGACCTGTGGAACGCGGCGAAGCAGGGCGCGGCCCGGCTCGGCTACGAGCGGAAGAAGGGCCACGCGAAGGAGATCGTGGACGGCCTGCTGTATCGGGCGGGCAACGGCCGTTGGGACGCCCGTACGGTCGGCAACTCCATGCGGGAGACGGAGAACGAGATCAACCTGCTCCTGCCGGGAAACGATGAGATCTTCTATGGGCCGGTCGGCGCACCGGAGTGGGGTTTCCTGGGGAGTGCCGACGACGGCGACGACGAGCCGGTGGGCGACGAGATGGGCGTGACCACCCTGGACGGAAAGGGCAAGTGATGGCGGCGTACTCCACCTATCGGCGCCGGGTCGGCGCGGTGCGGCCCAGCCATCTGATGTTCACCTCGGGGGTCGGGTCGCTCGTCGACCTGCCGAACTTTTCGGTGCTGGTGAAGGGGCTCGACGACTGGCAGTACAGGGCCCCCGAGGACCCGGAGAACAACCCCGCGCTCATCACCGAGCCCCGGCTCCTGTCGGCCGTCCAGTCGTTGCTGAGCAAGACCGTGCGGGAACTGCGTCCCGCGCCCTGGATTCCGGGCACCGACACGAACCCCAACGGTGAGGCGGCCAGGACCGGTGTGCCGGTCGTGCCGTTCCCGGGGTGGATGCGCTGCACCGCGTGCAACCTGCTTGCGCGCGTCGACTCCCGGGCGTTCGGCTTCGAGAACGACAAGCCGACCAAGCCGCACGAGGCGCGGTTCTTCCACGAGTGCGGCAAGGGCAACAAGAAGCGCCTCGTCGTCGGCGCCCGCTTCGTGCTGGCCTGCACCGACGGGCACCTGGACGACTTCCCCTACCTGGAGTTCGTCCATGAGGGCAGTCCCTGTGAGAAGGCGGCCAAGCCGAACCTGCTGATGGAGGACCGCGGCGGCAACATCGGCGCCAACGTGCGCATCAAGTGCCAGCGTTGCGGGGCCGAGCGCAACATCCGGCAGGCGATGGGCAAGCGCGGCCGGGACCAGCTGCCGAACTGCCGGGGCCGCCACCCCCACCTCGGCACGTTCTCCGCATGCGGGGAGAAGCCGTACGTGCTCGTGGTCGGCGCGTCGAACCAGTGGTTCGCGCAGACCCTGTCAGCCCTGGCGGTGCCGAAGGCGGGAGGGAGCGAGCTCGACGCGCAGGTGGCGAAGTTCTGGGCCAACCTCCAGCTCATCAAGAGCATCGACATGCTGCCGTTCATGCGGTCGATGCCGCCGCTGTCGTTCGAGTTCGAGAAGTGGGGCGACGAGGAGCTGTGGGCGGCCATCGAAAGGCGCCGTGGCGAGGGGGCCACCGAGCAGGACCAGGGGCCCGAGAGCTACCCCGACCTGCTCACCCCGGAGTGGGAGATCTTCTCCAGCCCTGTGCTGCCGCCGCCGAGTGACGACTTCACCGCCCACCGGGACCAGGACGGGCCCGTTCCGCCGCTGCTCAAGGGCTTCTACTCCGACGTCGTCCAGGTCGAGCGGCTGCGCGAGGTGCGGGCCATGATCGGCTTCACCCGGCTCGACGCTCCCGATCCCGAGGACCCGACGCTCGTCAAGCGGGTGCCGCTCTCCCGTTCCAAGCCGACCTGGGTGCCGGCGAGCGAGGTGAGGGGTGAGGGTATCTTCCTGCGGCTGCCCGAGGACCTGTTGTCCCGGTGGGAGAAGCAGGTGGAGAAGTCCGAGGCCCTGCGGCTGCACAAGGAGGCGTACGGCCGCTTCCGCGAATACCGCTACTCGGCCCGGACCGGCCAGCCGTTCGACGAGTCGACCAGGTACGACTACTGGCCCCTCCCGCGCTACTACGTCCTGCACACGCTGTCGCACCTGCTGATCCGCACGATCGCTCTCGAATGCGGCTACAACTCCGCCAGCCTCGCCGAGCGGATCTACGCGGGGACTTCGGAAGATGACAAGCGCTCCGGAATTCTGATCTACACCGCGGTGCCGGACGCGGAGGGCACGCTCGGCGGCCTGGTCTCGCTCGCCCAGCCCGACGAACTGGTGCGGCTGACCAGGCGGGCGCTCACCGGGGCGATGAGCTGCTCGTCCGACCCGCTGTGCTCCGAACGGCTCCCGCGTACGCCGGAGGACTTCCTGCACGGCGCGGCCTGCCACGTGTGCCTGTTCGTCTCCGAAACCACGTGCGAGCGCGGCAACCGGTTCCTCGACCGGCGGTTCGTGGTGCCGATCGACGATCCAACCCTGGCCGTCTATCCCGAGCTGCCATGAGCAGCGTCCACACCCGCTTCGAGAAGGAGGCGGCGGACGCGGTCGAGCGCATCGGGCCGGTGCACTTACGGACCCTGGCCGACCGGATCGCCGGAGGCGGCCCCACGATTGGGATCGTCAACGCGGTGCCTCTGCCGGACTTTCCCGAGGTCGCCCGCCGTGTCCTGTCCGTACAACTCTCCATGGGCATGCCGGACGAAGAGGTGGCCGTCTACTTGCGCGGTGTCGCGGCGGGTTACGAGCGGCATCGCGCGACGACCACAGTGGAGTCGGTGTGGACCGGACCGGCGACCCATGCCGTGCCCGTTCGCTCCACGGCGCAGGTGCTGGTCGACCTGGTGGCTGAGGCGTCGTACGAACTCATCCTCATGACGTATTCGGCCGCACCGTACGAGCCGCTGCTCAAGGCCCTGAGCGAGGCGGTGGGGCGCAGTGTGACGGTGATGGTGGTGGTCGAGACGCTGCAGGGGGCGGGCTCGGCACTGAACGGCCCGGAGCCCGCCCATGCGTTCACCGGGGTGGAGGGCGTACAGGTGTGGCACTGGCCGGTGGACGTGCGCACGGAGCAGGGCGCGAAGATGCACGCGAAGCTCGCCGTGGCCGACCAACGGGTGCTACTGGTCTCGAGCGCCAACCTGACCCAGTCAGGGGTGTCCCGGAACCTGGAGGCGGGCCTGCTCGTCCGCGGGGGGACGGCCCCGGAGCGGGCCGCCCAGCACGTGGCGCGCCTACGCGCGCGAGGAGTGCTGCGGCGTCTTCAGTAGAGACGCCGAGTCGAGACGCACTGGACAGGACGAGGTTCGAGCCCGGTAGGTTGCGCGCAAGATTCTTCCGCGGAGGCGAGGATGTCGTGGCAAGGGGAAAGATCATCGGGGGCCGATACGAACTCGACCCGAACTCGCGCCGCATCGGCGGGATGGGGGAGGTCTGGTTCGGCTACGACAAGCGGCTGGACCGGCCGATCGCGATCAAGTTCATCCGGGTGGACCGCCTAGCGGACGGCAGACCCGACGACGAGCTGACCAAGCGCTTCGTCCGCGAGTCCCGGATCACGGCCCGGTTGGAGCACCCCGGCGTGCCCGCGGTCTACGACTGCGGCACCGACGGCGACGACCTCTACCTGGTCCTACAGCTCATCAAGGGCAACCCGCTGACCGACGTGATCGGGGAGGTCGAGGAGGTGCCAGTGGGCTGGGCCGCGGCGGTCGCAGCCCAGACGTGCTCGGTCCTGGCCGTCGCCCACGCCAACTCGCTGGTGCACCGAGACCTCAAGCCCGGCAATCTCATGCTCTGCCCTGACGGGACGGTCAAGGTGCTCGATTTTGGAGTGGCCGCGGCGCTCTCCCTGTCGGCGACCAAACTAACCGCAACCGGTGTGGTCATGGGCACGGCGGAGTACATGGCGCCAGAGCAGACGATGAGCGGCACCACGAGCCCGCAGACCGACCTCTACTCCCTCGGCGTGGTCCTGCACGAGCTGCTCACCGGGAAGAACCAGTTCGCCGCCGAGACCCCGCTGGCCGCCATGCGCAATCATGTGGACAAGCCGCCGCGGCCGGTGCGGGAGCTGCGGGCGGACGTCCCTGAGGGGCTCGAACGGCTGATTCTCTGGCTGCTTGCCAAGAGGCCTGAGGAGCGGCCGTCCGACGCGGCCCTCGTCTACGAGCGGCTGCTGCCGTTCTGCCGTGACCTGCCGGCGCTGCCGGGCTTCGTGGACGGTGACGGCGCGGACCCCGTGCGCATGTATGCAGCCGTCGTCGGGCAGGTGGCCGCGACGAACGCCAAGGCTCCCGTGGTCGAACCATCGCGGCCCTCATCGCGGGGTTTTCGCCGGGACGACATTGAGCGGGTGCGGAAGGACGCCGGCGCGCTCAAGGCCGAGTCCCGCTTCCGGCAGGCTGCCGAGATACTAGCGGGGGCCGTCGAGGCGGCCGCGCGCTCCCTCGGGCCGGCGGATGACAAGGCGCTTGAGCTGCGGATCGAGCTGGCCGACGTGCTGTTTCTCGGCGGAGACTACCGACGCGCCGCCCCCGAGTTCCAGCGCCTGGCGGCTGACCTGGCCGAGCGCAGGAGTGAGGACGACCATCTCGTCCTGCGGTTCCGCCTGATGGAGGCCAACTGCCACGCCGCGCTGGGCGACACGGCGCTTGCGCTCACCCAGCTTCGGCGGTTGCTGGAGGACGAGGAGCGGTTCGGGGTCGACGAGGATCGGATCCTCGAGCTGCGCCGCCGTATCGGGCTGCTGGAGCTCGGCGCCGGCGACCGCACGCAGGCGGGCAGGACCCTGCGCGATCTGCTGCCCGACCTGGAACGCCGGTACGGTCCGCGGCACCCCAACGTCAGCAAGGTCCGAGAGCTTCTCGACGATCTGGCCGGTGCGAGGTGACAGGTACGGCCTGGATCGTTACCTGACCGCCTGAAACTCCGAAAAGTGCGGCCTACAGTGAAGCGTCGGAGATCATCAAAGCTTCACCAAGGGGCGGACAGTTGGCCACACTCTCTGTGCTTCTCCACCAGATCGACCACGGCACCGTGCTCCTCCCCGAGTTTCAGCGAGGGTACGTGTGGAACCGCGACCAGGTCCGCGGGCTCATGCGCTCGCTGTACAAGGGGTATCCGGTCGGCGGTCTGCTGCTGTGGGAGACCGAGCCCGAGATGGCGTCCGTCCGCGGCGGCGCGACCGATGGCGGCGTGCGACTTCTGCTGCTGGACGGCCAGCAGCGGATCACCTCGCTGTACGGGATCATGCGCGGCAAGCCCCCGGCCTTCTTCGAAGGTGATTCCTCAGCGTTCAGCAACCTGCGCTTCAACGTCGAAGACGAGACGTTCGAGTTCTACGGCCCGGCGAAGATGCGCGACGACCCGCGCTGGGTGGACGTGACCCGGCTGTTCATCGAGGGGCTGGAGCCCTTCATCCACGCCTTCGGCCAGTACCCGGACAAGTTCTCGACCTACCTCGCACGCCTGAACCGGCTGAAGAACCTGGAGAACCGGGAGTTCCACGAGGAGAAGATCACGGGCCCGGACAAGAACGTCGACGTCGTGGTCGATATCTTCAACCGGGTCAACTCTGGGGGAACCGCGCTCTCCAAGGGAGATCTTGCCCTCGCCAAGATCTGTGCGCAGTGGTCGCCCGCCCGGCAGGTCATGCGCGACCACCTCCAGCAGTGGCACGCGAAGGGCTTCGACTTCTCGCTCGACTGGCTGCTGCGCAACATCACCGCCGTCGCCACCGGGCGCGCCGTCTTCACCGCACTCGACTCGGTGACGGACAAGGAGTTCGAGACGGCGCTCGCCAAGTCGGTCGGCTGCGTGAACACCCTGCTCGGCGCGGTGTCCGGGCGGCTGGGCCTCGACCACGACCAGGTCCTCATGGGCCGGTACGCGATCCCCGTCGTCTCCCGCCTGCTCCACCTCACCCCGGGCGGAGGTTTTCTCGACGGCGCGCACCGCGACAAGGTGCTGTTCTGGTATGTGCATGCGGCGCTATGGGGCCGCTTCGCCGGCTCCACCGAGACCGTGCTCGCGCAGGACTACGACATGGTGGAACGTTCCGGCATCGACGGTCTCATTGCGTCCCTTGAACGGTGGCGCGGTGGCAACCTGGACGTCAGGCCGCACGACTTCGAGGGCTCGACCCGCGGGTCTCGGTTCTACCCCCTGCTCTATATGCTCACTCGCGTGCACGGCGCCCGGGACTTCGGCAGCGGGTTGCAGTTGCACGCCGAGATGCTCGGCAAGCTGACCTCGCTCCAGGTCCACCACATCTTTCCCAAGGCGCTGCTCTACAAGGCCGGCTACGACCGCGTCCACGTCAACGCCGTCGCCAACTTCTGCTTCCTGACGCAGAACACGAACCTGGTCATCGGCAAGCGCGATCCGGAGGAATACTTCCCCGAGGCCGAGGATAAGCACCCCGGCGTTCTCGCCTCGCAGTGGATCCCCATGGACCGGGACCTGTGGCGGGTGGACCGGTATCTCGATTTCCTCGAGGCCCGGCGCGAGCTGCTGGCGCAGGCTGCTCAGTCCTTCCTCGCGGGGCTGCGCGACGGAGCCGCGCCTGTGGCCGACGAGGAGCTGCGCCCCGTGGCCGTCCTCGCGGACGAGCAGGATGACGTACGCGGCGCCCAGATTAAGGCGATGGTCGAGGAGCTGGCACGGCTGGGTTACGCCGAGCCGGCGCTGGACAGCGAGATCGCCGACCCGGCCACCGGGCGGGCCCTCGCCATGGCAGAGGCGTTCTGGCCGGACGGGCTGCAGCCGGGTCAGGGCAAGCCGGTCGTCCTGGAGCTGGACCCCGAGGTGGCGGACCTGCCGAGGCTCGAGGAGCTGGGGTATGAGGTCTTCACTTCGGTTGACGCCTTGCTCGGCTATGCGACGCGCCGCAACGAGACGGCGGCGGGAGACGAGCAGGCTCCGCAGGAACTCACCGCGCCCGCCGGTCCGACGTTCGCCGAGTTCGACTCAGCGATGCGGTCGATCTACGACAGGGCGCGCAGCGAGGCGAACTACCACGCCTCCTACTTCCTGAGCATGCTGGCCGAACACGGCAGCCTGGCCACGGCCCGCAAGCTCCTGCACTCACCCGCGGTGTCGGACGGCTTTGCGGCGCTCTGGGAACGCGGCCGGCTGGACCTCACGGTAGAGGCCCTGGTCGTGCGGCCTCAGTTCACGGAGCTGTTCACGTCCGCCGAGATCGAGGTCGCCCGGCACCGTCTCGCGCAGTTCGGGTGGGCCAGCGCGTCCGCCTGACCCGGCCGTGGCGTTAACGTGTGGATCGTGAAGGAGCCCTCGTCATACCTGCTGATCCTCGGTGACCGCCAGGCCATCGCCTGGGTGCTGCGTGAGCAGCGGATGGCCTTCCCGCCGACCTCGCGGTCCGAGATCGCCCAGGTGCGGCCGGGCGACGAGCTCCTGATCTACACGACGCGCGGCGCCTACCGAAACCCGACGCGCGACCGCGGCCGGGTCATCGGCCGCGCGGTGGTGACGTCGGACGTGCGGCCTCTCGACGAGCCAGTCCGCATCGCCGGGCGCGAGTACCCGACCGGGTGCAATCTGCGCGTCGACCAGCTGGTGCCGTGGGGGAGTGGCGTCGAGCTGCAGCCACTCGTGGCGCGGCTCGACGCGTTCCCCAACCCGGCGGCGTGGAGCATCATGCTGCGCCGTGCACTATTGCGACTCTCGGCAAAGGATGCCGCCTTGCTGTGGGAACGGCTCGCATCGCTGTCGGGAGGTCTGTCGGTGAACCTGCCGGGCTATCTCGCCCAGGATCGGCCGCCTGCAACCCATGCTTCCCGAGGTACTTGTTGAACTGTTGACGGGCCTCCGCGAAAAGCAGCTCGGCGCATCATTTCAAGCGGTTTTACAGGGAGTGCGAGACCCGAGGGGGACGCAGTCGGCCTCAGGGAGGGTGTGCGGGTACGGGGCGCGGTTGGCCGCGGCCTCACCCGCGGAGGAAGACCTCGTCGAGGCGCCATTCGAGGGCCTCTCATCGGCCGATCCCGCGGTCGATCCGGGACATTAACCCCTGCTCGGCCCGCCCGTAGAACTCGCGGGTGCCAGTCGGGGGTCGCTGAAGCAGGGCTTGGCGCGGTGCCACGGCTCGGATGTCTCCGCCGATCCCGGCCCGGCTCAACAGATCCTGGAAGTAGGCGGCGGCCGGATGGGTGGCCAGGTCGTGACTCTTGCCCTGGACGATGTTGGAGGCGAAGCCGGGGGCCGGTGATGCGGTCGTCGGGATAGAAGAAGACGTCGCGGATGATGACGCAGCCGATGACCGGGTCCTCGCCGAGGGACATTGGCTGACTGTGGTATCTGCCGACCTGGTGGCGCAGTTCGAGCAGGTCGGCGGCGCCGTTCCCTTGGCTGAAGAACTCCCAGGACTCGGAGACGCGAAGGGGCGCGAACCCGCTGAAGAAGCCCCCGCCGACCACGCGATTGTGTGGATGTGCGTGCAAAGAAGATCGGCTCGCCGTGGTCGATCAGCCGGAACTCCCGGCTGCTGGAGGGCCGCCAGAAGTTGACCTCTGCGAGGTCCGAGCGCGGGGCCAGAAAGCACTACCAGCTCGCGTCAGGCGCCCCGGATGTACGCCTGCACGGGGCAATTGTGCTCCTCCTTGATCATCCTTGCCAGAAGGTCGATGCGGTCGGACCTCGAGAGCACTCGCACGCGCCGAGCTGTTACCGGACTCCCGTCGCGACTGGGCGGGCTGCTCGGTCGTCACTGGCCGGGGTATGCTGCCGCGCCCTGGCTGAGTTGGATCATTTCCGGTCAGATCGGTAGCAGCGGACGCAGGGGCGTCGCGCGCCGTCCTAGGCTGGGATCGCGCACTAAGCTCACGCGACGATTCGGTGTTCGGAAAGGTGAGCGAGGACGGCTTGGTTGGCCTCCCAGCCGTCGGGGAACCTTACCGGCACGTTGAGTTGAACTCCTCCGGTCGAGGGATGTTTGTCAAGCAGTTCCGCAATCCCGGCGCGGGCGACGACGATACAGGCGTGCCGGTGCCGGGAGGTGAGCACGCACAGTCGCCCGGCCTCCAGATGGAACTCGGTCGCGTCTCGGCGGCCGGACAGCGGGTGGAGGACGATGGTGATGTCGTACTCCCGTCCTTGCAGCTTGTTGGCGTTGTCGACGGTGACTCCGGGAACGCGGAGCGCGCCCCGGATCGCGGCGGCCTGGTCGCGGTGGGCGCAGCCGATGGCGATTCGGTCCGCGGCAACGGGGTGGCTGCCCTTCTCGTCGTGCGCGACCGGTCCCCGCTGCAACAGCCGGGTCGCCAGATCGGCACATGCCTTTACGGCCTCCGCGTCGGTGCGTATCGTGTGGCGGCTGGGGAGCTCATGTAACGCCCATCCGGTGGCCGCCGCCTCCTGCAGAGTCGCGTCCAGCGGCCCGGGAAACCCGGCTGTTGTGAGCTCCAGTCGCCGCTCGCCCTCCGTCGTACCGGAGCGGAACCCGGTGAAGGGGTAGAACGCCTCGGAGACCAGGGACGCCGCGGAGGCGGGCAGGCGCCAGGAGACCGGCAGCCGATGCGGCACGATGCCGGGGTTGAGCCGTAGCAGGACGGCGACCGCGCTCTGCATCGGGTCCCATGACAGGCCGGCCCAGCGTTCGCCGTCGATGGTGGAGAAGGGGTCGAGCTGGCCGGGGTCGCCGACGAAGAGGGCCCGCTCGAATTGGGCGGCGATGCGCAGCAGTTTGTCCGAGCGCATCTGGTAAGCCTCGTCCACGATGGCCCACGGCCAGACGTGGTCGGTTTCGTAGGCCCACTTGTCGGCGGTGGATACGACGACCTGGGCTTCGCCGAGGTCGGTCAGCCGGGTAGCGATCCGGATGCTGGGGTGCCGGGTGAGCTGGGGAGGCGGGACGAACCCGGCGGCCGACAGGCGGCCGAGCGCCAGCCCCGGATCGGCGGTGGCGAGCCGGTCCACCAAATCGCTGACCTGCTCGTTGGTCTGGGCGACGATCATCAGCGGCTCGCCCGTGTCGGCGATGAGACGGGCTGCCCGCACCACCAGGGTGGATTTGCCTGCTCCGGGTGGGGAGTCGACGACGACGGCCCGCTGTTCACCGCTGGTGTAGTCGGCCAGCACGCGGGTGATGACGTCTTCGGCGGCCTCTCCGGGGGTCATGACCATGCCTCCTGGGCGTCCTCGTCGGTGGGGACGTACTCCGGTGGCGGGCCGCCGTGGGTCCACGGGGTGTTCTCTCGGCTGGGGAAGGGCGGGCGCCTGCGCGGGCTCGGTACTTCGAGGTCGGTGTAGGTGAGCCGCTCGCCGATCTCCGGCACGCTGCCCGCCCGAGGAGTGAGTGAGTTGCCCATTCCGCCGCTGAGTTCCAGCGTGATTCGCCCTGCGTCAAGCTCGATGATCTCGGCCTTCTGCCCGGGCCGGGCGGGGGAGCGGAGCACCTGACCGGGCGCGAGCCGTATCGGGTCGGAGGTATGGACGGTGATCAGCGGACGGAGCATGCGACGCCCGCCTGCGACGATGCGGGTGGGGTCGGCGGCGATCACCTGTCCGGCGAAGGTCGTGCCGGTCAGCCGATGCTCGGCAAGCACCAGCGGGTCGTCGAAAGCCCTCTGCGCGTCGTAGCGGGCCTGTGCGTCTTCGAGCCGTTCCAGGCGCATCGCGGCGGCGACCGCGCTGTCGAGGCGGGCCTGCGGCGGGCCACCGCCGGTCAGGTGAGCGGTGTACCGGGTGAACTCGTCGCGGTCCCTGGCCCAGCGGTCGGCGACGCTGGCGCCTTCGGGCAGGGCACGCAGGACGTCGACGGCCTGCCACATGAGCTGCCAAGTGGGCTCGAGCTGGGACTTGATCGCGCTGCGCACCTGTGCGGGGGAGCCGGTGGTGTCGTAGGCCTGGATGGCGGGCTCCAGCACTACGGCGTCGAAGCCAGGGTCGGTGGCCGGTCCGGCCGGTGGCGTGAGCAGCGGGTTCTCGGCCCGGGACGCGGCCTTCGGCGAGGTCATGCCCTCGGGCGGAGCGATCCAGGCGAGGAGCGCGGCCAGGTTGCCGTCCTCGGTACCGCTCTGCCCGGTGGCCCAGTGCAGCGCCAGCATCTCGGTCATGGCCAGCAGCGTGGACGCCCCGGCGAACTCGGTCCGCTCCGCGAGGAAGGTCAGCCAGCGCCCCAGGACTGGAACAGATGGGTCCACGGGGTAGGGGCCGTCGGTCTGGCGGAATCTGGTGGAGCGGCCCAGCAGACGAGTGAAGCCGATCCCACCCGGGTTGGGGACCAGAATCTGCGGTGCGTCCAGGAAGCGTTCGTATGGTTCCTTAGTCCCGACCGTCTCGCTGGCCTGCTGGAAGCTCTCGATGTACGGGAGCATGATTTCGGCGAGTTCGGTGACGAACGCGAAGCGCAGGTCGCGGTTGCGCGGCTGCGGCACGACCAGGAGGTGGGGGTCGTCGCGGTGGGTGCCGGCCATCGCCCCGAGCGGTGCGGCGGCTTCGCCGGCCAGTTTGAGCGGGACGAACACCAGCGGCCGTGTGGACAGGTGCGCGTGCCGCACGGAGGCGATCGGCTGGGCTCGCCCGGCCTGTACGGCTTCCGCCCGGGCATAGGCGGTCATGATGCTCACGCGGTGGCCTCCAGCCTGAACTGACGGACCAGCCTGAGCTGGGAGGCGATCTCGGCCTGGTCCTGGCCGGCGAGCAGGGTGCCGTCGGCCAGGCCGAGTACGGTCGCGACCGATTCCAGGCCGCCGAGTTGGTCACGCACCGTACGGCCGAGAGCGTCCGTGGAGCCGCAGGAGCGTGCTTCGTCACGGCAGAAGAAGGCCATCTCACAGCTGGCGAGGCATTCGGGTGCGTACCGGGCTTCCACCTCGGAGACGGCTTTCAATAACTCGTCGCGGGAGCGGGTGGGAGCACCGTCCTCGTCGGGCATCAGGTCGAAGGTGAGCCCCATGGGCAGCTCGTTCGTGATCGTATCGATCCGGGTGAGCCGGGAAAGCTGCCGCTTGAGCACCGTGAGCTGCTGCCTTACGTCCACCAGGGTGGCGGTCGGCGCGTTGGCGAAGTTCTCCGGGCAGACCAGGATCACGTCGTGGGAGATCAGCCCAGGGTCCAGGCCGAGATCGGCGAAGAGCTCGCGCAGCGCGTGGACGTAGACCGCCGACTGGCGGGCCGCGGCGGCGACCTGACCGGCGTCCGCCTGGCCGTCGATCACCGCGAAGGATTTGATCTCCACCACATGAAAGCGGCCCTTGAGCTGGAAGGCGATGAGAGCCGGTTCCAGATAGACCGATTTTCCTGCGATGTTCAGCCTCAGCATTGGGTGATCGAACAGGGTGCCGCCGCCCCGGGCTTCCGCCGCCTGCCGGAGAAGGGTCTTGGTGCGAGAGTGGCGGAGGTTCCGGTCGCCGCCGACGTTCTCGACATCGTCATAGGCGACTTCAGGCAGCGAAAGTTCCAGTTTGTCGCGCAGCAGCGTCAGCAGTTGGGCGCAGCCGTTGGCCTTGACCTGCTCTTCGAAGGCGCGGGCACGGGTGATCGCGAAGACGGACTGGCCGACGGTAACGGGGTAGCCCAAGTGACGGGCTGTCTGGTCCTTGTCGATGCCGGCCGCGTCCATGACGGCTCGGCGATTGCAGCCGGGGTTGGCGGCCAGTGCGGCGATCGTGCGGGCGTTGTGGTCGCGGGGCGGGACCGGGCCGCGCAGGGTGTCCAGTCTGCTCACGCGGTCCTCGCGGCCGACTTCAGACCCGCACCGAAGAACTGACTGACCGCGTCGAGCTGCTTGGAGGCTCGTACGGCGGCCGCGGCTCGCTGAGCCTGGTCGGCTTCCCGGTGGACAGCGAGTTCGGCTTCGGCGGCGGCGATGACACGTGCTGGGACAGCCTGGTCGAAACCGTCGACCGCGCCGGGGATGTTCTGCGCCATCCGGGTGAGCAGGCGGTGAGCGCTTCCGCCGGGCCTCTCGAGGCGGGCGATGTGCTCGGCGATACGGACAGCCGAGGTGAGGAAGTCGGTGCGGGAGCTGAGCGGGCCGACGATCCGCGCGTCCAGCGGCCAGGTGCTGACGGCCAGCAGGCCGCGTGCCGGGGCGAGCAGGTCGGCGGTCAGCGCGGCGCACAGGTAATAGGGCCGCGAGTAGGGCGTGGTGCGGAAGGACCGTTCCTCGTCCCGGCGGAGGCTGGTCAGCTGGGAACTGCTGAGGTGACCGGCGAAGAGGGCCTCGTTGACGTTCACGATCAGCTTGCCGGGGGTGGGCACGCCCAGCAGGGTCAGGGCTTGGTGGACCTGCTCGCGCAGCGGGAGAAGCGGCGGGCTGGGCGGAGGCGCGGGCGCCTGCTCCAGCGCCGCGTTCCAGGCGCGTTCGGTCTCGGCCAACTGAGCGCGGAGCAGTTTGAGCCGCGCCTGGTCGCCGGCCGCCTTCGCCTCACGCATCTGAGTGCGGAGTTCGGCGATCCGTTCTTCCAGTGCGTCCAACGGGTCGTGCACGATCCCGCAGCTTAACAGGCGTCCCACGGTTCGCCAAGTAATTCCACTTGCTTCCACTAAGTTCCACCATTATTGTCCGGTGGCATGTACTCGAGTGAGGAGAGTGACCGATGCGGTCTCTGCGGCGAGGACGGGCCATTCACTTACTGGACATCGAGAACCTGACCGCGTCACCCCTGCCGACGATGGCGGAGGTCGTGCGGACGATGATCGAATACCGGCAGCACGTGCCGGTCGGCCCGATGGACCAGTTCGTTGTCGGGGTCAACCCGCGCTCGCTGGTCGAGGTGGGCCGCGTGATCAGCGGGGCCCGGTTCCTCACCCGCTCCGGCCCGGATGGCGCCGACAGCGTGCTGGCCGAGATGGCCGTCGCCGACCGGGTGGACCTGCGCTTCGAGCGGGTCGTCATCGGCTCGGGGGACGGCTACTTCGCCCATCTGGCCTCCTGGCTCGCCGCCGCCGGAGTGCACGTCACCGTGGTGACCCGTCCCCGCGGGCTCAGCTGGCGCCTGTACGCGGCGACCGGCGACATCACCTATCTGAACGCGGCCTTGGCTGCTTGAATCCCTCAAGGACTTTCATGAATCACCAGCCCCCCATGCCGCCTGTGCGCCGCGGCTTCTCCGGCGCGGCGGTCGCTCTCATCGCGGTTCTCGCCCTGGGCGCGGGCTGCCTCGGCGGCGTCGCCGTGGGCAGCGCTGCTTCTTCGAACACGGCAAAGCCCTCCTCGGCCGGCACCGGGACGGTTCGTGCCCAGCCCGAGGACACCCGGCTGCACAAGCCGGAGAAGGCCAAGCCCAAGTACGTCAAGCTCCCCGACTTCAAGGGGCAGAACGCGGCCGTCGCCAAGCAGTGGCTGGTCGACCAGGGCTGGGACGAGTTCACGAACATCAAGCTAGGTTCGCAGGACCCCAACGACACGATCGTGCTGCTGCCGGAGAACTGGACGGTGACCAAGCAGTCGCACCGGCCGGGCAGAAGGATCAAAGTCGGCAGCATGATCGTGCTGACCTGTACCAAGCAGTAGCCGGTAGGGCGACTCCGTACGGCCCACCACGGTTGAAACCCGGGATGGTCGTTCCGGCCGGCGAATGAAGCGCGTCGCTCCCTTCGAGGCCCGGTCGCCGGGTTCATCTGGAGCGAGAGCGCCCGGTGCCTTCCATCGTTCGGGAGCCGCTGGAGTTCGCAATCCGTCTGGGGCCGATCACCCTCTGAACCATCCGAGGCCGCCATGGTCTTGCGATTGAAGGCCTTGGGAGCCCGTCGACGCCGCGAATGACGAAGACATCGAGGTCCCAGACGAATGGAAACGACTGCGCAGGCCGGGGTCCGGTAACACCGAGAGCGGCCCCCTTGATATCCCCTAGAGCCAACTTCGAGGGGTTTCGTGTCCGAGACCCTGCGTGACCTGGTGGCGGCCCGGCTGGCCGGCTCCATGCTCGACCCCGCCGTGCAGCGGATCTTGCTGGAGGCGCTGGGCGAGGACGAGACGGGCCTGGGGCGTCCAATCCGACGGGCGTATCTGCGGTCGGTGACGGTCAGCGGCTTCCGTGGCATCGGTCGTACCGCGCGGCTCCCGCTCGTGCCCCGGCCAGGGCTGACCCTGGTGGTGGGCCGGAACGGCAGCGGCAAGTCCAGCTTCGCCGAGGCCGTGGAGATCGCGCTCACCGGAGACAACGCCCGCTGGAGCTCGAGGTCGGACATCTGGCGGCGGAGCTGGCGTAATCTGCACGAGTCCGCGACCCCGCAGGTGGCGGTGGAGCTGCTCATAGAAGGCGACACCGAGCCGAGCACCGTGATACGTGAGTGGACCGGCGACGACGTGGGCGAGTCCCGCGCCGAGGTGGAGCGCCCGGGCGGCGATCCGGTGCCGCTGGCGGAGCTGGGATGGGGGCCGGACCTGGCGCTGTACCGGCCGTTCCTGTCCTACTCCGAGCTCGGTCAGATGATCAGCGGCAGGCCGAGCGAGATGTACGACGCGGTCGCGACGATCCTCGGCCTGGAACTGCTGGCTACCGCCGACAAGTACTTGCGCGACCGGGCTTCGGGCCTGGAAAAGGTGATCAAGCAGGCCGAGGCCGAACTGCCCGGACTGGCGGACACCGGTGACCCTCGGGCTCAGGCGGCGGAAGCCGTACTGCAGAGCAGGAAGCCGGACCTCGACCGGCTGGCTGAGCTGGTCGCGGGTGACCACACGGCCGACGACGCCGAGATGGTCCGGCTGCGGCGCCAGGCGGAACTGTCTGGGCCGGACGTGGCCGCGGTCGAGGAGCGGGTGGTGCGGCTGCGCGCGGCTCTTGCCGCGGCCGAGCAGGTACGCGGGACGTCGGCAGAGGACGCGCGGCAGCGGGCCGAGCTGCTGGAGCGGGCGTTGACGCATTTCTGCGGCCAGGCTTGCCCTGTTTGTGGGGGTGCGCAGCTGGATGACATATGGGCCGGTCAGGCTCGGGACGAGGTCGCCAGGCTCCGCGGGGAGGCCGTCGCCGCCGATGACGCGCGTCGGGAGTTGCGGGTTGCGACCCAAGCCGTACAGGAGCTGGTCGAGAATCCGCCCGCAGGGGTGCCGCCCGAGGTGGGGGCGGCGTGGACGGCCTGCCGCACGCTCGCCGATCCGGTCGTGCTGGCGCAGGAGGCGCCCCGGGCAGCCACGGCACTGGCGGCAGCCTGCCGGGACGCGCAAGAGCAGGCGGTCAAGCGCCTGGCCGATCTGGATGGGCGATGGAAGGAGACCGCGGCGGCGCTCGCGGCGTGGCTGGTGACAGCTCGGCGGGCGGAGGCTGCCAGACCCGAGCTGAAACAGGTGAAGGCGGCGCGGAAGTGGCTTCGTGACGTCCACGATGAGCTGCGGGCGGAGCGGATGGCGCCTCTGGGTGAGTCCTCCCAGATGATCTGGGAGTTGCTGCGACAGCAGAGCAACGTCACACTCGGCCCGATTCAGCTTGCCGGTTCGGCCACCCAGCGGCGGGTGGTGATGGACGTGTCGGTCGACGACATCGAGGCGCCCGCATTGGGCGTGATGAGCCAGGGGGAGCTGCAAGCCTTGGCGTTGGCGTTGTTCCTGCCGCGGGCGGCGTCGCGGCAGAGTCCGTTCAGCTTTCTAGTGATCGACGATCCGGTGCAGTCCATGGACCCGGCAAAGGTCGATGGGCTGGCCCGAGTGCTGGCGATGATCGGCGAGACGCGGCAGGTCGTCGTGTTCACCCATGACACGCGGCTGCCGCAGGCGCTGAAGTATCTCCGACTGCCGGCGACCATCATCGAGGTCGTCCGTAGGGAACGGTCCGTGGTGGAGCTGAAGGAGTCCGACGATCCTGTGGCGCGGGCGCTGCGGGACGCGCGGGCGCTGGCCAAGTCGGGCAGGGTGCCTGACGATGTGGTCCGGCAGGTGCTGCCCGGGCTGTGCCGTACCGCGCTGGAGGCGGCGTTCCTCGAGGTGGCGTGGCATCGGCTGCTGACCGCCGGACAGGATCACGGGCTGGTGGAGCGGCAGATCGGCGACGCGCACAAGCTGACCGAGCTGGCCGCCCTCGCGTTGTACGGGGACGCCTCAAAGTGGAGTCAGGTGCTGGGGGAGCTGAACCTGCGCTACGGCCACTGGGCGGGGGATCTGGTGGTGTTGTGCAACAAGGCCGCGCACCAGGCGGTCCCGATCGGCGATGTCGACGAGCTGGTGGGCCAGACGGCGCGGCTGGCCAAGCTGGTGAGGTCGTCATGAACGCGGAGGCGCTGCTGAGTTCGGCCGATCAGCTGCTGAGCCGGACGGTAGGCGTGTGGCCAAGGCCTGCGGCATTGCTCTTGCGGTTGTCGCTGGAGCAGGGTCTGCGGGAGTACTTCCAGCGCGTACGGCCCGAGCTCAACACATGCACCATGCTGGAACGGATGCTCTGCCTCGAGGCGTACGCCGGTCCCGGGTTGGCCCGGCAGTGCGCCACCCTGTGGTCGGGGCTGAGCCAGGCGTGCCACTATCACGCCTACGAGCTGTCGCCCACGCCCAGCGAGCTGGGGCGCTGGCGTGAGGAGGTCGAGATGGTGCTCAATCTCCTCAATGCTTCGTGACGGTCACGGAGCGGCAGGGTAGGGCAGCGTCGTGAGCTGCTTGTTCAGGACGGCTTGTTGCGCTTCACAGTGAGGATGTAGTGCGCGTCGTCGCCTTCGACCATGACGGCGACGTGTCCGCGCTGGTGCAGCGCGTCAGTTGCCGCCCCGCTCGGATCCAGAGGCTGGAGCGGTGGCGCGAACACGATCACCTGGTGCTCTTGCCGTCGACCTCGACCTGACCGAGGACCGCCAGAGTGCGGGTCTCGGTTACGGCGAGCAGGGGACGGTAAAGCCTGAGTCGGTGCGGTGACGGGTGTCATGCAGCCCCTGCGCCTTGACGCTGATGGTCGGCGACGAAATGAACGCGGCTCACCAGTTGGTCGTGGGGCCCAGGCCGTCCGTACAGGACTCCGAGCGGGTGCGCTGCTCGAACCCCCGGTGTATTGACAAATGGGGGAGCGACCGCCCGGCCCCAACGGTGGCGGTGCCGACCGCCGCGTGGTGGGCGGCGAGGCGATCACGCAACCAGGTCATAGCGATCTACGCCGGCGAGGCCCGACCGGCTGGGCCGCACCCCCGCCCCTTGAGCTGAACTGGGCGTCACGCTGGATCAAGCAGGTCCCATCGGTTGCCCGCGATGTCCAGGAACACGGCGACGCGCCCATAGGGCTCGGTACGGGGCGAGGTCACGAACTCGACTCCGGCGGCGACCATACGCTCGTACGCGGTGTCGAACTGATCCACTTGTAGGAAGAACCCGACGCGGTCGGCGTAGATCGCCGGAACTACGGGAGCCCGAACGTGGACCTCGTGGCCGTCATCGAGACCGTTGGGCGGGCGATCGACATCGCCGGCGTGGCGGTGATCGCTATCGGCGCGTTGGTGGCGACCGTCTTGTTCGTGCGCTCGTTCCTGTCCCGCCACCTGACGGAGGATGCCTACCGGCAATATCGCAGAGGAATGGGGCGCGCCATCCTGCTCCGGCCCTGAGTTCCTCGTCGCTGGCGACATCATCCGTACGGTGGCGATCTCTCGGATCTTCCAGCTATGGCTGAGGTGACAGCAGTCCTGACAGCAGCGTCCCCATACACGGGCCCACTTCGGCCACCGTCCACCACCCTCTGACCACGCTCTCCGCTACCCGGGCAGGGTGATTGGTCCGCCTGAAAGCGAAGGTCGGCGGTTCGACCCTGCCCCTGACCACCACCCTCGAACAGCCCAAACGTCCCGAGCCGCTCACGGTCGGGGCGTTTTTGATCTCCAGTGACGGCAACAGGCCGCGCACGTCCAGCACATAGCGGCGACGGGTAGCGTCCTCGCTCACCGCAAAAGTAGGGGGCGGTAGCCGGCCGGCCAGGAGACGGTCCGCTCCACGACGCAGCGGTGGCGCCCGAGGCGTCGGCTGGACTCGATCCCGCGGCGGGCGACTACGGGGGATGATGCCGACCACCGATTCTTAAGCGCCATACAAGTCGATCCCAAGGGCGCTGTCTCAGTATGGCCGTGCGAAAAGAAATCAGCTTTTCTGCGTAGGGATCCTCGTCCGAATTCGGTGTCGTTCTTTCCGGGAGGAAATCGCCGCCGGACGGCCCTCATGAAAGGAATAGGGGATCGACGTGAATGCCCATGCATTCGAAATGTTGTGCCAGGCCGTGGAAGAGACGCATGCGGGCCGAGCCGACACCGCCCGGCGCTGGCTGGACAAGTTACGCGGACTGATCGACCCGGAGAACGCGGGCGACGACTTCCTCTACTTGCTTTACCACGACGCGTTGGCCCGTCGGCTCGGAACCGATCAGGACGGGCGCGACAACCTCTACCTGCGCCGGTTCGAACGGCCGCAGATCGAATTGTTCGATCTGGTGGCCGAACACCTGCCGATGGTGAATCTGGCCGGTCGTATCGGCGGCGCCCTCCTCGCCCAGCATCTCGCCGGGAGGCGCACGGCCACCCTGCTGTCGATCGGCATCGGTTCGGGCGTCCAGGAGGCGACGCTCCTGACCGCGCTCGCGAAACGCGGAATGGCGCCCGGAAGGCTGACCGTCATTGGGGTGGACCCCGCGGTGGAAAGCCTCCACCAAGCCGAACGATCTCTCCGCGAAACCGGCGTCACGCTGGACTTCCACGGCGTCGCCCGCTTCGCGGAGCACATGACCGACGATGACTGGGACCTGGTGCGCGAAGCGCCTCGCCCGCTGGTCATGAACGCCGCGTTCGCGCTGCACCACCTGCGTGACTCCTTGTCCGGCGCCGACGAAAGGAGCACGTTCTTCGCCAGGCTGCGAGACGCGGAGCCGGAGGCCGTAGTGCTGTGCGAGCCGGACTCCGATCATCACCGGGTGCCTCTGCCCGAGCGGTTCCGCAACTCCTGGCAGCATTTTCACCACGTCTTCCGGCTGATCGACGCGCTGGACGTCTCGGCCGCCGACCGTAACGCCATGAAGCTGTTCTTCCGGCGTGAGGTGGCCGACATCGTCGGCACCGCCGACGACGAGGAGCGCTACGAACGGCACGAGCCAACGGCGCGATGGTTGGACCGGTTGCGCCACGCAGGGTTCCGCCCGACGCCTGCCCCCGCGAGCGCGCTGCCGGACACAGCCCATCCCGCCTTCGTCCGGCAGGATCGCGACAGCGTGCGCATCGGATTCGACAGAGAATCGCTTGTGGCCGTCATCCAGGCAATGCCGGCGCCGGCGTAGCGATGTTGATCAGCGCATCAGCCGGGCGACGCGTCGGCGTCCGCATTGTTCGCCTTCGGCGCGGGAGACTTCCAGCAGTTCACACGCTCGTTTGACGTTGTGACCGCCCTGCTTCTCCGCCTCGATGAACGGTGCCCCGCTCACCGGGTCTCCTTCGCGAAGAAGGCCGTGGCCCGCTTGAGGATGTCGACGTCCTCGCGTAGCCGGTGGTTCTCCCGCCGCAACGCGGCCAACTCCTCCCGTTCGCTGCTGGTCAGCCCCTTACGGGCTCCGGCGTCGACCTCGGCCTGGCGGACCCAGTCCCGCACCGCGTTCTCAGTGAGATCGAAGTTCGTGGCCACCTGGCCGATCGAGCGATCACCGCGCTGGCACAGCTCGACGATTTCAGCCTTGAATTCCAGCGTGAACGGGCGGCGAGGACTCTTCTTCTTCCCCTTGCTCTCCATCTTGGACACCCTTCCGGAGACGAACCCCTGATCTCACCTGTCCGTCAAACCGGATCAAGCCCACTCATCTTGGATTGGGCGTGCGACCTGGGGACGTTGCCTGCCGTTGCATTCTTCTCAACATGATGGTGACCGCGCCGAGACAACCACAATGGACGATCGAGTAGTGATCGCATTGAAGACGGCGCTGGCGCTGGCGCTGGTCGCCTCACTACCACAGGTCGAAACCGTGCCATCGGTCACGCCGGTCGTCCGGGCCGGCCACTCGCTCGCTTCCGTCAAGAGTGCTGTCGAGCAGCAGTTCGCGAACCGGAGCGGCGTGCACGTATCGACGAGAACGCGGAGCAGGTACACCTGGGTCGGTGTTACGGAAATCATCACCACCAAGGGCGTCTACCGGTTCACACGCTCGGGGATATCCCGCTCCGACATCACGG
>NZ_KI866522.1:1685872-1687819 GCF_000511135.2 Microbispora sp. ATCC PTA-5024 | reverse complement strand
TCACGGAAGTCAGCAAGCTCCCCTTCGGTGCGAACAGCGTGCGGGAGATCACCATTGGCAGGGACAGCTACATGCAGTTCAGCGCGACCGCATCCATTCCACCAGGAAAGAAGTGGGTTTACTTGCGGGACGAGGGTTTTCCGCAGACGGACGCCCTTGTCGAGGGTCTCAGCCCAGGGTTCCTCCAGCTGATCGCCCCGGGTGCCGATTCCACCTCCAGTGGAAAGGTGGACGGCGTGCCGACCATCCTGTATTTCGGTGATGTCACGGTGCCGGAGATTCAGCCGAGTGGGGTGGGCATCCTGTTCGGACTCGAGAAAGGGCCGGAGCCCGGAGGGCGAATCAGGTGGAGGCTATGGGTCGGACCCGACGATCTGCCGCGGCGCTTCACCGTCTCCATCGTCTGGGACGCCCTTGAGGCGGAGAGAGTGCGGACGATGAAGTGGACCACCTTCTACAGGCACTGGGGAGACCGCGTCAAGATCAAACCTCCACCCAGGCGCCTGTGGGTCGACGTGAACGGACGGCCGCCCTCCTGAACCGCAGCCTGACACGTGACGCCCTTATGGGATGACGGGAGCACATGAGACATCGGCCCCGGCGACCAGCGGTAAGGCTTGGGTAGTCACGAGGTCGCTAGGGTGATGCGACGTGATGACCGACTCCAGCCGACTTGTTGATCCGGCTCCCTTGCCGAGAGCCGAGTTCGCCTTCCCCGGCTTGCTTCGCGATGCTCTTGTCGCAGCGATCCTTGACGGGCGCAAAGTCGCCACGACCTCTCTGGCCATCGAGTATGCGCAGTCGGGCGAGCCCCTGCCCAAGGTGGGCGAGCGGTCGACAGTGGTGGACTCCATCAACCGGCCGGTGGCTGTGATCGAGGTGACGAGTGTGCGCGTTGTGCCACTGGGGGAGGTGGACGACGCTCATGCCAGAGACGAGGGCGAGGGCTACACGGCGGTCACGCAGTGGCGAGCGGCCCATGAGGAGTTCTGGCACAGTCCGGAGATGCGCTCGTATCTCGGCGATGCGGCTTTCACAGTCGACGACACCACTCGAGTGGTCTTGGAACGCTTCCGAGTCATTGCCGACCTCCGCCCAGCTTGACGGTCGCAGCGGTTAGTGACCTCGTTCCCGGCCGAGGAAGCACGACAGGAGTCGCCTGAAGTCGTACGGGTGCTCGAGCGCCGGCACGTGCCCGCATCGGCCGAGCACGTGCAGACGGACATCGGCCAGGTGTTCGAGCAGGGGCAGGGCTGCCGTCCCGAGCGGGGTGACGCGGTCCTCGGCGCCGTGGACGAGCAGCACGGGCGCGCGGACCCCTGCCAGCGTTTGCGCCGAGAGGGTGAGGTCCTCGGCCCAACGTGCCCTGGGTGGGGGGAACAACGACGCGTATGCGGCCGCCCCCGCTCGCATCGCAGCCGCACGGGCAGCGACGGCCGACTCGGTCACGAGCGCTTGGTCGAGGACGAGGCGACTCAACATGTCTCGTGCCCCGAGCGGGTCGGCGGGGGCGGCCCATACCGCGTCGAGCTCGGCGGACAGCGGCGCCCCGGGGGCGCCCATCGTCGAGACCGCCACGACACGGGTGACCTGCTGGGGACGTGCGGCCGCCAACGCCAGCGCCACGGCACCGCCCATGGAGTGACCCACCACGGCGTAGTTCTCGACACCGAGAGCATCCATCAGGCCCGCGGCCTGCTCCGTCCACAGCCGGAGCCCACCCCTGGAGCCCGCCGGGACAGGTGTACGGCCGAACCCGGCCTGGTCAGGAGCCACCAGGTGCCAGGACGTGTCCAGCGCCTGTGCCGTCGTTGCCCAGGCGCCGGATCCGGTCGTACCGGGTCCGGAGCCGTGCAGCATCAGCACCGTGGGTCCGGTGCCGGTCTCCAGGATGTGGACGGGGGAGCCGTGGACTGTGACGGTCCGAGGTACGGTCACCGGGACAGG
>NZ_KI866522.1:1677973-1685372 GCF_000511135.2 Microbispora sp. ATCC PTA-5024 | reverse complement strand
CGGGAGGTTGCGCGCGAAGAAGTGTTCGGTGATGCGCCGGACGTCGGGGTCGACCCGGATCCACTCGGGGGCACGTCCTCCGGGGATGATGAGGGCGTCGTAGCGCTCGACGTCGACGTCGGCCCAGGGCACGTCGACCGGCAGCTTCCGGCCGTTCTTCTCCACGTAGGCGTCGGAGTTGGGGTCGAACTCGTGGATGACCAGCTGAACGTCACGCATCGTCCGTGAGGAGACGTCGACGTCCCAGCCGCCCTCCTGCACGCGATAGTAGGGATACATAGTGTCGAGCTCCTCGGCGGCGTCGCCGGTAAGGAGCAGCGCTCTGGGCACCTGCTTCTCCTCGCATCTGAGGCGGGTGAGGTGGATTCAATCCGACCACTCGGATCGTATAGGAAAGGTCGCATCCGTTCTCCGTGTCGCGGAACGCGTTCTTTCATTTCATTCGGCCGGCTCATCACGACCTCGCGATCGGCCTCGGTGATCGCCCTGCCGGCGCAACCGCCGTCGGCCTGGACCTAGTGTTCGAATGCCGCCTGCAGGGCGTCGACCCGACCGCCATCACCGCTCCCTTCGAAGGATGGGTCACGTGCGGCACCTGCCGATGTTCCGTCGATGATCACGAGAAGGTCGTGCATGCATCCGCGAGGGTGGTGCGGTCCAGCGTCAGCGCGGCGGGAGCGGCGATCCACCGCCCCCGCCGCGTTAACGGGTCAGCGGCGGCGGTTGAGGTTCTGCATCCACTCCCGCAGCTCGCGCGCCTGCCGCGCGAGCTCGGAACGCGCCGCAGCGTCGCCGGAGGCCTCGTCGTTCGCCAGGTCGACGATCGAGTTCAGCTTCGGGATGGCGGTGGTGTAGTTGGTTGCCAGGTAGCTGTCCCGCGCGATGTCCAGGGCGGCATCGGCGGCGTCCGCGGCGTCCGCGGTCAGCAGCCCGGCCGCTCGGTCGGCCTCGATCAGCATGCTGGTCTCGCGGTAGGACGAGCAGTTGGCGCTCTTGCGGTCGGCGGTCGTCTCGATCCCGCCGAGGATGATCTGCATGAACGAGTCGTCGTAGTACTGCGTCCGGAAGTGGCCGAGGATGTTCGAGAACGCCTTGCCACCGTCCCAGTTCTGGCACCACGCGATCGGGTGGTCGCCGTTCATCAGCCGCAGCGGGTTGGTGGCCGCGTTGCCGCTGTTGAGGCTGCGCTGGTAGCTGTCCTCGTTGAGGCTCAGCAGCGTGTGCACGTCGGCCCGCATGTTGCGGTCGAAGTTGTAGAGCTCGTCGACCGTCAGCCACCGGGCAGGGAGATGCGCGGTCGCCGGGTGCGTGTTGTCCTCGGTCACCACCTCGGCGTGGATGCAACTGCCGCACTGGCCGAACCCGTTCTGGCCGTTCGGATGGTTGGTGAAGAACCCACCGACGAGGTCGCCGTACCACGGCCAGGTGCCGATCTCGAACGAGTCGGCGGCGCCGTGGATGCCGACATAGCCGCCGCCCTGGTGCATGTAGGCCTCGAAGTTCGGCTCCTCGGTGATCGGATTGAGCGGGCCCGGGTGCCCGACGGTGGACTCGAAGACGATCGTGTCGTACTGCTTGAGCGTGTCGAGGCTCAGGAACGGGCTCGTGGGCAGCGTGACGGTCGGGAGTTGCGGGTCGTAGACGTCGACGTTGAAGTTGTGCGCGATGCCGAGCTTCTGGATCGCGGCCACGGTGTGCGGGATGTGGTCGTGCCGGAAGCCCGTCGTCTTGGAGAAGACCAGGACGTTGTAGTCGGCGTCCGGGTTGTGCGGGAGCGGGGCGAGCACCGGGTCCGGAATGACCTTCGGGCCCTCCGCGGGCTCAGAATCGAGGCCCGTCGCGGGCTCCGGCGCGAGCCGGCCGTTGAGCTGGTCGATCAGGTAACGCGCATCGCCCACGAGTGTGCTGCGGGCCGAGCCGGGCGCGATCTGGTCGCCGGCGATCGAGACGAACTCGTGCAGGACCTGGCTCGCGCGCTTGGCCGAGCCGGCGTCGGCGAGCGCCTTCGCCTGGTCGAGCTTGGCTTGGAGCGCCGCGCCGGCCTCCGCCGGGACGCTGCCGGCGGTCACGAACCGGGTGATCAGCGTGCCGACGTCCGCGAACGATGTCGTCACGATGAACGTCTGCGTGTACTTCGCGCTGCTGGAAGCAGCGTCAGACAGATGCACCGCGAGCGTGTGCACGCCGAGTGACAGGTCGGAGGTCTGCACCGGCAACGGCGGGACCAGCTTGCCGTCGAGGTACATGTTCAGCACAGCCACTCCGCCCGAGCCGGGGGCGGGGTCCGTGCGCGTCGGGATGAGTGTGGCGACGTGACCGACGTGACCGTCGGTGATCGCCGGGTACGATGCGGTCGGCGCGCGCGTGTCGATCCGGACCGAGATCGAGCGGAACGCCGCGACGTTTCCGGACGTGTCGACCGCGCGGTACCGGACGTTGGTGTTGCCCTCCTGCGTGATCACCGCCGACGCCGTGGCCGACGCCGGCGCCCCCTCGACGGGCACGTCGATGTAGGCGGCGCCGCCGTTGAGCGAGTACTGGAACTTGGCGATGCCGACGTCGTCGGTCGCCGACACGTTCAGCGTCACCGGGCCGGTGTACCAGTTGTTCTGGCCGGTCGGCGCAGAGGGCGACAGCGTCGCCACGTTGATCGTCGGCGGTGTCGTTTCCTGCGCCCACGACGGTGCCGCGGGGAGGAGTGCGGCCGCCGTCACGCAGGCGGCCACTGCCGATGTGAGAAATCTTCTCCGCATGAGTGTCTTCTCTCTTGCCGCTGTACGGGCGGGTTCGCTAGGTGCCGATGCCCGTGCCGACGAACTCGGCCCAGTTGAGGTTGAACAGGTTGCCGCCCGTGGCGCCACCCGTGACCGAGCGGAACACCAGGAACAGCTCATGCGTCCCGGACATCGAGACCGGGAACGTCTGGCTCGTCCAGGTTCCCGTCCCGCCGGTGGACACGAGGTTGGCCGTCGTCAGGATCGGCCCGGTGATCGAGTCCTGACGGACCTCGATTGCCGCCAGCGGCGACCCGGGCGTGCGGCCGGTCGCCGCGTCCGCCACGCGGAACGTGATCGAATCGATGTTGGTCAGGTTGAATGGGCCGTTGAGCTGGAGCCAGTCGCCCGAGCCCAGGCTGCCGCGGTGCACGCCGGCGCCGCCGTCGGTGTTGGTCGCCGTGTTGGTGCCGGACTGGTTGACGACGAACTCCACCTCCTGGTGCTTCTGGCGGATCTGGTGCTGGCCGGTCGTGGTCAGCTGTGGGACGCCGCCCGGACCGCCGTGGTCGGTGTAGCGCGCCTGGACCACGCCGGAGACGTTGCCGCCGTGTGAGACGTCGTCGGCGACCGTGTGGAGCACGCCCGAGCAGCCGTTGACGGACTCCTCGGCGTGGCCGTGCGCGTCGTGGCCGAGCACGAACGTCACCTGCACCTCGGAGCAATTCACCGTCCCGTCCTCGGGGTCGGTGACCGTGACCGAGAACGGGATGTCGTCGCCGAACGCGAACGTCCCGCCCTCCACCGGCGTATTGACGACCACCGTCGGGCTCGTGTTGCCCACGATGATCACGGTGCTGGTCGAGGTTTGCTTGCCGGACGAGTCGAGCACGGTCAGCACGGCCGTGTAGCGGCCGGACTGCGTGTAGGTGTGTGTCGGGTTCGGGTCGGTCTCGATCGCCGAGCCGTCGCCGAAGTTCCACTCGAAGCGGATCGAGTCGCCGGGATCCTCATCCAGCGAGCCGGCGCTGGAGAAGTTCACGGTCAGCGGTGTTGAGCCGTCGGTGCGGTCCGTGGTGAGCACGGCCTTCGGCGCGCGCTTGCCCTTGACGTACTCCCACTTGTACAGGCCCGCGTCGGGGCTGATGACGTTGAACCCGTTGCCGTAGGTCAGCAGGTAGAACGCGCCGTCAGAACCGAACTGCAAGTCCATCGGGTTGTCGCACTCGAACCGGAACCTGCCTGCCCCGGCGTTCGCGCGGCTGCCGCAATCCAGGAAGTTGTTGATCTTCTGGATGTGGTTGTTCTGCTTGTCGAGCTTGACCTCGCGCAGCGTGTCCTGCGTCCACTCGCTGATGATCACCGAGTCGTCGTAGTACGGCGGGAACTTGTGAGGGTTCGGGTTCTCCGGGTCGTAGTGGTACTTCGTGACCCCGTGCGGACCGACGCCGCCGGTGTAGAGCTCGGGGAACAGCCGCGGGCATTCGGTCGTCGAGCCGGGCGCGATCGGGCCCGGGGTCGGCGCGTAGTAGGCCTCGCATGGGGTGCCGAGCGGCGCGTTCGTGTTGTTGTCGCGGTAGGAGTACCAGATGTCCGGGTCGGTGACCGGCGGGACGTCCCTCAGGCCCGGCTCGACCGTCGGACCGCCCTCAATGTTCCACAGCGAGTCGTTGCGCTGCGTCGGCCCGTCGCAGTCGAACTTCTGAGGCGGGTTGTTCAGCGGCGTGCCCGGGGTGGTGGTGCCGGGCGCGAACTCGTGGAAGCTCCACTGGTAGTGCGCGAGGTCGCGCTTGTAGCACGTCGGCCAGCCGTAGTTGGACGGCTTGCGCACGATCTCGTAGCGGCCGGTGCCCGCCGGGCCGTGCGAGCGCTGCGGTGTCTGGGCGTCGGGCGAGTAGTCGCCGATGTAGGCCACATCGTTCTCGTCGACCTGGATCCGGAACGGGTTGCGGAAACCCATCGCGTAGACCTCTGGCCGCGTCTTGTCCTGCGGCGCGCCCGCGACCAGCGGGAACAGGTTGCCCGACGGGATCGAGTAGGCGCCCGCGCCGGAGCCGAAGTCGGCCTTGTTGGCGTCGGCGGCGGAGATGTCGCCGTCCTTGACCTTGATCCGCAGGATCTTGCCGCGCAGGTCGTTGGTGTTCAGCGCGCTGCGGCGCGAGTCGCCGGTGAGCCGCTGATACCAGCCGCCCGCCTGCGCCGTGCTGGTGGCGATCGACGGCGTGGCGGTGCCGGTCAGGCCGGCGCCGTCGGCGGTGATCTGCGGCTGATCGGACTGCTGCTTGCCGCGGCGGAAGAACACGTTGACGTTCGACGTGTTGACCGGGCCGCCGCTGGTCTGGATCTCATCCGCCTCGATGTTCGAGAGCGCCTCGAGCGCCGCGTCGATCGCATTGCGATCCGCGTTCCACGCGATCGGCTCCGTCGTCTGGCCCTCGAAGGTCAGCGTGAACGTGCCGCCCGTCGCGTTGGTGACGCGCACGGTCTGCTGCTCGTCGGTCTTCTGCGAGTTGTACGGCCCGTAGCCGCCGCCGTTGATGCCGCCCGCGGGCGTGTCATCGCCGGTGACCATCCAGAGGTTGCCGTGCTTGTCGAAGTCGATGTCGCCCCCGACGTGGCAGCACTCCTGGCGGTTGACCGGCACGCGCATGATCTGCTGCTCGGAGCCCATGTCGAGGTGCGCCGGCGTGCTGTCGGTGGCGTCGACGAACTTGAAGCGGCTGAGCTGGAAATAGCCCACGTACGGATCCCACGCGGTCTTGGACGCCGCCACGTCCGGCGGGGTGGTGTTCGGCGTGATCTGGGTGACGACCGATCCGTCGCTCAGCTTGACGTCGGTGACCTCCTTCGGCGAGTAGTAAAGGTAGACCCACTTGTTGGTCGCGAAGCTGGCGTCGACCGCCGGGCCATAGAGCCCGTCCTCGCCCGCGGAGTAGATCTGCTGCGTCATCGGCAGGCTCGGATCGGCGAAGTTGGCGACGACCGTGGTGACGCCCGTGGCCGGGTCGTGCATGCGCAGCGAGCCGAGGCGGTCCGTCTGCAGAACGCGGCCGTCCGGCAGCTGGTCGAAGCCGATCGGCTCCTGCAGGTTCGGCGGCGAGCCGATCTTCGTCTGCTGGTAGTTGGCCAGCACGGTGGCGCCGCAATCGCTGTAGACCGGGTCGGCCTGGCCCGCGGCCCAGCCGATCGCGCCCTTGAGGTGCTTGGTGAGGCCGGCGTCGAAGCTCGCGGCCGTGTTGCCCAGGCCGGTGTAGAACGAGCGGCCGCCCTGGAAGTCCTTACACCACGAGACCGGGTGATCGGCGCCCATCGTGCCCCCGGCGATCCCGTCGAGGTCGGCGCCCTGCGGCTGCGGCCCGAACGGGTCCTCGACGACGGTGTCGAGGACGTGTGACACACCGCGGACGTTCTTCGTGAAGTTGTACCAGTTGTCGGTCCGCGACCAGAACTGCGGCAGATCCTTGGTCGCGTCGTGGACGCGGTCGGCGACCTTCACGTCACCCGATTGCACGTCGGTCCTGCCGGACGCCCGCGTCCCCAGGAGGTCGGTCAGGAACGACCAGGACTCGTCGGTCTCGACCGCCGAGCCGACGCCGACGAAGCCGCCGCCGTCGCGGAAGTAGCTCTCGAAGTTCGCGCGTTGCGCGTCCGTGAGCGGGCTCGCGAGACCCGTGTCCAAGAACACGACCGCGCGGTACTGCGCCAGCTTCTTCTTCGTGAAGTGGTCGCCCACGTCGGCGGGCCCGGGCGCCACGACCGTGAAATCACCGGTTCTGGCCGCATCCCGGATCGCGGCCAGGCCGGCCGACGACACCGCGTCCTGGGTGCTGCGCACCACGAGTACCTTGAAGCCGGCGTCTGGTGGTGCGGGCTTGGCGGCAGACACGGACGGCTGCAGCAGCGCCGGTGCAGCGATGAAAGCGGGCTCAGCCGCCGTGGGGGCCTCGGCGCTCACCGGCGTCGCGAGGAGCGTGATGAAAGGGGCGATGAGGGCTAAGGCCATCGTGGTCGCGGTGCGACGTCTCGGGCGTCGTCCGTTTTCTGGCAGGGCTGCGTCGAGCAGCCTGGCCCACGTTCGATGACGTGGTGACATGGGAAACCCTCTCCTGACCGGGGGATGTCAGGCAAGGCGCGCGCCGCCGCGCTTGTTGCCGCTTGTCTGCGGATACGGGGGGTTGCTGGAGGGTGCCGTCTCCAGGTCTGTGGGGACCCGTCAGTGCTCTGTCGGCCGGGGTAGTGAATCCATGATCGTGGTCGGGTCGTCGATGATCCGGTTGACCACCATGCTTGCGGTGCCGCGGGAAGCGGCGCCGAAGCCGAGCGTGGAGGCGACGCATCGGCACTGGGCGGCGGGGGCGGCCACCACGAGCCGCCGCAGCTGATCCTGCGCGTGGGCAGCAGCCACTCGGCCAGTGAGGCGAAGTAGCCCCCGATGACGATCACTCGCGGGTTGAACAGGTTGGCCACGATCGAGCCGCCGAACCCTGGCCATTGGCCGACCTACGCCACCGCCTGCATCATGCGCCGGTCGCCAGTGCCTTTGCGGTCGTCGTCCAGGCGCCGGATCCGGTCGTGCCGGGTCCGGAGCCGTGCAGCATCAGCACCGTGGGTCCGGTGCCGGTCTCCAGGATGTGGACGGGGGAGCCGTCGACGGTGACGGTCCGAGGTGCGGTCACCGGGACGGG
>NZ_KI866522.1:1613209-1677817 GCF_000511135.2 Microbispora sp. ATCC PTA-5024 | reverse complement strand
GGGGAGGTTGCGCGCGAAGAAGTGTTCGGTGATGCGCCGGACGTCGGGGTCGACCCGGATCCACTCGGGGGCACGTCCTCCGGGGATGATGAGGGCGTCGTAGCGCTCGACGTCGACGTCGGCCCAGGGCACGTCGACCGGCAGCTTTCGGCCGTTCTTCTCCACGTAGGCGTCGGAGTTGGGGTCGAACTCGTGGATGACCAGCTGAACGTCACGCATCGTCCGTGAGGAGACGTCGACGTCCCAGCCGCCCTCCTGCACGCGGTAGTAGGGATACATGGTGTCGAGCTCCTCGGCGGCGTCGCCGGTAAGGAGCAGTGCTCTGGGCACCTGCTTCTCCTCGCATCTGAGGCGGGTGAGGTGGATCCGATCCGATCCGATCCGGTTGCGTTAGCATTCCTCGGTCCGGTCCGCCCGTCAAGCCTTTGCCGTCATTCCGTCCGCGTCCTTGACTTCGTCGAACAATCGCCGGAACCGCTCGCCGGACAGCAGGATGTGCCGACGCATGGCGTAGGCGGCGGCGTCGGGGTCGCGCGCGGCGATCGCGGCCAGAACGTCTTCGTGCTCGGCCATGGCCAGGTGCGTGACCTGGGTGTCGTGGAGAAGCCGGAACAGGTGCACGTGCGTGTGCAGGCGAGCGAGCGCTTCGCGGATGACCTGGTTCTCCGCGCTCAGGGCGACGAGATCGTGGAAAGCGGCGTCGCGCAGCCCGAAGGCGCCATAGGCCATGAGCCCGTCGCCCCCCTCCAGCTCCGCCATCTCCTCCAGCAGGCGTCGCAGGCCGGCCACCTGCGTCAGGGATGCGCGTTCGGCGGATCTGCGCGCCGCCGCCGGCTCGAGGAGCAGGCGGAGCTCAAGCATGTCCTCGAATCGCTGACGGGTGATCTGGGGGGGAATGCGATAGCCGGCATGGGGCACACGCACGACCAGGCCCTCGGCCTCCATACGGTTCAGAGCGTCTCGGATCGGCGTCTGCGAGACCCCCAGCTCTCGCGCCAGGACGTCGATGGTGACGCGGGAGCCAGGCTCGATCCGTAGCGACATGAGCTGTCCGAGCAGCGTGTCGTACACCTCGTCGGCAAGCCGGCCGCGAGATCTTCCCGGCGGCGTTCCGCCCGTCATCCCACGGCGCCGCGCGATCATCGCTTCGTCGTCCATCGTGACGCGAGGTCCTTTCTTACGTTTTCGGGAACCTGTTGATTTCGGTCGCAACGCTGCAGGATGTTGACGCCCCCACTCGGATCGTATAGGAAAGGTGGCGGATGCCAGCCATCCTGTACCCATCGCGGAACCCCCGCCATCGCTCCGCTTCGGTCGGTTGGAGCTCCTATGAGCATGCTCGACGTCCTACTCGATTCGCCACCGGGCCGATAAGGACCGAAGGACTTCTCGACTGCTTGAAGCCCCATCACGTCGCGGCGTACCCGTGACGCCGGTCTGCGGGTCAGCCCCTGCGACAGCCGGCAACACGCCTGAACACCCCCCAGCAACTGCTCGGCGAAGCACGCAGCAAGGCTCCAGAGATCCCCACCCAGAAAGCAGGCGAGAAGATGCGGTATCCACGGCGAATAGGACGACTGTCCGTTCCCGGTCGAACGGTGCACTTGGCGACGGCGGCCATGTTGGTGGCCACGACCCTGGCGGCGTGCGGCCAGGACGACGGCGCGAGCGCCCCCAAGGCGCCGGCGACCATCCCGGAGCTCACCAAGGACCCGCTGACCCTCAGCTTCATCTGGTTCGACTGGCCCCCCGCCCACGCGCTGGAGGCCTTCGCGAACGCGGAGTACACCAAGGAGCGGCCGAACGTCACCGTCAAGGTCAAGACCGTGCCCAACGCGAACTGGCACGACGCGATGTTCACCCAGTTCGCAGCGCACAAGACCGACTTCGACATCCCGATCCTGGACTCGCAGCACATCGGCGAGGCCGTGACGAACGGCAACATCCTCGACATCACCGACTTCGTCAAGAAGAACATCGACGTCAAGGCCTACAACCCGTACCTCCTGGCCGCCTACGGCCAGTTCCCCCAGGCGGAGACCGGCAAGCGCGACGAGAACGCCAGCCTGTACGGACTGCCGCTGCTCGGCGACACCTGGACGATGATCTACCGCAAGGACCTGATCGGCGACAAGCCACCGCAGACCTGGGACGAGATGATCTCAGTCGCCCAGAAGTGCCAGGCGGACCATCCTGGCGTCAGCGGGCTGGCTTTCCACCAGGCCAACGGCTCCGACGCCGCGGCCGTAACCTACAACACGGTCAACGGCGTCTACGGCGGCAACCTCTGGAACTCCAAGACGCGCAAGATCGAGGGCGTCCTCAACGACGCCGCGGGCCAGGAGGCGATGGACGTCCTGGTCAACAAGATGAAGCCGCTGACCGCCAAGGGCTCCGGCAACTGGTTCATCGACGAGGTGAACGCGGCGGTCGCCCAGGGCAAGGCCTGCATCGCGTTCAACTGGATCGCCGCGAGCGGCGGCCTGCTCGACCCGAAGCAGTCGACGCTCGGCACCACGCGGGAGCAGATTCTCGACAAGCTGGGCTTCGCCCCCCTGCCGAGCCAGAAGACGAACCTGGTGCCCCTTGGCGGCATGGGGATGCACGTGTCGGCCTACTCCTCCGCGACGAACCAGGCGGAGGCCCTGAACTTCATGAAGTGGTTCGAGCGGGCCGACATCCAGAAGAAGTGGGCCGCCGCTGGTGGCGTGCCATCGCGTACGGACGCCCTGGAGTCGCCCGAGTTCCTCAACGCCCAGCCGTTCAACCAGGTGTACACCGACTCGGTTCCGCGGATGCGGGACATGTGGAACGTGCCCGAGTACGCGCGCCTCGTCGACATCGAGAACACCAACGTGAACGCGGCTCTCAACGGCGCGAAGAACCCGAAGGACGCGCTCGACGACATCGCCAAGGAGCAGCAGGCCGTGCTCGACTCCAGCAACCGCAAGGGCGGCGGCGGACTGTGAGTGACCCTGTCCCTCTGACGACCGGCCACCCCGGGCAGGTGGCGTCCGCGACGCCGCCTGCACCGGGCCGGTCCCGCCACTTGAGCGACCGCTGGCTCGCCGTGGCCTTCATCTCCCCCGCGTTGCTGCTGTTGCTCGCGATGTCGGTGTTCCCGTTGCTGTGGGCGCTGTACCTGTCTTTCACCGACTACTCGGCCACCCGCGGGGGGCCCGCCAATTTCATCTGGTTCGGGAACTACACCGCCATCCTGACTTCGGCGCAGGTCCACCTGAGGGCCCTGACGACGTTGATCTACGTGGTCGGCGCGGTCACCCTGCAGACCGTGCTCGGTTTCGCCATCGCCTACCTGATCTCACGGCGCATGCACGGGCGAGGACTGCTGACCACTCTGTTCCTGGTTCCGATGATGCTGTCGCCGGTCGTGGTCGGGCTGTTCTGGCGATTCATGCTCGACGCGCAGTTCGGTGTGATCAACAGCATGCTCGGCTCGCTCGGCCTGGGGCAGGTGGAGTGGCTTACCCAGCAGCGAACGGCATTGATTTCCCTGATCGTGGTCGACACCTGGCAATGGACGCCGTTCATCATGCTCATCGCACTTGCGGGCCTCACCGCGGTCCCCAAGTACCTGTACGAGGCCGCCTCGATCGACCGGGCGTCCGAGTGGTTCCGGTTCCGCACCATCACTCTTCCGCTGGTGTGGCCGCTGCTCCTCATCGCCGTGCTGTTCAGGGCCATCGAGGCCTTCCGGCTGTTCGACCTCGTCTACATCCTCACCAGCGGAGGTCCGGGGGTCTCCACCGAGACGTTGTCGTTCCACGTCTACAAGGTCGCGTTCCTGGGCTTCAACACCGGAACCGCCTCGGCCTACGGGATCCTCATGGTCCTCGTCGTCATCGTCCTCACGCAGCTCTACCTGCGCTACCTGAACAAGCTCAAGGAGGACTGATGGCCGTCTCCGTCGACGAGGCCGTGGCCGCAGGTCCTGTGCGGGATCACACGCCCTCCGCGCGCCGCCTCGGCGGCCGGGGCCGCTCGGTGCTGGAGGTCGCGCTGCTGACCGTGCTGGCCGTCGTGATGCTCTTCCCGGTGCTGTGGATGATCGAGACGTCCATCAAGGAGAACCGGGATGTCTACGCCATCCCGGCCAAGTTCTTCGACTTCAAGGTCACCATGGACCACTTCAAGGACGTGTTCGTCACCTCCCGCGGCGGTCGCTCGACCTTGTCCGTCTCGTTCCTCAACTCCGTCCTGGTCGCCGGCGTCTCCACGGTGCTGGCCACCGTGCTGGGGGTCCCGGCGGCCTGGGCCTACTCACGCTTCGCCGTGAGGGCCAAGAAGGACCAGCTGTTCTTCATCCTGTCCACCCGCTTCATGCCGCCCGTGGTGGTCGTGATCCCGATCTTCCTCATGTACCGCCAGGTCGGACTCATCGACAGCAAGCTCGGTCTGATCCTCATCTACGCCGCGTTCAACGTCCCGTTCACGATCTGGATGATGAAGGGGTTCGTCGACGAGGTGCCCGCGGAGTACGAGGATGCCGCCATGCTCGACGGCTACACCCGCCTGCAGGCGTTCTGGCGATTCACCCTTCCCCTGCTCCTGCCCGGGATCGCCGCGACGGCGGTCTTCGCACTCATCTTCTCGTGGAACGAGTTCGTGTTCGCCATCTTCCTCACCTCCAGCGACAACGTGCGGACGGCCCCGCCCGCCATCGCCGGCCTCATCGGTGGAACCACCGTGGACTGGGGTCTCGTGGCCGCCGCCTCCCTGGTGTTCGCCCTACCGGTGCTCGTCTTCGCCTACCTGGTGCGCAAGCATCTCGTCGCCGGTGTGACGCTCGGGGCGGTGCGACGCTGATGTCGGGCATCGAGGTGACCGCCCTGCACAAGCGCTACCCGGACGGGACGGTCGCAGTCGAACACGTGGACCTGTCCGTCGGCGACGGTGAGCTGTTCGTGATGCTCGGCCCTTCGGGTTGCGGCAAGACGACCACGCTGCGGGCCATAGCCGGCCTGGAGAGGCAGACGACGGGCGACATCCGCATCGGCGACACGCTGGTCAACGACCTGCCGCCCGCCGAGCGCGACATCGCCATGGTGTTCCAGTTCTACGCTCTCTACCCGCATCTGAGAACCCGCGACAACCTGGCGTTCCCACTGCGGGCCGAGGGACTGCCCAAGTCGGAGGTGCGCGAGCGGGTCGACGAGGCCGCCCGGCTGATGCGGCTCGGTCCGCTCCTGGACCGGCGACCGCACCGGCTGTCCGGCGGGGAGCAGCAGCGCGTCGCGCTTGCACGCGCCCTGGTGCGACGACCGCGCGCGTTCCTCATGGACGAACCCCTCACCAATCTGGACGCGGAGCTGAGGGCGGACATGCGCACGGAGATCAAGCACCTGCAGGGGGAGCTGGGGACGACGATGGTCTACGTCACCCACGACCAGGTCGAGGCGATGTCGCTCGGCCACAGGATCGCCATCCTCAACAAGGGCCGCGTCGAGCAGATCGGCACGCCGCTGGAGGTCTACGACCGTCCGGCGAGTCTTTTCTGCGCCGCGTTCATCGGCTCCCCGCCGATGAACCTGATCGAGGTGGAGGTGGCCGACGGGAAGCTGCGCAGCCAGGGCGGACTGGTCCTCGCGCCACCGCCAGGCCTGCCGCGCGACCGTCGCCTGGTCGCGGGCGTCCGGCCGGAGGCGCTGGAAGTCACAGAACCAGGGGCGGATCGTTCGGCCCCTGCCCGCGTGGTCTCGGCGGAATGGTTGGGCGACGAAGTCATCTACGTGGTCGACCACGGCGGCCAGCGCGACGTACGGGTTCGGATGCCACCGACCGTCCGTTTCGCCGCTGACGCACCGGTCGGGCTGCGGCACACCGGCGGGCCCCCGCCGGTCTACGACGTGAGCACGGAAGAACTGGTGGCCTGATGGGAACCGTGGCAGTGCACGGGCTGCGCAAGTCCTTCGGCAAAGTCCAGGCCCTGGACGGGGTGACGCTGGACGTGCCCGACGGCTCGTTCTTCGTCGTGCTCGGGCCCTCCGGGGCAGGCAAGACGACGACACTGCGAGCGATCGCCGGCCTCGAGAAGCTTGACGCCGGGTCGGTCCACCTGGACGGGAGGGACGCGACCGGTGACGCCCCGGCCGCACGCGACCTGGCCATGGTCTTCCAGAGCTACGCCCTCTACCCGCGACTCACGGCGTACGAGAACATCGCTTCGCCGCTGCGGGCACGCCGCTGTTCTTCGAGCGAGATCGCCGCTGCCGTCGAGCAGATGTCCAGCCTGCTGCACATCGAACGTCTGCTGCAGCGTCGCCCCGCGCAGATGTCGGGCGGTGAGATGCAGCGTGTCGCCCTGGCCCGGGCCTTGGTCCGTCGCCCGCGCGCGTTTCTCATGGACGAGCCGCTGACGAACCTCGACCTCAAGCTCCGCGTCGAGATGCGCACCGAGCTCACCCGCATCCACCGGAGCCTCGGGGGAACCTTCGTCTACGTGACCAACGACCAGGTCGAGGCCCTGTCCATGGCCGACCAGGTCGCGGTCCTCAAGGAGGGGAAGGTGCAACAGGTCGGAACGCCGACCGAGGTGTACGAGCGTCCGGCCAACCAGTGGGTCGCAGGCTTCGTCGGGAGCCCGCGGATCAGCCTGCTCCCCTGCCACGCCGAGGGAGATCGTCTGGTCGGGGCGGAAGGGTGGACGCTGCCGCGGCCCCGCTGGACCACGGCTGAGGACGGTCGTCCGCTGCTGCTGGGCCTGCGCGCGGAGGACCTGTCCGTCGAGCGGCGTGGGGACGCGTCGTTGCCGGGTGAGCTCTACGGCCTTGAGCCGCTCGGTGACCGAACGGTGGTCGACGTCCGAGTGGGGACGGAGATCCTCAAGGTCAAGGCGCGACCCAGCGTCACCGGTACGCCGGGCGAGCGGCTGCTTGTCACGGTCGACCTGGACCGTGCGCACCTGTTCGACGCGGGCACCGGGCTGGCGCTGTCCGAGGCCGGGAGATAACCGCGCAGGCGACGTCGACATGCGCCCGCACGTGGCAAGCGAGCCTCGGCGGGCCGTCACCGGTGAGCACGGCCCGGCGACGCCGAAGCAGCCATGGCCTGAGAAGGCGATCGGCGGCGCGGGGCGTCGCCCTGCGGCCACGGCCAAGGCCGCGTTCGGCCCGCCCGGCACCCTCCATCCCGACGAGGTCGTGTGCCCTTCGTCGACCCGCGTGGCGCGATCGCCGAGGTCACGCCGGACATCACCAAGAACATCACAGGAGGCGACGCGATGAGTGACCCGATGAACGTCCTGGCCCCCGAGCACCGGCGGCTCCGGATCGGCGACGCCTGGCGCGACGCCGCCGGCGGAGCCACCTTCGTGGTCGAGGACCCGGCCACCGGCACGACCATCGCCGAGGTGGCGGACGCCGGCGTCGTCGACGGGCTCGCCGCTCTGGACGCGGCGAGCACGGCGATGGCGGAGTGGGCGGCGACCCCGCCGCGGAGACGATCAGAGTTGCTGACCGCGACGTACCGGGCACTGACCGAGCGGTCCGAGGAGGTCGCCCGGCTGATAACGCTCGAGATGGGCAAGCCGCTCGCCGAGGCTCGGGGGGAGGTGGCCTACGGCGCGGAGTTCTTCCGTTGGTTCGCCGAGGAGGCGGTGCGCGTCGAGGGGCGCTACAACACCGCTCCCGCCGGCGGATATCGCATCCTCACCGTGCCGAAGCCGGTCGGACCGTGCGTCTTCGTGACGCCCTGGAACTTTCCGTTGGCCATGGGCGCCCGCAAGATCGCTCCTGCGCTGGCGGCGGGCTGCACGACGATCACCAAGCCGGCCGCCCAGACGCCGCTCACCATGCTGCTCCTGGCCCGCATCATGGAGGAGGTCGGCGTTCCCCCGGGCGTCGTCAACGTCGTGACGACCAAGCGCGCCGGCGAGGTGGTCTCAGCACTGCTGGCCGACCGCCGGACCCGCAAGCTCTCGTTCACCGGGTCGACCGAGGTCGGGCGCGTGCTGCTGCGACAGGCGGCGGACAACGTGCTGCGCACCTCCATGGAACTGGGCGGCAACGCGGCCCTGATCGTGTGTGCCGACGCCGACCTGGACGTCGCGCTCGACGGTGCCATGGTGGCCAAGATGCGCAACATCGGGGAGTCCTGCATCGCGGCCAACCGCATCTACGTCGAGGAGCCGGTGCGCGAGGAGTTCACGGCGCGCTTCGCCAAGCGGATGGGCGCGCTCTCGGTGGGCCATGGTCTCGACGACGGCGTGGACGTCGGGGCGCTGATCGACGAGGCCTCGGTCGCCAAGATCGACGAGCTCGTCGCCGACGCCGTCGATCGCGGCGCCCGTGTCCTGGTGGGCGGCGAGCGTCCGGATGGGCCGGGCCACTTCTACCCGCCCACGGTCCTCGTCGACGTGCCCGATGACGCGCGGATCCTGGAGGCGGAGATCTTCGGCCCGGTGGCGCCGATCATCTCGTTCACGTCCGACGACGAGGTGATGGCGAAGGCCAACGACACCGAGCACGGCCTGGTCGGATACGTCTTCACCCGTGACCTCCAGCGGGCGCTCCGGTTCACCGAGGGGCTGGAGACGGGGATGGTCGGCGTCAACCGTGGTCTGATCTCCGACCCGTCAGCTCCGTTCGGAGGCGTGAAGCAGTCCGGGATCGGCAAGGAGGGGTCGCACGAGGGCATCCGTGAGTACCTCGACGTCACCTACGCGGCGATCGACCTCCCGTGACCGGCCTGCTGCTCTGTGCGCCCGCCCAGCACATCACCGCCGACGTTCCAGAGAGGCACCGACATGCTTGAGACCGTCCGCGGACCACGCCAGCTGATAGTGGGCGAAGGGGTCGCGCAGAACATCCCACGAGTGGTGGCCGAGTGTGGCTCGCGAGTCCTCATCGTGACCGACCGGGTTCTTCTGGGGCAGCCGTGCGTGGCCGAGATCGTGGCCGCCGTACGGGAGAAGGTCGCAGTCGCCGGGGTGTTCGCCGACGCGACTCCGGACGTGCCACTCGCCGATGTCGCCCTGGCCGTCTCGGCCGCCGCGGAGGTGGACGCCGACGTGATCCTCGCCATCGGGGGTGGCACGGTGATCGACCTCGCCAAGATCGTCGGCGTCATCCGGCGCCACGGTGGGACGCCGCGCGACTTCTACGGCGAGTCGAAGGTGCCGGGGCCGACGATTCCTCTCGTCGCGGTCCCGACGACGTCAGGCACCGGCTCCGAGCTCACGCCCGTCTCGGTGCTGACCGACCCGGACCGCGAGCTGAAGGTGGGGGTCTCCAGCGTCCACATCGTGCCCGACTTCGCCATCGTCGACCCCGAGCTCACCTACACCTGCCCGGCGACCGTCACCGCCCACTCCGGCATCGACGCGTTCTGCCACGCGGTGGAGAGCTACACCGCGCGACCCCGGGCCCACGGACCGCGCGACCCGGTGGAGCAGGTCTTCCTCGGCCGCAACCCGATCACCGATCACTACGCGCTCCTGGCCGCGGAGCGGATCGCCCGCAGCCTGCCCCGTGCCGTCAGGGACGGAGGCGACAAGGACGCGCGCGCGGACATGTCCTATGGATCCATGCTGGCCGGGCTCGCGTTCTCCCACGCGGGCACCGCGGCTCCGCACGCCCTCCAGTACCCCATCGGCGCAGCCACCCACACGCCGCACGGCCTGGGCGTCGGGCTGCTGCTGCCCTACGCGCTGGACGCGGCCAGGGATGCCATCGGCGACCGGTTGGCCGTCCTCGCCGGGGTGTGCGGGCTCGACGTGACCGACGCCTCGGATGCCGAGGCCGCAGACGCGTTCCTCACCTGGCTCGACGGGCTCCTCGCCGGCATCGGCATCCCTGCCACCTTGGCGGACATCGGCGTGGCACGCGCCGACCTCCCGCGCTTCGCGGAGATGGCCGGTGGCGTCACCCGCCTGATCCAGAACCATCCAGGCCCGACCGACACCGCCAGCCTGACCGCGATCCTCGAAGCGGCCTGGATCGGGGACCGGACCCGGCACGTCCTGACTGTCGAGCAGAGATAGTGATGCATCGTGAACACGGCCGCGACGGTTCGGCCGGACTCCCCAACGTCCCGGGCGTTTCTCTCACGTATTCGGAGTGTCGAAGCGGCAGCCCCATCCGCGACCGATGTACCTGGTTGCGGATGGGGCTGCCTGAACGTACGACCGAGAACGCAGTCCTTGCGCTACTTGGCGGCTACCAGGTGGTCGAGGTTGAACCACCCGGCGTCACCGGAACCGTAGCTGACGCTGATCGTGTTGATACCCGCCACCAACTGCACCGGAATGGTCGCGTCGCCCCAGGTGTTCCAGCTCCCGGTGAGCGGAAGTGAGATTTGGTGAGGATCTCCGCCGTTTACCGACACCGATGCGCTCCGGGTGCCGGCCGGACCGTCAGGGCCGGCCGCGTAGCGGAGGTCCAGTGAGTACGTGCCCGCATCCTGGGCGACGATCCGCTGAGTCACGCTCGGCCCCCGTGTGGTGAAGCACGCGACGAAGCCCGATCCCGTATACCCGGGATGGTCCGTGGCCAGGCACGCTCCGCCGGACAGAGCGCCATCCTCAGCCTCGCAGACGTCCCCGACCTCACAGTGCAGCAACGCGTCGACAGAGTTCTTCACGGAGATGTCCTGCCCTTCCGACTTCGCCGTACCGACCGCCGTGAACCGGTAGTTGCCTCGGGGCAGATCGGCGGAGGTCGTCATCGTGTACCGCACGACAGTGCTCTGACCGGAGGCCAGCTTGGGCACGCCTGGGCACGCGGGCGCGTCACTGTCCGCGCAGGTGATGGTGAATCCGGGGGCCGGCTCGCCGTCCGGGGTGTAGGCGGCGAGACTCGTCCGGACGTCGCGATCCGTCTGCCCACCGCCGTTGACGAACGTCACCGGGACCGTGTAGGTGCTCCCGGGCTGCACGGCGGTCGGGGCGTCGAGAGAGATCGCCTGCGGTTCGGTCCAGGACAGATAGACGCTGTAGGCGTCGTGCTTCGACGCGAAGTCGAACGGCACCGTGATGGCATCGTTCTCGACCTTGACGTCCTGGCTGAAGGCAACCTGGCGCGCGTACAGGGGTGCCTGGTCAGGGATCCTGTAGACAGTGGCGTGCACGAGGCCGTCGCGGACCAGCCACGGCGTCGAGGACAGCCCCTTGAACGTTACGGCCATCGGCCCGACGTATGCGCCCTGAATGTCACCGAGCAGCGCCACAGCGCGCTTCTTCGCGGGGTCCTCGGACGCGGAAATCGCGGTCGACCCGACTTGTTCGGAGGTGGACACCAGCGTCCCGGTCAGGTCGGCGTAGGTTCGCATCGCCCACCAGTTTCCGTTGGGTGCCCAGCCGCTCGGGGTCTTGGTGAGCAGCCCGGTCAGGTTGGGGATGATGCAGCAACTCCAGTTTCCGCGCATGGCGTTGGCATAGTTCGACTGTGCCAGCCGGGCGTTGTACCAGGCGGTGTCTCCGGCGGTCTGCCGATCCGCGGGCTGGTACTCGTTGGCCGAGAGGGGCCGTTGGGCGATCCCGTTGGCGTCGAGTGCGTCCGCCAGGGACCGGCCGACGGTGACCGGGTCGTCCACGGTCCCCTCATCGTGGTTGGTGATCTCGTCCGGGACGGTGTTCGCGGCCTTGACATGGGCCAGGAAGGCCTGCCACTCCTCGGGCCGCCGCTCGGGGGTGTAGGCGAACGAAGGACCGGCGATCGTCGCAGCCGGGGCGATGCGCCGGATCTCGCGGTAGGCGCTGTCCCACATCTGGAAGTACTGGTCCGTGTTGACGCCCGGTCTCCAGAAGATGCTGAGGTCGGGCTCGTTCCAGATCTCGTAGGTGAACTTCTGGCCGGCGGCCTGGAGCTTGGCCACAGTCGCGTCGATGAACGTGATCCAGTTGCTGCAGTCGCCGTCGGTGCACGGCCACAGCGTGTTCGCCGGCGCCCCGCCGGTCGAACCGAACACATCACTGAGCAGGACCTGGTACTCGACCTTGTGACGGGGCGGGCGCTGCAGACGCTTCGCCTCGGCGATGACCGCGTCGATGTTGGCCTGGGTGCCTGGTCCGAAGGTGTACTTGTCCTTGATCCAGCCGCCCGCATACCAGCCGCCGCTGCGGTAGGCGTTGATCGTCAGCGGGTCGAGGTATTCGTCGGACGGTTGTAACCCGTCCTGGGTGACGCCGTAGAGAATGCCAAGACCCACCCCTGCAGACCGCTTCGTCTTCGCGGACAGATCGACGGTCAGCGCTTTCACGCTCGCAGAGCTGACGTTCGAGTCCGCCGAGGCGGGCTGCTGGCCGCTCACGCCCAAGGCGGCGGTGGCGACGAGTGCCCCGAGGACTGCGATCAGCTTTCTGCCGTTCAAGCCTCGGCGCTGGCCGTGTGACGCAGCTGTATCGTCGGGACGCCTGATTGTGGCCAAGCGTTGTGGATGAGCTGACATTCTTCCTTCTTTCGTGGACGGGCCGGCCACATCGCGGCCACGCGGGTCACGGGGGTCACGGGGTCACGGGGTCACGGTCAGCGCGAGCGCGGAGGCGAGGACGGCGTCCGGCGCGATCCTGCGTGCCCGCCGAGACAAGGGTGTGACCATGCGCCTTTCCCCTGGTGGTGCAGTAGGTCGAATCGATTCCGCGAACCGGTTCGACAAGACCATAAGCGTGTGCCGGCGGGATGGTCAAGAGCTGGAAAAGTCCCTGATACGTCCTCGCCATGCAGCCGTCATGCGACGCCGTGGACCCGGAAGCCGCGCAGGGCCTGGGGATCCAGTGCTGGTGTTCGAGGAGGACTCGACGGGGGAGGAGCCGGGGTCGGGCGTGGGGTCTCGCCGGTCCCGTGGTGCCGGGAAGGGAGATGGGCGGGGCGGCCGGGAGCCGGCGGTGCGGGCTGCCGGGATCGGCGCTGCGCTGGATTAGCGGTCGAACCGGTTCGTGAATCGGTCCGACTTGATCGAGAACAGCCGCTGGTCCCTCCCCAGACCCATGCGGCGATCGGGGCCGCCGACCACGCTTCGGGCTCAACGGAGGGTGGGGGGAGGACGCTCTTCGGAGGGGCCGGCCACGAGGTGCTCGGGGGTGACGCCTCCGGCCAGTTCGTCCAGCATGTCGATGAGGTGGGGGCAGTCGCGGGCGGGGTGCTCGGCAGGGCAGTCCAGCGCGGACGTGAGAAACCGCCGGGCCGCCTGAGCTCGGGCGATGAGGTCGTCCAGCTCCTGTAGTTGCCGGCCGGTGTCGTGCCGCCATCGGTCACGCGGCTGGTCGAGGACGGCGGCCGCCACCTCCAGGCGGATGCCGAGTCGCTGGACCATCCGTACGAACGCGAGGCGGCGCAGTTCCTCCGGCCCGTACACGCGGCGTCCCCGTTCGCGTCCGGCTGGCCGTACCAGACCGCGTTCCTCGTAGTAGCGCAGTGCCGAGGGGTTGAGGCCGAAGCGGCGGGCGGCCTCGCCGATGGGGATCGCGTTCATGACCCCATTTGACTTCAAGGCGGCTTGAACCGGGAACCTGGCCGGCATGAGGACGCCATCGATCTCGTCGTGGGCCTTCGACGCGCCCGTTCGGTCTCCGTTCGCGATGCCCACGGGTCTTCCGGGGCGGCTCGCCGGATGGCTGATGCTGCGCCTGAACGACCCGCGGGAACTGCTCGGCCTTCTCGACGTCCGGGAGGGCGACCACGTCTGCGAGGTCGGGTGCGGGCCGGGGGCGCTCATACGGGCGCTGGATCAGCAGACACGGGCGCAGACGATCCGCGGCCTCGATCCGTCCGCCGACATGCTCGCCATGGCGTCACGGCACAACGCGGCGGCCGTCGCGAGCGGTCGGGTGCTGCTGGGGCTCGGCACCGCCGACCGCACCGGCCAGGCCGACCAGAGCTTCGATCGCGTCGTCTCCGTCAACAACGTGGCCATGTGGCCGGACCTCGACGCGGGTCTGCGTGAGCTCCACCGGATCCTGCGGCCCGGTGGTGTCCTGCTGATCGCCTGGCACGGCGGAACGGCGCCCTCCGCGATCGCGAGGAGGAACTCCCTGCCCCCGCGCAAACTCGACCGGATTCACCACGCTCTGGAACGGCTCTTCTCTCTCGTGGAGCGCCGGGAACTGACGAAGATCACCGCCTTCACCGCGCAGAGGAGAAGCTGATCCCGGCCAGGCTCATGCCTTCCGCGAGAGCGCGCACAGACGAGCATCGCGTCAGACCGTGACGCCCTCGCCGCCCGGTGCATCCCGCCATGGCCGGGGACCGGGACTCGTTCGCGGCGCGCGGACGGCCGGCTCGCCGAGGGCGTGATCCACCGCACCCCTGTCCGGGGCGAGGCCGCCGTCACCGGGTCGCTCCCGACCATTCCCGGCGAGGCCCGCCGCCGGGTGCGGTCCTCATTCTGCCTGCAGGCCTCGAGACTTCCCGGTCTGGGACGGAGAGGCTGCCGGTGCGTTTTTGAAGACGATGACTCCCGTGTGCTCACCCATGGCACAGGTGAACGGGAGGCGTCCTGGAGGGCGTACGCCGAGGTCGACTACCGTCCGGCCAGTCGCAGGCAGGATCCGTTCGATGCTGAGGCTGGGAATGACGAAGTCCTGTGTGCAGTTCGTCGTCTCGTTCGTCACAAGCACGAGGCGGGTGCGCTGATTGGCCCGAGCGACGATGCGGTTGGGGGAGTACTCGTAGTTCCGGACCCTGATCTCAATGACCTGAGTCCCCATAGCGCTGTTGGTGAGGGCGCCGGCGGCTGTCGGCCTCGTCGCGAACGTGATCCTGCCAGTGTGCATCCCCATGGCACAGGTGTAGGTCAGGCTTCCGGGAGGTTGCAGGCCGAGGTCGATCGTGGTCTGTCCGGTTACGGGCAGGACCTTTTCGATGTTGAGGCTGGGGATGACGAAATCGCGGGCACAGCTCGTGGTCTTGTTCGTTCGGAGGACGAGTTTGGTGCGGCGCTCAGCATGCGCCGTCAGGGCGGCGGGGGAGTAGGAGTCGTTGCCCACTCCTATCTCGATGGTCTGCGGCCGATCGTCTCTTGCCGCTGACAGGGGGACTGCCGGTGGCGCCGCCGCGTCAGTGGGGCTCGTTGTGGCGGGGTTCCAACCGGCCAGCGTGAGGCCGGAGACGGTGGTGAAGGCGGCGACGGTCAGGAGGACGGCGCCGGTGGCCGTCCGCAGGCGGCCCTGCAGGATCTGTGTGGACTTGCGAAACAGATATCCCAGAAAGGTGAACAGCGGGACGGTGCCGAGCACGAACCCCGCCATGACCGCGGCACCGTCCTGGGGAGTGGCGGACGTGACGGCCAGGAGCTCCATGCTGAGGGTCACGCCGCAAGGAAGAAGGATGGTCGCCAGCCCCAGCAGCACCGGGGTAAGCATCCAGGTCGTTGCGGCGCTTTTCTGCACCAGCCGGGTCCAGGCTACCGGGGGCCTCGGCGCCAGCCGTCGCGCGATGCGCAGGCCGAACAGTTCGAGGGCGAAGAACACCATCAGGGCCGCCGCGACCAGCATGATCACAGCTCGGACGCGTGAGCTGAACTGGATGGCGGAACCGAAGGCACCGAGGGCGGCGCCGAGGAGGGCGTGGGAGACCAGCTTGCCGATGAGAAAGACGGCCACGGGCGCCAGCGATGGCGGAGGAGCCGCAGTCTGCGGATCGACGGCCGTTCTGCGGGTGACGGCGGCGGCGAGCAGACCGCCCTGAACCGCCGCGCAACTGGCGCCACCGGCGAGCAGCCCGGTCCCAACGCCAGTGACGAACAGGAATGCTGAGGACATGCGAATGCTCCCTTATGAACCTGACAGTGCCGGGTTGCCGGGCTATTGGGCGACCATCGTGAAAGCGGCGGTCGTGACAGAGCCCTGGTACTTGAAGTCGAGGAACAGGCGGTATGTGCCGGGACCGGGTGTTCCAAGACGGAAGCCGACGTCGGGACCCGAAGTGGTCGTGACCGGCTGCGCGATCTGGACGGCGAGGTCACCTTCGCGTAGTGCCACGAGGTGGGCGTAGCCATCCTGGTATGGCTGAAGGTCGGTGACCGGCAGGCCGTCGCGGCTGAAGGTGAAGGAGATGTCGTCGTCCTGGCCTGGGTGCAGCCAGCCGTTGACGCTGATGTCCAGGTCGTCGTGATCATCGTCGCCGTCTCCGACCTGGGCGGCGCGGGTCGGCGCCGCCGGCGACTGAGGAGTGTAGTAACCACCTGAAGCAAGATCGACGCCGAGCGTGAGGATCCTGCCCAGCGTCGCCGGGATGAACTGGACGAAAGCGCGGTAAGAGCCGGCGCTCGGCAGTCGTAGCGGGACCGACCAGGTGCCATCCGGGGACATGGTCGGATGCAGGTGCCGGTAGTTGGACAGATCGCGGCTGACGGCCACCAAGTGCATCGCTGCACCGTTCAGTCGTCGGAACTGGGTGACCGCGCGACCGTCTGGCCCGTGAATGGCGAAGGTCAGCGTGTCCTGATCGTGCAGCAATCTGGGGGCTGAGGGTGTAGCCGGAGTCGGAGACCAGGAGTCCGGCGGGCGTGGGGGAGGAGCGGGAGGCGGCGGGGGTGGTGGACATGGACCGTGAGGACATGGAGCGCATGTCATGGCGCTCTCTATCGGATGTCCCCGAGGTTCCGGCGGTTCCGAACAGGCCCGTGTGGCGGCCGGCGATCAGCGCCGCGACGAAGACGACCATCAGGGCGAGGAGGAACAGCACCACCCGGACGCGCCCACTCATGCCGGATCCACCGTGTAGCCCGCTGATTCGATCGCCGTTCGCAGGGCGTTGTCGGTAACGATTCCTTCGCTGGTCACCGTCACCTCACCGGTTGTGAGATCGACCCGAACTCTGTGGACCCCTTGGAGGTCTCCCAGGGCGGCGGAGACGCTGCTCGCGCACGAGCCGCAGCTCATGCCGATCACCCTCACCACAGTCGTTTTCATCGCCGGTCCCCCCACGTGCTCTACTAAATTGAATAGTAGATAGCTCCCTGACAGTTCTGCACTGAGACGATACCCGCAAGGGGTATCCGAGACCCTTACCATTGAGTAACTGAGAGGTTGCTCAGGGTAGCTGATGTGATCGAGACGCAACCCTGCTCGTGGGAGTCTCCGCCGACGAGCCCCGCGAGGCGGGAGGGACAGGTTACGGACGGCCTGGACGACGATGCGCCATCTGGCGATCACGGTCCTGCGGGTTGTCCCGTGAGGGGTTGGGGGTAGCTGCCACTCCTTGCTCGGTCGCCCCCCGCAGTGGCGAAAGCCCGAGGCTTGGTCTCAAAGCCACCTGCCGTCAAGGCGCACGTCCCGGTTCTTGCACGCTTGGGACTGAATCCGGCCGGCTGAGGACGTTGGCCCTCTCGTCGGAAGGATCACACCGACCGATGATCGTAGGGGCGGCTCGTGCATCACGCACAGGGCGGATCAAGTGAGGTGATCGAAATGATGTACTGGAACGGAATGAACGGCTGGGGTTACGCCCTGATGATGACCGGCAACGTCATCTTCTGGGGTGCGATGATCGCCGGCACCGTGCTGCTCGTCCGCCACCTCGCTCGGACACCCCATGCCCCGGTCGGTCCCGGCCTGCCATATGCACAGGAGGTTCTGGCGCAGCGTTACGCACGCGGCGAGATCGACACTGATGAGTACCAGACCCGCCTCGACGTGCTACGGCGCTCCCAACCCGAAGGATGAATGACCATGCACCGTGTCCCTTGTGGACGCGGAGCAACTGACCATTCACCAGGACATCCACACACCTGCCGGCCGGAAGGTCTCCTCCCTAACGTCTCGTCGGGTACGAGCTCTCGGCCGTCATGGATCAGGAATCAGGGCTCCGGCGAGCCGCGGTTCGCCGGAGCCCTTCCTCAGACCTCTGGAACGGCCCCGCTCCCGCTGTCCGCAGGAAGATCCGTCCCAAGGTTGCCCGACTTCACGTTTCAGCCTCTCACCGGCAGCTTGAGCAGTGACCGCTCTTACAGTGGCAGTTCTTGCAGCGGCAGTCCTGGCAGTGACAGCCCTTGCTGCGGTGCCCGAAGCTGCCATGGCTGTGGGTGATCGTCGTGGCGCTGGCGCTGGAGGTACAGGTCAAGGCTTCCAGGCACAGCGCTCCACCTGCCAGTGCAGTGCTGAGTGCCAGGCCGGCGATGATACTGCGGTAAGTGGGCATAGCGTTTCCTCCTTGAGGATAATTGCCCATAATCAGATACATCTCCTTGAATCCAAGGAAATGGCATTTGACGGCACTCCAGCAGCCATCTCCTGCAATGTCGTAATTGCCTGCTTCGAAAATCAATAAACGGACATCTAGGTGTTTTAGCCGCTTATTGAAGCTACTAGTGGCGATAATAGATAGTGCCTGGGGCGTTCATCCCAATACGACCTATAGGTCCGATAGCTCCCGGATCACGTACCCTGCCTGCTGACGGTTCGCACGACCGCTACCACGCGACCGTCTCTGGCGTGGAGGTCCGAAGAGGGCCCTTACGTGGCAACGGAGGGCCGTCTAGTGGCGCAAGGCGTCGCTACTATCACCGGTAAGAGCAGTGCGGGGAAACGAGGTGCCCCGAGGACCGGTGGCGGCGCTTCTCCGCGCAGTGTGCCATGGCGGATCGGGGCGGGCAGACGGTCGACACCCGGTTGTCCGACGGCCGCATTCCCCGGTGCGCCCTTCGCGTCAGGGGGTGAGGTCGTCCGGGGCCCGGCTGGTCAACCGGCTTCCGGCTGACGCGCACTGGCACCGCCTGGCCCTGCACAACCATGCCGACGGCGTCCCCGGCACGAGGAGCATCGCGGCCGCCCGCGAATGAGGAATGGGGCGCCGGGGAGCGTGAGTGATGCGGTCATGTCTGCTGGGCTGCTGCTGGCACTTGTGCCCACCACCGCGGGTAGTGCATCCGTGGGCCGGCACCGAAGGCGGGGACGACACCACAGGACGTGAAGAGGGGTGGTGGTCAGGGGGTCAGCACACCAGCGGCAGCAGGAGGCCCAGGGTGGCCAGCACAACCGGGACGCCGACGGCCGTGACGACTGCGATCCAGGACAGCGGCCGGGCATGTGACAGCCCGGGGAAGAGCTGGGGATAGGTCAATCTGGCGACCCGCAGTCTCGCGATCTGGGCGGTGGCGGGGTTGACGGCCAGAGCCCCTGTGGAACAGGAGGTGATGGCCAGTTTCTGCAGGGCTCCGATCAGTGGAGCCTTGCCGTGGCGTCGTACCGCGCTGTCGTCGGCGGCCAGTTCCAGCAGGCCGGGCAGGATGTCGTGGGCGAGCCGCAGCGTTCGCAGCCAGGGAAGGGCGGAATGCAGGGCGTCGGCCAGCATGAGGAGAAGGTGATGCCTCTGCCGCAGATGAGCGCGTTCATGAGCAAGCACCGCCTCCACCTCGGCCGCCTCCAACCGGTCGAGCGCGCCCGTGGTCACCACGATGGGCCGCTCGCGCGCCGGTAGACAGTAGATCAACGGCGTTGGATGGTCCAGCACACGGACATCCGGCGTTCCGGCGAGATCACGCGCGACCATGTCGAGCATCTCGCGGTGCGCGCGCCGCTCCCGGAGGGTGTGGACGACTCTGGGGACGGCCAGCCGGAGAGCGATTGCTCCCGCCGTGAGCAGGAGCGCGGATGTCAGCGCCGCCGCGAGGGTGATCGCATGCTTGTCGTCCAGGCAATCGGCGAGCCAGTCGACGAGGCGATGGCCGGGGGTCGACGGCCAGACGAGCCCCAGAAGGCCCAACCCGGCCAGGGCCAGGGCGGTGCCGGCAGTGGCGGCGGTCCACAGGGTGGCGGCGGTGCCCGGCAGACGCGCGGGCCACCGCGCTCGCATGAGTAGCGGCCCGGCGAGATGCCCGAGCAGGAGCACGCAGCAGGCCAAGGCGATGCTCGCGGCGATCATTTCGACGTCCTCCACCCTCTCAGGCCCCCGGTGAATATTCCCAGGAAGGGGTGGGTGGCCACACGAACACCACCCACCCCTTCCGGCGGCTACTGCAAGAGCTGCTTCATGGTGCGGATCTCCGCCGACTGGCTGGAGATGATGGACGCCGCCATCTGTATGGCCGGCTCGTAGACGCCGGCGCCTTGCTCTTCCTCGGCCATGGTGATGGCGCCATGGTGATGCTCGATCATCATCGTCAGGAACGCCCTGTCGAACGTGGTGCCGGAGAGGCCTTCGAGCTTCTTCATGTCCGTGCCGGACATCATGCCGGGCATTTCCATCCCCGGCATGTCGTGGTCCATCGGCATGGCGCTTTCACCGGGAGCCTGCACCCCCCAGCTCTCCAGCCAGCCGGTCATGGTCTGGATCTCGGGATCCTGGGCCGCCCTGATCTTCTGGGCCAGTTCCTTGACCTGGCTGCCGACGGCGCGGTCCTCGGCCAGTTTCGCCATCTCCACCGCCTGACGATGATGCGGGATCATCATCTGCGCGAACCAGACGTCCCTGTCGTTGTGGTCGGCCGCTGGGCTGGTGATGGGAGTCTGCGACTCGGTAGGCATCGCCGACATGGACGACATGGAGGACGCGTCGTGGACGGTGGTGTCGGCGGAGCCGCACGCGCCGCTCAGGAGACCGGCCCCGGCGAGCAGCGCCGAGGAAACGATGAGACGCTTCATTGGTGAACACCTTCTGTGCTTGATTCGGGACATTCAGCGATCGCTTCGACGGTGCGCGTACCGCCGAGCGCGCTTCTACACCCGGATCACACAGAGTTGAGCGAGGGTCGGCCCTCGGGGGCGGACGGTGGGCCCGCGCGGGAGGAACGGCCTCAAGAACGGCCGTATCGGCAGCGCGATGAAGCGGCTCGCGGCCGCCATGACGAGGAGAAGTAGTAGTAGAAGCAGTCCGGCAAGCAGGAACGCCAGACAGACCTGGCCGCCCCCGTGCCCGTCGTGGGGAGAGCGCTTACCGTCGCCGTGGCGCGTGTCGGCCGGCACCGGCATGCCGAGGCCGTTCGCATGCTCGTACTGCAGGGCCAGGACGCTTGGAGTCGGGATAGGGCCAGGTGAGGGCTGTAGGCCGTGCATGGCGAGCAGCCCGCCCAGGACGGCGGCCAGCAGGAAGGGCACGCTCCAACGAGCCGGCCTGCGCGCCACAGCGCCCGTAGTCACAGCCGACACACTACCGGCTGTCCCATCTCCTGGACTCACACCGCGGTGGAGTGCCCGCACTGAACGTGGTGATCATCCCTTTTCCTCTGGATCTGATCTACTATCCTGTGTAGGGAGGCATGTCGAGGGCGGAGGAGACGTGCGCGAGTTCGGCAGACTCGAGGCGGCGATCATGGACTGCGTGTGGGATCTCGGCCGCCCGGTGTCCGTGCGTGACGTCCTGACCGAACTCCAGAAGAGCCGCGACATCGCCTACACCACGGTGATGACGGTGATGGACACCTTGCACACGAAGGGCTGGCTGCGCCGCTGGATGGAAGGCCGTGCGTACAGCTACGAGGCCGTCGCCTCACGGGAGGCGTACACGGCGCGTCTGATGCGGGGAGCGCTCGCCACAAGCAACAACCAGGCTGCGGCGTTCGTCCACTTCCTCGCTGAACTGACGCCGTCGGAGGCGGAGGCGCTCCGTCAGGCCCTGAAGATCGTGCCGCAGGGGTGAATTCCGGCCGTTGAGGTAGACGCGGGCGCGACGTTCGCAATGCCGGTGTCTCAGATGGAACGTCAGACCGGTACGTGTGGTTCTGCCTCCACGCCGATTCTGTCCCTCACCATGGCCTGGAAGTGCGGACAGGAGGTGAAGTCCTCGTGATCGCAGTTCAGCGCGGACCGGATGAGGTCGAGTGAGGCTTCAGCCTCTGCGATGCGCCGCACCAGATCGCCCTCCAGGCGCTGCAGGATCGCCTGCCGTGCGGTCGGCTCCCTGGTCGCGATCATCTCCCGGATGTCGTCGAGCCCGAACCCTGCCTCCTTCGCTCGCAGGATGACCGCGATGCGGTAGAGGTCGTCGGGGCCGTACCGGCGGCGGTCGCCCTCCGCCCGGGCCGGTTCCAGCAGCCCGACGGACTCCCAGTGGCGCAGGACGTGCGCGGCCAGGCCGAAACGTTCCGCCACCTGACCGATGCTCAACGCCGAGGAGTCCGGGCTTGACTTCATGTCGACATTAAGTCGCATCGTGGCTCGCATGTCCAACGACACCACCACCACCGACGTCCCTGCCGACGACCTCGATCCGCTCATCCGGATGCTCGACGTCGCCGACGCCGTCCCCGGCGCGGCAGACCTCCGTGCCCGATCGTACGAGCTGCTGGGCATCGCCCCCGGCGTTTCGGTTGTCGACGTGGGATGCGGCACCGGCCGCGCCGTTGCGGAGATGAACGAGCGGGGCGCGCATGCCCTCGGCGTCGACGCCGGCAAGCATATGATCGCTGAGGGCCGTCGGCGTTGGCCTCGGCTGGATCTGCGTGTGGGCGACGCCTGCCACTTGTCCTTGCCGGATGGCGCGGTGGGGGCCTACCGGGCGGACAAGGTGTACCACGAGCTCGACGACCCGGCGAAGGCGCTCGTCGAGGCATCCCGTGTGCTTACTCCTGCTGGGCGTATCGTTCTCATCGGCCAGGACTGGGACGGCTTCATCATCGACTCTGACACTCCTGCGATCACCCGCACCATCGTCCACGCGCGCGCCGACACCGTTCCGAACCCACGCGTCGCTCGCGCTTACCGCACCCTGCTGCTCGAAGCCGGCTTCCAGGACGTGTCGGTCGAGGTGCGCACCGGCGTCTTCACCGACGCCACCATGCTTCCGATGCTGTCGGGCATCGCCGATGCCGTATGCGCGACAGGGACGATCGACCGAGAGCAGGCCGACACATGGATCGCAGAGCAAACGGCCCGGGCTGGAGCGGGGCGGCTCTTCCTCGCCATACCGATATTCCTGGCAGCCGCACGGCGAGCCTGACGAGAACGCCTCCCGTTGAACGGCGCGGAGCATGGTCCATTCGAGCGCCGCAGGATCCCTGTGGAGTGGGAAGCTGTAAGAGAAGCACGGGTGTCCCCGAGCTTGTCAGGTCTGGTCGGCACCGTCCCCGCGTCGGTCGTGAGCCGTCCCTCCGAAATCGAGGGGAGCCGGGGCGTTCAGTCCGGCCAGGGTGACGGCGACCAGGCGGTGGACGGCGTCCGGGCAGCCGAGGGTGCCGGCCGCTGTGAGAGCGTGCAGGCAGTAGCCGGCCAGTTCGTCCGCAGCCACGTCGTCGCGGAGGTCCCCGTCCTCGGCGGCCTCGGCGATCAGCTTTCGCACGAACTCCCGTAGTCGTTGCTGCCCGCGGTCGACGTGTTCGCCGCGATGCAGCATCGTGGCGAGCTCGCCGCCGTGGTGGCGCGCTGAGTGGTACTGGATCTGCGCGAAGGTCTGCAGGGCCGCCTGCAGGCGTACGAAAGCCGGCTCGGCTGGATCAGCGGCCGCGGTGAGCCGGTCGAGATGTGCGGTGATCTGGCGTTCGTGCCACGCGGTGAGGACGGCCTGGGCGTCGGGGAAGTACTTGTACAGCGTCGCACGCCCGACGCCAGCCTTTTCGGCGATCTGCGACATCGTCAGCGAGACCAGCCCGTGCTCGGCCACCAGCGCCGCCATGGCATCCAACGCGGCATCCCGGACGGCGGCACGGTGCGCGTCGATGGTCTCGGTCCACAGTTTCGGCACGTCCAGAGCATACACCCTGTCGCGTACGATTCACTCTGCTATTGCCGTAGACAGTGTGTATCGATAAATTGAGCGCTCCAAGAGGCGCTATGCGCGGCATCCGGCAAGAAGGACGGGGGGTCCACATGTAGGGCACTCACCCGGACCTGATCCTCGCCCACTCGGCCCTCAGCCGCCAGACAGCTGTAACCAGCCCTTTCCAGACAGGAATACCATGCCGATCCTGCAAGCTCACATCCGGACCGAGCGGGCCAGTCGCTACCTCGTCCAGTTCTGCAAGCACGCCGCCGCCATGGGCGGCGGCGGTCACACCTCCCGAATGCACCTGCACGGGCCGATGGCCCGCAGCGAGGTGCGGGTGGCGGCCGAGTGGTCGGAAATGAGGGGGACCGTCACCTTCACCCCCTGTGGGCAGTGCACGCTGGTCGCGGATTCCGGAACCCTCATGCTGCGCATCGAGGCGGCCGACGAGGACGGTCTGGTCCAGATTCGCGACGTCATCACGCGCGACTTCGAGCGGTTCAGTCGCCGCGACCCGATGACGGTCACCTGGGAGCGGGTGGAAACGTCTGACCCCGGCTCATTTCGACCCGCCGGCGCCCTGACCCCGACCCATCAGCGTGGCTTTCCGCGATCGAAGCTCCAGAGCATCCTCCTCGCCCTGGCCATCGTCGTGGTCATCGCTCTGCACGTCGGCTTGGCCGGCACCGTCGTGGCGGAGTCGCTATGGACCGGCGCTGCCGTCAACATCGTCCTCGCGCTCATTGTGATGAAGATCGCGCTGTTCGCGTGGGCCCGCATCGGAACCCGGCGCCGCAGGAGCATCAAGAGGGCCGACCACACCTCAACATCCTTCTGACGACGACGGGCCTTGGCGTCCGCGGTACGGGCGCAACGTGCCCAGTGCGGCACAGTTGAGGGTCGTCCTCGATGCCCGGAGATGCTTACCTGTTCGACGAACGCCTTGACGATCAACCATGTCCACTGAGCAACGGGACCTTCACGGCTCAATAGACGGTTAGGCAGCACCAGTGTGAATTCCTCAACCAGAGGAAGCGGCGGCGCGCCGCCAGGCGGCGTTGCGCAGCAGGCGCAGCCCGTTGATTCCGACCCCTGCTCGGCGGCGGCCAGCGTGAGCAGCCGTTCTTCCGTGAGGTCGGGCGCCTCGGCCAGAAGGCGGACATCAGTCAGGTGCGGCCGGCCCTCGGTGAGGGTGCCCGTCTTGTCGAAGGCGACCCGGCTGACGATGCCGAGCTGCTCCATCACCACAGCGGACTTGATCAGCATGCCCTGACGACCGGCGGTGGCGGCCAGCAGCGGGGGCATGGTGGCCAGAACCACCGCGCACGGCGACGCGACGATCATGAAGGTCATCGCACGCAGGAGGCTGTCCTGCAGCGCCTCGCCCCAGATGAGGGGGATCGCGAACAGTGCGAGGGTGGCGGTGACCATGAGGATCGAGTAGCGCTGCTCGACCTTCTCGATGAACAACTGGGTGCAGGCCTTGGTGGCGCCGGCTAGCTCGACCATGGCCACGATCCGCGCGATCAACGTCTCCGTCGCGGGGCGCGTCACCTCGACGTGGAGGAGTCCGGTGCCGTTCAGGGTACCCGCGAACACCTCGTCACCGGGGTGCTTGTCGGCCGGCAGGCTCTCCCGGTGATGCTCGCCTGGTCGACGGCGCTCGTCCCGGCGACGACCGCGCCGTCCGCGCCGATGCGTTCTCCGGGCCGAACCAGAATCACGTCGCCGACCCGTAGGTCGGCGGCCTCGACCCGCTCCTCCCCGACGGGGGTCAGCCGGGTGGCGTGGTCGGGCGCCAGGTCCAGCAGGTCTCGTACGGAGTCCTCGGTGCGTTTGGCGGCCAGCGCTTCCAGCGCGCCGGAGGTGGCGAAGATGACGATCAGCAACGCTCCATCGAAAACCTGGCCGATCGCGGCGGCGCCGACGGCGGCGGCGACCATGGTACGGCGGTGCGGCGGTCGGGGCTGTTGGGATGCCGGTGAGCGGTCCTGACAGCGGGCGAAGCCGGGCCCCGGCGTTGGCCGGGCGATGCCGGGGCCGGAAGCCAGGGCCCCGACCGCGGCCGGGGGCCTGTCGAGGTGGGGGTCTCAACGCCTCCCCTGGCGAGGACACCGTGGAAACATGGATGACGTGGGCGTCACCTTGCGGAGGATCTCGCGGCTGGCGGAGCAGACGCCCCCCTCTCGGGAGCGGTTCATCGACCTGCTGCGGGCGTTGTCGATCGTCGCCGTGGTGCTTGGGCACTGGCTGGCGACGGTGGTGGGTTACGACCGGCGAGGTGACCTGACCGGGCGGTCCGCCCTGCCGGAGCTGCCGTGGGCGCACCCGCTCACCTGGGTCGTTCAGGTGATGCCGGTGTTCTTCCTCGTGGGCGGGTACGCCAACGCGGTGTCGTTGGCCGCCGAGCGCCGCCGCGGCGGAGGTGCCGCGGAGTGGGTGCTCAATCGCACCGGCCGGTTGGTGCCGCCGACGAACGCTCTGGTGCTGGTGATGGCCGGGGGTGCGCTGGTCGCCCGTGTGTTCGGCGCCGACCCGAGCCGGGTTCGTCTGGTGGTCTGGTTCGCCTCGATCCCGCTGTGGTTCCTGGTGGCGTACTTCATGGTGGTGGTGCTCACTCCGCCGATGTACGCCCTGCACCGGCGTTTCGGGCTGGCGGTTCCGCTCGCCCTGACCGGTCTTGTGGCGCTCGGCGACCTTGCCCGCCTCTTCGGTCAGGCGGTGTGGGGCCAGGGCAGCTTCCTGTTCGGCTGGCTGGCGATTCACCAGATGGGCTTCGCCTGGCGTGACGGGAGGCTGCCGGCCCGTCCCGGGGTGGCGTTGCCGCTGCTGGCCGGGGGAATCGTCATGCTTGTCGTGCTCACGGTGGCCGGTCCCTACCCGATCAGCATGATCAATATTCCGGGCGAGCGGCTGCACAACATGTCACCTCCGAGCCTGGCTCTGCTGTCGGTCGCCGCCACTCAGCTCGGCATGGCGCTGCTGCTGCGGGATCGGGCCGAGCGGTGGCTGCGTCACACGGGCCCCTGGACGGCCGTGGTGGCCGTCAACGCGGTGATTCTGACGATCTTTCTCTGGCACATGGCCGCCATGATCCTGGTCACCGGACTGCTGCACCTCGCAGGCGTCCTTCCCGTGGCGGTGCCGGGATCGGCCGGCTGGCTGGCCTGGCGGATCCCCTGGCTGGCCATGTGCGCCCTCGTCCTGGCGTTCCTCGTCGCGGTCTTCGGGCCGATCGAGATCAACGGCGCCCGCCGCCGTACCACCCGGCAGGCGTCAGCGGTGCCGGGCGGTCCGGCCCTCACGCGGGTCCGCCCGGTCCTGCGCCTGACGCTCACCCTCGCGGGATGTGCCGGCATCGCCTTCGCGCTGCTCGCCAACAGTCTGACGCCCGCCACCAGCCCGGCGGCGTGGGGGATTCCGGCGGTCCCGCTCATCGTCTACCTCGTCAGCGCGTCGGTCCTGCGGTGTCTCCGCGCGTCACCTCGACAGCGGGACGCGCCGCGGCAGCGTCGGTGACTCGACGCTGCGCCGACCGACATGGATGCGGCGTATGCGGAGAGTTCCCGTACCATCCGGAGAACGGGTGATCCGCGTCGGTCAGCGCAACGGCGGCGGAATGGGCGACTTCGTCCTGCTCGACGACGTGCGCTTGACCGATCCCGACGGCACGGAGCTGTACCGCAGCGACTTCGCCGACTGGGACGCGGCCAAGGGCTGGATCACCGAGGGCGCCCTGGTGTTCGGCGCCAAGGACCCCGGTCGAGCTTCGAGTTCCCGTGGCGCTGGCAGGCCGCGTCCGGCACGTGGAAGGTCGTCAACACCGGCGCCTTCACCAGCGGTGAGACCGGCTACTACACCGGCGCGGCCGGCGACGCCGACGCCCTGGTCACCGCGGGAGGCGACGCCGCCGGGCTGCTGTTCCGCGTACAGGACGCCGGCAACCTCTACCGCGCGACGCTCGACGCCGCGCACCAGCGGGTGACGGTCGACCGGCGCGTCAAGGGCGAGTGGACGCAGGTCTCCTCGGCCGCCGCGCCGGTCGACCTGGCCGCCGGGCGCTGGTACGCCGTCAGAGTGAGCGCCCGCGGCCCGCTGATCACGATCACCGTGAACGGAGCCAGAGAAGGGCCGGCCCCACGACGGGCCGGACCCGCCGGGCTCTGACGGATTCCATGCTCTCGCCCTTCACGGCCTTGACGGCCGAGTGATCCAACCGCTGGAATCGGCTCATGATTCCGCTCTCGGCCGTTGTCGGCCGCTGGTATCTGTGCGACGACGGTTGGCTAGGGGAACTGACACTCTCCGAGCTGAGCGACGGCCAGGTGGAGGGCGTCTTCTTCAGCGACCGCTTCGACGACGAGTACGAGGTCGTCGTCGAGATCGGCGGCGAGCTCGGCCACGAGATCACCCTGGCTGTCCAGGACTTCAACTGGCTTCCCGAACAGCGATTCGTGGGCCGTCTTTTCACCGGCGGCGCCGCCGGCATCGCCGGAGCCAGCGACTGGCGCGGCACCCCGTACGGATTCTTCGCCGCCCGCAGTCCCTGGACGGTGCTCGGCGACTACCGTCCGGGAGACGTGGTTCCCGAGGACTTCGCCGGCTCCTGGAACGCGCAGCTCGACGGCACCTCCGCGACCCTGAGGCTCGACCTCGCCGGCGATGGCCGCACCCTCACGGGCACCTGCGTGGGCCGCGGCCTCCCCGAAGGGCTCCGCGTCTCCGCCACGCCCGACGCCGAGTTCCCGCACCGGCTCGCCCTGACGGTCACCGCCGACGACAGGCGACCGTGGGCCACCCTGGACTGCCTGCTCAACTCGCGGCCCAAGAACGCCATGAGCGGGACGATGATCACCGACGAGGGATCACGAGGCTTCTACCTGATCCGCTATGCCTGACCGACAGCGAGGAGCGTGATGGCGTACCTGGTGTTCGACGGCGACGAGACACCCGTCCTGGTGGAGGTGGCGGACCGGGAGACCGCGCAGGTACCCGGCATGGTGAAGGCCGGGGTGGGCGACCGCCTCAAGGACGGGCTCGCGCAGGCCCAGGTGAGGTTCGGTGACGCGCTGACCACCCTGATCGAGTTGAACGCCGGGGCGTTCGTGCGGGCGGTCAAACGCCTGGAGGACGTGCCCGATGAGGTCGAGATCGAGTTCTCCGTGAAGGCCACGGGCGAGATGGGCAACTTCGCCATCGGAAAGCTCAGCGGCGATTCCAACTACCGGGTGAAACTCCTCTGGAAGAGCGTCTCGGGACCAGATGGCGGAGACTGAGCCACGTCACGCCGTCGCCCGCGTCCTCGGCCCCCACGGCACCAGCGGGACGGCGTTCCTTCTCAGCTCCGGGCACAGGCTGCTCGTCACCTGCGCGCATGTGGTCCAGTACGCGGGCGCCGGCCCGGGTGATCTGGTCGAGCTGGTGTTCGCCGCGGGCGGCGACGTCATCCGGGCGATCGTCGAGCCGGACCGCTGGATCCCCCCGGACGACGGGGACGCCGCGGTCCTGCGACTCATCGGAGCTCCCCCGGAGGGCGTGACGGAGCTCCCGTTGGGCACCACGGACGGGGTGGCGGGACACCGGTGCACGACCTTCGGTTTCCCAGAGCTCAAGCCCGTCGCCGGGCTGGCCGGCACGGCCGAGGTCGTCGACCGGATCCGGGACGAGTCCGGCCGTCCGATCCTCCAGCTGGGGTCGGCCGCCGAGATCACGCCCGGGTTCAGCGGTGGCCCCCTGTACGACATCCAGACGCGGCGCGTCATCGGCATGGTCGTGTCACTGTCCTCCCCTGACGTCTACGGGCGGCTCGCGCAGACGGCGTTCGCCGTTCCCGCCGAGACCCTCGCCCGGCTCTGCCCCGAGGTGGCGGTCTCGGAGGTCCGCCCGTACCGAGGGCTGGCCGCGTTCGAGACCGAGGACGCCGAGTTCTTCCACGGCCGGGGCGAGGCCCTTGAGCGGATGCTCGGGCCGCTCCGGCGGGACCCGCGGTTCCTGGCCGTGCTCGGCCCCTCGGGAAGCGGCAAGTCGTCGCTGGTGAAGGCCGGTCTGCTGCCCGCGCTCGCGCGGGGCGAGGTGGCCGGTTCCGCCCGCTGGGAGTCGGCGGTGACCCGGCCCGCCGACCTGAGGGTCCTGGACGGCGAGCTCAGCGGGGCGGCGTCCGATCTCGCGGGGACGGTCGTCCGGTGGGCCGGCAGCCGTCCGGCGGGCGCCCGACTCGTCCTGGTGATCGACCAGTTCGAAGAGGTCTTCGTCGAGGGCGAGCCCGCCGAGCGGGCGGCGTTCCTGGCCTCGCTGGGCGCGGCGCTGGAGTCCGGCGGACCGCTCACCCTGATCCTGACGATGCGAGACGAGTTCTACAGCACGCTCGTCCGGGAGGCCCCGACCCTGGCGGTCGCGTTGGAACACGGCCTGTGCAACGTCCCGCCGGTGCTGTACCGCCGCGAGCTCGTCGAGATCGTCGACGAGCCGGCACGGCGCGTCGGTCTCCGTTTCGACCCCGGCCTCGTGGAGCGCATCGCCGACGACGCGATCCGTCTCATACCGTCGCCCGTTCCGCGCGCCGCGGCGGGCACCGCGCTGCCGTTGCTGGAGTTCGCCCTCAGCCGTCTGTGGGAGGACCGCCGCGACGGCGTCCTGCAGCACACGGCCTACGAGCGGAACGGCGGCCTCACCGGCGGTCTCTCCCAGTGGGCCGACGCCGCCCTGACCGGTCTCGCCGACGACGGCGTTCTGCTCGCACGCCGGGTCCTCATCGGCCTGGTCCATCTGGGCGACGAGCGCGACGGCATCCCCGACAGCCGTCGGCGCCGTACGGTGGCCTCACTCTGCGCCTTCGACGACGAACTGCCGGCCGTCGTCAGAATGGTGCAGTACCTGGCGGACCGGCGTCTCGTCGTGACGGGCAGGGGGGACGGCGCCGACGACGACACCGTCGAACTGATCCACGACGCGCTGATCCGTGAATGGCCCGCGCTCGGCATGTGGATCCGTGAGGACCGGGGCTTCCTGGTCTGGCTGCAGAATCTGGAGCGCCAACGGGAGCGCTGGTGGCTCTCCAACGGCGTCGACGGCTTCGACGACGGCAGGCTGCTGCGCGGCCGTGACCTGACCGCCGCCCGCGAACGGCTGCAGTCCCACGCCCTTTCGCTCACCGAAGCCCAGCGCGACTACATCGAGCGCAGCGCGCAGGCATGGGAGGCAGAGCAGGACAGGCTGCGGCTGGCGCTCGAGGAGGCCCAGCGCCAGCGTTCCCTGGCCGAGACCCGGCTGGCCGTGTCGCGCGTCCGAGACCAGGCGCTGCGTGTCCTGACCTTGGTCCCGCTCGTCCCCGTGACGGGCCTGCTTGTCGCGGTCGACGGCATGATCCGCAATCTCCGGACCCTGCCCGGGACGATGGTCGAGGCCGCCCAGACCAGTCTGCACACCGCGCTCCTGGCGTCGCGGGAACGGAACCGGGTCGCCGAACACACGGCCCCGGTCACGGCCGTCGCCGTGAGCCCCGACGGCCGGATGACGGCCTCGGCGGGCGCCGACCGGACGATCCGCCTCTGGGACGCACGCGGACTGCCGGTCGGCCTTCCGTTCGGGGGCCATGAGGACGCGGTCTTGGCGGTCGCGTTCTCGCCGGACGGTTCACTGATCGCCTCGGCGGGCGCGGATCGGACGGTCCGGCTGTGGAATCTGCACGGTGTCCAGGTGGGCGAGCCGTTCACCGGTCATGAGGACGCGGTCTTGGCGGTCGCGTTCTCGCCGGACGGTTCACTGATCGCCTCGGCGGGCGCGGATCGGACGGTCCGGCTGTGGAATCCGCACGGTGTCCAGGTGGGCGAGCCGTTCACCGGCCACGGGGACGCCGTGATGTCGGTGGCGTTCTCACCCGACGGTTCCACCCTCGCGACGGCGAGCGCCGACCGGACGGTCCGCGTCTGGGATCGGGAGGGAGCACCGCTCGCGGAGAGCCGCGGCCATGAGGGGAACGTGACGTCCGTGGCGTTCCATCCGCAGGGCCGCCATCTGGTGTCGGGCGGCGCCGACCGCACGGTCCGTGTGTGGGACCTGCGAGGCCGGCAGAGCGGCACGGCGTTCACCGGCCACGATGACGCGGTGCTGGCCGTCGCCTACTCCCCGGACGGCCGGACCATCGTGTCCGGCGGGGCCGACCGGACGGTCCGGCTCTGGGACCGGCGAGGCAGGCCGGTCTCCTCACCCATGGTCGGCCACGAGGCCAGGGTGACGGGCGTCGTGTTCAGCCGTGACGGTGGCTCGGTCTGGTCGTGCGGCGCGGACCGGACCGTCCGGCTCTGGAGCCGCGACGGGTATGGCCCCGACGCGGTCATGACCGGTCACCGCTCCGACGTCAACGGCGTCGTCCTCGTCCAGGACGAGCGGCTGATCATCAGCTGCAGCGCCGATGGCGCCCTCCGCGCATGGACGTGGGACGGCCTGCAGGTCGGCCCTGACTGGATCGGCCACGAGGGTTTCGTTTTCGATCTCGCCGCGGACCCGGCTCGCGACCTCATCGTCAGCGGCGGCGCTGACGGCTCGCTGCGCTTGTGGGACTCCCGTGCGCGCCCGCTCCGCGCTCCTGTGCCCACCGGCCAGGGCGCGGTGAACATCCTGGCCGGTGCCCCGGGCGGAGGCGTACTGGTCAGCGGCGGTTCTGACGGCTCGCTACGTTTCTGGGACCCGGAGGGAGGCGCGCTCTCCCCGGCGATTCCGGCGCACGGCGGTGAGGTCTACGCCCTGGAGTTCAGCTCGGACGGCCGGACCCTCGCGTCAGGCGGAGCCGACCGGATGGTGCGACTCTGGGACCGCGACGGCCGCCCGCTGGGCGGGCCCGTCGAGGCGCACGACCACCAGGTGCGCGCGGTGGCGTTCCACCCGACCGACGGAACGCTGGTCACGGCGGGCAGGGACATGGCCATCCGGTTCTGGGACGTGCACGAGGACGGGAGCGTCACCTCGCGGGGTGAGCCGGTCCTCGGGCACACGGCGGCCGTCCACGCGCTCGCCTTCTCACCGGACGGAGAGCTGCTGCTGAGCGGCGGAGCCGACGGCATGATCCGCTTCTGGAACGCTCAGGGCCTGCCGGTCGGCGAACCGGTCCGCGCCCACACCGCGGGAGTCTGGCGGATCAGGGCCGCGAGCGACGGCCGCACGTTCGTGACCTGCGGGGCGGACGGATCGGTCCGGACCTGGAGCGCGGGCTGGCGCGGTTTCCTCAAACTCGCCTGTGACCGGCTGTCGGGCCATTCGAGCCTGGACGTCTACGACGCCGCACTCGCACAGAGTGCGCGGGAGGCGTGCTCCGAGCGGCTCTGGGACCGTCACTGATCCGCCCGTGACCGCTCACCGAGCCGTGCCGCCTCGGCCAAGGTCTCCCGCCACGACCGGATCGGCCGGGGCCCGTGCAGCCGGGCGGAGAGAGTGGAGTCGAACAGGCCGTTGCCGAGATACACCTCCTCGTCGGCGTGGCCGGGCGTCACCGGGCAGTCGAGCCCCAGCAGTTCCACGGCCTCGGTGGCCAGCTCGTACCAGGAGAAGTGCCCGTCGACCGTGTTGAGAGGGCCGGATGTCGGCCTCGTCAGGCATTCCGCCGTGATCCAGGCCAGTTCCCGTGCGTCGACCCACGCGTGGCCCCGGTCGCGGGGCGCCGCGACGGGACGGCCGGTACTGTGGGCGCGTGCCAGTGGAGCGCAGGCCGTCATCCGCAGCTGCCAGAGGCAGTACGGGTCCGGACCCCAGACATAGGGCGGCCGGAGCAGACTGTAGGGGACTCCCGAGGCGGCGATGAGCCGCTCGCACTCGATCTTGCCGTCGGCGTAGGGCGAGTATCCCCCGGGCGTCGCGGCGTCCTCGGCGCAGACCCTTCCGGTGGGGGCGCCGTATACGTCGGTGCTGCTGATGAAGACCATCGGGCCACCCGGCCAGCGGTCGAGGAGTGTGCGCGTGGCCGCGACGTCGATGTGCGGTTCGGTGAAGGTGGTGGCCGCGTGGACGACCGCCGTGACCCCGTCGAGCGCGGCCGCCAGCGACGCCGGGTCCGCCAGGTCGCCGATGAAGGGTTCGCCGCCGAGTTCCACGGCGCGGGACCGGGACCGCTGCCGGGTGAGCATCCGGACGCGCAGCCCGCGCCGTCTCAGCTCGGCCGCGACGAACCGGCCGGTCATGCCCGTTCCGCCCGTCAGCAGGACCAGGTCGCCGCTCGCCGCCGGGCTCGGTTCGGGCAGCCTCCCCAGAGCGCGCACGGCGGCCGCGAGACCGGCGATCGTCCTGCGCTCCATGACGGCCCTGACCGGCAGTTCCGCGCCGAGCCCGGCACGGATGCGGTCGACCAGGGTCATCGCGAGCAGCGAGTGGCCGCCCAGGTCGAAGAAGTCGTCGTCGCGCTCGATCTCGTCCACGTCGAGCAGGTCCGTCCAGATCGCGGTGATCTCCTGTTCCGCGCGGTCGTTCCGCGCCGGGTCCTGCGGACGTGGCTCCGGCCCGGGCATGGCGGGTTCCGCCCGGCCGAGGACCTCGATCCGCCCGTCGGACCGCCGCGAGGCCCGGTCGCCGGTCAGGAACAGCCGGCCGGGCCCGAACGGGTTGGCGACGAACCGGGCGGCCGTAGCCACCGGATCGCGGTGGTATCCGCGGGCCAACCCGGGACCGGAGATCGCCAGGTTGCCCGGGACACCGGGTGGCGACGGGTGCAGCAGGTCGTCCACGACATGGGCCTCGGCGGGGGGAACCGGCCGGCCCAGCAGGAGCGGGTGATCGGTTCCGGCCCGGCCGGCGATGCCGAAGGCGGTGGTCTCGGCCACTCCGTGGACGAGACTCACCCGGAGGAGGCCGGCGTCCCGCACGGCCCGGAGCTCGTCGGGGGAGGGGACCCCGCCGCCGATGACGAGATGACGGAGGCCGGACAGGACGCCGGGCCGGCGCGCGACCTCCCGCAGGAGCTCCGCGGTGAGCGAGAGCACGGTCACGCCGTGACTTCTGAGGGCCGGTCCTAGGTCGGCGGCGGTGAGCGGCCGGCGCGGCGGCACCGCGAGCGCGGCTCCGGTGCAGAGAGGAGCCCAGAGTTCGAAGACGGCCGCGGGAGACGACGGCGGGGCCAGCAGGAGGAAGACCTGGCCGGGGCCGGCCTCGACATGGTGGGTCTCTCGGACCAGCCCGGCGATGCCACGATGGGTGATCTCGACCGCCGGCGGAGCGCCGCCCGTGGTGGGGAGGACGCAGGCGAGGTCGTCCGGATGGGGCGGCGGCGGCGCCTCGGGCCGCTCGGTGAGACGCGGTTCCAGCTCCTCCCAGACGATGACGCGCGTCCCGTCGCAGGCGGGAGGCAGCGACGCGTGGGCCCTGTGCGCGACCATCAGGGGCGGCCGTACGCCTGCGAGGACGCGGTCCCCGGTCGGACCCGGGTCGAGCGGGAGGTAGCAGCCGCCCGTCCGCAGCACGCCGAGGAGCACCTCGGGGAGTTCGAGGCACGGGTCCATGCGGACGGCGACCGGGATGCCGGTGGCCGCTCCCTCGGTCCGCAGAAGGTGGGCGATCCGGTCGGCGCGGTCGTCGAGCGCGGCGTAGGTCCGGGTGACCGTCTCGGATACGACCGCCGGGGCGGCCGGGTCGAGGGCCACGTGCCGGGCGATGAGCGCGGAGACCGTCTCCGTGCTCGGAGGCTCCCGCCGGACGGGCGGCGCGGGCTCCAGGCCGATCCCGAGGATCGGTGCGTCCGGGGTGCTCGCGGCGGCCACCGCGAGCCGGACGAAATGCCCCATGAGGCGTTCGACGAACGGAAGGCCGAACAGGTCGCGGTCGTAGGAGACGACGACGCCGTCGTCCTGGAAGGAGAAGGCGAGATCCACCTTGCTGGTGCCGGTGTCGACGGGCAGCCCCCGGCAGGTGATCGTTTTCAGGTCGAGGCGGAAGGGCGTCTGGGCGTCGGCCAGGATCTGGAACGTCCGCGCGTCCGCGGCCGGGCGGCCATGGGCCGCCGCGCGGAGCAGGTGGTCCAGCGGAAGGTCCTGGTGGGAGAATGCGCGCAGGCAGGCGTCGCGGACTTCGGCCGTCAGCTCGTGGGCGGTGATCCGGGGCGCCAGCCGGATCCGGACGGGCACGGTGTTGACCAGCAGGCCGACCAGCCGCTCCCAGCCGGTCCGCGTCCGCCCCGACACCGGGACCCCGATCACCAGGTCGCGGCGGCCGGTGTACCGCGAGAGCAGGGCCGCGAGGATCGCGAGCTGCGCCATGAAGACGGTCGCGGAGTGCCGTCGCGCCAGGCCACGGCAGGCCGCCGCGGCCTCTGGCGGCAGGCGGTACCGCAGTTCGGCTCCCGTGCCGGTGGAGACCGCGGGCCGAGGGGCGTCCGTGGGCAGGTCCAACGAGAAGTCCGCGCCGGACAGCTCGTCCCGCCAGAACGCCGCGGACGCCTCCTGCGGGAGCGCCTCCTGCCAGGCGATGTAGCGTGTGTAGTCCGGAGCCGGTTCCGGCTCGGCGTCCGCCCCGCCGTAGAGGGCGGAGACCTCGTCGAGGATCAGCTGCACCGCCGCCCCGTCGGCGACCATGTGGTGGACGCGCAGCAGCAGAATCGCGCCTCCCTCGCGGAGGAACAGGTCGACCTCGAGCAGCGGGCCGTTCTCCACGTCGAGAGGTTCGGCGGCCAGGGCGCGGGCGAGCGCGCCGGCCTCGACCGGCCCCGGGCCGGTCGTGCGGAAGGCCGGCGCCGGACCGTCGGAGATCAGCGCGTAGGGCACGCCTCGTCGCTCGCGGTACACCGAGCGGAGCACGGGATGCCGGGCGACGACACGGGTGAACGCGCTCCGCAGCGCCTCCTCATCGATCCGGCCGGTGAGCTCGAAGGCGACGGGGATCACATAGCGACCCGTCCCGGGCGCCAGCCGTTCCAGAAACCAGAACCGCCGCTCGGTGGCCGACAGCGGCCGTTCCCCGGTGCCCTCCGCGGGCGTCGCCGGTGTCGCGGGCGGTTCGGCCACGGGTGGGAGGGCGTCTGCGCCGAGGCGCCGGCGCAGCGTTTCGAGCTGGTCGGGGGTGAGCCGGGCGCGCAGCGCCGCCAGGCGCTCGTCGTCGCTGTCCGTCGGCATCGGAAGCCCTCCTCTGGCTCGGTGCGAGCGGTTAGCATCGGCGGGACGGTGGTGTTCAGGCCTCGGAAGGCGGGCGCGTGGACGGTGCGGAGATGACGGTCGAGATCGAGCCCGCCCTGGGGGGCCGGTGGCGGTCGCTGCGCGGCAGGAGCGGACGCGAATGGCTGTGGCGCCGGGACGCCCCGGGACGCGCGGACGTCAGGCCGGGCGACGCCTTCGTCGACGCCGGAGGCCTGGAGGAGTGCCTGCCCACCATCGCCGGCCTGCCCGACCACGGGGACGCCTGGAGCCGTCCGTGGAGTGAGTCCGACGGCTGGATGTCCGTCGAGGCGGAGGAGTTCCGGCTGAGCCGCCGGATCACCACCGGACGTCAGGTGACCGGCGAGTACCGGCTGGAGGCCGAACCCGGATGGCGCTTCATCTGGGCCGGCCACGCGCTCGTCGACCTGGCCGAAGGAGCGGTGGTCGACCTGCCCCGCGGCAATCACATCTGGGTCAACGCCCCCGGCACCTCGACGCCGACCGTCTGGCCCGACTACCACGACAGCGACCTCAGCGTCCTCGGGCCGGACGACGGCAGCGCCCTGATGATCATCGTTCCGTGGGTGGACTCGGTGACCGTCCGGGACGGCGCCGACGCCCTCACCATGTCGGTGGCCGTCGAGGGCCAGCCATACGGGATCTCCGTCTGGCGGAACCTCGGCGGATTCCCCGAGCAGGCCCCGTACCGGAACATCGGAATCGAACCAATGGTGGGGTACTGTCCCACCCTGGCACTGGCGGGCCCGGAGGAGGCCGCGGTCGTACCACCGTCCGGTGTCGTCGAGTGGACCCTGACCGTCGAGGGCTGACCTGCCGCCGTCACGGCGCCGGCTCGTCGAGCATTCGCAGAATGAGGTCCTCCTCGACGTGCCGGGCCAGGCCCGCGACCGTCGGGTCGGCGAAGAGCGGCTGGAGCGGCAGCCCGGTCCCGAACGCCTCGTTGACCCGGGCGATGACCTGGATCGCCAGCAGGCTGTTGCCGCCGAGCGCGAAGAAGTCGTCATGGACCCCGATCCGCTCGACGCCGAGCACCTGCGACCAGATTCCGGTGAGCCGTGCCTGCGGTCCTGGTGCGGGCGGCGTGTAGGAGGTGCTGAGTGCGGGACGGGCCGTTCCCGGGTCCGGCAGCGCCGCCAGGTCGACCTTCCCGTTGAGGGTCAGCGGCACGGATTCCAGGGGGACGACGACCGACGGCACCATGTGTGCGGGGAGCGTGGCCGCCACGTGGGCGCGGACCTCCTCCACCGGCAGACGCAGTCCGTCACGGGTGACGAGGTAGGCGACCAGTCGTGCCGTGCCGTCGGGTGAGCGTGCCGGCGCGGCGATCGCGCCGACGATCGAAGGATGGCTGGTCAGGGCGGCCTCGACCTCGCCCGGCTCGATCCGGAAGCCGTTGATCTTGACCTGCCGATCGCTTCGGCCGAGGAAGAACAGGGTGCCCGCCGCGTCGCGTCGCACCCGGTCGCCCGTCCTGTACATGCGGGCTCCGGGCTCGGCGGCGAACGGGTCGGGGACGAACCGTTCGGCCGTCAGGTCCGCGCGGCCTCGGTAGCCGCGGGCCACGCCCGCGCCGCCGAGGTAGAGTTCGCCCGCCACACCGGGCGGCACCGGGGCCAGCGCGGCGTCCAGGACCAGGACACGGGTGTGGGCGATCGGGTCGCCGAGGTAGACCGGCCCGGTCTTCGTCAGAAGCGCGGTCGTCGACCAGATCGTGGTCTCGGTCGGGCCGTACACGTTGCGGACCTCGTCGGCGACGGAGAACAGGCCCGGCAGCAGATCGGGCGGGAGGGCCTCGCCGCCGCAGAGCGCGACCCTCAGCGCCGGGGCGGGTCCGGCCGCCCCGGTGAAGGCCCTCCAGGTCGCGGGGGTGGCCTGCATGACCGTCGCGCCCGTCTCGGCCGCGAGAGTCCGTAAGGCGACCGGGTCGCGGCTCTGCTCGCGGGAGGCGGTCACCACGCGGCCGCCGCGCATCAGCGGCAGGAACAGTTCGAGCGCGGCGATGTCGAACGAGACGGTCGTGACGGCGAGCAGCACGTCGTCGGAGGAGAAGCCGACGATCTCCGCCATCCCGCCGAGGACGTTGGCCAGCGCCCCGTGGGTGACCTCGACGCTCTTCGGCAGTCCAGTCGATCCGGACGTGTGGATCACGTAGGCGAGCCGCTCCCTCCCGGACTCGGCCGTGTGGAGCGGCCCGTCACCGCGCGGGATCACGCGTGTCTCGATCCCGGTCGGGACGAGCCCGGCGTATCGCTCCTGCACCAGGGCGATCGCCGCTCCAGCGTCCCGGGCGGCGGCGGCGATCCGCGCGGGCGGATACGCGGGATCCAGCGGCACGTACGCGGCCCCCGCCGCCAGGACTCCGAGCAGCGCCCCGACGAGGTCCGGGCCCGGATCGGCGATGACGGCCACGGGGGTCTCCGGCGGCGCGCCCCGCCGTTCGAGCAGGCCGACGACCGCGCCGGCCGTCCCGGCGAGCTCCCCATAGGTGACCCGGCGGTCCTCGCCGACGATCGCGACGCGCTCCGGCGCCTCCCGCGCCCACCGGAGGAACGCGGGGACCACCAGCGGCGGCGCGACCTCGGGGGAGCGCGGCCCCCTGGTCAGTTCGTCGCGCTCCTCGGGAGAGAGCAGATCGAGCAGCATCAGAGGTCGGCGGCCGTCGCGTACGGCGGAACCGAGCAGCCGGAACAGGTGACCGGTCATACGCTCGACCGTCGAGGCGTCGAACAGCGCCGCGTCGTAGGTGTGGACGGCGTCGACGGCGTCGCCACGCCGCGAGAACGTCACCGACAGGTCGAATCGGGCCATCCCGGTGTGGACGTCGACGGGTGTGAGGCTCAGCCCCGGCAGGTCGGGGACGGGAGCGACCTGGTAGTCGGCGAGCACCTGGAACAGCGGCCCGTGCGAAAGGTCACGCGGCGGCCGCAGCTCCTCCACGAGGCGTTCGAACGGGAAGTCCTGATGGTCCAGGGCCCGGGCCAGGGCCGTCCGGACCCGCGCGACCAGGCCGGCGAACTCCAGGGAGCCGTCCAGCCTCAGCCGGATCGGCAGCGTGTTGACGAACAGGCCGGTGACGGACTCGTAGGCGACGTCGGTGCGGCCCGACATCGGGACGCCGATCACCAGGTCGTCCTGGCCGCTGTAGCGGTGCAGGAGCGCGGCCCACGCCGACAGCAGCACGGTGAACAGGGTCGTGCCCTCGGCGCGCGCGAACGTCTCGGCCGAGGCGAGGACGTCCGCCGGGACGCGGGAGACCCTCATGCCTCCCCGGTACTCCCGGACGGCGGGGCGTCGCCGGTCGGTCGGCAGGTCGATCGTCTGGGGAGCGTCGTGCAGTTCCGCCCGCCAGAACCGCAGGTGCCGTTCCACCTGCTCTGCGGTGAGCCATGCCCGCTGCCGGGCGACGTGGTCGGAGTACTCGACCGGGGCAGGCCGGGACGGGCCGGGCCGGCGCGCCGCATAGGCCCGGGAGAGGTCCTTGAGGATCAGTTCGACGGACCAGGCGTCCGAGACCAGATGGTGGGCACGCATCAGCAGGCCGACCGTCCGGCCCGCCCGCTCGAAGACGGTGAGATCCAGGAGGGGGCCGTTCTCGAGGTCGAGGGGGTGCGAGGCCAGCTCGTTCATCGAGGCGACGGGATCGTCCGACGGCAGAACCCGGACCGTCACGGCCTCGTCGTCTCGCCGGCGTCGCACCGGCCGGCCGTGCTCGGACAGGAAGCCGCCGCGCAGTTCCGCATGTGCGGCCATGAGCCCGCGCAGCGCTCCCTCCAGGGCCTCCCGGTCCAGCTCCCCGTCGGTGAGGAACCCCATCGGGATGGTGTTGAGCGGGGTGCCAGGCAGGAGCTGCTCGAAGAACCAGAGACGTTCCTGCGCGAACGACAGGGTCCTCGGGTCGGGGGAGGCGGCCGGAAGGCGAGGCGGGAGCGGTTCCGCCGCCGCCAGGAGGGCCGTGAACCCGGCGACGGTCGGATGCTCGAACAGGTCGGTGGTGGTGAGGGCGCGCCCCCAACGTTCGCGTACGCGGGTCAGCAGGCGCAGGGCGGTGAGAGAGTCCCCGCCGAAGACGAAGAACTCGTCGCTGGTCCCGAGCTCGGGCTCGATGAGCAGTTCGCGCCAGAGGGCCAGCATCGCGGGCTCCTCTGAGCCGGCGCGGGGAGCGGCTCCGACGGGTCTGAGCCGCTCGGGCCCGCGCAGGCTCTGGCGGTCGAGCTTGCCGCTGGCCGTCCGGGGGAGCTCCGCCACGACGGAGAACGACGCGGGGACCAGCGGTTCGGGCAACAGGCTCCGGAGATGGCCGCGCAGATCCCGGGCGTCGGGGGCGGCGTGCGAACCGTGGCCCACATGCGCGTGCAGCGTCCCGTCCTCCACCAGGACGGCGGCCTCCCGGACGGCCGGATGGGCCCGCAGCGCCGCCTCGATCTCTCCCGGCTCCACCCGGAGCCCGTGGATCTTCACCTGGCGGTCCACCCGGCCCAGGAACTCCAGATCGCCGTCCGGGCGGAGCCGCGCCAGGTCGCCCGTCCGGTACATGCGCTGCCCGGGCGCGGCGGGATCGGCGACGAAGCGCTCGGCCGTACGGACGGGATCGGCGAGATAACCGCGGGTGACCCCGAGCCCGCCGATGTAGACCTCGCCGGCGGTGCCGTCGGGGACGGGCCGCAGCCGCTCGTCGAGCAGCCGGATCGTGGTTCCGGCTCGGGGCCGCCCGATGGGGACGGGCCCGTCGCACGGATCGTCGGCCGGGACGATCACGTGGGCGGTGGTGGTCATCGTGCACTCGGTCGGCCCGTAGAGATTGACGACTGTCACACCCGGGTGGAAAGCCTCCCGCACCCTCCGGACGTCCGCTCCCGTCAGCGGCTCCCCGCTGACCAGGACGCGCCGCAGCGCGGGGAACGGCGGGCCCTCGCCGTCGGCCAGCAGCCGCAGCAGCGTCGGGACGATCCCGAGGATGCCGCTCACCGCGTGCCTCCGCAGCAGGTCGCGCTGCAGTCCCGGATCCCCGGACCCGATCACGAGGTGAGCGCCCGCCGCGAGCGGGCCGAGCGTGTCCCGGACGGACGCGTCGAACGACGGCGCCGCCAGTTGGAGGATCCGGTCGTCCGCCGCCACGTGGCCCGCCTCGATGAGCGTCCGCAGATAGTGGACGGCGGTCGCGTGCGGCGTCCCCACGGCCTTGGGCACGCCGGTCGAGCCCGAGGTGAAGGTGACGTAGGCCAGCGCGTCGGAGCCGTGCTCGGCGCCCCCGCCCACTCCGAACGGACCGCTGAGACCGTCCGGGGCGGCCAGGAACCGGCCGCGCACCGAGTCCGTCATCAGCCGTGCCCGCTGCTCGGGCAGGCGCGGCTCCAAGGGGACGTGCACGCAGCCCGCCCGCAGCACCCCGATCAGCGTCGCGACCTGTCCGATGGACGGAGGCAGCCGCACCACGACCGCGTCGCCCGGCCGCGCGCCCCGGTCGAGAAGCCCGGCGCGGACGGCCTCGGCCCGCTCGTCGAGCTCCCTGTAGGAGACCGTCTCGTCGAACGCGGTGATCGCGGGATGGCCGGGCCCGGCGCGGACGGCCGCCGCGAAGAGGTCCTCCAGCCTGCTCACCATGCCTGTCCCGCGAGCTCTGCCAGCTCACGTACGGTCCGGGCGCATCCCCACGACAGGCTCACTCCAGCGCCCCCATGCCCGTAGTCATGGATCACGGTCGTCCCCGCCACCACCTCGGCCTCGACGCGGACGACCGGCCGCGCGGGCCTTATCCCTGTGCGGAATCCCAGAATCTCCGCGCCGTTCAAACGCGATTCGACCGCGGCGCACCGTTTCAGAATCGCCTCGGCTTCCTCGGGGCGGTGCCGGGCGTCCTCGTCCTCGACCGCGATTCCCCCGAGCACGACGGTCGAGGCGTGCGGATAGATGTAGAGCATTTCCTCGGCCGATTCTGAGATCTCGGCGAAAAATCGGTCGATTCCCGGGTTGGTGGTGACCACCAGCTCGCCCCGGACGCCTCGCATCGTGGCGTCCGGGACCAGCTCGCGGGCGCCGAGCCCCGCGCAGTTGACGACGATGGGTGCGGCGTCGAGGACCTCGCCGAGCGAGCCGAGCACTGCCCTCTTCACGCGGCCCCCGGCGTGCGCCAGCCGTTCCCGCAGGTAGGTGAGGTACCGCGGCATGTCCACGACTGGTGCGACGAACGTGAAGCCGTCGGCGTAACCGTCCGGCAGGTCCGCCGCCGGGACGCGCCGGATCGGCGTGCACCGGGCAGCCCAGGGAGGATCATCCACCGGTTCCCGGGCGGCGTTCACACCGCTGAGCATCCGTACGCCCGCGTCGTCGCTCTCGGAGATCGACGCGAGTTCCCGGTAGGTCTGAGTCGCCCAGCGGAGGATCTGCGCTGCGGGGCCGACCGGATGCGGCGTCCACATGGCTCCTGAGAATGCGGAAGTCGTTTTCAGGATGTCCTCGGCGGTGACCACGAGGACCTCGAAGCCGTTTTCCGCGAGGGTGATCGCGCAGCTCAACCCGCTCACGCCGCTGCCGACGACCAGAACCTTCACGGGGGTCCCCATAGCAAATAAGCATAAGAGCGACATTCCTCGTGATCCAGATCGCTTCTTATCCCTCATGCGCTTTGGTCCGGCCCGGGGAGCGGAGTCCGGCGAGGGCGTTGCGGTCGAGCTTGCCCGAGGTGAGGCGCGGAAGGCGGTCGATCGCGTGAACAGCGGAAGGGACCGACTGCCCGGGGAGGCGGGCCACCAGGAACGCGCGGAGCTCCTTCGTGATCGACTTGGCGGACTCGTGGTCGGGTGCCTCACGGAGCACGACGAAGGCGATCAAGGACTCCGTCGACCTCTTGACGCAGGCCGCGGCGTCAAGGACCCAGGGATGCGCCCGTAGGACGGACTCGACTTCACCCAGCTCGATCCGATGGCCGCGGACCTTCACCTGGTCGTCGATGCGCCCGAGATACTCCAGGACTCCGGTGGTCAGCCTCCTGCCGAGGTCGCCGCTCCGGTAAGCGCGCACGGTCTCACCGTCGACCTGGATCTCTCGGAAGCGCTCGCGGGTGAGCTCCGGACGGTTCAGATAGCCGAGTGCCACGCCGGAGCCGTAGATCCAGATCTCGCCCGCCTCGCCGTCCGGCACCCGTCGTCCCGTGGCGTCCAGCAGCAGGACGCCCAGATGGGGGAGGGGCAGGCCGATCGGAGTGGGCGCCTGGAGGTCCACGAGGTCGGCTTCGGTGAGGCGGTGCCAGGTGGCGTGGACCGTGGTCTCGGTGATGCCGTACATGTTGATGAGCTGCGCCGAGCCGTCATACAGGCGCGCCCACCTGAGGAGGGAGGAGCGATCGATCGCCTCGCCGCCGAAGACGATCATCTTGAGCGCGAGGGCCGGCCGGTCCGAGCGCTCGTAGGCGTTGACGAGATGACGGAAGATCGACGGAATCTGGCTCAGGACCGACACGCTCTCGGTTTCCAGCAGGGCGAGCAGGTCCATCGGTGAGTAGAGCGCCGCGTCGGGGACGATGACCAGCCTCCCCCCGGTCAGCAGCCCGCCGAAGATCTCCCACACGGAGAAGTCGAAGCTCGCGGAATGGAAGACGGACCAGACGTCCCCCGAGCCGAAGGTGAGGACCTCGGCCGCGCCGCTCATGAGCGCCAGGACGTTCCCGTGGGTGACCACCACCCCCTTGGGGGTTCCCGTGGTGCCCGAGGTGTAGATGACGTACGCGGGGTCGTCCGCGACCGCCCGGCGATCTCCACGCTCGAGACCTTCGGGGAACGATCCGGAACCGGCGTCCGGTCTTCCCTGGCGGCTGAGATCGAGCTTCCTCACTCCAAGGCCGGCCGGGACGCTCAGCGGCCCATCGACGATCACCAGCCGGATGGACGCGTCCTCGACGATGAGCCGGGTCCTCGCCGGGGGATGGCCGGGATCGAGGAAGGTGTAGGCCGCCCCGCACCGAAGAACGCCGAGCATGGCGGCGACGAGGTTCACGGAGCGTCCCACAGACAGGCCCACGACGTCGCCGCGCCCCAGACCCGCGGAGCGGAGGCTCCGGGCGATCCCGCCGGAGATCTCGGCGAGCTCTCGATATGTGAGTGACTGTCGATCGCACGAGACCGCGACGGCATCGGGTGAGCCCTCGGCGGTCCTGAGAAAACCATCCACGATGTTCACGAGTGTCGTCGTCCTTAGCTCTCGGCCCATCACGTGTCGCCACGGTGGCTCTGCCGCATCGGTCAGCCGGCATCCTCCGGGGCGTAGCCGACGGCTCTGACCAGGGACGGATCGTCCTCCTCGCCGAAGTCGACCATCTGGATCGCTCCGGTCTCCAGCAGCGACATCACGAGGTCGGCGACCTCTTCCATGCGCGGACCCGCGCTGCGGACGCTGAACTCGACGATGACGTCCTCGGACGGCACGGGCACCTCACATCAGCTGATCGGACACGTGGTGGTCGATGAATTCCGTGACGGACGCCCCACGGCAGCCGCTTTCGGCGAGCGCCGCCGCCAGCGCCGCGGTGTAGGAGGGCAGGGCGGAATCGGCGACCGCCCGCAGGTCGATCCAGACCGCGGGCAGCGCCGTCTGTTCGCGCGACCGTGCCAGCCGGTAGGCGAGCGCGCCCGGAGCGCCCTGCAGCGCCCGCAGATGGTGTACCTCCGCGACGGCCAACCCGTGGTCGGCGGGGTGATGGGCCCTCCGCCACACCGGAAGGTCGTAACCGTAGCCGGGGTCGTAGTTGACGCCGTGCCGGGAATCGGCGGACTCACCCGAGGGGATGAGCAGGAGCCGGACACCGTCGTCGTGGAGGACGGCGGGGGACGTGTCCACTCCCGGCACGGTGCTGAACAGGCGGATCCGAGGGTCGTCGCCGTCGCAGGGGATCCCCGGGAGGAGGCGTTCGACGGTCGCGCGCCGTTCGGCCGTGCCGAGCCCGCTGATGTAGAGGAAGCATGATGGGCGGATCGGCATCCGCTCCTCGAGCGTCGCGAGGATCTCCGCGGCGATGACGCCGGCCGAGGAGGCCCGTGCTTCGGACCACGGCGGCCGTGGTGGGCCGGAGAGCCCGGCGAGTGTCAGCTCGTGCAGGTGGTCCGGGTCGTCGTGGGAGGCGCTCATGACCTGGGGCAGCGAACCGGCCACCCGGTCGGCGGTCGCCCGCTGGTCCTCGGCCCAGCTGAAGTTGGGCGCGACGATCGTGGTCGCCGGACCCGAGAGGGTTTCTCGCAGTACGTTGCTGCCCGGCCGGATGACCGCGACGCGTGCGGCGTGCAGGAGAGCCGGGAGGTCGTGAGCGAATCGGACGAACAGGGTGTTCGGCGGCGTCGGCGGTTCCACGCCGCGGTAGTGAGGCCCGGCCACGATCACGACGCGGGCCGCGACCCGGTCCCGGTGCAGGCGGTCCGCCACCTCGGCCATCGAGCCGAAGAGCCGCTCGGGATAGGCCTGGGTGGTGATGTCGCCGCCCGCGCCGGCGCTGACCACGACCAGCGGATCGCCGCCGGGGGAGTAGGCTGCGGCGGTCGCGGCGACCTCGCCTGCGTCCGGCAGCGTGAAGACCGGCCCGCAGAATCTGACCCTGGTGTGGTCGAGGACCGTCCGGGTCGCGCGTGTGAGGTCGGACGCGGCGAGGACGACGCCCCGCTCTCTCGCGATCAGGATCCGGTCGAAATGACGGAAGTGGCGGTCCTGGCGCAGGCGTTCGAGATAGGCGCCCCTGGTCATCCCGCTCATGACGAGGACCTTCGGGAGATCGCGGAACGGTTCGAGGAACAGGTGCCGAGGGTCGGGATAGGTGTCCTCCACGACGATCGACGGAGAGATTCTGATCACGAGTGCCTTCAGCAGGCTGAGATAGGCGGCGTCCAGGGCGTCGTTGGGCAGGCGGTCGAGGATCGGCAGGTTCACCACAGGGAATCCGCAGCCACGCAGCAGGAGGGCGGGGCGTCCCTGGCCCATCAGGACGATCCTCATGCCGGGCGCGAGTTCGGACAGGGCCCGCGCGATCAGGACGGTTCGCCGGGCGTTACCGAGACCGTGTCTGCTCTTGAAGCAGAAGAGCACCGTCACAGCGCCGCCATCCGCAGAACCTCGGCCAGATCTTCGGCCAGATCTTCGGGCAGGGATTCGTCGTGCGGCTGTGCGTCCGGCATGCGTCCCCCGTCACCGAGTGCTGCGCGGAGACGGTACCACGCGTCCTTCGCCGTCCAATAGAGGATCAATCGCTGGAGACTTGAGCTGGATCGGCCAGAATACCTCGTAGGCCCATTCCGGCCCTGTCGGGAATCCGTTTTCCGCAGCCGCCCTCAGCGCCGCGAACTGGCTCCGGTACTCCTTCAGGGCGGCGATTTTGGATGCCCATTTCGAATCGGAGAGCAGAGTGGTGCGGTATTCCTCGGAAATGAGGGAGTTCCCGGGAATTCCGGTCGCCTGCGCGGTGAGCCAGCCCTTGACGTCGAGGTTCGGATGACCGACGGGCCAGCCGAACCTCGCCGCATAGGGCAGATCGGCGTAGAGAAAGCAGGTCCGTGACCCTCTGACGTCGAGCGCCGCGTCACGGGCCGCGATGTGGTCGCGATGGCCGCCGATGGCCGCCGGAATCCACATGACGTCCGCGTCGGCGACCGCACGGCGGATCGCGGCGCGCAGCGCCGCCGTGTCGAGGGCGTCGGTGCGGTGCGTGGAACCGAGGAAGTCGAGGTGGGTCGGCGTGCAGTCCGCGATGGCGAGGGCCCTGCGGTCCTCCTCCCTGCGTTCCGATGCTCGGGCGGCGGGATCGGATGCTCCGGTCAGCCGATCCCAGGCCGACAGCCGGGCGTTGGAGTCGGGGATGCCGGAGAAGACCGTCACGACGCGGCGGGTGTCCGGCCGGGTGAGAACGTCCCAGCAGGACAGCACCGCGTCATCGGGATGCGGAGAAATGACGACCGTCTTCGAATCAGGATTCATGCCCAGCATCGTCACCGCCAGGGCATTTTCCGGTCAATGAGTGTTTTTCGTGCGCCCAGGAGGTGGGGCTGCGTGAGCAGCTCATCGTCGTGTCCGTGAGCCCGTCGTCCCTCGCCGGTGTGAGTCCGGTCGCCCCTGCCCGGTGGCCGAAGCCGGCGCCCTGCCCAAGCCGTATCGACGGCGCAGGCGGACCGGGCGCCGGGTACCGCCGCGCTCACCGGCCGCTTCGCCGAGAAGGATCTGCTGTCCATTCTGGAGTCCAGCCGAGCCCATCGCTGGCGGCGTCGTCGTTGTCGGCGTGGATGTGTGGAACGCCCCAGTCATCCCTGAATATTGCGACCTTGCCGCTTCAGTTTCTCACTCAGGGCTCATTCGCTCAGGGGGCCCGGCGGCGGTGTTCATGGACTCCACCAGGCTCTTGGGCCGCAGGTCGGTCCAATTCTCGGCGATGTAGGTCAGGGCCGGCTCCCTGCCGGTCTCCTCCAGCACGACGCGCCAGCCACTGGGCACATCGGCGAAAGCCGGCCAGAGCGAGTGCTGATTTTCTTCGTTGACCAGGACGAGGAACGTGCCGTCTGGATCATCGAAGGGATTGCTCATGGCGCGGTCACCCTCTCGAGGAGTCAGGAGAAGTTCGCGTTGGCACGTCACGGCCATATATATCTGTTCGGTTGTGTGCCACGTCTCGCGACAGGCTCGTGCAATCGGATGATAAGGGCTTGCCGAAAGCGTCGTCGAGCACGGCTGTCACCGTCACGAAGGAGTGCGTCGATGATGCGTGAGAGGCCAGGTGCGGGGCGGGCCGGCAGTTCGCGGTCTTGTTTCGCAGCCCGGCGAAAGAGGCGCAGTAGCAGTATGGCCTCTGCTCCTACGCCGGCCCTGCGACGGGGTACTCGCCGAACACCTGCATCTTCGCGGAGGGTGCCGTCGAGTCGTGCTGCCCCAACGGCAGCAACACGACGCACTCGTACGGCACCGCCTCCCGCCGGACGGCCGGCGCGCACGGATCGACGGGGCAGGTCAGCCCTGGGCCCTCCATCTCCCGGAAACAGCGAGATATTCTCAACCGACGATCATGTCACTAGTCTGAGTGTCACTGCTGTCTTCACTCACCGGACTCGGGTAGGGCGAGATGGCCAACGGACCGGCATACGGCAGGCTGATCGGTCGCGACCGTGAGCTCAGCCTTCTCGCAAGGGCCGTGTCGGGCGCGGCGGACGGAGCGCTGCGGGCCGTGGCGGTGCGTGGCGACCCGGGGATGGGGAAGACCCGTCTGCTCGCCGAACTGGCTGAGATGGCCCGGGCCCGTGGCTTCGCCGTCCATCACGGTCAGGCGACCGAGTTCGAACGTCACGTACCGTTCGGGGTCTACATCGCGGCGTTCGAACCCCAGCCGGGTGATCCGAGCCGGGACGCCCAGGGTGCGCTGACCGAGTTGCTGCTGGACGCCACCGGGCCGTCCGAGGCCCGGCGGGCGGGGCTCGGCCGCTACCGGCTCTTCCAACGGGCGCGCCGGCTCATCGAAGACCAGGGGGCCGCCGGCCCGGTCGCCATCGTCCTCGACGACCTGCACTGGGCGGATCAGTCCTCCGTGGAGCTGACCGAGTATCTGCTGCGCCGCCCGCCGCGGGCCCCGCTGCTGCTCGCCACCGCGTACCGCGCGGCCCAGGTGCCCGCGGGCATCGCCCGGGCCGTCGCCGAACTCGGCGAGGCCGCCGTCCACATCGGTCTCGCCCCGCTCAGTGAGACCGACGTGGCGGCGCTGTTGCCGGAGGCGGACCGCGGCCGGCGACGACTGCTGTACCGCACCACCCACGGAAACCCGCTCTACCTCCAGGTGCTCGCCGACGCGGGCGTGGAGACGCTGACGGCCTTCGGGGAGGCCGGTGGCGCGGCGACCGGCGCACCCGAGCGGGCACTGCTCGACGTGCTCAGCACCGAACTGACCGCCCTGACGCCGGAGGTCCGGCAGGTGGCCTGCGCGGCGGCGGTGGCCGGAGAGCCGATCTCGCTGGACCTCCTCGCGTCCATCACCGAACTGCCGGAGGCCGCCCTCGATCGCGCCATCGACCACCTGGTCGGCGTGGGCCTGGTGGTCGAGGCCGATGCCGCGTTCCGGTTCCGTCACCCCTTGATCAGGGCGGCGGCGTACTGGATGTCCGGCGCGGCCTGGCGCTCCCGCGCCCACGACCGGGCGGCGGAGCACCTGCGCGGCAACGGCGGCCCGCTGCAACTGCTGGCCCACCACACCGCGCGATCGGCGCAGCACGGCGACGTGCAGGCGGTGCGAACGCTGGAGGCGGCGGCCTCGGCGGCACTGGACGCCGCTCCGTCCACCGCCGTCCGGCTGTTGCGGACAGCGATCCGGTTGCTGCCGGACGAGGCGGACCTGGCCTTGTGGCGGGTCCAACTGCAATGGGCGCTGGGCCGCGCGCTGGGGGTGACCGGCGATCTGGCGGCCAGCCGGCAGATCCTGCAGGAGGTGATGCGGGCGCCGGGGCCGCTGCGGATCGCGGCGGTGAGCTTCTCCTCGATGATCTATCGCCTGCTCGGCGACTACGACGAGGCGAAGGCACTTGTCACCACCGAGCTGACCCGGCCGCACGCGCGCGACCGGTCGACCAGCCTGGCCCAGGTCGGGCTGGCCGCGGTCGAGTTGATGGGGCGGGAGCCGGGAAAGGCCCGGCTCGCGGCCGCCGACGCGATCCGGTCCCTGAGCGACGCGGACGACGAGGCGCTGGAATCAGCCGCCCGCACCATCCACGCGTTGGCCAGCCTGCGCGACGGCCATGTGGCACAGAGCCGGCGCGAGACCGACCGGGCGGCGTGGTTGACGGACGCCATGACCGACGACGTCCTCGCACCGCACCTTGAGCTGATCGCACCGCTGGCCTGGGTCGAGATCCACCTGCGACGCTACGACGACGCCTCGCGGCATCTGCGCCGCGGGCTGGACATCGCCCATCGTGCCGGGCGTAGCCACAGCGTGCCGTACCTCCTCATCGCCCTGTCCGCGCTGAACGAGCGGCAGGGACGGCTGTCCGAGGCGATGACCGCCGCAGAGGAGGCCCGCGAGTCGTCCCGGCTGATCCACAGCGGGGAGACCCTGGCCATGTCCAGCATCCTGTTGCTGCGTCCGCTGTTGTGGCGGGACGGGCCGCGAGCCGCCTTGGAGCTGGCCGAACGGATCTCCGGGACCCGGCCCCGGTCCGGCTGGTGGTCCGGGCTGGCGCAACTCGACCTCGCGCTGGTCTACGCCGAGGCCGGGCGGCCGGACCGCGCTCTCGCCGTGCTGACCTGGGAGGACCCGGGCGACGAACCGACCACGACGAGCTGCCTGGCCCTCCAGGCGATGGTCACAGCCATCGCCGGTGCCCCGTCCGAGGCCGGCTCCCTCGCCGAAGACGCCCTTTCCCGGGCGAGGAAGTCGGGTCTGGCCCATCAACTGGGGTCCGCGCACCGAGCGCAGGCGAAGGTGCTCATGCTCTCCGGGAGACCGAAGGAAGCGGTTGTCCACGCGGCACGGGGCGCCGACCATTTCGCCGCCGCCGGCGCCCCGGTCGAGGAGGGGCTCACGCGGCAACTCGCCGCCGAACTGTATGCCGCTCTGGGTTCGGTCGGGAAGGTCCGCGACGAGATAGGCCGGGCCAAATCCCTGTACGCCGCCACCGGGGCGGCCTGGCTTTCCGCCGCGTTGACCCGCGACGAACGACGGCTGGCCGCCCGGGCGCCCCGGAGACAGCGGCAACCGGCCGGCCCGCTCTCCGCGCTCACCACCCGGGAACGGCAGATCGCCGACCTCGCGGCGGACGGACTGACCAACCAGCAGATCGCGGAGCGGCTGTACCTGAGCCCCAAGACCGTGGAGGCTCACCTCTCGCGCACCTTCGCCAAGCTCGGCGTCCAGTCGCGCGTCACGCTGAGCCAGCACCTGGCCGCGGACGCGCGGGCCGCGGACGACCGGGCAGCCGCCGGCCCGGACGGCGGATCGATGTAGGGGGTGCGGTAGGGAACCGCCCGATGCTAACGACGGCCGCCGCGGAGCATGCTGCTGCGGCAAGCCACGCGATCATCGAGAGAGGTTCGCATGTCACCCTCCCGTGACCCAAGACGCACCCGGGCATACGTCGTACTGACGACGTTGTTCGCCGCCCTGGGGCTGCTCCTGCCGGCCACCGTGGCCAGCGCCGATCCGATCCCGCTGCCGACTCGACCCCCGTTCCCGACGTTCTCGCCGCTGCCGTCCGGCGTTCCGCTCCCGCCGCGCCCGCCGCTGCCGGTCCCGCTGCCGTGCCCGCCGACCTGTGTGGACGTGCCGGGACCGGATCCGTACGACGCGGTCGTCTACGGCGACAGCTACACCAGCGGAGAGGGCGCGAGCCACAACCACACGTACGTGACGAAGTCCGACGGCAGCGAGGACTGGACCCACAGGTCCGGTCTGGCCCCCTTCGCCGTGGCCTGGACGGGCCTGGAGATGGGCCGCTACCCGCTGTACTGGCCGACCCTCACCTCGGACACGATGCTGACCGGGTTCGCGCGCGACCGGCTCTTCTTCCATGCCTCGTCCGGCGCGTGGATCAAACACCTGAACGAGCCGCAGACGGAGAAGGGCGGAACGGTCGTCCGTAATCCGCCACAGGCTCAGGACGTCCCGACCATGGCCAAGCTCGTCTACTTCGGGCTCGGCGGCAACGACGCCGGTTTCGCCGACCTGGTCAGCACCGCGGCCGAGGCGTACCTGAACCCGGCCACCGGCCGCTTCGGAGTGTTCACCTGGCAGACCGACCAGGAGCAGGCGGTCGCTCTCGAGGTGGGCCTGCTGCAGTCGCGGATCACCCCTCTGCCGGGCAAGATCGTTCAGGGATTGGAAACCGTCCGGGAGACCCACCCGGTGGCGGAGATCGTCGTGGCGCTCTACCCGCTGCCTGTCAAGGCGTCGGGCAACACCGGCATCGAGGAGATCACCGGTCACACCATGGACCTGATGTATCCCTTCGCAACCAAGGTGAACCAGGCCATCCGGGACGGGGTGGCGCAGTTCCAGGCCGCCTATCCGAACACCAAGGTCCACATCTTCGACCCGAACACGGCCGGGCCGAACGGCACCAGCGTGGTCGCGGGACATGAGCTCGGCCAGCCCGACTCCTACTTCCAGGGCCTCGTACGCCGCCCGGACGTGCTGTGGAGCGGCAAGATCTTCAAGTCGTTCCAGGAGAGCTTCCACCCGAACGAGCTTGGCTCGGTGGCCATCGGCAAGGCGCTCGCGACCTTCCTGGCGGCCAAGATGCCGGCACTCTTCCCGCAGGGGCCGAACTTCGACCGCGTGACCATCAACCCGCAGCCGCTGGCCGCCGCGACGCCGGATGAGATCCAGTCGGTCGGGCAATGGGCGGCCACCAACTCCTCGCAGCTCTGCGAGGAGACCGAGATCGACAGCGTGTGCCGCGCCATCACTCCGACCGGCATCGTCCTGTCGACCGACCTCTGGTTCGACCCCGGCAAAGTCCTCCCGTTCCCCTTCCCCGGCGAGCCGGTTCCGGGCGGCCCCGACACGGGTTCCCCCGGCGGCGGTGGCGGCGGCGGGTCGACCTGGATCCCGGCCGACTACATTCCCAAGGACCCGTGCGACATCTTCCGGCCGGTCCGCTATGAGTTCTACACGGGGGTACGGATCCAAGGCGGGCCGCTGCAGACTCCGACGGTCATCGACGGCCTCCTCTCGGCTCCCAAGAAGCCCAAGTGCGTCCCGGGCGTGGGACTGATCTTCGAGTAACCGCCGCCTCAGTACAGCCACAGGCCGCCGCCGCCCCGACCGGTTCCGCCGTGGCGGCGGCTGGCGAGGCCACGCGTATACGGGCCGTGGATCAGTGAGAGGATGGTGAGGGTGACGGCAGGAACCAGTGACATCGAGAAGGCGGCCGGGGTGCTGCGCGCCGGAGGCCTGGTGGCCTTCCCGACCGAGACCGTCTACGGTCTGGGCGCGAACGCCGAGGACTCCGCCGCCGTCGCGCGCGTCTTTCAGGTCAAGGGGCGCCCGCCCTCTCACCCTCTGATCGTCCACCTCGGTGGCGGGGAGCACCTGGGCGACTGGGCCGAGGACGTGCCCGCGACGGCGCGCCTGCTGGCCGAACGCTTCTGGCCGGGGCCGCTCACGCTGGTCCTGCGGCGCGGCCGCCGGGTCCCCCTCGAAGCGACCGGTGGCCTGGAGACGGTGGCCCTGCGTGTGCCCGCCCACCCGGTCGCGCTCGCGCTGCTGTCGGCCTTCGGCGGCGGTGTCGCGGCCCCGTCCGCCAACCGCTTCGGCTCGGTCAGCCCGACGACGGCGAATCACGTCCGTGCGGAGCTCGGCGACGCCGTCGACTTCGTCCTGGACGGCGGCCCCTGCGCGGTCGGCGTCGAGTCGACCATCGTCGACGCCACGGGCGAGGTCCCGAGCGTCCTCCGGCCCGGAGGGGTGACGCGCGAGGACCTCGAAGCGGTGCTGGGACGCTCCCTTGCCGTCCACTCGACGAGCCACGTCCGGGTGCCGGGTCAGCATCCGTCCCACTACGCGCCGCGTGCCCGGGTCGTCCTCGTCGAGCCGGAGAAGGTCGTCGCCGAAGCGGAGTTCGCGCAGGAGCTCGGGCACCAGGTGGGGGTCCTTCTTCCCCCCTCCTTCGCCGGCGCCCCGGTGAAGGCGCACGCCGTGGTGGCGGTCCCCGGTTCGATGACCGCGTACGCGCGCGGGCTGTACGGGTTCCTGCGGGAGCTCGACCAGCGGGGGTGTGACCTCATCGTCGCCTCCCTGCCGGTGGAGGAGGGGCTGGGACTGGCGATCGCCAACCGGCTCCGCCGCGCCGCGGGGCCCCGCCCCTCCGCCTGACCTCGTCACGCTTCCTCACCCGTGGCACCCGGACGCCGCGGCGTCCAGGTGCGGGAGGGGGAGCGTGATCGCGTCCGCCTACCAGCGGAGGCGGTCAGGACGCGGGCTGTGTAGCGGCGGGCGGAGCAGTGGTCACGAGGCGGAGCCGGCGGTGACGTCGAGGCCGCGGGCCGCCACCACCTGGGCGCTGCCGTCGGCGAGGCGGTAGCACAGGCCCACGACGGCGGCCCGGCCGGCGTCGACCCGGTCGGCGAGCACCCGAGAGCGGTCCAGCAGCAGGTCCACCGTGTGCCGGATGTGCTCGGCCAGGATCTCGTCCGCCTGGACGCGTCCGGCGGCCCGGGCCGCGAGCACGCTGGGCGTCACACGCTCGACGACGTCCCGGATGTACCCGGCCGGCGCCATCCCGTCCTCGATCGCGGCGCACGCGGCGCCGACCGCGCCGCACGAGTCATGGCCGAGGACCACCACGAGCGGGCAGTCCAGCACGTCCACGCCGTACTCGATGCTGCCGATCACCTCCGCGCCCATCACGTGACCCGCGGTGCGCACCACGAACAGGTCGCCCAGGCCGCGATCGAAGATGATCTCTGCGGCCAACCGGGAGTCGGAACACCCGAACAGGACGGCGAACGGGCGCTGGCCCGGTGCGATCTCGGTGCGGCGTGTCGCGTCCTGGTTCGGGTGCTCGGGAGTGCCCGCGAGGAAGCGGCGATTACCGGCGAGCAGAACCTCGAAGGCTTCTTCGGGAGTCGGAGACGTGATCTCGGCCATGGCCGCAGCCTAAGCCACGCCCTTCTCCGGCTGACGCGCCGCCTGGTCCTCCCGCGCATGCCAAAGCGACGGGCGACGCCATCGGCCTGCCTGCCGGAACAGCGGCGGTCTCAGGGGCGCAGCCCGTCGAAGATGATCGTCAGTGTCCGGGTCCGGAGTTCGTCGCCCCACTGGTTGCGTTCCGCCGCCATGCACGCGGCCCCGAGCAGCGCCAGCAGCTCCGGCATGCGCAGGTCCTCGCGGACGGCGCCGGCCTCCTGTGCGCGGAGCAACAGCCGCTCGATGGCGTCTCTCATGTCTCGGCTGACGTCCGCCGTGCCGGCCTTGGGATCGAGGCCGGCGTGGGTGAGCACGTCGGCCAGGGTCTTGTTCCGCGTCGAGTTCTCCACGATCCGGGTGAAGAACTCGAAGAACGCTTCGCCGGGGTCGTCGGCGACCGTCAAGGCGTCCGCCTCGGTGATCAGGCGCTGTGCGCGCTCGATGATGACGGCCTGGTAGAGGGCCTCCTGGGTCGGGAAGTGCCGGTAGATCGTCCCCAGTCCGACGCCGGCGTGCTGGGCGATGGCGCGCATCGAGGCCGTCAGGCCGTCGCGGGCCAACACCACCTCGGCCGCCTCCAGTACGCGCGCCCGGTTGTGCCGCGCGTCGGCGCGCACGGGCCTGCCCCTATCGATCATCGCTGTCCTCGCACGTTGACATCCGGAACGGTTGTTCCGTATGTTCTGGACCCGGAACTACCCGGAACGACTGTTCCGGATCGTAGCCGATTCCCCGTCCTGGCCACGGAAGGACTTCGCGATGGACTACACGACGCTGGGCCGCTCAGGTCTCAAGGTCTCTCCTGTGTGCCTGGGAACCATGAACTTCGGGACCTCTCACGCGGTGGCCGGCTGCGACGAGACCGAGGCCGCCCGCATCGTCGACGCGTTCCTCGACGCGGGCGGCAACATCATCGACACCGCGGACGGCTACTCCGGCGGCCAGTCCGAAAGCATCGTCGGCCGGGCCGTCAAAGGCAGACGCGAGTCGGTGGTCCTGGCGACCAAGGCGTTCCTCCCGCAGGGGCCGGGCCCGAACGAGAGGGGACTGTCGAGGGTCCACCTGACCAGGGCGCTGGAGGCGAGCCTGCGCCGGCTCGGCACCGACTACATCGACCTCTACCAGTGCCACCAGTGGGACGACTCGACGCCCATCGAAGAGACGATGGCCACCCTGGACGGCTTCGTGCGCTCCGGCAAGGTCCGCTACCTCGGCTGCTCGAACTTCACCGCGGCTCAGATCGTGGAGTCCCAGTGGGCGGCTCACCGCCTCGGCGCCACGCCCTTCGTCAGCCTCCAGCCGCAGTACTCGCTGCTGGCCCGCGGCATCGAGGCGGAGATCCTGCCGACCTGCCGGCGCCACGGCCTGGGCACCCTGGTCTGGTCACCGCTCGGGGGTGGAGTGCTGACAGGCCGGTACCGCCGCGGAGCCGCCCCCGGGGCCGACACGCGGATGGGACGGCTGCACGCCTCCACGCTGCCCATGGCCCGGGCCTGGGCCGACGGACTGCTCAACGAGCCCAACCTCGAGATCGCCGACCAGGTGGTCGAGGTCGCGGCCGACCTGGCCACGACGCCGACGGCCGTGGCCCTGGCCTGGGCGCGGCGCCGGCCGGGCGTCACCTCCGTCATCGTCGGCCCCCGCACCCTTGAGCAGTTCCAGGGCAACCTCGCCGGGTTCACCCTGGACCTCCCCGCCGAGGTCGCCGGCCACCTCGATGAGATCTCCCGGTCCGCCACCCTCGTACCCGTCAACGGCGTGACCACCGGGCGATAGGGATGCGACGGGTCCGGGACTCAGGGGTCACCGAGGCCGGTTGCCCCTCCTCTTACGGCCGGACGGCACGGCCCGGCGACCGGAGCCGTTCTGCGCGGGTTTCTGTGCCTGCCGCCGGGCCGGCTTCTCCGCGGGGGAGGCGGGGGTACGGCCCCGCGAGCTGTTCACCGTCCGGCCGCGGACGATGCCGATGAAATCCTCCACCAGGTCGGTGGTCGCGTCCGTGGGCCAGGTCAGCGCGACCTGGGACTGCGGCGCGTCCAGCACCGGCCGGTACGTGAGATCCCTGCGGTGGTGGAGGCGGGCCAGCGACTGAGGGACCAGGAGAACCCCGGCGCCGGACGCCACCAACTCGACCGCCTCCGACGTGGTGTCCGGGCGGGTGAACGCGGGCAGTCCGGGCCGGACCGTCCATTCGATGGTGTCGTCCAGCGGATGGAGCACCTCGTCGTCGGCGAGGTCGGCGACGGTCACCTCGTCGGCGGCGGTCACCGCGTGGTCCTTGGGCACCACGACCACCGTGGTCTCGACGTAGAGAGGAATCACGCTCAGCCCGTCCCGGTCGATCGGCAGCCTGGCGAATCCGGCGTCGGCGCCGCCGTCCCGCAGGAGTCCCACCACCTCGGCGGCGGGCACCGGGACCAGGATGATCGGCACGTCGGGCATTCTCTCGGTCCAGGTGTTGACCCATTTCGCGGGCGTCACCCCGGGCGCGTACGCCAGCCGGAACGTTCCGCCGGTCTGTCCGTCAGTCACTCGCTCAGGCTACCGATGTCCTGGGAACCCGCTCCGACTGACTAGTCTTGACGTCTATGAGCTCGCCCAGACCGAAATCCATCCAGACGATGAAGCCCGCGACCGCGGCCAAGAAACTGGGTGTCCTCCTCTCGGCCACTCCCGCCGAGTTCCAGGAGGGTGTCGTCTCCAGGGACGAGCTGAACGAGTTGCAGGCGAAGCCTCCGGCCTGGCTCGTCGACCTGCGCCGCAACGGCCCGCATCCCAAGCAGGTCATCGCCGCGAAGCTCAAGATCTCCATCTCCGGCCTGATCAGAGGTGGCATCACCGGACCGCTCACCACCGCCGAGATCGACGCGCTGAAGGCGGAGAACCCGGAGTGGCTGGAGCGGGAGCGGTCCGTCCAGGCCGAGGTCCGCAAAGAGGCACTCCGCCTCAGGCAACGCTAGACGGCGGCCGGTCGGCCGCGCGGATCAGGACGACGGGGCGGGGCCCGTCGACTCGCGGACGCTGAGCGTCGTCGCCAGCTGGAGGTGCCGGGAGGCGGGCTGGACGCCGTCCGCCATGCCGAGGACGGTCTCGACGGCCATCCGGCCCATGCCGACGAGAGGCTGCCGGACGGACGTCAGCCGGGGCGCGGTCCACTCGGTCTGCGGCGTGTCGTCGAACCCGGTGACCGACAGCTCACCCGGGACGGCGATGTGAAGCTCCTTGGCCGCGGCGAGGACCCCGGCGGCGATCTCGTCGTTGCCCGCGACGATCGCGGTCGGCCGCTCGGCGAGCGTGAGGACGTCGTGGCCGTGCCGGAGTCCCGCCTCGACGGAGAACGCCTCGTGGCGGACCAGTGCGCGGTCCGGCGCGATGCCGGCGGAGTCGAGCGCGGCCTGGTACCCGTGGAAGCGTTCCACCGAGGGGGCGGAGCCCAGTGGGCCGCCGATCCAGGCGATCCTGCGGTGGCCGAGCCTGATGACGTGCTCGGTCGCCGAACGGCCGCCCGCCCAGTTGGTGGAGCCGATGCTGACGACCCGAGACTCGGTCGTGTCGATCGGGTCGATCGCCACGACGGGCACCTCGAGATCCTCGGCGGCGAGGAGCACCGAGTCGGGCACGGCGACGGCGAGCGCGATGAGACCGACGACGCCGGACTTCTTCTGCTCCACCATCCAGGAACGCGCCGCCGTGCGGTTCGTGCTGATCGATTCGCCGGGCGGCAGGCGCAGGAGGAGCTCGGCCTGCGCGGAGGTCGCGGCCACGAGGATCCCCTGGAGCACGGTCCCGGCGTAACGGGACTCCACGATGTCGAGCACGGTGACGAGGGCCCGTTCCCGGGTCTGCTCGTGACGCGCCGCCGTCGGCCTGTAGCCGATCTCGGCCATGACGCCGAGAACGAGCTCGCGCGTGTTCGCCCCCACGTCGCTGCGCCCGTTGAGGACCTTGGAGGCGGTCGTCGGCGAGACGCCGGCCAGCCGGGCGACGTCCGCCAAGGTGGCTCGCTCCGAACGACCTCGCCGCCGCATGAGGGCCCCTTCCGAGCTACGAAACTATTTCGAACCTACCACGGAGATCTTCGTTCATCCCGTGCCAGGCACTCTGCCTTGTCCACCCGTTGACACCGGAGAGAGGCCACCCTACTGTCCAGGCAGTACCGAATATCTTGCGAAATATTTTCGAAGCTCTCCATTCGACGGCGGGTAACGCATGACGAACGACGACGTGTCCGAACCCCGGTTGCGGATCGACGGGAGGCTGTGCGACGAGAGCGCGCTCCCGCACGTCTGGAGCAGGTGTGTCGGCGCCGGACGGGCGAACGAGGCACTGCGCGCCGACTGGCAGCGGCAGTTCGCCGAGGCCGTCGACACCCTGGGATTTCAGTACATCCGCTTTCACGGCGTCTTCCACGACGACATGTTCGTCTACCGGGAGAGCTACGGCGGCGGCTTCGGCCCGAACTCGCCCCTCGCCTCGCCCGTGTACACGTTCAGCTATGTGGACAAGGTGTTCGACTTCATCCTGGACCGCGGCGTCCGCCCCTTCGTCGAGCTGGGCTTCATGCCGCGCGAGCTGGCGACGGTGACGGAGACGCTGTTCTGGTGGGGCGCTCACTGCAGTCCGCCGAAGGACATGGCGCGCTGGGTCGAGCTGGTCACGAGGTCGGTCGAGCACTGGATCGACCGGTACGGCATCGCCGAGGTGCGGGAGTGGCGATTCGAGGTGTGGAACGAGCCGAACCTCGTTCCCCACTTCTGGACCGGGACGAAGACCGAGTACTTCGAGCTTTACGCGCAGACCGTGCGGGCGATCAAGGCGATCGACCCCGCGTTGAAGGTCGGCGGTCCCGCGACGAGCGTCTTCGTGCCCGACGACCGCTACAAGGGCGAGGTCGAGGACCGCTCCGCGATGACCGGGACGGCCGCCGCGGCCGACGTCGACGCGCTCGACTGGCGCCCGGTGTGGATCGAGGACTTCATCGCCTGGTGCGCGGAGCGCGAGCTCCCGATCGACTTCATCTCGACCCACACGTACCCCACCGACTACGCGTTCGGCGCCGACGGCGAGGCGGTGCCGATCACCCGGTACGCGGACGCGACGTTCGACGACCTGACCCTGCTGCGCGAGCTCGTGAGGAACAGCGCGTACCCCGACGCGGAGATCCACATCACCGAGTGGTCGACGTCGCCGTCATCGCGCGACTTCATCCACGACACGGTGTTCGCCGCGACCTCCATCACGCGGTCGTACCTGAAGTGCGCCACCCTCGCCGACTCGATCTCCTACTGGACCTTCACCGACGTGTTCGAGGAGGGAGGCGCCGGGATCGGGCCGTTCCACGGCGGGTTCGGCCTCGTGAACGAGGCCGGCGTCCACAAGCCCACGTTCCACGCGTTCACGATGCTGGAACGACTCGGCGACCGGCTGCTCCTGGAGACGTCCGACGGGGTCGTGACCCGGGACAGCCGGACGTCGGCCGTGTCGGCGCTGTTCTTCAACTACCCCGGCGACATGGGCATGAGGGCCGTCGGCTCGGAGGAGACGTACCCGGCGACACGCGCGCGGGCCGAGATCGGGCCGAGCCGGAGGATCCGGCACGCGATCGGCGGACTCGAGCCGGGCACCGCGTTCCTCGTCGAGATCCTCGACTGGGAGCACGGGAACGTGGCCGAGGCGTGGTACCGGCTCGGATCCCCCCTCAACCCGTCCCGGGCGGAGATCGAGCACCTGAGCGGAGTCGCCGACTCGCTCCTCAGGTTCACGCTGACCGTGCCCGGCACCGGTGTGCTCGACCTCGACGTCGAACTCGCGCCGTGGGCCGTGATGTCGGTGAGGCAGTCGGCATAGGGGATCCTGGCCGCCGGTCGGACGGCTCGGCCCGTCCGACCGGTACCCCTTCGAGGTTCAGCCGGCGGCGGTGGGTTCGCCGGCGATCTCCCAGATGTGGCCGGCGGGGTCCCTGAAGCTCGCCGTACGCACTCCCCATGGCCGGTTCACAGGACCGTTCAGGAGCACGGCGCCACGTGAGACGACGCCGGCGGCCACGGCGTCGACATCGTCCACGGTTATCGTGAGAACGGCCCGGGCGTCAGAGTCCGACGTTCCCGCTCTGGCCGGCGCGACCAGGCCGGGAGCCTCCGCGACGGACAGCAGGTTGACGAGCGTGGATCCGACGCGGAACACCACGCTGTGGGGATCTTCATAGTGGACGGGCAGCTGGAACACGTCCGTGTAGAACGCCTTCGAGGCGGCGAGATCCTCGACGAAGAGCGTGATGGCGGTGATGGCGGGCGCCCAGGTCTCCATGGTCAGGCTCCTGTCTCGGCCGGCGAACGGCGGCGTCTCCTCCACCTGGCCAGCAGGATCCCGCAGTCGGACGGGGACGCGTCGACCAGCTCGTAGGAGTCGCGGCTCATTGTCCGGTCGAAGATCCGTGGGCCCTCCCCGGCGACGCCGGGGTTGACGAACAGGTGGAGTTCGTCGACGAGATCCTCGCGGAGGAGGCCGTTGACGAACCCGGCGCCGCCGAAACAGATCACGTCTCCACCGGCCGTCGTCAGAGCCCGGCGTACGCCCTCGGCGAGCGGGGCGTTGATGACCGTGGTCCTCGGCCAGTCGCCGTCCAGGCTGTGTCCGGTGACCACGAACGTGGGCAGCTCGCCGATACGGTGCGCGAAGCGGTAGTCGGGGTCGTCCGGGTGCTCGTCCGCGGTCCGTCGCCAGTGGCCGAGGTACCCTTCGGTGATCATCGGGCGGCTCAGGAGGATGCCCGAGGCGGCGCCGACCACGTCGTTGAAGCGCTTCCTCACATCGGCGCTCCACGGCCAGTCGGGCCCCCAGTCCCACAGCTGCCAGGTGGATCCCCCGACGTCGCTGCCGACGAATCCGTCCATGGACGCCTGCATGTGCACGATGAGGCGGTTCATCGCCTTCTCCATTCAGCTTCGGTCCGATCCGGTGAGCTCGTGACGCGGCCGATCGGACGCGTCCTCGATCAGTCTGCGGGGCAACTGTGGTACGTCTCGACGAGCCACCTGCCGTCGCGTCGTGCGAAGGTCCAGGTCGCCAGCTCCCACCGGCCGGGCGGAGGGGTGTCCTCGCCGGGGAACACGGTGGCGCTCCGGGTGACCACGACCGCCACGTCCTCGGCGACGAACCTGATGCTCTGCGGGGTGTGGACGCGTCTCGACCCCTTCAACGGGCCGGCGAAGGCGTCGCCCATGCTCCTCTGGATGTCCGCTCTGCCGCGCAGGTGGACCCCGGGGAGGATCACCGTGGCGTTCTCGGCGTACCGGCCGGCGAACGCGGCGCCGTCGCCGTCCGCCCACGCGCCCGACGTGGCGTCGAACACGGCGAGTACGGCGCGCTCCCCGTCGTGCGCCGACGCGACGCCTCCCGGCTCCGCCTGCTCGTGAAGATCTGCGCTCATCTCATCCTCCGTCCATGACAGGGCCGCCGGTGCGGCCGCCCGATCAACCGACGCGGCACCTGCGCCGTTTTGGACAGGGGCCCGGCGCCCCGTCATGCCGGCGGAGCCTCGGCCGTTTCGGGACGGGGAAAGGAGTCGAGCAGGCGCTCGACCGCGGTGACGTCGCCGGACACCGTGAGGTCTCCGGCGCGGACGGCGTCCTCCAGGCGGCGTCTACGGGTCAGCACGGTGGCGAACGTCCTGGGGTCGGTGGTGACGGTCGCGTCGGGGGCGGCGGGTTCGCCGCGGGTGATGTCGATGGCGCCGCCGGCGACGCGGACGGTGATGTGGTCGTCGCCGAAGACCAGGGCGTAGACGGCGGACAGGCCGTCGCTCGCCTCGGCGGAGAAGTCCCCGGAGAGCGCCAGCATGAGGGCGTCGACGCTGATGCCGGCGTCGAGGTCGCGGAACGGTGACCGGCGGCCCCAGCGGCCGAGGTGGACCAGGACCGGTTGAAGCTGGCGCCCCCAGTCGGTCAGCTCGTACACCGAGGACCGGGCGGGCGGGCCGAGCCTGCGGCGGCGCACGATGCCGGAGTGTTCGAGCTCGCGCAGCCGCTGGGACAGGCGGTTGGGGCCCGCGTTCGGCAGGCCGCTTCGCAGGTCGCTGAAGCGTTTGGGGCCGAGAAGCAGTTCGCGGACGACCAGGAGGGCCCACCGCTCGCCGACCAGGTCGAGGGCGTGTGCGGCCGCGCAGGCGTCGCCGTAGGTTCGCGTGCTTCCCACGCCGTCGTTGCTTGCCACGCCGTCGAGTCTATCCGGCGGGCACTTCCACAACGAATTCAGTCGGTATCGAAGTTGTACTAAAAGGTTCTCATATGTAATCTTCGAGCCGTTCCCGATCTGAAAGCAGGAGCGATGATCCTCATCACAGGAGCCAACGGACGTCCCGGATCGGCCACCGTGCGCGAGTTCGCCCGGCACGGCACACCGGTCCGTGCACTCGTGCGCGACCCGGACAAGGCCGGCGACCTGCGGGCACTGCCGGGCGTCGAGGTCGTCCACGGCGACATGCTCTGGCCAGAGACGCTGGAGTCCGCGCTGGACGGGGTGGACCGCGCGCTGATGATCAGCGGCGCCGGCCCGGAGCTGCTGGAGACCCAGTGCACGTTCATCGACGCCGCGGTCAAGGCCGGCGTCGGCCACCTCGTGAAGTTCTCCGGCAAGGACTCGATCGAGGGGTTCGACAACGAACGGTTCCGCTCCAGCCGCAGCCACGAGCAGGTCCTGCGGTACCTGCTCGCCTCCGGCCTGCCGTGGACGCTGCTGCGGCCGAGCCAGTTCATGCAGGTGTACTTCGAGGAGGTGCCCGACATCGTCGCCCACGGCGAGCTCCGCCTGCCGCTCGGCGACACCACGCTCGCCCCCGTCGACATCGAGGACATCGCCAAGGTCGCCTACGCCGTGCTCACCACCCCGGGCCACGAAGGGGTGACCTATCCGATGACCGGGCCGGAGGCCCTCACCATGGCCGACGCCGCCAAGCACCTCTCCGACGCCATCGGCAGGCCGGTCCGCTACCGCGACGTGACCTCCGAGGAGAAGCAGCGCGACTGGCTGGCCGCCGGATACCCGCCCCCGCGCGCGAGGGCGTTCGCGCAGCTCTTCCAGGAGCGGAAGCGGCTGGGCCGCTCGACCGTCGACCTGTCCACCCACGAGCGTTTCGGTATCGAACCGACCACGTTCGCGCAGTTCGCCCGTCGCAACGCCGACGTCTTCCGCGGCGCCGCCGACTACACCGTCACCCCGGCCTGACCGGAGCGGAGACGACAATGCATCAGGACACAGAGCCGGAGAG
>NZ_KI866522.1:1539353-1611684 GCF_000511135.2 Microbispora sp. ATCC PTA-5024 | reverse complement strand
GCCCGGACGCCACGATTTTCGTGCTCGTCCACGGGGGCGCGCACGGCGCCTGGGCGTTCGGACGCCTGGCATCGCTCCTCGTCCAGGAGGGCCACCAGGTCGTCGCACAGGACTTACCCGGGCACGGGCTGGGGGCGGGCTTCCCCCGCTCGTACACCACACGACCGCTCAACCTGCAGGAGTTCGCGACCGAGCCTTCTCCCATCGCGCACCTGAGCCTGCGGGACTACAGCGACCAGGTCATCGGCATGCTTCGGCGGCTCGCTGTACGGATGCCCCACCGCCGGCTCGTCCTCCTCGGGCACAGCATGGCCGGGATCGTGCTGAACCAGGTCGGCGAAGCGGTCCCCGAGCTCATCGACCGCCTGGTCTACCTCTCCGCCTGGATGATCGCCGACGGCACGTCGTTCAGCGACTATATGAACGAGCCGGAGTACTCCACCGGCCTGATCCCCTCTGTCCTCCTCGCCGACCCGGCCGCCACCGGCGCGCTGCGCATGGACTTCCGATCCGGCGACCCGGCCTACCGCGCCCGTCTCAAGGAGACCTTCGCCGCCGACGTGGACGACCACGACTGGGAGGCCATCGCGCACCTTCTCACCCCCGACACCCCCGTCGGCCCGCTCGCCGAACCGGTGACCGTCACACCGGGCGGATGGGGCCGGATCCCGCGTACGTACGTCATGTGCACGGAGGACCAGGCCCTCCCGCCGGACGCCCAGCGGCGCTTCATCGACGAGGCCGACGCGCACGTCCCCCACAACCCCACCGATGTGCGAACGCTCCCCAGCAGCCACTCTCCCTTCGCCTCCCGACCGGAAGCGCTGGCGGAGATCCTTCTGGGACTCTGAGCGGGGCGACCGGAATCGCCTACGGGATCAAGGTGGTGCAGCCGGCCCGCGAGGCGGGCGTGCAGACCCACCTGGTGGTGACACCCGCCGGGCAGCAGACCCGCGCTTACGAGACCGATCTGACTGCTTCGAGAACGGCCGGCCCGCCGACGGCACGCGGGTGCTGACCACCTGGAAGTCCTACGGCTACAGGTAGGACACCCGGCCGTGGGCGTCGCCGGCCGTCACGCAAAGCGGTCCAAATCGCTGTGCGCTCCGCGTCGTTCCGGTGACGGCCGCCGAAGGCGTCCGCAGTCACAAGGGCGACCACGGCCGGCTCGTCGAGGCCCGACGCCGCCCCACAGCCAAGGAGAGCCAATGAAAATCGCCGGAAGCACGGCCTTCGTCACCGGCGCCAACCGCGGGCTGGGCCGGCGTTTCGCCGAGCAGCTCGTGGCCCGGGGCGCCACCGTGTACGGCGGCGTCCGCAACGTCGCGTCGCTCGACGTGCCCGGGGTGATCCCGGTCGCGATCGACGTCACGGACCCCGCGTCGGTGACCGCCGCGGCGGAGAGGACGTCGGGCGTGTCGTTGCTGATCAACAACGCGGGTTCCTACACGGGGGCGTCGGTGTCCGACGGTTCCCTGGAGGACATCCGCCTGGAGATGGAGACCCACTATTTCGGCACGCTCGCGGTGAGCCGTGCGTTCGCCCCGCAGCTGGCCGGCGGCGGCACGATCCTCAACGTGCTGTCGGTGCTGTCGTGGGTGACCTACCCGGGCTACAGCGGCTACGCCGCGGCCAAGTCGGCGCAGTGGTCGCTCACGAACGCCCTGCGGCTGGAGCTCGCGGCCCAGGGCACCACCGTCGCCGCGTTGCACGTCGGATACCTCGACACCGACATGGTCGCCTTCGTCGACGCGCCCAAGAACGACCCCGCGGTGGTCGCCGCGCTGTCGCTCGACGCGCTCGAGGAGGGCGCGGTCGAGATCCTCGCCGACGAGGACGCACGGCAGGTCCAGGCGAACCTGGCCGGGGGAGTCGCCCGGCTGTACACGCCCGCCGGCTGAGCGACCGGTCCGGCCGCCGGCCCACCACGGCCGGCGGCCGTCAGGCCGCTCCTGTCCAAACCGGCACCGGTTCGGCGTCGAACCCGGCGGTGTGGACTACCTCGAAGCGATCCGGAAGTACGCCGAGTGGGTGCGGCCGAAGATCGGCCGCCGGCGTGCCTGACGATCGCCCGTACCGGCGGCGGCGCTCCCGCCACCCGCTCAGAGAGCCTCCGTCACGGGACGGCGGCCGGCGAGGCGGGCGGGAACGGCGGTGAGCGCCGCCACCACGAGCACGGTCGCCAGCACCACGGTGAGCAGTTGCCAGAGCGAGGGAAGGGTCGCCCTGCCGCCGTCGCCGCCGGTGATCGCGTTCAGGGCGGCGAACAGGGCGAAGCCCCCGGGGAAGGCGCCCAGGACGGCGCCGGCGAGCGCGGGGAGCACCTGCGCGGCCGCCAGCGCCACGCTCACCTCGCCAGGGGTCGCGCCGAGGGCGCGCGCCAGCGCCGACGAACGCCGGTTGTCGAGCACCGTCGCCCAGGTGATGACGACGGCGTTGACCGCCGCCAGGCAGAGCAGTATGACCATCCAGACGAGGAGCACCTGGCGCAGCAGTTCCACCTGGGCGGCGTCGTATCCGCCGGCGAGTGGCTGGGTGGAAAGGAAGGCGTTGAGCACCAGGACGACGTAGATCCCGCTGACCGTGATGGCGACACCGGCCACAGCCAGCACCACCCGTCGCGGGCGGCGGGCGGCGACCCGCAGGGCGAGAAGCAGCGGGACGGGCAGTCGCGCCGAGATCGCGATCAGCCAGCCGACGCGGCGGGGCGGGCGCGGCGCGTCGGCCAGCGCCGTGACGGTGCTGGAGCGGGCGGCGCGCACGGCCGGGACAACGGTCGCGGCCACCGCGACCGCGAGCGCGACGGCCGTCACCACACCGGCCGTGGAGACGGTCATCGACGGCGTGCCCGCGCCCCCGACGAGGCCCGCACTGGACTCGGTGAGCAACGGGGCGGTCAGCGACCCGACCGCCAGCCCGGCCGCGGCCGCGACGACGGCCACGAGGACGTACTCCGCGAGCAGCACCGCGGCGACCAGGCCCGGTGTGCCGCCGACCGCCTTGAGCAGTCCGACGCGTCTGGTCTGATCGGCCATGCGGCCGCCCACCAGCACGGAGAGAGTGGCCACGGCGAGCAGACCGAGCAGCCACGCTCCGATCAGCAGCAGGATCTGCGAGTCTCCGGCCACCTCGGTGGCGTCGTCGAGGATGTCCTGCCAGGCCGTCAGGCGTGGAGCGTCCCGGCCGGCCGGAGGGTTCGCGCCGACGAACGCCCGGGCCTCGTCCGGGTGGGTCAGCTTCAGGTTCATCACGTAGGACAGGGAGCCGGGATCGGGAGTGAGCCTCCGCACATCCGCCTGGGTGAGCCAGACCAGTCCGGGATTGTGCAGCAGCCCCGGAGGCAGTCCGGCGGCCGTGTCGCCGGAGACCGCGCCGCTCATGCACCCCACGGCGACCAGGCAGGACGATCCCGGGTAGGGCGGCATGGCGGCGCTGACCGCGACGCCGACGACCCGGAACGACCGGCCGTCCAAGGTGACGGGGTCTCCGACGCGTACGCCGAGTGCCGTGGCGAAGGCGGCTTCGACCACCACGCCGCCATCGCCGACCCATCCGCCCTGCAGCACCTCGGGCTGATCGACCGACGCGGGCGCGGCGTCGCGCCCCACGGCCTGCACGTCCGACACCCGGCCGGAGACCTGGAGCTTCGCCGGCGCGACCGGGTACGGGCCGCTGTGGCCGGCGACGCCGTCACCGCGGGCCAAGTCCTCGAGACCGGGAAGCTGGGCGAGCCGGCCGACGCCGGCGACCACGTCGGGTCCGCTGGTCGCCTCCCGGGTGCTGACGTACGGGTCGCCGGCCGCGTCGCGCACAACGAGCCCGAGCGTCAACGTCGTGGTCGCCGCCATGACGGCGAGCAGCAGGAGCGCGGTCTCGGTGCGGCGCCGCAGCAGGTCGCGTACGGCGAGGCGGCCCACGAGCAGGACTCGGCCCATCGCTCTCAGTCCTCCAGACCGGCGAGGGCGCCGAGGTGGCCGGTGGTGCCACCGGTCAGCCTGGTCTCGTCCACGAACGCGCCGTCGCGCATCGAGATCAGCCGGTCCGCCGTGGCCGCGATCCGCGTGTCGTGGGTGACGATGACCAGCGTCTGACCGGACTCGTGCAGGCTCTCGAAGAGGTGCAGGACGTCAAGGGTGGCGGCGCTGTCCAGATTGCCGGTCGGCTCGTCGGCGAGGACGACCAGCGGTTCGTTGCTCAACGCCCGGGCGACCGCCACCCGCTGCCGCTGGCCGCCGGACAGCGCGGAGGGCAGGAAATGCGCCCGGTCGGCGAGCCCGACCTGGTCGAGCAGCTCCTCCGCACGCCGTCTGGCGGCCCACGGCGAGCGTCCGGCCAGCAGCGCCGACAACTCGACGTTCTCGAGGGCGGTGAGCTCCTCCATGAGGTGGAAGGCCTGGAAGACGAAGCCGACGGCGGTGCGCCGCATCCGGGCCAGGGCCTTCTCGCCGATGTCGTCGATGCGGCGGCCGTTCAGCACCACCTCCCCACCGGATGGCCGGTCGAGCCCCCCGAGCAGGTGCAGCAGCGTGGACTTCCCGCAGCCGCTGGGCCCCATCACCGCCACCGACTCTCCCGGGCCGACGTCGAGATCGACCCCGTCGACGGCGCGCACCAGTCCCTCCCCCCTGCCGTACTCCTTCCGCAACCCGCGGGCGCGCAGCACGGACGTCTCGGCGGCGTTGCTCACGATCCACTCCTTGGGGGGGTCCAGTTCTTCTCACATGCCTCGAGCCAGCGCAGGTCCGCCTGAAGCCGGAGCACGATGCCCTCCAGCAACAGCGCCGCGTCCGAGTGGTCCGGCTCGGCCATGGCGGCGCGCTGGGCGTCACGCAGCCGGCGCAGCAGCTCGCGGCGCTGGGTGTCGACGATGGTGAGCGGGTCGGCCAGCCCGGCGGCGGCGGCCGCGATCAGCTTGAGATGGAACTCCGCGAGGTCGGGTCTCGGCCAAGCCACCTCGGCGATCCACTCGGCGACGCGCCGCTGGCCCTTCGGGGTGAGCGCGTACACCTTGCGATCCGACCGGTCGGCGCCGTCCTCGGACCTCTCGACCGCCAGCAGGCCGGCCCTCTCCAGCCGGGCCAGCGTGACGTAGACCTGCCCGGCGTTCATGGCGTCGCCGAGGGGGCCGAGCGCGTCACGCAGCCGCGCACGCAGCTGGTAGCCGTGCGAGGGCTCCTTGGCCAGCATCGCCAGCACCACTTCCTGCTGCATCGAGGCCCCCTCTAACCGTTAGCCCACAACGTCTAACGGTTAGCCCCTCGCTGTCAAGCCTGGGCCGCCGCGGCGTTCCCACGCCCGCGCGCAGCCCGAAAGGGATCAGTTGCCGGCGCCGGCCATTCGGCGCCACAGTGCCACGTACCCGCGCAGCAGCCAGGGGATGATCAGCCAGAAAGCGACGCCGGCGAGCGCGTGCACGGCCCAGGCGCCGGCCAGCGTGGGCCCGCCCCACGAATCGCGGTACTCCCCGCTCATACCGAACAGCGGCCGGATCGGGTACACGATGTTGACTATCACGCCGAGCCAGCAGTACCCCACCACGATCAACGACACCGCGTCCAGCGGCACGGCGGCAAGCCCGCGTACCCGCGAGAACGGGGTGGGCTGCGCGAGCAGGAGGGCCGCTGCCCTGCGCTGTGCGGTGCCGTGGTCGAACAGCGACCAGACCGCGAGCGGGAGAGAGAGCAGAAGAAAGAGCGTGTGACGGTACGGCGCGCCTGAAAGCGGGAGCTTCCACCATCGCATGGACGACAGCATACGATCACGAACAATCGATTTTCAGTGCATCCTCATGGCCGGTCCGCAGGCCACCGCCAGGTGATCCACGCCGACCGGTTCCCCCGCCTGACTGTGCCGATGTGCCTCGCGGGTGCGGCCGCCCCGCGCATCGCCCGACCCCGGAACGGCGGCCCGCACGCGGTCCGGCGTGGCTACCCGGCCGCGTGCGCCGTCGCCAGGGCCGGCGCCTGCCTTGCCCCCGCGCACGACCCGACGATAGTCGGATCGTCCAGGTGGTTCGCCGGTTCCACCATTCCTATCGCCTCCGAGCTGGGCTCATAGTTGCCTAACCTGAGCGGTTGTGTCCTAGTGAAGTCCAGTCCTGTGCCGATCGGAGGCCAGATGCCGCAACGTTCCAGGCGGCGATCCCCCGCCCTGATCGCCGCCGTCGCCCCCGCGGCGACGCTCCTGCCCCTTCTCCCGGCCGTCCCCGCCCCCGCGCCGGTCACCCGCGGCGCTGGCTCCGGCCCGTTCGTCCGTAACATGCTCGGCGGCATGGACTGCACACCCGCGATGATCTCGCAAAACGCGCCGGTCCAGGCGTACACCGCGTGGAGGATCTGATGAGCGAAGGCCTGGCGGCGAGCGTCGGCGTGACGGACACCGGCGTGCGCCTGTACGTCAGCCGCGACGGCGAGCGCGTCCTGGACGGAGTGCCGCTCGGGTTCACTGTCGACGGCGTGGAGCTCGGCACCGCGGCCGAGCTCGTGCACGTCGCCGAGCGCACCGTGCGCGACCGGTTCCGCGCCCGCTCCGGCAAGGCCGTGGGCGAGCACCGGTACGAGCACCGCGAGGTCGTGCACACCCTCCGCGAGTCCGGCGTCGAATGGCAGGTCGTCCTGCGGGTCGCCCGCGACGGCGTCGCGGTCCGCTACGCGATGCCCGCCCTGGACGGCACCGCCCGCGTCACCGCCGACCGCACCGCCGTCACCCTGCCCGCCGGGTCGCGGAGCTGGGTGCTCGACTACCAGACCTGGTACGAGACGCCCCGCTACGGGGCCGACACGGCCGAGCTGGCGGGCGGCGCGTACGGGCTGCCGTTCCTCGCCCGGCTCGACGGCGACCTGCACGTCCTGATCACCGAGTCGGGGATCGACGGCCGGTTCGCCGGCGCGCACGTCCGGGCCGGGGAGCCGGAGCCGGACGGCGGGCGGACGCTGCGGTTCACGCTCGCCGACGAGGCCGTGGAGGTCACCCGCGGCCCGGTCAGCCCGTGGCGGGTCGTCCTCGTCGGGACGCCGCCCGAGCTGGTGGCCTCGCTGCTCGTCGACGAGCTGGCGCCGCCCGCCTCTCCCGAGCTGGAGGAGGCGGCGTGGGTCCGGCCGGGGCGCGCGGCCTGGTCGTGGTGGTCGGACTTCTACTCCGGCGCGCAGCTCGACAAGCAGAAGCACTTCGTCGACGTCGCCGCCGCCCTCGGCTGGGAGCACCTGCTCATCGACTGCGGATGGGAGGAGACCTGGGTGCCCGAGATCGTCGCGTACGCGAGCCGCCGCGGCGTCCAGGTGCACCTGTGGACCATCTGGCGCGAGCTCAACAGCCCCGAGGACCTGCGCAGGCTCGCGCTGTGGCGGTCGTGGGGAGTCGCCGGGATCAAGGTCGACTTCATGGAGTCGGAGTCGAAGGACCGCTACCGCTGGTACGACACGATCCTCACCGAGACCGCGCGGCTCGGCCTCATGGTGAACTTCCACGGCTCGGTCATCCCGCGCGGCTGGGCCCGCACCTGGCCCCAGGTCGTCGGGTACGAGGCGGTCCGCGGCGCCGAGTACTACGTCTTCTTCGAGAACCAGGCGCTCACGGCCGCGCACAACGTCATCCAGCCGTTCACCCGCAACGTCGTCGGGGCGGCCGACGCCACGCCGGTCGCCTTCGGCGCCGCGGGCCGCACGACCAGCGACGGCCACGAGCTCGGGCTCTCGGTGGCGTTCGAATGCGGCATCACGCACTTCGCCGACCACGTCGACGCCTACGCGGGCCGCCCGCTCGCGGCCCGGTTCCTGGCCGAACTGGCCCCGTTCTGGGAGGAGACGGCGCTGCTCGGGGGTGACCCCGACAGCCACGCCGTCGTCGCCCGCCGCTCCGGCGACCGCTGGTTCGTGGGCTGCGTCGCCACCGGCGAGGCGCGGGCGATCCACGTGCCGCTCGGCGCGCTCGGGGTGGGGCCGGACGCCCAGGTGTGGATCGTCGGCGACGCCTCGACCGCCGCCGTCGAGGGCGCGGCGACCGGGCTCGCGGAGACCACGACGACCGCGGGCGACGGAGTGGAGGTCAAAGTCGCCCGCGACGGCGGCTTCGTCGCCGTCGTCGCGCCCGCCGGCGCCGACCTGTTCCGGGCCGCGCCCCGGCCGGTCCTCCCCGCGCCCGTCGTGCGTCCGCCGGTCGCCGAGGTGGGAGCCGACGGGACCGCGTCGCTGACGACCGACGCCGACGCCCGGCTGCGCCTTCCCGCGGGCTGGTCGGCGCACCGCGACGGCGAGACGGGCTGGACGATCCGTCCCGCCGTCTCCCTGGCGCCCGGGCGCCTCGGCGTGGTCACGGTGGAGCGGGACGGCGACGACGGCGTGCCGATCGTCGCGCACGCGCGCGTCGTACGCCCGCTGACCGCAGGGGAGTACGCGCTCGCGGACCTGCCGATGATCGCGTTCGTCAACGCCGACGGGCCCGTCGAGCGCGACATGTCCAACGGGGGAGGCAACCCGGGCGACGGCCGTCCCATGCGGGTGGCCGGCCGCGGGTTCGAGCGCGGCCTGGGCACGGCGCCGTACTCGGAGGCGCGCTTCCACCTCGGCGGGCACGCGGACACGTTCACGGGCGCCGTCGGCGTGGACGACGAGTCGGCCGGCGCCGCGAAGGTCGCCGTGCTGGCCGACGACCGGGAGATGTTCACCGCCGTCGTACGCGCGGGCGAGCCGGTCACCCCCTTCAGCGTGGACGTCCGCGGCGTGCGCACCCTGTGCCTGCGCGGCGAGGCGGCCACCCCCGACGACACCGGTGTGCACGTCGACTGGGTCGACACCACCGTCCACGTCACACCCACCAGCCGGTAACACCCCGCCGGCCCGCGCGGGCCGGCGGACAGCACGATTGAAGGAACACCATGAAACGCAAGTGGACGGCCGCCGCCGCGCTGGCCGCGGCGGCGGCGCTCATCACCGGCTGCTCGGGCGGGTCCGGCGGATCCGGCGGATCCGGGGCCGCGCCGGAGGAGAAGGTCACGCTCACCTACGCCAACTGGAGCGAGGACCAGTCTCCGGCGATGGAGCAGATCGCCACGGAGTTCGAGAAGGCCAACCCGAACATCGACGTCAAGATCCAGACGTTGCCGTGGCCGGAATACTGGTCGACCCTCCAGGTCGGCGCCGCGGGCGGCACCGCGCCCGACGCGTTCTGGATGCTCGCCGACCACTTCCGCGAGTACGCCAAGGGCGGCCAGCTCCTCGACCTGTCGGACACGGTGAAGTCCGCGGGCATCGACATGAGCGTCTACCCCAAGGCCGTCTCCGACTCCTACACCTACGAGGGCAAGATCTTCGCGCTGCCCAAGGACTTCGACACCAACGGCATCTGGTACAACAAGGCGCTGTTCGACGCCGCCAAGGTCCCCTACCCGGACGACACGTGGACCTGGCAGAACGTCCAGGACGCGGCCAAGAAGCTGACCGACAAGGCCAAGGGCGTGTGGGGGATCGCCGCGCCGATCGACGCGCAGGGCGGCTTCTACAACACGATGCTGCAGGCCGGCGCTCAGATCATCAACCCCGAGGGCACCGCCTCCGACTTCGCGAGCCCGGCCGGCGTCGCGGGCCTGAAGTTCTGGACCGACCTGCAGGCCGCGGGCGACTCGCCGACGCTGAAGCAGCTCTCGGACACCGAGGCCGTCTCGATGTTCGAGAACCAGAAGGTCGCCATGTACCTGTCCGGCGCGTACTGGGCGTTCCGCTTCCACAACAACGCCGACCTCAAGGGCAAGGTGGACGTCGCGCCCCTGCCGCAGGGCGTCAAGCGGGCCACCGTCACCAGCGGCATCGGCAACGCCGGGTACGCCGGCAGCAAGCACCCCGAGGAGCTGAAGAAGTTCCTCGCCTTCCTCGGCGGGACCAAGGCCGCTGAGATCCAGGCGGCCACCGGCACGGTGCTCCCGGCGTACAAGGGGACGCAGCAGCCGTGGCTCGACGCGATGCCCGAGTTCAATCTGAAGGTGTTCATCGACGCCATCGACTACAGCGTGCCCCTGCCCGTCGCCGGGAACGCCGCCGAGTGGCAGGGCCTGGCCGCGCAGTACCTCACTCCCGCCTGGAACGGCGAGAAGCCGGTGGAGCAGGCGGCGAAGGAGTACCAGGACGCCGTGGACAAGGTGCTCGCGAAGCAATGACGTCCGTGACGAGCAAGCCCGTGCGGCGGCCGGCCGGCCGCCGCACAGGCGTGACCGACCCCGGCGGCCGCCGGGCGGGCGTCGGCGAGCCCGGGGGCCGGTGGGCGCTCGTGTTCGTCGCCCCCGCCGTGCTCGGCCTGGCCGCCCTGTACCTGTGGCCGTTCCTGTCCACCTTCGTCAAGAGCTTCCAGGACGTCCCCGCGTTCGGGCCCGCCACGTTCGTGGGCCTGGACAACTACCGGGAGCTGCTGAGCGACGAGGAGTTCTGGAAGGCGTTCCGCAACTCCGCCCTCTACACGGTGATCATCCTGCTCGGCATCCCCGTCGCCGTGGTGCTGGCCGCGCTGGTGGAGCAGGTCGGCCGGGGGCGCGCGGTCTACCGGGTGCTGTTCTTCCTGCCGGTGGTCACCCTGCCGGTCGCGATCGGCATGGTGTGGCGGTTCATCTACAACGGCGACTTCGGGCTGCTGAACACGGTGCTGTCGTGGTTCGGCGTCCCCGCGCAGTTCTGGGTGGCCGACGCGCGGTTCACGGTCTACGCGTTCGGCGTCGTCGGCATCTGGATGAGCCTGGGCATCAACATGATCATCCTGGGCGCCGGCCTGCAGGCCATCCCGAAGGCCCTCTACGAGGCCTCGTCCCTGGACGGCGCCGGGCGGATCAGGCAGTTCGTCCACATCACCGTGCCGCTGCTGACGCCGAGCATCTTCTTCGTGACGATCCTCAGCGTGATCGCCGCCCTGCAGATGTTCGACCTGATCTTCGTCATGCTGCGCGGCGTGAACAACACCGCCCTGGCCGATTCCAAGACCATCGTCTACCTCTTCTACGAGAAGGCGTTCGTCCAGTTCCACCAGGGATACGGCGCCGCGATCGCGATCGTGCTCCTCCTCGTGATCATGATCGCCACCGCCCTGCAGTTCCGGCTCCAGCGATCGTGGGTGTTCTATGGCTGAGCTCGTACGGGGACGGGCCCGGAGGCGGCGCGGGGCGGCGCCCCGCACCTGGCCGATCCACGTGGTGCTGAGCGCCGCGGCCGTCATCATGGTGGTGCCGTTCGCCTGGCAGATCCTCACCATGTTCAAGACGACCGCCGAGGCGACCAGGATCCCGCCGACGGTCCTGCCGGAGGCCTTCAGCACGCGGGCGTTCGCGACGTTCTTCTCGACCGTGCCGTTCTGGTCGATGTTCGCGGTCTCGGCCGGCGCGCTGGTGCTGCGGGTCGCCGGGCAGCTCGCGGTCGCCGCGCTCGCCGGGTACGCCTTCGCCCGCATCCCCTTCCGCGGCCGCACCGCGCTGTTCGGCCTGTTCATCGGCATGCTGATGGTGCCGAGCCAGCTCTTCCTCATCGGCCAGTACGACCTGATGAAGGGCCTCGCGCTGCTGGACACCCTGCCGGCGCTGGCCATCCCCGGGATGTTCTCGGCGTTCGGCACGTTCCTGATGCGCCAGGCCTTCCTGACGATGCCCAAGGACTACGAGGAGGCGGCGCGGCTCGACGGCGCCAACACCGTGCAGGTGTTCTGGTATGTCATGCTGCCGATGGCCAGGCCCACGCTCGCCGCGCTCGCCGTGCTGACCGGGCTGTACTCGTGGAACGACCTGCTCTGGCCGCTCATCGTCTCCCCCTCGGGGGAGAACCGGCCGCTGCCGGTGGGCCTCGCGGGGCTGCAGGGACAGTTCGGCACCGACTACCCGACGCTCATGGCGGGCGCGTTCGTGTGCTCGATCCCGCTCGTGATCGTCTTCCTGGTGATGCAACGGCAGTTCTTCGCGGGCATCGCGAGCAGCGGACTCAAGGGATGACACAGATGACCACAGGCCACGACCCCCGGCCCGCCCCGGTCCACCTGCGCGCGGGCGGCACGAGTGTCGTCGTCGCCGTCGACGGCGGCCGCCTGCCCCGCATCCTGCACTGGGGGCAGGACCTCGGCGCCCTGGACGAGGACGCCCTGGCCGGCCTGCACCGGGCCGCGCTCCCGGCCATCGGCGACAGCGCCGTCACCTATCCCCAGCCCGTCCCGGTGCTCCCGCAGCTGGCCGAGGGATGGCTCGGACGGCCCGGCCTCACCGGTGACGCCGAGGGCCGCCGCTGGGCGCCGAAGTTCCGGGAGGCCACCTTCGACCTCGACCCCGGCGCGGACGGCGGGCCTGTCCTGCGCAGCACGGCGCACGACCCGGAGTACGGCCTGACCGTCGAGGTCGAGATCCAGGTGCTCGCCGCCGGCGGCCTGGTCCGCCAGCGGGCCCGCGTCACCAACGAGGCCGCGACGCCCTACCGCGTCCAGGGCCTGGAGCTCGCCCTTCCCGTGCCGCCGAGCGCCTCGGAGGTCCTCGACCTGACGGGCCGCTGGTCGCTCGAACGCGTGCCGCAGCGGCGCCCGTTCCACGTGGGCGAATGGGTGCGGGCCTCCCGCGGCGGCAAGCCCGGTCTCGAACACACCCTGCTGCTCGTCGCCGGCGAGGAGGGCTTCGGCTTCCGCCACGGGACGGTGTGGGGGACGCACCTGGCCTGGAGCGGCAACCAGGTGCTCGCCGCCGAGCGGACCCCGGCGGACACCCGCCACCTCGCGGCCGGGGAGCTGCTGCTCGCCGACGAGGTCGTGCTCGGGCAGGGCGAGTCGTACCGGAGCCCGTGGCAGTACGGGTCGTGGGGCACCGGGCTGGACGCCCTCGCCGCGCGCTTCCACCGGCACCTGCGGGCACGGCCGGGCCACCCCCGCTCGCCGCGCCCGGTCGTGCTGAACACCTGGGAGGCGGTCTACTTCCGGCACGACCTCGCCACCCTGACCGCGCTCGCCGAACGCGGGGCGGAGATCGGCGCCGAGCGGTTCGTGCTGGACGACGGCTGGTTCCTCGGCAGGCGCGACGACACCACCTCGCTCGGCGACTGGAGCGTGGACCCCGCCGTCTGGCCGGAAGGCCTGGAGCCGCTGGCCGCGCGCGTCCGCGAGCTCGGCATGGACTTCGGGCTCTGGTTCGAGCCGGAGATGGTCAACCTCGACTCCGAGCTGGCCCGCGCCCACCCCGAGTGGATCTTCGACGCGGGGCACGGGCCGGGGCTCCCGTCCCGCCACCAGCACGTGCTCGACCTGGGCCATCCCGAGGCGTACGCCTGCCTCTTCGAGCGGATGAGCGGCCTGGTGGAGTCGCTCGGCATCGCCTACATCAAGTGGGACCACAACCGGTACCTGCTCGACGCCGGGCACGGGCCCGACGGGCGCCCGGGAGTGCGCCGCCAGGTCGAGCAGGCCTACCGGCTGATGGCGGAGCTCAAGGCCGCCCATCCCGGGCTGGAGATCGAGTCGTGCGCCAGCGGGGGCGGGCGGGTCGACCTCGGCGTGCTGGAGTTCGCCGACCGCGTCTGGCCGAGCGACTGCAACGACCCCCACGAGCGGCTGGAGATCCAGCGCTGGACGGGCCTGCTGGTGCCGCCCGAGATGCAGGGCACGCACATCGGCGCGGGGGAGTCGCACACCACGCACCGCGTCCACCCGCTCGACTACCGGGCGGAGAAGGCGCTGTGGGGACACCTCGGGGTCGAGGTCAACCTGCTCGGCGTCGACGACGAGACCCGCGCGGCGCTCGGACGGTGGGTGGCGTTCCACAAGGAGCACCGGACCCTGCTGCACTCGGGCGAGGTGGTGCACGCCGATCTCCCCGATCCGGCCCTGCGCCTTGAAGGGGTCGTCGCGGCCGACAGGAGCGAGGCGCTCTACGCGTTCAGCGTGACCGAGCGGCCGTCGACCTGGCCGCCCGGACGCGTCCGGCTGCCGGGGCTCGACGACGATCGCCTGTACTCCGTCCGGGCCGTGTACCCGGGGTCGCCGCCCCCGGCAGGGGCGGTTCTCCCGCCGTGGCAGCGCGACGGGGTGACCCTGCCCGGGCGGGTGCTGCGGCTGGTCGGCGTCGAGGCGCCCTCGCTGGACGTGGACCGCTCGGTGCTGCTGCGTGCCGTCAGCCGACCGGCGTCCTGACCGGCCGGGAGGTCATCCCTTGGCGCGGTTGCGGTACTCGGTGGGGCTCGCCTCGTGCAGTCGTTTGAAGTGGCGGGAGAAGTAGAACGGGTCGGTGTAGCCGACCTCGCGGGCGATGCCGGCGACGGTCGCGTCGGTGGTGTCCAGCAGGTTGCGCGCCTGCGCCATCCGCAGGGCCGTGTGGTGCGCGAGCACCCCGCCGCCGGTCGCGCGGCGGAACAGCGCGGTCAGGTGGGACGGTGAGACGCCGACCAGCGCCGCGAGGTCGGCGACCCGCACGTTGCTGTCGAGCCGCTCGGCGAGGTAGGCCATCGCGCGCTGCAGCGGGTCGCCGGGCGCGGGCATGGCGCGGTCGACCACGATCTGCGTGAGGAGTTTCCACGCCGCGCCCGCCGCCCCCATCAGGCTCGCCGGCGAGTGGTCGCGTTCGAGGATGGTGACGATCTCGTCGAGCAGCGCGATGGCGCGGTCGAGCCGGCGGATGGGGATCACCGGCCGCGCGGCGCTCACCCCGATCTCCTCGACCAGCTCGGGCACGTCGCCGCCGCGCAGGTGGCACCACCAGATCGTCCAGGGCGCGTCGGCGGACGCGCCGTAGGAGTGTGCGGCGCCGCGCGGTATCACCAGGGCCGCGCTCGGCCCCACATAGTGCCGGACGCCCTCGACGTCCGCCCACCCCGTGCCGGACGCGCACACGATGACGATCGTCTCTCCAGTGCCGTCGGGCCTGCTCATCAGGTGATCTGCGGCGGCCGGGTAGTAGCCGCAGTCGGTGACGAGCAGGCGCCTGGTCACCGGGCGCGCCTGCGCCTCCGTGAGCACGCGGCGCGGGACGACGGTCAGCCGCTGGTCGCGGAACCCTTCCTGCATCGGCATGGGCCAAGTATGGCGACTGATCATCGGATCGTCCATGCGCCGACGCCTGAGCGCGCGAGGACGCCGAGGATCAGCCGCCGGGAGTGAGCATGATCTTGATCGACTCACGGGACGCCATCGCCGCGTACCCTCGCGCCACGTCCTCCAGCGGCACCACGGTGTCGAACACCGGGCCGGGATCGAGCGTCCCGGCCGTGATGCGCGCGACCAGGTCGGGGAGGTATCGCCGGACGGGGGCGATCCCCAGGTTCAGGCGCAGATTGTGGATGAGCGGCTGGAACAGCGGCAGGGTCGGCGCCGTGTGCGGCACGCCGACCGCGCCGATGGAACCCCCGTCGCGGGCCATGCCGACCGCCATGGCCCAGGACTCCGGCGTGCCGACCGCCTCGACCACGTGCCGGACCCCGAGCCCGCCGGTCTGCTCGCGCACGGCCGCGATGCCCTCCTCGCCCCGCTCGGCGATGACGTCGGTCGCCCCGAACGCCTTGCCGACGGCGGTCCGGTCCGCATGGCGGCTCATCAGGAAGACCCGTTCGGCCCCGAGGATCGTGACGGCCGCCAGCACCGCGCACAGCCCGACGGCTCCGTCCCCGATCACGGCCACGGCCGACCCCTCGGTGACGTCCGCCATGACGGCCCCGTGCAGGCCGGTGCCCATCACGTCCGAGGCGGCCAGAAGCGCGGGGTACAGGGACGCGTCGACGCCCGCGGGGCCGCCGGGCACCGTCACCAGTGTTCCGTCGGCCCACGGAACGCGCACCGCCTGGCCCTGGCCGCCGTCCGCGCCCGGGGCGCCGAAGGTGCCGCCTCTCTCACACGAGCTCTGGAGCCCGTCACGGCAGTGGGGACAGGTGTTGTCCGACCACGTGAACGGCGCGATGACCAGGTCGCCCGGGCGGACGGTGCGGACCTCGGCCCCCACCTCCTCCACGACGCCGATGAACTCGTGGCCCAGCCGGGACCGCTCCGCCCGCGTGATGACGCCCCGGTAGGACCACAGGTCCGAACCGCAGACGGCGGCGCGCACGACACGCACCACGGCGTCGGTCGGCTCGGACACCACGGGATCGGGCACGTCCTCGACGACGACGGTGCCGGCGGACAGGTACAGGGCGGCGCGCACGGGGGATTCCCTTCCTCGGGTGGTGGATCAGACGGAGGCGGGCCGGCGGACGTCGGCCGCGAGTGCGGCCTCGACGTGGGCGGCGACGGCCAGCAGGTCCATGTCGGTGCCCGGCGGGGACGACAGCTGGAGCCCGATCGGGAGCCCGTCGGCGCTCCAGCCGCAGGGCAGCACCAGCGCCGGGGCTCCGGTGAGGTTGTACACGCCGGTGAACATGCCCTCCGCGGCCCCCTCCGGCGTGTCCACCGGAGGAGTCGTGGCCGGCGCGACGAAGGGCGCGGCCGGGGTCAGCAGGACGTCGATCCCCGTGTAGACCTCGGCCGCGGCGGGCAGCAGCCGCTCCCGGAGCGCGAGGGCCTTCCGATAGTCGGCCTCGCCGACCTCGGACCCCGAGCGCAGCAGCCGCAGGGTCTCCGGCCCGTAGTGACCGGGGTCCGCGCCCACTCGTGCGCCGTGCGCCTGCCACGCCTCGTACAGCAGGATGTGGGGGAACGCCGCGTCGAGCTCGTCGAAGACCGCGCCGTCCACCTCGACGACCGCGCAGCCGGCCCGGCGGAGGGTGTCCACGGCCTGTCTGACCGCCGCGGCGACGTCCGGCTGGACCTCCACGCGGTCCACCTGGCCGGGGAGCACGCCCACCCGGATCCCGGCGCCGGCCCGTGTCACGGGCCGGGCGCCGGTCAGGGCGGAGAAGACCGTGGTCGCGGTCGCGACGTCTGAGGCGAGCAGCCCGACGTGGTCGAGGGTGGGGGCGAGCGGCTCGACCCCGTCGAGGGGCAGCGCGCCGTGGCTCGGCTTGAAGCCGACCGTTGCGCAGTAGTGGGCCGGGAGCCGGATGGAGCCGCCCGTGTCGGTGCCCAGCGCCACCGGGCAGACACCGGCCCCCACCAGTGCGGCCGACCCTCCGCTCGACCCTCCGGCCGTTCGCCGCGGGTCGTAGGGGTTCATCGCCTCCCGTACCTCGGGGTGAACCGCGCCCGCCGCGTACTCCAGCAGCGAGGTGGCCGCGAAGACGTCGGCGCCGGCCGCGCGCAGCGCCTGGACGACCGGGGCGTCGGCGGCGGCCGGCTCCGCGCGCATCGACCAGGGGTTGCCGTTGCCGCGCGGGTGCCCGGCGATGTCGATCATGTCCTTGACCGCGACCGGCACACCGTGCAGGGGACCTTCGGGCGCGCGTGGCGGCGCGGGGAACAGCGTGACCACGGCGTCGAGCGGCCGGCCGAGGCGTTCGGCCCGTTCGTACGCCGCGAGCAGCCGCAGGTTCGCGACCTCGCAGGTGCGCTCGCCCCGCTCGATGGCCTTGATGAGCTCACCGGTGTAGGTCGTCAGCGGCCCGGCCAGGTCGTGCAGCAGGTCGTCGACCTCGGTCTTGCGCCTTCGCACCATCAGGTCGCGGTAGATGCCGCTGTGGGACTTGGCGCTGTTGCGGTTGAACGTGACGAGCCGGTCGAGCGAGCCCTCCAGGTCGTCCGGGTCGAACCCGTCGAACGCCTCGGGCTTCACCGGCGCCTGCGCGAGCACCTCCCTGGCGATGGCGAGCATGAGCGGGCGCCACTCGGGCGCCTCGAGCGAGTCGGCGATGGACAGGTCGGAGACGGCGCCGGCGTAGAGCATGGCGCCGTAGGCCTCCTTGCCCCAGAGGAAGCCCATGATGTTGCCGGTGGCCTCCGCGTACGGCAGGGCCGCGACGAGCTCGCGGACCCGCGGCGTGATCTCGCCGCCGGCCGGCTCACCGACCCGGAACGTGCCGACGTTGCCCTGCATGATCCGGCCGGGCGCCAGCACGTCCGCCCCGAAGTTCACGAAGCTCACGAGGAGCCGATGCGCGCCCACCGCGGCGGCAAGCCGGTCGGCGGTCAGGCCGTTCTGGAAGCTGACCAGGTAGCCGTCGGGCGCCAGCCGATCGCGCACGAGCTCCGCGGCCGCGTCGGTGTGATGGCTCTTCACCGCGATCGCGGCGTGCTGCAGGCGCTCCGGCAGATCCCGGGGGGTGACCGCGCGTGCCCGCACCGTGAAGTTCTCGACGGGGCCCTCGATGGACAGGCCGTGGCGGTTGATGGCGTCGACGTGCGCGGAGTCGGCGTCGCAGAGGAGTACGTCGTGGCCGGCGCGGATCATGTGGGCGCCGATCGTGCCGCCGATGGCGCCGGCGCCGATGATCGTCAATTGCATGGGGGAGGCCGCCTGGTTTGGGATCGATTGGGTGGCTTTGCCGTCGGACACTACCTGAACCGATTTGAATGCTCTAGTCTGCATCTGCTGGTGAACTCGGGACAGCAACCTTACGTATGACAGCTGATCGACGCGTAACCTTTACGAAACGTCGTGATTCTCGCCTGCGTCGTTGCCGGACCGGTAGAGCCTTCGCCGGACCCTGCAGGCCGTTGACCGCCCCCTTTCGTCCCCCCCCGTGACCCCCAGCGCACCACCGCGAAATCCCGTGAAGGATAGGCATGTCTGACCACAGCACTGACGCTTCGGCCCCATCGGCCTCGCAGATCCTCGCCGGCCTCAGGGTCCCCGACTTCAGCCGGCGCCGGATGCTCCAGCTCGGCGCCCTCGGCATCGGGGCGTTCGCGTCCGCGCCGCTGCTGGCCGCATGCGGATCGACCTCGGACACCTCCACGGGCACCGCCACCGGCGGCGCCGCCAAGAAGGGGGGTGACCTGGTCATCGTCCGTGACCACGACGCCGTGAACATGGACAAGACGACGGTGTTCAGCAACGCCTCCATCTGGACCTACGCCCAGATCTACGAGCCGCTGGTGGCGATGACGGAGGACGGCCTGGGGGTGCGGCCCTGGCTCGCGGAGAGCTACGAGATGTCGCCCGACAACCTGTCGTGCACGCTGAAGCTCAGGAAGGACGTGAAGTTCCACAACGGCCAGGCGATGACGTCGGCGGACGTCAAGTTCTCCATCGACGAGTCGAGCAAGACCAAGGGCGGCTGGGAGTTCATCAACTCCGCGATCAAGGAGGTGACGACGCCGGACGAGCACACCGTCGTCATCACCACCAAGTACCCGTGGGCGCCGTTGCTGGCTGACCTGAGCTGCCCGAACAACGGGATCATCCCCAAGGACTACGCGGGCAAGAGCCGGGACGACTTCTACGCCGCCCCCATCGGGACCGGCCCGTTCGTGTGGGGCACCTGGCAGAAGGGCAACGCCCTCACGCTGAAGAAGAACCCGGCCTACTGGCAGTCCGGCAAGCCGTACCTGGACTCGGTCACCTGGAAGGTGGTCGCGGACAGCAACGCCCGCGCGATCCAGCTGCAGGGCGGGCAGGCGCACATCAACGAGAGCCCGCCGTTCTCCAGCCTGGCCCAGCTCAAGAGCACGCCCAACGTGAGGGTCGACCTCTTCCCGTCCACGAAGACCGACTACATCATGATGAACCAGACCAAGAAGCCGTTCGACGACGTGCACGTGCGCCGGGCCATCTCCTACGCCGTCGACCGGGAGGCGCTGGTCAAGAGCATCCTGTTCGGCAACGGCACCCCGGCCAACTCCTTCCTGATGCCGTCGACGCCGTTCTACGACAAGAACACGCCGGGCCTGCAGTACGACATGGCCAAGGCCAAGGCGGAGCTGGCTCAGTCGAGCGTGCCGAACGGCTTCACCACCACGTGGATGGCAATGTCCGGCGACGCGGTGGACGCGGCGATCGCGCAGGTCCTGCAGGCGTCGCTGAAGGAGCTCGGCATCACCATGAACATCCAGAACGTGGACCCGAGCGCGCAGCACGACCTGACGGGCAAGCTGGACTACGAGATCGCGCACTCGTACTGGACCATGGACCTGGCCGACCCCGACGAGCTGGCGCAGTTCGCGCTCGACCCCACGACCGGCGGGCACTCCTTCGACACCGGCATGAACGATCCGGCCCTCATCGACCTGGTGCACAAGGCGCAGAAGGAGTTCGACTCGGCCAAGCGTCAGGCGCTGTACACCGAGCTCCAGGCGAAGGCCGCCGAGTCGGCGTTCCTGGTGTTCCTGTTCTACACGCCGTTCCCGTACGCGAGCGCGGCCACCGTGCAGGGGTTCAAGGTCCTGCCCACCGGCTCCTACCACATGGAAGACGTCTCGCTCTGAGCAGGCCGGCGCGGATCGATTACGTGGAGCGAGAGCGACGATGAGGTATCTCGTTTTCATCTTGAAACGGCTGGTGTCGTTGATCCCGGTGCTGATCGGGATCTCGTTCATCGTGTTCTTCCTGATCCGGCTGATCCCGGGAGACCCGGCGTCGACCCTGCTCGGGGTGCACGCCACCCCGCAGGCGGTCAAGGAACTGCGGGATCAGATGGGGCTGGACAAGCCGCTGCTGAGCCAATACCTGACGTTCCTCGGCCACCTGCTGCGGGGCGACCTCGGGTTCTCCTACGTGTACAGCAGCTCGGTGATGGACCTGATCACGACCAGCCTGCCGGTGACCATCTGGCTGCTCGTCTCGGGCACCCTGTTCACCGTGCTGATCGCCGTGCCGCTGGCCGTCCTGGCGGCGGCGCGGCGCAACGGGCTCGCCGACAACGTCATCCGTGCGGTGCCCGTCGTGGGACTGGGGCTGCCGGCGTTCCTGCTGGGCATCGTGCTCATCCTGGTCTTCGGGCTGAAGCTGGGCTGGTTCCCGGTCGCGGGCTACGGTCTCAGCCTGGCCGACCACGTGCGAGGCATCGTGCTGCCGGGCGTCACGGTCGCCCTGTCCCTCGCGCCGATCGTCATCCGCAGCCTGCGGGCGAGCATGATCGAGGTGCTGAGCAGTGACTACATCGTCACGGCGCGCAGCAAGGGGATCGGCACCGCACGGGTGGTGCTCGGCCACGCCCTGCGCAACGCCGCCGTCTCGTCCGTCACCGTCCTGGGCGTCAACATCGCCTATCTGACGGGATCGACGCTCGTGGTCGAACGGGTCTTCTCCCTCCCCGGCATCGGACAGCAGATGATCAATTCCATCCTCGGAAGGGACTTCCCCACCGTGCAGGGAATCACTCTGGCATTCGCGATCATGGTCGTGGTCGTGAACCTGTTGACCGACGTGACGCACGCGGCACTCGATCCCCGGGTCCAGCTCACATGAGCGCGGTCGCCGCCGCCGGCCCCGCCGTGCCCGCGGCTCCCGGCGGACGCCGCCGGCGCCGCGGGCGGTGGAACGCGCCGCTCGTCGCCGGGCTCGCGCTGTTCGGCCTCATCGTCGTCCTCGCACTCTGCGCGCCCCTGCTGACCAGCCAGGACCCGCTGAAGCAGAACCTCCAGGACGCCTTCCTCGATCCCGGATCGAAGGGCCACCTGCTCGGCACCGACGCGCTCGGCCGCGACGTGCTGGCCCGGCTGCTCTACGGCGCCCGCGTCGACCTGCGGGTCGGGGTGGTGGCGGTCATCTCGCCGCTGATCATCGGCAGCCTGGTCGGGCTGGTCGCCGGGTGGTTCGGCGGATGGGTGGACGCGGTCATCGGGCGCATCGTGGACATGGTGATCGCGTTCCCCTTCCTGGTGCTGGTCATCGCCCTCGTCTTCGCGATGGGGCCGGGGACGACCAGCATCTACGTCGCGGTCACCCTCGTCGGGTGGGTGGCGTACTGCCGCATCGTGCGCGGACAGGTGCTGGTCGCCAAGGAGCAGGAGTACGCCATGGCCGCCCGGGCCAGCGGCCTGCCGACGTGGCGGATCCTGCTGCGGCACCTCCTGCCGAACGTCGTCCTGCAGGCGATCGTCTTCTCGATGAGCGACATCGTGCTCACCCTGCTGGCGATCGTGACACTCGGCTTCCTCGGCCTCGGCGTGCCCCCGCCGACCCCCGACTGGGGAACCATGATCCAGGAAGGTCAGCAGTTCCTCTTGACCAAGTGGTACATCTCCGCGATCCCGGGCCTGGCCGTCGTCGTCACCGGCCTCGCACTGGCCCTGATCGCGGACGGCATCGTGGAGAAGGCGAACCAATGACCCCTCCGCTGCTCGAGGTGCGCGACCTGCACGTCGACATCCCCATGCCGCACGCACGGCTGCACGCGGTCCGCGGGGTGTCCCTCACCGTGGGCGCCGCGGAGCCGGTCGGGCTGGTCGGCGAGTCGGGCTCGGGCAAGAGCCTGACGCTGCGCGCGCTGCTCGGACTTCTGCCCCGCCCGGCGCGGATCGTCTCGGGGACCGTCCTCATCGACGGCGAGGACGTGACCGGGCTGCCGCCCAAACGCCTGCGGCGCAGGCTGACCGACACGATGAGCATGATCTTCCAGGACTCGCTGACCGCGCTGAACCCGGTCATGCGGGTGGGCGACCAGATCGCCGAGGCGCCGTCGCGCAAACTCGGCAAGTCGCGCGCCGAGGCCAGGGCGATCGCCGTCGACCTCATGAGAGAGGTCGGCATCGCCGATCCCGAGCGCCGGTACGAGCTGTATCCGCACCAGCTGTCCGGCGGGATGCGCCAGCGCGTCTGCATCGCGATCGCGTTGTCCACCAAGCCCCGGCTCATCCTCGCCGACGAGCCGACCACGGCCCTGGACGTGACGATCCAGGCCCAGGTCCTCGGCGTCCTCCGGCAGCTCAGGCAGGAGGAGCACGTCGGGCTGCTGCTGGTCAGCCACGACCTGGCCGTGGTCAGCCAGACCTGCTCCCGGCTGTACGTGATGTACGCGGGGAAGGTCGTGGAGTCCGGCGACCTGACGGACCTGGTGACCGAGCCCCGGCATCCGTACACCTTCTCCCTGCTCAGGTCGGTCCCCGACCCGGACCGGCGGGTGGCCAGGCTGCTGACCATCCACGGCCGGCCGCCCGACCTCACCGAGCCCGTGACCGGCTGCTCCTTCGCCCCCCGGTGCCCGTTCGCCGAGCACGCCTGCCACGAGGGGGAACCGGCGCTGGAGCCGGCCGGGCCGGGGAGGCACAGCGCCTGCCGGCGCGTGGACACGGCGGATCGGTGGAACGCGATGGTCGAGGAAGAAGCGGGGAGCGCGCGGTGAGCTCGGGTGACGAGATCCTCTCGGTGGAGGGCGTGGCCCGGCACTTCGTCCCTCCTGTGTCGGTGACCGACCGGCTCTTCGGGAAGAAGCCGGTGGTGAACCGCGCCGTCGACGGCGTGGACCTGGTGCTGCGCAAGGGGGAGACGCTGGGGCTCGTCGGCGAGTCGGGCTGCGGCAAGTCGACGCTCGCGCGCACCATCGTGGGCCTCTACCGCCCCACGGCGGGCACGATCCGCTACGAGGGCGCGGTCCTGGACGGCAAGCGCACCCGGGCGCAGCAGCGCGCGATCCAGATGGTCTTCCAGGATCCCTACAGTTCGCTGAACCCGCGGATGACCGTCGGGCAGATGCTCTCCGAGCTGCTCCGGTTCCACAAGCTCGTCCCGCGCAACCGGGTGGACGCCCGCAACCGCGAGCTGATGCACCTGGTCGGCCTGCCGGAAAGCGCCCTGGGCCAGCGGCCGCGGCAGTTCTCGGGCGGGCAGCGGCAGCGGGTGGGCATCGCGCGGGCGCTGGCGCTGGAGCCGACCGTGCTCGTGGCGGACGAACCGGTCTCCGCTCTCGACGTGTCGGTCCAGGCCACCATCATCAACCTGCTGGCCGAGCTCAAGGAGACGCTCCACCTGTCGGTCATCTTCGTCTCGCACAACATGGCGGTCGTGAGGCAGATCAGCGAACGCACCGCCGTGATGTACCGGGGCCGGATCGTCGAGACCGGGGAGACCGGATTGCTGTTCGACGACCCGGCGCACCCGTACACGAGGCTGCTCATCGGCTCCGTGCCCCGCTTGGCCGTCGCAAGTGGTCCGGCGCGGACGGCGGAGACGACCGGCGACCTCGGTCCCGTCAGGGAGGAGGTCGCCCGGTCGGCGGCGCGGGACGAGACCCAGCCGTGCCGCTTCGCCGACCGGTGCCCGTCCGTCGTCGCCGCGTGCGCGGTCGAGCCGCCGCTGCTGCCCGATCCCCGCGATCCCGCCAGGCGGGCCGCCTGCGTGCACATCTCCCAGCACACCGAAGGGGTGATCGCGTGAGCGGTCCAGTCGTCGTCGGCGGCGAGCGGAGGGAGGCGGGACTCCCCGCGGCCATGGGGATACCCGCCCGCCGCGGCTCCGGCCCGGCCGCGCTCCAGAGGAGCGTGCTCCTGTGAGGATCTTCATCTCCTCCGACATGGAGGGAACCGCCGGCGTCGTCGACTGGGACCAGTGCGTCGCCGGCGGATCGCAGTACCCCTACTACACCGAGTTGCTGACCGGGGAGATCAACGCCGCCATCGAGGGCGCCATGCAGGCGGGCGCCACGGAGTTCCTGGTGAACGACGCGCACTCGAAGATGGCGAACCTGAAACCGGACGCCCTCGCCGGACGCGCCGGCTACCTGTCGGGCCGCTACAAGCCGATGTACATGATGCAGGGGCTCGACGCGAGCTACGACGCCGTCTTCCTGGTGTCGTACCACGGCTCGATGGGCAGCAGGGGGTCGGTCCTGTCGCACACCTACTTCCCCATGGCGTTCGCCGAGGTCACGGTCAACGGAGTGGTCGCCGGCGAGGCGGGCGTCAACGCGCTGGTCGCGGCCGCGTACGGCGTGCCGATCGTGCTGGTGACAGGCGACGCGACGACGGCCGAGGAGACCGAGCGGTTCTGCCCCGGCATCAGGACCGCGGTCGTGAAGCGGTCGGTGTCCAGGTTCTCCGCCGAGGCGCTGCACCCGGAGGCGGCCAGGGACCTGATCCGCGAGCGGGCGCGCGAGGCCGTCGAGGGACTGCCCGGCGCGGCGCCGCCGCCCGTCGGCGTCCCCGTGACGCTGGGCCTGTCCTTCCGCAGCAGCGACTACTGCGAGCTGGCCGCGAGGATCGCCGGCGTCGAGCGGACCGGGGACCTGTCGGCGGTCATCACCGGAGACGACCCACTGTGGATCTACCAGACCTTCATCACCGTCGTCCTGCTCTGCCGGGGGCTGGTCGAATGAGAATCGTCAGCGTGCTGACCCGGCCGGTCCGCACCGGCTTCTTCGCCGACGACCAGGCGGCCATCAGGGCGGGGGCCGAGCACGACGGCTTCGCCTACTCGGGCGTCCCGGTGACGCCGGGCTTCTCCGCGATCCGGCAGGCCGGCGAGGCGCTGTCGGTCCTGCTGCTCCTGGAGGACGGCTCGGTGGCCCACGGCGACTGCGCCGCGGTGCAGTACAGCGGCGCCGGCGGGCGTGACCCGCTGTTCGGCGCCGAGGAGGCCGCCCGGGTCGTCGAGGAGCACCTGGCACCGATGCTGGTGGGCGCGGAGCTCGGCTCGTTCCGCGAGCTCGCCGGACGGATCGACGCCTGCCGCACGGCCTCGGGTCCGCTGCACACGGCCGTCCGGTACGGCGTGACGCAGGCGCTCCTCGACGCCGTCGCCCTGAGCCGGCGCCTCACCATGGCCGAGGTCGTGCGCGACGAGTACGCGACGGGCGTGGACCTCGAACCGGTGCCGATGTTCGCGCAGACCGGCGACGACCGCTACGCCAACGCCGAGAAGATGATCCTCAAACGGGTGGACGTCCTGCCGCACGGGCTGATCAACAACGTCGACGCCAAGCTGGGCCGCCGGGGCGAGCTCCTCGAGGGCTACCTGCGGTGGCTCGTGGCGAGGATCGCCGCGCTGCGGCCCGACGCCGCCTACGTGCCGCGGCTGCACGTCGACACCTACGGCACCGTGGGCCTGGCCTTCGGCGGGGACGTCGAGGCGGTCGCCGGCTACCTCGCCCGTCTGGGCGAGATCGCCGGCCCGCACGAGCTGGTCGTGGAGCACCCGATCGACGCCGGTGGCCGGGAGGCCCAGATCGAGGCGTACGTGCGGCTCCGGTCCGCGCTGCGGCGGACGGGGGCACAGGTGAAGATCGCGGTCGACGAGTGGTGCAACACGCTGGAGGACATCGAGATGTTCGTCGACCACGGCGCCGCCGACGTCATCCACGTCAAGACGCCCGATCTCGGCGGCATCGGCGACACCGTCGAGGCGCTGCTGCTGGTCCGCGACCGCGGCCTCATGGCCTACTGCGGCGGGACGTGCAACGAGACGGACCGCTCGGCGCAGGTCACCGCCCACGTGGCGATGGCCTGCGGCGCGAGCCAGGTGCTGGCCAAACCCGGAATGGGAGTGGACGAGGGACTGATGATCGTGGGGAACGAGATGGCACGGGGGGCGGCGATCGCCGCGGCGCGACGGGAGATGGTCCTGCCGTGATGCCGCTGGAGGACGTGAGGATCATCGCGGTCGAGCAGTACGGCGCCGGGCCGTTCGGGAGCGTGCACCTGGCGGACCTCGGAGCCGAGGTCATCAAGATCGAGGACCCGTCCACCGGGGGGGACGTCGGGAGGTACGTCGTTCCCGAGCAGCACGGCGAGGACAGCCTGTTCTTCGAGACGTTCAACCGCAACAAGCGCAGCCTGAGCCTCGACATCTCGGCGCCGGAGGGCCGTGCGGTGTTCGAGGACCTGGTCAGGGTCAGCGACGTGGTGCACTCGAACCTGAGGGGGGACGTCCCGGCCAAGCTGAGGATCCGCTACGACGACCTGAAGCATCTCAACCCCGCGATCGTGTGCAGCTCGCTCAGCGGGTTCGGGATGACGGGGCCGCGCAGCGCTGAACCCGGGTACGACTACGTGCTGCAGGGCATGGCCGGCTGGATGGACCTCACCGGCGAGCCCGGGGGACCGCCCACCAAGTCGGGGCTCTCGCTGGTGGACTACTCGGGCGGGCTGGTGGCGGCGGCGTCGATCCTGGCGGCGCTGCACGCGGCGCGCCGCGACGGGGTCGGCGCCGACTGCGACGTCAGCCTGTTCGACACGGCGATCTCGATGCTGACCTACCCCGCCGCCTGGCAGCTCAACGGCGACTTCGAGCCCCGGCGGACCCACCACTCCGCCCATCCGTCGCTCGTTCCCTTCCAGGCCTTTCCCACGGGGGACGGCTGGATCGTGGTCGCCTGTCCGAAGGAGAAGTTCTTCCGCCGCCTCGCCGAGGCCCTCGGGCACCCGGAGTGGCCGGACGACCCGCGCTATCGGGACTTCGCCGCCCGGCGGCGGAACGCGGACGCCCTGCTGGCCGAGCTGGAGGCGGTGTTCGCCACGGCGCCGGGCGAGCACTGGCTGGACCTGCTGCGGTCGGCCGGGGTGCCCTGCGGGCCCGTGAACACCGTGGCGGAGGCGCTGCGGGATCCCCACACGGCCGCCCGGGGCATGGTCGTCGAAACCGACCACCCCCACTTCGGCACCGTCCGGCAGGTCGCGAGCCCGCTGAGGGTGGGCGCGCAGCGGCCTCGGCACACCCGCGCGCCCCGCCGGGACGAGGACGCCGACTACGTCCTGGGCGAGCTGCTCGGCTACGACGCGGAGCGCGTCGAACGACTGCGCGGCGCCGCCGCGGCGCGGTGAGGGCGCCCCTGATGACCACGCCGCCCCGCGGCCCCTGACCCGCCGCGCACCTCCGCAGACCGCACGTGCCCCCGTGGGCGGGCCGGGACGCTCAGACCGGCTCGCCGGACGGGGCCGCCAGCAACTCGGCCACCAGGTTCTTCGGCTCTATCTCCACCAGGCTCAGCGCCGTCTCGGTGCGCTGCACGCCCTCGATCTGCCAGATGCGGTCCATGAGCAGTTGCCGCAGGTGCATGTGGTCGCGCACCCGGAGCCGGGCCAGCATGTCGATCGCGCCGGTGACGATGTCGAGCCCCTCCAGCTCGGGGATGAGCGCGAGCTCCTCGACGAGGTCCCGCTGCTGGTAGCCCTGCACGGCCGTGATGGTCAGGTACACCGTCATCGGGTATCCCGCGGCGCTCCAGTCCAGACGGACGCCGTACCCCCGGATGACGCCGAGACGTTCCAGCCGGGCGATGCGCTCGCCGACGGCGGGGGCGGACATCCCGAGCTCGCGGGCGAGCGCGCGCTGCGAGCGCCTGGAGTCCTGGCTGAGCAGGACGAGTATCTGCTTGTCCACGTCGTCGAGTGGAACAGGGGGCGACTGGGCCGGCTTTTCGGCGAGATCACGCAGCGGAGCGGTCGAGGTGCTCGGCGCGGGAGAGCGGCGGCGAGGGGGCATGGCGGGAAGGCTACCCGGCCGGAGGAGTGCGGAGAGCGGATCCACCGAAGTCGGCCCTATGACGGCTGCCACATCTCGCGAGGGCCGGGGAGGCGGGGGAGCGGCCGGATGCAACTGGAGTTCAGGGCTGGTATTTGAGCGACAAATGGTTAGTATGTGACCCAACTCCCCTTACAGTTGACGGCCGTCAAGGTCGACTGAGGTTTCACTTCGCATCGCCAGAAACGGAGCGTGAGGACCGGTGCGGGTCTTCGACAGCAACTGGATGCAGATCGCCGACTACCTCCAACGCGACGATCGCATCGTGCTCCCGGTCGGGTCGACCGAGCAGCATGGGTACCTCTCGCTCGGGACGGACGCGGTGCTGGCCGAGCGTGTGTCGGTGGAGGCGGCCGAGCCGCTCGGGGTGCCGGTCCTGCCGGTCCTGCCGTTCGGCATGGCGCCGTACTTCGTGGAGTACCCGGGCAGCATGAGCCTGCGCATGAGCACGTACATCGAGGTGATCCGCGACCTGCTGGACTGCCTGGCCTCCCAGGGGTTCCGGCGGATCGCGGTGATCAACGGCCATGGCGGCAACGCTCCCGTCGCCGGCCTCATCCGCGAATGGGTCTGCCTGCCGCGCGCCGAACGGGTGGAGGTGCTGTTCCACAGCTGGTACAACGCGCCGAAGACGGCGGAGGCCGCGTCCCGGTTCGACGACGACCAGTTCCACGGCTCCTGGCTGGAGAACTTCGCCTGGACCAGGGTCGACGGCGCCGAGATCCCCGGCGGCAGCGCGCCGGTCCTGGCGAGGTCGCTGGCCGACAACGTGACCGCGCGCGAGATGAGGGAGCTGTCCCCGGACGGCAGCCTGGGCGGGGCCTACCAGCGCAGCGACGAGGACATGCAGGTCGTGTGGGACGCCGGTGTCGCCGAGGTCCGCGAGCTGCTCGAGAAGGGATGGCTCGACCAGTGACGGCGGTCAGGGACAGGGTCGCCGTCGTCACCGGCACGGCCCACGGAATCGGGGCGGCCATCGCCGCCGCGCTCGAGGCGGACGGGGCCCGGGTGCACGGCGTCGACAAGGACACGGTGGACGTCACGGACTCGTCCGCGGTCAACGCCTTCTTCGCCGAGATCGGCGACGTCGACATCCTGGTCAACAACGCCGGCGGGGTGGTCGGCCAGGTCCACCACCCTCTCGAGGAGGTCGGCGACGAGGACTGGTCCGCCGTCGTCGCGGCCAACCTCACCAGCACCTTCCTATGCACCAGGGCGGCGGTGCCGGGCATGAAGCGGCGCGGCTTCGGCCGCATCGTGAACATCTCGTCGGGCGCGGGCCGCAGCGTCAGCCTGACCGGCATCCAGGCCTACGCCAGCGCGAAGGCCGGGCAGATCGGCTTCACCCGTCAGATGGCGCACGAACTGGGGCGGTTCGGCATCACGGTCAACTGCATCGCGCCGGGGTTCGTCCTGTCCAACCCCACGACGATCAAGCAGTGGGAGAGCTACGGCGAGCAGGGGCAGGCCGCGCTCGTCGAGGGCATCGCGGTGCGCCGGCTCGGCCGGCCGGAGGACATCGCGCACGGCGTCCGGTTCTTCGTCTCCGAATCCTCATCCTGGATCACCGGTCAGACCCTCTCGATTGATGGTGGACATGCTCTCTTTTGATTCGACCGACGCCGCCTACCTCGACGAGCTCGCCGAGTACGTCGCGGTGCCCAGTGTCAGCCGGGACGCCGACGAGCAGACCATGCGGACCGCCGCCGAGTGGCTCGCGGCCCAGCTGTCCTTCGCCGGCGGCCGCGTCGTCGCCACTGCCGGCCACCCCGTCGTGCGGGGCGAGTGGCTCGGGGCGCCGGGCGCTCCCACCATCCTCGTGTACGGCCACTACGACGTGCAGCCGACCGGTGATCCGGCCGAGTGGCGCACCCCGCCCTTCGAACTGCGCGTCGACGGCGACGTGATTCGCGGGCGCGGGGTCACCGACGACAAGGGCCCGGTCTTCATCGTGCTCAAGGTGGCGCAGGCGTTCATCGAGCAGGAAGGCGCGCTGCCGCTGAACGTCAAGTTCCTCTTCGAGGGCGAGGAGGAGATCGGCAGCCCCCACCTCCCCGCATACCTGCGCGAGCACGCGGACGATCTCGCGGCCGACCTGGTCATCTCGGCCGACGGGGCGATGTGGCGGCCGGGCGAGCCCTCGTTGTCGATCGCGTCGAAGGGCCTGGTGACGCTCGACATCGAGGTGACCGGCGCGGCCACCGACCTGCACTCCGGGCGGTACGGCGGCACCGTCGCCAACCCGGCGCACGCTCTCAGCGAGATCCTGGCCGGGCTGCACACGGCCGACGGCAGGGTCGCGGTCGACGGCTTCTACGACGGCATCCCCGAGCTGAGCGACGAGCGCCGCGCCGACATCGCGGCGGTGCCGTTCGACGAGGACCGCTACAGGGACGACCTCGGTCTCGAGGCCCTCTTCGGCGAGGCCGGCCACAGCACGCTGGAGCGGCTGTGGGAGCGTCCCACCCTCGAGATCAACGGCGTCCTTGCCGGAGGCAAGTACACGGTGATCCCGCACGTCGCGACCGCCCACATCTCCTGCCGTCTCGTGCCGGGCCAGCGCCCGGAACGGGTGCTCCAGGCGATCAACGACCACGTGCTCGCCCAGAAGATCCCCGGTGTCCGCGTCGCCGTACGGGCCGACGAGGGCGGGGTGCCCGCGTACACGATCCCCGCCGGCCACCCGGCGATCCGCGCCGCCGCCGAGGCGCTCGGGCACGTCTACCCCGGCCAGGACGTCCTGCTGGCCGTCATCGCGGGGACACTGCCCGCGACGGCGCTGTTCGAGGAGGTCCTCGGCGCGAAGACGCTGTTCTTCTCCTTCTCCACCGCCGACGAGAACCTGCACGCGCCCAACGAGTTCATGCGGATCCCCCGCCTGCGCGAGGGGATGCGCGCCTGGGAGCACCTGTGGCGGCTGCTCGCCGACGGGCCGCACCGGCTGGCGCCGGTCCGGACGGACGTCACGCGATGACCACAGGGTACGAGTCGTACGGGTACCTCACCCCCGGCGTCGACTTCCCGGCCTTCGACCTGGCGCCCGAGTTCGGCCGCGTGCCGCCGTACGCGGACGGGCTGAGCGAGCCGGAACGGGAACGGGCCGCGCGGCTGCTGCGGGACAACGTCGTGATCAGCCTGCACGACCATCCCGTCCGGTTCCCCGCGGACATGAGGCGGACGCCGGAGTACAACCGGACCGGACGCCAGCACACGGCGTTCGCCGGGCTCCTCGCCTCGGGCATGACCGTCGTGTTCGACAACATGATGGACGGCACGGCCTGCGTGACGGGCAACGCGCCGTGGCGCTGGCTCGACGTCGTCACCGACCTCGGCATGCGCCAGGCCGACGTCGCCCACCAGAGCGACGTGATCGTGATCCGGACGATGGGCGACATCGAGCACGCGCACGCGTCGGGCAAGGTCGGGCTGCTGTTCGGGCTGGAGGCGGCGACGCCGATCGAGAACGAGCTCGACCGTCTCGACGTCCTGTACGGCCTCGGCCTCCGGCAGATCGGCATCGCCTACTCCGAGGCCAACGCCCTGGGCAGCGGTCTGAACGAGACCACGGACGGCGGCCTCACCGACTTCGGCAGGCGCGCCGTCGCCAGGATGAACAAGCTGGGCCTGGCGATCGACATCTCGCACTCCTCGGACCGGACCGGCGTGGACGTCTGCGCCGCGAGCGAGCGCCCCGTGTTCATGACGCACGCCGGGGCGCGCGCCGTGTGGGACACGCCGCGGATGAAGCCGGACCACGTCCTGCGCGCGGTCGCCGAGACGGGCGGAGTCATCGGGATGTCGGCGGCGCCCCACACGACGCTGTCCGCTGCCCATCCCCGGCACACCATCCTGTCGGTGATGGACCACTTCAGGTACTGCGCGGACCTCGTCGGCATCGAGCACGTCGCGTTCGGGCCCGACACCCTCTACGGCGACCACGTCGGGCTGCACGACGTCTTCGGGCACCTGCTCAAGGTGGGCGCCGCGGCCCCCGGGGGTCCGTCCTTCGAGAAGGTCGAGTACGTCGACGGGCTGGAGAACCCGACCGAGAACTTCGGCAACATCTGCGGACTGCTCGTGCGGGAGGGGCTGTCCGACAGCGAGATCACGGCCGTGCTCGGCGGCAACATCCTTCGCGCGCTCGGGCGCATCTGGGCCTAGGAAGCGGCCGCCCCCGCGTTTCCCCCGGCACGAGAAGACACAGGAAAGAGGACCAGTGGATCCCGACGACCAGTCCCCGGCGACCACCGGCGCGGACGACCGGCTCGCCCGGCTGAGCGACGAGTTCTTCCAGGTGAAGCACACGGCCGACCCCTTCAGCGCCACCCTGCTCGGCGTCTCGGGCTTCGACGGCCTGGTGCCCGACTGCAGCCGCGCCGGCTCGGCCGCCGACGCCGCGAAGATCGCGGACATCGAACGGCGGCTGGCGGAGATCGACCCCGGCGGCCTCAACCCGGCCGACCGCGTCAACCACGCGGTGCTCGGCCGCCTCGCCTGGGGCGTGCGGTCCGATCTGGAGCACGGGCTGTGGGAGACGGCCGCGTCCGCGGACGGCTACTCGTCACCGCAGGCGATGATGTTCATGTCGGTCCCGGCGGCGTCCATCACCGACGCGGCGGCCGTGGACCGGTACCTCGGGCGGCTGACCGCACTGCCCGGGTTCGTCGACGCGATCCTCGACCGCTATCGGGCGGCCATGGCGGACGGGCGGGTCCCGACCCGGGTCGGCGTAGGCCAGGCCGTCGACCAGCTCACCGGCCACCTGTCGCTGAGTCTGGCCGACGACACGCTGCTCAGCCCCCGGCTGCCTGGCGACGTCGACGAGGACCGCGTCAGGGCGCAGGCCGCCCGCGTCGTCGAGGAGTCCGTCCGTCCCGCGCTCCGGCGGCTGCTGGCCGGCCTCCGCGACGAGCTGCTGCCCGTGGCCCGGCCCGACGAGCGGGTCGGCGTCCGCTTCGTCCCCGGTGGCGAGGAGGGCTACCGGGCCGCGGTGCGGCGCCACACCACCACGGACCTGTCTCCGGAGGAGATCCATCAGATAGGCCTCGACTGTCTCGCGGAGCTGAGACAGGAATGGGCCGAGCTGGGCGGCAGGGTGCTCGGCACGAGCGACGTGGGGGAGGTCCTGGCGCGGCTGCGGGACGACCCCTCGCTCCGGTTCGGCTCGGCGGCCCAGATCGTCGACGTGGTCACCGACGCCCTCCGCCGGGCGGAGGAGGCCCGGGACGACTGGTTCCCCTCGTACGACATCGCCGACTGCGTCATCGAGGAGATCAACCCGATCGAGGCGGGCAACGCCGCGCTCGCCCACTACCGGCCGCCGGCCGGCGACGGCTCCCGTCCGGGCGCCCACTGCGTTCTCACGACAGACCCGCGGGAGCGGTTCGTCTACGAGTACGAGGCGCTGGCCTTCCACGAGAGCACGCCGGGCCACCACCTGCAGATCGCCTCGGCGCAGACGCTGACGGAACTCCCCGCGTACCGGCGCTTCCTGGACGCCGAGGTGTGCGGCTACGTCGAAGGGTGGGGCCTGTACAGCGAACGGCTGGCCGACGAGATGGGGCTGTACACCTCGGACGTCGCCCGGCTGGGCATGCTCTCCTTCGACGCGCTGCGCGCCTGCCGGCTGGTGGTCGACACCGGCATGCACCACCTCGGCTGGTCGCGCCAGGAGGCCATGCGGTTCATGTGGGACAACACCGCCACCACCCGGGCCAACGTCCGCAACGAGATCGACCGCTACATCGCGTGGCCCGGCCAGGCCCTGGCGTACATGATCGGGCGGCGCGAGATCCGCCGGCTGCGCGCCCTGGCGGAGACCCGGCTCGGACCCCGGTTCGACATCCGCGCCTTCCACGGGACGGTGCTCGGCAACGGCGCGGTCCCGCTCGGCGTGCTGGACCAGATCGTGGCCGCCTGGATCGACTCCGCGGCGGCCTGAGCCGGCACGCCGACGCCTGCCCAGTGAGGAGTGCACATGTTCGTAGAGATCAACGGAGCGCGGCTCAACGTCGAGGTCCTCGGCGAGGAGGGCGCCCCTGTCCTCATCGCCCACCACGGCGGCGGGGGCATCGGCTCGCTGGCGGAGCCGAAAGCCACCTTCGGCCCGCTGTCCGACCTGTTCCGCGTCGTCGTGTTCGACGCCCGCGGCTGCGGCCTGAGCGAGGGCGTCCCGCCGTATTCGCACGCCCAGTGGGCCGCCGACGTCGACGGCCTGCGGGAGTGGGCCGGGGCCGACTCGATCGTGGTCGCCGGCGGCTCCTACGGCGGGTTCATCGCCATGGAGTACGCGATCGCCTACCCCGACCGGGTGCGGGCGATGATCCTGCGGGACACCTCGCCCGACTGGACCAACCTGAAGCTCGCCCATGAGAACGCCCGCAAGCAGACCCGGGTCGAGCTCGACTGGGACAACTACGAGCGGTACTGGACCGGCGCCATCCGCGACGACGCCGACCTGAAGGCCCGCTGGGCCGAGCTGATCCCCTTGTACGACTACGAGTACGACCCGGTGGAGACGGCGGCCCGGGTCGAGGCCGGCATCTACCGTCACGAGGCGCACAACTGGTGCTTCCAGCACAACGCGCCTGTCTACGACGTCAAGCCGGGGCTTCCGTCCGTCGCCTGCCCCACCCTCGTCACCGTGGGCCGCCACGACTGGGTGACCCCCGTGTCGTCGTCGGAGACCATCGCCTCCCTCATCCCCGATGCCAGGCTGGTCGTCTTCGAGAAGTCCGGGCACTCCCCGCAGTTCGAGGAGGCGGAGCTGTTCCAGCGGACGATGCGCGACTTCCTCGCCGACGCGCTCCCGGACCTCGGGGCGGCGGCCCGATGATCGAGCGGCGGACCCTCCACATCCCCGGACTTGGGCCCGAAGGGCTGGACATCCCGTACTTCGACGTCCGCGGGCGCGGGGACGGGCCGCGGCTCACCGTGCTGTCGGGCGTGCACGGCGCCGAGTACGCCTCGATCGCGGCCGTCCGCGAGTTCGTCCGGGACCTCGACGTGGCCGCCGTCCGCGGCCGGATCGTCGTGGTCCCGGTCGTGAACGTGCCGGGGTTCTGGGCCAGGACGCCGTTCGTCGTCCCGGCCGACGGCAGGAACCTGAACCGGACCTTCCCCGGCGACCCCGGCGGATCGTTCACGGAGGTGCTCGCGCACCACGTCTTCACCGAGTTCGTCCTCGGCTCCGACTACCTCGTCGACATGCACGCGGGCGACCTGCCCGAGTCGCTGGAGCCGTTCACCATGTACGAGGAGTCCCCGGTCGAGGCGGCCTCGCTGGAGCTCGCCCTGGCGTACGGCGCCGGTCACGTCGTCCGGCAGCCCGCGGTGGCGCGGACCGTCGCGGGCAGCACCTGCGCGGCCGCGGCGGACGCCGGCATCCCGGCCGTCATCGCCGAGTCGGGCCAGAACGGCCTGCTCGACCGGGCCGCCGTCGACCGGCACCTGGCCGGGCTGACCAATGTCGCCCGAACGGCCGGAGTGCTGGACGGGGAGCCGTGGCCGGTGCGCGACGTCCGGCGGCACGAGGGATGGCACTGGCTGCGCACCGACCGTGCTGGCTGGTGGGAACCCGCCGTGGCGGTGGGGCAGCCCGTGCCGGCCGGCGGGCTGCTGGGAACGATGAGCGACGTGTGGGGTGACGTCTTCGCCCAGGTGCGGGCGCCCGAGGCGGGCACCCCGCTGTTCCTCACGAGCAGCCCGGCGGTCCCGGCCGACGGACTCCTGCTCGGCCTGGCCCGCGACTGAACGCATCCCGCCCACCCGCCCGACGATCCCGGACGACAAAGGACACCTCGACATGGACGAGAACCCGACCGCCTCTCCCTCGCCTCGGACGCCGACGGTGAGCTGGGAGGGCCGCTACCTGGAGGACTTCGCCGTCGGCGACGTCTACCGGCACCCCCTCGGCCGTACGGTGACGGAGGTGGACAACGCGTGGCTCACCCTGCTGACGCAGAACACGGCGGCGATCCACTTCGACCGGCACTACGCCGGGCGCACGCAGTGGGGCAGGCCCCTGGTCGACTCGACCTTCACGCTGGCCCTCGTCACCGGCCAGAGCGTGCACGACGTGTCGATGAACGTGATGGCCAACCTGGGCTGGGATCGGGTGCGCCTGCCCAATCCGGTGTTCGAGGGCGACACCGTCTACTCGCAGTCGGAAGTGCTGGCGGTGCGAGAGTCGGCCTCCCGTCCCGACGTGGGGGTGGTGGAGGTGCGCACCGTCGGGTTCAACCAGGACGGGGTGATCGTGATCACCTTCGAGCGCACCCTCCTGGTCTACCGGAGGGGCCACGGCCCGGCGCGCACCGAGGTCGGCCCCCGGTGGGACGAGCGGTCGCTGAAGGCCGCCGGTCTCGACACGCCCCCCGTCACCCCATGACAGGGGCGTACGGGACGACGGCGCGCACCCTGCTCTTCGTGCCCGCGACCCGGCCCGACCGCTTCGCGAAGGCCGCCGCCAGCGGCGCGGACGCGGTCATCCTCGACCTCGAGGACGGCGTCGCCCCGCAGGACAAGACCCGGGCGCGGGCGGCGGCGACCGCGCACGTGTCCGTCCACCGGGCCCTGGTCAGGGTCAACGGGATCGGCACCCCGTGGCACGAGGGCGACCTGTCGGCGCTCGCCGGCGCCGCAGGGCTGGCCGGAGTGGTCCTGCCCAAGACCGAGTCGGCGGAGCACGTCGCCGCCGTGGCCGCCGTGCTCGGGCCGAGGGTGCCGGTCTTCGCGTTGCTGGAGTCCGCCCGGGGCGTACGGGACGCGGATCTCGTCGCGCAGGCGCCGGGCGTGGCGCGACTGCTGTTCGGCGATCTCGACTTCTGCCTCGACACGGGCATTCCCCGGGGGGACGGGCAGGCGCTGCTGTTCGCCCGCAGCAAGGTCGTCCTCGCGGCGCGGGCCGCCGGGCTGCCCGGTCCGGTCGACGGGGTCGAGCCCGAGATCGACGACGCGGCGGTCACCCTGGCGGCCGCCCGCCGGGCGGCGGCCCTCGGGTTCACCGGCAAGCTGTGTGTGCACCCGCGCCAGGTAGATCCGGTCCACACCGCGTTCGCGCCCTCGGACGGGGAGCTGGCGTGGGCGCGGCGGGTGCTCGACGTGGCGGAGGGGACCGGGGGCGCCGCGGTCCGAGTCGACGGCGAGATGGTCGACACACCTCGTCTCGAGCTCGCCCGCCGCATCGTCGCCCGCGCGGGGGAGAGGCCGGCGGGCGGCGGATCGTGACGAGGCGTCCCCGGCCGGGTTCGGGATGATCGCACACCGGCCGCTCGCCTTCGTGGCCGCCGCGGGGACAAGGCTCCCGCTGTGAATCGAGGCCGGGGCGACTGAGGTGCCGTGGCCGAACGGCGGCGTCGTGGCCTCGGCCCATCCGCGGTGGGCGCACCGGTGCCATTGGGGGCGCCGCCCCCTTGTGGGATAGTCGTTCTCGTCATGCGCGCCTCTGCTTCGTTACGGCTCGCGCGGTCGGCCGCGTTCTCGGTCGTCTGCGTGCTGCTGGCCGTGGGCGCGCATCGTTTCGCCGGTGGTGCCGGGCCGACGCCGCGGGTGCTGCTCGTGGGCGGGCTGGCGGTGCTGGCGGGGGCTGCGGCGGTGGCGGGCCGGGAGCGGTCGCCGTCGGTCGTCGTCGCGCTGGTGGTGGCGGCTCAGGTCTTTCTGCATGAGTTGCTGGGGCCGGCCGCGCCGCCCGCGGCGGTGGTGGTGCCCGGGGCTCATGGGCACGGTCATCCGTTGAGTGTGCGGGCCGGGATGCTCGTGGCGCATCTGACCGCGGCCTTGATCACCGGGTGGTGGTTGTCGCGGGGCGAGGCGGCGCTGTGGTCGATCCTGCGCCGGATCGGTGCGGGCGCGTTGGGGTGGCTGGCGCCGCTGCTGGCGCTGCTGCAGGCCGGTTCGCTCGTGCCGGGCCGCCCCCGGGTCCTTCCCTGTGCCGCTGCCGGGGCGCCAGGTCGTGCCGTGATGCTCCGGCATGCGGTGGTCCGGCGGGGGCCGCCTCTTCTTTCGTCGTTGTGATGTTTCTCAGGCTCTTGTGAGCCTTCCCGCGCGCGGCCGCGTACCCCTGATCGGGACGCCGTCCGTGCCGGTCCGCTGACGCCTGCCGGTCCCGGCCCCTTGCCGAGGGCGGCCGGGCGGTCCGGCGTGGCCGGATGGGCGCCCGCGCGTTTTGTGGCTTTCACGTTCGACGACGGGAGAAACCCCTCATGGCACTGTCTGCCATCACGCGCCGCGCCGCCACCGTCACCGCTGGTGCGCTCGCGCTTACGCTCGGCTTGGCCCTGCCGGCTCTGGCTCATGTCACGATCAACCCGGGGACCGCGGAGAAGGGCGGCTGGACGAAGATCGCTTTCCGGGTCCCGAACGAGCGGGACGACGCGTCCACGACCAAGGTCGAGGTCGATTTCCCGACCGATCACCCGCTGCCGTTCGTGTCGGTGCGGCCGGTGCCGGGGTGGGAGGTGAAGCTGACGCAGGGCAAGCTGCCCAAGCCAGTGGTCGACGACGACGGTGACAAGGTCACCGAGTCGGTGCTGAAGATCACCTGGTCGGGCGGGAAGATCGATCCCGGTCAGTTCCAGGAGTTCGAGGCGTCGGTCGGTCCGCTGCCGACGAATGTCGACTCCTTGCAGTTCCCGACCACGCAGACCTACTCCAGTGGTGAGACGGTCAAGTGGGCCGACGCGCCGAAGGCCGACGGGTCGGAGGCGGAGCATCCGGTGCCGACGCTCCAGCTGGTCGCGGCGAGCGGGGACGACGCCGCCGGTGGCCACCACGACGGTGGCACACCCATGCCGGCAGGGTCGGCCGCCCCCTCGGTGGCGGCCGTCAGGGAGGACGCGCACTCCTCGGAGAGCGACTCCGACGGCACGGCCCGGCTCCTGGCGGGGATCGGCATCGTCGTCGGCATCGCCGGGACGGCCGTGGGCGTGGCCGGGCTGCGCCGCTCCCGCGCCTGACCCAGTGAGGCGCGGGGACGCGGCCGGGCTGCGCCGCTCCCGCGCCTGAACCCCGCCGTCCGGAGAAGGCCCGGGGGCTTCCACGCGAGGCCCCCGGGCTCCTCGCGCACTCGGAGATCCGATGAGAATCAGAGCGCTTCTTCTGCTCGGCCTGGCATGCACGCTTCTGGCGGTGTGGGGCACCCCCGCGTCGGCGCACGACAGCCTGAGAAGCAGCACGCCCGCCAAGAACGCCGTCGTCTCCGGCCTCGATCACATCGAGCTGGAGTTCAGCGCCCACGTCAGCTTTCCTGTCGTGATCCTGCACGACGCCGCCGGACACCGCTTCGAATCGGGCACCCCCAGAACCGACGGGCCCAAGGTGACCGAAGCCGTGGCCGGTCCGCTTCCCTCGGGCAGCTACACCGTCGCCTGGCGCGTCGTCTCCTCCGACGGCCATCCCGTCGAGGGTGAGATCCCGTTCACCGTCCGCTCGTCGTCGACCTCACCGGGTCGCGCGGCGCCCTCCGCCGGCGCGCCGGCGACGGCGGCGGCCGGCGGCGGCGGGCAGAGTGGCATCCCCGGATGGGTGTGGGCCGTTCTCGCGGGACTGGTCGTCCTCGGGGCGGCCGCGCTGCTGAGCGGGAGGGGGAAGAAGCACGCCGAAAAGGACGAACCGTCCTGACCCACGTGAGTTCGCCGTGTTCCCTGCGTGGGCGCTCAGCCGCGTGTGGTGACGTGCATGGCGACCGGACGGTAGACCAGGCCGTCGGCCCAGGTCACCGACTCGGGTGAGGCGGTGAGGCGCAGGGTGGGGCGCCGGGTGACCAGGGCTCTGATCGCCTCCGTGAGCTCGACCCGGGCGAGGCTGGCGGCCAGGCACCGGTGCGGGCCGTAGCCGAAGGCCACGTGCGGGTTCGGCGGGTGGCCGGTGAACCGGTGGATGTCGAACCGTTCGGGATCAGGGAACGCCTGCGGGTCATGGTTGGCCGCGTTCAGGTTCGGCATCACGACCGTCCCGGCGGGCAGCCGGCCGCCGGGGAGGTCGATGTCCTCCGTGATCCGGCGCATGAAGGCGCTGGCGGGGGGTCCGTCGAAGCGGAGGATCTCCTCGACGGCGGTCGCCACGAGGTTCGGGTCGGCGACCAGCTCGGCCCACTGGGCCGGGTGCAGGAGCAGCCGGAAGACGCCGCGGGCGATCATCGAGGCGGTGGTCTCGTGGCCGGCCGTGATGAGAGCGAACACGGTGTGCACCAGCTCGCCCTCCGACAGCCGGTCGTCCTGGTCCCTGGCCTGGATGAGCAGGTCGATGAGGTCCTCGCCGGGCTCCGCGCGATGCTGGGCGACGAGCTCGGTGGCGTAGGCCATGAACTCGACGTTGCTCTGGTACCGCGCCTGCTCGGTGGCTGTGGAGGTCGTCAAGAACATGTCCGTCCAGCGGACGAACCGGCCGTAGTCGTCCTTGGGCACGCCGAGCAACTCGCAGATGACCTGGCCCGGGAGCTGCAACGCGTACCCCTCGACCAGGTCGAACTCGTCGCCGAGGCCATCGAGCAGGTCCTGGGCGAGTCTCGCGATCCGGGGGCGCCATGGTTCGATCCGGCGCGGGGTGAAGGTGCCGTGCATGATCCGGCGGTAGCGGGTGTGCTCCGGCGGGTCCTGGTTGATCAGGGCGTTCGGGTCGTCGTCGATGCCGATTCCGCTCACCAGCCGCGGCAGCCCGGGCAGGCGCAGATTGCGGCTGGAGGTGAGGGAGGCCAGCAGGGCGCGGACGTCCTCATATCCGACGGCCAGCGGGACGCGGTCGCCGCTCGGCATCGTCGCCGGCTCCAGCGGCCCCGACTCGCGCCTGCGGGCGAACTCCCGGGGACGGCGTGGCGAGCGGCCCCGGCACGATGTCCGGCCAGGTTTCGCCCGAGTTCAGCTCGGCGGTCATCGCAAACCCCTTTCGACGGGGCCGGGAGACGATCCACGCGAAACGTACGTAGTGGCGGGTCACCCGTCAACAGGCAGGTGTCGCCCCTCATGGGCGGCGTCGACGAGCCGTCAGCCGCGCAGGCGGTCGAGCGACTGAGGTGTGAGGTATCGCGCCGGCTCCTCCCGTAGGGCGGTGACCTCGGCGACCTGCCGCGGGCCGATGGTGACGAGGGCCCGGGGCCAGTGCGGCGTCGATGGAGGTCGAACGGACCTCCTCGACCCTGTCGGAGATCTTCGGCGCGGGCTGGACGAGGAGGCGGCGGCGGTCGCACAGGTGCTCGGCACCGACCTGGTGGAGTTCCCCGGCGGCCACAGGCAACACCACCCACCCCCGCGCCTACGCGGCCCATCTCCGCCGCGTCCTGCGAGACGCCTTACCCCTCCGGGGCCTCGCAGCAGGGCGGGGGTGCGCGTCACAAGAGCGGATGCAGACCTCAGCCGCACAGACCCGCCGCCCGCTCCTCGCGTACGATCTGGTCCACGCTCTTGGTCCGGTACTCCTTCTGCTGATCGGCGTCGGGGACGAATCGCCAGACGCCCCGCTCGTACTGGAAGTCGTACACGAACGTGGCGATGCTTCTGGCAGCCGTGACGTGGGCGTGGTCCCCGGTCACCGATACCGCCGAGATCTGGATACGTATCCCCTGCGCGATGGAGGGGCAGAGCCTGAAGCGCCGGACATAGTCGCGGCGCGAGACCAGACGCTGTGCCTCGCTCGTCCAGCGGTCCCAGAAAGGGCCGTACTGGCCGGAGGTGTACAGGTCGAATACCTTCTGCGCGGCCAGGCGGGCGCCGGCCCGCGTCTTGGCTGCGCGGGGTTACGGGTGGGCGCCGCGCTCGTTCTCACCACGAGAGGGCCGGCGGTCGCGACCGGCGCGGTCCCCGGGCTTCCCGTCTTCCGCATGAGCAGGACGGCGAGGACGGCGGCGATCAGCACCGCGATTGCTGCGATCACGAGAGCGACGAGGGCGATGGTGCGTTCGCTGCCGCGGCCGCGGCGACGTTGGACGGGCCGCTCGTCGTACAGGGGCGGGTAGGACAAGGGATTCTCCAGGTGCTGGGGGGGCTCCTGGGTGACGCCTGACGGTTCACCGGCGGTTACCGGTTGGCCGGATCCGGACGCGGTCTCGGGCACCGCAACGGCTTGATCATCGCGCTCATGGGCTAAGGCGCCGCCGACCGGGACGCGGCATCGCGCAGCGCTCGCGCGCCGAAGCGCGCCGGCCGCGACGACCCCGCATAACACCCGGGTAACGTCCCTCGCCCGACCTTCCTATCTCTCCCCAAATTCGTTATAACAACCTAACGATGTAACGACGCCCGGTCGGCGGCGGCGTACAGCGGGGAGGAGGCGACCCCCTTGAGAACTGTCGGAGCGATTTCACTCGGTGCCGTGCTGGCGCTCGCGCTGGCCGGATGCGGCGGCGGCGCGGAGGATTCCGGAGCGGCCGGCGGACCGCAGACGATCTCATTCCTTACCCACTGGGGACCCGAGCAGGTGACGGCGCTCAAGGCCGCCGCCGCCGCGTTCCACACGAAGAACCCGGATGTCACCGTCGACATCCGCGCGGTTCCCTTCGCCAATCTGCTCAGCACGCTGAGGACGCAGGGCGCGAGCCCCAACGGTCCCACCATCGCGGGCATCTACGACCTCTGGCTTCCCGAGCTGGTGCGGGACGGCCTCGCCGCCCCCGCCCCCGCGGGCGTGGCCGCGGACGTCAAGGCCGGCTGGCCGGGGAACACGGTCGACGACGTCACCAAGCAGGGGCAGGTCCGCGGGTACCCGAACGAAGTCGACCTCTACGCGCTCAACTACAACAAGAAGCTGTTCGCGGAGGCGGGCATCACGGCTCCGCCCAAGACCTGGGACGAGCTGGTCGCCGATGCCGCCAAGCTCACCAGGCGCGACGGCGGCAAGGTGACGCAGCAGGGCTTCGGAGTGATCACGAGCTGGGCCTCCGGCGCCGTCCACCCCTGGTTGTCGCTGGTGAACTCCAACGGCGGCGGGCTGCTCGACGGGAGCACCCCCACGTTGGACGACCCGAAGGTGGTGGCCGCGGCCCAGCTCTACGCGGACCTCGTCAAGAGCGGGGCCACCCAGCCGTCCATGAGCGGCGCCAACGCCAACACGACCGGGCCGTACCTCGACAACTTCGTCAACGGCAAGACCGGCATGATCATTATGGCGAACTGGTGGCAGAGCGCGCTCAAGCAGGCGATGGGCGACCGGTACTCCGACGTCGGCGTGGCGCCGGTGCCGGTCGGCCCGGACGGCACGGCGTCCTCGGGCGTGTCCTACTCCTGGCTGACGATGGTGAACGGCAAGGCCTCGCCGGCCAAGCAGGACGCTGCCTGGAAGTTCCTCCAGTTCCTCAACGGACCCGAGAGCGGCAAGGGCGGATCGTCCGCGATGGGCGACATCCTGATGTCGATGGGCATCCTGCCCAGCAGGACCGGCGACCTCACGGCGCACAAGGCCGACCTGTCCGACCCGTTCATCGCGGCGTACGTCGCCGAGCTGCCGAACGCCAAGCCCTTCCCGACCGTGCTGGGCGGCGAGGCCATGAGCCAGGCCGTGCAGAAGCACATCGAGAACGTCGTGTTCGGCAAGGAGACCGCGCAGCAGGCGATGACCGCGGCGCAGAAGGAGGTCTCCGACATCCTCACCAAGGCCGGCGCATGACGGTTCAGGCCTCCCGCACCGCCATCCGGTCGAGCACCGGATGGCGGGCCCGGGCTCGGGGGTCCGCCAGGTGGGGGGCGGCGATCGCCTTCCTCTCTCCGGCGATGGCGGTCATCGTCCTGTTCGTCGCCGTGCCGATGGCCCTGACGTTCTGGATCAGCCTGCACGACTGGTCGATGTACACGCCGCTGTCGCAGATGACGTGGCGCGGGCTGGGCAACTACACGGACCTGCTGCACAGCGACGACTTCCTGAACGCGCTCGGCAACACCCTGGTGTACGTCGCTGTCGTCCTGGTGACGACCGTCCCCCTGGCCCTCGGGCTCGGAATGCTGCTCTACTTCCCGAAGACCGCGGGCAAGGCCGCGGCGCGGGCCGCTCTCTTCTCGACCTACGTGATTCCCACGGTGGCCATCGCGATCGTCTGGGGAGCGCTCTACGCGCCCGACTACGGCCCGATCTCGCAGGCGCTGACCGCCGTCGGGATCGACCCGCCCGCCTGGTTGAGCGACCCCGGGACGGCGCTGTTCTCCCTGGTCGTCTTCCACGTCTGGCAGATGACCGGCTACTACACGATCCTTGTCGTCGCGGGGCTCACCCAGATCCCCGGCGACGTGTACGAGGCGGCCCGCATCGACGGCGCCGGCTTCTGGCGGCAGACGTTCAGCGTCACGCTGCCCCTGCTCCGCCGTACGACGACCTTCATCGTGCTGATCGCCGCGATCAACGCGATCCAGGTCTTCGACCCCGTCTACATCCTCACCCAGGGCGGGCCCGCTGAGAGCACCACGGTCCTGTCGTACGCGATCCAGCGGGCGGCGTTCCAGAACGGCATGGCGGGCCAGGCGAGCGCGATGGCCTTCAGCCTGCTGCTCGTGCTGGTGGCCGTCGCGGGGGTCGTCCTCGCCGCGATGCGCCGGCGGTCGGCGCCGGAGGCACGGTCATGAGGCGGACGGCGCGCGCGGGGACGGCTGTCGCGCTCGGGCTGGTCATCCTGGTGCCGCTGTTCCCGCTCTACTGGATGGTGATCTCCGCGCTGAAGGGCCCGGAGGAACTGCAGAAGGCGCCGCCGACCTGGTTCCCGTCCCACGTGACGTTCTCCGCGTTCGGCGAGGTCTTCCAGGCCGTCCCCTTCGGCGGCGCCTTCGCCAACAGCGTCCTGATCGCAGGGGTCTCCACGCTGTCGGTCCTGGTGACCAGCGTGATGGCCGGCTTCGTGTTCGCGAAGTACCGCTTCCGGGGCCGCGACCTGCTCTTCTGGTCGGTCGTCGCCACGATGTTCCTGCCGCCGATCGTGACCCTGGTGCCGTTGTACTGGCTGGTCTCGACGATGGGCCTGGCCGACTCCTACCTGGGCGTGATGCTGCCCTGGCTGGCGAACGCCTTCGGCATCTTCCTGATGCGGCAGTTCATCGCCGACGTCCCCGAGGAACTGATCGAGGCCGCCCGCCTGGACGGTGCGTCGGAGGCGCGCATCGTCTGGCAGATCGTCACGCCGCTGCTGCGTCCCGCGCTGGTCAGCCTCGCGATCTTCGCGTTCGTCTTCTACTGGAACAACTTCCTGTGGCCGCTGTCGATCCTGCAGTCGGACGACAAGTTCCCCGTCGTCCTCGCGCTGAGCCGCCTGCTGTCGTACAGCACGAGCGTGCAGTATCAGAACGTGGTCATGGCCGGGGCTCTGATCGCCAGCGTGCCCACGATCGTGGTGTTCCTGCTCACCCAGCGCGTGTTCGTACAGAGCATCTCCCGGACGGGGGTGAAGGGATGACGGCGTTCGTCGGCATCGACGTCGGCGGCACCTCCGTACGGGTGCTGGCCGAGACGCCCGACGGGCGCGGCGAGCTCGTCACGGCCCCGGTGGCCGGGTCCTATGACGCCTTCCTCGATCAGGTGGCCGGGCTCTGCGCGGGAGTCGCACGACCGGCGGGAGTCGGGATCGGGCTGCCGGGGACCTCCGGTGAGAGCGGGCCGCTGTTCGTCCCCGCGCTGCCCTGGCTGGAGGGCCGGCCGCTGCGGGAGGACCTGGAGACCCGCCTTGGCGCGCCGGTGCGGCTCGGCCTGGACGGCCATCTCACCTTGCTCGCCGAGGCCGCCGAGGGCGCGGCCAAGGGGGCCGGGTCGGCGGTGCTGCTGGCCGTCGGGACGGGCATCGGCGGCGCCCTCCTGGTCGACGGCCGGATCTGGCGCGGGGTCCACGGCAGCGCCGGATCGTGGGGCTGGCTGCCGGCGGACGCGCCGGACGACCGGGTCCACGGCCCGTTCGAGCAGGCCGCCTCCGGCTCGGCCCTGCGCGACGGTCCCGCCCTGGTGGCGGCGGCCCGCGAGGGCGACGAGCGGGCGCGTGACGCGCTCGACGCGTACGCCGCCCGTCTCGCCCGGGGGGTCGCGGCGGTCGCGAGCACGATCGATCCCGAGATCATTCTCATCGGCGGCGGGCTCGCCGACGCGATGGACGTCCTCGGCCCTCCGCTTCAGCGGCACGTCGCGAGGTTCGCCTCACCCGACGGCGGCCGGGTGCCGGTGCGGCCCGCCGCCCTGGGGTCCAGGGCGGGCGTCGTGGGAGCACTCCTCATCGCCAGAACGGAGGAATGGTGATCGTCAAGGGGCTGGACCCCACCTCGGGAGTCCCTCTCTACCTGCAGGTCGAGCGGAGCCTGCAGCAACGCGTCGACGACGGCGAGTGGGTGCCGGGTCAGCGGCTGCCGACCGAGGAGGAGCTGGGCAGGGCGTACGGCGTCAGCCGCGTCACGGTCCGGCAGGCAGTGGCCCGGATGGCCGACCGCGGGGTGCTGGTCAGGGAACAGGGCCGGGGCACCTTCGTCCGCGACACGCGCCTGACCGCCGGCGCGCGGTGGGTCACGTCCTTCACCACCGAGCTCGCGCAGCTCGGCCACAACGCGGGCTCGCGCGTCCTCGGTCAGGCGGTCGTCACAGCGGGGGAGGAGGGCCTGCCCCCCGAGATGCAACTGGCCGCCGACGCCCGGATGCTGCGGCTGCGCAGGCTCAGGACCGACGGGTCCCGGCCCGTGGGCGTGCAGACCGCGCTCCTCCCGCTCGACCGGTTCCCCGGCCTCGCCGACATCGACTTCACCGACCGGTCGCTCTACCAGACCCTCAACGAGCGTTATGGACTGGTCCCGCGCGAGGCCGTCGAGACCTTCACGGTCGGCGGCGTGCTCGACGAGGACGCCGCGACCCTCGGAGTGGCCGCGGGCGCCCACGCGTTCTACGTCGAACGCCTCACCTTCGACGCCCATGGTCCGTTCGAACACGTACGCAGCGTCATGCGCGGTGACCGGTACCGCGTGCGGCTGGCGTTGCGGACCCCATGAAAGGAACGCCTGTGAGTTACACCCGAACCCTGATGACCATCCTTGACCGGCTCGCCTCCACGCAGGAGGAGGTGCTGGCGACCGTGGCCGAGCGCTGCGCGGACGCCGTCGAGAACGGCGGCCTCATCCACCTGTTCGGCAGCGGCCACTCGGTGATCCCCACCTTGGACGCCTTCCCCAGGTACGGCAGCTTCGCGGGCATCCACCCGCTCACCGATCCCCGGCTGATGTGGCACAACGTGCTGGGGCCGGGCGGGGTGCGCGAACTGCTCTGGCTGGAGCGGACCGAGGGGTACATCAAGCAGTACCTGGACCACGAGCCGCTCGCCCCCGGCGACGTGCTGGTGGTCTACAGCCACGGCGGCAGGAACGCGGCGCCCGTCGAGGCGGCCATGTACGGCGCCAAGCGCGGCCTGTTCACCGTCGCGGTCACGTCGGTGGCCAACCTCGAACGCCCGGCCGAGCACTCCAGCGGCCAGCGGATCGCGGAGGTCTGCGACGTCACGATCGACACGGGCGTGCCCGTCCAGGACGCCATCATCGAGGTGGACGGCTGGGACCGTCCGGTAGGGGGCGCCTCGACGGTGGTGGCCAGCGTGGTCAGCCACGAGATCGTCACCCGTACGGCCGCCGTGCTGGCCGGCCGGGGCGTCGTGGTGCCGACGTTCGTCTCCCCGACGGTGCCCGGGGCCACCGTCTCGTCGAACGACGAGGTGTTCGCCGACCACCAGCGCCGCCTGCACGCCGCCGCAGGGCGCGACCAGCGGTGAGATGACGGCCGTACGGCCGAGGGCCTGATCGCCGTTCGCCGGTGATCAGGCCCTTCCGTATCCGTTCGCCGCGTTCCCTGGCGTTGCGCATCGCTGCCGCCGCGACGCCGCCCACAACCCCGGCACGCATGTGCCGTCGCGGCTAGAGACCGGTGTCGAGAACCACGGCGGCGCGGTGGACGTCGGCGTTCACAGCGTCGCGGAGCTGGGCCGGTGTCAGGCCGGCGGCGAGATGCCTGCCCAGGCTCTGGAACTGGATCTGCCACAGACCGATGAGGGCGATCGCGGCGATGCGGGGCTCGGGTGCGTCCTGCCCGACGCCTGCCCGCTCGGCCAGCGCGCGGGCGGCGGCGGCGATGAGCCTGTCGGTGGCCTCGCGCTGGTGGGCCTGGAGCGCGGGCGTGGAGCGCAGCAGGGCGCCGAAGCGCAGGATCAGCTCGACGGCGTGGCCCGGGTCGTCCTGCGCGGACAGCCAGGAGGTCAGGGCGGTCAGCTCGCCGGACAGGATCGCCAGCGCGGCCTCGAGCGGCGGCCGCGTGGGGTCGGCCAGCGTGCGGAGGGAGGCCGCCGTGCTGTCCCACAGGTCGAGGATCAGCGACTCCTTGGTCGGGAAGTAGTTGTAGACGGTCTTCTCCGTCACGCCGCACGCCTCGGCGATCTCCGTGACCCGTACGGCGTCGAAGCCCCGATCGAGGAACATCCGGGTCGCGGTGTCGGACAGCCGGCGGCGCAGCAGCCGCTTCTTGCGCTCCCGCGGTCGTTCGTCCTCGGGTACGTGCTGATCGCGCAGCATCGGCCAGTCCACCGCACGCATGCTCACGATCCCAGACTATTACAGTCCCTGAAGTTTTCGAGTAGCCTCTCTTTCAGTGACTGAAAAAACAGTCGGAGGAGGTCTGGCATGTCCGAGATCCGCATCGTCTGCGACTACCCGCACGCCGTGGAGAAGGTGTGGCGTGCCGTGACCGACCCCGAGCTCATCCCGCGATGGACCGCGACCGGCGCCGGCGCCCGGGCGGAGGGATTCGCCCCGGTCGTCGGCACCCGGTTCCGGTTCGTCGCCAAGCCCAGGCCCGGGTGGAGCGGCGTCGTGCACTGCGAGGTGCTGGAGGTGGACGAGCCGTCCCTGCTGCGCTACTCCTGGGCCGGCGGCGACGGGAACGGCGAGACCACCGAGGTCGTCTACCGGGTGCAGCCCCACGACGGCGGCACCCGGTTCGTCTACGAGCACACCGGCTTCACCGGCTTCGGCGGCGCCTTCATGGCCCGTTTCCTTGGCCGCGTCCGCCGCAGGATGCTCACCGTGGGCCTGCCCGCCGTGCTCGACGACCTCGACGCGCCTCGCGGCGCCGGCCCCTCCGCGCCCAGGACCTGAGCGCACGCTCGTTCAGGCGGGGTCGGCGGCCGCCTCCCGGCGCTCGTGGGCGGCGGCGAGGATGAGATACGCACTGGCCGTCCAGGTGTAGGCGCGGTCGCGCAGGCCGGTGCCGCTGCCGGCGTCGAAGTTCTCCGCGAACCCCGACTTCTCGCACAGGGCGCGGAAGCGGGCGCTGATCTCGTCGGCCAGGTCGGCGTACCCGGCGCGGCGGAGCCCGTCCTCGACGAGGACGGTCGAGGGCGCCCAGATCGGGCCGCGCCAGTATCCGTCGTCCTGGTAGTGCTCCGACGTGGGGAGCTCCGTGGCGAGCCCGAACGCGGTCAGGTGCGTCTCGATCCGGGCGGCCAGGACGTCGCGGACGGACGCGGGCAGCTCCTCTCCCAGGACGATGGGCATGAGGTCGAGCAGGCTGGAGCTGGACCACGTCCGTCCGGAGTGCACGCCCCGGGCGACGAACCTGTCGCCGTCCCACAGCTCGGCGATGAGCGCGTCGCGCATCCGGCCCGCCGCCTCCGACCAGCGGTCCGATGCCTCGGGACGGCCGAGTTCGCCGGCAAGGCGGGCGAGCTCGCGCATCTGGAGGATGAGGAAGGCCGCCAGGTCGGCGCTCTCGACGAGGCGCTCGGGGTCGAAGGTGGTGGCGTTGTCCCAGCCGCTGTCGTTGCCGTGCTGGTAGTGGGGGAGCTCGCGGCCGGGGACGCGGCGGGCGGTGAGCCAGAAGCCGGTCCACCCCTCCAGCAGCCGGTAGACCTCGGCGGGCTCGCGCTCGTGCAGCGGGCGCAGCAGTCCCAGGGCCCACCCGTGGATCGGCGGCTTGACGAAGTTGTGGAGCACCTCGGAGTGGGTCACGGAGTCAGGCAGCGCGCCCGCCGCGTCCTGGTGGTCGAAGGGCAGCCGGAACTGGTCCCATGCCAGCTCGGGCAGGCCGCCGGCGAGAGCGATGGCGTTGAAGCAGTGGTCCCAGCTCCACACCTTGTCCATCCAGTGCTTCGACATCAGCACCGCCGGCCGGGTGACGAACCCCGCCGCGCGTACGGTGGCCGACCACAGGACGTAGGCGGCCAGCTCCGCCGCCGGGGTGCGGTCGCTGCGCCAGGGCGCCACCGCGTCGCGGAACGCCTCGAACTCGGCTCGCGCGGCCGCCGCCACGTGCTCGAAGTCGTCCCCGCCGACGTAGGGGGCGCGGGCGGTCTCGTACTCCTCGATCGCGACCTCCCACGGCTCGCCGTCGCCGGGCAGCACGACGCCGCGCTCGGCCGTGCCGAGCGCCTGCGCTCCCAGCGCCTCGGCGCGGCCGGCGAGCAGGGTGATGCGGTAACGGCGTCCCGTCTGGTACACCGTGAAGACCCACGAGCCGTCCCCGGGATCCTGGTAGAAGTACGGGCCGCTGAACGGCGTGAGGACCGGGTCGGCCGCCAGCAGGCGGAGGCCGAGGCCCTGGCCGCGCACGCGCGCGGTGTCGGGATTCTCGTAGGCGAGGTCGATCCGGCCGGTGTCGTGGGCCCAGGTGAGCCGGTGTGGTGCGGCGGTGACGGTCGTCTCGGCGCGGACGCCCTCCACGGTGGGGATCAGCCGCAGGATCGGGTGCATGCCGGTCTGGTGCGACACCAGGTGGACGTCCTGCGCGTACTTCTTCTCCCCGATCACCGGAGAGAAGTCGAACCACGATCCGCGGAAGCTGAACGGGATCTCCTGCGGGGAGAACACCGGGCCTGCGGCGACGGTCATGAAGTGGGAGTCCCTTCGAACAAGAGGGTGAGGAGGACGGGCGGGGACGGCCGGTCGGTGTCCGGCCACGCCCGGGTCTAGTGCTTGACCGCGCCCGCCGTGACGCCGGCGGCGACGTAGCGCTGGGCGACGACGAGCAGGACGGTGGCGGGGATGGACGCGATGACGGCGGTGGCCATGATGGCGTTCCACTGCTGGTTGTTGTTGCCGATGTAGTGGTAGATGCCGAGCGTGATCGGCTGGTGGCCGCCGCCCTGGTCGAGGGTGCTGGCGTAGACGAAGTCCGACCAGGCCCACAGGAACGTGAACAGGGACACGGTGATGATGGCGTTGCGGCTGACGGGCAGCACGATCGACCGGAAGGTCCGCAGCGCCCCCGCGCCGTCGACGCGGGCCGCCTGCACGAGCTCGTCCGGGATTCCGGACATGAACGTGGTGAAGATCAGCACGGCGAACGGGACGGCGAGGGTGGAGTCGGCGACGATCAGTCCGGGGAGGGTGTTGAGCACGCCGGTGCTGAGGAAGATGGCGTAGAAGCCCATCGCCATGATCACCGCGGGGATCATCTGCGCGATCAGCAGCACGAAGCTCAGCACGCCGCCGCCGCGGGGGCGCAGCTTGGCCAGCGAGTACGCGGCGGGCGCGGAGATGGCCAGGGTGAGGACGACCGTGCCGGCTCCCACGATCAGGCTGGTGGCCAGGTAGGGGCCCTGCTGTTCCAGGACCGCGCGGTAGCCCTCCAGGGTGCCGTGGACCGGGAACCAGTACGGCGGCGACTTGCGCATGTCCTGGTCGCGGGTGAACGACACGTTGATCATCCAGTAGACCGGGAACAGCATCAGGGCGGTGAAGACCACGCCCAGGCCGGTCCGCCACCAGCCGCGCCGTGCCGCGGTCATGCCGCCACCTGCCGTCGCTGCACGCGGATGTAGATCAGGCCGAAGACCAGGGCCATGACGATCAGCAGGTTGCCGACGGCGGCGCCGGGGCCGAAGGCCGGCAGCAGGTTGCCGAACCCGAGGCGGTAGGACCAGGTGGCGAAGGTGGTGGAGGAGGTGCTCGGCCCGCCCTTGGTCATGATCCAGATGATGTCGAACACCTTCAGTGTGTAGACGAGGCCGAGCAGCAGGGTGATGGCCGACACGGGGCGCAGCAGGGGGAAGGTCACCGAGCGGAACCGCCGCCAGCCGACGGCGCCGTCGAGCGCGGCGGCCTCGTCGATGGCCGGGTCGATGGCCTGCAGGCCGGAGTACAGCACGACCAGGTTGAACGGGATGCCGATCCAGATGTTGGCGATGGTCACCGACCACAGCGACCAGTCCGGCGAGGTCAGCCAGTGGACGGGCCCGATGCCGAACGCGGCGAGGACGGCGTTGACGACGCCGGAGTCGCTGTTGAGCATCCACGACCAGGTCGAGGACGACACGATGAGCGGCAGCAGCCACGGCACCAGGAACAGCGCGCGCAGAGTGGCCGACAGGCGGAAGTTCCGGGTGAAGAACACCGCCAGGGCGAGCCCGATGGTGAACTGGAAGGCCAGGGACACCACGGTGAACACCATGGTGTGCCACAGCGCCGGCCCGAACGTGGCGTCGCGGACGACCTTCGCGTAGTTGGCGAGCCCGGTGAACGGGGCGTCGCCCTGCACGAACGAGCGGACCGTGTAGTTGCGCAGGCTCAGCTCGATGTTGCGGTAGAGCGGGTAGGCGTAGAAGACCAGCAGGTAGACGGCGACCGGGGCCAGGAAGGCCCAAGCCGTCCACTGCCCGGCCCACCGGCGGCGGACGACCCCGCGCCGCCCCGCCCCGGACGGCGCCGCCCGATCCCGTCCACGCCGTTCGCCCGCCACGGCCGCGGGCGGCGTCTGTGTCGCGTGATTCATCCTGTCCTTCATCCGTGCGAGGACGGAGGGCGTCCCGGGGCGCCGGCGCGCCCCGGGACCCACCTCCGGCCCCTGTTCCTGGGTGTCCTACTGGGTGGCGCTGGCGGCCGCGGACTGCGCGTCGGCCATCGCCTGCTGTGGGCTCTTCGACCCGCTCAGCGCCGCCTGCACCCCGCCCCACATCGGCTCGGAGATCTTCGGGTACTTCGTTCCGAGGTTGTCACTGGTACGGCCCTTGGCCGCCTTGACCGCCTCCACCCACACCTTCAGGGCGGCGTTCTGCTCGACCTGCTTGGCCTGCACCTGCTCGGTCGGGGCGATGTACGAGAGCGTGGTCGTGGTGGTGAGCGAGTTGTCCGTGCTGGTCAGGCACGTCACCAGCTTCTGGGAGGTGGCGTAGCGGGCCGTGTCCTTCTGCACCGGGATGCTGACGAACTCGCCGCCGGTCGGGGCCGGCGCGGTCCCGCCGTCCTTCGCCGGGATGGGGATGATGCCGTACGGGAAGCCAGCCTTCTCGGCGTTGGCCAGCTGCCAGGTGCCGTTCTCGGCGAAGGCGAAGTCGCCGGTGGCGAACTCCTGCCAGCTCGTGGTCTGGGTGTTGTTGATCACCGAGTTGGGGGCGTACCCCTTCTTCAGCCAGTCGGTCCACAGCGCGACGGCCGAGACCCCCTCGGGGGAGTCCAGCTTGGTGAGGTTGGCCCCCGACCCCCAGAACCACGGCAGGAACTGGAAGCTGCCCTCCTCCGTGCCGATCGCGGAGAACGTGATGCCCTTCTTGCCCGCCGCCTTCACCTTCTCCAGCGCCGCGGTCAGCGACGCCCAGTCCTTGATGCCGTCGGCCTCCACCCCCGCCTTCTTCAGCACGTCGCTGTTGTAGTAGAGCGCCAGCGTGTTGGCCCCGATCGGGACGCCGTAGGTCTTGCCGCCGCTCTGACCCGCGGCCAGGAGGTTGGGCGCGATCGCGGAGGTGTCGAGCTTGTTCTCCTCCGTCGTGGTCAGGACCCCGGCCTCGGCCAGCGTGGAGACCACCGGGTTGTCCACGATCAGCACGTCCGGCGCGTTGCCCTGCTGCGCCGCCAGCAGCGACTTGTTCGTCAGGTCGGTCGTGTCGTAGCCCGTGCGCTCGACCGTCACCCCCGCCTGGGTCCCGCACTGCGTGAGCAGCTTCACCCACTCCGAGTCCTTGTCGTACTGCGGGTACGGGTCCCAGATCGTGTAGGTCCCGCCACCGGCGGCCTGGCTCGCGGTGCCTCCACCGCCACCTCCACCGCCGCCGTCGTTCGAGGACGAGCATCCGGCGAGACCGCCGGCGGCCACGAGGGCCGCTAATCCAAGGCCGGCCGCGCGCCGGCCGACTGCCGCTGATCCCATGGTTATGACCTCCGCTGACACGTGCTGAGCGGCTATCTCCTCCGATATCGAATCGGTTCGCTGAACATAGGACGAGACGCCGCCCGCGTCAATGGGGTCGGTGGAAACGCCCTCGTAACGAAGGCCGCTGCCGCTGTCTGCTCGATTCGACCTACCATGTGCGTGTCGGTCTGATCAGGTGAGGAGCGCGGGTGAACATCGGGGAGATCGCCAGGAGGTCGGGCGTGGCGCGCAGTACCGTCTCCTACGCGCTGAGCGGCAAGCGTCCCGTCTCGGAGGAGACCCGCCGGCGCATCCAGGCGGTCATCGACGAGCTGGGCTACCGGCCGAACGCCGTCGCGAAGGCGCTCAAGGAGGGCAGGACCCACACGATCGGCCTGGTCATACCCCCGGCCAGCCGGCGCCTGACCGACATGCAGCTCGGCTTCGTGGCCAGCGTCGTCGACGCCGCGGCGCGAGCCGACCTGGACGTCCTGCTGTCACCGTCGGGCGGCGAGCACGACCGCTCCTTCGAGCGCGTGGTCGCCGGCAGGCGCGTGGACGGCGTCATCGTCATGGAGATCCGGCTGGAGGACGAGCGCGTCACCCGTCTGCGCCAGTCGGGGCTGCCCTTCGTCGGCATCGGCCGCACGCGTCACCCCGAGGAGATGTCCTGGGTGGACATCGACTATGAGACGCTGATGGCCAAGTGCGTGCACCACCTGGCCGACCTGGGTCACCGCCAGATCGCCCTGGTCAACCGGTCCGCGGAGCTGGTGGCGGCCGGGTACGGCCCCGGCCACCGGGCGCAGACGGGGTTCACCCGGGCGGTCGCCGAACGCGGCCTGCACGGCGTGGAGATGTGCTGCGCGGACGACATCAACTCCGGGGTGTCCTGCGTCGAACAGCTCCTCGACGAGCACCCCGGGCTGACCGCCATCGCCACCGTCAACGAGTCCGCCACCCCCGGCGTGTACCGCGCGCTCTCCAACGCCGGCCTGGTCGTGCCCCGCGACTTCTCCATCGCCGGCGTCGCCGCCGGCCACCTGGCGGAGAACCTGCACCCGCCGCTCACGGCCGCCGACGTGCCCGCGGACGAGCTCGGCGCCCGCGCCGTCGAGATGCTCATCCGGCGGATCGCCGATCCCGCCACCTCGCACGGCCACTTCCTGGTCGCCCCGCCCATCTCCCTCCGCGGCACGACCGGGCCCGCCCGCCCCCGCGGCCCGCTCGCCTGAGACCCTCGTACGCCTTTCGGAGCGCCAAAAGGCGGGCGCACGCGCCTTCGGAGGCGAATCGATTCGCCACGCAGGCCTGGGCCGGAGGCCGGGTGCGCGCACCCGGCCTCGCCGGTCCCGCCGTCGTCAGGGCTTGACCGCGACGCCGCCGTAGGCCCAGGCGTGGCCGCCGCCCGGGATCCACTCCTGGTAGGCGCTCTCGTCCGGCCGCCACCGCACCACCTCGACCAGGCCGGGGTCGACCATCTCCCAGCCGTCGAAGAACCGCGCCACCTCGGCGTGCGTCCGCGGCACCATGGGCGCGCTGCTCTTGTCGTACGGCTTGGTGAAGTCCTCGTCGCGCACCTGCGGGGCGAAGTCGAGCGTGATGTGCGACAGCAGCAGGTGGCTGCCCGAGGGGACGGCCGCCTTGAACCGGTCGATCGTCACATACGGGTCCTCCTCGTCGGTGACGAAGTGCAGGACGCCCGCGAGGATGACGGCCACCGGCCGGCTGAAGTCGATCAGCTCCGTGATCTCGGGATGGGACAGGATCGCCTCGGGCTCGCGGAGGTCGGCCTCGATGACGGTGGTCGTGCCGGGGGAGTTTCCCTTCAGCAGGGCCCGGCCGTGCACGAGGACGATCGGGTCGTTGTCCACGTACGCGACGCGGGCCTCGGGGTTGATCTCCTGCGCGACCTCATGGGTGTTGCCCTGGGTGGGGATGCCGGTGCCGATGTCGAGGAACTGCGTGAGCTCGGCGTCACCGGCGAGGTAGCTCACGGCCCGGCGGAGGAAGGCGCGGTGGGCGCGGACGCCCTCGCGGGTGCCCGGAGAGACCTTGACGAGCTGCTCGGCCGCCTCGCGGTCGGCGGCGAAGTTGTCCTTGCCGCCCAGCAGGTAGTCGTAGATCCGGGCCGGGTGCGCGATCTCGGTGTTGATCCGGGAGGCGGCACTCAGATGGGGGGCCGGGTCGTGCATGGATGCTCCTTGTCTGTCTCGGGTGAGCCGGAGGCCTCCGGGGGCGTCGCGCGCCCCCGGAGGCCTCCGGTGTCCCGGGTGTCAGGGTGTGGTCAGATCAAAACGGTTGACGGTGACGGCGCCGCCCAGGGCCTGGGTGGCGTAGTTGAAGATGGCGAAGCGGTAGCCCATGAAGAACTGCCAGGCGTTGCCCATCGTGAAGGCGGGCCCGAAGGAGGTGAAGTTCACCCCGTCGGTGCTGTAGGAGAAGCGTGCCTGACGCCCGGTGCCGGGCCGGATGTCGGCGTTGACCCGCAGCCAGATCCGCCCGCCGGAGACCGGTGTGGAGGCCACCTCGGTCCCGGTGCCGGTCGTCTGCCAGCTGCTGTTCATGGTGAGGTTGTTGGTCGCGACCAGGCGGGTCTGACCGTTGTCGCGGCGGACGCCGATCCAGGCGGACGAGTCGCGGAGCATGGCCAGCCCGGCCCGGTCCCCGTCCCGCATCGTGGAGTAGTCGAGCTGGATCGTGGCCGTGGACGAAGGACCGAGGATGCGGTGGGTCACCGTGTTGCGCGCCGAGTAGAGGTCGTTGGTCACGGTGGCCGTCTGCAGCCGCAGCCCGTTGCCCACGCTGTACTTCGTGGTGTCGGGGTTGTGGTTCCACTCCCACTCCGGCCCGAGGGCGGTGCCGGTGAAGGTGTCGGTCCCGGTCGGGGACTTCACCTCGCGGGGCGGGCGCGGGACGTTGGGATAGGGGTAGGAGGCGCCCCAGGCGTTGTTCACCGTCTGCACCACGGGCCACCCGTCGGAGGTCCAGGTGATGGGGGCCAGCACCGGGACCCGGCCGCCGGGGTAGGCGTCCTGGAAGGCCATGTAGTACCAGGCGCCGTTCTGGGTCTGCACGAGCCCGCCCTGGTGGGGGACGCCGCCGCCGGAGACCGGGCCGGACATGTTCAGCAGGACCTGCCGCATCGTGTACGGGCCGAACGGGCCGCCGCTGGACTTCAGGATGTACTGGCCGTTGGCGGGGCGGGTGAGGAAGATGTAGTAGCTACCGTTGATCTTGTACATGCGCGACCCCTCCAGCGTCCCCACGTCGGACGGGGTCTGGAACACCTGCTGGGCGCGGACCTGGGTCTTCCCGTCCGCGGACAGCTGCGCAACGCTGATGCCGGTGTTGCCGTACGACACGTACATGGTGTCGTCGTCGTCGATCAGCAGCCCGGCGTCGTAGTAGCAGTTGTTGATCGTGGTGTGCCGGTTCCAGGGGCCTTCGACCGACGTCGCGGTGTAGATGTAGGTCTTGGAGAAGTCGATGCAGCCGCCCCAGTAGAAGGTCTTGTTGCTCTTGCGGTAGTTCAGGAACGAGGCCCACACGCCGTTGACGTAGGCGCGTCCGCCGTTCAGGTCGTACTTGGACCCGAAGTCGAGCGTGGGGACCGAGTGCCCGGCGAACTCCCAGTGCACCAGGTCGTAGGAGCGCAGGATCGGCGCGCCGGGGGAGTAGTGCATCGTGGAGGCCGAGTAGTAGTAGGTGTCGCCGACCCGGATCACGTCCGCGTCCGCCAGGTCCTCCCACAGCACCGGGTTCGAGTACGTCGACGACGGCGGCCACGGCCCCGACGGCGACGGCGACGGGCTGGGGGACGGGCTCGGTGAGGGGCTGGGGCTTGGGGAGGGGCTGGGCGACGGGCTGGGGGATGGGCTCGGCGACGGTGACGGGCTGGGACTCGGCGACGGGCTCGGTGAGGGGCTCGGTGAGGGGCTGGGACTGGTCGTGACGCCTCCCGTGCACAGGGTGCCGTTCAGGGTGAACGCGGCGGGGACGGGGTTGGCGGAGTTGTTCCAGCTGCCGTTGAACCCGAAGTTCGCGGTGCCGCCGGTCGGGATGGCGGCGTTCCACCCGGCGTCGCTCACGGTCACCTGCGACCCCGACTGGGTGTGGCTGCCGTTCCACAACTGGGTGATGGTCTGCCCGGCGGTGAACGACCACGCCAGCTTCCAGCCGTTGACGGGGTCGCCCAGGTTGTCGATCGTCACGTTGGCGCCGAAACCGCCGGGCCACTGGTTGGTCACCGAGTAGGTGACCCGGCATCCGGCGGCCGCGTGGGCGGAGCCGGCGGTCACGATTCCGGCGGCACCGAGCGCGGCGGCCATCGCGGCGGCGAGCCAGCGTCGATGGCGGGTGATGGACAAGGAAATCCTCCAAGGGGGTGGATCCATCGAATGCGGCCGCTGTTCCGGTGCGCCCTGCTCGCCGGCGCCTCCCGTGGTCCGTAACCGCCCGCTGTCGCTGTTAGCGCTAACATCTCGGCGACGGGGACAACGGGGGCGTGCGGATCAGGCGAGGGGGGACGAGAAGCGTCGTGCGGACGGTCGTCTGCGCCGACGTCCCCGCAGGGCGGGCGGCGCACTGGGCGCATGACCTGCGCCGGTGCGGCAGGGCCCGCGGGCCGGCCTTCGGAACACGGAGAACCTCCCCGTCGGAAGAACGCGCGATCGATCCTGTGCATGAGGAAGGACCGCGTCGTACCGACGCCCCGAGGTCCCGCCGCACTCCGGACGTCCGGGCCTGAGCCTGCCGGGCATTCGAAGGTGGGGCCAACTTACTACGTAGAGATCGCTTCGCATCAGGTTTCGCCGTTGAGGTCCTTCGGGCTCCTCTCCGTACGCGCGGGACGGGTCGTGGCGGAGCAAAATACGCGCCCGGGGGCGCCGTCAAGGGAACCGCGGCGCGGCGCGACGGGCCCGGGCGGCGCCGGACCCCGGCTCATCTGGGGCGATCGCGGCCGCCCGCACCCGCCGGCACGGGCACCGAAGGTGAAACGTTCACGCCCGCCACCGGCCGGGACGGCGCCGCGGCGCGAGCGAGGCCAGGGGGCCGGTGGCCGCCGGGCCGGGTCGCGGGCGTGACCGCGGCTGGGGCGTCGCGACGGAAAGCGACGGCGGCCTCGGGTGGGGGTCGCGACGGAAAGCGACGGCGGCGTCGGGTGGGGGTCGCGACGGAAAGCGACGGCGGCGTCGGGTGGGGGCGTCGTGGCGGATGCGGCCCGTCAGGCGCGAGTGTGGGGCGGGGGCGTCAGGCGGGCGGGGCCACGGACTCGCGGAGGCGGACCGGCATCGGGATCCGGCGCACCTCGCCCTCGCGGCCGGGGTCCTCGTCGTCCCGCCCCATCTCCGCGAACAGGACGTCGACGGCCGCGCGGCCGAGCTCGTAGTGGGGGAGGGCCACAGTCGTCAGCTTGGGGCGCATCCACGCGGCGATGGGGTGGTCGTCGAACGAGACGACGGACACGTCCGCGGGCACCTTCAGCCCGAAGTCGTCGAGCGCCTGGTAGGCGCCGAGCGCGATGCGGTCGTTGAAGCAGATCAGGGCGCGGGGACGCTCGGTCTCCAGCAGCGCGCGGGTGGCGTCGAGGCCGTACTCCGGCAGCCAGTCGGGGCAGACGCGGGCGCCGGCCGGCTTGACCCCCGCCGCGCCCAGCTCCTCACGGATGCCGAGGAGCCGTTCCACGGCCGCGACGCTTCCGGTGGGGATGTTGCGCGTGCCCGGGCCGGCGCCGATCAGGTGGATGCCGTCGCGGTGCCCGGCGTCGAGCAGGACGCGCGCGGCGGTGCGGCCGGCCTCGATCTCGTCGGGGACGACCGAGGGCAGGGGAGACGGCTGCCGGGGAAGCGCGTTGAGCAGGACCGCGGGGGCGGCCGTCATCCCCTTCGGCACCTTGATGGTCCTCGTGAACATCGAGGCGAGGATGATCCCGTCCACCTGACGGTCGTGCATCGCCTGGAGCAGGTTGCGCTCCAGCTCGGACTCCCCCTCCGTCTCACCGATGAACAGCATCACTCCGCGTTCGCGCGCGGCCTCGAGCGCCCCTTTGATCATGTCGCCGGCGAGCCGCGAGGTCGCGACCGTGTCCGAGACGAACCCGATGGTCCGCGTCGTGCCGGTGCGCAGCCCCACGGAGACTATGTTGGGCCGATACTGCAACTCGTCCGCGGCCTTGATGACGCGCTGCTCGACGTCATGCGAGATGCGCAGCTCCCGGCCCCGGCCGGACAACACGAGCGACGCCGTGGTCGGGGAGACGCCGGCGATCTTGGCGACGTCGGCCAGCGTGACCCGTCGTGGGCTCACCGAGTGACCTCCTGCGTTGTGGGGGTTGACACCCTGCGACACGCATGGTGAGACTATCGCATTGCTAATCCGATTTAGCAAACCTGAGTCCCGGGGCATCCGGCCTGAGCGGCGAGTCCCCGATCTATGAAGGAGACGCAGATGTCGCGTCGAGTTCGCAACCGCTGGAACGGTGCGGTGCTGATGGTCGTCGTGGGGGCGCTCGCTGCGGGCTGTGGGGCGCCCGGCGGCGACGCCCCCCAGACGGAGGCCGGCGGCACGCCCGTCTCGACCACCCCGACCTGCGGCACGGCACCGGTCACGCTGAAGGCGTACATCGAGACCGGCTTCCCCCTGCCGAAAGAGCTCAGCACCGAGTTCACCAAGCAGCACCCGAACGTGAAGTGGAGCATCCGCGAGGACCAGTTTGCGGTGATCACCCAGAACGCCCCGCGGGTCCTCGCGGACGACCCGCCGGACCTCATGCGGCTTCCCCAGGTCTCCGAGCTGGTCAAGGACGGCCTGCTGAAGAACCTCGACGGCTACGCGAAGGCGTTCGGCTGGGACTCCTGGCCGGCCTCGCAGCTCCAGCAGATGCGACTCGGCCCGGGCGGGAAGACGCGCGGCGAGGGCTCGCTCTACGCCATGGGGCTGAACTTCAGCATGACCGGCGTCTTCTACAACAAGAAGCTCGCGGCGAAGATCGGGATGTCGTCCCCGCCCACGACGCTGGCGGAGCTCGACGCCGCGCTCGCGAAGGCCAAGGACGCGGGCATCGCGCCCATCGCCCAGTTCAACGGCGGGGCCACGGGCGGGCTCGCGTTCCCGCTCCAGGACCTCATGGCCTCGTACGGCCCCGCCGCGCCGATCAACGACTGGATCTTCCAGAAGCCGGGCGCCACGATCGACACGCCGTCCAACCTTAAGGCGACCCAGCACCTCGACCAGTGGATCAAGGCCGGGTACTTCTGGAAGGACGTCAACGCGGTCGACTACGCGACGATGATGAGCCGCTTCATCGGCGGCCAGGGCCTGTTCATGTTCAACGGCGACTGGGAGTCGGGCAACCTCGACAAGCAGATGCCGGGAGACGTCGGCTTCTTCCTGATGCCTCCGGCCGAGAAGGGCGGCAAGCTGGCGGCGATGTCCGCCCCGCTCACGTACGGGATCGGGTCGCGCGCCAAGAACGCCGACTGCGCGGCGTTCTTCCTCAACTGGGTGGCCACCGACCCGCAGGCCAGGGACATCGCGGTGAAGGTCGGCGGCTCCCACCCCATGGGTCCGGCCGACGCCCACATGCCGGACGTCGCCGAGGGCACGGTCACGGCGAGCACGCTCCAGGCGGGGGCGGACGTCTCCAAGGACAACGGCGCGATGGACTTCATCGCCAACGCCACGGGCGCGATCTACGCCAAGAGCTGGACCCCGCAGTTGCAGAAGCTCGTCGCCGGCCAGCAGACCCCGGACGGGCTGCTGACCTCGGTGCAGAGCGACTACAAGAGCCAGGTCGGGGGGAGCTGAGCATCGATGGTGCGGTCGATCCCATCGGGACCCGGCGCGGGCCGGCGGCCGTGGTGAAGAAGAGGAGCCCCGCCCCGGCGGCGGGGCTCCGCACCCCCAGCTGGGTCGGCTGGCTGTTCGTCGCTCCGGCGCTCGCCGTCTACGCGGTGTTCGTGCTGCGGCCGATCGTCCTGACCTTCCAGTACTCGCTCTACCGCTGGGACGGCATCGGCCCGTCTACGTGGGCGGGGCTGGACAACTACGTGAAGGTCTTCACCGACCCCGACCTGTTCGACTCCATCCTCAACGCCTTCAAGCTGATCGTGTTCTTCAGCGCGATCCCGGTGGTGCTGGGCCTGGCGATCGCCTCGACGATCCGGCGCATCGCCACCAGCCGGCTCGCGCTCGTGGCCCGGACCGTCCTGTTCCTGCCGCAGGTCATCCCGCTCGTGGCGGCCGGCATCGCGTGGAGCTGGCTGCTCTCGTCGAACGGCCTGGTCAACCAGGTGTTCTCGCACCTCGGCCTCGGCGGCGTGACGCGGGCCTGGCTGGGCGACTTCTCCACCGCCCTGCCGGCGGTCGGCGTGATCGGCGCCTGGGTGCTGCTCGGCCTGTGCACGATCCTCCTCCTGGCCGGACTGAGCAAGATCGATCCGGCGGTCTACGAGGCCGCCCGCATGGACGGCGCCGGGCCGCTGCGGGAGTTCTTCTCGATCACCGTGCCCAGCCTGCGGCAGGAGATCGGCGTCTGCGTCACGGTGACCGTGATCGCGGCGCTGGCCAGCTTCGACATCGTCTTCATCGCGACCCAGGGCGGCCCGGGCAACTCCACCATGGTCCCCGGCCTCGAGATCTACTACCTCGCCTTCTCCGAACGGCAGGTGGGCATGGCCTCGGCGCTGGCCGTCGTGCTCATGGTGCTGGTCCTCGCCTGCGCGCTCCCCGTCCAGTGGCTCACTAAGGACAGGACATCATGATCGTCGGACGTCGCGAGGCGTGGACCGGGCGGCTGCTGCTCGTCCTGCTGATGGCGATCACGGTCATGCCGTTCGTCAGCCTGTTCGTCACGGCTCTGCACCCGTCGGGCAGCTACCCTCCGGGCCTCGATTGGCCGCGCGACCCGCACTGGGGCAACTTCGCCGAGGCGTTCCGGGCCGCGCACATGGGCGAGCTGCTGAAGTCGAGCACGCTCATCGTCCTCGGCGTGGTCCCCGTCTCGCTCCTGCTGGGGACGCTGGCGGGCTTCGCCATCGGCCACCTCCGGATGGCCGGGCGCAACCTGGCGTTCCTGACGTTCGTGCTCGGCCTGACGCTGCCGTTCGAGGGCATCATCACGCCGCTGTACTACCAGGTGCGCGACATGGGCCTGCTGAACACGAGGTGGGCCATCATCCTGCCGCTCATCGGGCTGTTCATGCCGTTCGCCGTCTTCTGGATGCGGGCGCACTTCGTGAACATGCCGGAGGAGCTGTCCGAGAGCGCGCGGATCGACGGCGCGAACGTGTGGCAGCTGTTCTGGCGCGTCCACGTCCCGCTGGCCATGCCGGCGCTCTCGTCCCTGGGCATCCTGCTGTTCCTGTGGACCTGGAACCAGTTCCTCCTCGCGATCGTGCTGGTCGACGACCCGATGAAACGGACGATGTCCGGCGCTCTGGGGGCCTTCCAGGGGCAGTGGGGCACCGACATCCCCCTGCTGTCCGCCGGGTCGCTGCTGATCCTTGCGCCCACGCTCGTGATCTTCATGATCTTCCAGCGCCGCTTCGTCACGGCCCTGCTGCAGGGCTCGCTGAAGGGATGACACGGCGATGAGCGGCACATCGCCCGTCTACGGAGGCATCGAGGCGGGCGGGACGAAATGGGTGTGCGCGGTCGCCGACGCCGGAGGGCGGATCACCGACACCGAGGTGATCCCCACGACGACCCCCGCGGCGACCCTCGGCGGCGCGGTGCGGTTCCTCCGGCGTCACGAACCGCTCGCCGCGATCGGCGTCGGCAGCTTCGGCCCGATCGACCTGCGGCCCGGCTCGCCGTCGTACGGCCACATCACGAGCACTCCCAAGCCCGGCTGGGCGGACACGGACATCGTGTCGCCGCTGCGCGCCGCGCTCGGCGTCCCCGTCCAGGTCGACACGGACGTGAACGCCGCGGCGCTGGGGGAGTGGCGGCGGGGAGCGGCCGCCGGGCTCACGACGTTCGCGTACATGACCGTGGGCACCGGGATCGGGGTGGGCGTCCTTGTGAACGGCCGGCCGGTGCACGGTCTCCTGCATCCCGAGTTCGGCCACATCCGCGTCCCCCGCGACGCGGTGCGCGACCCGTTCGCGGGCAGCTGTCCCTTTCACGGCGACTGCCTGGAAGGGCTCGCGTCCGGCGAGGCGATGCGCCGGCGGTGGGGACGACCCGCCGAGCACCTGGACGACCCGTCGGCGTGGGACCTCGAGGCCGACTACCTGGCCCTGGCCGTCCTCACCCTGACGTACGCCCTGTCGCCCGAGCGGGTCGTCGTGGGCGGGGGCGTGGCGGCCCACCCGTCCCTGCTGCCGGCGGTGCGGGCGAAGGTGCTCGATCTCGCCGCCGGCTACCCGGCCACACCGGCCCTGACCGACCCGGCGGCGACGGCCGCCTACGTGGTCGGGCCCTCCCTCGGCGGCCGTTCGGGGATCACCGGGGCCGTCGAACTCGCCCGCGAGCTCGCGCCGGACGCGGGCTCGCCTGGGTCAGCGGTTGACGACGACGCGCGGGGAAGCGCCCGGCGCGCATGACTGGAGGTTGTCGAATGGCTTATCGGGGGCGTGGCGAGGGGGCGGCGCCACTGGCGGGCTCCGTCCAGGCGGCCGGCGGCCGCGGCCGCCGCGAGGGCGCCGCGTGAACGGCGAACCGGCGGCGCGGTGGACGCGACGGCACCGTGACCTGCTCGCCGCGAGCGCGGGGGGCGCCGACGGCGCCGGGAGTGCGACAACGGCGCCGCTCATCGACTTCGCGGTTCAGCCGCGCGTGCTGCCGCACCACGACATCTGGGACCTGTGGCCGATCCAGGACGAGGACGGCTCGACGTCGGTGGTCGCCGACCGGGAGCTCTGGATGGCGCTGTCCGCGCCCGCCGCCGGCCATCCCGAGGCGCGCCACGACCGGGCCCGCATCCGGCTGCTCGCGAAGGACGGCGACCGCTGGACGGACCTGGGGGACGCCTTCGCAGACGGCGCCTCGCCCGGCAGCCGCGAGTGGTCGGGATCGGCGGTCCGCCGGTCCGACGGCACGGTGTCGGTGTTCTACACCGCGGCCGGGCGGCGGGGCGAGGCGCGGCCGACGTTCGCGCAGTGCGTCGTCGAGGCGCGCGGCGGTCTGGTGTCCGACGGCGGCGGTGTCCGGCTCGACCCGGGGGCCGAGCACCGCGTGGTGCTGCGTTCCGACGGGCGCATGTACCTGCCGGCCGACGAGATCGACGGGGGGCCGGGGCAGATCAGGGCCTTCCGCGATCCCGGCTGGTTCCGCGACCCCGCCGACGGTCGGGAGTACCTGCTCGTCGCCGCGTCCGTCGCGTACGGGGACGGCTTCATGGGCGCCGTGGCCCTCGCCGCTGGCTCCCGGACCGGCGGCTGGTCGCTCCAGCCGCCCCTCCTCGTCGTCGACGGTGTCCACCACGAGATCGAACGGCCGCACGTCGTGGTCCACGGCTCGTCGTACTATCTCTTCTTCTCGGCGCAGCGCTACGGGTTCCACCCGCCGGGGAGCGGGTTCACCGGGCTCTACGGCTTCGTCGCCCCCGCCCTCACAGGCCCGTACACCCCCCTCAACGGGTCGGGGCTGGTGCTCCGCAACCCCTCCGAGCAGATCGACCAGGCGTACGCGTGGGTGGTGCTGCCCGACCGTCAGGTGGTCGGGTTCCTCAACTACCGGCCCGTCGCCGGGGGAGACCCGTGGAAGGCGGAGGCCGCCGAGGCCCGCGCCGGTTTCGGCGGGACGATCGCCCCGGTCCTGGAGCTCACCCTGGACGGAACGCGCACCTCCATCGTGGCCCCCGCTCGGGAGGGGGCTCGGTGAGCTGAGCGCCCGCATCGGGCGTGCGCCCACCTCCGGGAGGGGCCGCGAGCGGAGCGCACATCGGGCGCCCCAATCGGGAGGGGCTCCGTGAGGTTGAGCGCCCGCGTCGACGCCGCGCCCGGTGGGAGCAGAGCGCTCCCACCGGGCGCTCGCGCGGGCGAACGGCCGGTGCGGGACGGCGCGCTCCCAGCTGAAAATTTCACCCCGGGCCCGGGGCGGTCACGCGGCCTCCCATCGGAAGACCCAGGCCAGGGCGGGGTTCGTGGCCCGGGCGTGTCACGGGCGGAGGCCGTACGTTGACGTGCCCCTCGTGCCGGAGTTGGCTGCGGGTACCACCACCCGCCCGTCCGTGACCGGAGCCGCAGCCGGGACCGGCCGGAGGATGTTAACGATAACAACGCACCCACCGGTGTTCGCGCGCCCATGAGGCTCGGCTGACGTCGTGCCATCGGCTCATCTCCGCGCACCTCCGCTCGCGGGAGGCTCACGGGGGTCGTTGTTAGCGCTAACAGCGTCGATGCGGGTGGCCCGGTGACGTGCCGACGGCGGCCCACCCGTGCCGTACCGCGCCCATTCGCCGGCGATCGAGCCCGCACTCCCGAGTACGAAAGGCGCGTTTCATGTCGTCCTTCATCAGCCGCAGACGGCTCCTGCAGGCCACCGGGATGGCGGCCGTCGCCGCGGTGGGGTCCGCCGTCGAATCCGCCGTGGGGGTGCGAGCCGCGCAGGCGACCGTCAACCCCGTGCGCGGGGAGACCGGCGTCTCCGCGTCCGCGTTCGACATGGGCCAGGTGCGGCTGACCGCGAGCCGGTGGATGGACAACCAGAACCGCACGCTTAACTATCTGCGCTTCGTCGACGCGGACCGGCTGCTGTACAACTTCCGGGCCAACCACAGGCTGTCCACCAACGGCGCCGCCTCCAACGGCGGCTGGGACGCGCCGAACTTCCCGTTCCGCGGGCACATGCAGGGGCACTTCCTCACTGCCTGGGCACAGGCGTGGGCGGTCACCGGCGACACCACGTGCCGGGACAAGGCCACCTACATGGTGGCGGAGTTCGCCAAGTGTCAGGCAAACAACAGTGCCGCCGGATTCGGCGCCGGGTACCTGTCCGCCTTCCCGGAGTCCGACTTCGCCAAGATGGAGGCGGGCCAGGGGACCAACGGCAACGTGCCGTACTACGTGATTCACAAGACCATGGCCGGGCTGCTCGACGTGTGGCGCATCATGGACGACACCCAGGCCCGGGATGTGCTGCTGCGGATGGCCGCCTGGGTCGACGGGCGTACCGGCCGGCTGAGCTACAGCCAGATGCAGTCGGTGCTGGGCACCGAGCACGGCGGCATGATGGCGGTCCTGATCGACCTGTACCAGTACACCGGCGACTCCCGCTGGCTGACCGTCGCGCAGCGGTTCGACCACGCCGCGGTGTTCAACCCGCTCGCCGCCGGCCAGGACCAGCTCAACGGCCTGCACGCGAACACCCAGGTCCCCAAGTGGATCGGCGCCGCACGGGCGTACAAGGCGACCGGCACCACCCGCTACCGGGACATCGCCCTCAACGCCTGGACCATCACCGTCAACGCGCACAGCTACGTGATCGGCGGCAACAGCCAGGCGGAGCACTTCCACGCGCCGAACGCCATCGCGGCGTACCTCACCAACGACACCTGTGAGAGCTGCAACACCTACAACATGCTGAAGCTCACCCGGGAGCTGTACACCCTCACCCCGGACCGGGTCGAGCTGGTCGACTACTTCGAACGGGCGCTGCTCAACCAGATGATCGGCCAGCAGAACCCGGCCGACAGCCACGGGCACATCACCTACTTCACCCCGCTCAATCCGGGGGGCCGCAGGGGAGTCGGGCCGGCGTGGGGCGGCGGCACCTGGAGCACCGACTACACCTCGATGTGGTGCTGCCAGGGCACCGGCCTGGAGATGCAGACCAAGCTGATGGATTCCATCTACTTCCACGACGACACCACGCTGATCGTGAACCTGTTCATGCCGTCGGTGCTCGACTGGACCCAGCGCGGGATCACGGTCACCCAGACCACGTCGTACCCGGCCGCCGACACCACGACGCTGACCGTGAGCGGCAACGCCGGCGGGACGTGGTCGATGCGCATCCGGATCCCGGCCTGGACCACCGGGGCCACGATCAGCGTCAACGGGAGCGCGCAGAACATCGCCGCCACCCCGGGCTCCTACGCCACGCTCACCCGGTCGTGGACCAGTGGCGACACGGTCACCGTCCGGCTCCCGATGAAGGTGATCATGCGGGCGGCCAACGACAACGCGAACGTCTCCGCCATCACCTACGGTCCGGTGGTGCTCGCCGGAAACTACGGCAACACCGGGCTCAGCGCGCTGCCGTCGCTCACCACCTCGTCGATCACCCGTACCGGGAGCACGACGCTCGCGTTCACCGCCACGGCCAACGGCTCCACCGTCAACCTGGTCCCGTTCTACGACGCGCAGAACATGAACTACACCGTCTACTGGAACGCCAACGGCCAGAGCAGCGGCGGAACCGCCAACTACCGCCTGGTCAACGTGGGCAGCGGGATGGTGCTCGGCATCCAGAACATGTCCACGGCCGACGGCGGCCTCGCCCTGCAGTGGTACGACTCGGGCACCGCCGACCACAACTGGGTCATGGTCACGGACGGCTCCGCGGTCCGGCTCCGCAACGTCAACAGCGGCAAGGTCCTCGGCGTTCAGAACATGTCCACCGCGGACAACGCGAGCATCCTCCAGTGGTCGGACAACGGCACGGCCGACCACCGGTGGACCCTCGCCGACCAGGGCGACGGGACGTACAAGATCCGCAACGTCAACAGCGGCAAGCTGCTGGGCATCCAGAACGGGTCGGCCTCGGCCGGCGCCTTCGCCGTCCAGCGTCCGGACGACGGCGCCGCCGGAAACCGGTGGCGGCTCGTGCGCAACGGCTGACAGAGCACGTCTCCCCCGGGGGGACGGCGCGGTCCGCTCGCTTACGGGCGATGGGGCGAGCGGACCGCGCCGGTTTCCACAGCGACACGGCGGGCCGTCAGGCCACCCGCGAGGGCGGGACCGTGCACTGCCGCGCCGGGTGGGCGACGAGGCCGAGATGCACGCGCCGCGGGCGGCCCGACCAGGCGGGCGTCGTGGACTCTCGATGAGCGGAGCAGACATGCCATGCGCAGGGCCGTACGACCGGCGGAGCGCGGCCCGCTCCCCGCCGGATCACGCATGCCTGACCTCGCCATCCGGGCGGCCGGCCCAGTGCGGGCCATCCACATGGGAGGCCGTGCGGACTCCTGCTCCTGAATCCACCCCTCGCTCCGAAGGACCCAGATGCGTTTCATCTTCTCCCGGCTACGGCCGGCGCTGGCCGTGGTCGCCGGCGTCGCCGTGGCCGGCGCCCTCACCCCCGCGCTGGCGGCCCATGCCGCCACGGCATGCCGGGTCACCTACACGATCAGCAGTCAGTGGCAGAGCGGCTTCGGCGCCAACGTGACGATCGACAACCTGGGCGACCCGGTCAACGGCTGGAAGCTGACCTGGTCGTTCACCGCCGGGCAGACCGTCAGCCAGTTGTGGAACGGCTCGGTCACCCAGTCGGGCTCCCAGGTCACCGTGAACGACGCCGGCTACAACGCCGCCATCCCCGCCGGCGGCAGCACCAGCTTCGGCTTCAACGGCACCTGGAACAACTCGGCGAACCCGGTGCCCGCCGCCTTCGCGCTCAACGGCGTCGCCTGCACCGGGGGCGTCACCACGAGCCCCACGCCGTCGCCGTCCCCCAGCCCCTCACCTTCACCGTCTCCCTCGCCGTCCCCGAGCCCGTCACCGAGCCCTTCACCGTCACCCTCTCCCTCGCCGAGCCCGTCTCCCAGCCCCAGCCCGTCGCCGAGCCCGTCGGTGTCCCCGACCGGCACGTCGACCGCGTGGCAGAACGGGAGATTCGCGGTGGACACCCCGAACGTGGTGCGGCGGTCGGACATCGTGCTCGCGCACGCCAACACGAGCTCGAGCCAGTTCGTCCCGCTGGGCAACGGCACGCTGGGCGTGGCCGCGTGGGGGGCGAACGGGTTCACCGCGCAGCTGAACCGCAACGACACGATGCCGGACCGCAAGTCGCCCGGCCAGGTGGTCATCCCCGGGCTGAGCCGGCTGACCGGGGCCTCCGACTTCAGGGGCTACCTCGACCTGTACGACGGGACGCTGTACGAGTCCGGCGGCGGGATGACGCTGAAGGCCTATGTGCGGGCCGACACCGCCCAGCTGGTGGTGGACGTGACCGGAGCCGACCCCAACTCCAGCCAGACCGCGCAGGTGAAGCTGTGGAGCCCGCGCAACCCCAGCGCCCAGGCGTCGGGCTCGGTGGCGACGTTGTCGGAGACCTGGACCGACTGCTGCGGGGGCGGCACCTCCGGGCAGACCTTCGGCGTCCTCGCGGGCGTCAGCGCGGGCGGGCGCAACGTGCGAGCCTCCACCCCGGACTCGCGAACGGCGCAGGTGAGCTTCCAGCCCAACAGCGACGGGTCGTTCCGGGTCATCGTGGTGTCCCCGACCTGGAAGGGCGGCAACGCGATGACCACCGCGACCGGCCTGCTGGGCGGCGACCTGACCCGGGGTTCGGCGGACCTGGCGGCGAGCACGCTGTCGTGGTGGCACGACTACTGGAACTCGGTCGGCCTGATCAAGATCACGTCCAGTGACGGGTCGGGCGAGTACTTCGAGAACATGCGGACGCTCTACCTGTTCGCCATGGCGGCGAGCAACCGGGACACCTTCCCGGGCACCCAGGCCGGTGAGGCGAACCTGTTCAATGTGGGCCAGGACACCCAGCCGTGGTACCCGGCCGGGTACTGGTTCTGGAACCTGCGGATGATGATCCAGGCCAACCTGTCGGCCGGCGCGTTCTCCCTGAACTCGCCGATGTTCACCCTCTACCGGAACAACCTGTCCAACATCACGGCCTGGACGAGCGCCCACTACCCCGGGCACCAGGGGATCTGCGTGCCGGAGACGATGCGGTTCAACGGCAACGGCACCTGGTATTCGGGCAACGAGTCCTGCGACTCGACCATCGCGCCCTCCTACAACTCCCAGACCGTCACCTCCGGCGCGGAGATCGGGCTGTGGGTGTGGCAGACCTACCTGGCCACCGACGACAGGGCGTTCCTGTCGGCGAACTACCCGCTGATGCGGGACTCGGCCAGGTTCCTGCTGTCGCACGCCACGACCGGGTCGGACGGCCTGCTGCACACCCACTCCAACGCGCATGAGACCCAGTGGTCGGTGAACGACCCGATCACGGACGTCACCGCGATGCAGGCGCTGTTCCCGGTCACCGCGCAGGCGGCCCAGATCCTCGGCGTGGACGCCTCACTGGTCAGCCAGTTGCAGGCGGCGATCCCGAAGATCCGGCCGCTGCCCCGCACCGACTTCGGGCAGACCCAGGTGCTGTCCCCCTCCGCGGACTCCGCCGGCAACGACATGCTGGCCCTGTCGGCGCAGCCCACGGCGGCCAAGCACAACGTGGAGAACCTCGGCCTTGAGCCGGTGTGGCCGTACAACCTGATCGGGGACAGCGGCAACCAGTCCGACCTGGCCAAGCGCACCTTCAGCCACCGCAGCTACATCACCGAGACCGACTGGAGCTTCGACGCGCTGCAGGCGGCACGGCTGGGACTGGGCGCCGAGATGCGCACGGCGTTGATCGCCAACATCAACAAGTACCAGGTGTTCCAGAACGGGTTCGCCAGCTGGGATCCCTCAAAGCTGACAAACCCCTACCTGGAGCAGCTGGGCGTGACGGCCGCGGCGGTGACCGAGGGCCTGGTGCAGGACTACGACGGCACACTGCGCATCGCCCCCGGCTGGCCGAGCGGCTGGAACGCCGACGGCACCGTGTACATCCAGCACAAGGGCAAGGCCGACGTCCAGATCCGCAACGGGACCCTGGTCACGGTCGCGGTCGAGGCCGGGGCCACCGGCACGGTCAACGTCCGCAACCCCTGGCCCGGCCAGAACGTGACGGTCGTCGACGGCTCGGGGACCACGGTGCTGAGCAACCAGACGGGGACGACGATCGCGATCCCCGCGCAGGCCGGCACGTCCTACCTGATCCAGCGGGCCTCGGCTCCCACCACGTCCCTGCCCTTCTGGCCGGTCGGCGGCAGCCCCGCCACCGCGCCCAAGTCTCTCGGGAGCCGCACCATCGGCGTCCGCTGAGACGGCCGACCCCGGTCCGGGGGCGGGATCCGTCCCGCCCCCGGACCGT
>NZ_KI866522.1:1536404-1537736 GCF_000511135.2 Microbispora sp. ATCC PTA-5024 | reverse complement strand
AAATGCGGGAATGTCGGGACTTTCGCCCATGACTGAGCCTCCACTACTGCTGAGAGCTGAATGGCATAACGGTGCGGAAGACACCACGAAACGGCGGCGCACCGGGTGCCGTACCTCGTCGCCGGCCACGTCAGGGGCGCGGGGAGGCACGGCTCGCCACCGCGACGGGGAACCTGTCCCCCGGCGGCCGTCGCGATCGCCGCCGGGAGCGCCGTCATATCGGCGGTCCTGAACGGCCGTCGACAACCGACGGCTCGAGCCGCACCGCGACGAACGGCACGCCGAGCCGGCGGGCCCCCGCCGTGCACCACCGACGTCGGCGGGGACATGACCGCTTGGGGAGACAGTGTGGAAACTCATCACGAAATGTGTCAAGAGAGTGTCGAGAAAGTTTCGACCGACGGCGGGTGAGGGCGACGGACGCGTCCGCCGGCCACGGAAGTCACGCCGAAAGCTCCGCCGCGTCGCCGCGGACGGCGGGTCCGTGAATTTTTCATCACCGTCGTCCTCGGCGATGGTGCGGTCCACCGCCCCTCTACCAGCGGCTGGGCGTGACGGGAGAGGCCGGGGGGCCGTCGAAGGGCCGGACACGCCTCTTGACGGTCGCCCGCACGTCGTATTGGCTACGCCATCACCACCACCGACGAATGACAGCCGCGGACGGGAGGTTCGGCTCGACCGCAGAATGTGAGCGCTAACACTTCTCTCGGTCTCCGGGAGGGAGGTTCTCCGTGAATCCGAAGTCGTCGTCAGCCGGCCGTGCCACCCGCCGCGATCGGCGCGCAGCGGCGTCGAAGCGCACGCCGGATGGGCCGTGGACGTCGCCGGACGCGCCCGGGACGTCCCCGGGATCGTGTGCGACGACGTCCCGCGCCGTTCATGTGAACGCTAACGTCGCGACGGCCCGGGAGAGACGCCGAGCCCCGCGAGGCCCGGCCCGGCACGAGCGCGCGGCGAACGGGCGGCGGCTCGCCCGTCCCACCGAGCTCGAGAGCGGCCGGACCTCCGGACCGCGGGCCTTCTCGACGACACCACCCCGACCACCCGGATAACCCGTCTCTCGCGGGGAGCCGCCGCGCCGCCACCGGGCGGCCGGCCCGGCGCCCCGCCTACCGGCTACGAACTCCCGTCCCGAACGCGCATCCCCCCGGCGGTCGTCCGCCGCGCTTTCACCCCCAGGAGTTGTCCCATGCACGTGTCCCTCTTCCGTTCACCGGCCGGCCGAAGGCGTTCGCCGGCCGTGGCCGTGATGTCCGTCGTCGCGGCCCTGGCGGCGGTGCTGGCGTCGTCGTGGTCGGTGCCGGTGTCGGCGGCGGTGGCGCCGTTGGTGGG
>NZ_KI866522.1:1532342-1535565 GCF_000511135.2 Microbispora sp. ATCC PTA-5024 | reverse complement strand
CGACCACCCCCACTCCCACGCCGACGCCGTCGGTGACGCCGTCCGGGGGGACGTTGCCGTCGAGCTTCCGGTGGAGTTCCAGTGGTGCGTTGATCGCGCCGAAGCCGGACTCGGCGCACAACATCGCGGGGATCAAGGACCCGTCGGTGGTGTACTACAACGGCAGGTACCACGTGTTCGCCAGCACCGCCCAGTCCGCCGGCTACGGCCTGGAGTACCTGAACTTCACCGACTGGTCGCAGGCCGGGTCGGCGACGCAGTACTACCTGGACCGCAGCCCGATCGGCGGCGGATACCGGGCGGCGCCGGAGGTGTTCTACTTTGCGCCGCAGAAGCTGTGGTACCTGATCTACCAGACCGGTAACGCCTCGTACTCCACCAACCCCGACATCTCCAACCCCAACGGGTGGAGCGCGCCGAAGAACTTCTACTCCGGGATGCCGTCGATCATCCAGCAGAACATCGGCAACGGCTACTGGGTCGACATGTGGGTGATCTGCGATGGCGCCACCTGCTACCTGTTCTCCTCCGACGACAACGGGCACCTCTACCGGTCGCAGACCTCGCTGGCCGACTTCCCCAACGGCATGTCGCAGCCGGTGATCGCGTTGCAGGACGCCAACCGCAACAACGTGTTCGAGGCGTCGAACGTGTACAGGGTCGCCGGGCAGAACCAGTACCTGCTGATCGTCGAGGCGATCGGCAGCCGCGGGCGGTACTTCCGGTCCTGGACCTCCTCCAGCATCGCCGGATCGTGGACGCCGCTGGCGGCCAGTGAGTCCAACCCGTTCGCCGGAGTGGCGAACGTGACCTTCCCCGCGGGCGCGTGGACCACCGACATCAGCCACGGGGAGATGGTCCGCACCCAGGTCGACCAGACGCTGACGATCAGCCCGTGCAGGATGCAGTACCTGTACCAGGGCCGCGACCCCAACTCGGGTGGGGACTACAACGCCCTGCCGTGGCGGCTGGGCCTGCTCACGCAGACCGACTCCACCTGCTGACGCGGTCGCCGCCACCCCCTGACCTCGCTCTCCTTCCTGGCGAGGACGGCCTCCGGCGCGGCCCGACCGCCGCGCCGGAGGCCCGGGCCGGGAGCCCGCGCGGCCCCCGGCGCCCCGAGGCCGCGACGGCCCATCCCCCCGAACCCCACCGCCGTACGCGCGGATCCCGATGCGCAGGAGAAACGGATGCGACTGACCAGGTTCCTACGGCGACGGCCGCCCGCTCACGCCGCGGGTGACCGCCGCTCCCTCGCCCGGCCCTCGATGGGCCGCCGCGTGCGCCGGCTCGCCGTCGCCGCGCACCTGACCGTCGCGGCGCTGCTGCCGGCGGGTGTGGCGGCCACGGAGGCGGCCGCCACGACGACCCCGGAGGAGGTGACGGCCGTGGCGGCCTCACCGGTCACCACCCCGCCCATGGGCTGGGCGTCGTGGAACACCTTCGCTGCCCAGATCAACTACAACGTGATCAAGGCGCAGGTCGACGCGATGGTCTCGTCGGGGATGAAGGACGCCGGGTACCAGTACGTCAACATCGACGAGGGCTGGTGGCAGGGCACCCGGGACGCCTCGGGCAACATCACTGTGGACACCGCCGAATGGCCCGGCGGGATGAAGGCGATCGCCGATTACATCCACAGCAAGGGCCTCAAGGCGGGCATCTACACCGACGCCGGGCGCAACGGGTGCGGGTACTACTACCCGACCGGGCGCCCCGCGGCCCCGAACAGCGGCAGCGAGGGGCACTACGACCAGGACTTCCTGCAGTTCTCCCAGTGGGGCTTCGACTTCGTCAAGGTCGACTGGTGCGGCGGCAACGCCGAGGGGCTCAACCCGCGGACGGCCTACCAGGCGATCAGCGACGCGATCGGCCGGGCCACCGCCCAGACCGGGCGGCCCATGGTGCTGTCGGTGTGCGACTGGGGTGTGCAGAACCCCTGGGACTGGGCGCCCTCCATGTCCACGATGTGGCGGACCAGCGGGGACATCATCTACTGGGGACAGAGCCCGGCGATGGACCGGGTGCTGGCCAACTTCGACTCCGCCCAGCACCCCTCCGCGCAGAGCCCCGGCCACTACAACGACCCCGACATGCTGATCGTGGGCATGCCCGGCTTCTCCGCGGCGCAGAACCGCACCCACCTCGGACTGTGGGCCGTCTCCGGGGCGCCGCTGCTGGCCGGCAACAACCTCGCCACCATGAGCTCCGACACCCGGGCGATCCTGACCAACCGGGAGGTGCTGGCGGTCGACCAGGACCCGCTCGGGCGGCAGGGCGTGAAGGTGGCCGAGGACCAGAGCGGGCGCCAGGTGTACAGCAAGGTGCTGTCGGGCACCGGCCGCCGGGCCGTGCTCCTGCTCAACCGGACCACCTCGGCCTCCGCCGTCACCGCCCGCTGGTCCGACCTCGGCCTGTCGGGCGCGGCCGCCGTGCGCAACCTGTGGACCGGGACCGACGCCGGGACCTTCAGCGGCTCCTACACCACCACCGTCCCCGCCGGAGAGGCCGTCCTGCTCACCGTCACCGCCACCGGAGCCACCCCGTCTCCCACGCCCACGCCTTCGCCCACGGTGACGCCCACGGTGACGCCGACGCCGACGCCGACGGGGAGCACGAGCGCGTTCCGGGGTGTGGGGTCGGGCCGGTGCCTGGACGTCACGGGTGCCTCGCAGGCGAACGGGACGCTGGCGGAGATCTGGGACTGCAACAACCAGGCGAATCAGCGGTGGACGGTGACGAGCGCGGGTGAGCTGCGGGTGTACGGGTCGAAGTGCCTGGACGTCAACAACCGGGGCACGGCCGACGGCACCAGTGTGCTCATCTGGGACTGCAACGGCCAGAACAACCAGCAGTGGCGTCTCAACTCCGACGGCAGCCTGACAGCTGTCGGCGCGAACAAGTGCCTGGACGTGCCGAACAGCGCCACGGCCAACGGCACCAAGCTCCAGATCTGGACCTGCAATGGGCAGGCCAACCAGCGCTGGACCCGCGTCTGACCCTCACGGCCACGACGCCGCCCCCGCCGAGAGCCCCACCGAGATTCACCGGGCGGCCTCCGCCGCGCCTCCACCCCCCGAGGAGAGATCATGAACGCACCACCCACTCGCACGGCGGTCCGCAGACCAGTCGCCGTGGTGTCGTCCGTCGTCGCGGCCCTGGCGGCGGTGCTGGCGTTGTCCTGGCCGTCGCCCGCGTCGGCGGCGGTGGCGCCGTTGGTGAG
>NZ_KI866522.1:1507964-1530821 GCF_000511135.2 Microbispora sp. ATCC PTA-5024 | reverse complement strand
CCGACATCACCGCCGCCGGCTACCGCTGACCCCCTGATCGGCATCCGATCCGCGGCCCCCGGGACGCCGACGCGTCCGTCCGCCCCCAGCACCCCCTACCGCCGCCACCCGGAACCGCCGGGTGGAGGCGGGGTGATCCAGCACAGAACAGAGGAGTCCGATGCAGAAAATCGTCCGATGGGCACTGGCGGCAGTGGTGGCCGCCGGGTCCCTGGTCGTGGCCGGCGGGGCGACGTCGCCCGCGGCCGCGCTGGACAACGGCCTGGCCCGCACGCCCCAGTTGGGATGGAACGACTGGAACAGCTTCGGCTGCAACGTCAGCGACTCGCTGATCCGGCAGAGCGCGGACGCCATGGTGTCCAGCGGAATGGCCGCGGCCGGCTACCAGTACGTCAACATCGACGACTGCTGGTCGACCAAGAGCCGCAACGCCAACGGCGACCTGGTGCCCGACCCGCAGAAGTTCCCCAACGGCATCAAGGCCGTGGCCGACTACGTCCACTCGAAGGGGCTGAAGCTCGGCATCTACTCCTCCGCCGGCCTCACCACCTGCGCCGGCTACCCGGCCAGCCTGGGCAACGAGCGCAGGGACGCCGCCCTGTGGGCGTCGTGGGGGATCGACTACCTGAAGTACGACAACTGCGGCGACCACCAGGGCAAGACCGGGCAGCAGCGGTACACGGCGATGCGCGACGCGCTCGCCGCCACCGGCCGCCCGATCCTGTTCAGCCTCTGCAACTGGGGACAGGAGAGCGTCTGGACCTGGGGGATGGCGACGGGCAACTCCTGGCGCACCACGGGGGACATCCAGGCCAACTTCGGCTCGGTGACGAGCATCCTCGACCAGCAGGTCGGGCTCGACGCGTACTCGGGTCCGGGCGGCTGGAACGACCCCGACATGCTGGAGGTGGGCAACGGCTCGCTCTCGGGGACCGAGGGCCGGGCGCACTTCAGCCTGTGGGCGCTGCTGAACGCGCCGCTCATCGCGGGCAACGACATCCGCACGATGAGCTCCGACACCCGCACGATTCTCACGAACACCGAAGTCATCGCGGTCGACCAGGACTGGGGCGGCCGGCAGGGCACCAAGGTCAGCGACAACGGCAACCTTGAGGTCTGGCGCAAGCCGATGTCCAACGGGTCGGTCGCGGTCGTGCTGCTCAACCGCGGCACGTCGACGGCGACGGTGTCCACCACCGCCTCGGCCGTGGGCCTCGGCTCCGCCTCCTCCTACTCCGTACGCGACCTGTGGGCGCACTCCACCTCCTCCACGTCCGGCACCATCAGCGCGTCGGTCCCCGGGCACGGCGCCGCGATGTACGTCGTGACCGGCGGGGGCATCGTCACGCCCAGCCCGACGCCGACGCCGACGGGGAGCACGAGCGCGTTCCGGGGTGTGGGGTCGGGCCGGTGCCTGGACGTCACGGGTGCCTCGCAGGCGAACGGGACGCTGGCGGAGATCTGGGACTGCAACAACCAGGCGAATCAGCGGTGGACGGTGACGAGCGCGGGTGAGTTGCGGGTGTACGGGTCGAAGTGCCTGGACGTCAACAACCGGGGCACGGCCGACGGCACCAGTGTGCTCATCTGGGACTGCAACGGTCAGAACAACCAGCAGTGGCGTCTCAACTCCGACGGCAGCCTGACAGCTGTCGGCGCGAACAAGTGCCTGGACGTGCCGAACAGCGCCACGGCCAACGGCACCAAGCTCCAGATCTGGACCTGCAATGGGCAGGCCAACCAGCGCTGGACCCGCGTCTGACCCTCACCACCTCCGAGCCGGTCCGCGCCCCCCACGCGCGGACCGGCTCGGCCGGGCGAGACCGCTCGCCCGCAGGCTCAGCGGCGCACCTCCCGTCCCGCGCCGCGGGCCACGTCCAGCACCTCCTCGGCCGAGAAGCGGCACTGGTCCCCGTGCACGGTCATGGCCAGGGAGGCCATCGCCGTGCCCCGCTTGAGCGCCTCCTCGGGGGAGCCGTCGAGCACGCCCCACAGCACACCGGCCGCGAAGGCGTCCCCGGCGCCGATCCGGTCGACGCCGACGGTGGGCAGCGCCGGGGCCGCCACGGACTCGCCGTCCCACCAGGCGACGGCGCCGTCGGCGCCCGACGTCACCACCACGCGGCCGATCGACAGGGTCTTCGCCAGGTCGCTCGCCAGCGCCGGCGCGTCGCCGGCGAGGCCGAAGAGGTCGCGCGCGTCCTCGGCCCGGCAGATCAGCACGTCGACGTGGGCGGCCAGGTCGGCGGTGAACGAGGCGGCCGACTCCGGCGAGGACAGCGCCGCCCGGTAGTTGACGTCGTAGACGACGAGCGCGCCACGCTCGCGCCCCTCCCGCGCCGCCCGCAGCACGAGCGCGCCGGACCGCGGCGCCACGGCGGCCGTGATGCCGGTCAGGTGGACGATCCGCGCGTCGCACACGGCGGCCCAGTCCAGGTCGTCGGCGGAGAGCGAGGCGAACGCGGTGCCGGCCCGGTCGTACACCACACTCGTGGGGCGCGGCGGCGAGCCGATCTCCGCGAAGTAGAGTCCGAGACGCTCGCCGGCCGTCCACCGCACGGTGTCGAGCGCGACGCCCGCGCTCGACAGCGAGTCGGCGACACGCCGCCCGAGGACGGTCTGCGGCAGCGCCGACGTCCAGCGCGTCGGCACGCCGACCGACGCCAGGGCCACCGCGACGTTCGCCTCGGCGCCGCCGACGTGCACCCGGAACTGCCCGGAGTCGCGCAGCCGCTCGCCCGGCGCCGGTGACAGACGCACCAGGGCCTCTCCGAGCGTGGAGACCTGGGTCGCCCCGGCCGGTCCACCGATGCGCATGATGCCGCTCCCCAACGGTTTCTCGATCGACGCCCCTTGACGGGCTCGGGAAAATCATCATACGTCTTATGAGTAACGTCACATGCACCAGAGGAATCGGGGACACGTGAGACAACGTCATCCGGCATCCGTCACCGGGGCAATCTCCCTAGTCGCGGCCGGGATCGTCGCGGTCAGCGCCACGCCGGCGCTCGCCGTGCCGCCGCATCCCGGCCGGACCACGATCGTCGTGTCGCCGGACGGCGACGACCGCAACCAGGGCACGCCGGGCAAGCCGCTGCGCACGCCGGCCGCGGCGCAGGCGATGGCCCGCGCGTCGGCGCACGCGGGAAGCACCGTCACGGTCGAGCTGAAGGACGGGACCTACCGGCTCGAGGAGCCGTTACGCTTCACCGCGGACGACTCGGGCACCGGCGCCAAGCCGGTGACCTGGACCGCCGCGAGAGGGGCGCGACCGGTCGTCTCGGGTGGCCGGGAGGTGACCGGCTGGACGCCGTACGACGCCGGCAAGAACATCTTCGTCGCGTCCGTGCCGAAGGGACAGGACAGCCGCCAGCTCTACAAGAACGACGCGGCGGCGCCCCGCGCGGCGATCACGATCGCCCGCGGCGACGTCACGGTCACGCCGTCGGGCATGGAGATCAGGAATCCCGCGCTCGGCTACCTCGCGACGCTGCCGGACCAGAGCCGCATCGAGGTCGAGAGCCAGGACTCGTTCACCGACCGGTACGCCCCCGTGCGGAGCATCAGCGGGACGACGATCACGATGCAGCAGCCCGCCTGGCAGAACAACAACTGGGGGTACGACACCCTGGCCCACCCGTTCGCCGGTGGCCGGCTGCTGCTGGAGAACTCCTACGCGTTCCTCCAGGAGGGACAGTGGTACCTCGACCCCGCGGCCGGCAGGCTGTACTACCGCGCCGCCGCCGGTGAGGACCCGAACGGCCAGTCGTTCGTGCTGCCCTACCTCGAGTCGCTCGTCCAGATCGCGGGCACCTACGCGAACCCGGTGCACGACCTGACGTTCTCGGGCATCCGGTTCTCGTACTCGACCTGGCTGTCGCCCGGCTCGCCGATCGGCTACGCCGACCAGCAGAACGGGGCGTTCATCCCGAAGGCGTACCCGCAGCCGGCCGACTACCTGAGCAGTTGCCAGTCGGGCTGCCCGCTGTTCGAGGGCGCGCGCAACGGCTGGAACCAGGTCCCCGCGGCCGTCCAGGTCGCCGCGGCCACCCGCGTGACCTTCTCGGACGACACCTTCGCCCACCTGGGACAGGTGGGCCTCGGCATCGGCCTGGACGCCGACGCGAACGGTGCGGGGATCGGGCTCGGGGTCACCGCGACGACCGTGCACCACAACCTGTTCACCGACCTCGGTGGCGCGGGGGTCGTCGTGGGCGGCGTGCAGCCGGACGCCCACCACCCGGGCGACCCGGCGATGACCCTGCGCGACATCACGATCGACAACAACCTGGTGACCGACGTCGCCAAGGACTACAAGGAGATGTCAGGCATCCTGTCCACCTACGTGGACCACGCCGTGATCGCGCACAACGAGGTCTCGAACCTCGCGTACGACGGGATCGACACCGGCTGGGGCTGGGGCGCGAACGACGCGGGCGGCAGCCAGGACTACCGCAACCGCGGCCTGTACACCTACCAGCCGGTCTACACGACGCCGACGACCCTCAGGAACACCGAGGTGACGGGGAACCTGATCCACGGGGTCAAGAAGGTCTTCCACGACGGGGGCAGCCTGTACAACCTGTCGGCCAACCCGGGCGCGGTGTTCAGCGGCAACTACATCTACGACACGCTGCACACCGTGGGTCTCTACCTGGACGAGGGATCCCGCTACGTCACGATGAAGAACAACGTGGTCCAGGACTGCGGGGTGTGGGTCTTCACGAACTCGTACGGGACGATCAACAACACCAGCGACAACGTGCTCGCCCACAACTGGTACAACTCCGGCGCCACGCAGACCCCGAACGCGGCGCAGCACAACAACCAGCTGATCGACAACGTGCAGGTCGCGGGTACGGCCTGGCCGGACGACGCCCAGGACGTGATCGCGCACGCCGGCGTCGAGCCGGCCCTGCGGACCTTCCCCGGGGTCTCGAAGTAGCTCTCGCAAGACGAGGAGGCGGGGGGAGCCGTGCGGCTCCCCCCGCCCTCTCACGCCGCGTGCCGGGCGGAGACCCCCGGGCATCCCGCGCCCGGCCGCCCGCCCGCCGCGGTCAGCGCGCCAGCCACCCGCCGTCCACGGGGACGACCGCGCCCGAGACGTAGTCGGACGCCGCCGAGCAGAGGAAGACGGCCGCGCCCGCGATGTCGTCGGCGCGACCCCAGCGTCCGGCAGGGATCCGCTCCAGGATCGACCGCGACCGCTCGGGGTCGCCGCGCAGCGCCTCCGTGTTGTCGGTCGCGATGTAGCCCGGCGCGATGGCGTTGACGTTCACCCCGCGGGCGGCCCACTCGTTGGCGAGCGCCCGGGTGAGGCCGGCGATCCCCGACTTGGCGGCGGTGTAGCCGGGCACGTTGATCCCGCCCTGGAAGCTCAGCATGCTCGCCGTGAACACGATCTTGCCTCGGCCGCGCTCCAGCATCGGGCGCGCCACCAGCTGGGTGAGGGCGAACTGGCTCGACAGGTCGACCTCGAGCACGCGGTCCCACCACGTGAGCGGATGCTCCGCCGCGGGGGCCCGCTCGATCGTGCCCGCGTTGTTGACGAGGATGTCGGGAGACCGCTCGGCGAGCTCGGCGCCCAGGTCCAGGACGGCGTCGCGATCGGCGAAGTCCACGGCGCGGCCCTCGAAGGACCGGCCGAGTCCGCGGACCGACTTGGCGACCTCGTCGTCCGCCCCGAGGTGAGCGCTCACACCGATGATGTCGGCTCCGGCGGCGGCGAGGGCCTCGGCCATGGCGCGGCCGATGCCCCGGCGGGCCCCGGTGACGACCGCCAGACGGCCGTGCAGGTCGAACAGGCCGCTCATGCCCGGGCCTCCCCGGCGACGTCCACGAGGATCTTCATGGCGCGGCCGGCCGAGAGGTCGTCGACCGCGGAGGCGATCTCCTCGAGCGGGACGACGCCGGAGATGACGGCCTCGGCGGGGATGACGCCCCGGCCGAGCAGCTCGACGGCGCGCTCGAAGTCGGACCGCTGGTACACCCGGGCGCCCAGCAGGCGGAGCTCCCGCCAGAACACGCGCTGCAGGTCCAGTTCCCGGGCGGCGGAGTGGATGGCCACCACGACGATCGTCCCGCGCACCTTCGCGAGCGCGGTGGTGGAGCGGGCCGCGGCGGCGGCTCCCGATACCTCGAACACCACGTCGGCGCCGACGCCGTCCGTCCAGCGCTCGACCTCGGCGACCAGGTCGGCGGAGGAGGGGTCGATCACCTCGAAACCGAGCTCGGCGACCCGGTTCCGGCGCGACGCGTCGACCTCGGCGACCATGACGTGGGCGCCGGCGTGCCGCGCGACGGCGGCGATGAGCACCCCGATGGGGCCGCCCCCGAGCACGACGGCGCGGTCGCCGACCTGGAGGCCGGAGCGCCGGACGTCGTGGACCGCGACGGCGACCGGCTCGACGAGGGCCGCCGTACGCAGGTCGAGGCCGGCGGGGAGCGGCACGGCGATCGAGGCCGGGACGTTCCACCGCTGCTGCAGCCCTCCCGGGGAGTCGATGCCGACGAAGACGAGGTTCTGGCAGATGTGCTGATGCCCGGCGAGGCAGGCGGGGCAGGTGCCGTCCCAGACCAGCGGCATGACGGTCAGGGGGTCGCCGACCTTCCAGCCCTCCACGCCCGCGCCGACCGCCGCCACCGTGCCCGACGTCTCATGGCCGAACACGAGGGGCGTCCGCACCCTGGCGTCCATGTCGCCGTGCACGATGTGGAGGTCGGTCCCGCACAGCCCGCAGTAGGCGACGGCGACCTGGAGCTCGCCGGGACCGGGCGGCGCGACCTCGATGGGCACGGTCGTCAGGCGACCGCCACCCACGTATGCAGCACCCTTCATCGGGTGTCCTCACTCTCCTCAAGGCGGTGCTTCAGACCGCTTGCACACGTAATACGTATGCTCTATTTTCATCACATTGCGGGGGTCGTCAATGTGGGCGACAAGACAAAGGACACCAACATGGTCCGTAACAAACTTCACGGATATACCGGCCGGGTGATCGGTGGCGTGGGCGTTCTCGCCGCCGCCCTCACACTGGCCGCCTGCGGCGGCAACAGCGGTTCCTCGGTCGGCTCCTACGGCTTTCCGCAGGTCACGCAGGATGACAAGGCCCCGATCACGGTCTGGGTGGACGCCGACCGGTCGAGCGCGGTCGACGCGTTCAAGAAGGCCAACCCCGGCGTGAAGCTCAACGTCGTCACCTACGACGGTTCCGCGAACGGGTCGAACTCCTTCAGGACGAAGGTACAGCTCTTCGACCGCGCGGGCAGCGGCTGGCCCGACGTCGTGTTCTCGTCGCAGAACAACGACGCGGCGTGGGCGAGCCAGAAGAGCAACGGCAAGCAGGCGTTCGCGGCCGTCCTCAACAGCGGGCTCGTCCCGAAGGCCACGCTCGACAACTTCACGCAGGGCTCCCTGGCCCCGTGCACCGTCGAGGGCAAGGTCTACTGCCTGCGCAACGACCTCGCGCAGGTGGTGCTCTGGTACAACAAGAGCCTGCTCGACAAGTTCGGCTACTCCCTCCCCACCACGTGGGAGGAGTACCAGGCCGTCGGCGAGAAGGTGGCCAAGGAGCACCCCGGCTACATCGTCGGCGCCGTCGGTGACTCCTTCGCCCCGGAGATCTACTTCTGGGGCAGCAAGTGCCAGGCGAACGGCATCACCGGCCCCACGTCGGTGACGGTGAACACCGACAGCCCGGAGTGCAAGCGCGTCGCGTCGATGCTCGACATTCTGATCAAGAACGGCACCGTCCCCAACCTGAGCGTCTTCACCCCGGAGTTCGTGAAGAAGTACTCCGACAAGGTGGTCCTCATGCCGGGCCCGGCCTGGTACGCGGGCGCCATCTTCAACAACCCGCAGTCGCTCAACGTGCCCGCCGGCCAGCTCGGCGTCGCGGCGCCGCTGGCCTGGCAGGGCGACAGCGCCGCGACGGGCAACGTGGGCGGCGGCACCTGGTTCATCAGCAGCCACGCGAAGAACCTCAAGGCGGCCGAGAAGTTCGTCGAGTTCGTCACGACGGCCGACGACTACCAGGTGAACCTCGCTCCCGGTTACCCGGCCTACGCGCCCGCCGCGGACAAGTGGATCAAGAAGCAGGAGTCGAGCGGCTACTACGCCACGGACCTGGGGGCACTGATCAAGGCCGGTCCGCAGATCTGGACCGGGTGGGGCTCCGGGGTCTTCAGCCAGGAGGCGATCTGGGCCAAGACGATGACCCCCGCGATTGCCGGCGGCAAGAGCCTGGTCGATCTGCTCCCCGAGTGGGAGACCGCGATCAAGAACCAGGCGCAGGTCAACGGCTATACGGTCAAGTGACATGACGGTTACGAATCAGGCCGCCCGGCCCGCGGTGTCACCGCGGGCCGGGCGACCGGCCGGCCGGGGTGACGGCGGTGAGCGGAGCGCGATGAGCTACGCCTTCATCGCGGTCTACGCGGTGCTGACGATCGCGTTCGGAATCCTGCCCGCCATCTACGCCCTCTACCTCGCCTTCACCGACGGCGACGGCGCTTTCGCGGGGTTCGCCAACTTCACGAAGGTGATGAGCGACTTCCGGTTCCTGCCCGCCGTCGGGCACGTCGCCCTCTACCTGGTGATGTGGCTCGTGGCCCTGGTCGTGCTGGTCACGTTCCTGGCCCTCGTCGTCCACGCGATCCGCGTGCGCTGGCTGAGCAAGACGCTCCGGTTCGTCTTCTACCTGCCGGGCGCCCTTGCGGGCGCGTCGAGCGTGCTGCTGTGGCTGTTCGTGCTCGACCCCACCGCCAGCCCGGTCGGCGGCCTGCTGCGGCTGATGGGCTTCTCCAGCTTCGTGCAGGTCATCGTGCCGGGCAACCTGCCCCCGATCTTCGCCGTCATCGCGTTCTGGACCGGCGCGGGCGGCTGGATCGTCATCATGTACGGCGCCCTCAACAACATCAGCGACGACGTGATCGAGGCCGCGCGCATCGACGGCGCGACCACCGTGCAGATCGCCTGGCGCATCCAGCTCCCGCTGCTGCGCAAGTGGATCTCGTACATGGGGATCATGTCGCTGGCCGCCGGCACGCAGCTGTTCGTCGAGCCGCAGCTGCTCTCCCAGGCGAGCAACGCGATCGTGCCCAACGACTACTCGCTCAACCAGCTCGCCTACCAGTACGCGTTCCAGCAGAACGACTTCAACGGAGCGGCGGCCATCTCCCTGCTGCTGCTCGTCATCGCCCTCGCGCTGTCGGCCGTCTTCGTGACGCGCGGCGGCCTGTTCGAGAGGGGCTAGCACATGACGACAGTGGACATCGGCCGCCACGCGCGGGGCCGGAGCGGGGTCAGCGGCTGGAGCGGCCGGACGATCGTCGGGGTCGTGGTCGCGATCTTCGTGCTGTTCTTCGCCATCCCGATCGTCTGGCTGCTGCTGGCGACGACGAAGTCGGCGCGCGGGCTCATCGTCGACGACCCGTTCCTGCCCGGTGGCCTCGGCGACCTGGCCGCCAACTGGGACCAGCTGTTCGGGTTCCAGGACGGCGCGGTGACCGCGTGGGTGGGCAACTCGGCGCTGTACGCCCTGGGCGCGCTCGTCATCACGCTCATCGCGAGCATCCCGGCGGGCTACGCGATGGCCCTGACGGAGTTCCGGTTCCGCCGGTCGCTCCTCGTGCTGACGCTGATCGTCATGCTGATCCCGAACACCGCGCTGGTGCTGCCGATCTTCCTCGAACTGAACGTGGTCGGGCTCATCGGCAGCCCGCTCTCGGTGATCCTCCCGATGGCGTTCTTCCCGTTCGGGGTGTACCTCACGTACATCTACTTCTCGACGAGCGTCCCGCGCGATCTGCTCGCGGCGGCGCGCCTCGACGGATGCACAGAACTCCAGGTGTTCACCAGGGTCGCGCTGCCGCTGGCCGCGCCGATCGTCGCGCTGGTCGCGTTCTTCAGCTTCGTGCAGAGCTGGAACAACTTCTTCCTGCCCTTCGTGATGCTGCCGTCGAGCGAGGGATACCCGGTGCAGGTCGGCCTGACCTCGCTGCTCGCCTCGACTCCGGCGTTCAACCCGAGCTCCGCCGGGACGCAGTCCGTGCAGTTGCCGACGCTCGCGCTCGCGACCGTCATCTCGGTGCTGCCCGTGCTGATCGTCTTCCTCTTCGCGCAGCGCTTCCTGGTCGCGGGCATGACGGCGGGCGGCACCAAGGAGTGAGTAGGAACATCATGAAGGAGCGATTTTGAAGGTCACCGGATACCGCAGCCTCACGACGGTGCACGACTGGGGGCGGCTGATCGGCGACGCCAACGGGGTCATGTCCGAGCCCCGCACCGACGTGCACGTGCTGATCCTTGAGACGGACAGCGGCCTGGAAGGGGTGGGGCTCGGCGCGCACGGCGACGTCGACCGCGTCTTCGGCGCCGTGGAGGGTGAGGACCCGCGGGCCGTCACGGCTCTGTACGACCGCATGCTGGCCCGGGTCTTCAAGACCGGCCACTCGGGCGCGACGTTCGGCGCGATCGGCGCGATCGACATGGCGCTGTGGGACCTCAAGGCGAAGGCGGCCGACGAACCGCTGTGGCGCACCCTGGGCGGCCGGGACCGGTTCGTCGCCGGCTACGCCTCCGGGCTGGACATCGCCCTCGACGACGAGGCCCTCGTGCGCCTCTACGAGCGCTTCGCCGACCGGGGCTTCGGCGCCGCCAAGCTGAAGGGCGGCCGTGATCTCCAGCATGATCTCCGCCGGCTGCGAGCGTTGCGGGACGTCCTCAGCCGCAACTCGGCGCACCCCGCTCTCATGTTCGACGCCAACGAGTCGTGGAACCGGTCCCAGGCGGTCCGGTTCATCACCGCGATCGAGCGCGAGGTCGACCTCGCCTGGGTCGAGGAGCCGGTGCGGCGATGGGACGCCGCCGGTCTCGCCTCGGTCCGGCGCGGCATCCGCGCCGCCGTCGCGACCGGTGAGAACCTCACCGGACTGGAGCAGTACCGGCCGCTCCTGGACGCCGACGCGATCGACATCGTCCAGGTGGGCAACGTCTGGGGCATCACGCACTTCCTGCGGGTGGCCGCGGTGGCCCACGGACGCGACCTGCCCGTGAGCCCGGTGGCGTACCACGCCAACCCGCTGGCGCACGCGGCCACGGCGGTGCCGAACCACCTGGCCTTCGAGGTCCAGGACCTCTCGTCTCCCGTCGGACTCCAGGTGGACCAGGAGTTCGACGACGGCGGCATCGTCCTCGGCGACGAGCCGGGCATCGGCATCCGGGTCGACGAGGAGCACATCAAGATCTCGCGAGCCGCCAACCCCCCGGCCGCGATCACGGGGCCGCACGTCCGTCCCGACCGCGCCGGCCTTCGCCTCGTCCCCGACCCGCGTCAGGACGGCCGCATCGACGGGCACGCGGTGGAGCAGGTGGGGTCATGAGCGAGCGAATCGTACGGGGAGGCGCGCCGCGCGGATGCGCGTGCGACCGGTCACACGAGGAGGCGGCGTGAGCGCCCAGAACCGCGTCGAGCGTCACGCCTTCGTCGTCGGCGTCCGGCCGGAGCGCCGGGAGGAGTACCTCGAACTGCACAGCAACGTCTGGCCGCAGGTCGAGCAGACGCTGCGCGACTCGAACGTCACGAACTACTCCATCTTCATCGTCGGCGACACCCTGTTCGGCTACTACGAGTACGTCGGCGAGGACCACGCGGCCGACATGGCCCGCATCGCCGAGGACCCGGTGACGCGCGAATGGTGGACGCACACCGACCCGTGCCAGGTGCGCATCGTCGAGGAGCGCGACCCGGGGGCTCTGTGGCAGCCGCTCGACGAGGTCTGGCACCTGTCGTGAGCCGCTCGATCGACGCGCACGTCCATCTCTGGGACCGGGCCACCGACCCCCAGCCGTGGATCGACCCCGCGACGATGGGGGTCATCGACCGCGACTTCGCGCCCGCCGACCTCGGGCGGATGCTCGACTCGACGGGCGTGGACGCCGCCGTCGTCGTGCAGTCGAGCAACAGCGCCGCGGAAACGCGGCGGCTTCTGGCGCACACCGATGCGCGCATCGCCGGGGTCGTCGGCTGGGCAGATCTCACGGGTGACGTCGCGGCGCAGCTCGACGGGCTCGGCCCCGCGGCGCGCGAAAGGCTCGTCGGGATCCGTCACCTGGTCCACGTCGACCCCGACCCGGCGTGGCTCCAGCGCCCCGACGTAGGCAAGGCCCTGGAGCAGCTCGGCGCCCACGGGCTCGGCTTCGACCTGGTCGTGCGCTGGTGGCAGCTGCCGCCGGCCGCGGCCGTCGTGGCCGCGCACCCCGGCGTCCGCTTCGTCGTCGACCACCTCGGCGGGCTGGCCGAGTCGGACGACGACGACGGCTGGGAGGCCGGCCTGCGCGAGCTCGCCACCCGGCCGAACGTCTTCGCGAAGGTCTCCGGGCTGGCCGGACTCGTGAGCGGCGGCGGGGGAGCCCGTCTGCGCCGCGCGGTGGACGTGGCGCTTGAGGCGTTCGGCCCCGAGCGGCTCATGTACGGGTCCGACTGGCCGCTCGCCGAGCTGGGGGCCGGTCCCGTCGCGTGGCGGTGCGCCGTGGACGAGCTCGTCTCCGAGCTGAGCCAGGCGGAGCGGCGGGCGATCATGTCCGGCACCGCGTCGGCGTTCTACGGGCTCGGCGCATGACGGCCGCGGTCGCCGGACTGCTGAACCTGGCCCGGCCGGGCCGTGGCGTTCTCGGCCTGGGCGGATCACCGCTCGGCAATCTCGGCCGGGCGGTGAGCGACGACGAGGCCGCCCGGACGGTACGCCGGGCGTGGGACCGCGGCATCCGCTACTTCGACACGGCGCCGCACTACGGTCTCGGGCTCTCCGAGCGCCGCATCGGCGCCGAGCTGCGCCGCCGCCCGCGCGACGAATTCGTCCTGTCCACCAAGGTGGGCCGCCTGATCGTGCCCAACCCGGAGCCGCGCGAACGCGACGACGACGGATTCGCCGTCCCCGGCGACCGCACGCGCCGATGGGACTTCTCGGCGGCGGGTGTCGAACGCTCCCTCCAGGAGAGCCTGGAGCGCCTCGGACTCGACTCGGTCGACATCCTCTACGCGCACGACCCCGACCAGGCGGGGGAGGGCGCGGCGCGCGAGGGCCTCGCGTCGCTGGCGCGGCTCAAGGCCGCCGGCCTGGTGAAGGCCATCGGCATCGGGACCAACGCGACCGCGGGGCTCGCCCGGATCATCGAGGACGGCCTCGTCGACGTGATCATGCTGGCCAACCGCTACTCGCTGCTCGACCACAGCGGGCTCGACTCGGTGCTCGCGCCGGCCCACGAGGCCGGCGTCGCCGTGGTCGCCGCCGGCGTCTTCGCCACCGGCCTGCTGTCCACCGCGCGGCCGGCGCCCGGTGCGACGTACGAGTACCGGGCCGCCGACGCCGAGGTGATCGGGCGGGCCGGCCGCCTCGCGGCGATATGCGAGGACCACGGGGTGGAGCTCCCCGCCGCCGCGCTGGCCTTCCCGCTGCTGCACCCCGCCGTCGCCGCGGTCGCCGTCGGCATGCGCTCGCCCGGCGAGGTGGACGAGGACCTCCGCCGGTTCGAGACCGACGTCCCGGACGGGCTCTGGACGGACCTGGTCGCCGAAGGCCTGATCCCGGCCGCGGCCGTGCCGGCGTGCGAACGCCGGGCAGCGGAGGCCTAGCGTCTTGTTCGTGCTCCACAGCGGGATCGTCTGGGAGATCCTGCCGTAGGAGATGGGCGTCGCTTCCGGGGATGACCTGCTCGCGACGATGCCGACAGCACCGCGCCAAAAATGCCCCTACCAGCGGCGATGGGTGTCCGCTAGGTCGTAGGTCCCAGCGCTATCGCCCCACTACGAACACCGGCTCGACGTTCAGCTCGCTGATCCGCCAACCGTCGGACGTTCGGACGGCCTTGATGCGGGACAGCCCGTAGCGCCGGGAGGCCGGCACGAGACTGTCGGCGTGGCCGGACAGGGCGGTGATGGAGGCGCGGATCGTCGCGGTGTCGCCGTCGACCTCGATCAGCACGCTGCTGAACCGGTGGAGCAGGCGGGCGTAGTCCTTGTTGCCGGCCTCTATCTGTGCGATCAGGACGTCGCGGCCCGACCCGGTCCCGTTGCGGGTCGCGCCGGTGGCGTCCTGCGTCAGAACGGTGCTCAGGTCGTCGAAGCGGTGCTCGTCCAAGGCTCGACCCAGACGCAGCAGCAGGTCGTACAGCTCGGCCCGGTCGGCCAGGGTTCGCAGGTCGTAGTTCATGAGGTGTCCTTTCGGGAGTGGTGGATGAAAGGAACCTTGCGGGGCGCAGCGGGGTGCGCGCATCACTCCTGCCTTGTTCTTGCGCAAAGTCGCAACGGTGTCCGCCCAGCATTGCCGCCGCTCGGTTTTCTGGGGCAGGATGCGGATTCACGGGGTGGGACGTCAGGGGGTGGCCGGCGATGTCTGAGGCGGCGTGGCTGCAGTCGCTGCGGGCCACGCGCGGTGTGCACCCGCTGTTCGGGGCCGATGCCGTGGTCGCCCGGTTCGCCGAGATCGTCTCCGAACGCAGCGAGCGGCTGGTCATGGTTCCCGCGTCGTCCCGGCGCCCGCTGCTGGGGACGCTCCCGATGCCGCCGGATGTGCGTACGCGCTGGCTGGGGTCGGCCCCGGCGGGCCATGACGCGCGCCTGATCGCCGCCGGCGCCGAACATCGGATCCTGCCCGCCCTGCCGGCCAAGATGGTCATCATCGACCGGGCGATCGTCATGACGCCCATCGACCCGGAGGATCCGCTGAAGGGGGTCTGGCAGATCACCGCCAAGCCGCTGGTGCGCGCCCTGGTCGAGATGTACCAGCGGCTGTGGGCGCGGGCGGCCGAGCCGGGGCGGTGGCCGGCGGGGCTGTCGGCGAGGGAGCGCGCCGTGGTGACGCTGCTCGCCGAGGGCTGCACCGACCAGATGGTGGCCGAGCAGATGGGCCTGAGCCGGCGCACCATCACCTACACGGTCGCGGACCTGATGGAGAAATACGGGGCGCACAGCCGGTTCCAGCTGGCGCTGCTGCTGGCCGGTGCCGGCGCCGGGATGTGCTCGACACGACCAGGGCCTACGCCGGCGCCCGCGACCACCGAAGGATCGCTGGAGTACTAGAGCCCGGGCTCCTCCTCGGGTGCCCCGAGCCGGCGCCGCTCCCAGGAGCTGACGATGTGGTCGCGCATCGCGCGTTCCGCGGCCTCGGCGTCCTTACGGGAGATGGCGTCGACCACCAGGGCGTGCTCCTCCACCGTGGAGTGGAAGGCGTCCTCGTAGCGCATCCCCTGGTATCTGCTGCTCTCGAGCGCCCGCCGGTACAGGCGCTTGGCGATGTTCTCGGCCAGGCGGTTGCGGGACAGCTCCATGATCGTGAGGTGGAAGACCACGTCCGCCTGACGGAAGGAGTCGCTCTCGTGCTGCGTCTCGCGCATCGACTCCAGGGCGTGCTCGATGCGGGTCAGCTCCTCGGCCGTGCGCCGCGTCGCCACCGCGCCCGCCATGGCGGACTCGAGGCTGCCCCGGACGATCGTCAGCTCGTCGAGGACGCCCAGGGACACGTCGTTGTCGATGAGGGCGGACAGGACGACCGGGTCGAGCATGTTCCACGACCCGGACTGCGCCACCTGGGTGCCGCGGCCCTGTGCCACGACCACCAGGCCCTTCTCCTCGAGCCGTTTGACCGACTCGCGGAGAACCGTGCGGCTGACGCCGAAGTGCTCGCAGAGCGTACCCTCGGGCGGCAGCAGCTCCCCTTCGGGGAGCTCGCCCGTGACGATGAGCTCGACCAGCTCGCTGACCACCGCGACGCCCAGTCGCTCGGCGGGCCTGCGGGAGGAGAAGGCGAACGCGTCCTCTTTGGCGCTCATGCATGCACTCTAGTGCAGCCCCGTAACCCGTTCTGGGCGTGGATGGATCACTCGGGGGACCGCTGACCGGATCCCCCAGAAGGCGCCGCCGGCCCGCGGACCCCGTCTTCGGGGCCCGCGGGCGCGGCATCAGGCCGGACCGCGCCGGACGGTCGCCGCGGCGGGCGACCGCGTCAGCTCAGTTACGGCTCCACTGCTGGTTGGTTCCGCCGTTGCAGGACCACACGACGATCTTCGTGCCGTTGGCGGTCCCGGCGCTGTAGGCGTCCAGGCACAGCCCGGACGGCCCGGTGACGGTGCCGTCGGCGTTGACGTTCCACTGCTGGTTCGTCCCGCCGGAGCAGCCGTTGATGACGACGGCGGCGCCGTTGGTGGTGCCGCTCTCAAGGCACTTGGTGCCGTACACCTGGAGCTGCTTGGACGAGGTGTACGTCCACTGCTGGTTGGCGCCGCCGTTGCAGTCCCACAGCGCCACCTGCGTGCCGTTCGTCTGCGACTGGTTGGGCACGTCCACGCACCGGCCGCTGGCCAGGCCGCGCAGCAGGTTGCCGTTTCCGGTGCCGCCGCCCTGGCCCGGGGTGATCGTCAGGTTGTCGAACTGCGCGGTCTCGGTCGTGCCGGTGCCCACGCCGATCTGGCCCGCGCCCCAGGTGCCGTCCGTGACCGAGCCCACCTGGGTGCCGTCGATGCTCGCGGTGATCGTGCTGCCGGAGAAGCCCAGGGCGAGCGTGTGCCAGCGACCGGTGCCGAGTGCGGCGACCGTCCCGCTGCGGATGGTCGTCATCGCGTTGTCGACGTTGTTGCGCAGGATCTGCCAGGCGCCGGCGTCGGTGACCCGCAGGTAGTAGGCGTTCAGTCCTTCGGGGCCGAAGGAGTGCTGCGCGCCGGCCCGGCCGATCACCTCGGCGTACCCGCCCTGTTCGAGCAGGACGTCGGTGGAGACGGTGTAGTTGGTCCAGCCCAGATCACCCAGCAGGGCGTAGGGGTGGGAACCGCCGGTCCACAGGATCGGCTGGCGCGGGGCCATCTGGCGCACGCACTTGCCGGACCGTCCGCCGCCGCAGGCCACGACCTCGAACGAGCCCTGCATGTCCTGCAGGTACTTCGCCTCACGGCCGGTGGCGTAGGAGTCGAAGTCGTCGGAGTAGGGGAGGGCCAGCGAGCCGCGGGCGGGGCTGGTGGCGGTGCCCTTGCCCTGGCCGGTGGTGGTGGTGATGGAGTAGACGTACCCCGGCTGGACGGTCAGCGAGAAGGCGCCGCCCGAGGGGGTGATGTCGGTGGTGTGCCGGAAGTAGTCGGCGGAGTTGCCGGAGTTGAGGTTGGTGGCCCAGACGTGGACCTGGCCGGTGGACAGGCCGCCGGTGACGGTGAAGTTCAGGGTCTGCGCGGCGGTGGCGTCCATCGTCTCGACGATCGTGCTGTAGTCGCCGCTGTTGGGCGCCTTGAGCGAGACGTAGCTGCCGTTGGCGCGGTTGCCGCCGATGTAGCCGCTGGAGGAGTCGAGGTACTTCCACCCGGGGCTGGTGAACTGGGTGGTGTGGGCCATCACCCAGGCGTTCTTGCCGATGGCGTAGTAGCCCGACCAGGGCTGCGGCGCGACCGCCACGCCCATCGTGGCGAACGGGAGGTTCGGCGGGATCGCCGCGATGACCGGCCAGTTGATGTACGCCGTCATCTTCCCGTCGATGTAGTCCCGGTTGATGCCTCGCGCGAGGGCCTTCGCGCCGTCGTTGTAGTCGTCGGAGCCGTTCTCACTGGCCCACAGGACCTTCCCGGAGTTGATCGCGGTGGTCGAGCTCGGGCAGTTGGTCTGGGCGCCGCGGTACCCGCAGACGTAGTGGCTGCCGTACACGTCGACGGCGTTGCGGAAGGCGGTGTTGTTCGCCGCGTCGTCGGCCACGCCGAAGCCCCAGTCGTCGGAGGCGACGATCTTCACGTTGCCGAACCCGTGGGAGTCCAGCGCCGAGTTGAGGTTGACGTACCAGTTCAGGTCGCGGCCCTTCTCGTTCCAGCCGCCCAGGTAGTCGATGGTCAGCCCGTGGCTGTTCTTGGCGCAGCCGAGCCAGTCGACCAGGTAGTTGATGGTGTCCTGCGACCAGAAGTTGCCGTTGCCGAGCCAGCCGGGGGCGCCCCAGGAGAGGCCGACCAGCTTGATGTTGGGGTTGCGGGCCTTGGCCTGCTCCATCAGCCACCACTCGTACCCGCGGTTGCAGTCGAGGTCGCCCGAGGTGTGCCGGTGGCTCGGCTCCGCGCCGTCCGTGGAGTTCGTGTCGCCGCCGATCTCGACCTTGAGGATCTGCATCGAGGCGCCGTATCCGGGCTTGAACAGGTAGTCGAGGATCTGGCTGCGCTGCGGCTCGGGGTAGTCGATGAGCAGGCGGCTGTTTCCGCCGCCGCCGCTGATGGCGCCGACGCCGTCGAACGTGCGGCCGCCGGAACCACCGTTGATCGTGATCCCGACGGCCGCCTGTGCCGCCGACACGGCCACCAGCGACATCGCTATGGACAGGAGCGCGACCACCACTCTCATGGCGACTCGCGCGGTGCCTTCTCTTCGCCGGCTCATGGGGGGTCCTTTCGGTGAGTTAGGCGAATTCGACGAGACGACGGGGCCTGCCGGGAGCGGGCGCCGTCATGGGGGAACCGCGGCGGGGGCTCGGCGTCGGCCGCCGCCCGCCGTCCCGCGGTGGGAGGCGCACCGCCGCAGGCCCCCGGCGTCCCGCGGCGGTGCGTCCTCACGTCATGGCCGGCTCAGTTGCGCCGGCTCCACTGCTGGTTGGCTCCGCCGTTGCAGGCCCACAGGATGATCTTGGTGCCGTTGGCGGTGGCGGCGTTGTTGGCGTCGAGGCAGAGCCCGGACTGCACGCCGGTGATGGTGCCGTTGGAGTTGATGTTCCACTGCTGGTTGGTCTGGCCGTTGCAGTCCCAGATGATCACCTGGGTGCCGTTGCTCGTGCCCTGGCCGTAGGCGTCCAGGCACTTGTTGCCGTACACCTGGAGCTGCTTGCCGGAGGTGGAGGTCCAGCGCTGGTTGTTCTGGCCGTTGCAGTCCCACAGCTGCACCTGGGCGCCGTTGGACTGGGAGACCCCGGTGACGTCGAGGCACCGGCCCGACTGGCCGCCCACGATCTGCTGACCGCCCGTGGTGCTGCCGCCGGACATGGAGTAGCCGACGGAGGTGATGTTCGCCTGGACCGCGTTCTCCGTGGCGTCGGACGGGAAGCCGGACGTGACGGCGCCCTCGAAGAAGTACCCCTGTCCGGTCGGGCTGTTGTCGCCGCCGGTGCCGAGCAGGATCGAGCTCTCCAGCTTCATGGGGGAGTATCCGTTGGGCAGCGCGCCCGAGTACGTGGTGGTCAGGCCGCCGCTGTTGCCGTTGCCGTACTTCAGGGTGAAGTTGGTGGTGCCGTTGTTCTTCAGCCACGCGCTGACGAACGGGTAGTGCACCCCGGAGTTGTTCGGGTCCTTGTTGGACCCGGTGTTGGTGTGGTACATCCCGTTCTCCAGGTCGGCCTCCACCCAGGGGCCGGTGCCGGTGCATCCGCCGAACCAGCAGGCGGTGCCCCAGTAGATCGCGTTCATGGTGGCGTTGCCGGTGTCGTTGTGGGAGTTCTCGCCGCTGCCGTAGTCGAAGCAGCACCACTGGTCGACGTAGTTGGACGAGGTCACCATGTAGATGCCCTCGGGCTTGCTGCCCGTCGGGACGTTCTTGGCGTTGTCGATCCGGTAGCCGGTGCCCTGCGTGCTCTTGATCCCGTACACCGGGTGGCCGCCCGCGGTCAGCGGCAGCGCCTTGGCGTCCGCGCCGATGTCGGACCCGTTGGGGCCGGGGCCCTTCCAGAAGCCGCCCCACGAGATCGGCAGGTCGTTGTGGTTGGCGGTCTGGTCGTAGATCTTCGTGATCGTGCAGGAGGTGTTCGCGCAGAACGAGTCCTGCGCGGACGCGTCGGCGTACCCGCCGGCCTCCAGCAGCCCGATGTCGCGGTAGCCGCGGTCGGACGCGCGCTGCACCTGGTACAGCGGGCCGCTGTAGGCGCCGAACAGCGCCCGGGTGGTGCTGTGCGCCGCCACGCACGGCGTTCCACCGGTCGCGTAGATGTCGCACGGCAGCGAGGTCGCGGCCTGCGCCGTCGTCTGCGAGGCGGCCGTCCCGGCGAGGAGTACGGCCAGGGGGACCAGTGCCGCCATCACGAGACGGCCGAGCCTTCTTCCTGTGTTCAACGGTTCCTCCGATCGTGCGCCACGTGGCGTGGCGAAGGGGGGTGTGGGTCCCGTGCTGCGTGCGTGCGGCAGCCGGTGACCGCGGTCAGACCGGATTGTTAGCGTTAACATCACTACGCTCGGGCATCGCCGAGCTGTAGCGGTCCCCGAGTCCGAGGAGGCGCGTCCACGTGGTGATCGGGTTCACCTGAGCCACGGGCCGGGCGCGCTCGCCGCCCCCTCCGGCCGGCCGCGCCGCGGCCGGTGATCGTGGAGGCGGGTCGGTGGTGAGAGAGCGCTCACGTGCTTCTCCATGGAGGTGCGCGGTGCCACGAGTGACGCCACGAGGGGGGTGCGGCGGGGGCCGTGGAAGGGACGCGGCCGGCGTCGGCGCAGAGGGCTGGGGATGTCCCGCGCCCGCGTGTGCCGTCCGGTCCGCGACGCCTGCCTCTGTGGAGGCTGCCTCCGGGGTCTAGGTACTAATTACCCTAGGGAAGGCGAACTACGTCAAGAGTAAGTTTCAGACTTAGCACAGACGACTCCGGCGACTGTGGGCATTCCGGCCACCCTGTGTGCGCGTGACGGCCGTCGTCGCGCGGCCGGGGCGTGTCGTACATCGCCCCTGTTCAAACGGCGCGAGGAAGGGGATGAGTCGGACTTTCGCCGAGGGTCGCGCACGGCGGGAGCACCGTGGTCGCCCCAGCAGGGAGCTCCGCGAGACCGGCGGACCGGCGTGTAACTTTCACAGACGGCGCGCCCCGGCCGACGGCGCGCGGGGCCGCCGGAGGCGTCGCTCCGGGGGGATCGGCAAGTAGGCGATCGGCTGGTGGGGGATCGGCAAGTAGGCGATCGGCCGGTGGGGGATCAGTCGGTGGGGGAGAACAGGCGCTGCTGGATCTCTCTGCGGTAGTCGTCCAGCGTGTTGTCGATGTGGGTGGCGGCCGCCAGGGCCGCCGCCTCGGGGTCGCCGGCGCGGATGGCCTGGTAGATGGCCTCGTGTTCCTCCACCGCCTTCGCGGCGTGGCCGCCCAGCGAGCCGCGCAGGCCGATCATGTGGGACTGCCCCTGTAGCCGCCGGGCCTGCCGCACCGTGTTCTGGAGGAACATGTTGTGCGAGGCGGTCGCGATGGCCGTGTGGAAGGCGTCGTCACCCTCGTTGAACAGGTCCTCGCGTCCCGTGTCGTGGCCCTGGCGGCACAGGTGGGCGGCCTTCTCGATAGCGGCGAGCTCGGCGGGCGTGGCGCGGCGGGCGGCCAGGCGGCTGGTCTCCATCTCCTGCGCTCGCCGGAACTCGAAGAGCATGTAGACGTGGTCGAGGTCGGTGGGGAGGAAGAAGGGCGCCCAGCGTCCTCCGCCGAGCATGCCCTCGTCGTCGGCCACGTACAGGCCGCGGCCCTTCTGGGCCCGGACCCGGCCCAGTGCGGAGAGGATCTTGACGGCCTCGCGGACGACGGTGCGGCTGGTGCCGAGCTGGCGGGCCAGCTCGACCTCGGTGGGCATGCGGTCGCCGGGGCGCAGGCGCAGCCGGGCGATGAGCTCCAGCACCTGTTCGGCCGCCACCTCGTAGCCCGGCCGGTATCCTCCCTCACGCGGAGTGTCGGTCACGGTGCTCCCTTCTTGCGATCGCCTGCAAGAGTATGACTTATCTCGTTCGCCGTACATCCGGGGGGACGCGATCGGGACGACGAACGGCACGTCGGCGCCGACCGGCCCGACGTGCCGTGTGTGACCGAGACAGGCACACCTAAGGCGCTGAAGGCTCCCTACGCCGATCGGGACGTGCGCCGGCGGGAGTGGAGCACCCCGTAGGCCGCCGTCTCATTCGAGGGCGTCCCGGGAGCCGGCTCCGCCGGAGAGCGCCCCGTGGATGCCGGGGCGGCGCCGGGTCCACGAGCCGAGGATGTGGATGCGCATCGCGGCCGCGGCCCCCTGGGCGTCGCCCTGGAGGATCATCGACTCGATCTGCCGATGCTCGGCGAGCGACTGGACCAGTTCCTCCCTGCTGGGATCGCCGTTGTACCGGCTCGACAGCCGCGCCTTCGCGTGGATGCTGTGAATGATCGCGTGACCGAGACGGTTGCCGGACGCGATCATGATCATCTCGTGGAAGACGACGTCCTCCCTGGCATAGCGCAGCGGCTCGTCGATGGTCTCCGTCAGGACGTTCGCCTGCGCGGCCAGCGCCTCGGCCTGTTCGGGCGTGATCACGCGCGCGCACTGCGCCGCCATGTCGCACTCGAGCGCCGCCCGGACGTTGATGAGGTCGTCGAGGATCCCCAGGTCGCTGTCGTGCCGGATCTGGGCCTCCAGGACGACGGGGTCCAGGAGGTTCCAGCCGATGGGCTCCAGGACGCGGGTGCCCCGGCCCGGGATCGCCTTCACCAGGCCCTTCGCTTCGAGAAGCTTGATCGACTCGCGCACCACCGTGCGGGAGACCCCGAACTCCTCGCACAGCTCGGGCTCGGTCGGGAGCACGCTGTCCACGGGGTAGCCCCCCGACACGATGCGGTCGACCAGATGGGTGACGACGGTGTCTCCCAGGCGGCGGGGGCGACGATGCCGGATCGGCTCCAGCAGGTCACGGGACGCGCCCGCGTCGGGCTGGGAGAACTCGGCACTCACCGTGCCGCCATGGAGATGGTCACGACGTCGAGTATACGCACCTGCGAATACGTAATTCATATGATGAAATGTCGAGATTGTGACCTAGCGATGTCGGGACTACGTACGCGATCCGGACGCTATCGGGACACGAGGGCAGGAGGCGCGCGGGAACGTCGGGATGTCCGGCGCGTCCACGATGTCGCCCCGCCGCATGGTGCGCTGAG
>NZ_KI866522.1:1388256-1505806 GCF_000511135.2 Microbispora sp. ATCC PTA-5024 | reverse complement strand
GGCCGTTGCAGGTCCACAAGATGACCGCGGTGCCGTTGGCCGTCCCCGCCCCGTTCACATCCAGGCACAACCCCGACTGCACACCCGCGACCGACCCGTCCCCGTTCTGCCGCCACCTCTGATTGGCCTGCCCGTTACACGTCCAGATGACCACCTTCGTGCCCGCCGAGGTCCCCTGACCATAGGCGTCCACACACCGCGTCCCACCGAAGGTCCGCAACTCCCCCGCCGAAGTGAACTCGAACCCCTGATTCGCCTGCCCGTTGCAGTCCCAGATCTGCAACGCCGCACCCGCCGCATCGGAGTTGCCCGCCACATCCAGACACCGCCCCGACGCCGCACTCACCAACGGCGCCACCGCCGCCGACGCGGGCGACGGCCACATGACGGCCGTGGCGAGGAGGGCCGCGATCGCCGTCACGAGGTATGCGGCGACGGCTGCCGGTGAGCGCCGCCCACGAGCCGTACGGCCCGATAAGGGAATGGACGAAGAATCCATGCTTTCTCTCCTTGGGGGGTGGAGGCGCGGCGGAGACGGCCGTGCTGACGACGGGCGGCCTCGCCGAGCCGGCGAGAGGCGGTGTGGTCCCGTCCGACGCGTCGCCGGCGGTGTGGACTGCCGCGAGCGGCAGGGCCGGGGAGCGGCACGCTCCCGCGACGTCACGCCGGTACCGGGTCATCCGCGCGGAGGGCACATGCGGGGGAAGGGAAAGGCAGTGGTGCAGTGGTGCGGAGCCCGGTCCGGGACGCCCCCGGTCCGGCTCACGCCGCCGTGCGCGCCGGATCGTGCCGGCGTCGCGCGATCAGGTTCCGGCGGATCGGCGCGCGTCGTCCGCTGCGGAACCGTCTTCGTTAAGGCGCACGAACCGATTGCGGCCGGCCGGCCGCGTGATCCGGCTCCTGTCCCGCCCTGGCGGCGGTCACGTGTGTTGTTAGCGCTAACCAACGATCGACAGAGGCGGTGCTCCCTTCTGCCGGCGGATTGCGGGTGGCGGGTGCAGCGAAGCAAATACGACCAGCCGACCGCCTGTCAAGAACCGGAGCTCGCTCCTCACCCGCCCTGCGCGGGGGTTGTGGGGCATTCCCGGCGGCTCTCATCAGGGACGTCAGTACTCCCTGTCAGGGTGAGAATGAAACGTTCACGGACCGCGTCACGCGAACGACACGATTCGCGACGGCGTCCCTCCTCGCGGCCGCACGACGACCTCAGCGGCCCACCCTTCCGCCGCGGGTGTCGGCGCCGTCTCTTGAGTACGAAACATTCAGGGCCGGCCCGCGCCATGGCGAGCGGCCCGCCGGGCACCGCCGGTACGTGTTTCCCCTGGTCAGCAGAGCCGCGGCGCCAACAGCGGCCGGGACTCGTGTGTGCGCGTCCGGAAATTAAGCGTTCTTAAGGTCTTGACGACCTTCGCCGTACGGACCGTAATTAGGAGCTAAGCACCCGGGAGACGCGTCTTCCGGGGCCTGTGCGGCTGGACCACCTCGGCGGGTGTGTGGAGGCGCGTCGCGTGCCTCCGCATCGTGGTCGGCCACGTCGGCTTCCACCGCCTCGCCCCACCCCGATCCTCGTGGTGCCACGTGAGGCCGCGCCACCTGGAGAAGCACGTGACCGATCGGATCGCGACCACGGCGTCCGGCGCGGCCCTCACCGGGCGACCCCAGGCGTCACCCTGACGGCACAGGAGATCGCCTGTGCCGGCCGATCGCTCGTGGTCACCCGGCACCCGGGATCCTGATCCGGGCCGACCTCAAGCGGGATCCGCGCAGCCGATCGTCGTCGTACCTCCACCCCCTTCGACGGCGGCGCTCCGCCTCCGGAGGGGGTTCACCGACCACCCCCTACCCCCCATAGGAAGTCCCGTGCATCTGTCCTCACCGTCCGCGGTGGTGAGACCGGTTCTGGCCGGTCTCGTCGCCGCGGCGCTGACCGTGGCGATCACCGTCGTCGCCCTGTCCACCGCGGCCCGCGCCGCCACCACGACTCTCTACGCGTCGCCGTCGGGCACCGGCAGCACCTGCTCGTCCGCCCAGCCGTGCTCCCTCTCCGCGGCGCAGACGGCGGTGCGGTCGCTGAACGCCGGCATGTCCGGCGACATCGTCGTGCAGCTCGCCGACGGCGCGTACCGGCTGTCGTCGCCGCTGCGGCTGACCGCCGCCGACTCCGGCAACAACGGATACCAGGTCGTGTGGCAGGCCGCGGCGGGCGCCCACCCCGTCGTCACCGGCGCGCGGGCCGTCACCGGCTGGACGCTCGCCAACCAGTCGAAGAACATCTGGCAGGCCAACGTCGGCACCGGCATCGACACCCGGCAGCTGTACGTCAACGGCGCCCTCGCCACGCGTGCGCGCACCCAGCTGAACCGGGGCGACTTCACCTCGAACGGCAGCGGCATGAGGTTCAGCAACAGCTCGCTGAGCTACCTGAACTCGCTGACCAACCAGAACCGGATCGAGCTGGAGAGCGTCGGCTCGTTCACCGACCGGTACGTCCGGGTGCAGAGCATCAGCGGGAACTTCATCACGATGCAGCAGCCCAGCTGGAGCAACAACATCTTCGGGTACGACACGTTCACCACTCCGCACCGGGCCGGGCCGTTGTACATCGAGAACGCCTACGAGTTCCTCGACTCCCCGGGTGAGTGGTACATCAACCCGTCCACGGGCGTGCTGTCCTACATCCCCCTCTCCGGGCAGAACATGAGCAACGTCAGCGTGGAGCTGCCGACTCTGCAGTCCCTGGTGGACGTCGGCGGCACCTACGACGCGCCCGCGCACAACATCGCGTTCGCCGGGATCACCTTCACCGGCACCAGCTGGCTCGGGCCCAGCAGCAACCAGGGCTTCGCCGACCAGCAGACCGGCTCCTACATCTCGGGCAACTCGCTCTGGCCCAGCGACCTGCCGAGCTCCTGCCAGGAGGGCTGCCAGCAGTTCGAGTCCACCCGCCCCAACTGGTCCCAGATGCCGGCGGCGGTGCAGGTCTCGGCCGCCAGCAACATCACCTTCAGCGACTCGCAGTTCGTCAACCTGGGGCAGACGGCCATCGGCATCGGCAACGACGCCAACGCGCACGCCAGCGGTGTCGGCCTGGGCGCCAGCAACATCACGGTCACCCGGTCCGAGATCGCCCGCGACTCGGCCGGCGGCATCGTGGTCGGCGGCGTGCGCGCCGACGCGCATCACCCGAGCGACCAGCGGATGGTCAACCGGAACATCACGGTCAGCAACAACCGGATCCACGACCTCGGTCTGGACTACCGGGGCATCGTCTCGGTCCTGACCACCTACGTCAGCGGCACCAACGTCTCCCACAACGAGGTCTACAACATGCCGTACACCGGCATGTCGATCGGGTACGGCTGGGGCGCCAACGAGCCCGGCGGCAACACCCAGTACGCCAACCGCGGCCTGTACAACTACCAGCCGCGGTACACCACGGCCACCACCGCGAACAACAACCAGCTCGTCGGCAACTACGTGCACGACGTCATGCAGCAGATGACCGACGGCGGATGCATCTACACGCTGTCGTGGAACCCCGGTGCAGTGATCAGCGACAACTACTGCCTGCGGACCAACGGCTATTTCGGGGTCTACTTCGACGAGGGTTCCAAGTACTACACCGTCAGGAACAACGTCCTGTCCAACACCGGCACCTGGCTCACCGCCAACTACTGGGGCGGGGAGAACATGGGGAACTTCACCGTCACCGGCAACTGGTCGACCAACGGCAGCACCAATGTGACCAACGGCGACCGCGGCAGCGTCGTGTCCGGCAACGTCACGGTCTCCAACGGGCAGTGGCCGTCGGGCGCCCAGTCCGTGATGGCGTCGGCGGGGCCCCAGACCGGCTCGTCCCCCTCGCCGTCGCCGACGCCGACGGGCGGGACGAACGCGATCAAGGGCGTCGGCTCGGGCCGGTGCCTGGACGTCAGCGGCGCCTCCCAGGCGAACGGCGCGCAGGCGCAGATCTGGGACTGCAACGGGCAGGCGAACCAGCAGTGGACCTCCACCAGCGCCAGTGAGCTGCGGGTCTACGGCAACAAGTGCCTGGACGTCAACGGCGGCGGCACCGCCAACGGGACCAGTGTGATCATCTGGGACTGCAACGGGCAGAACAACCAGAAGTGGCGGTTCAACTCCGACGGCACCATCACCGCGGTCGGTTCGAACCGGTGCCTGGACGTGCCCAACAACGCCACGGCGAACGGCACCAAGCTCGCCATCTGGGACTGCAACGCCGGCTCCAACCAGCGCTGGAACCGCGTCTGACCCGACCGGCCCGCGAGCCGGTCCGCGCCTCCACGCGCGGACCGGCTCCCGGCCGTGGTGAAGGCGCGAGACGGCGCCGTCACCCCGCGCCCGCCCGGCTCCCGAGGGCCGGGCGGGCGCGGGGCCGGTCAGACCGCGGTGATCGTGTACTGGTTGTTCGTGTTGGAGTTCGGCGTCCACAGGACCGTGGTCGATCCGACGGTGGTGTTGCCTCCGCCGTCCAGCGCGGTGCCGGTGCCGCGGTTGACGATCTGGTAGCGGCCGTTGCCCATGTCGTTCAGCTTCCACTGCTGGTTGTTGCCGCCGTTCCAGGGGGCCTGGAGGCAGGAGGCGCCGTTGGCGGTGTTGCCCCAGCTGTCGGCGACCATGCCATTGGTGCGGTTGACGATCCGGTACCAGCCGCTGCCGAGGGCGACCAGCTGCCACTGCAGGTTGGTGCTGCCGTCGTAGTTCCACTGCTTGAGCACCGACCCCGAGGCGACGTTCCCGCCGCTGTCGAGGACCAGGCCGGTGGTGACGTTGGCGATCCGGACCCACCCGGTCGGGATGCCGCCGCCACTGCCCGAGCCGAGGGCCGGGATCTGGCCGGAGAAGGTCAGCTTGACCACGTACGCCGGGGCGCTGAAGGGGGCGCTGGAGGAGGGCATCGAGATGTGCAGGCCGGAGGAGTCTTGAGTACGCGTGGGCAGGTTGACGTAGGAGCCGGCGCTGGAGCCGAGCAACTGGACCGAGGCCAGGTTGCCCAGGTTGATCCGGTTGGAGTTCAGGGTCGTGATGTTCAGCGTGCCGCCGGGCCAGCCCAGCACGGTGGCGTACAGCACCGTGTTGTCCTTGCTGCGGGTGAAGCGGATGTCGGAGGAGGTTCCCGCCCGCGGGGTGGTGAAGGAGCCGCCGCCCATCTGCGTGGGTCCCTCGCCGTAGGCCGTCCAGGCCCGGGTGGCGTAGATCGACTCGCCGAAGCGCTTGAGGTAGTCGCCGATGCCCAACAGGACCGACCGCTGCCCCGACGGGATGGTGCCGTCCGCCATCGGGGCGATGTTCAGCAGCATGTTCCCGTTCTTGCTGACCCGGTCGATCAGGGAGTGCAGCATGGCGTTGAGCGAGTAGTAGCCGATGCCGACGGTGTAGCACCAGCTGGAGCTGGAGATGCTGTCGTCGGTCAGCCAGTAGGGGGTCTGGAGGCCGGCCGGTCCGCCGCGCTCGTAGTCGAAGACCTCGCCCCGGTTGTTGTACCCGTCCTTGTAGGTGGCGACGACGTCCTTGTTCCAGGCGACCGCGCGGTTGTAGTAGTACGACAGGAAGTTCAGCCGCTGCGCCTCGTCGACCTGGGTGAGGTTGAAGTCCTCCCAGATGATGTCGGGCTGGTAGCCGTCGACGACCTCTTTGAGCTTGTTGTACCAGAGCTGGTTCTCGCTCGTCCTGTCGAGCTGCCCGTACAGCTTCTTGAGCGACGTGCTGGACTGCGACGGCACGTGGTCGTAGTAGCCCGTGAAGTTGTACGCGTGGTGCAGGGACACCAGCAGCTTGAGGCCCTTGGCCCGGATGGCGTCGGCGTGCAGCCGCAGCAGGTCCAGTTTCGGTCCGGTGGCCACGGAGTTCCACTCGTTCACCGAGCTGTTCCACATCGAGTAGCCGTCGTGGTGCTCGGCGACGGGCCCGGCGAACTTGGCGCCGGCGTCGGCGAACAGCTGGGCCCACTCGTTGGGGTCGAAGGCGCCGCCGGCCGACGTCAGCTTCGGCGCGAACTGCACCCAGTTTCCGGCCTTGTCCCGAGCGCCGTTGATGAAGTTGTGGTACGGCCACACCGACGGGTCGCCGAAGACGCTCTTGTGGTGGTTGTTCTCGTTCGATCCGCTGATGTACATGTTGCGCGGATACCACTCGTTGCCGAAGGCGGGGACGCTGAAGACGCCCCAGTGGAAGTAGATGCCGAACTTGGCGTCCTGGAACCACTCCGGAGCCGGCGGGTGCTGGTCGACCGACGACCAGCTCGCGGTGTAGCTCTGCGGGCCGGCGGTGGCCCAGGCGGGGGCGGCCTTCAGCACGCCGGCCGCCGTGGCGAGCCCGGCCGCGGCGAGGAGCCTGCGGCGGCTGAACTGGAACGAGGGGGTGGACATGGGCGGGAACCTCTCGAGATGGGGTTCTTCTGCGCGCGCGCGAACGGCGGGACGAGCCGCGCCGCCCGCGAACCGGGGGACCGGACCTCCGGAGACCCTTCGGTGTTTCACCGAGATGAACGGATCGTCACGACACAGACATTGGATGTCTTTGTAAGCCAACGAGAGCGATCTGTCCAGACCCCCGTCAGGAGCCGGCGCGACCGGAGGGCTGAACGGACACGGAACCCCCGCTCTTTTCGGCTGTGGAGGCGGCGGGTGATCCAGGAGTGCGTGTTCTCCCGGCCGCGAGCCGGTGACGTCATCCCATCGCCGCACCTCAGAGATGGGATGTCAGCGCTCTCATCGGATGCGCGTCGGCTCGTGCGGCGGTTCCTCGGAAGGGGTTCCGGACGGGGTGCGGCCGAGATTGTCGCGCAGCCAGGTCTCGGTGGTGCTGACGTGCACGAGTGCCGTGGCCTGGGCGAGGGCGGCGTCACGGTGGGCGAGGGCCTGGTAGATGGCGGCGTGCTCGGCGATGGTGCGGCCGGCGGCGTTCTCCTCGACCAGGCCGCGCCACACGCGGGCCCGCAGGGTCCGGCTGGCGATGCCGCCGAGCAGCGCGCACAGCGAGGTGTTGCCGGTCGCCTCGAACACGGCGCGGTGGAAGGCGTCGTCGTGATGGTTGAGCGCCTCCACGTCGTCCTGAGCGGTGATCATGGCGTCGAGGTGGCGTTCGAGCTCGGCGAGCTGGCCGGGGGTGATGCGGGTGGCCGCCAGCGCGGTGGCAACCGGTTCGAACAGGCGCCGGACCTCGGTGATCTCCAGCAGGTCGTCGCCGCGCATCATCTCGACGGCCAGTCCCACGCCTTCCAGCAGCAGCTCGGGCTTGAGGCTGGTGACGTAGGTGCCGTCACCGCGGCGCACCTCCAGCACGCGGGTGGTGACCAGGGAGCGGACGGCCTCCCGGAGCAGGTTGCGGGACAGGCCGAGCTCGGCGGCCAGATCCTGCTCCGGAGGCAGCCGCGCCCCCGGCGGAAGCGTGCCGTCCTTGATGAGCTGCCTGATGCGCACGATCGCCTGCTCGGTGAGAGACATACCTGCATCTTCGTACGCGTGGACGGGAAGCGCACACCGCCCTCCGCCGCGCGCGGCCCTTCGACGGCGAGGAGCGTGGGGCGACAGACATGTGATGTATACCCATCCCGTCGTACCGGTGCCGGTTCCCCCGGATACAGCCCAGGCGGCATGTTAATCCTTAACATCCTGGAATTTCAGAATTCCGGCCCGCACGAAGTCTGGACATCGACCGGGGTTTGGTCATAGAAAGACATCCCATGTCCTGTCAAGGGTGACGCTTCCGCAGTCGCAGTGATCCACAAGGAGATACGTTGAAACACAGACGGTTCGCGGTCGCCGCGATTGTGGTGGTGTCGGGGTTCCTGGCGGCGGCGTGCGGCGGGAACAGCGGCGGCTCGGCCGCCGACGGCGGAGGCGCCACAGCGGGCGCCGCGGCGAAGCCGGTCATCGGCGTCGACTATCCGCGGTCGGACACCGACTTCTGGAACTCCTACATCAGGTACGTCCCGCAGTTCGGCGGCGAGCTGGGGACGGAGCTGAAGACCACCAACTCGCAGAACGACATCTCCAAGCTCACCGCCAACGTGCAGAGCCTGGTGGGGCAGGGCGTGCGCGCCGTGGTGATGGCCCCGCAGGACACCGCGGCCGTGGCCCCCACGCTGCAGCAGCTCGAAGGCCGGAAGATCCCCGCCGTCCTGGTGGACACCCGGCCCGACACGGGGAACGCCTTCATGGTCGTGCGCGCCGACAACCGGGCGTACGGGGAGAAGGCCTGCCAGTTCCTGGGCGACAAGCTCAAGGGCAAGGGCAAGGTGGTCATGCTGCAGGGCGACCTGGCGTCCATCAACGGCCGCGACCGCACCGAGGCGTTCAACGACTGCATGAAGCAGAACTACCCCGGGATCAAGGTCTTCGGCGAGGCCGCGAACTGGGACGGCGCGGTGGCCGCGCAGAAGCTGTCCACGGTCCTCACGGCGAACCCGGACGTCAAGGGCGTCTACATGGAGTCGAGCTTCGCCCTCGCCGGCACGCTGCAGGTGCTCAAGCAGCGCAACCTGCTGGTCCCGCCGGACGACGCCAAGCACGTCTTCGTGGTCTCCAACGACGGCATCCCGCAGGAGCTCAAGGACATCGCGGCCGGGAACATCGACGCGACCGTCTCCCAGCCGGCGGACCTGTACGCCAAGTGGGCGCTGTCGTACGCCAAGGACGCGATCGACGGCAAGACGTTCCAGGCCGGGAAGACCGACCACGACAGCACGATCGTGCAGGTGCGCCCCGGGCTCCTGGAGGACCAGCTCTCCGCTCCGCTCGTCACGGCCGACGGCGGCACGTACGGCGGCATCCCCAGCCTCAAATACGACGACAAGTCGCTGTGGGGCAACAACCTGAACTGAGGGGACGTGGCGATGGGCGAGTCCGCGAGCCCTCCCTCCGCTCCCGCCGACCGGCCGGCCGACATGGGCCGGCCGGTCGCGGAGGCGGAGCGCATCACCAAGAAGTACGGCGAGACGGTGGCGCTGGACGGCGCGCACATCGCGATCGAGCCGGGGGAGACGCACGCCCTCGTCGGCCGCAACGGGGCGGGCAAGTCCACCCTCGTCGCCATCCTGACCGGGCTGCAGGCGCCCGACGACGGGCAGGTCCGCTTCGCCGGGGCCCCGGCTCCCCGGCTGTCGGACCGCGACGCCTGGCGCCGGCGCGTCGCCTGCGTCTACCAGAAGTCCACGATCATCCCCGAGCTGACCGTGGCCGAGAACCTCTACCTGCACCGGCACGACCGCAACCGGCTCGGCCTGGTCAGCTGGCGCAGCGTGTGGCGCAAGGCCGCCGAGCTCCTGGAGGCCTGGTCGGTGGACGTGGACGTCCGCCTGCCCGCCGGCGAGCTCGGCGTGGAGCAGCGGCAGTTCGTGGAGATCGCCCGGGCGCTGTCGTTCGGCGCGAGGTTCATCATCCTGGACGAGCCCACCGCCCAGCTCGACGGGGCGGCGATCGCCCGGCTGTTCGAGCGGATGCGGGCCATGCGGGAGCAGGGGGTGACGTTCCTGTTCATCAGCCACCACCTGCAGGAGATCCATGAGATCTGCGACCGGGTCACGGTCTTCCGCGACGCCCGGCACATCCTCACCGCGCCGGTCGCGGAGCTCTCGCAGGGGGATCTCGTGGCCGCGATGACCGGCGAGGCCGCGGGGCTGCGGGAGCGGCGGGTGCGCACGCCCGTCCCGGCGGACGCCCCCGTCGTCCTCGACGCCGGCGGGCTGGGTGACGGCGACGTCTACCACGACGTGGACCTCCGGGTCCGCGCGGGGGAGATCGTCGGGCTGGCCGGCCTTGGCGGCAGCGGGAAGACCGAGCTGGCCGAGACGCTCGTGGGGCTGCGCGCCCCGCGCGCGGGGACGCTGGAGGTCGCCGGGCGCCGCCCCCGGGCCGGAAGCGTGCCCGAGTCGCTGGCCGCGGGGGTGGGGTTCGTCCCCCGCGACCGCCACCACCAGGGGCTCGTCCCGCTGATGTCGATCGCCGACAACGCCACCATGACCGTCCCCGAGCGGCTTGGCCCGGCGGGGTTCGTCAGCAACCGGCGCAGGGACGAGCTGGCCCGCGACATGATCGCGAATCTGGCCATCAAGACCCCGGGCCCCGACCTGCCCGTCACCGGACTGTCCGGCGGCAACCAGCAGAAGGTGGTGATGGCCCGGGCTCTGGCGAACGACCCCCGCCTGCTCGTGCTGATCACCCCGACCGCCGGGGTCGACGTCCGGTCCAAGGAGTTCCTGCTCGGCAAGGTCGAGGAGACCGCGGGGAACGGGACCGGCGTGGTGATCGCGTCGGACGAACTCGACGATCTGCGGCTGTGCGACCGGGTGCTCGTGATGTTCCACGGCCGCGTGGTCGCGGAACTGGCCGCCGGCTGGCACGACCACGAGATGGTGGCCGCAATGGAAGGAGTCGACCTCGATGCCTGAGACCACCGCCGCCCCCGCCGGGACGGAACGCCCGCCGGGCGCGCCCGGGCAGGCGGGCGCGGGATCGGGGAGACGGAGCACCCGGCTCCGCCTGGCGCGGCTGCGGGACTTCGCCCTGGTGCCCGCGATCGTCGTGATCGCCATAGTCGGGCAGATCGTCAACCCGATCTTCCTGCAGGGCGACAACGTGATCAACATCCTGCAGACGATGTCGGAGATCTCGCTGCTCGTCCTGGCGCAGACGCTCGTGCTGGTCGCCGGCAGGATGGACCTGTCGCTGGAGTCGACCTTCGGGCTCGCGCCCGGGGTGGCCGCCTGGGTGACGGTGGCGGCGGGGACCGGGCACGGGCTGGGGCTGCTGTCCGGAGCCTGGGCGATCCCGATCACCCTCGCCGTGGGCGTGCTCGCCGGGGCGGTGAACGCCCTGTTCATCGTCCGGTTCGGGCTCAACGGCTTCATCGTCACCCTGGGCATGCTGATCGTCCTGCGCGGCCTCCTCACGGGCATCTCCGGCGGGCAGACGTTCTTCAACCTGCCGTCGTCGATGACCTACCTCGGCTCCACCATGTGGCTCGGGGTGCCCGCGTCCATCTGGATCTGCCTGCTGCTGTTCGCGGCCGGCGTCGTGCTGATGGGGTTCACCGGGTTCGGCCGTTCGCTGTACGCGATCGGCGGGAACGTCGACGCGGCCAAGGCGGCCGGCATCCGGACCGACCGGGTGCTGTGGATCACGCTGATCTCCGCGAGCCTGCTGGCGGCGCTCGGCGGCCTCCTGCTCGCGGGCCGGCTGGCGTCCGTCGCCGCCTCCCAGGGCAGCGGTGCCATCTTCACGGTGTTCGCCGCGGCCGTCATCGGCGGGGTGAGCCTCAACGGAGGCAAGGGCACGGTGTTCGGCGCGTTCACCGGCATCCTGCTGCTCTACATGATCCAGAACGTCCTCACCCTCGCGGGCGTCCCGGCCCAGTGGATCGAGGCGCTCAACGGGGGGATCATCCTGACGGCGCTCGCGCTGTCCCGGCTGACCGGCGGCACGACGCAGGAGTGACCGGCCGGCGTGGCGGGGAGGGTCTTCAGTCGCCGGGCCGCAGGGCCCGCGCGCAGAGGGTGAGACCCTCCCGCATAGCCGCGCGCACCGTGTCGTCCACGGTCGCGAGCATGATCTTCTCGATCGCGTCGAGGGAGTCGTCGCACCGCCGCAGCACCGACAGCCCGGAGTCGGTGAGGCTGGCGCACAGGACCCGGCCGCCGTCCGGGTGCGGGTCGCGGCGGATCAGCCCGCGCCGCTCGAGGTCGCGGATGACGAGGTTCATCGCCTGCGGCGTGACGAAGGCGATGCGGGCGAGCTCCGCCGACGACAGCCCGTCGCGCGTGCGCAGCTCGCTGAGCGCCATGTACTCCGTCGTGGTGACGCCGTGCCCGGCGAGGGCGTCGTCCAGACGCGCCCGGACGCGGCGCTCCAGCCGGAACACGAGATAGCTCAGGCGCGGTTCGGAGGGGGCCTCGGCGGTCCGGCGGGTACGGCGGGGGCTCACCGGACGAACGATATCGTGCGGCGGCGCGAATGTAAGTTTCGCGCTTGCTCTCAAGCAGATTGATAACAAGTAGCTTGATATGCAGCGGAAACGCGCCCTGTCCCGATCGGCTCGCCGCGCCCCCTCCGGCGGCGCCTTGACCCCCTGCTGAGGCCGCTCCTATACCGGCACACGTCATGGATTCGCGAGACGGCGGCGTCCCCCGACCCCCGCCAGGCGAAGAGAGAGCCGCCGCGATCCGGAAAGAGGAGGAGCGGATGAAGCGATTGCTCACCGCGCTGGGCGGCGCCTGCACGGCGGTGCTGATCGTCGCCGCGGCCCTGGTGTTCGCGCACCCCGCCACCGCGGCCACGCTGACCGAGGTGACCGGTTTCGGGGCCAATCCCGGCAACCTGCGCATGTACGTGTACGTGCCGAACGGCGCGCAGCAGAATCCGGCCATCGTGCTGGCCATGCATCCCTGCGGAGGTTCGGGGCCCCAGTTCTACTCGTCCAGCGAGTTCGCCTCGCTGGCCGACCGGTACGGGTTCATCGTGATCTACCCGTCCGCCTCGAAGAAGTCGAACTGCTTCGACAACTGGTCGGACGCGTCGAAGGTGCGCGGCGGCCAGACCGACCCGGTGTCGCTGATGTCCATGGTGACCTACGTCGAGCAGCAGTACCACGGCGACCCGAACCGGGTGTTCGCGACCGGCAGCTCCTCCGGCGCCATGATGACCAACGCCATGCTCGCCCTGTACCCCGAGGTCTTCAAGGCGGGCGCGGCGTTCATGGGGGTTCCGTTCACGTGCTTCCCCAACGAGGCGGCCTACCAGCCGGGCGGCAACTCCGCGCCCTGCGTCGGCAAGACGGCGCAGCAGTGGGGCGACGTCGTCCGCAACGCCAACCCGAGTTACCGGGGACCGTGGCCGCGCATGCAGCTGTGGCACGGCACCAACGACACCGTGGTCGCCTACTCCGAGCTGGAGGAGGAGATCAAGCAGTGGACGAACGTCAACGGCCTGAGCCAGACCCCCACGTCCACCGACACGCCGCAGTCCGGCTGGAGCCGCCGCCGCTACGCCGACTCCTCGGGCACCGTCCGGGTCGAGGCGTACACCATCCAGGGCGCCGGGCACAGCCTCCCGGCCGCCGGCATGGCCGCCTACGCCATCCAGTTCTTCGGGCTGACGGGGAGCAACCCGAGCCCGAGCCCGACGCCCTCCCCGTCTCCCTCTCCTTCTCCCTCCCCGTCTCCTTCACCCTCACCGTCACCGTCGCCTTCGCCGTCGCCGAGCCCCACGCCGTCCGGCGCCTCGTGCAGGGTCACCTACACGGCCAACTCCTGGAACAACGGCTTCACGGCGAACGTCGTCGTCGCGAACACCGGCGCCGCCGCCGTCAACGGCTGGACCGTCACGTGGACGTGGCCGGGCAACCAGCAGATCAGCAACTCCTGGAACGCCGCCGTGACCCAGTCGGGCGCCCAGGTGACCGCGCGGAACATGTCGTACAACGCCGCCATCCCCGCCGGAGGCAGCACCAGCTTCGGCTTCCAGGCCGCCTACAGCGGGAGCAACCCCGCTCCCACCCGCTTCACCCTGAACGGCTCGGCCTGCGCCACGGCGTAGCCGGAGCCCTGCCCGCACCGATCCCCGCCCATGTGGCGCAGGCCCACCTCGGGTCTGCGTCACCGGCGGGGGCCTCGCCCGGCGTCGTCCGCCGTCACAGGTCCAGCTCGTCCAGGACGGCGGCGGCGAGCTTCGCGGCGGGCTGCTCGTAATCCCGGGCGAGGGTGTGGAAGACCTGCTCGGCCCGGATGGCCGGCCAGTCTTCGGGCAGCTGCTCGGCCGGCAGGTGGGGATCCTGGCGGACGAGCTGCAGCCAGTCGGTGTGCAGCAGAAGCTGCCGCGTGAGGTCGTCGGGTGCCTCCGGCAGCGGCCGGGGGACGTCCCACTGGGCGAGGAACGACCGGTAGCGCCGGGCGATCTGCTCGATGTCGAAGGCCTTCCGCACGAGGTCGGCCGCCTCGGTCGGTTTGAACGCGCTCGCGGTCAGCACGGTGACGTGGTCGCCCAGATCCAGGGAGGCGAGGATGCCGGTGACGTCCTTGGTGCCCGGCGCTATCCACAGGCCGCTCTGCAGGAGGCCGAAGCCGTTCCAGATGAGCCGGGAGCGCAGGTCGTGCCGCGTGCTGCGCCGGCTGTCCGGCAGCGAGAACCCGACGACGGTCCAGGTGCCGTTCCAGTCGCGGTTCACCGCGCCGGTCTCCCACACCCGCCGGCGCCCGTCCTCGAGCACGTCGGCGGCGTGCGCGGTGAGCCCGAAGTACACCTTCCTCCCCCGCCGGTAGCGGGTCAGCAGGGTGCGTTTCACCATGCGCGCGAGCGTCGACCGCACGGCCTCCTCCGACACGCCGAGGCGGGCGAACACGTCGATGACGCTCCCCGAGTAGACGGCGGTGCGCCGGTGCAGCACGTAGATGCCGAGGAAGCTGAACATCAGGGACTGCGGGCGCGGGGACTGCGCCGTCTGGTCGTCTTCACCGGCGAGGGTCACAGCAGCAGGGTAGACGGTTCTCGATATCATGCAAAACTTTGACGACAGTCACATATCTGCCATAGATTCGACAATGGAGCACTCCCCGGCCGAGAGGCGACGTACATGGATCTTTCAGGCAAGGTGGCCGTCGTGACGGGCGCGGGCCGCGGTCTCGGCCGGGCGTACGCCGAGGCCCTGGCCGCGGCCGGCGCGGCGGTGGTCGTGAACGACGTGGACGGCGGCTCGGCCGCGGAGGTCGCCGAGGGGATCGCCGCACGGGGCGGGAGGGCCGCGACCGTGGCCGCCCCGGTGGGCTCCGCCGAGGTCGCCGACCGGCTGGTCGCCGCGGCCGTCAAGGAGTTCGGCCGGCTCGACGTCATGGTGACGAACGCGGGCATCCTGCGCGATCGGGTCCTGTGGAAGATGTCCGACGAGGACTTCGACGCGGTGATCGACGTCCACCTGCGCGGGACGTTCACCTGCGCCCGCGCGGCCGCGGTCCGGATGCGCGAGCAGGGGACCGGCGGCCGCCTCATCCTCGTCTCGTCGCCGGCGGGGCAGCGGGGGAACTTCGGCCAGACCAACTACGCCGCGGCCAAGGCGGGCATCGTCGCGATGGCCAGGACCTGGGCGATGGAGCTGGCCAGGGCGAACATCACGGTGAACGCCGTCGTCCCGGTGGCGGCCACGGAGATGACCAGGACCGTCCCCGGCCTGGGCCCGGCCATCGAGGAGGCCGAGCGGTCCGGCGGGCGGTTCCCCGAGTGGCTGCGCAAGGGGGAGGGGCTGGGCACGACCGAGGACGTCGCCCCGCTCGTCGTCTTCCTCGCGTCGGACGCCGCCGCGGACGTCACGGGACAGGCCATCGGGATCGGCGGAGACCGGCTCGCGCTCTGGGCGCACCCCCGCGAGAAGGCCGTCGGGTACGCCGACGGCGGCTGGTCGGCCGACGCCATCGCCGCCTCCTGGCGGACGGGGCCCGGCGCCGAGCCCGAGACGTACGGCGTGCCCGCGCCCAGGATCCCGGAGCGCTGACATGCCGCTCACCGACGTCGGCGCCCTGGTCGCGATCGACGTGCACACGCACGCGGAGGTGTCGGCCGCCGGGCACGCCTCACTGAGCGCGGACCTGTTCGGCGCCTCCGAGAAGTACTTCAAGGAGCATCCGCGGCCGACCATCCCCGAGATCGCCGCCTACTACCGGGAGCGGAGCATGGCGGCGGTGGTGTTCACGGTCGACGCGGAGCACGCCACCGGGCATCCCCGCATCTCCAACGAGGAGGTCGCCGAGAGCTGCGCCGAGCACGCGGACGTGCTGATCCCGTTCGGCAGCGTCGATCCGTGGAAGGGGCGGGCCGGCGTCCGCGAGGCGCGGCGGCTCGCCGAGGAGTACGGCGTGCGCGGCTTCAAGTTCCATCCGAGCATCCAGGGCTTCGCGCCCGACGACCGGATGGCCTACCCCCTCTACGAGGCGATCGAGGAACTGGGCGCGGTCGCCCTGTTCCACACGGGGCAGACCGGCATCGGCGCGGGGCTCCCGGGCGGGGGAGGGATCCGGCTGAAGTACTCCAACCCGATGCTCGTGGACGACGTCGCCGTGGACTTCCCCGGCCTGCGGATCGTCCTGGCCCATCCGTCGTTCCCGTGGCAGGACGAGGCGCTGGCGGTCGCCGTCCACAAGCCGCACGTCTACATCGACCTGTCCGGATGGTCGCCGAAGTACTTCCCCCCGCAGCTCGTGCGGTACGCGAACACGCTGCTCAAGGACAAGGTGCTCTTCGGGTCCGACTACCCGGTGATGACGCCGGACCGCTGGCTCTCGGACTTCGACGGGCTCGACATCAAGCCGGAGGTCCGTCCCAGGATTCTCAAGGACAACGCAGTACGCCTGCTCGGGCTGGCCACGGAGGAGAGGACGGCTCGTACATGACCACGACGGTGCACGGTCTCGGCGAGATCAGGGCGCTCGCCGGCGCCGACCTCGGCCACAGCGGATGGCTGGAGATCACCCAGGACAGGGTGAACACCTTCGCCGACGCCACCGGCGACCGCCAGTGGATCCACGTCGATCCCGAACGGGCGAAGGACGGCCCGTTCGGCGGCCCGATCGCGCACGGCTACCTGACGCTGTCGCTGCTCATCCCGCTGTTCACCGACGTGCTCGACATCAGGGGGGTGACGATGAGCGTCAACTACGGTCTGGAGAGGGTCCGCTTCCCCAGTCCGGTCAGGGTCGGCGGCAAGATCCGGCTCGCGGCGTCCGTGGTGTCGGTGGAGGACGTCCCGGGCGACGGCGTCCAGATGCTGCTCGACTTCACCGTCGAGGTCGACGGCTCCGCCAAGCCCGCCTGCGTCGCGCGGGCGATCTACCGCCACTACGCCTGACGCGAGCCGCCACGCATATTCGGCACACTGTTGACGTCCGTAACGAAACTGCCTAACCTCCGGACAAGCACGCGAGTTTCCGGCTCGCTCCCCTGACGAGGAGCTCGGTCATGCCGAACCTGTCCGTCACACCCCCCGGCCGCATTCAGCTCCGACGAGCGGTGACCTCCAGCTTCCTGGGCAGCGTCATCGAGTACTACGACTTCCTGCTGTACGCCACGGCCTCGGCCGTCGTCTTCAACAAGGTCTTCTTCTCCTCGCTCGACTCGCTCACGGCGACCGTCGCCAGCTTCGGCACCTTCGCCACCGGCTACCTCGCCCGGCCGCTGGGCGGCGTGCTCTTCGGCCACTTCGGCGACCGCCTCGGCCGCAAGCGGATGCTGGTGCTGACCATGACCCTCATGGGTGTCGCCAGCTTCCTGATCGGCCTGCTCCCGACGTACGGGCAGATCGGCGCCCTCGCACCCGTCGCGCTCGTCCTGCTCCGGATCCTGCAGGGCGTCGCCGTCGGCGGCGAGTGGGGCGGCGCCGTGCTGATGTCGGCCGAGCACGCCACCAGCCGCCGCGGCCTGTGGGCGAGCTTCACCAACGCCGGGGCCCCGTTCGGGATGGTGCTGTCCACCGCGGCCCTCACCGGCACCGGCGCGGTCCTCGGCGAGCAGGCGTTCCTGAGCTGGGGCTGGCGGGTGCCGTTCCTGATCAGCGTCGTCCTGCTGGCGATCGGCCTGTTCGTCCGGCTGCGGGTGGAGGAGACGCCGGTCTTCGAGGCCGCCAGGGAGGAGGTCTCCCGTCAGAAGGCCCCCCTGCTCGACGTGCTCCGCAACCACCCGAGGACGCTGCTTCTGGGGGTGGGCGTCGGGCTGGCCGCCTTCGTGGCCCAGGGAACCCTGACCACCTATCTCATCGCGTACGGCGTGCGGACCGGCTTCCCCCGGCAGGCCGTGCTGAACGGCCTCACGCTGTCGTCCGCGCTGGCCGTCCTGGGCATCGTGGGATGGTCGGCGCTGTCGGACCGGGTCGGCCGTCGTCCCGTCGTCCTGGCGGGCGCGCTGCTGATGGCGGTCTTCGCCTTCGTCCTGTTCCCGATGGTGAACAGCGGCAGCACGGCCGTGCTCACCGTCGCGCTCGTGCTGGGCCAGGCGGTGCTGCACCCGTTGATGTACGGCCCTCTGGCGGCGCTGTACACCGAACTGTTCGCCACCGGGAGCCGCTACACCGGAGCCTCGCTCGGCTACCAGATCGCCGGGCTCGGCGCCGGTCTGGCCCCGCTGCTGTTCGCCCAGCTCGACGCCTCGTCCGGGGGCGGCGGCACCACGACGATCTCCACGATCATCGCCGGCTGCTGCCTGCTTACCGTGGTCTGCGTGCTGGCCCTGCGCGAGACCAGCCGCCAGGACCTGACCGCGGTCGCCGTGCCGGTGCCGGGCTCCGGCGACGTGACCGGCGCGGCGAAGCCGTCCTCCATCTGACGCCGTCGCCCGCCGCACCTGTCCCAGACTCTTTCCCTCCGACGCAGGGGTTGCCACCGATGCGGAACGCCGGACTGGGCGGCTGGCCCGCCCGCCGGGCCCAGATGAGCCCGAACCGCACCGCGTTCGTCTTCGCGGATCGGTCGATCAGCTACGCGCAGGTGCACGAGCGGACGACGAGGCTCGCGTCCCGGCTGCGCGAGGCCGGGGTGCGGGGCGGGGACCGGGTCGCCTACCTCGGCCCGAACCACGTCGCCTTCGCCGAGACCATGTTCGCGACGCACGTGCTCGGCGCGATCTTCGTCCCGCTGAACTTCCGGCTGGCGGCTCCCGAGATCGCCTACATGCTGGAGGACTCGGGCGCCTCCGTCCTCGTCTACGCCCCGGAGTGCGCCGCGGTCGTGCGCGGGCTGCCCGCCCTGCCGGGCCTGCGCTGGGTAGTGGCCCTGCACTCGCCCGCGCCGGGGGAGCCGGAGTTCGAAAGCTGGCTGTCGCAGGGGGACCCCACGCCGATCGACGTCCCCGTGTCGCAGGACGACGTCGCCCTCATCCTGTACACCTCCGGCACCACCGGGCGCCCCAAGGGCGCCATGCTCAGCCACGCCAACCTGGTGTGGAACTGCGTCAACGTCATGATCGGCGTCGACGTGACGAGCACCGAGGTGACGCTGATCAGCGCGCCGCTCTTCCACGTCGCGGCGCTGAACCAGACGCTGCTGCCGACCTTCCTCAAGGGCGCCAGCTCGGTGATCATGCCGTCCTGGGACGTCGACCTCTGCTACGACCTCATCGAGAAGCACCACGTCACCTGGATGTTCGGGGTCACCGCGATGTTCGCGGCGTTCGCCCGGTCGCCGCGGTGGGCCGGAGCCGACCTGTCCTCGCTGCGCACCCTGATGTCCGGCGGAGCGGCCGTCCCTGTCCTTCTCATCCGCACCTACCAGGAGCGGGGCCTGGTCTTCTGCCAGGGCTACGGGCTGACCGAGACCTCGCCGGGCGCGACCTTCCTTGAGGCGGGGGAGAGCGTGCGCAAGGTGGGCTCGGCCGGGGTGCCGGTGTTCTTCGCCAACGTGCGCGTCGTCCGGCCCGACCTCACCCCCGTGACTTCCGGCGAGCCGGGTGAGGTGCTGATCCAGGGGCCGAACGTCACCCCCGGCTACTGGCGCGACCCGGAGGCGACCGCCGCCGCGACGGCCGAGGGCGGCTGGTTCCGCTCCGGCGACATCGCCACGGTGGACGACGAGGGACATCTCTACATCGTCGACCGCGTGAAGGACATGTACATCTCGGGCGGGGAGAACGTCTACCCCGCGGAGGTCGAGGGCGTGCTCTTCGAGCATCCGGCCGTGGCGGAGGTCGCCGTGGTGGGGGTGCCCGACCAGAAGTGGGGCGAGGTCGGCCGGGCCTTCGTCGTCCCCCGCGAGGGAGCCGCCCCGACCGCGGCCGGCCTGCGGGACTTCCTCCGCTCGCGGCTCGCGAAGTACAAGATCCCGGTCTACGTCGACATCGTCGGCGCCCTGCCGAGGACCGGCTCCGGCAAGATCCGCAAATCGGACCTGCGCGGCCGGCCCCTGCCGGTCGCCGGGCCGCTCACCGGGCCGGTCACCGAGTCCGTCACCCCGGAGGAGTGATCGTGATCGTCACAGGTTTTGCGCGCGACCAGTGGTACGTGGCCGCCTACGGACACGAGGTCGGCCGACGGCAGCTCGGCCGCACGATCCTCGGCGAGCCGATCCTCCTGTACCGGACGGAGGACGGGCGGGCCGTCGCGATGGCCGACCGGTGCGTCCACCGCCGCTTCCCGCTGTCCGAGGCGCCCAGCCACCTCGTCGGCGACCAGGTGGTGTGCGGCTACCACGGCTTCACCTACGGACCGGACGGCGTCTGCGTCGCCGTGCCCGCGCAGCGGCGCGTCCCGCGCACCGCCCGGCTGCGGAGCTATCCCGTGGTGGAGCAGGACTCGTTCGTCTGGGTGTGGATCGGCGACCGGGAGCCGGGCGACACCACGCCCCCACGCGCCCCCTGGCTGACCGCACCCGGATACACGACGGTGTGCGGGATGGAGCCGCTGAACGCGCGGTACGGCCTGCTCGTCGACAACCTCCTGGACCTGTCGCACGAGACGTACCTGCACGGCGGGTACATCGGCACCCCTGAGGTGGCGGAGACGCCGATCACCACGGAGGTCGACGAGGAGGCGGGCGTCGTCCACGTCAGCCGGCACATGGACGACGCGGCCTGCCCGCCGTTCTACGCCGAGTCGACGGGGATCAGGGGCCGCATCACCCGCTGGCAGGACATCGAGTACCACCCGCCGTGCCTGTACCTGCTGCACAGCCGGGTCGCGCCGGTCGGGTCGCCCCCGCCGGCCGCCGACGGCGCCGACCGGCACGCCTTCCACGTCGAGGTGGTCTACGCGATCACTCCGTCGACGGAGGGCAGCACCTACGACTTCTGGGCGGTGGCCCGGGACTTCGCGCTGGACGACGAGGGGGTCTCCGACTTCCTGCGGGAGAGCAACCGCGCGGTCGTGCTACAGGACGTGGCCGCGCTCGACACGCTGGAGAAGGTCCTCGCCGGCGAAGGCGAGCACTACCAGGAGCTGTCGGTGAACATCGACACCGGCGGCCTGGCCGCCCGGCGCATCCTCGCCCGGATGGCCGGCGAGAGCGCCGCACGGCCGCGAAGCGCCGCCCCGTGACGACCGGCGATCCCGGTACGGCCGGCGGACGCGCCGTCTACCGCATCCACTGGGCGCCGGGCACCGACGACCTGCGCGCCGTGTGCTTCTGCGGCGCGGAGGAGGAGTTCGAGGACCCGGTGGCCCTGTGGGACTGGCTGCTCGGCCATCCCGAGGGCCACGGCCCGCGCCCGGCGCCGGAGTCCGGCGCCCCGGCCCCCGCCGCCGCGCTCGTGTGAAAGGGGGCGCCGACCAGGAAAGAGAGCACGACGAGCATGTGCCCCGCGGAACCGGAGCTCGACCTGAAGGTGGCGGGCAAGGCGCCGATCGCCGACGGGGTCGTCCTCGTGCGCCTCGTCCGTCCCGGCGGGGGCCCGCTGCCCGCCTGGGCGCCCGGCGCGCACGTCGACCTGCTGCTCGCGCCCGGCCTGGTCAGGCAGTACTCGCTGTGCGGCGACCCCCGGGACGCCTTCGCCTTCCACGTGGCGGTGCTCCGGGAGCCCGGCGGGCGCGGAGGCTCCGCGTACGTGCACGACCGGCTCGCCGAGGGGGACACGGTACGGGTGCGGGGTCCCCGCAACCACTTCGCCCTCGCCGCCTCACCCCGCTACCTGTTCGTCGCCGGCGGCATCGGCATCACCCCGATCCTCCCCATGGTCGAGGAGGCCGCCCGTCGCGGCGCGGACTGGCGGCTGGCGTACGGCGGCCGCACGCGGGCCTCGATGGCCTTCGCCGACCGGCTCGTCCGCGACCATCCGGGCAGGGTCGGGCTCCGCCCGCAGGACGAGGCGGGCCTCCTCGACCTGGAGGCGCTGCTCGGCGTGCCGCGTCCGGAGACGCTCGTCTACTGCTGCGGACCCGGGCCGTTGCTGGCGGCCGTGGAAGAACGGTGCGCCTCCTGGCCGGAGGGCGCGCTGCGCGTCGAGCGCTTCACGCCCGCGCCCCGGAACGGCGGCGAGCCCGCGGCGGCGTTCGAGGTGGAACTGGCGCTGACCGGCACGACGCTGACCGTGCCGGAGGACCGCTCGATCCTGGACGTGGTCGAGGAGGCGGGGGTCGCGGTGCTCTCCTCCTGCCGCGAGGGGACCTGCGGCACCTGCGAGACGACGGTGCTCGACGGCGTCCCCGACCACCGCGACGTCCTGCTGACGGAGCAGGAGCGCGCGGCCGGCGACGTGATGTTCATCTGCGTGTCCCGCGCCCGGTCTCCGCGTCTCGTCCTCGAACTCTGAGGCGCTCGGGCCGCCGCCGCTCCCGCTGTCGCCGGTCTCCCCGGGCGGCGCGGTCACTCGCCGCCGGCGTCCTCCGACGGCGGCGACAGGCTCTCCTCGACCCCGAGGACGTGCAGGGCGGCGTGCAGGCGGGCCCGTTCCGCGTCCCGCGCCCGCAGGGCCCGGTACACGGCCCGGTGCTCGCGCAACGTGCGCTGCACGGCCTCCGGATCGGTCATGCCGCGCCAGATCCGGGCCCGTACGGTCCGGCCGGACATGTTCTGGATGACGGCGGCGAGCACCGCGTTGCCGCAGTGGGAGACGATCAGCGAGTGGAAGTCCTGGTCGAGGGCGACCAGCTTGCCGTGGTCGACCGCGCTGTCCGCGGCCAGCCGCTCGGCCTCGTCGAGCAGGTCGCCCAGGACGGCCAGGTCGGCGTCGGGGATGCGGGCGGCCGCCAGCGCCGTCGCCTCCGGCTCCAGGATCCTGCGCACGTGCAGGAACTCCCCGGCTCCGGCGTCCTGATGGAGGTCGGCGACGAAGCTCATGCCGTCGAGCAGCAGCCCGGGGGAGAGGCTGGTGACGTACGTGCCGTCGCCCTGCCTGGTCTGCAGGACCCGCATGGCGATCAGCGCGCGCACGGCCTCGCGCAGGGTGTTGCGGGCGACGCCGAGCTGCTCGGCCAGGTCCTTCTCGACGGGGAGCTTCTGACCCGGGCGCAGCTCCCCGTCGATGATCATCTGCTTGATCGTGTCGACCGCGCTCTCGATGACGCCCACGTCAGCCTCCCCATCGCAGGCCATCAGGGTAGCGGTAGCCGTCGACGGAGCCGGCGTGCATGCGCGCGCCGTACCCGGGGGCCTCGGGCAGGCGGTAGCGGCCGCGCTCCACCCGTACGGGGTCGGTGAAGTGCTCGTGGAGGTGGTCGACGTACTCCAGCACGCGTCCCTCCAGGCTGCCGCTCACGCAGACGTAGTCGATGACCGACACGTGCTGCACCAGTTCGCACAGGCCCACGCCGCCGGCGTGGGGGCACACCGGGACGCCGAACTTGGCCGCCATCAGCAGGACCGGGACGATCTCGTTGACCGACGCCAGCCGGCAGGAGTCGACCTGGCAGAAGTCGATCGCCCCCGCCTGCAGGAGCTGCTTGAACATCACCCTGTTGTGGCAGTGCTCCCCGGTGGCCACCCCGACGGGGGCCACCGCCTTACGGATGGCGGCGTGGCCCAGCACGTCGTCGGGGCTCGTCGGCTCCTCGATCCACAGCGGCTCGTACGGCGCCAGGCGGTTGACCCACGCGATCGCCTCCGGCACGTCCCACACCTGGTTGGCGTCGATCATCAGCGTCCGGTCGCCGATCTCCTCGCGCGCGATCGCCAGCCGCCGCATGTCGTCCTCGACGTCGGCGCCGACCTTGAGCTTGACGTGCGTCCAGCCGTCGGCGACCGCCTCCCGACACAGCCGGCGCAGCGTGTCGTCGTCGTACCCCAGCCAGCCGGGTGAGGTCGTGTACGCGGGGTAGCCGTACTCCGCCAGCACCGCGACGCGCTCCTCGCGCGTCGGAGCGAGCCGCGCGAGCATGTCGACCGCCTCGGCGGGCGTGAGCGCCTCGGACAGATAGCGGAAGTCGCACGCCGCGACGAGGTCCTCCGGCGACATGTCCGCGACGAGGCGCCACAGCGGCTTGCCCGCCCTGCGGGCGGCCAGGTCCCAGGCGGCGTTCAGCACGGCCGCCGCGGCCAGGTGCACCACGCCCTTCTCCGGGCCCAGCCAGCGCATCTGGCTGTCGGACATGATCTCCCGGTAGAGGCCGCCGAGGTCCGCGGCGAGCTCGTCCACGTCCCGGCCGGCGAGACGCGCCCCGATCTGCCGGGCGGCCGCCACGCACAGGTCGTTGCCGCGCCCGATCGTGAACGTCAGGCCGTACCCCGCCAGGTCGTCGTCGCCGGTCTCCAGCACGACGTACGCGGCCGAGTAGTCGCCGTCAGGGTTCATCGCGTCCGAGCCGTCACGCGTGGCGGAGGTCGGGAACCTGATGTCGATCACGTCCACCGAGGTGATCGTCGGCATGGAGGGCTCCAATTGATCCGATGAATATTGACTGAACAGTAGGGTGACCTGCGGCAGAGGTCAAGCATGAGGGGACATTTCGCTCCGACGGCTTTACTTCAACCCGATGAATCTGCCAGGCTCGGGCACGGCACACCTGTACGGCGACCATGCGGGGGAGGCGACCGTGACGCGACACGACGACCTGGTCCGGCCGGCCGCGGCCACCGGCACCGCTCCGGCACCTGGCACGAGAGGCCCACGACGCACCGTGACCCGCATCGACGCGCACCATCACCTGTGGGACCTGTCCCGGCGTCCGCAGCCCTGGCTCGATCCGGCCGAGATGGCGCCCATCCGCCGCGACTTCGCCCTCTCCGACTACTCCGCCGCCGCGGGCGAGGCGGACATCGGCGCCTCCGTGCTCGTCCAGGTCCTGCCCGACGCGGAGGAGACGCGGGAGTTCCTCGCGCTGGCGGCCCGGTCGGCGACCGTCGCCGGGGTCGTCGGCTGGGCCGACCTGACCCGCACCGGCCTCGACGGCGAGCTCGCCGCGCTGGCCGCCTCGCCCGGCGGGCACCTGCTGCGCGGCGTCCGCCACCTGGTCCAGGGCGAGGCCGACCCCCGGTGGCTCGCCCGCGACGACGTCCGCGCGGGGCTGCGGCGGGTGGCGGCCGCCGGCCTCGTCTACGACCTGCTCGTGCTGCCCCACCAGCTGCCCGCCGCGATCGAGACCGTGCGGGCCGTGCCCGAGCTGAGCTTCGTCCTCGACCACCTGGCCAAGCCGCCCGTCGCGACCGGCGAGCTCGAACCCTGGGCCGGGCTGGTCCGCGAGCTCGCGGCGGAGCCGAACGTGACGGCCAAGCTCTCCGGCCTGATCACCGAAGCCGTCTGGGACCGGTGGGACGCGGCGGCGCTGCGGCCGTACGTGGCGGTCGCGCTCGAGGCGTTCGGGCCCGGGCGCCTGATGTTCGGCTCCGACTGGCCGGTCTGCCTGCTGGCCGGCTCACTGCCCGCCTGGGCCGAGACCGCGGGGGAGCTCCTCACGGACGCCGGCCTGACCTCGGCCGAGCGGGACGCGGTCTTCGGCGGCACCGCGGAACGGGTGTACCGGCTGGAGGTGTGAGGGCTCGCAGGCCCGCCGGACGGGTTCCCGGGCCGGGGCGGCACCGGCATCCGCGGTGCCAGCACTCCCGGCCGCGTCTCGAATGAGTGTGAAACTTACATCTCGCTCGCCGCCGCCTCCGCGTGATCGTGCGGAGCGGCCGGACGTCCTCACGAGGTGGTCCCCGGGGAGAGCGGACAGCCGCCTCCCGCCGCCCCTGCCATCGTCAGCAGGAGGTATGCGATCCGAGCGGCACGCGGGGCGACCGCAAAGGGCGGACCCCCGCGGCTGCGGCCGTCGGGTCCGAGCCGGAGCGTCCGCACAGGACGCGGAGCCCGGTGTGATGAATCCGAAACTTCTGTCTTGACGGGCCGTCGCGGTCCACAGGTAATTGGTACCTATACCTCCCAGAGGTGATCTCCCTCCTCTTCGGCTGTCCGGCGTCGGGTCCGAGAGATGTGAGCGCTAACACCCCTGGCGAGGACCCGTGTCGTCATCGTCGCTCAGCCGCTGTCACCTGTTCCTCCCACGGGTGGCCCCGGCACGCCGGAGCGGCGGCGCAGAAGGGATGAGCCCATGAGTCCGCCTGGTCACGTGGCACGTCGCAGGCGCCTGTCGCCCCTGTTCAGCCTGCTGGCGGTGGTCGCGCTCACCGCGAGTCTCCCGGCCGTCGCCTCGAGTCCGGCCCACGCGTCCACGAGTCAGTTCAGGGGCGTCAACTGGGCCGACGCGAGGGACAACTTCGTCAACGGCGTGCTCTACGTGTCCGGGCTCGGCCCGTCCGACACCTACTCCTCGGCGGCCACCGTCGCGGACAGGGTGGTCGGGCAGCTGTACTCGATCACCGGGGCCAACACCGTGCGGATGCCCGTCAACGAGCCGACCGTCTCCGGTTACTGGGGGACGTACACCGGGGCCATCGACACCGCGCTCGGCAAGGGCAAGGTCATGCTCGCCTACTGGGCGTACAGCGGCGGCAAGCCGGGCAACATGACCGCGTTCTACCAGATGTGGGACAAGGTCGTCGCGAAGTACGGGAGCAACCCGAACGCCTACTTCGAGGTCATCAACGAGCCGTACGGCTACGGCGCCGCCGACCTCAACAACATGTACAACGCCTGGCTGGCGAGGTATCCGAGCATTCCGCGTGACAGGGTGATCCTCGACGGCGCCGGCCTCGCCACGAACGTCGCAGCGGTCGGCGGCGACAGTCGTCTGAACGGCACGCTGCTCGCCGTGCACGACTACACGATGTTCGTCACCCCGCCCTACGACGACGAGACCACGTGGGCGAACCACCTCGGCGGATTCGTCGGTGCGTACGCCGACCGGACCGTCGCCACCGAGTGGGGCGGGCCGATGGGCCCCGGCAGCAAGTACGACATCCAGTGGGACGCCATCGACTACAGCGTGCCGAGCGGGTCGTACTTCGCCGACTACATCCGCGGGATCAGCGGCAAGCTGCGCAGCCTCGGCATGGGCGGCGTCTACTGGCCCGGCCTGCGCGACAACGACTGGTACAGCCTGACCAGGAAGAGCGGCAGCGGCGCCGGCATCAGTCTCTCGACGGTGAACCCCTCAGGGGTGACCCGGCTGCAGTACGCCTGGGGCGTGGGCAACGGGGGCGGCACCTACGTGCGGATCCGCAACGCGAGCACCGGCCTGTACGTCGACGGCGGGGGCGGCACCGCCAACGGGTCGGCCGCCGCACAGGCGGGCGACACCACCAGCCAGAACGAGCAGTGGATCGTCGAGACCTCGGGCACCTACGTCCGCATCAAGAACCGCGCCACCGGCCTCTATCTCGACGGCATGGGCCGTACGGCCAACGGCTCCGCCGTGGGCCAGTACGCCGACAGCGGCAGCGCGAACCAGCAGTGGTCGGTCGTGACCAGCGCCAACAACGTGCGGATCAGGAACCGCGCCACCGGCCTCTATCTGGACGGCATGGGCCGTACCGGCGGCGGCTCGGGTCTCGGCCAGTACGGCGACAGCGGCAGCACGAACCAGCAGTGGAAGATCGTCGCGGCAGGCTGACACGACTCCTCCGCGCCGCCGCGTGGCCGGCGGCGGGGGTGTCACGCCCGCGACGCCGGCTGGACGCGTGGTGCGCGTCCAGCCGGCGCCGCGGATCAGGGCGGAACCCGCCCCTCACGGGTCGCCGGTCAGCTCCGGGTCCACTTCTGGCTGGTCGTCCCGGTGCAGGACCACAGCTGCACCTTCGTGCCGTTGGCGGTGCCGAAGTTGCTCGCCTCCATGCACTTGCCCGACTGCACGCCGGTGACGGTGCCGTCGGCGTTGACGTTCCACTGCTGGTTGGCCTGCCCGTTGCAGTCCCAGATGATCACCTGGGTGCCGTTCGCGGTTCCCTGCCCGTTGGCGTCCAGGCACTTGCTCCCGTACACCTGGAGCTGCTTCGAAGAGGTGTACGTCCACTGCTGGTTGGCGCCGCCGTTGCAGTCCCACAGCTGGAGCTGGAGGCCGTTGGTCGTGCTCGCGTTCGGGACGTCCAGGCACCGGTTCGCGTTGACGTTGCGCAGGGGCGACGTCGACGCCGAGGGGGTGGGGGTCGGTGAAGGAGTGCCTCCCGAGGGGGGCAGGACGGTGATGGTGAAGGTGTCGTCGATCGCGGTGTGCGGCAGGTTGACGGTCGTGGCGTTGCCGGACAGGGTCACGGTCGTGTCCTGGACGGTGACCGGTCCCTGGACGGCACCGCCGTTGTTGTAGGGGATGCGCTCGACGAGCACGCGGACCTGGTTGTTCTGCACGACGCCGCTGGTGGTGTCCAGTCGCTGCAGGTTGACGGCGACGTTGCCGGTCGTGGTGCCGCCGCCGACGAGGACCTTGGCGTTCCCGGTCGCCTTGGTGGCGAACGCGTCGTAGTTGGAGCTGGGGGTGACCGAGGCGATCTGCCCGGTCTGGGAGCCGTAGAAGCGGTAGACCCACCACTCGCCCTTGGGCTGGTAGTTGCCCGACGAGTCGTGGAGGAGAAGGCTGGCCAGGTCGTTGTGCAGGTTGCCCCCGCTGGCCCAGTTGGCCCGCAGGCCGTCGGCGCCGGCCCGCTCCAGCCGGGCGATGTACCACGCGCCGTCGGCCGGGTTCTGCTCGTTGGACGCCCCGTACTCGTTGATCTGGTACGGCCGGGGGTGCGCGATCCCGCGCGAGTCGAGGGTGGTGTTGGCGGTGGCGACGTTGCTCACCGGGTCGCCCGGCAGGGAGTGCCAGCTGACGATGTCGGGGACCACGTTGTTGGCCTTGACGTAGTCGAGGTACTGGGTCCACCAGCCGCTGGTCGAGGGCACGCCCGCGAGGCTGGGGCCCACGATCAGATGGGAGGGGAAGGCGGACCGGATGCGCTGGTAGGCGCGGCGCCACATCTCGAAGTACTGCGACTGCGGGCGGTTCCAGAACAGGGTGATGTTGGGCTCGTTCCAGATGTCCCACATCACCGGGGCGCCGCTCGCCTGCACGTCGTTGATGAGGCGGGTGAGGAAGTTGTCGTAGTCGGTCCAGTCGCCGTTGTCGCCGGGGAAGCGGGAGATCGGGTAGCCGTCGGCGCCCCACAGGTCGTGGACCAGCAGGACGAACTGGCCGCCCAGTGAGCGGGTGCGCAGGAGCTGGGCGCGGGTGGCGTTCCACCTGCGGTCGTACTTGCCCGACACCCATCCGCCGGGGCTGTCGAGCTGGGCGCCGCCGGCGCGCATGTACCGGTACTTCACGTCCGTGAAGAAGTGGTCGGGGGGGTTGGCGGCGTTCTCGGTCATGCCGTAGATCCACCCGGACGCCCGGTAGGTCGGGGCGGCGCCCGCGACCGAGAAGTTGACGCTGATGGACTGGTCGGCGGCCTGCGCCGGCCCGGCCGCGACGACGGACGCGGCGGCCAGCGCGCACGCGGACAGCAGGGCGGCCAGGACGCGCCGGCGCCTGCGCCGTCTCATGGGTGTGACGTCCACTGGTGACTCCTTGCACTGGTGGGTGGGGGGATCGCAGGACGGGCCGGAGGTCCGTCCTGGGGCATGTGGCGCCGCCTCGGCGGGCGGCGGCGTGACCGGTGCCGGGCACGGGGGGACCTGCGGGGGTGGGCGGGTGCCGGAGGGCCGCGGCCCGGGCGCGGTGTTCGGGGCGGGGCCCTCAGCGGAGGCCCGGCTTCCTCAGCCCGGCGCGATCGTCCCGAGGCGGGGCGAGGTGCGCGCGCACGGTCCGCCGGACTTTCCGAAGCCGGCCCGCCTCGCGCTGAGCGGGCACGGGCCGGTGCCGCGTGACATCCCGGCTCGGCGGGCGGTCTCGCCGATGTTCATCTCGCACTCCTCGCGAATGGGTTCGGGTGCCGCTTCCCCCGCCTGAGCGGCCCGCTCGCCGGAAGGCTCACCGGCATTTCGAGATGGCTGTCGAATCGGTTCGCAGGAAGCCTAGATCTCCCCCTCGGCAGATGTCAATGGCGGATGTCGCGGACGTCAACGGCGTGTGTCGTCGCTGTCCGGAAACCGTTGCCCGTACGGGAGGACACGGCGTGGCGGCGCGTGTGCGCGGTCAGCGGAGCCGGGTTGAGCCAACCGGGTGATGTAGTCGAACCGATTCACCAGCAGGGGTGCAAACCGCCCTCGCCGGCACCCGTGCCGAAGAGCGTGCCGGGGCCGCGGCCCCGGCACGCTCTCGTCCGCCCCGTCAGGGGCTGGTGCAGGTGGCGGTGGGGGTCGCCGCCGAGCCGTTGGCGGTGAAGCCGAAGGTGGTGGAGGAGCCGGCCCCGAGGGAACCGTTGTAGGAGGCGTTGCGGACCGTCACACCGGAGCCGGACCCGCTCAGCGTGCCGCTCCACAGACTGCTGATGGTCTGCCCGCCCGGCCAGGTCCACGTCACGGTCCAGCCGTCGATCGGCGAGCTGCCCGCGCGGACCGTCACCGTGGACTGGAACCCGCCCGGCCAGGTGTTGGTCGTCTCGATGGTCGCCGAGCACGCGCCGGTCACCGGTGGGGTCGGCGACGGGGACGGCGACGGCGTCGGGCTCGGGGTGGGTGTCGGTGTCGGGGTGGGTGTCGGTGTCGGGGTGGGTGTCGGGCTGGGGGAGGGAGTGGATCCGCCGCCGGTGATCCGGTAGGTGACCAGGGAGCGCGCCGGCACGGTGGCGGTGAACGTCCCGCCGGACAGCGCGATGCTCGGCTGGGCGGCGATGTTGCTGCCGCCGTTGGTCAGGTACGGCGTGACCGTGCCGGTGGTCGTCCCGGTGTTGCTGAGGGTGTAGCCGGCCGAGATGGCGCTGCCGGCGGTGTTGAGGACCACGACCACGACCGAGCCGTCGCTGTTGCGGTAGGCGCTGACCTTGAGGTTGCCGTCACCCGTGGTGGCCCCGACCCGTACGGCGCCGGGGCGGATGAACCGGCTGTACTGGGCGAGTGCGTAGTAGCGCTTCGACGGGGTCAGCGTCGAGCCGCTCAGCCCGACCAGGGAGCTGTCATGGCTGGTGCTGCTGATGCCCCACCAGTACAGGAACGCGTTCAGGTTGGCGCCGGTCATGCCGTTGTGGATGTTCTGCGCCCAGGTGATCCCGGACGCCTCACCGGTGCTGTCCCAGACGTTGGTCCACGTGTTGCCGTTGATCGACCATTCGGACTCCCACAGGTGGCGGCTGCCCGTGCCGACGGGCGAGGTGGGCGCCCCGGAGTAGCCGTGGCTGGTGAACAGCCCGACCGCGGAGTCGGCGGCGGAGTTGGCCGTGACCGCGCTGACGTAGCCGGGCAGCTGGTTGAAGCCGAGGGTGTCGCAGCACGCCACCTTCGTGGGCAGGCCGGACGCCCTCATGGCCGGGCCGAAGACCGACAGGAAGCTGGTGGCCTGTGACGTGTTCACCAGCATGCTCGAGTAGCTCGTGGTGAGCGTGGGCTCGTTGACGAAGCCGACGGCGGAGGGCGTGACCCCGGCCTGCGACCAGTACTTGGCGTGCTGCACGAGGTAGTTCGCGTAGGCCTGCCGCCAGTCGCCGCTGCCGCACGAGGCGCCCGGGGTGCCGCACAGCGAGCCGCCGTTCGACTCGCTGCCGTTGGTCTTCATGAAGCCCGGCGCGCTCCACGCGTCGTTGTAGAAGGTCGAGACGCCGTAGGTCTTGGCCTGCTTGGCCAGCCACAGCTGCCCCTGGTCCTGGGCGTCGTCGCCCTTCCACACGTACGCCGGTGTCGCCGACGGGCTGGACGGGGCCTTGGGCTCGATGGAGCCGGAGTCGGAGGGGATGAGGCTGCGCAGGATGCTGAACCCGGCGCCGTTGGTCGTGCTGAACAGCAGGTCAAGCGCCTGCTGGCGGGCCGAGCCGCCGAGGTTGCGGATCGAGTTGGCCTGGCCGAACGCCTCGGAGACGCCGAAGCCGTCGATGGTCTGGTAGGTGGTGCCGCCGTTCACGGCGACCGCGGACGCGGCGTTCGCGGGCCCCTGGGGGATCAGCACGAGCGAAGCGGCGCCGAGGAGTCCGGCGACTCCTGCGGCGATCCGGCCGCGTCGTCTCCGGCGGGTTGATGTGGACACGGATTCCTCCTTCTGGCCGTCCGGACGGGCATCCGCGCGGACGGCGTCGCCGGCGGTCGCGTGAGCCGGCAGGACGGGGGTGGGCCGCCTCCGCATGCGCTCGGAGGCGGCCCTGTCATCTGGTGCGGGGTGTGATCTCCCCGGGGCTACCGGTAGCCGGCCGCGACGATGTTGGCCTGCACCGCGCTCTCGGTGGCGTCGCTGGGATAGCCGGAGGTCATGACGCCTTCGTAGAAGGTGCCGGCGGAGCCGTGGCTGTTGTCGCCGCCGATGCCCAGGATGATGGCGCCTTCCTTCTTCATCGGGTTGTAGCCCGACACGTTCGGGCGCTTCCCGTCGTAGAAGGTGGACAGGCCGCCGGATTGGGCGTTGCCGCCGCGGATGGCCCAGTGGTTGGACTCGCCCTTGATGATCGCGGTGAGGTACCGGTAGTTCACGGTCGGGTCGTTGGCGTTGTAGCCGGCGTTGACGCCGGAGAACAGGCCGTTCTCGAGGTCGGCCATGATCCAGGGGCCGTTGCCGGTGCCGTAGCCCCAGACCTTGATGTTGCCGAAGTAGATGGCTTCCATCGTGCCGTTGCCGTTGTCGCGGCTGTTGGTCTCGGCGTTGCCGTAGTCGAAGCAGCAGCCGCCGTTGTAGTGGGTGCCGTCGAAGATGGCGTACATGCCTTCGGGCTGGTCGCCCTTGGCGACGCCGTTGGTGGCGTTGTTGCGGTAGCCGGTGCCCGCCGCGACGTACACGCCGTAGGCCTTGTGCCCGCCGACGGTGGTCGGGGCGGCCTTGGCGTCGGCCAGGTTGTCGTAGCCGCCGGCGGCCGGGCCGGCGAACCCGCCGGGAGGTGCCTGGGTGAGGCGGTTGTTGCGGCCGGACTGGTCGTAGATGACCGTGATGACGCAATTGGTGTTGGCGCAGAAGGAGTCCTGGGCGGCGGAGTCGGCGACCCCGCCGGCGCTGAGGACGCCGATGTCGCGGGTGGTGTTGTCGGAGGAGCGCCGCACCTGGTACAGCGGGCCGGTGTAGGCGGCGTACAGGGCGCGGGTCGTGCTGTGCGCGGCCACACACGGGGTGCCGCCGGAGGCGTAGATGTCACACGGCTGCCTGGTCGACGGCGACGGCGACGGCGACGGCGTGGGTGTCGGTGTCGGGGTCGGTGTCGGTGTCGGGGTCGGTGTCGGTGTCGGGGTGGGGGAGGTGACCCCGCCGGTGCAGGTGACGCCGTTCAGGGCGAAGCTCGACGGCGCGGGGTTGGAGCCGTTCCAGCTCCCGTTGAATCCGAAATTCGTGCTGCCGCCGGTGGGGATGGTCGCGTTGTAGGAGGCGTTGGTGACCGTGACCTGGGAGCCGGACTGGGTGTAGGTGCCGTTCCACAGCTGGGTGACGGTCTGCCCGGCGGGGAACGACCAGGTGAGCCGCCAGCCGTTGACCGGGTCTCCGAGGTTGCTGATGGTGACGTTGGTGCCGAAACCGCCGGGCCACTGGTTGGTGACGGTGTAGGTGACCTGACATCCGGCGGCGGCGGCGGACGCGGCGTGCGTCCCCGCCACTCCGGCGGCGGCCGTCACCAGCGTGGCGACGGCGGCGGCCGACACGCTCAGGCGCCGGCGAAGAGAGCTGACATGTCGCACAGGAGTCTTCCGTTCTCACGGGATGTGGTGTTCTCCGCGAGCGCGACGTCGCGCTCGCCTGTCCGCGGGCCGATCCGGCTCGGCCCGCGTCCGGCTACGAGCTCGTGCAGGTGATGCCGCCGGGGGCCGCCGAGCCGCTGCCGTTGGCCGTGAACCCGAAGGTCGTCGAACCGCCGCCGGCGACGGCGCCGTTGTAGGAGGCGTTCCTGACGGTGACCGCACCGGTGGTGCCGGTGTTCACCCCGTTCCACAGGCTCGTGATCGTCTGCCCGCCGTTCAGCGTCATCGACACGGTCCAGCCGTTGAGCGCGGACGACCCGGTGTTGCCGACGGTCACCTCGGCCTGGAAGCCCGTGCCCCAGTCGTTGACCAGGTGGTACGTCGCCGTACAGCCGGCGGGCTGGCCGCTCGGCGTGGGCGACGGCGTAGGTGTGGGCGTAGGCGTGAGCGTGGGCGACGGGGTCGGCGTGGGGGTCGGCGAGGGGGTGGCGCCGCCGCTGACCCGGTAGACGACGGTGCCGTGCGCCGGCACGCTGGCCGTGATGGCGCCGGTGCTGGTGCTGGTCGCGTTGGTCCACGCGTCGCGCAGGGTGAACGAGCCGCCCGACAGGCCGACCGCGGACGCGGTCGTGCTGATCGTGGTCGTGCTGCCGCCCTGGTTGAAGAGCGCGACCGCGACGTCGCCGTTGCTCAGGTTCTTGGCCAGCACGCGACGGGTGCCGTCGTTGCTGATCTGACGCGCCTGCTGGGCGAGGGAGTCCTGGTTGACGGCGATCAGGTTCTGGTTCTTGAGGATGGTCGTCGTCGCCGCGTCCATGCTGCGGATGTCGTTGCCGGCGATGAGCGGTGAGGCCATCATCGCCCAGAGGGCGAAGTGGCTGCGCATCTCGGTGTCGTTCATGCCGCCCCGGCCGATCTCCATCATGTCGGGGTCGTTGAACGCACCGGGCTTCGCGTACGACGCGAGGGGGACGGTGACGTTGACGATGTTCTGGATGCCCATCGGGTAACCGTTGGTCTGACCGGTGTCCCACTTGTTGGTGATGTCCTCGGTCGTCCGCCACATGTTGGCGACATCGCCCCAGTTGCGCTGCGGTCCCGTCTTGGCGTGGATGCTGTTGGGGTTGATGCTGTAGACGATCTGCCGCCCGCTCGCCGCCAGCGCGTCGCGCATCTTCGCGAACGTGTTGACCTGGTCGGTGATGGTGCCGTTGGGCGAGCACCAGTCGTACTTCAGGTAGTCGACCCCCCAGGCGGCGAACTGCCTGGCGTCCTGGACCTCGTGCCCCTGGCTTCCGGTCGCCCCGGAGTAGCTGCCGAAGTACTGCGCGCAGGTCTTGTCCACCGGCACCTCGTAGAGGCCGAATTTGAGCCCCTTGCCGTGCAGGTAGTCACCGAGCGCCTTCATGCCGCTCGGGAACCTCGACGGATTGCCCTGCAGGTTTCCCGCCGAGTCACGAGTGGGGTTGAACCAGCAGTCGTCGACGACGACGTATTTGTAGCCGAGGTCGCGGAGGCCGGAGCTGACGATCGCGTCGGCCATCTGCTTGATCAGCGTCTCGGAGATGTTGCAACCGAACGTGTTCCAGCTGTTCCAGCCCATGGGGGGTGTGCGGGCCACCCCGTTCTCCAGGGCGCCGGCCTGGTCCTGCAGGGCGACCAGGCCGCCTATGAGGATGCCGGTGCCGAGCAGAGCTCTCACCTTGCGCACGGGTCCTCCTTGGGGTGAGCGAACGGATGTGTGGCGGAAGCGGGCGGATCGCCGCTTCCGGGCGGCCGGCACCGATGGTGCGGGTGCCGGCCGCTCGTGATGAACGACGAGGTCAGGTGCCGGTGCGGGCGACCGTGGAGGTGAGGCCGGACGCCGTGGTCCCGCCGGCCGCGATCGGCCTGTCGCCCGCGGCGTACGGCGTCACGGCGGGCCCGGACAGGGTCCGCGCGCCGTTCCGCGGGTGAGGGGATCCGCGCCTCATCACGGGCCTTCCTCGCCGCTACCTCGACATATGTAGCCAGACGGGCAGAGCGCGTGCTCGTCCTCGGCGGGATGGAGGTGAGGTCCTCGTCGCACGTCGCGGATCGGAGGAGGAGACCGTCGACGGCCGTGACGCGGATCAGGTTCTGTTAGCGCTAACATTTCCTTTCGCGCACCGGGCCTTCTCTTCATCGGTGATTGGTGGTGGTGCGGCGGAGCAAATACGACGCCGCCCGGCCCCGTCAAGCCGTGCCCCCGGGCCTCCACCCCACGGAAGGCGTACCACCGCCCTTACCGGCCCTGTCACCTCACCCCCACGACGGCTTGTGGTGAAAGTTTCAGTTGTGGTGTGGGCTCCCGGCGTGGACGTTCTGCGGCCCTTTCCGGAGTCCCCCGGTCCGGCGGGATCAGTACCGGGCGCCCACGGGGGCCGGGAGGGCGTCGAGCTCGGCGAGGTCCGACGGGGACAGGCGGACGTCCGCGGCCGCCGCGTTGTCGGCGAGGTACCTCGGGGTCTTGGTACCGGGGATGGGGACCACGTGGGGGCCCTGGGCGAGGAGCCAGGCGAGGGCGACCTGCGCGGGGGTGGCGCCGATCCGGTCGGCGACGTCGCGGACCCCGGCCGCGATGCCGAGGTTGGCGCGCAGGTTGTCCTGCTGGAAGCGCGGCAGACGCCTGCGGTGGTCGTTGTGCGGCAACTCGTCGAAGGAGGCGAAGCGGCCGGCGAGGAAGCCGCGGCCCAGAGGCGAGAACGGCAGGAAGCCGATGCCCTGCCGCTCGCAGTACGGCAGGACCTCGGCCTGGACGTCGCGGGTCCACAGGGAGAACTCGGACTGCACGGTCGTGACCGGGTGCACGGCCTGGGCGCGCCGGATCTCCTCGACGGTGACCTCCGACAGGCCAAGGTGGCGGGCCTTGCCGGCCGCGACCGCCTCCGCCATCGCGCCCCAGGTCTCCTCGATCGGGACCGCGGGGTCGACGCGGTGGAGCTGGTAGAGGTCGACGTGGTCGGTGCCCAGGCGGCGCAGGCTGGCGTCGATGGAGGCGCGGACGTGCTCGGGCCGGCCGTCGCTCCCGATGACGGGGAGGTTGTCCTGGCCGCCGGTGGGGTCGGCGACCACCCGGCCGACCTTGGTGGCGAGCACCGCGCGGTCGCGCCGGCCGGCGAGGGCACGGCCGACGAGTTCCTCGTTGGTGTGGGGGCCGTAGACGTCAGCGGTGTCGATCAAAGTCACGCCCAGGTCGAGGGCCTGATGGATGACGGACACCGACGCGGCGTCGTCCCGCGGGGTGGCCATGTCGTACATGAAGCTCATCCCCATCGCGCCCAGGCCGATGACGCCGACCCGCGGTCCGTGGGTGCCGAGTGTGGTGGTGCGCATGCTGTCTCCGCCTTCGTACGGGAGCCGGGGGCTGCGTTGTCGCAGCCCATGAAGGAGCCGACGAGGATCGAGATCCCGTGCGGCCTGTTCACCCTCGCGCCTCCCGGCGTCCCGTTGCAGGCCGCGCGGTGCGGGGGAGCGGCGTGCCAGGCAGTGACAGGGCCCCCCACGGCCGCTTCACCCCGGTCAGCGGGCTGGCACACTGGCTGCGTGAGCGCTGACCAGCAAAGAAACGACCTGGCGGGGTTCCTGCGCGCCCGCCGCACCCAGCTCACCCCCGAGCGGGTCGGCCTCCCCACCGGCCCGGGGCTTCGCCGCACCCCCGGGCTGCGCCGCGAGGAGCTCGCCACTCTCGCCGGGGTCAGCATCGACTACTACACCCGGCTGGAACGCGGCAAGGAGACCCATCCCAGCCCCGCCGTCGTCGACTCCCTGGCCCGCGCGCTGCGCCTGGAGGGCGACGAACACGAGCATCTGCGCAGGTTGGCCGCCCGGGCCGCCAGGAATCCGTCCGAGCCGCCCACCGCGCCCAGCCGCGCGGTGCGGCCCGGGGTCGCGCTTCTGCTGGAGAACCTGAGGCCGAGTCCCGCCTACGTCCTGAGCCGGACCCTCGACGTCCTCGCCGCCAACCCCGGCGGCCTGCATCTGTACGCGGGCATGGAGGGCTGGCCGGTGAAGCAGCGCAACCTCGCCCGCTACTACTTCCTCCACCCCGCCGCCCGCGGCCTGTTCCCCGACTGGGACACCCGGATCCGCGGCTGCGTCGCACGCCTGCGTGCCCTGGCCGGCACCGACCCCGACGCCCCCGACCTCGCCCAGCTCGTCGGCGAGCTGCTGTTGAAGAGCGCCGACTTCGCCAAGCTGTGGGAGCGCTACGACGTCCGGGCCCATCGCCCCGGCACCAAGCACTTCGTCCACCCGCAGGTCAACGACCTCACGCTCGGCTACCAGTCCATGCAGCTCGACGGAACACCCGGCCACCGCCTCGTGGTCTACTACGCCGACGTCGCGAGCCCCGACCACGACGCCATGGTCCTGCTCGACATGCTCGGCGGCCGGCACGACCCAGAACCCGCCGACCGAGGCGCCGGCACGGACGCGCGCGACCGGGCGCGCTGACCTCAGGTGGCCGCCGTGCTCACCGAGGGGGTCGCGGCCGGAGTGGCGGGGCCGCCGGGGTGCGCCGGCTCGGCGGTGGCGAGCATGAACACGGTCGCCCCGGCGGCGACGACCACGCCGGCCAGCAGCGTGTGCGCGCGGGCGCGGCGGAGCTTCGCGTGGACCTGCCAGACGTGGATGAAGTCGAGCAGACGGCGCTGGTAGGCGTCGCTGATCGCGATGTTGGCGCGGGTCCGCTCCAGGGCGCTCTCCCAGGCGCGGCGCCGCGCGGGATCGCCCTCTTCGGCGAGCTTGGCCCGCAGGCCGGCCGCGATCTGCCGGTGCCGCGTGAGGCCGGCCACGTCGCGGGCCACCGAGCCGTAGAAGGCCTCGGGCGAGCGGGCGATGAGTTCGCGAAGCGGCTTGAGCTCGGGCTCGTCCAGGGTGGCGAGTGTCGTGATGGGCGGGATCAGCACGTCGCTGGTGCGCCAGATCGCCCAGCCGACCCCGCAGAGCGCGACGAGCAGGCCGAGCCCCGCCAGGGCCGCGTGGCCGGCGTCGGGCACCTTGCCGATGGCGACGAGCGGGCCGCCGCCGAGGAGCGCGGCCCCGACCGCGCCCGCGGAGGCGAGGATCCATTTGGCGGCCGCGCGCAGGTCGGGGATCGAGTCCAGTGGCGAGGGGAGCGTCTGCTGGACGTCCGGCCGCGATGGGGGAGAGGTCACCGGTCGTCGTGCCCCTCGTCCTTGACCACGGGGCCCGGGCTGGGACCGTCGTCCGACAGCTCCAGGTAGGGCTGCCAGGCGCTGCCGTCGTAGAACTCCACTTCCCCGGTCTCGCTGATCCGCAGGGCGTTGACGGCGGGCGTCTGCTCGGGCGGGTTCCCCATTGGCCAGAGTATTCCAGGCTCGCGAGGGGTGTGCGAGAGTCCGTCCGGGGAGGGGAGGCCGCCGGTGGAGACGCTGTGGTTGGAGGTCCGCGACTTCACGCGGGCGGACTCGGGGATGGAGTGGCACTGGACGCTGCGGGACGCGGACGGGCGGGCGCTGGGGGAGCGGCGCGCGGCGCTGCCGGGCGACGACTGGCGCTACGACGCCTTCACCGATCTCCACGGCTACCTGCGCCGCTACGCGGGGCCGTACGACGACCGGCAGGCCGGCGCCGAGGAGATCATCGCGCAGGTGGCCGCGTGGGTCGGCGAGCACGCGTACGGCCCGCTGACCGGCGCTCTCACGCGCCTGGCCCCCTGCGAGGTCGACATCCGGCTTCCCGGACAGGCGCACGCGCTCGCCTTCCTCCCTCTGGAGCTGCCGCTGCGCGCCCTCGGCGTGACCGTCTGCATGGACCTCGGCTTCCCGGCCGTCCGCACCGGCGGCGGGCGAGGGGTGCGGATCCTCGCGCTGTTCAGCCTGCCCGGTGTGACGGCCGCGATGAACCTGCGCCGCGAGCGCCGCCGTATCGCCGGCCTGGTGGAGCGGCTGAGGGCCGGCGGGCGGGACGTGGAGCTGCGCGTGCTGCAGTACGGCGTCACCCGGCGGCGCCTGGCGGAGGCGGTCGCCGAGGGCGGGTGGGACGTGCTGCACCTGTCCGGGCACGGAAGCGGCGGCCTCATCACCCTGGAGGCGGAGGACGGCGGGCGGGACCCCGTCTCTGGTGACGACCTGGCCGAGCTGCTCGCGCCGCTGCGCGGGGCGACGCGCCTGGTGTTCGCGTCCGCGTGCGAGTCGGCCACGCACGAGGCCCGGGCGGAGCTCCTCCGGCTCACCGACCCCGGGGGGCAGGGCTACCTGCAGATCTACCGGCGCTCTCCCGGCGTCGCGCCCGCACTCGCGGAACGGCTCGGCTGCCCGGTCATCGGCATGCGGTTTCCGGTGGCCGAGCCGTTCGCCGCCGGGCTCGCCGAGGACCTGTTCGCGGCGCTCCTCGACGAGGGGCTCTCCCTGGCCGAGGCCCTGTCCCCTGTCAGAGCCGGTCCGGATCCCCGGCACGCGCCGTCGGCCGCCGGTGTCACCGTGTTCGGGCGGGACGCCGCGGCCGTCCGCCTGACCGCGCCGGCCGGGGACGCCCGGCCGCCCCTCACCGCCGGCATCCCGGGCCCGCCGGAGCGCTTCGTGGGCAGGGTCGGCATGATGTCCCGCGCCAGCCGGGCCCTCGCCCCCGGCAGCGGGCTCCCGGCTGTGCTCTTCCACGGGATGGCCGGAGCCGGCAAGTCGTCGTGCGCGCAGGAGCTCGCCCACCTGCACGCGGGCGGATTCGACCAGGTCGTGTGGTTCGGCGTCCCGGACGAGCCCGCCGATCCGCTCATCACGCTGGCCGATCTGGTGATCGCGATGGAACAGGCCGTGGACGGCCTGCGCTTCGTCGAGCTCCTCGGCGACGCGGCGAGCCTCGCCGACGAGCGGCGGGGGCTCGCGGCCACGTTCGGCGAGAAGCGCCTGCTGCTCGTCGTCGACGGCTGCGAGCCGCTGCTCGACGCCGCCGGGGAGTGGCGCGACGAGCGCTGGCGGCTGCTCCTCGACATGCTCGCCGCGCACACGGGACCGGCCAGAACCGTCCTCACGTCCCGCCATCGGCCCGCGGCGCTCGACCCGGACCGGGTCCTCGTCGAGACCGTGGACACGCTGCCGGACGCGGAGGCCGCCCTCCTGGCGGCCGAGCTGCCCAACCTGGGCATGCTGGCCGAGGGCACGTCGCCGCAGCTCACTCCGGAGTACGCCGCCGGCCTGGCCCGCAGGGTCGTGGCGGCGGCGCACGGGCATCCGACGCTGCTGGAGCTCGCCGACGCGCAGGCGGCCACGCCCGAGGTCCTGCTTCCGCTGCTCGGCATGGCGGAGAGCGTGTGGGCGGGGCAGGCGGGCGACTATCTGAGCGTCCTGCGGTCGTGGACCCTGGAGGTCGTCGGCCGGCTCGCCGCCCCGCAGCGCCTCATGGCGCTCTTCCTCGCCTGTCTCGAACCCGCCGACCGCACCTCCGACACCGTCGCCCGGACGTGGAACGGTGTCTGGCAGACGTACGGCGAGGGCGACGCGCCGAGGGCCGTGGAGGCCGCGGGCCCGCTGGTCGGCCACGGGCTGGTCTCCATCGAGGGGGAGGACGCGGAACCGGGCCTCAGGCTGGGCGTTCACCCGGCCGTCGCCGCCGCGATCCGCGACCACGCCGACCCCGCCGTACGGGAGAGCATGGACCGGTCGCTGGCGCACGACCACGACGTCATGGCCCGCCAGGCGATCCGCCGGGCGGAGGAGGGCGGCAGCACGGCGGAGGCCGTCGCGGCCACCAGGACGGCCCTGCCCTACCTGCTTCGCAGCGGGATGTGGGAGGAGGCCGCGTACCTCCTGGAGCCGCTGCTGCTGACCGACTACTCCCCGGAGACGCTCCGCTGGGCGCTGACGCCGCTGCGCCGATGCGCCGGGGCTCTGAAGGGGACCGAGCTCGAGATTCCCGTCAGGGCGAACCTGGCCCGGGCGATGCAGGCGGTCGACTCCCGCGCGGCCGGGGACCTCCTGTCGTCCCTCTACACGGCCGCCCTGGAGAAGGGGGACGACGCGGCGACCGTGGCGGCCTCCGGCGACCTGATCGACATGTGGCTGGTGAGCGGGCGGGTGGCCGAGGCCCTGGCCCTGGCCGACCGGACGGTCGAGTACACAGACAGGCGTGATCTGTGGATGCGGATCGCCGTCCGGGCGCAACGCCAGCGCATCCTCCTCGCGCTGGGCAGGGCGGAGGAGGTCCTGCCCGAGGTGTACCGGTTGATGGAGGAGGCGGGCGGCCCTCCGGAGCCCGGTGGACACGAGAGCGGCGGCCAGGTCAGGCCCTGGACGGCGTGGGAGATGCTGCTGAGGTCCGGCCAGGTCGCGGCCGGCGACCTCGGCAGAGGCGAGGAGTCGCTGGAGCTGGGCGGCCGGATCGTGCGGTCCCAGCTGCGACGGGGCGCGAGCGACCTCGACCTCGCGCGGACGCGTTTCGAGAACTCCGCCGTGCTGATCGGCATGGGACGGCACGACGAGGCGCTGCAGGAGCTCCATCACTGCCGGCAGGTGTTCGAGAAGGCGCGGGACAAGGAGTATCTCGGGAAGACGCTCGGCGCGCTCGCCGCCGTCCGGATGGCCCTCGGTCACGAGGAGCCCGCCCTGTCCATCGGCGCCGACGCCCTGCGCTACTCCTACCTGGCGGGCAACGCCCACGACATCGCCATCGCGCACAACAATCTCGGGGTGTTCCGGTTCCTCCAGGGCGCGCCCGGGTCGCTCACGCACCTGCTCGCCTCGGCGCTCCTCGCGGCCCTGGCCGGCCGGACGGGGGTGGACACCACCGTCCGTGTGGCGGCCGCCCGGATGAGCGGCGCCGTCCCCGACCGGGTCGCCGCCTCCCGGGCTGAGCTGTGCGCCGCGGCGGGCGGTCCGCTCGCCGAGGCGCTCGACCGGATCGGGTCTGCCCGGGAGCAGGAGGAGGCGTTCGACGTCGTCGTCCACCGGCTGCTGCCCGCCGCCGTCGCGCAGCTCGCCCCCTACCTGGTCATGTGGGACACCGTCCTGGAGGGCATGCACGCGGCGGCCGGCGGCGACCACGAGGCCGCGACCATGGTCCGGGTGACGTTCGCCGGCAACGAGGACTACCAGGACCTGATCACCGCGCTGCGGGCGATCGCCGCGGGAGAGCGGCACAGCGGCGTGCTGTCCGGGCTGGGCGTCACCGAGCTCGCCGTCGCCCGCCGGGCGATGGACGTGTTCGACGGACGCGTCCGGCTGCCCGCCCAGCTGTGGCGGTCGATGCCCGTCGCGACCCTGCTGTTCCGGGCGGTGGCGGCGGCGCTCGGGGACGCCGGCGCGGCCCGGGCCGTGGCGGACGAGCTGCTCCTCCGGGAGGGTGACCACCTCCTGGCGGGTGTCGTCGACACCCTGCCCAAGGTGCTCGCGGGGGAGCGGGGGCCGCGGTTGCTCGACGGGCTGACCCCGGCGCACGCCGCCGCGGTCGCCGCGGCCCTCGACCGGATCGAGGCCGCCGAGCGCGTGCTCTGAACGACGTCGGGCGCCCGCGCGCGCCCTATGGCGTACGCGGACGCGGCGACGTCATCCGTCCTCCTGCGCCAGCACGCGCTGGGCGACGGCGAAGGCGGCGTTGGCGGCGGGCACCCCGCAGTAGATCGCGGTCTGCAGGAGCACCTCCTTGATCTCGCCCGTCGTGAGCCCGTTGCGCCGGGCGGCGCGCACGTGCATGGCGAGCTCCTCCAGATGCCCGCACGCCACCAGGGCGGTGAGCGTGACGCAGCTGCGAGTCCTGCGGTCCAGACCGGGCCGCGTCCAGATCTCCCCCCAGGCGTACCGGGTGATGAGGTCCTGGAAGTCGGCGGTGAACTCCGTGGTCGCGGCCTGGGCGCGGTCGACGTGCGCGTCGCCCAGCACCTCCCGGCGCACCCGCATGCCGTCCTCGTGACTCACGCCGTCCTCCAGGTCGCGCGCAGGTGCCGGACGATCGCCGCGGTCACGACGTCCGGGCGTTCCACACCGGCCAGATGGGCGGCCCCCGGCACCACCACCAGCTCGGCGGCCGGGATGCCGCTCGCCAGGATCTCCGCGTCCGCGAGCGGGGTCGCCCGGTCCTCGGCCCCGGCGATCACCAGCGTCGGAGCGCGGACCTGTCCGAGCCTGCCGCGCGCGTCGAACGCCGCCAGCGCGTCGCAGCACGCGGCGTAGCTCTCCGGATCGACACCGCGCAGCGTGTCGAGGTGGCGCTCGGCCTCGGGGAAGGCCGCCGTGAACCACCGCGACCTCAGCGTCGTCGTCAACGGCGCCGTGCCCTCACGGCGGACCAGCGCGGCGCGCTCGCGCCAGCTCTCCGGGGTGCCGAACCGGGCGGAGGCGCAGCACAGGACGAGGCTGCCCGCCCGGCCGGGTGCGAGCAGCGCCAGCGCCGTTCCGACCGCCCCGCCCAGCGACACCCCCGCGTACGCCACCGCGTCCAGCCCGTGCCGGTCGAGCAGCGTCAGCACGCCGGCGGCGAGATCGTCCACGGTGAAGCCCGACGCCGCCGGCGACTCCCCGTGGCCGGGCAGGTCGTAGCGGAGGATCCGCCAGGTACGCGTGAGCACCTCCGTCTGCGGGTCCCACAGCCCCAGCGTCGTGCCGAGCGAGGGCCCGAGGACGACCACCGGGGCGTCCGGCGGCCCGTCGAGGCGGTGGTGCAGGATCATGAGCCGTCCCTCCGGTGACGGCGCAGCGCCCGGTCGACCAGGGCGGCCGCCGAGCCGGCGCCGGGGTCCTCGTCGTGCTCGGCCAGCACCGCGCACAGCTCGTCGAGGTTGCGCCGCATGCGCTCGGGGAACACCTCCAGCCCTTCCGCCAGTTCGGCGGCCGTCTCGGCCGCGCCGCCCGCCAGGCGCAGGCACTCGCGCAGCGGCTGCCACTCGGCGTGCCAGCTTCCCGCTGCCCGCTCGTGCTCGGCGATCCGCGAGGCCAGCAGGATCTGCGCCTGGGCGGGCACCTGCAGCGCCGCCGCCCGGATCATCGTGGCGAGCACCGGGTTGCGCTTGTGCGGCATCGCCGACGACCCGCCCCGGCCCGGTGTGGCGGGCTCGGCCACCTCGCCCACCTCGCTCTGCGCGAGCAGGATCACGTCGACGGCGAGCTTGCCGAGCGCGCCCGCGACGGCGGCGAGCGCGGCGGCGAGGTCGGCCACCGGCGTGCGCAGCGTGTGCCAGGGCAGCGCCGGCTCCGCCAGCCCCGTCTCCGCGGCGAACAACGGCAGCAGGTCGAGCGCCCTGTCCCCGTATCCGGCCATCGTGCCGGCCGCTCCGCCGAGCTGCACCGGCGGACGCAGCTCCGCCAGGCGGTCGCGCGCGTCGGCGCAGCCGGCCAGCCAGCCGGCCGCCTTCAGCCCGAACGTGGTCGGGACGGCCTGCTGCCCGAGCGTACGGCCTGCCATCGGCGTGGAGCGGTGGTCGGCGGCCAGCCGGGCCAGCGCGGCGAGCACCCGGTCGAGGTCGGCCAGGATCACCCGCCGGGCCCGTACGGCCACCAGCATGGCGGCCGTGTCGAAGATGTCCTGGCTCGTCGCCCCGTGATGCACGAAGGCCCCCGCCTCGCGCGCGGCGGCCCGCAGGTCCGCGACCAGCGGCACGACGGGGTTGCCCGCGTCCCTGGCGCGGCGGGCCAGGCTGGCGACGTCGAAGCGCTCGGGGGCGGCCGCAGCCGCTATGGCCGCGGCGGCCCGCTCCGGGATCACGCCGAGGCGGGCCTGCGCCCGCGCGAGGCCGACTTCGGCGTCCAGCATGGCACGCAGCCAGGCGTGGTCGGCCGTGGCCGCCTCCGCCCGCGTGCCCGCCCGGACCGGGGACAGGAGCCCCTCGTCAGAACTCAAGGAAGACCGTCTCCTCCTCGCCCTGGAGCCGTACGTCGAACCGGTAGAGGTCCTGCCCCTCGCGGCGCGCGAGCAACGTCGCCCGGCGGGCGGGGTCCAGCGCGTCGAGCGGAGGGCCGGGGACGCCGGAGAGATAGACGCGGGTCCGCACCGGCTTGAGCAGGCCCCGCGCGAAGACCAGCAGCGCCAGGTACGGACGGGCCGGCGGCGCCGTGCGGAACCGGTAGGAGCCGTCGGGCGCGGTGCCGCACCGGCCGAAGCCCGACACACCCGCCCCGGCGCGGCCGAGCGCGCCCCGGTCGCCGGGGTCGCCCGTCCACAGTTCGAGCAGGGCGTCGGGCACCGGGTCTCCGGCGCCGTCCAGCACCCGGCCGGTGATCGTGACGGCCCCCGGATGCCCCTCGGGCACGAGTTCCCAGTCGCCCGGGTACGGCAGGGCGAACCCGAAGAACGGGCCGACGGTCTGCGAAGGGGTGGTCACGCCTCCTCCATCGGGGTGTGGCCCAGCACGACGTCCCACCGGTACCCGAGGGCCCACTCCGGCTCGGTGACCGCCAGGTCGAAGGCGGAGACCAGCCGGTCGCGGGCGGCGCCGGGGACCGACTGGAGGATCGGGTCGAAGGAGAACAGCGGATCGCCGGGGAAGTACATCTGCGTCACCAGGCGCTGGGTGAACGCGGTGCCGAACACCGAGAAGTGGATGTGCGCCGGCCGCCACGCGTTGTGGTGGTTGCGCCAGGGGTAGGCCCCCGGCTTGACCGTGACGAACCGGTAGCGGCCCTCGTCGTCGGTCAGGCACCGGCCGGCGCCCGTGAAGTTGGCGTCGAGCGGCGCGGGGTGCCCGTCGCGCTCGTGGGCGTAGCGGCCGGCGGCGTTGGCCTGCCAGATCTCGACCAGCGTCCCCGGCACCGGCCGGCCGGCCGCGTCGAGGATCCGTCCGGTGACGACGATCCGCTCGCCGATCGGCTCGCCCGCGTGCCCCGACGTCAGGTCGGCGTCGAGCGGATCCACCTCGCTCCGGCCGAAGACCGGGCCGGTCAGCTCGGCCGCCTCCGGGTCCTCGTCCATCGCGAGCGGCGGACGGGACGGCGCCCGCAGGACCGTGCTGGCGTAGTCCGGGTAGAGGTGGGGTGGGTGCGTCACTGGGACTCCTCTCGGTAGGGCAGGCCCACGTAGTTCTCCGCCAGGGTGGTCCCGCCCGCCTCCGACGACGTCACGTAGTCGAGGTGGGAGGTCTGCAGCCGCCGGGCGTAGGCGTCGTCGGAGTCGAACGTGTGCAGCAGCGTCGTCATCCACCATGAGAAGTGCTGGGCCCGCCACACCCGGGGCAGGCAGGCCGTCGAGTAGCCGTCCAGGGCCTCCGCCGAGCCGTCGGCGAAGAAGGGGACCAGCGCCCCGGTCAGCACGCGCACGTCGGCCACGGCCAGGTTGAGCCCCTTCGCGCCGGTGGGCGGCACGATGTGCGCCGCGTCCCCGGCCAGGAACAGCCTGCCGTACTGCATGGGCTCGGCCACGTAGCCGCGCATCGGCGTTATGCCTCTTTCGACGATCTCGCCGGTCGCGAGGGCGAAGCCGGGCACGGTCTCCAGCCGGGCCCGCAGCTCGGCCCAGATCCGCTCGTCGGGCCACGCGGCGAGGTCCTCGTCGGGCGCCACCTGCAGATAGAAGCGGCTGATCTCCGGGGAGCGCATGCTGTGCAGCGCGAAGCCGCGCTCGGTCCGCGCGTAGATCAGCTCTTCCGACGACGGCCGCACTTTCGCGAGGATGCCGAGCCAGGCGAACGGGTAGTCGCGGTGGTACTCGGTCAGCACCCCCTCGGGGATCGATGGCCGGGAGACGCCGTGGAAGCCGTCGCACCCCGCGACCACGTCGCAGTCGAGCCGCCGGGCCGTCCCACCGGAGTCGGTGAAGGTCAGGTACGGCCGGTCGCCGGCCAGGTCGTGCACCGCCACGCCGTCCACCTCGAAGCGGACGTCGCCTCCGGCCGCCAGCCGGGCGGCGATCAGATCCTTGACGACCTCCTGCTGCCCGTACACGGTGATGGCCCGGCCCGGCACCAGCCGCTCGAAGGCGATGCGGTGGCCCGCGCCGCCGTACCGCAGCTCGATCCCGCGGTGGACGAGCCCCTCCCGCTTGAGCCGCTCGCCCACGCCGGCGTCGACGAGGGTGTCCACCGTGCCCTGTTCGAGCACTCCCGCGCGCACCCGCCGCTCGACGTACTCCCGGCTGCGGCGTTCGAGCACGACGGACTCGATGCCCCGCAGGTGGAGCAGATGGGACAGCAGCAGGCCGGCCGGTCCGGCTCCGATGATCCCGACCTGTGTTCGCATGTCCACGAGCATCGGGAGCGGGGCACGACGAGCGTAGGCTTGGCTTCCAGCCAGTGGAAGACAGCGGATTGTTTCCTGAGCGAGGGGCACCATGCCGGGTGGCGCGCGCGAGACGGGACGTACAGTGACCTCCCGGGCCCTGGCCATTCTCGGCGCGTTCGACGCCCGCCACCCGCGGCTCACGCTCACGGAGATCGCCGAGCGGACCGGCATGGCGCTGAGCACCGTCCACCGGCTGGCCGGGGAGCTGGAGGAGTGGCGAGCCCTGCGCCGCGGCGCGGACGGGCGCTTCCAGATCGGCCGCCGCCTCTGGGAGCTCGGGCAGCTCGCGCCCGACCCGCTGCAGGAGGTGGCGCATCCCTGGCTGCAGGAGCTGCTCGGCGGCACCGGCGAGAACGTCCACCTGGCGGTGCGCGACGGGGTCGAGGTGCTCTACGTGGACAAGGTGTACGGCAAGCGCGCCGTGCCCATCGTGTCGCGCACCGGCGGCCGTCTGCCCATGCACCCGACCGGTGTCGGCAAGGCGCTGCTCGCCTTCGAGCCGGGCTGGTTCGTGCGCTCCTACCTGTCCCGGCCGCTGGAGCGGCCGACCCCGCGCACGATCACCGAGCCCGGCCGGCTGGCCCGCGAGCTGGCTCAGGTGCGCCTCCAGGGGTACGCCACCACGCACGAGGAGATGACGCTCGGGTCCTGCTCGGCGGCCGCGCCGGTGCTGGCCGGGGACCGGGCCGTCGCGGCCGTCGGGATCGTGGTCTCCTCGTGGCGGGTGCGCGAGCTGCCCCGCCTGATCGATCCGCTGCTGACCGTCGCGGCCGGCATCGCCGTCGACTACCGGGCCGCCGTGACCGGTCACCGCCGGTCGTCGCACTGAGACCGCCGCCGGGGGATCGTCCTCCCGGGACGCCGGCCGGCCCTTCGCGGGAGCGTTACCGCCTTCCCGCTCAACGGGGACGGAGCGATGGGATGAGCGCGGCGATGGCGTCGAGGATGCGATCGAGTCCATGCCGGAAGCGTTCCTCAGGGGCGAGGTGGGCGGTGCGGGAGTCGAGAACCGATTGGTTGAACATGGGGAAGGCGCCGGATTCGACCACCTGGCGGACGTACGGTCCCATGTAGTCCCGCTTCCAGCGCTCGGGGTCCAGGCCGGTGCGGCGGGCCTCCTCCAGCCAGCCGATCTCGCGGCGGATCGCGCCGTGCACGTAGTCGTTCAGCATGCCGACGAAGCCGGTGATGTCGTCGATGTCGAGCCCGGTCCCGTTGAAGGCGCCGAGTGCGAACTCGTGCACGCGCAGCAGGTTGGGGCCCAGCGTGGGCCGACTGGTGAGCAGCGCGATCAGCCAGGGATGGCGTAGGCCGGCGGCGCGGATCTGCCGGGCCAGCAGCGTCAGGTCGCCGCGCCAGTCACCGGACGGGCCGTCGGGGAGCTCGATCTCGCTCATCGCCAGGTCGATCATGAGGTCGAACAGGTCGTCGCGCCGGGGTACGTAGCGATAGAGCGACATGGCGCCGGTGCCCAGCTCGCTCGCGATGCGCCGCATGGTCGCGGCCTCCACTCCCTCGGCGTCGGCGATCCGGACGGCCGCCCCGGTGATCTGCCGGCGGCTGTAGCCGGGGCGCCGTCCCGGGCCGGAGCGCTCGTGCCCTTCCGGCTGCATCCAGATGCTGGTCGCTCCCTCGTCGGCCATGCACATCCCTTTCCTTCTATTTGCGTACATGGTACCTGAATGGCTATGGTCCATTTCACGTACGTAGTACGCGAAATGGAGGACGTGTGGATCGATCTCTTCGTGTGGGCGTGATCGGCGTGATGCTGGGCATGATCACAGCCCCGTTGGACGGCATGATGCTCGGACCGGCGTTGCCGGCGATCGTGAAGGATCTCGGCGGGCTGGAGTACTTCTCCTGGATGGCGACGGCGTATCTGATCTGCATGGCCGCCACGACGCCGATCTGGGGCAAACTCGGCGACCTGTACGGCCGCAAGGTCGTCTACATGGCCGCGATCGCGATGTTCCTGCTGGGCTCCGCGCTGTCGGGAGCCGCGCAGGACATGATCCGGCTCGTCGGCTTCCGGATGGTGCAGGGACTGGGCGCGGGCGGGCTGATGACCGGGGCTCTGGCCTTGATCGGCGAGCTGGTGCCACCCCGGCACAGCGGCAGGCTCATGGGCTTGTTCGGGGTCATGATGCCGATCGCCTTCGTCGCCGGGCCGTTGCTCGGCGGCCTGTTCGCCGAGCGACTGGGCTGGCGGTGGGCGTTCTTCGTCAACCTCCCCGTCGGCGCGGCGGCCCTGCTGCTCATCGGCGCCGCCGTACGGCTGGAGCGGCGCCGGATCAGGGCGCGCATCGACTACCTCGGGGCGCTGCTGCTGACGGTGGTATTGGTCGCGCTCAGCCTGGTCGCCAGCTGGGGCGGCACCCAGTACGCCTGGGGATCGGCCCCGATCCTCGTCTTGATCCTCGTCGGGCCGGCGGCGCTGGCCACCCTGCTGTTCGTGGAACGGCGCGCGGCCGAGCCGATCGTCCCGCTGCGCCTGTTCGCCGACCGCAACTTCACCCTCGCCCAGGTCATCCGCTTCCTCGGCGGCGTCGGCATGGTGGTGGCGGCCACCTTCCTGCCCCAGTACATGCAGCTGGTCCACGGCGCCTCGCCGATCGCCAGCGGCCTGCTGATCCTGCCCGCGATGCTCGGCATGGTCGCCGTGCTGATCGGCACCGGCCGGCTCATCAGCCGCAACGGCCGCTACCGGATCTACCCGATCCTCGGCGGCGCCACCGTGGCGGCCGGCATGCTCGCGCTGCTCCTGCTGCGCCCCGGCGTCAACCTGGCGCTCGCCTCCGCCCTGACGCTGATCGGCGGGCTCGGGGTGGGGCTGCTCATGCAGTCCACCACGATCATCACCATCAACAGCGCCGAGCCGCGCGACATGGGGGCGGCCAGCGGCTCGGTCACCCTCTGGCACACCATGGGCGCCTCACTGGGCGTGGCCGCCCTGGGCGCCCTGTACACCGCCCGGCTGCAGGACACCCTCATCCACAGCCTCGGCGCGGAGACCGCCACCCGGATCTCCTTGACGCCCGAGGCGCTCGTCCGGCTCACGCCCGCCGCGCGGGAGGCCGTTCGCCTCGCCGTCTCCGACGGCGTCCACGCCATGGCCCTCGGCGCCGCCGCGCTGGGCGCCCTCGCCTTCGTGCTGGCCTGGTTCATCCGCGAGGTCCCCTTGCGTGACGGCGCCCCGTCGGCCGAACCCGCCACCGCGGCCACGTGAGGCGGGCCGAGACCACATCGCCGGCGGTCCTGCGACAGGCCGCCGTCACGAAGGGAGAACATCGTGACCACTGACCCGCTGAGGCTGGCCGTCATTGTCGGCAGCGTCCGCGACGGCCGCTTCGGACCGACCGTGGCCGGCTGGTTCGCCGGCCAGGCCGCGTCCCGCCCGGACCTGGACGTCGATGTGATCGACCTGGCCGACGTGCCGATCGGCGGGGCGGCCCCGTCGATGTCCGCACCTACGCCGGTGCTGGAGGCCCTGGGCGGGCTGACCCCGCGGCTGACGGCCGCCGACGCGTTCGTGGTGGTGACCCCCGAGTACAACCACAGCTACCCGGCCGCGCTGAAGAACGTAATCGACTGGCACAACCAGCAGTTCCACGCCAAACCGGTGGCGTTCGTCTCCTACGGCGGCATCTCCGGAGGCCTGCGCGCGGTGGAGCACCTGCGAGCCGTCTTCGCCGAGCTGCACGCCGTCACCACCCGCGACACCGTCAGCTTCCACGGCGCCTGGGAGTGCTTCGACGGCAACGGACAGCCGAAGGACCCCGTCGGCCCGGCCGCGGCCGCCACGACCCTGCTGGACCAAGTGAGCTGGTGGGCGCGCGTCCTGCGCGACGCCAAGACCATCACCCCCTACACCGCATAAAGCAGAAAGGCATGATCATGACGACATTGACCGGCAAGACGGCGCTGGTGACCGGCGCGAGCCGGGGCATCGGCCGCGCGATCGCCACCCGGCTGGCCCGCGAAGGCGCCCGGGTCGCCGTGCACTACGGCGGCAACCACGCCGCCGCCAAGGACACCGTCGCCGCCATCGAAGCGGCTGGCGGGCGGGCCTTCGCCGTCCAGGCCGAGCTGGGCGCGCCCGGTGACGCCGAAGCCCTGTGGACGGCCTTCGACGCGCACGCCGACGGGCTGGACATACTGGTCAACAACGCGGGCATCCTCGGCGGGCAGAGCGAGATCGACGGCGTCACCCGGGAGGGCCTTGAGCGCCTGCTCGCGGTCAACACCACGGCCCCGTTCCTCATCACCCGGCAAGCCCTGCCACGACTGCGCGACGGCGGGCGGATCATCACCGTGGGCACCATGCTGACCCGCGGGGCGGCCATGCCCCGGGCGATCGACTACGCCATGTCCAAGGCCGCACTCGACGTCATGACCGTCGCCCTGGCCAAGCAGCTCGGGCCGCGCGGCATCACGGTCAACCTCGTGGCCCCCGGCGTCATCGACACCGACATGCACCAAGGACGCCTGGTCGGCGAGGCCCTGGCCTGGCTGTCGTCACAGACGGCCCTCGGCCGGCTCGGCACGCCGCAGGACGTGGCCGGAACCGTCGCCTTCCTGGCCTCCGACGACAGCCGGTACGTCACCGGACATCGGCTCGACGTCTCAGGCGGGACGACCATGTAGACCCACACCACCGAGCGGCCCGATGCTCGTCTGCTCGCTCCGACTCGGCGCGCGGACGAGCGTCTGTCGCGCCGAGCCTGAGGAAACCGGCACCTGAACGTCGTGGCCCAAGGCTGAGCGGCGGCCCGACGGCATTGACCCGACTAGGGTCGCTTCATACCGTTTCCACGGAAACGCACATGCGGCATCCGCACGCCGAGACGGCGGCGGGGACCTGCCGCGACAGGGGGGGTGTCATGGGGTCGGCCTTCGTCTACGCGGCTGCGCGGACGCCGTTCGGGAGGTTCAACGGGGCGCTCGCGGGCGTGCGCCCGGACGACCTGGCCGCCGTGGCGTTGCGGGGGGTCGTGGCCAAGGTGCCGGCGCTGGATCCGGCGGAGATCGGCGACGTGGTGTGGGGGAACGCCAACGGGGCGGGGGAGGACAACCGCAACGTGGGCCGGATGGCGGTGTTGCTGGCCGGACTGCCGGTGACGGTGCCGGCGACCACGGTGAACCGGCTGTGCGGATCGGGCCTGGACGCCGCGATGATCGGGTCACGCACGATCGAGAGCGGCGACGCCGAGGTGGTCGTGGTCGGGGGCGTGGAGTCGATGACGCGCGCTCCGTGGGTGCTTCCCAAGCCGTCGCGGGCCTTTCCGGCGGGGGACCTGACCGCGGTGTCCACGACCCTGGGCTGGCGGCTGGTGAACCCGGCCATGCCCGCGGAGTGGACGGTCTCCCTGGGCGAGGCCAACGAGCAGCTGGCGGAGCGGTTCTCCATCTCCCGGGAGCGGCAGGACGCCTTCGCCGCGCGGTCGCACATGCTGGCCGGCGCGGCGTGGAACGACGGGTTCTACGACGACCTGGTCGTGCCTGTGGAGGGCGTCGACCTGGCGCGCGACGAGGGGATCCGGCCCGGGACGACGCCGGACGTGCTGGCCGGGCTGAAGCCGGCCTTCCGCCCCGATGGCACCATCACCGCGGGCAACGCCTCCCCGCTGAACGACGGCGCCTCGGCGGTCGTGCTCGGTTCGGAGGCCGCAGCGGGCCGGCTCGGCGTCGATCCCCTCGCCCGCGTCGCGGGCCGGGCGGCCACGGCGCTGGAGCCGCAGCTGTTCGGGTACGCGCCGGTCGAGGCGGCCGACCGGGCGCTGCGCCGCGCCGGCGTCGGCTGGGATGAGGTCGGCGCCGTGGAGCTGAACGAGGCGTTCGCCGTCCAGTCGCTGGTGTGCCTGGACGCGTGGAAGACCGATCCGGAGATCGTGAACACCCGGGGCGGCGCCATCGCGATCGGTCACCCGCTGGGCGCGTCCGGCGGGCGCGTCCTCGGCACGCTCGCCCACGTGCTGCGCGAGCGGCGCGAGCGGTGGGGGGTCGCCGCCATCTGCATCGGGGTCGGCCAGGGCCTGGCCGTCGTCCTCGAGAACGTGAGCGCGCGGTGACCGCCGTCGTCGTGAGCGACCCCGACGAGGCCGTGGCCGGGGTCGAGGACGGCTCCGCCGTGCTGGTGGGCGGGTTCGGGATGGCGGGGATGCCGGTGCGGCTGATCGAGGCGCTGATCCGGCAGGGCGCGACCGATCTGACCGTGGTCAGCAACAACGCCGGCAACGGGGACACCGGCCTGGCGGCGCTGCTGGCGGCCGGGCGGGTGCGCCGGATGGTCTGCTCGTTCCCCCGGCAGAGCGACTCGTGGGTGTTCGACGGGCTGTACCGGGCGGGGAAGATCGAGCTGGAGGTCGTCCCGCAGGGCACCCTGGCCGAGCGGATGCGCGCGGCCGGCGCGGGGATCGGCGCGTTCTACTGCCCCACCGGCGTCGGCACGCCCCTGGCCGAGGGCAAGGAGACGCGGACCATCGACGGCCGCGACTACGTGCTGGAGTACCCGATCAAGGGGGATGTCGCGCTGGTCGCCGCCCACATCGCCGACCGGATGGGCAACCTCGTCTACCGCAAGACCGCCCGCAACTTCGGGCCGGTCATGGCGGCCGCCGCCACGCTCACGATCGTGCAGGTGAGCCACGTCGTCGACACCGGGATGCTGGACCCCGAGGCGGTCGTCACCCCCTGCATCTACGTCGACCGCGTCCTGGACCTGTCCGTGACGGAGGCCGCCCCGTGACCGACCACACCACCACCGGCGGCGCCGCGGGCCGGGTCCGTACGGTGGAGCATCTCGGCCGGGGGCCGCTCGGACGCGACGAGCTCGCCGCCGCCGTCGCCCGCGACATCCCGCGCGGCTCCTTCGTGAACCTCGGCATCGGCCAGCCCACGACGGTCGCCGACCACCTTCCCGCGGACGCCGGGGTCGTCCTGCACACGGAGAACGGCATGCTCGGCATGGGACCCGCCGCCCGGGGCGACGACGTCGACCCCGACCTGATCAACGCCGGGAAGGTCCCGGTCACCGAGCTGCCGGGCGCGTCGTACTTCCATCACGCCGACTCCTTCGCGATGATGCGCGGCGGCCACCTCGACGTGTGCGTGCTCGGCGCCTTCCAGGTCTCCGAGCGCGGCGACCTGGCCAACTGGCACACCGGCGCTCCCGGCGCCATCCCCGCCGTCGGCGGCGCCATGGACCTGGCCGGCGGCGCCAAGAGCGTGTTCGTCATGATGACGCTGTTCGCGAAGGACGGGACGCCCAAGCTCGTCCCCGAATGCACCTACCCGCTCACCGGCCTCGCCTGCGTGAGCCGCCTCTACACCGACCAGGCCGTGTTCCACATCGGACCGGACGGCGTCACGGTGCTCGAGACCTACGGCACGACCGTCCGCCACCTGGCCGCGCGGATGGACGTCACCCTTCACACGCTGGGCGACCCCCGGCCGTACGGCGGGTCCTGACCCACCGCGACGCCGGGGGGCGGCGCTCCGGCCACCGGCATGCCCGTCGCTTCTCGGCCGCGGGATTCGACCACGTTGCCCGGCGCGGGGGAATGGGCGTATCTTTCGTAAAGTACGTACTTTACGATGATGACAAGGTTGATGCCGGATGGAGCCGCAGGAGAGCGAGTTCGTCGACCGCATGGGGCTGGTCATGGAGCGCCTCGGCGGGACGCGGACGATGGGCCGCCTCTACGGCCGGCTCATGATCTGCGACCCGCCGCACCGGTCCCTCACCGAGCTGGCGGCGGAGCTCGGCGTGAGCAAGACCGCGGTCAGCACGGTCGCCCGGCAGCTGGAGACGGGCGGGATGATCGAGCGCGCGCCCGCGGCGAACCGCGAGCACCGCTACCGGGTGGTCGGCGGCGGGTGGATGCAGGCCATGCGGGTCCAGTTCGCCGCGCTGCGGCTGAGCCTGGAGGCCCTGGACTTCGGGTTGTCCGTCGTCGGCGAGGACCGCCCCGACCAGCGGGCCAGGCTGGAGGAGACCCGCGCCTTCTTCGCCTTCACGGTGCGGGACGCCGACGAGTTCCTCCAGCGCTGGCAGGCGTATCGCGACAGTCGGACGGACGAGCGGAGCTCTCGGTGAACACGGACAAGGTCGACTTCAGGGCCGTCCCCGACGACGGGGTGACCTGGACGCTCCTCGGCACCCTGTACCTGCGGGCGTGGGAGAGCCGGCTGCCGCACCCGATCCTCGGCGACCACTACGCGGCCGACGCCGTCGGCCGCATCGACTACGACTTCGGCAAGCTGAAACGACGTGTCCGGCCTGAGCGCAACCAGTTCGTGGTCGCGCTGCGGGCCCGGCAGCTCGACGACTGGGGCCGCGACTTCCTGGCCCGCCATCCGGACGCCACCGTGCTCCACCTGGGCTGCGGCCTGGACAGCCGGATGCTCCGCCTCGACGCGGAGGGGACGGTGCCCTGGTTCGACGTCGACGTCCCCGAGGTCGTTGGCCTGCGCCGGCGGATCTATCCCGAGCGCGACCGCTACCGGATGATCGGCGCGTCCGTCACGGAGGACGGCTGGCTGGAGGAGATCCCCGCCGGCGGTCCCGTCCTGATCGTCGCCGAGGGGCTGCTGATGTACCTGACCGCCGAAGAGGTCGGCCGGCTGCTGCGCCGGCTGACCGATCACTTCGCCTCGGGCGAGCTGCTCTTCGACGGGCTGGCTCCCTGGGCGGTCCGGATGGTCAAGATCTTGCGGTGGTCGCCGCGCGACGGCCGGGACGTCGAGCGGATGAACCCCCGCCTCACCTGCGCGGAACAGGTGCCCATCACCGCGCACCGCGACCGGATCCCGATACGTCGCTACCGCGCCATCTACCAGCTCATGCACGCCGTCCCGGCGCTGCGCGCCTCGTCCGTCGACTACCGGTTCACGTTCTGACCCGGACCGCTAGGCGATGCGGCTGAGCGTCTCCACCGTCACCGGGTGGGCGAAGGGCAGGCCGCGCGCGTAGCGCGAGAGCTCCTCCAGCGCGAGGCCGGACATCCTGGCCAGCTCCCCGCCGAGCGAGCCGGGTCTCCGGCAGCGAGGGCGCGTGCAGGCTCACCACGTCACAGCGGCCGAGCAGCTCGTCCAGCTCCACGCGCGGCACGCCGAGGTCCTCCGTCAGGTACGGATCGGAGACGAGCACCTGGAGGTCGAACGGGCGCAGCAACTCGATCAACCGGCGGCCGACGGCCGAGGCGCCGACGATCCCGGCCGTGCGCCGGTAGTTGCCGAAGCCGGGGAAGCGGCGGTCCCAGTCGAGGACGGCACGGCGCTCCCGGTAGAGGCGCGCGAACGCTTTCCTTTCGTCCGATCAAATCATCCCGGAGGCGCCGCCTCTCCAGCCGGTCGAAGCGCGGACGGCCCGCCGGGGGTGCCGGCGGGCCGTCGCGTGAGGTGCTGAAGATCAGCCGTCGGTGTCGGACGACGGGATGTACGCGCCCGGCACCTGGTCCGGGGTGTAGATCTCGTCGTCACCCGGGTAGGGCTTCTTGAAGTCGTGCGCCTCGTACCACGAGAAGCGGTTCATCTGCTCGGGGTTGCCGGAGTCGGCCCGGGCGTTGGGCCCGTTGAACGACTGCTGGGACTTCCAGGCCCCCCACTTCTTCGCGATCTCCTGCTTGTCCGCGGGCACCTTCGCCGACGGCGGGGCCGCGGCGGCCGGGTCCTGCGGCGCGGGGGTGTCCGCACCGCAGGACGGCAGGTTGGAGCCCGACAGACCCAGGGTCAGGGAGGTGCGGTTCGGCAGGGCGGTGAACGGCGTGTAGTCGGGCTTGCCGGTGAACGCCGCGGTCATCGGGGTGGCCGCGCTGTCCTTCTGGTTCATCGGCTGGATCCCGAGGATCTGCTCGATGGTGCGGATCATGGTGATCTGCGTGTAGTAGTGGCTGTCCACGGTGCCGTGCTTGGCCCAGGGGCTGATGATCTGGATCGGGGCGCGGTGACCGTCGACGTGGTCGGTGCCGGCCTGGGAGTCGTCCTCGACGACGAAGATCGCGGAGTCCTTCCAGTACTTGCTGTGCGAGATCTCGTCGACGATCTTCCCGACCGCCAGGTCGTTGTCGGCGACCTGGGCGGCGCCGTTCACCGGGCCACCCGTGTGGTCGCTGGACAGCCAGAACATGTTCAGGTTCGCCGGCCCGTTGGCCTCGAAGTCACGCTTCCAGATCTCGTACCGGTAGATGTCCGGCACGCTGGTGTCGAACTTCGGGAAGCCGTGCACCGACACGTCGTTGAGCGACGGGATCGGCGAGGACGAGTTCAGGGTGTAGGCGGTGTTCTGCCCGGTGGCCTGCATGTTCTTGGTGTCGCAGTACAGGTTCTGCCACGTCGCGCCGGCCGGCTTGGTGAGGAACTGGTGGAACTCGCCGAAGTTACGCACGGACTTGCCCGCGGCCTGCGCGCCGCTCCAGATGAAGCCGGTCCGCTGGTGGCCGAGGGCGTCGTCCTCGGTGTCGTAGCTGCGCAGGTACTGACCGGCGCTGGACTCGGTGTACTCCGGGTTGTCGGCCTGCATCAGCCAGTTGTGACCCTCGGCGGAGTTCGTGCCGATGTCGTACGTGTTGTCGTACAGCCCGAACTGGTCGGCCAGCGCGTGCTGGTTGGGCGTCACGTTCTCGCCGTACTGGGCCAGCGACGGGTCGCCGTTGCCCTTCGCGATGTCACCGAAGACCTGGTCGTAGGTCCGGTTCTCCTTGACGATCAGGAAGACGTGGTTGATCGTCGACGGGTCGCCGAGACGCTTCGGGACCGGCTCGGCCTTCTGCTTGTTGCCATGGGCGATCTTGACGTCGTTCTTGCCCCAGCCGTTCTGCTCGAAGACCGTGTCCGTGTACTTGGCGATCTCCTTGTCGTCCGGCAGCGTGAACCGCTGCAGGCTCGACGTCGTGTCGTGGGTGCCGTGCCCGGCGGCCGTGGTGGGACGGCGGGCGTCGATGCCACGGGTGTTGGAGACCAGCACCTGGCCGCCGACGGTGGTGATCTCAGCGGGGAAGTAGTCCGTCGGGAGCAGGCCGACGTAGCTGACCGGCTCCTGCGGGCTGGTGTACCGGTAGACGGCGACCGCGTTGGCGCGGCCGAGCGTCACCAGCAGGTGACCGTCGTCGGTCAGCGTCACCGCGTCGGGCTCGTAGCCCACCGAGGCCTGCGGCCACGGCTGGGTGGCGATGGTCTGGACGACCTTGTCGCCGGCGGTGTCGATGACCGACACGTCGTTGGTGGCGGTGTTGGTGACGAACAGCGCACCGTTCTTGGCGTACAGCGCGGTCGGGTGCAGGCCGACGTCGATGCTCGCGGGCGCGGAGGCCGGGTTCGCCAGGTCGATGACGCTGACGGTGCCGGTGGTGGTCGCACCGGTGTTCGGGTCGGCCGGCACCTGCGTGCCGTACGAGTTGATCGTCGTCTCGCCGGGCCTGGCCGGACGGCCGCCCTCGTTGCTGACGTAGAGCTTCGTGCCGACCATGACCATGTCACGCGGGGCGTTGCCCACGGCCCAGCTCTGCTGGATGGCCCCGGTCGCCGCGTCCATGGCGACCACCCGGTTCTGGCCGTTGACGGCGACGTACACGGTCTTGCCGTCGGCGGAGAACACCGGCTCACCCACGAGCGCGTGCTTCGAGCCCTGCGCCGCGATGGTGATGTTGACCGGGTTGGCGAGGGAGCCGTCCGGGTTCACGGTGAACTTGGTGAACATGTCGGCGCGGCCCAGCCACAGCTGCGAACCGTCGGGCGAGTACGTGGGGCCTTCCTGGCCCACGTCGTTGCCGCTGATGCGCAGGTTCGCCGCCGCGTTGTTGCCGACGAGCTGCTGCACCGTCCAGCTCTTCAGGTCGACGATGGCGAGCGCCATCCCGCCGTCGGTGATGGAGGCCGCGAGGTGGGTGCCGTCCGGGCTGACCGAGGACGACATGATCTTGCCGTTGTTGATGACGAGACGATCGCCGATCGGCTTGATGTACTGGTCGGCGGAGGCGACCAGGCCCTTGTCGGTGGTCTGGCCGACCTGGCTGCTGCCGAAGACGTCGGTGGACGCGTAGGCGATGCCCCCGCCCGCGACGACGAGGGTTGCGGTGGCGGCCGCGAGGAGACGGGTCCGCCGGCCGGTGCGCCCGTCGAGGAGCCCGGTCCGGACCTTGGCGACGCGCTGGCGCGTGACGTGCATGAATCAATCCTTCGGGGTGCTTGCGAGCAGATCGACGTTCCCGTCGAACTGCCACAGGGGGTTCGGCGCGTCTCCCGTCGGAGTACGCACCTGGAAGTAGCCGTTGACCTCCTTCGGTCCGTCGCCGTCGGCGACGTACCGCCCGTCGGCGGTGACGTCGAGCTGGTAGATGGCGCTGCCCACGGCGGTCGCGCCGGGGAGGCGCCAGGACACGACGCACCGCCAGTCGTTGCCCGGTCCCTCGTCGGCGACCCGTGAGTCGCCCTTGTCGCAGGACGCGGTGGCGTCCAGCTGGGCCTCGGTGACGGCGGGGCGGTGAAGCTCCTGTGTCTGCAGCCGGTAGAGGTGGGCGTACGCCGTGGCGAGCGAGTCCTGCAGCTTGACCCGCACGATGCCGGAACCCTGAGCGGAGGTCGCGGCGGCGAGGACGACGACGGCGAGGGCGACCAGGCCGGCCAGCGGGAGCGCCGCCGTCACCAGCACGCGCCGCCCCGCCCCGTCGTACGTCAGGTCGGTGAAGTCGCGGCGCAGGAACAGGCGGTACGCGAGCGCGGTGGCGAGGACGGCCCACGCCAGGCTCACCACGAGGCCGATGAGAAGGGGACCCGCCTGCGCCGGGGCGGTGAACAGGCCGCGCCAGGCGAGGAAGGCGTGGCTCGGCAGGGCCAGCTGGACGGCCACCGGCAGCGGGAGCAGCTGCGCAAGTTGCAGCACGAAGGCGAGGAGCGCGGGCATCAGCAGCCCCATCGGGGAGCGGCCCAAAGCCACCGAGCCGAGCAGGCCGACCCCGGCGAACGCCAGCGTCGGCGCGAGCGCGCAGGCCCACGCGAGCAGGACGGTGCCGGCCGCGTCTCCCGTGGAGAGGAGGTGGCCGTCGAGGCCGATGAGCGGCCGGTCGCCGACGGCGGCCAGGCCGCCGGCGACGCTCGACGCGCACAGCCCGGCCACCAGGATCAGGAGCACGGTGAGGCTGGCGAGGCCCTTCGCCACGAAGATCCGCCTCGGCGAGCGGACCGCGACGAGGAGATGACGCCAGGTGCCCAGCCGGTCCTCCGCCGCGAAGATGTCGCCGGCGACCAGCGCCGTCAGCAGCGGGAGCGCCCAGCTGCACGAGAAGTCGAGCACGACCAGCGATCCCGCCCAGCCGGTCTCGTTCATCCAGCGGCCGAACACCGTGTCGGCGGGCAGCGTGCTCTGCAGGCTCACCGCGGCCACGAACCCCGCGGGGGCGATCCAGCAGGCGAGCAGCAGCAGGCGGATCCGCCACTGGGACAGCAGCTTCACCAGCTCGAACCGGTAGCCGTGCAGCACCGGCGCCGGCCGGGCCGCCACCTCGGGCGGCGCGACGGTCGTGGTCATCGGGGGTCCTCCTCGTCGGTCTGCCCGGCCCCGGTCAGGGCCAGGAACGCGGCCTCGAGCGGCGTCACCACGGGCGCCAGCTCGCGCACCGCCACCTCGGCCCGCACCAGCCGCACCACCAGCTCGTCGAGGGCCGGCACCGGCCCGCGGACCACGAGCACCCCGGGATCCAGCCGTTCGAGGCGGTCGCGGCCGGGCAGGACGCGCAGCCCGGGCGTTTCCTGCGCCACCTGACGCGCGGCCGCCGGGTCGGAGGTGAGCAGCCGGTAGTCGAGCTCGCCGCTCTCGGCAGCGAGCTTGCTCACCGGCCCGGAGAAGACGACCCGCCCGGTGGAGAGGAGGGTGACCTCGGAGCACAGCGCCGCGAGCTCGTCCATCCGGTGGCTGGACAGGACGACCGCCGTCCCGTTCTCGGCGAGATCGGTGATGACGCGGTGCACGTGGCGCGTGCCCGCGGGGTCCAGGCCGTTGGCCGGCTCGTCGAGCACGAGCAGCCGCGGTGTGGTGAGCAGCGCGGCGGCCAGCCCGAGCCGCTGGCGCATGCCCAGCGAGAACCCCCGGATGCGGTCGTCGGCGACGTCGGTGAGCCCGACCTGCTCCAGCGCGTCGTCGACGGCACTGGTGCGACCGGCGTCGTACCCGCGCAGGGCGGCGAGGGCCGCAAGGTTCTGCCGCGCGGTGAGGGACGGATACAGCCCGGGCCCGTCCACGAAGCCCGCCACGCCGTCGGGGACGGCGAGCGTCCGCCCGACCGGTGTGCCCAGGATCTCGAGGCTGCCGCCGTCGGCGACCGCCAGGCCGAGCAGCAGGCCGAGGAGCGTCGTCTTGCCCGCGCCGTTCGGGCCGACCAGGCCGTGGACCTGCCCGCTCGCCACATCGAGATCGACGCCGTCGAGTGCGACCACGTCACCGAAGGACTTCCTGATCGCGCGACCCCGGACCGCGGGGCTCGTCTGCATGTCGGTCTCCCCTTGCTTGATCATGGGCAAGAGGAACTTATAGATCGTGGTTGGCCTCGGTAAGGCGGGAAGTCAAACGTTCGGCAAACCTCTCCCGACCGTCACTTACCCCACCTAACTATCTGGCCATCCCTCAGTACCCGAGGGCCGCACGGAGGAGCTGCGATCGGCGTGCCACGATGAGGTGACGAGAGCGGACGTGGGAAGGGGAGCGAGGTGCCGGAGCGATCGGGAGGTCTCGCCGGCGATCCGTTCGGCGGGCGGCGCCCGACCAGTCATGAACGGATGACGGGACGGCCCTGGGACGCGTCGTACCACGACGGCCCCGCGCCGTGGGACATCGGCCGGCCCCAGCCGGCGGTCGTGCGTCTGGCGTCCGAGGGCGGATTCGCCGGGACGGTCCTCGACGCGGGCTGCGGAACCGGCGAGAACACCCTCCACGTCGCCTCGCTGGGACTGCCGGTCCTGGGCGTCGACGTCGCCGAGACGGCGCTGGCGACCGCCAGGGAGAAGGCCCGCGAGCGCGGGATCGCGGCCGAGTTCGCGGCGGCCGACGCCCTCCGTCTCGGCCGTCTGGGGCGCACGTTCGACACGGTGCTGGACTGCGGGCTCTTCCACACCTGCGACGGCGACGAGCGGCAGGAGTACGCGGCGAGTCTCGCGTCGGTGACCGAGCCCGGTGCGACCCTGTACGTGTTGTGCTTCAGCGACGCCGGCCCCGACGCCGGCCCCCACCCCGTCCGCCGGGACGATCTGCGAGCGGCGTTCACCCCTGATCACGGATGGACCGTCGCGGCGGTCGTACCGGATCGGGTCCGGACGCGGTTCCACGATGACGCCGGCGCGCCCGCCTGGCTGGCGACGATCAGACGGGTCCAGGGTTCCCGACCGGATTGAACCCGCACGTCACGGACGCGGCCGTCCACCAGTCCCGGGGGAGGGGCTCCGGCGCGTCGCCGGCGAAAACGGGGGTGCGGCGGGACGCCTTTACTACGGTTGTGACGCGGTCCCGGGGGCGCGACGGAACGGGCCGCGTACGGCCGATTCCGTTCGGGGGAGAAGAAGGTCATGGGGATCACCTCGAGCCCTGCCGCGCGGGCCGGCCTCGCCGGCCTCTCGATCGCGGCGCTGCTCGCCGGATGCGGCTCGGAGCCGGAACGGTCCAGGGAGCGGACGGGGGCCGTGGAGACGGCCCCGAGCACCCCGCCCCCCGTGTCCACGCCGGCCTCGGCGAACAGCCCGCCGCCCGCCTCCCCGAGCCCGTCCCCGTCCCCGTCCCCGTCCGAGCTCACCGCCTGCAGGAAGGCCGACTGCGAGGTGGAGGTCCACCGGGGTGACCGGCTGGTGGTCGACCCCGGGTTCGGGCTCGACTCGATCACCGTGACGTCGCTCGCGGACGAGGGCGTCATGCTGGCCGTCGAGAACTCCACGGGGAGGATGAGCGTCGAAGGGGGCAGCGCCAGGACGAGCGGGTCCTGCACCGACGGGCGCTGCCACGGCGAGGCGGAGATCGCGCTGAGCACCGGCGGGCAGGTCCGGGTCAACGGCGTCCGGCTGCGGGTTTCGAGGGCCGACTCCACCCGCGCCACCCTGACGGTCCGGCCGTCGGCTTAGGTCAGCCGACCCCGGCGACGAGCGCCTCCTCCGGGAACAGGTCGTCGAACACCGCGGCCCGGTCGAAGGTCATCGCGCGGGCGCGGGCACGACGTTCGAGGTCCTGCCGTTCGGCGGCCGGCATGTCCAGGACCACCCGGTCCACGGCCGCGGCCAGACCGGCGATGTCGCCGGGCTCGACGATGACGGCGGTGTCGCCGACCGCCTCGGCGGTCCCGCCGGTCGTCGTGGTGATGATCGGCCCGCCGCCGGCCAGGGCCTTCTCCGCCAAGGCGATGCCGAACGTCTCGACGAAGTCGGGCTCGGGCTTGGTGGGCAGGGCGTAGGCCGCGCAGCCGCGCATGAGCAGCGGCTTCTCCTGGTCGTCGACGTCGGTGAGGAAGACCACCCGGTCGTCCTCCTTGGCCATCGCCTGCACGTGCTCCAGCGCGGGGCCGGTTCCGGCGACGACCAGCTTCACGCGGGACCGGCAGCGCATCTGGCCGAAGGCGATCAACAGGTCGTAGATCCCCTTCGCCCGGGCCACCCGGGACAGGAACAGCACGTACCCGTCCCGCTCCAGGCCGCGTCGCGCGAGCGCGGCGTCCACCTCGGCCGGATCGGGGTCGAGGAAGGCGGCCGAGTCGATCGGCGGGTAGCTGACGGTCACGCGGCGCCGGCACTGCTCGGCGAACGTGGTGCCGCAGTTGGCGTCCACCTGCTCGGCCGCGGCGACGATCTCCTCCCGGGTGTACTCCGAGACCGCGACGACCTCGTCGTTGGCCAGGAACGTGCTGAACAGCACGGTAGCCGCGCCGAACCGGCCCTCCCGCAGGCACGACCGGATCACGTTGGTCACGTCCGAGCCGACGGCCTTCGCCACCGTGTGCACGGTGGGCGCCAGCCCGGCCGCGCGCGCGGCCGCGACCGCGTCCACCACGACGGCGGTGTGCGGGACGAGGTACATGGACAGGCAGGTCGTGGGCACGGGCTCGGCGAGCAGCTCGACGAGGCGGCCGGTGAGGCCGGCCTGGTGACGGCCGTCCGGCACCCGGTAGTCCCCGACCGGTTCCGGCCGTTCCACGGTGATCCCGGGGCTGTACGGCAGCAGCCGGTCCAGCGGCTTGAGCGGCAGCCCGGCCGCCTGCAGCGCGGGGATCGGCCAGGTCAGCAGCCGTACGTCGTCGAATCCGCGGGTGAGGGCCACCTCGGCGAGGTTACGGGCCTCGCCGGAGTGGCCGCAGATGACGGGGTCGGCTCTTACCACGATGACGAGACGGCGACGGGGGAGGGTCATCACACTTACTCCGGGGTCGGGGGCGTATCGGAAAGGGACGGCGGCCGGATTCCCAGCCCCCATCCGGACGGCTCCGGGCCCAGTCGCAGGTGCAACCGGCCGCCGCGGTGCACGGTGGCGGCGCTGAGATGCGTCGCATGCAGGGGGTCGCCGTTGAGGGTAGCCGACTGGACGTACTGCGCCGGCGGATCGCGGTCGATGCCGTCGACGCCGATCGGGCTCTCGCGGTGCCCGCTGGTCTCGATGACGAACTCGTTGCCCCCGGCCCTGAGCACGGCCCGGGGGAACGCGGGCGCGTTGACCAGGAACAGGTTCTGCCCGGCGATCGGGAACAGCCCGAGCGACGCCCAGACGTACCACGAGCTGAGGCCGCCGGAGTCGTCGTTGCCGGGCAGCCCGCCGGGCCCGGTGCCGAACTGCCACGTAAGCGCCGCCTGCACCACCTGGGCCGTCCGGTCGGGCCGGCCCGCGTAGTGGTACGCCCAGGGCGCCTCCATGTCGGGCTCGTTGTTCAGCCCCTCGAACCGGTTCAGGGCGTACCCCGCCGCCATCTCCGCCGGCCTCGGGCGCCGGCCGGGCTGCCGCACCGGTGCGGCGCCGAAGCCGAAGAACCTGTCCAGCTTGGCGACGAACGCCTCGTCGCCGCCGGCCAGGGCGATCCTCGCCGCCATGTCGTGCAGCAGCCGGAACGAGTAGTTCCACTTGCCGCCCTCGTAGAACTCCGAGTCGCGCAGCAGCCCGGTGTGCGGGTCGAAGGCGTTGGACCACTGCCGGCTGCGGTCCTCGAGGTCGTCGGCCAGCCGCCCGTCGTTCAGCGCCCTGGCCACCTGCGCCGTGCAGTGGTGGGCGTACGCCAGGTCGAGGGTGTGCGTGATCGGGTGCACCACGCCGTGCTCGAAGAAGTCCTCGCCGTACAGGCGGCGCAGGTCGTCGACCATGTGCACCAGCGCCCAGTTCCAGTCCAGGCCCGTCCGCCCGAGAGCGTGGGCGTCCGCCAGCGCCGTGTGCGCGAGCGCGCTGGCCTGGCGGAAGAACCGGTCGGCGCCGCGGGCCATCCGGTATCCGATGGGGAAGTTGCCCTCCTCCTCGCATACCCGGATCAGCGACTCCAGCAGATCCACCGCCCGGTCCGGGACGATCGCGGCGAGCAGCGGCAGCTGTGTCTTGTAGATGTCCCACATGGTGCACACGTCGAACGCGTACGGTCCAGGGGTGGGCCAGAACGGGCTCTCGTCGTCGGCGACGCACGGCTTGATCAGCGAATGGTAGAGCGCCGTCGCGTACACGGTGCGCCGGGCCGGCGTGCCGCCCTCGACCTCGACACGGCCGAGGTGCTCGCCCCATCGGGCCCGGGTGCGGGACCGCACCGCGTCGAAGGCGGGCTGCCCGAGCCCGCACTCGCGCTCCAGGTTCCGCCGCGCCTGGTCGCACCCGCGCAGGGAGAACCCGAGCCGGACCTCGACGGTCTGGCCCGCCGTGGTCGGGCCCATGAAGAGCATGCCGAACGGCCGCAGCGTGGTGTGCCGGATGCTGTCGAAGTCGAGGCGGGTGCCGCCGTCGATGAGCCGCCGGTCGTACCAGAGCATCTGCCGCCAGCCCGGGCTGTCGACGTCCACGTGCACCGACAGCGGGACGCCCTCCATCACCACCGTGCCCTGCGCCCGGCCCTGGCCCATGCTCTCCACCTGCGCGCGGAGCGGCACGGTACGGCCGAGCTCGATGGCGAGTCCGCCGCAGGACAGGTCGACGACCACACGGGCGCTGCCGTGCTCGGGGAACGTGTACCGGTGCACGGCGACCTTGGCGCCCACGGTGAGCTCGCAGCGGATGCCCGTGTCCATGGTGGCCGCGTAGTAGCCCGGCTCCGCCACCTCGTCGCGCAGCGGCCACGACACTCCCAGCAGGTCCAGCGGCTGCACCATGGGGGTGACCCGGACGTAGTTGTAGTACTTGCGGATCGCGCCGGTGCCGGACTGCTGGAAATGGGTGAACCCGGATGCCTGGAGCTGCTCGAACATGACGTCCGGGACGCCCTCGGTGTTCTTCGCGTACCGCCCGTACCCCGTCGGGTACGCGCCCGAGTAGGCACAGGCGGACACCATGCCCAGCGGCGACGTGGCGCCCGGGTGGGTGTTGCCCACCTGGGGTTTCGGCCACCACCACGTGGCGGCGAGACCGCGCGCCTGAGGCAGGTCGGTCGCCGCGGTGCCGATGAATGGGTCAACGCTGTCGAGGATGGCGTGACTCTACCCAACGCGACCCGGGTTCAGGTTTCGGCCAAGTGAACGTCGCTACCCGGCGGAACCAAAATTGGGCCGGCCGCCGCGTGTGACGCGCCGGCCGGCCCTCCCGTGCGGGGGAGGGCCGGCCGGCGGGCGGTCAGGACGTCGGAGCGGGGGACGGGGTGCCCGTCCCCGTCCCCGTGTCCGTGAGCGTGGGCGTGGGCTCGGGAGTCGGGGTCACGGCGTCCGTGGGGGTCACGGCCGGAGTGGGGGTCGCATCTGACGGCTCGGTCGGGATGACCGTCGGCGTCGGACAGGGCCGGGGGGCGCGCCACACGGGCTTACCGAAGCGCCACTCCAGGGCGGACGGAGAGCCCTTCCCGGGATGCCACAGCCGCTTGCCGGGCCGCGAGAGGTCGAAGACGTAGGCGGCCGTCGCCGTCTCCCCCTGAGGGGCGGCGGGCGTCGTCTCGGTCGGCGGGGCGGCGGAGTCCGTCGCACCCGGGGAGACGGGAACGCCGGGGAGCGTCGAGGCCTCGCCGGGAGTGGGCGTGCCCGTGCCCGTGTCCGTGGGCGTGCCCGTGTCCGTAGGCGTGTCCGTGGGCGTGGGCGCGTCCGTGGGAGTGGTCTCGGAGGGAGCGGGCGTCACCTCCGGCGGCGTCGGCGTGGGGGACGGAAGCGGAGCCGGGCTCTCCGGGGCGGGGGCCGGCGCGGCGGGCGGGGCCGGAGAGATCACCGAGACCCAGGCGTTCTGCTTGATCTCGCCGCCCCGGCGGCCCGTGAGCACCCGGGTGGAGTCGTCCACGGTGTACGACCGCTCGAAGCCGTCCTGGCTCCTGACGGTGATCGAGCCGTCCGCCACGGCGGTGACCTGCCCGGTCTGGGTGAACACCGTGACGGTGGAGCACCGGTCCTTCCCCGGCACGACCACCTCGCCGTGCAGCGCGCCGAGGAAGGGGCCCACGAGCGGCACCTCGGCAGGGGCGGGCGTGGCCGTGGGAGGCTCGGCGGGGGCGTCCGTCGGTATCGCGCCGGGCGTCTCCGTGGCCGTCTCCGTGGCCGTCGGGGTGGGCGCCGGGGTGGCGGTCGGCGGGGCGACGGGCGAGGCGGCCGAGGCCGCCGCCGCTCCGGCACCGCCCGACGCGGTCAGCACGATCGCGGTAGCGAGGATCACGGGTGGGGAGATGCGCCGGCGTGGCCCACCCGGTCCGGACGACAGTCCGCTGCTCGGGCGGTGGGGGTTGGTCGGCATCACCGTTCCTCCATATCGTTGCGGTTCACTTGTCTCCGCCGGGCGTGCGGCGGTCAGGCTGGAGCGTTTCGCCCCGGCATCCGACGGAAGCGATCTGCACTTTCGTGACCAAACCGTGTCTCTTCCGTGGGACCGTGGAGACCTTCCCCGCATACGCCGACCCCATGCGGGCGAATCTGTGGCCTAAGGGCGGTGTCATGGCCTTAGGGCAGCTCACAGAGGGATTGGGGGAATTGAGAATTTTTTGCGGCGGCCACGCCCAGGGACCCCACGCCGTCCGGCGCACGGGCCGTCAGCCCGGATGATCAGCGGACTCCCGCGGGTTCCCGTACGGCTTCGGCCGGCCGCCTGCGGGAGGCCTCCAGCGCGAAGCTGGTGGCCGCGAGCGCGAATCCGACGAGGCCGAGGACGACCCCGACCCACCCCGGCGCGACGTAGCCGAGGCCGCGCGCGATCACCACGCCGCCCAGGGCCGCGCCCAGGCTGTTGGCGACGTTCATGGCCGACTGGTTGACGGCCGCGCCCATCATCTGCGCGCCGGGGGCCACGGCGATGAGGCGGGACTGCATGGCCGGGCCGAGGAACAGGCCGGCCACGCCGATCAGGAAGGCGCCGGCGAACAGCCCGGCGGGCCAGTGGGCGATCAGCGCGAAGATCCCCATGGCGGCGACGAACGCCGGGAACCCGGCCAGCAGGGTGAGGCGCAGGTCGCGGTCGGCGGCCCAGCCCCCCGCGGCGTTGCCGGCGGTCATGCCGAGCCCCACCGCGACGAGCACCCAGGGGACCGCCGACGCCGGCAGCCCCGCGACGTGCGTGGTGACCGGCGCGATGTAGCTGTCGATCGCGAAGAACCCGCCGAAGCCGAGCGCCGCCGTGGCCGCGACCAGCCAGACCTGCGGGGCGCGGAAGGCCCGCAACTCGCTGCGGGCCGACCCGTCCGGATGCGCGGCGACGGCCGGAACGGTGGCCAGGACGGCGAGGAGGGTCACGGCGAACATCGCGGCGATGGCGAGGTAGGCGACCCGCCACCCGGCGTCCTGGCCGAGTCGCGTGATCGCGGGCACGCCCACGACGTTGGCCACGGTGAGGCCGCCGAGCGCGACGGCGAAGCCCTTGCCGTGGCTGCCCGGGCCCATGATCGAGGCGGCGATGAGGCCGGCCGCGCCGAAGTACGCCCCGTGTGGCAGGGCGGCCACGAAGCGGGCGACCAGGACGAGGCCGAACGTCGGCGCGAGGGCCGACGCCACCGTGCCGACGATGAAGATCGCCAGCAGGCCCAGCAGCATCGTCTTGCGGGGGATCCGCGCGGTCAGCGCCGCGAGCGTCGGCGCGCCGACCACGACGCCGAGCGCGTAGACGCTGACGATCCATCCGGCGTGGGCGACGGCCTGCGAGGTGGACTGGGCGTACATCTGGGGGAGCAGGTCGCGGGCGATGTCGGGCAGCAGTCCCATCGCGACGAACTCCGTGAGGCCGATGGCGAACCCACCGAGGGCGAGGGCGAGCAGAGCGGACCGGCGTTGCGCCGGGGTGAGGGGTCTCATGGACAACCTTCGTGATCGATGGAGCGCGGCCCGCGCGCCGTGGGGAGGCGGGCCTGTGGCGCTCGTTTCACCTGCGCCTCAGGGTATAGCAACGGTGTTGCGTAATAGGATGGCGGGGTGGTCAGACCGGCCGATGTGGACTATCTGCGCGACTACAACGACGCGTCCGTCGTCGCCGTCGCCCGACGTGCCGGCGTCTTCGACCGCGCGATGATCGCCTCCGCGACGGGTCTCACGCCCCAGGCGGTGTCCAAGGTCGTCGCGCGGCTGGTCGCCGCGGGCCTGGTGGAGCCGGACGGCGTACGGCGGCACGGCGTCGGCAAACCGGCCAGCGTCTACCGGCTCGTCCCGGACAGCCGTTACGCGATCGGCGCGCACGTGGCCCGCGGTACGCTCCGGATGGTGCTGAGCGACCTCACGGGGCGGGTCCTCCAGACGGTGGCCAGGCCGCTGCCCCCCGACTTCACGCCCGGGCGGCTGCTCGACGAGTTGTCCGCCGGGGTCGGGGCGCTGGCCGGCGAGTGCCGGGCCGGGCGGCTCGTCGGCGTCGGGATCGGCATGGTGGGCCCGCTCGACCACGCGCAGGGCGTGGTGCGCGACGCGCACCGGTTGCGGCACTGGCATGACGTGCCGCTGCGCGAGATGGCGGCGGAACGGCTCGGCCTCCCCGTGCTGCTCGACAAGGACGTCGCGGCCGGCGTCGTGGGGGAGGCGTGGCTCGGCGGCGTGGACGTCCGCGACGCCGCCCTGATCATGGTGGAGTCGGGCATCGGCGCGGGCCTGTGGCTGGGCGGCGGCGTCTACCGGGGGGCGCACACGAACGCGGGCGAGTTCGGGCACATGGTGGTCCAGGTCGACGGGCCGGAGTGCGTCTGCGGCAGGCGCGGCTGCCTGGAGATCCTGCACGACCGGGCGCTCGCCGCGGGAGAGGCCGGGACGGCCGCGCGGGTCCTGGCCGTCGGCGTCGTCAACCTGCTGCAGACGCTGGACGTGGACCACGTCGTGCTGGCCGGCGCCGACCTGCTCCCGCACGCCGCGACCTACCTCGACGTCGTCCGCACGGCCGTCCGCACCGAGGTGCCCCGGGCCGACTGGCTCGCCGTCGAGGTCACCACGTCCAGGCTCGGCACCGACGTGATCGCCGCGGGGGCCGCGATGGAGATGCTCAACGAGCGGTACGGCCTGCCGAGGGAGCCGCGGCCGGGTGAGCGCGTCCCCGGTCCCGGCGCGGCTCGCCCGGGGGGCCGGCCGCCGTCCCGCGCCTGATCAGGCAGGCCACCAGCTGAGGTAGCGCTCCCCGGTGTCCGGGAAGATCGTCACGACCGTCTGGCCGGTCAGGTCCCTGCGGCGGGCGAGCTCGGCGCAGCCGTGGGCGGCCGCCCCGGAGGAGACCCCGACCAGCAGGCCGGTCGTGGCGGCGATGGCCCGGGTCATGGCGGCCGCGTCGTCGTCCGAGACGGTGATGACGTCGTCGATGATGGCGACGTCCGTGACGGGGCTGGTGAACCCGCCGTTGAGACCGGGGATCCGGTGCGGGCCGGGGGAGCCCCCGGACAGCAGGGGAGACCCCTCCGGCTCGACGGCGACGACGCGCAGCCGGGGGTTGCGCTCACGGAGGTAGCGGCCGGTCCCGGTCAGCGTGCCGCCCGTCCCGACCCCGCACACCAGCACGTCGACCCGGCCGCCGGTGGCCTCCCAGATCTCGGGTCCGGTGGTCGTGTAGTGGGCCATGACGTTGGCGGCGTTCTCGTGCTGGCGGGCGTACCAGGACCCGCTCACCTCCGCGTGCAGTTCCCCCGCCCGGTCGACGCAGCCCTGGAAGCCGAGGGCCGCGGCGGTGAACTCGACCCGCGCGCCCAGCATGCGCAGGGTCAGCGTGCGCTCCCGGGACGCGTTGTCCGGCATGACCACGATGCACGGGTACCCCCGGGCGGCGGCCAGCGCCGCGAGGGCGATGCCGGTGTTGCCCGAGGTGGACTCGATCACCGTCGCGCCGGGAGTGAGGGCACCGGACGCCTCGGCCTCCTCGATCATGCGCAGCGCGACCCGGTCCTTGATGCTCGACAAAGGGTTGGCCGCCTCCAGCTTGGCGAGCAGCGTGGTGGTCGGGGGCAGGCCGTCAACGGTGAGGTGGACCAGGGGGGTGTTGCCGATGAGGTCGTCGATGGTGGTCGCGATGTCGCTGGCGATCAGGGGGATCATCCGTACTCCTTTGCGCGGGGCCGTCGTCCCGGTGCCGCTGGGCGTGCGGGAGCCGGCGTGGTGCTGTTCACGGTCCGGGGCCGGTGATCGCGCCGATCACCGGCCCGGCGCCCTCTCAGTTCGCGGCGGCCACCTGCTTCGCGGCCACCAGCAGGTACTCGTGCGAGCGGTTGGTCACCATCGGGTCGTCGTCGCTCACCGGGCGGTCGTAGCAGTGGATCCGCTCGTCGCCCAGAGTCAGATGCCGCCCGAGCACGCGGGCGACGTCCCAGGCCAGCGGGACGAAGGCGCCGGCCAGCCGGCGGTTCTGCACGGCCAGCACCGCCCGCGCGCCGGGACGCATGACCCTCGCCAGGGCGCCGAATGCCTCGTCGAGCGCGCTCAGGTACGCGTCGTAGTCGCGCAGCGCGTAGAACTGACCCTCCACTGTGGAGTGCGTGTCGAGGTTGGTGCCGAAGTACGGCAGGTCCGCCAGGACGAAGTCCACGGACTCGTCGGGCAACGGCGGGGTGCGGGCGTCCGCGCACAGCATCGTCTGGCCGGGGTAGTCCCGCAGACGCCGGCGTGCCTGCTCCGCACGCTCGGGCGAGACCTCCAGGCCGATGCCCGTCCGCGACTCCACCGCGCACGCCACCAGCGTGGTCCCCCAACCGGCGAACGGGTCGAGCACGACGTCGCCCGGCCGGCTCATCTCCACGATCAACGGCCGCACCTGGCTGACCCAGCCGCACTGACCGGCGGCCTCCGGCAGCGCGTACGCGGGGTCCTCTCCCTGCAGGACGTGCCAACTCGATCTGCCCATGGGTTCACAACCCTTCCTGTCGATATCCGTTCACGTGATCGGCTTTCATGGGGCGACGGTCTCGCGGTCGTGCTCCTCCCGGCTCTCGGCGCGCTCCGGCAGGGCAGGCGCGCGCGGATGGACGGCCTGGGCGGGCAGCCGGGGCTCCAGGCGGACCAGCGTCAGGGCCGAGCATCCGACGCACCCCGCGAGCAGGAGCCACATCGCGGTGGGCGACAGGCCCAGCAGCGCGGTCAGCACCGCGGGCGCCAGCGCGATCGGAATGGCCCAGGAGAACTGGTAGACCGCCATGTACCTGCCGCGGGTCTCCTCGGGGGCCGCGCTCGACACCAGCGCGGACAGCGGCGCGCCGTGCAGCATCTCGCCCAGCGTGAACAGCGCCGTCGCGGCGAAGACCCCGGCGAGCTGGACCGGCTGCGCGGGAACCCCGGCCAGTACGGCGAAGGCCGCGAACGACACCGAGAACAGGGCCGCGCCGGTCGCCGCGGTCCGGGTGCGCCGGTACCGGATCAGCCGCCGCGTCACCGGCATCTGGAACAGCGCGATGCCGACGGTGTTGACCGCGTACACCACGCCGACCAGCGACTCGGGCGCGCTCAGCGCCTGGGTGACGTAGACGGGCAGCGCCACCGACAGCACCATGTAGCCGAAGGCCGTCGGCACGTTCTGCAGGGTCAGCACGAGGAACGTCCGGTCGCGCAGGACCAGCCGGTATCCGCCCGTCCGGGGGGTGGCGGCGGCCGTGGCGGGAGGCGGGGCGTCCGCCCGGGGGACGGGGATCGTGCGGAGGATGAGCGCGGCGGCGACGAAGGCGCCCGCGCTGACCAGGACGATGCCCCGGTAGACGCCGTCACTGCCCAGGCCGAGCGCCGCGCCCGCGATGAGGCCGCCCGCGCCGAGGCCCGCGTTGCGCAGGCTGCGCTGTGCTGCCAGAAGCCTGTCCCGGTCCGCGCCCCGCGCGATCGCGGCGACGAACGACTGGATCGACGGGGGATAGGAGCCGTCGCCGAGCGCCACCAGGCCCACCGCGAGGAACATCGCCACCGGCGAGTGCACCAGGGGATAGACCGCGAACCCGGCGGCCCGCACCAGGTAGCCGCCCACGACCACGGCACGGGCGCCGAAGCGGTCGACGAGCACGCCCGCGACGGGATTGCTGACCAGGCTCAGCAGCGCCGCCGCGCTCATGACGACGCCGACCCGCGCGATGGGCAGACCGGTGACGTGGTGGAAGAACAGCAGGGACAGAGGCAGGTACATGCCGCTGCCGGTGGCGTCGATCACCATCCCGGCCATGTACCGCACCCGGGCCGGCGGGCGCCTCACGACGGCACCGCCTCGACCCGTACCTGCTCCTCCAGCCGCGCGCCGAGCGAGCGCAGCCTGCGCTCGCACTCCGTGCGCGAGGGGCCCGAGGCGACGGCGACGGTCAGGAAGTCGGCCGATCCCGCGGCGGGCGGCACCACCTGACCCGTACGGGCGAACAGCCAGAAGTGCTCCACCCAGGGCTCCCGCGGGACGTCGGGCAGCGAGTGGATCAGCCCGGGCCGCTTCATCATCAGCACCTGACCGGCCATGCGGGCCGGCATCGGACGTCCTCCGGAGCGCGTGAGCCCCTCCACCTCGGGCAGCGGCAGCCCGAGCTGGGCCCGGATCGAGCACTCGGCCAGGTTGACCCCGAACAGCGTGTGGAAGACCTCCCGGATCTTCCCGCCGCCCGACCGGCAGGCGATCTCGCACAGCACCAGGCGGTCGTCGGGGGTGTGGAAGATCTCCGCGTGGAACGCGTGGTCGAGCAGACGGCCGCCTGGCGGCCGCAGCGCCGCGAGCGCCTGGTCGGTCATCTCCAGCAGGCGTCCGGTGAGGGGGTCGTCCGGGTCGAGCGCCAGGTCGACGCGCGACCCGGGATCGGAGCCGAAGGAGGCGAGCTCGTACTGGTACTGCGAGGGCCAGGCCAGCACGGTCTCGCCGTTCACCACGAGCCCGTCGACGTGGCACATGCGGCCGGGCACGTACGCCTCCAGCAGCAGGTCGTCCCGCGGCGAGCCGTACGCCTCGGCGAGGAAGGCCGTCAGCGCGTCGCGGTCGCGCAGGATGCGCAGGCCGATGGAGTTGAAGCCGGTCCTGTTCTTGAACACCAGGGGGAACCCGTGGAGGGCGGCGAAGTCCAGCACGTCCCGCGCGGTCTCCGGCACGGTGTGCGGCGCGACCTCCACCCCGGCCCGCGCCGCGAGCTCCTTCATCACGGCCTTGTCCCGGAACGGCAGCACGTCGGCGGCCCGTGCGCCGGGCAGCCCGAGCCGCTCGCGCAGCGTGGCCACCCGCAGGACGTCGGCCTCGTGCTCCCCGATCAGGTGCGTGGTGCCGTACTCGGCGGCGAGCCGGACCACCCGCTCGCTCATCCGCTCGTCGTCGTCGAAGGTCTCCAGGCGCGTGTAGCCGAGGTCGCCCACCGGCACCTGCTCGCCGAACGGCTCGAACCGGTCGCGGGCGGCGAGGATCACCACCGGACCCCGGTAGTCGTGCAGCCAGCGCTGGTAGGGGAACGGCTCCAGCGGGTTCCTGTGCACGATGAGGACGCTCATGACTTCTCCTCTCCCGGCCGCCGGGGGTCGCCCGCGCCGCTGTGCCTGCCGATGCGCCCGCTCATGCCCGCGCCCCCGCCGGCGAGCCGGCCTCGGCCGCGTGCGCGAACCAGGTGCGGCCGTCCTCGCCCGCCACCCGGATCCGGACGGCCTCCTCGATGACCTCGGCGCCGCGCCGGATCGCCGCGGTCGTGTCCGGCCCGATGACCGCCACCAGGCCGAGGCGGTCCCAGTTGTCGCGCACCGCGTGCACGGTGTCGCCGGGCTTGGCGGTGATGCGCACGTCCAGCACGCCGTCCCGCGCCGCGGCGTCGGGGCCGCCCTCGACCGACTCGACCCGTCCCGGCTCGCTCACCAGGGACCGCACACACGCCCCCGCGTACGCCTCGGGACGGTCGGGCAGCTCGGCGACCAGCCGGAACGGCCAGCCCAGCGCGTACTCGGTCAGGTCGACGCCGTACGCGCCGCGCACCAGCTCCGGGATCAGGTCCCCGGCGATGCGGTTGTGGCTCTCGATGATCACCGGGCCGCGGGCGGCGAGCCGCACCTCGGTGTGCGAGACGCCGTCGCGCAGCCCGATCTGGTCGAGGAAGCGGCCCACGCTCGCGCGGATCCGCTCCTGCTCCGGCTCGTCCAGCCGGGCGGGCACCGCGTGGCCGAGCTCCGCGAAGCTGTCGTGGTGCCCGAACTTCTCGGTGATCGCCACGACGACGTGCCGGCCCGCGAAGCTGAACGCCTCGACGCTGAACTCCGGTCCCTCGACGTACTCCTCCATGAGGAAGTCCTGCAGGAGGTACATGGTCGAGACCCGGTCGGTCCGCGTGCCCCGCAGGCGCTCCACCGTCTCCCACGCGTGTTGCGCGTCGTCGGGCCCGCCGACCCGCAGCACGCCGATGCTGGCGGTCGCGTCGGTCGGCTTGACGATGAACGGGTACCCGTGCGCGGCGGCGAAGACGTCCAGGTCCTCGCGCCGCGCGAGCGGCGCGGCGGCCACCGCGGACGGGTCGAGCCCGGCCAGGTGCCGGCGCATGGCCAGTTTGTCGCGGAGCCTGCGGGTGACCGCGTACCCGGTGCCGTCCAGCCCGAACAGGTCGTTGATCCGTCCCGCGTTCTCGAGGCCCGGTTCGGTGATGGAGAGCGCGACGCGGAACCCCGGCTCCTCCCGCAGCGACCGCGCGACCGGCTCGACGGCCGCCCAGTCGGTGTAGTCCAGGACGCGCAGGACGTCGGCCAGCTCCTCCTGCTCGGCGGTGACCTTGGTGGGGTGCTGCAGCAGCAGGACGCGCAGGCCGAGCTCCTTGGCCTTGCGGACCGTCTCGTCGGTGGCGCCGACTATCAGGACCGTGCTGTCCGGATCCATCGATCCTCTCCTTTCGTCAGGGGACGGGACGGGCGGGCGGGGACGGCGGGGCGACACGGTCGCCGTCGGGGCGCAGACGTGCGCGCCGGCGGGCACGTCCGCGAGGACGAGCGCCCGCGCCCCGACGACGGCGTCGTCTCCCACGTGCACGGGGCCGAGAACGGTCGCGCCGACGCCGAGCACCACGCGGGACCCGATCACCGGGTGCCGTCGATCCCCCTCGGGACGCAGGTTGTCGCGCCACCAGCCGAGCGCCCCCAGCGTCACCTGGTGATAGACGGTCACGTCGTCGCCGACGACCGCGGTCTCCCCGATGACCACGGCCGCGCCGTGGTCGACGAAGACCCTGCGGCCGAGCACCGCGCCCGGGTGGATCTCCACACCGGTGATCGCGCGCGCGAGGACCATCAGCAGCCTGGCCGGCAGCCGCCGTCCGCGCCGGTGGAGCAGGTGGGCGGCCCGGTGCAGCCACAGCGCCGGGAGAACCGGGTGCAGCAGCGCCTCCCGCCGGCTGCGGACGGACGGGTCCCGCTCGACGACTGTCCGCAGGTCCTCGGCCAGGAGGCCCAGCAGCCCCTCCGGCCGTTCTCCGCGCGGCATCGCCGCTTCGCCGTCGCCGTTCATCAGTAGTTCGGCGTTTTGCGGAGCAGGTGCGCGCGTTCGACGATCTCCGGCTGGTAGACCCGCGGGTCCCACTCATCGGCCGGGACCGGTTCCAGGGCGATCGACACGATGCCCCCGTCGCATCCGAAGGCGTTCTGCACGGCCTCGGTCAGCGTGGCGACCAGCGCGGCCTCCTGTTCGCCGGACAACGGCACCGGAAAATACTTGATGTTCACGTGCGGCATCTTCGTCTCCTCGTATTCGTTCCGGGGCGTGCGGCGTCGCCGCCGGGACCCGGTTCCGGTGAAAAGTCCGGGACGTGCCGGAGGCGCGCCGGAACCGCGCGGGATCGGCCGCGTGGAAATGTTGGAGTGAATCGAATTCGAGATCGGCGGCGACGGACGCCCCGGGATTGACGTCCGTGGCGGTTCGTCACGCCGTCGTCGCCGGCGAGGCGTCCGCCCACGGGGTTCACCACGACGTCCCGGCGAGGTCCCGGGCGGGCTCCGGACGCTGCCGCCGGTGAGAGATCGCCTGCGTGGGGGCGGTGTTGACGGTTCGCCGCCGGCGGGACGGTCACCCGGCGGGGAGGCGAGCGGCGGGCGGTCGGCCGACCGCCTGCCCGTAGGGCCGGGAGACCCGGCCCGAGAATGAACGCGTGCCAAAAGGATGTGCTCAGAACATGTGCGGTCCTCCGGCTGGACTCCTTTCATGGCCCGGATATCCGTGCCTTCTTCCGGATGGCCGAATATGGGACCGTGTCTTCACTTATTGGTAAGCGTGCAGTACCGTAGAACGCTCGGTCAACCCCTATCCTCTTCACCCTCGACCTCGCATGAGCGAATGCCGAACCCGTTTTCCAAGAGCTCTCCGAGTGAAAGACGGGTTCGGTCCATGTGACTCACTGGTGGATCACCAGAGGCCGCTGCGAGGCTCCGTGACCGGTAGCGAAAACCGCGTCACAGGAGACATTCACATGCGAAAGAAGGCACTGGGCGTCGCCGCGCTGCGAAGTTCATGCCGTACACGGTGCCGATGAGGGTGGGGGCGAAGAGGATCGCCGCCCACGCGGATATCTTCTTGATCTCCTCGTTCTGGGCGTAGCTGGCCTCGGTCAGCCGCTTGACCTCCTCGTTCTGCGTCTGCCCGATCAGGGCCGCCTTGATCGTGAGGGCGGTCTGGAAGAACTCGATCACCCCTTGCAGGTACTCCCGTTCGCCGTCGGCCACCCTGCGGATCCGGTCGAACCGGTCGGCGGTCTCGGCCACGAGACGCTGCCCGTCGGGGGAGATCCGGGCGAGCCCGGCCATGCCTCCGTAGATCGCGCTGCTCAGCGCGCTCATGGTGCGCACGGTGAGCAGGCCGTGGCGGGTGCGGAACAGCTCGTCGAGGAACTCCTCGGGGTCGCCGGCGTCCCCGCCGACGACGAACACGTGGTCGCGGTAGGCGTGCATCTTCGGCACCCGGTTGCGCTCGACGCAGTCCTTGACCGCCATCGGATGGAAGCCGAACACGTCCGAGAGCACCCGCGCGGCCTCGTCGTCACAGGTGGCGATGTCCACCCACACCAGGCCGTCCTGCCGGTCGAGCAGCGCCGCGAGCTCCTCGGCGGGACGCTCCTCGACCCCCTCGTCGTCGATCAGGCGAACGTCCATCTGGGTTCCTTCGAGAGATCCGGCCGCTGTGCCCGGGGGTCTCGTGGTGACGTACCCGTGCGGAGTCGGTGTCGATCGCGCTGCCGGTGGTCCTGGAGACGCTCACCCCGGGCGAGACGAGATCGCCCAGGCCGGCGCGCCGCTCACCGGGGGAGCATGTCCGGGGTGTCGTCCTCGACCAGGAAGCCTCCGGACTGGTGATGCCAGAGCCGGGCGTACGAGCCTTGGGCCCGGAGCAGTTCGCTGTGGGTGCCCTGCTCGACGACGCGTCCCCGGTTGAGCACGACGAGCCGGTCCATGCGGACGACGGTGCTCAGGCGGTGGGCGACCACGAGCGCGGTGCGGTCCTGCATGAGGCGCCACAGGGCTTCCTGGACGAGGATCTCGCTCTCGGAGTCCAGGGCGCTGGTCGCCTCGTCCAGCAGCAGGATGGGGGCGTCGCGCAGGATGGCGCGCGCGAGCGCGATGCGCTGCCGCTGGCCGCCGGAGAGCTTGACGCCCCGCTCGCCGACCAGGGTGTCGAACCCGTCCGGCAGCGACTCGACGAACTCCGTGACATGCGCCGCCCGCGCCGCCCGGAGAATCTCGGCGTCGGTGGCGCCCGGCCGGGCGAACGCGAGGTTGTCGCGTACGGACCGGTGGAACATGGCGGGTTCCTGCGGCACGTAGGCGATGAGCCCGCGCAGGTCGGCCTGACGCAGCCGGGCGATGTCCTGGCCGCCGATCAGGATCCTGCCTCCGTCCACGTCCATCAGGCGCAGGAGCAGCCGGGTGAGGGTGCTCTTGCCGCCGCCCGACTGGCCGACCAGCCCGACCTTGGCGCCGCTGGGGATGTCCAGGTCCAGGTCCTCGAACAGGGGCCGGCCGTCGGCGTACGCGAACGTCACCCGCTCGAAGCGGACGCTCGCGTCGGCCGGGCGCAGCGGCTGCGGCTCGGCCGGGTCCACCAGGGCCGGCGGCACGAGAAGCAGCTCGGTGAACTGGGCCGCCTCGGTGAGCACGCTCTCGATGCGCCGGTAGATCTGGTTGAACTCGAACATGATGCCGATCGCGTTCGTGTAGTAGGTGAACGTCACCACGATGGCCTCCACGCCGAGGCCTCCGCGCAGCGCCACGGCGAGGAGCAGGCCCACGGAGCTGGTGAGCACCGACAGCGGGGCGACGACGGTGTCCACCTTGAGGTTGCCGTAATCCCACGAGAGCAGGGACAACCTGCGCTGCTCGGCGATCCTGGCCCGATACTCGGCGGCCTCGCGCTCCTCGGCGGCGAACGAGCGGACCGTGTCCATGTTGGCCAGCACGTCGGCGACGTGACCCGACACCTGTACTCTGGCGGCCTCGCGTGCGTCGACCAGCGCCTGACGGCGGCGGATGAGCGGGGCGACGAGAAACCCGGTGACGACGATGAGGCCCACCAGAACGAGGACCAGCAGCGGGTGGTATCGCCACAGCACCACCGAGGCGAAGGCCAGGGGCACCAGCTTGGCGATGATCGAGAACGTGAGCGTGTCGGCGAACTCCTCGAACCTGGAGGAGAAGCCGATCACCCGCTTGGTCAGCGAGCCGGCGAAGTTGTCGTGGAAGAACGCGGCGTCCTTGGCCAGCAGTTCGTCCATGCCCACCACGCCGAGCCGCTCGATGCCCCGGGCGTCGGTGCGGTTCAGGAAGTGCAGCCCCACCCGCCACAGCACCTCACCGGTCAGCAGCGTCGCGCCGAACCCGAGCACGTACGGCAGGAGCGCACTGACGGTGCCGTCCCCGCCGCCGGACAGATCCCCCACGAGCCCGGCCACCGCCAGCGGCGCCAGGTAGAACAGGCAGATGTTGCCTATCGCCGGCAACATCAGCGCCGGCACCGCGACCCGCCATTGGCGCTTCAGCTCATCGCAGTAGTAGCGCAGCGCCAGCAGAACGGCTGATTTCCGTACGGATGGGCTTTCTTGCGCATTATCGACCGATACGAGCGCAGTCATCAGCCCTCCCCAACACCGACGCCGCCCGGGCCATGCTGCCTCAGCGGGTCACGGAGGTGCGAGCGATTTTCCGGCCGCCGGAACTGCTCACGAGAGCGGGAAAACGACGCGTCCGAGCCGTTTCACGACGCGGCGGTGGACAGCCCGACGACGTCGGCACCGCTTTCCTTGAGTCGGTCGAAACGTGCTGTCGCCGTACGGTCGGCCGGATTCGCGATTCGCAGTGCAGCGATTTGACGATCGTCACAGGAAAGGACTTCGCGACAGTGGGCTTCGAAGGCCCGGTTGCAGCACGACGCCGCGTCCGCGTTCTCGGGAGGGCGGGCCGGATCGGCCGGCGGGCGGTGCTCGCATGCCGGACGGCGCGGCCGTGGGCTCGCCTCCCCGGACGGCGGTTCACATGCCGGGGACGGCCCGGATCACGGCGGTGGCGGTGGCGACCGCCACCGTCCTGCCCTGGGCGTCGAGGAGCTCCCCGGCCAGGTGGCAGACCTCGGCCCCCCGGTGCACCACCCGCCCCCTTCCGAGGAGGCGCCCCGGGCGGGCGGGGCGGACGAACTGCACGTGGAGGTCGAGGGTCGGCGCGAACCGCCCCGGCGGCAGGGTCGCCACCAGCGCGGGCCCCATCGTGTAGTCCAGCATCGCCGCGAGGAAACCGCCCTGGATCACGCCGGCGGGGTTGAGGAACGACTCGCCGGCCGAGAAGGCGACCTCGATGGTTCCCCGTTCGGGGTCGATCGCGACCAGTTCCCAGCCCAGCGTCGCGGCCGCCGGCGGCGGCGCCGCGCGCCCCGCCAGCACGTCCCAGAACAGTCCTCGCCTGCCGGTGTCCACACCCGCATCCAAGCAGCCGCCACCGACATTCCCGGCACCTCGGGAGTGCGCGGCATGCCGGTGGGCCGGAGCTCGCCCGCTCCGGCCCACCGGTCGCGGCGGTGCCGCCGCGCTGTTCCGCCCTGCCGGTTCTACGACGCGGCCGGGTAGTCCACGACGTACACCGGCGAACCGACCTTGGTCGTGTCGGCCGCGGCGCCCACGCCGTTCACGACGTGGTCGATGACGCCGGCGCTGAGGTTGACCGTCATGATGTGGTGCAGCTTCACGCCCGGGGTCTGCGGGACCTCGAAGCCGTTCTCGGTGTGGATCGACGGGTTGTTCTGGTTGAACACGTAGACGCCGCCGCCGTAGAGGTTGTGCGTCCGCACCCGGTCGCCCACCTTGTAGCCGGCGTAGCCCTCGACCGTGCCGTTCATCCAGTCGGCCTGTGTCGGCGGGTCGTACGGCAGCTCGTTCTGGTAGAGGATCGTCGTGCCGTCGTCGCCGTTCCACACGGTGTTGTACCGCTGGAAGTGCTCGACGAACAGGCCCGTCGCCGTGACGTGGTCGCCGTTGATGACGGCGCCGTAGCGGCCGATGTTGGTGTTCCAGCGCTGGGTGTCGGTGAAGCCCTCGACGCCGTGGTCCGCGCGCCACACCCAGGTGTGGTCGATGATCACGTTGTCGCTGTTCACCTCGAGGGCGGTGCCGGCCTTGCCGACGTGCGGGCCGCCGACGCGGAAGTACACGTCGGACAGGGTCGTCGGGTCGTCCGCCCGGCTCCGGCCGCCGCCGTGCCCCTTGCCCACGCGGAGCAGGACCGGCGACTCCTTCAGGCCCGCGTCGATCGTGACGCCGGCGACGATCGCGCCGGGGACGTCGGCGACGTCGAGCGGGATCGCGCCGTTGACCGCCGTGAGCGTGGCGTGGCCGATGCCGAGGACCACCGTGTCGGGGCGCTTGACCTCGATGCTGCGCGCCACGTCGTAGACGCCGGGCGTGAGCAGCAGGTTCTTGCCGCGCGCGAGCTGGCTGTTGATGACCTGCACCGAGTCGGACGGCTTCGCCACGAAGAAGTCGGAGATCGGCACGGTGCGGCCCGGTGTGAGGCCGCCGGCCCAGGAGACGCCGCGGGAGTTCCGCTGGGCGGCGGGCACGCGGACGTTGTACCGGCCCTGTGCGTCCAGGAACAGGTACGGCTTCTCCCGGCTGGCGGGAGTGGCGTCCAGGGTCGTGTAGGGCGGGCTGGGGAAGCCGGCCTCGCTCGGAGCGCCGACGACACCGGAGAAGACCTGGTTCCACACGCCGTTGGACCAGCCGGCGATCTCGCTGTTGCGGGTCAGCCACTGCTGCTGCGACCCGCTGGTGACGGACGGCAGCCTGGAGTCGGCGATGAAGCCGCCGCTGGCGTACTGCGGACCGGCGGTGCAGTAGTCCATCAGCGACAGGCCGCCGCCGGTGACGTTGAGCCGGCGCATGGACACGGCCTGGGAGACGGCCCAGAAGTCCGCCGACGCCCGGCAGCCGTCCTGCCCGGCCGCGTCGATGGCGAGCGACAGGTTGGACAGGGTGCGCCAGAAGTTGACGAGCGCGAGGCAGTTGCTCGTGCCGCCGTTGTCCAGGCACCGGTTGTAGACCTCGACCTTGCCGTTGATCACGACGTCGGTGGGCGAGGCGCCCAGGCCGGCGATCTCCGTGTAGTAGCCGACCTTGATCTGGAGCGGGTGGTCCGCGGTGCCGTACGTGCCCGGCTTGAAGAAGAAGGCGTAGCGGTCGGTGCCCATCTCGTTGTCGACCTGGGCGGTGTGCGCGGCGTCGAGCTTCGCCTGGATGTCGCCGACGGGCATGGTCGGGTCGAAGACGGTGACGTTCGGTCCGAGGTCGACGCCGGCGTGGGTGGGCGAGGCCGCGACCGCGGCCGTCCCCGCCGTCAGGACGGCGGTCGTCAGCACGAGGCCGAGCGTCACCGCCCGCCCTGTCCGCCGGCGGAGGGAGCGCCGCCTCAGGGGACTCTCAGTGCCAGGAAACTGGCTGGTCATACGGTTCGTCCTTTCATCGGGCGTGCAGCGCTGCCTGGCCGGAGCCTCCTGGTGCCGATGCGGCTCACGATTGACATCGACCTGCCTCTCGAGGGGGATGGGCGGCTGGACGCCACCGGGGCGGGCCTGAGAGAGCGCTCTCTCGGGTGGCTCGCCTTATATCAAGTTGTGAAAAATGGGTTGGGATGTTTTTACCCTGTGGACCGGCCGTCGCGCCATGCCCCCGCGCCTCTTGATTTTCCGCGCCCGGATTCTGTCAAGGAGCCGCTGGACGACCGGGCCGGTCGGCGGGGGCGCTTTCCTCCGGGTCCTGCGACGAGGCGAGAGGGAGCCTCAGGACGAGGCGAGCCCCCTTGGGGGAGTCGTCCGCGTACAGCCGGCCGCCGAAGCTCTGGGCGATCTCGCGGGCGATGGACAGCCCGAGCCCGGACCCCTGGGGATCCAGACGCCGGGCGTCGTCCAGGCGGACGAGCCGTTCGAAGATCCTCTCGCGGTCGCGGGGGGCGATGCCTCCCCCGTCGTCGACCACCTCGAGGACGGCGTCGGGAGGGCGCGCGGTGACGACGACCTCGACGATCGAGGCCGCGTGCCGGTCGGCGTTCGACAGCAGGTTGCCCAGGAGCCGGGCGATTCGAACGGGGCAGGCGCGCACCGTCACCCCGGGGTCGACCCGGGGGCCGACACGGGCGGTCAGGGGCTGGCGCTGCAGCTCGTCGAGCACCAGACGGCCCAGATCGAACGGCTCGCAGGCGCCGGGGATCGCGGTCTCCAGGCGCGCGAGCTCCAGCATGTCGGCCACGATCGCGTTGAGCCGCTCCGCGTCCCGCACCAGCCGGCGCAGGCTCTGCCGCAGGTCGGCGCCCGAATCCGAGAGTGCGACGTCCAGTTTGGCGAGGAGCCCGGCGATCGGGTTGCGCAGGTCGTGGGAGAGGTCGAAGACGAGCCGCCGCTGACGTTCGACGGCCTCGTGCAGCGCCGAGGTGGTCTCGCACTGCTTCCGGTAGGCGCGCTCGAGGCGGCCGTTGAGGTCCTGGAGATCGCGGGCGCGGGCGTAGACGTCGGTCTCCATCTCCTCCAGCCTGGCCCGCAGGCCGCCCACCCCGTGCTCGCCGCACAGTCTCAGCTGCCGGAGGAAGTCGGTGATGTCCTCGCCCTGGAGGATGAGGAGCTTCACCTCGCCGTCCTGGCCGAGGACGGGAACGGTGACACCGCTGAGGTACCGCTCCTCGAACTCCCCGGGGTGGCCGGGCGTCTCGATGTCGTACCTCTGCACCGGCGTCCTCACCTGCTCGCCGGTCGCCAGCGCCCGTGCCAGCGACTCCCGGGTGAGCTCGTCGCCCCGGAGGGCCGGGGGATCGTCGGCGTCCGGATTGAACGTGAACGCGCTGAGGACGCACCTGCCGATCAGGTCCGCCTCCGTGCGCCGCGTCATCGTCAGGTAGGCCTCGTTCACCGCGACGATGACGGCGTCCGGCGTCAGCACCGCCACCGGGATCGCGAGCGCCTTGAACACCGACTCGTAGTCGACGGCTGAGGACATCACATCACCATCACGTCTCCCCGTTACTCCGACGGTACCGGTCACCACGGAAAGCGGAACGACGGGGGCCGCCCGGGAAGCCGGCCCTCCGCGCCCCTGCGGTCACAGGCACCGTGTGCGGGCGTGGGGGCCGTCCTCGCCGTCGGCGGAGACCCAGCCCTCGACCCAGACGCAGCCCGTCCCCGTGGACAGCATGTCGCCGTAGCTCCCGGGCGGTGTGTTCGCCCGCCACTCCGACGGCATGATCGCGTCGTCCACCGGCCGGTGCGCCACGAGGGTCACGGTGTACAGGCGCGGATTGCTGTAGTAGGCGGAGGCCCAGCTCGTCCCGCAGCGCTCGTTGTGCCGTAGCCGGAGCGTCCCGAACGCCGTGCCACCGGCGAGGGTGAGCGGCACCTGGTCGAGCGTGACCGTCCCCGCGTAGCAGCCCCGGGCCCGGGGATCGTCCCCGTCCATCGGCTCCGGGACGGACTCCCGCTCCCTCCTGTCGGTGACGTGCTGGGTCAGCGCCCGCCATTCTCCGCTCGCGCCGGTCGTCTCGGCGCCGGACCCTCCCGTGGCCCGGCCGGCGAGGGTCACTCCGGCGGCCGCCACCAGTGCGAGAGCGGCCCCGCCGAGGGCGAACGAGCGCCAGTCGGGCCGCCATCGGCGCGCGGAGGCCGGGGCGACCTCGCCGTGGGCGGGCCGGGCCGGGGACGCCGTCACGCGTTCGGTCTCGTCGGCCACCTCGGCGAGTGCCTGGTCCCGCAGCGGGCCGAGCGTGCCGGGGATGAGCGCGAAGTGTCGTTCGTACGCCGTGAGGACGTCCGGCGGGGGAACCCGCCTCCCGGCCTCCATGTCGGCGATGGAGCTGTGCGAACCGAAATTGAGCGCCGCCGCCAGGCCGCGCTGCGACAGTCCCCGGCGGAGCCGGAGCCGCCGCAGTTCCCGCCCGAGGGCGGCACGGGGGGCGAGGCCTTGCTGTAGATCAGGCGACGGCTGGTCCACGGCTGTCCACCTCTGGAGTGAGGGCGTCGGGGGCACTCTAACGGCTGGTCGTCATCTGGTCGACAGTTGGTCGACCGCTGGTCACAGCCTTGATCGGCGTCGTGCCGGGACCACACGATGAATGCCCCCCTCCCTCCGCCCCCCAGGGACGTCCCATGAATGTTTCCGTGCCGTCCGGCCGCTGGAGAGCCGTCCTCGGCCGTCTGCTCGTCGCCCTCCTCCTGGTGGCCGGCACCGCGGTGGGCGTCACCGCGACGGCGTCCCCCGCCTCGGCAGGCACGTGCGCGGACGGGACCGGCATCCCGATCGCGATCGACAACCCGCTCACCTCCGGCCAGTGGTGCGCCATGGGCCAGGAGGAACGCGACCTCTGCGCGAGCGACTGGACGACCTGCGGGATGGTCGCGCTCCCGGCCGAGAAGTACGCGGTGTCCGGAAGCGGCGCGATCATCGACAGGGACGGTCAGCCCGAGAGCCGCCAGGACGCCGCCCGGCACTGTCTCTGGCAGTTGATCCTCGCGACCGGGGACAGTCCCGGCTACGCGACCAGATGGGGGCTGGCGCACGAACTCGAGGATCCGGACGTCGATCCGCCGTCCCACGCCATGGACTTCCACAACAACGAGGTGGCCCGCGGCCACGCGCAGGAGGCGTGGAGCATGGCGAGTCAGATCACCGACGGCAGCGACGTGATGATCCGGATCGAGGCGGCCGCGCACGACATCTGCACCACCCTCGTGGCGAGGGCGGTGCGCGTGCGGGGGACCGGCGATGTGACGACGACCGACGGGGTCCGGGTGACCCAGCTCGGCCTGGACGACCCGTACAACGGAGGCGTGTTCGGCGACCGGCTCGTCTACCTGACGGACCCGGACCCGGGCCCGCCCTTCAGCCCGGACTGGCGGTATCCGGTGGACGACGGCACCCTCGCCCTCTTCCGCACCAACTGGGACGGCCGCGGGGGGATCGGCGGTTATCTCGGCGCGCCGACCGGGGCCGGCCGGGTGGTGATCGGCGGATCCTTCGCCGTGGAGCAGCAGGACTTCGCGGGCGGGTCGCTGGTCCGGTCGGCGTACGGCACCTTCGCGGTGCGAGGCGCAGTCCGGGACGCCTACCTGAGGGCGGGCGGCCCGGCCGGGGTGCTCGGCTATCCGCTCCACGACCAGGTGAGCGCGGAGGCCGGCAGCGGCCAGGTGTCGTACTTCACCGGTCCCGACTGCAGCATCGGCTCGCCCGGCCCCTACGGGTCCAAGGCGGCCGTCTACGTGAGCGACGCGCTCGGCGCGCACGAGATGCACGGCTGCATCTACGACGCGTACCTGCACAAGAGCGGCTTCGGCGGCCCGGGCGGCGTGTTCGGGTACCCCTACGCCGACGAGCAGGCCGCGCCGGGCGGTGGCCGGGTCAGCTACATGGACGGCTCGCCCTGCGCCGGCGGCCAGGCCGAACCCCACTCCGCGATCTACTGGAAGAGCGCCGCCTGGGGGGTGCGGGGCTGCATCTTCAGCTTCTACCGGTCCATCGGCGAAGGGGACTCGCCGCTGGGCTTCCCGACCTCCCTGGAGTACACCTCCGGCTCGGAGATCCGGCAGAACTTCGAGCACGGCTACATCTCGTGGGCGAACAACACCGCCACCCCGCACTACCAGTCGGGCACCCCGCTGGTCCTCCGCTCGGCCGCCGCCGCCAACGGCGTCAACGACGACTTCGTGTCCGCCGAACTCGGCTGGTCGGGCGACAGCTACGGGATCCTCCGCGCCCGGGCGACCAGCCCGGGGTCCTGGGAGTCGTGGTCGGAGGTGCCGCTCGGCAACGGGGAGATCGCGTTGCTGTCCAACGCGAACAACAAGTTCGTCTCGGCCGAGATCGGCTGGACCGGCGTCGACTACGGCAAGCTGCGCGCCAGGGCGGACGCCGTGGGACCGTGGGAGAGGTTCAAGAAGATCGGCAACACCGACGGCACGTACTCGCTGAAGTCCTCGGCGAACGGCCTGTACGTCACGGCCGAGCTGGGCTGGGCCGCGAACTCGGCGGGCGTCCTGCGGGCGAACTCCGGCACGATCGGGCCGTGGGAGAGGTTCACCACGAGCACGGGGCCCATGAGCGGCTGCGCCGACTACGGGGCGCTCACCACGGGGCCCGGGGCGTGCAACGGCTTCTCGACCACGGGCACGTGGTTCTCCGGCGGCGGGGTCGGGCTGCTGGGGCGGGAGACCTGGACGTACGCGAACGGGTCGGTCAGGGACTCCAGCGCCGTGTACCGCCTGAGCGGCATGGACACGACACACGCGTGGCGGATCGAGGCGTACGTCCCGAACGGCAACTCCGATGCCACCCACGCGCACTACGTGATCACCTCGCCCGGCGGCGGCACCGCCAACGGATATGTCGATCAGGAGAACTACACGAACGCCTGGGCCCCGGTCGGCGGCGTCTGCACCTCCGATGGGACGGCCACGATCACCCTCTGGGACGACGGCGGCGACTCCTACCCCCTGCAGGTCGGCGCCGACGCGGTCCGCGCGGTGCGCACGGGGACGCTCTGCGGCTGACAAGCCCGCATCCCCTCGACTGGTGCGACAGCAGGTGATCCTGGACGAAGGGGGCCGTCGCCGGCGGGCTCCGCCGGCGACGGCCCCCGGTCCTTGCACGGGTCAGAACGGCCAGGACGCGTCGCCGGCCGCCTCGACGTACGGGATGGCGGTGAACGCCCCGCCGGTGATGGCGGTGACGACGTGCTGCCGTCCGGCGACCGTCCCGGCGACCTCGCCCGCCCTGGAGGGGTGGGTCAGGATCACGACGCGGTCGTGGCCGTCGAGGTGGCGCCGGAGGGCGTGCTCCAGCCCGGTCGAGCCCCCCGGCCGTCCGAACCGCGCGACGACGTCCAGCGGTCCGTCGCCGTCCGTCACCGGCACGCGGGGGCTGCCGGCGCCGACGCTCACGAGATCGGCCGCGGCGGCGCGCAGCGCGAGGGCGGCGCCGAACACGGCGGCGGCGTCGGCCCGCGTCAGGGACCGCGCCGCCGGGCACGGGCCGGCCATCAGGTCGGACCGGTCGACGAGGACGAGGGTGCGGCCGGGAAGCTCCGGGACGTTCCCCAGCGACGACTCCAGCGCCCGGCCGAGGGGGGCCGACCAGCGCGAGTCCGGGACCGCGCGCACGGCGGCCACGATGTCGAGGGGGGTCGCGCCGGCCCTGGCGACGGAGGCCGGATCCGCCAGGTCGGCCGCGACCCACGCGGCGACCTCGGCGGAGACCCCCGCCCGGTCGAGGTCCGCCAGATGGGCGAGCCGCTCCCGGTAGGACATGGTCGGCAGGACGGCCGCCCAGGCCGCGCCCGTCATGGTCCCGAGCAGCCAGCGGCGCACGCTCGACCACGTCATGGCGGCCGAGGCGAGCCGCAGGGCGCCGTCCGGCCAGTCCAGCAGCGGGGCGCGCCTGTCGGCGGCGATCCGGAAGAGCTCCCGGCGGGCGCGCAGGAGCGTCAGGTACGGCGGGATGTCGTGCGTGAGGCCGCGCCTGCGGGCGATCGCCAGCGCGAACAGCGCCGACTGCGTCCCGTCGCGGGGAGCCGGATGGGTCAGCGCGAGCACGTCCGCGAACCGCAGGGAGGCTCCCGGGCCGTCGTAGGTGGCCACGGCCAGCTCGTCGTACAGCCGGACGACCGCGTCGGCCACGCCGCGCTTCAACGGCTGGGGGAGCGAGCGGCCGTACCGGCCGAGCCAGTAGGCCAGCAGCTCGCCGGGCTCGTCGGCCCGCCGCAGCGCGCGGTCGACGAACGACCGGGTCCGGGTCGCCCTGGCCGTGATCCGGGCGTGCGCCAGCTCGGCGACGAGCGCCGGCCGCAGGCGGGCGAGAGCCGGATGCCGGCTCATCCAGCCGGCCAGCCTGGTCGTCCACTCGTCGTCGGCGGGCGCCAGCCGTACGGCGACGTCGGCCAGACGCCGCACCAGCGTCGGGTCGCCGGCGTCGGCGAGGGCCCGTACGACGAGGAGGAACAACTCCTTCCTGTCGGCCTCGACGCGGGTGAGGACAGATGTCGTCATGGGAAGGGGACTCCGTGCTTCTGTGCGGGGGCCTCCTGAGAAAAGAAGGGCGATGGCGGCCCTGGATGCCCAGTGGATCGCACCCCGCCAGGGCCCTTTCGCGCACCAGGAGGTCGTGGTGGACGGCCGGGACCGGGCGCCACGGGAGGAGGCGTCCGCGGCTGGCCGGGACGGGGGAGCGGGTCTAGAACGCTCCGGGCCGTACGGGCACGCCGCGCAGCCGCAGCGCCGTGAGCAGGCCGGAGCAGTCGGCCGGGGTAAGGGCGTAGCTCGCCCCCCGGCGCGTGCGGACGAGGACGACATCGGCAAAGGACCCGCTCGTCGCGCACACGCGGACCGGCCGAGCCCCGCGCAGCGAACGCCGTACAGGCCGATGCCGGGCAGCAGCAGCGCCACGACCGAACCGGGAAGAAGCGGCGTCCGGGTCACCGAGACGATGTCCGGCAGCCGTATGCGGTACCGCAGGAACGGGCCGTACCCGGCGGTGAGCGTGCCCTCCGACAACGCGTACCGCATCAGCGGGAAGCTGAGCGTCAGCGCGGCGAAGAACGCGGCCGCGAGCGTGAGGGCCAGGCCGACGGCGAGGCCGGGTCCGTCGCCGGACGCGAGGTTCCTGCCCGCGGAGAACCCGAGGATCGCCGTCACCACGGCGAGCGACAGGTAACCCCGGGAGGGCCGGGGGCGGAAGAGGACGGGGGCGTCCGGCGCCACGCCCACGGGCGAGCCGTCCGCGGCGGCGCCGTCCCTCGGCGGCCGCGCCGTCTCCCGCTGGACGTCTCGCTGTGAGGGGTCTCGCGGTGAGGGGTCTCGCGGTGAGGCGTCTCGTGCGCCGTCGCGCGGGCGGCCGGGTGGGACCCGCGACGGCGCCGCAGCGGGCGCCCGGACAGGTCGTGTCATCGTCTGCTTCCTTGACTGGCCGGCGAGGTCGTCCCGCCGTGAGGAGATGGGGCCTTCCGGGACGCGGCCGCCCGGATGGGGCGGCCCCGCGCGGCGCGCGGGCGCGGCATGCCCAGCCGCGTCCTCGCCGCGGACGCGTTCACCGGAAGGCCCCTGGTCGCCGCGTCACGTCACGGTGACGGCGGCACGGGACGGGCCGGTCTCGCGCGCGGCCCGTCGCGGGACATGTCCCCAGGGAAGCCACCTAGGGGACGCGACCCCCGGCGGGCGTGAACGGGAGGGGACGGAACGCGGCACTCCGCACCAGGTCCGCCATCGTTCCCTCCTCCTCTCCGGATGCCCGGCCGATCGTCGCGACATCCACTATGTCCGGTTCTGACCCTGATGGGCAATAACCTTGACGCGTCCCTGACACCTCGGTCTGCGGTGTCGCGTAGCGCGGGGCGCGGACGGCCCCGAGGGCCGCGTACGGGCACGTCAGAGCCGTGCGCATGTCTCAGCCCGGCTACCGGCCCGACTGGCGGAGGAGCGTCGCGATGCCGTCGAGGAGACGCTGCAGCCCGAAGTCGAACAGGGCGTCGATGTCGAAGTCGTACTCGTCCGCGCTGAGGCGCTCGAACGTCGGCAGGCGGCCGCCCGCCAGCATCGCCTTGAGCGCCGGTCCCTGGGTGTCCATCCACTCTTCGGCGTTCAGCCCGGTCAGCTCCTCGGCCTCCGCCTCGAGTTCCAGGTTTACGGCCGTCCCCCGGACGTAGTTGAAGATCGTGATGTGCGTGGTCAGCATGGTCGGCAGGTCGAGGCCGTGCCCGTCGAGGGCGCTGAGCACCCATTCGGTGAACGGGAGCGCGCTCGGGACGGGCTGGGGCCGCGTCACCGACATGGCCGGCGCGAGCCACGGATGCCGGCGGTACATCGCCCACAGCGTCCGGGCGGCGATCTCGACCCGGGCCCGCCAGTCGTCCGGCGGATCCTCGGGGAGGCGCATGCGGGCGAAGACCGCCTCCATCATCTGGAGGAGAAGGTCGTCCTTGTCGGCGACGTGCCGGTACAGCGACATGGTCGCCACCCCGAGCTCGGCCGACACCCGGCGCATCGAGATCGCCGCCAGCCCCTCCACGTCGGCGATCGCCACGGCCGTCGCGACGATCCGCGCGGAGGTGAGCGGCCCGTCCGGGGCGTTCCTCCGCCCCGCGTCCCCCTGGCGTCCGCCGGACACGGTGGCCGGCGAGCCGCCCGCGTGCGGCGATGCGTCGCGTGGCGCACGGCCCTCGGTGGCGGCCGCGCCGGGCGGCGATGCGTCGCGGGGCGGGCGTTCCCCGGGGTGGGCTGCACCGGCGTGCGGGCCGGCGGTGGTCGGCGGTGCGTCGCGGGGCGGGCGTTCCCCCGCGCCGACGACCGTGCCGACGCCGGGCACCGCGCGGACGAGCCCCTCACGGCGGAGCTCGGTCAGGACCTTCGTCGCGGTCGCCATCGCGACGCCCCACAACCGCACGATCTCCCGGGTGGAGGGCACGCGGTCGCCCGGCCTCAGCTCCCCGGACTCGATCCGCCGCCGCAGGTCCGCCGCGATCTCCCGGTACCGCGTCCCGCCCGAACCGTCCACCACGCCTCCCGCACTAGTGCACCAACTGTAGCCGCCATGCTGCGCCGACGTCCGCCGTCCGGAGGCACTGCACCACGTGCACTAGTGCTCTCGTCTCGCCAACTCCGATGTTAGCGGAGATCTCCCTTCTCAGAAGGTGTGCGTACGCTGTACATTGCATCTCATGGGAAACACCGACGTGCTCATCTCCGGCGGCGGGATCGCCGGACCCGTGCTGGCGTACTGGCTACGCGCGGCCGGCTTCGCCGTGACGATCGTCGAGCGGGCGCCCGCTCCCCGGCCGGGAGGTCAGACCGTCGACCTGCGCGGCGCGGGCCGGACCGTGGTCGACCGGATGGGACTGCTGGACCGCGCGAGGGCGGTCACCGTCCACGAACGGGGGATGGCCATGGTCGACCGGGCCGGCCGGTTCAAGGCCCGGCTGCCGGCCGACAGCTTCGGCGGAGAGGGGATCGTCTCCGAGATCGAGATCCTGCGCGGGGACCTGGCCCGGCTCTTCTACGAGGCCTCCCTGCCGGACACCGAGTACCTGTTCGACGACACGATCACACGCCTCGACCAGGACGACGACGGCGTGAGCGTCACCTTCGAGAAGTCCGCCCCGCGCCGGTTCGGGCTGGTCGTCGGCGCGGACGGGCTGCACTCCGTCGTGCGCGCGCTGGCCTTCGGCCCGGAGTCGGACCTCGTCCGCCCGCTCGGCCTCTACACCACGTGGTTCACCGTCATGGAGGAGATGGACCTCGGCGGATGGGCCCAGATGTACAACGCGCCGGGCGGTCTCGTCGCCCTGGCGCGGCCCGGCCGCCTGCCGGGCGAGGTCAAGGCCGGCCTGAGCTTCAGGTCCGGTCCGATCGCGTACGACCGCCGTGACGTGGCCGCACAGAAGGACATCGTCGCCCGCCGCTTCGCGGGCGCCGGATGGGAGGTCCCCCGGCTCGTACGGGCGATGGCCGACGCGTCCGACTTCTTCTTCGAGCCGATGGGTCAGGTGCGCCTCGACCACTGGTCGCGGGGCCGGGTGGTGCTGCTCGGCGACGCCGGCTACTGCGCGACCCCGCTGACCGGACTGGGCACCAGCCTGGCGCTGGTCGGCGCGTACGTGCTGGCGGGCGAGCTCGGCACCTGCGGCGACGACCGGGCGGCCCTGCGGAACTACGACCGCATCATGCGTCCCTACGTGAGTGAGGCGCAGACCCTGCCGCCCGGAGGAGTGGGCGGCTTCGCGCCGTCGTCCGCGCTCGCGATCCGGATGCGGGCCGTCTCGATGCGCGCCATGACCCGCTGGCCGATGCGGAACATGCTGGCCGCGCAGTTCGCCAAGGCCGGGAACATCGCCCTGCCCGACTACGACCTCCCCGCGCTTCGGTAGCACCGCGCCGTCAGGTCCGCGCCGTCAGGTCCGCGCAGTTGGGTCTGCGGTCAGGTCCGTGCGGTCAGGTCCGCGCGGTCAGGTCCGCGCGGGCCTACCGCCCGCCGAGGCCGGCGTCCCTGGCCCGCGCGACCGCCGCGGCGCGATCGGACACGCCCAGCTTGGCGAAGATGTTCGACACGTGGTTGCGTACGGTCTTCTCGCTCAGGAACAGCCGCTGCGCGATGGCGTGGTTGGTGAGACCGGCGGCCAGCAGGTCGAGCACCTCCACCTCGCGGTCGGTCAGCTCGGGCAGGGGCCGCGGCCGCACGGCCGGCGCGGACAGGGCGGCCAGCACCCGGCTCCCCGTCGCCGGCCCGAACACCACCTGGCCGGACGCCACGGCCTCCAGCGAGCGCACGATGTCCGCCGGCGTCGCCTCCTTGAGCAGGTAGCCCCGCGCCCCCGCCCGTACGGCGGCGAGGATCGTCTCGTCGTCGGACAGCATGGTCAACGCCAGCACGGCCACCCCCGGGTGCCGCGCGGTGATGCGGGACGTCGCCTCGATCCCGCTGATGCCGGGCAGGTGGAGGTCCATGAGGACGACGTCCGGGGCGACCTGACCGGCGAGCTCGACGGCGTCCTCGCCGGTGCTCGCGACCCCGGCGACCTCCACCTCGGGCAGGTCGCGGAACAGGGCCACAAGCCCCTCGGCGAACACGGGGTGGTCCTCGACCACCAGGACCCGGATCACGGGACCGCCAGCGGAAGCCGTACGACGAGGTGCGTGCCCGTCCCGGCGTCGTCGAGCAGTTCGAAGCTGCCGTTGAGCTCCTCCGAGCGCCGCCGCATGGAGGCGAGGCCGAACCCGTGCCGTGAGGGGGAGCCGACGCCGACGCCGTCGTCGTCGACCCTCAGCTCCAGGACGCACGGCTCGGGGGCGTCGCCGGTCCGCAGGCTGACCGTGCACCGGGAGGCCATGGCGTGCCGTACGGCGTTGGTCATGGCCTCGGCCGCGATCCGGTAGGCGGCGAGCTCGACGGGCGGAGGGAGGGCGGGCAGGTCCGGCGGCGCCTCGACCTCGACGGCGAGGTCGCCGGCGAAACCCCTGCCGAGCTCGGTCAGCGCGCCCGCGAGCCCGAGGTCGTCGAGGGGCGGGGGACGCAGGTCGTTGACGATCGCCCGGACGTTCTCGACCGTGCCGCGGATCCGGCCGGACAGCTCGCCCATCACCTGCTTCGCGCCGTCCGGGTCGGTGTCGACCAGGCGCCGGCCGCGGTCGACCTGCAGGGCGAGGGCCGCCAGGGTGGGGCCGAGGCCGTCGTGGAGCTCGTACAGCAGCCGGTCGCGCTCCTCCTGCCGGGCCGCCAGCAGCCGCCCGTGCGACCGCTCGAGGTCGGCCCCGAGCCGGTGGGCGCGCACGGCCACCGCCAGTTGCGGCGCGAGCTCCGCCAGCAGCGTCCTGTCCTTCGGGCGCAGCCGTTCCCCGACCACCAGCGTGCCGACCCGCTCGCCCTGGTGCAGCAGCGGGACGCTCTCCGCCGGCTCGTCCGCGCGGCGGGCGGTGCCCCAGGAGGCCACGACGGCGCCCGACTCCTCGACCGCCACGTAGTGGATGCGCAGCATGCGGCCGACCTCCGCCGCCATCCGCTCCAGCAGGTCGCCCGGCGCCCCGGCGTCCGACAGCCGCACGCCGAGCCGCCGCAGCGCCCGCGCCGGGTCGTCGCGGTCGCCGTACACGAGCCGGTTGGCGGCCGACGAGACCCGCGAGTAGAGGGGATGCACCGCGAGCGCCACGACCACGGCGGACGCGCCGGAGCCGACCGCGTTCCCGAGCGCCGCCACGACCAGGGCGTACGCCGCCAGCAGGGCGACGGTGACGGCGCCGAACGCGAGCGCGCGGGACAGCAGCAGGTCGAGGTTCCACAGGCGGTGCGCCACGACGGCCACCGCGACCGCCACCGGCAGCGGGATCGCGGCGAGCGCCACGATGACCGGCCCCCAGGGGACGACCAGGGCGACGCCGAGCAGGCTCACCGTGACCAGCGCGGCGGCCAGCACCCACTGCAGCCGCCTGCGCACCTCCGGGCCGGCCGACCGGTAGCGGGCGACGAGCAAGGCGACCGACGCGAGCACGGCGCCGATCGTGCAGACGGTGCCGGCGGTCCTGAGGGGCGCCGGCACCCCGGTGAGGCCGGCCAGCACGCCCGTGTAGCCGGCGGGGAAGAGCCCGGGGACGTTCTCGTAGGTCACCGGGCGCAGCATCCAGTCGAGGGTGCCGATCGCGAGGCCGGCGAGGGCCGCGGCCGGCGCGGGCCACCAGCGGCGGGAGGGGAGCCGGCCGTCCGGGAAGAGCAGCAGGAAGAACGTCGGCACCAGGAGGTAGGCGGGGACCCACAGCCAGTTGGACACCCACATCGCCCAGTCGTCGCCCGGCAGTCCTCCGGCCCCGCCGACTCCCGCGACGACACCGTCACCGGCTCCCGCGACGACAGCGCCGCCGCCGATGCCCTGGCCGGCTCCCGCGCCACCGCCGGCGCCGCCGGCGCCGTTGTTGATGCCGAGCAGGCCGTACGTCCCGAGGGCCAGCCCGAGGCCCTGGGCCACCCCGACGACCACCATCACCCAGCCGACCCGGCTGCCCGGTCGCTGGGACACCACGAACAGGCCGGGCAGGCCGAACGACAGCGCCGCGACCGCGCGGAACGCGTCGAACCGCTCCACGATCCCGGTGACGCCGAGGCGCCCGAGCCTGGGTTCGACGGCGAGCGCCCCCGCGACCAGGACGAGCAGCACGCCCGCCGCCGGGGCGGCGCGCCGGGCCGATCTGTCCATCATGGTGCGCATCCTGTCATCCGCCCGTCCCGTCGTCACGGGACGAGATGTCCCGTCGCGTGGAGGACCCGCGGCTCATGACGCCCGGCGGTCCCGCGGCCGACGCTCGGACCCACAACCGATCGTCACACCTTCTGGGAGAAGACCATGTCCGTAACCGTCGCCGCCCGCGTCCGCTCGCTCGACGCCGTCCTCGTCTCCGGCGTCGCCCTGCTGCTCGCCATGGACGTCGCCGGCGCCCTCATCAGCCTGTCCGCGGGGCTCAACGCGACCCTGCTCGACGCGCTCGGGCCGCAGGCGCGGCTGTCCGCGCCGATCCCGATGATGATCGCCCAGGTCGTCCTGGTCGTCGGCGCCACCCGGCGCCACCGCGGGGTCGCCGTCCCCGCCTCGGCCCTGCTCGCCGTCGCCGGGGTGCTCGCCTTCATGTCCGGGTTCTACGACGGCGGCTACGCCGCGGACCTCACCGGCGGCCAGCGGGCCTTCCAGATCGCCCTCGTCACGGCGCACCTGGCGGTCGGCGTCCTCGCCGGCCTCAATCTCGTACGGCTGCTGCGCCGCTGACCCCCGGGCCGGTCAGAGGGGGCGCGCATCCGCAGGCGACGGCGCACGCGGTGGCTTCGGGTCAGCCCGCCCAGGTGCCGACGGTCTCGCCGGAGGCGATCGCCGCGTCCCTGATCCGCCGGTGCACCGCCGCCGGGTCGCCCTCCGGCGTGACGGGGCCGGGCAGGGCGTACACGATGAAGTGGTAGTGGTGCGTGCCCTGCGGCGGGCAGGGGCCCGCGTACGCCGCCGTGCCGTCGCTGCCCGGCAGGACCCTGCCCGGGGCCCGGCCCTCGGCCGCGCTCGTCGCCGACGTGGGGATGCCGGTCACGATCCAGTGGATGTACGTCCCGCCGGGGGCGTCCGGGTCGTCCACCACGATCGCCAGTTCCCGGGCGGAGCCAGGGACGCCGCTCCAGCTGAGCGGCGGAGACACGTCCCGGCCGCCCTGCCGGGCGCACGCGTACGTGCGGGGGATCGCGGCGCCCTCGGCGAACGCGGTGCTGCTCACCTGGAGGGCCGACGGGGACGGGGCGCCCTCGGCCGAGCAGCCGGAAAGGACGGCCGCCGTCAGGACGCCGCCCGCCAGCCCGATCCTGCCGATCTCCATTCGCCCAGGATAGGCGGGACATACGTCATCGGGCGTACACCGGCCGCCAACCAGGGGCAGATGGACGGCGCCGGCGTGACGGGGAGCATGGCCACCATGCTGTCTCCACGTACCCGCCGCGCCCTCACGGTCGTCCACATCGTCGCCGGAGTTGCCGTCATCGGAGACGTCTGGGGACTCGCGCTGATGCACATGGCGGCGTCGGCGTCGGGCTCGCTCCCCGTCGGCAGGGCGGCGTTCAGGTTCACCTCGCTGATGGTGTCCGCCGGGGGTGTGCCGCTCAGCCTGATCTCCCTCGTGACGGGCCTGGTCCTCGCGATCCTCGGCGGCTGGGGACTCCGGCGGCCCTGGGTGCTGCTCAAGCTCTGCATCCAGCTCGCGATCATCGCGACGGGGGCGCTGTTCATCGGGCCCGTCCTCAGACAGGCGCCCGGGGCGGCGGATCTCACGCAGAGCCACCGCACCCTCGTCATGCTGATGGCCGTGCAGGGGTCCCTGCTCCTGGTCGCGACCGTCCTGGCCGTCTACAAGCCGGGCGGCCGGAGGCGCCCGCCGAGGACGGCGGCCGATCCGGCCTGACCTACGAAGTACGGGCGACTTGTCGCGATCTTCAGGGAGTGCTTTCTCGACGTTGGCCGCCGTGTCAGACGCGGTCAGTAGGTGTGGCATCGCCGCGAAAGGACCGCGGTGCGTCACACACGGAGGACACCCTCATGCGAATCACCCGATTGCTCACCGCCTCGGCGGCCGCCGTCGCCACGGCGACGGCGGCTCTGGCGGCCACGGTGCCGGCCCCCGGGGCCGCGCTCGCCGCGTCGTCAACCGCCCAGGCCACGTTCGGCCAGGCCGGCTCTGGTCAGGCTGGTGGGGAGCAGGCCGGCCACGGCCGGGACATCCAGGTCCGCCGCGGTCATCCCGACGTACGGGTGCCGGTCGTGGTGAAGGGGGGCGGCGAGGCGCTCGTCGACCTCGACGCCGCAGCCCCGGGAACGGACTGGGCCGCGAAGGGCGGCGAGTCGGCCGTCGTGTCGATCTACGTCGACGAGCGTTACGCCACCGACCTCGTCGTGTCCGGCGACCAGCCGCTGCACCGGCAGCTCGCCCTCGGCGAGCTCCGCGCGGGACCCCACACGCTGCGCCTGCGCTTCGCCGCCGAGCGTTCGGCGTCCGGGAGCGGGTCCGTGCGGCTCGACGACGTGACGGTGACGACGTACCGGCCGGGCACCGCCGACTACCTCGCGCTTCGCTTCGCCCCGATCGTCTACGGCCGCAACCTCGCCGAACTCGGCAGCCCGTACCAGAACGCCACGACCGACACCCCGCTCATCGCCTGGCACGAGACCGCGCCGGGTTCGGCGCCGGGCCGCACCAAGCTCACGTACTCCCTCATCTGGAGCAACGAGGACGGCGGCACCAACACCCCCGCCCTGATGGCGCGCTGGGGCCGCACCACCGACATCGAGTGGATCTACGACGTCGAGGTCGACGAGCACGGCCGGCGGGTCCCCGGCAGCGACACCTACCAGGCCGCCAACCACCAGACGTTGCACTTCTCCGGGACGTACGAGGGCGACCACGCGCTGCTGGAGACCTGCACGAGCAACAACAACATGTGCGACAAGGTGGACGACCCGATGCGGTTCTTCCTGTCGGCCCTGCAGACCCGGCCGGCCGGTCAGGCCCGTGAGGCCGTGATGGACGCCAACCCCTGGACGTACCAGATCATGGCCAAGGAGATGCTCCGCGAGGGCAAGATCGAGGCGCCCTCGGCCACGACGCCGGCCACGCCGGAGGTGAGCGACCAGCGCGACTACCTGTACGCCGTGGTCACGAAGACGACCGACCGGGCCAACAACGGGTCGTCGTGGGTCGGCGTCTCGCTCGGCGTCCGCCTGAAGAACGGCGACACCGTCTACGTGTCGAACCACGTCGATCCCACGTGGTCGATCCAGCGCGACGACCCGGCCGCGACCACCGTGGAGCTCCCGCCCGGCACGACGGCCGGCGACATCGCCGAGATCACCGCGAACCGGGTGGCGGTCGGCACGGACACCGGCGCCGTCGTCCACGTCACCGGCATCACGCGCGGGTTCCTCCTCGGGCAGGACTACCGGCCGCAGCAGTCCTTCCTCACGTGGAGCGGCGACGTCGCCCTCGACGCCGCCACCCCCACGGCGGTCGTCTGGCGTCGCTGACGACCGCGCACCGGCAGGGGAGGAGCGGGCCGGTGGGCCCGCCCGGCGGCTCCGGCCACGCCGTCCTCGTCCGGGCCGGTCCCGCCGCAGCGTGAGCGGCAGGCAGCAGGCCTGCCCGGCGGCTCCGCCCCTCCCCGGCCGGTGTCGGCACCGGCCGGGTTGCCGGTTACTCCGTGCCGTCGTCAGTGTCCGCCGCCGGGGCTGCCGGTGGGGCCGCCCGCGCCTCCCCAGCCGCCGGAACCGCCCTGGCCTCCGTGGCCGCCAGAGCCGCCCTGGCCGCCGCCCTGTCCGCCCCAGCCGCCGGAGCCGCCACTGCCGCCGCCGCCCGGGTTGCCGGTGCCGCCGCCGGGAGCGCCGGAACCGCCCGCACCACCGGAACCGCCGGGCAGGCCGCCCGTGCCCCCGGCTCCGCCACCGGCGCCGCCCGTACCTCCGGCTCCGCCACCGGTGCCCCCGGCTCCGCCGCCGGCTCCGCCCGTACCTCCGGCACCGCCCGCGCCGCCGGCTCCACCGCCAGTGCCCCCGGCGCCCCCGGCGCCGCCGCCTGTACCGCCGGAGCCGCCCGGGCTGCCGGGATTGCCGGAGCCGCCGTGACCGCCCCAGCCGCCGCCGTTGCCGCCCTGGCCCGGGCCGCCCTGGTGACCGTGGCCGCCCCAGCCGCCGGGACCGTCGTGGTCACCGCGGTCCCGGTGGTCGCCGCGGCCGTTGCCGCCCCAGCCACCCCGGTCGTCGTGGTCGCGGGAGCCGCCCCGGCCGTCCCAGCCTCCGCGGCCGTCCCAGCCGCCGTGCCCGTCGTGGTCGTGGTCACCGGGACGGCCGGGACCCCGGTGGTCGTCCCGATCGCCGTGCCCGTCCCAGCCGCCGTGGCCGCCGTTGTTCCAGCCGCCGTGGTCGTCCCGGCCCGGCCGCGGGTCACCCCAGTTGCGGCCCCATCCCTGCCCGAAGTGCCGCCCGTCGAGGCCGAACCAGCGGCCCGGCAGGCCGACGGGCTGGTGGCGCCAGGAGCCGGGCAGCGGGAAGGCGCGGCCGTTGATCAGGTACACCGGAGTGCTGAACTGGGGCTCGCACGTGGGCGAGATGTAGATGCCGCCGTTCACCACCCACTGGCAGCTCGGGAGGATGTAGACGCGGCCTTCCCAGATGTACTCGTGGACCCGCTGGCCGCTGTCGTAGTCGGCCAGGGCGTACCACCGGCCCGGCAGCCCCGGGCTGAAGGGCTGGAGGCGCCAGTCGCCCGGCAGCGGGAAGACCCGGCCGTTGACGACGTAGACCGGGGTCCGGTAGCGCGGTCCGCACGAGGGGTCGATGTAGACGCCGTCGTTGACGACGTACTGGCAGCCCGGCAGCTGGTAGATCCGGCCGCCGATGAAGATCTGGTGAGGGTCGTCCCCGAGCGGGTCGATCGGCAGCACGATGGGACGGCCGTGCCGCGACGGCGCCGCCAGGACGCTCGGGCCCTGGGGAGCCTTCGGAAGCGCCACCTCGCGGATGTGCACGCCGGGCATGGCCTGGGGCACGGGCGTCGCGGCGCTGGTGGCGGGCATGTGCCAGGCGATCGGCGCGGCCAGCGCGGCCACGGCCAGGAAGCCCGTGGCGAGAACTCTCTTCGTCAACAGACGGTTCCTTTCGGATTCACCCTGAAGGGCCCGGCGTTCTTCCGCTGCGGACGTCACTCCGCCCGACGCATGCCGGGCCCCCGAATTTGGGCCTAGTGCTCGGAATTTCCTAGAACGGGACGTGGATCGGTTCGCATGGAGACCTGCCAAGACGTACCTCCCGGTTGCGCCTCCGCCGACGATTCGCCGTCGTCAGATTTCGCTGACAGTTCGGCGTGTGGACAGTATGACGGGCCGGGGAATGTACGTGAGGGATATCGCCAACTTTTTGTTCGACGCGTCGTTCCGCGCCTATTGGCATTCCGCTGAAAATACGGAAAGAAGGATAATTGTCCGGCTAATGCGAAAACCCCCATTTGTGCGGAACGGTGCCGATCATCCGGCGTTCGGCACCCAGGACGTCACCACGTCACCACGCCGGCCGCGGCGCCGATCGTGCCCCGTCTCCTCATCGGCGCCTCTGAGCAGCGGGAACGCCGTCACACCTTCGTAAGGAGCGGTGAACGACGCCCGGTATAGCGTCGCGACGTGATCGAGCGTTGCGACCTGGACATCCCGGCGGACCTCCTCCCGCTCAGCGCAGTGAGCCCGGTCGAGGACCGCCGCGGCCTCCTGTCCACAGGGCACGGACACGAGGCGGGACACCGGTGACCCGCCCGGACCTGAGAGGCCTGAACGACCGCGCGGAGGCGGTGGTGCGGGGCGTCGGCGGGCGTTTCCGCAGCGGGCTGCACTCCGAGCGCGTCGCCGCCCGGCTCGGCCTGTGGCTCGGAGGCATGTTCACGGTCGCCTTCGTCACCGGCCTGATCAGCCATTTCATGCAGCATCCCCCGTCGTGGCTGCTCTGGCCGTCCCGGCCGGTCAACCTGTACCGGGTCACGCAGGGCCTGCACGTCATCGGCGGGCTGGCGACGATCCCACTGCTGCTCGCCAAGCTCTGGACCGTGTACCCCCGGCTGTTCCAGTGGCCGCCGTTCCGGTCGGCGTCCCACGCGGTCGAGCGCGCGCTCGTGCTCGTCCTCGTCGGCGGGGCGCTGTTCCAGCTCTTCACCGGGCTGCTCAACATCTCCTACGCCTATCTGTGGCCCTTCTCCTTCACCGTCGCCCACTACTGGACGGCGTACCTCGTCTACGGCGCGCTGCTGATCCACGTGGTCAACGAGTGGGCGAAGGTCCGCGCGGCGCTGCGGACGCGGGACGAGGTGGACCCCGAGGCCACGGGCAGGCGGCGGTTCCTCGGCACGGTGGCCGCCGCCTCGGGGCTCACCGTGCTGTTCACGGTGGGGGAGACCTACGCGCCGCTCGCCCGGCTGGCCCTGCTCGCCCCGCGCGACCCGCGCATCGGCCCGCAGGGCCTCCCGGTCAATAAGAGCGCGGCCGCTGCCGGGGTGGCCGCGCTCATCGGCGACCCCGGCTACCGGCTGACGGTGACCGGCGCGGTCCGCGCCGAGCTGTCCCTGACCTACGCCGACCTGGTACGGCTGCCGCAGCACACCGTGAGGCTGCCGATCTCCTGTGTGGAGGGGTGGAGCGCCGAGGCCGAGTGGACCGGTGTGCGCCTGAGCGAACTGCTCGCCCGGGCCGGCGCGGCCGCGGACGCCGTGGTCACGGTCGAGTCGCTGGAACGGGGCGGGGCCTACCGGTCCAGCGAGGTCCGGCCGCCGCACTGGCACGACCCGCTCACGCTGCTGGCCCTGCGGGTGAACGGCTCACCGCTCGCCGCCGACCACGGCTTCCCGGTCCGGCTCATCGCCCCGGATCGGCCCGGGGTGCTCCAGACGAAGTGGGTGACGAGGGTGGTGGTGTCGTGACCGGGACGGGTGCGGGACGGGATCCGGCCGGGGCCGCTCCCTCCCGGGAAGGGGATGCTCCCTCCCGGGAAGGGGCCGCTCCTTCACGGCAGAGGGCCGCTCAACCTCGGGAGGTGGCCGCCCGGCCGTGGCGCCTGGCCGGGTACGGCGCGGGCGCTGCACTCGTGGTCACCGGGCTGTCCGGCCTCGCCGCCGACGCCCGCCACACGCATCCGTTCGGGTGGGCCCTGTGGTTCGGGGGGCTGATCGCCGCGCACGACGGGATCGTGGCGCCACTGGTGGTGACGGCGGGCGTGCTCGCCGGAAGGGTGCGCGAGCCGTACCGGTTCTGGCTGAGGGCCGCGCTCGCCGTGGGCGGCGTGCTCGCGCTGGTGGCGTTGCCGATGGCGCTGGGCATCGGCAGGCGGGCCGACAACCCGTCGCTGCTGCCGCTGAACTACGGGCGCGACCTGCTCCTCGTCCTGGGCGTGGTCGCGTCCGCCGCGGCCGTGGCCGCGCTGCGCGACGGCCGCCGGGGAAATCGAGGTGGCCGGTCGCCCCGGCCGGGAGCGGACAGGGGCGGCGGACGTCCTCCGAGAGGGAGGTGACACCGTCCGCGGCCACGAGAACATGGGGGTCGTCGAAGCGGTCGTCCTCGTGGGTGACCACGGTCCTGCTCGCTCCGAACCCCCTCTGCCCGGGCTGAGGGGAGGGGCTCCGCCGGCATCCGGCTCCACCCGGGCCGGATCTCACCGCCTACGGCCGTCGTCGCCGTGGTGGTCGGGGTGGTCGGGGTGGTCGGGGTGGTCGCGGCCGACCGGTGTGCCGTCGGGGGCGCCGTCGGGCGTGCCGCCCATCATCGCCAGCATGGGCAGCCCGCCGGTGGCGGCGAAGCGGACGGCGAGGACCGCGGCCAGGGCGAGGAAGGCCAGGTTGAGCCAGGTCGTGTAGTCCCAGGTGATGTGCGCCTCGACGACGCGGGCCGACCGCTCGTGCGGAGTCAGTCGCAGCGCCCAGAACAGAAGCTCGACGAGGTAGCCGGCCGCGGCCATGGTGAGGTAGAAGGCGCCGAAGACGAAGGCGGCCGTCCTCCAGCCGTAGTACTTCCGGTAGATGTTCAGGATCGGCAGGATGATCAGGTCGGCGAAGATGAACGCGACGACGCCGCCGAAGCTGATCCCGCCGTTCCACAGCACGGCCGCCAGGGGGACGTTGCCGACCGAGCACACGAAGCTCACGATGGCGACGAGCGGCCCGACCAGCGGTCCCCACAGCGCCGCCAGCACCGGGTGTCCGGTCAGGAAGAAGCCCTGCCAGAAACTCGAGGGGACCCAGGCGGCCAGGGCGCCGGTGATGAGGAGCCCGGCCACGATGTCGCGCCAGATGGCGGCCCACTCCATGACGAAGATGTGCGAGACGGCCGTGAACCCCCTGGCCGAGGTCAGCCGCCGCCAGAACGAGCCGGGGCCGGTCACGGACATGTCCATGGCGGCGTGCCCCTCCATCGATCCGGAGACGCCCTTATCCGCCTGTTCGCGAGCCTCCTCGACGAGGCGGCGGCGCAGGAACAGCCGGAACAGCACGGCGATGAGCACGATCATGATGGGCCCGCCGGCGAACTCGGCCGCGGTGAACCGCCAGCCCATCAGCAGGGCCAGCAGGATGCCGAGCTCGAGGACCAGGTTGGTGGAGGCGATCTCGAAGGCCATGGCCGCGGTGAAGCTCGCGCCCTTCCGGAACAGCGACCTGGCCAGGGCGACGGCGGCGTACGAGCAGGACGAAGAGGCCATGCCGAGGCCGGTCGCGGCGGCCAGGGCCCTGGGCGAGTCGTCGCCCAGGACGGCGGTCACCGCCTGGCGGCGCACCACGGCCTGCACGACCGCCGACAGGGCGAACCCCAGGATCAGCGCCCACAGGATCGTCCAGCCCATCGTCGCGGCGATCGTCAGCGCCTTTCCCACCTGACCCATCCCGTAACTCCCCCGGTAGCGCGGCCTCTCGGCGGACGCCCGTCCAACGCCGCACCGACGGGGCCGCCGGTCGCCCCGTGGTGTGCCCGGCGAGGCGTGCCCGGCGCCCCTCTCGGCCTTCCCCGATTCGGCCGTTCCGATCCCGCCCGCGGTCACGGGAACGCGGGCCGCCGGACGCGGATGAGCCCTGGCCGCATGACCAGGGCTCGTGCGCCGGTCGCCGCGTCACCCCCCCATGAGCCGCGACAGCCGGACGATCGCGCCGCCCGCGAGGTCCACGACCACCGGGCCGGACGCCGCCGGCCGGACGGTGCCGTCGTCCCGCGTGAGCGTGACGGACACGGCGACCTTCCGGTCGAACGTCGAACGGTCGGCGACCAGCGGCTGCACCAGAGTGACCTCCAGCGTGGGCGCGTCCGCGGGGAGGACGGCCCGCGCGACCTCGATGCCGGACACCGCGAAGACCAGCCCCACCCGGGCGACGCCGGCGGCGTGCAGGTCCACGTCCCGCCGGATCAGGACGGCTGTGTGCAGGTTCTCCAGGTAGACGTTGCGGACGACCAGCTGGGCGGGGTCCGCGGGGTCGAGCACCGCCTGCGGCACGACGGCGCCGTCCCGGACGGCGGCGGGCAGCGTGACGTCCCCGTGGGCGGGCACGCGCGCCGGCGGGTCGAGCGCGACGCGCTCCCACCCCCCGATCGCCTGCCGCACCCAGAGGGCCGTCACCGTCGCCGCCGTGTCGGCGTCGTTGCGCAGCCCGGTCGCGGTGACCCGTACCGGCCCGCCCGGGTACGGGCCGGCCAGCTCGTCCACGTCCAGGTGGACGGTGGTCGCGATCGACGTGGAGGAGTCGCCGGTGTCGAAGACGACCTGCGAGACCGCGTCGCCGCCGCGCAACTGGGTGACCGCCACGACGGCGTCGTCGTAGTCCACGTGCAGCGCCAGACGGATCGCGTCGTCGTCCAGGACGGCGCGCGGGCCGCCCTCCAATGTGCTCGACCGCACCGACACCCCGGTCGACCCCACCGAGGGGGACGTCGGGAGCAGCACGCGGACGTCGCGCCCGCCGGCGTCCGCGCGCAGCAGCGACTCCAGCTCGGCGAGCTCGGCCGCCGACAGGTCGGGCACGCACCGGGCCTGCAGCCGGCACGGCAGGCCCGCGTCCACGGTGGCGTCGAACACCTGCAGCCACTCCAGCTGAGGGCGTCCGGCGACGTCGCGGGCCACGCGGTAGTGCGCCGGCACGACGAGGTACGTGGCCGGCTGCTGGAGCGACTCCCACACCGAGTACCGGTGGTCGCGGTCCAGGCGCGGAGCCGGCGCGAACCGGCGGGCCGGGACGCGGCCGAGCTGGAAGGCGTCCTGGCAGCCGACGATCACGGGCTCCGGGCCTCCTACGTCCTGCCGGTACAGGCCGGGGTTGTCCCGGCACGGCACCAGCAGCGGCAGGCGGTGCGAGCGGGTCACGGACACGCCCATGTCCATGGTGAACGAGGGAGGGTCCGTGGCGAGCCCGCCCGATCTCCTGACCCCGGTGAGGATGTCGCCGCGCCGTCCGCGGAGGTCGTCGCGGAGCACCAGGCGCCCGCCTGCGCGCGGCAGGGGGAGCGGCACCCGGGCGAGGGTCAGCGGGGTCGCCACGTCATCCACCCGCGCCTCGGCCGGCGACGCCGCGAAGAAGGCCGGCCCCGCCACCGCCGCGTCCGCGAGCGACGCCTCCACCGCGGCCCGCGCCGCCGCGGACGTTTCCGTCAGCGCCGACTCCGTGAGAGACGACTCCGCGAGAGCGGACCCGGTGAGGGCCGACTCCGGGAGAGACGACTCCCTGAGGGCCGACTCCCTGAGAGCGGACCCGGTGAGGGCCGACTCGGCAAGAGACGACTCCGTGAGGGCCGACTCCGTGAACGGCGTCGACACCCGGGTCAGCCGGACGGCGCCTTGCCCGGCCGTCGTGAGCTCACCGGGGACGCGGACCTCGGTGGTCACCACATCCGCCCAGTTCGGATGCTCCTCGGGGATCGGGTGCTCCACGCGGGGCGGCTCCTCGAACGGCCACGCCCGGATGGGCACGACCTCCAGACGGCCCGGGTCCGTACGGTCCAGCCTGTCGTGGTTCACCAGGGAGGTGGCCCACGCGGCGAGCGTCTCCTGCACGCCGACGAAGCTGGTGCTGACCACCAGCCCCGCCCCGTCGTCCGGCTGGAAGCCCGGCGTGCTCAGCGCGCCGTACGCGGCCCGGGCCACGGCTCCGCTGATCTCGGCCCGGCAGTGGACGACGCCGTCGCGGACGTCCACGTCGACCGGCAGCTCCGTGGAGGTCGGCCGGCCGGTGTCGGCGTCCACGAACGGGATGCGCAGCCGCACGCCCACATCCGTCCAGGGGACGGTCTGGGCGCCCGCGGGCGGCGGGGGGAAGCGCAGCACGGTGGTGACCGTCGCGCTGAGCACGGGCGATCCCTCGTCGTCGTGACCGGTGACGCGGAACAGGAACCGGAACGTGCCCTCGGTGGCGGGCACGAGCTCCGGCGCGGGCGCCCACCAGGGCGAGCCCAGCTGCGAGTCGGGCAGCAGGGGCTCGCTCCGGTCGGCAGACCCGACGCGGGGGCCCGGCTCGTCGGCCGGGACTCCTGGCGTGTTCATCCCGGTCAGTCCTGGCTCACGACGGTGACGCCGGGGGCGGTCTTCTTCGGCACCCGGACGGCCAGGTCGCCGCTGCCCTCGCCGTCGGTCCAGGGCCCGATCCACTCGTCCCCGTCCTCGAACAGCGTGCCCTTGATGATCACACGCACGCGGTACCGGTACGCCGGCGGCCGTCCCGGCTGCCCGGTGTAGAGGGCGAACCGGCGTTCCTTGTAGTCCTGCCCGGTGTCGGCCATGGTGAAGGTGAACGTCGAGATCGGGCGCTCGCCGCCGTCGGGGCCCTCGCCCTTGGGCTGCACCTGCACCTCGACGATCTGGTTGCTCGCCGTCAGGTCCCGGTTGATCGAGATGGGGGCGAGCACCAGCGCGCCGGCGTTGTCGGCGCGCACGGCCACGTCGAGGCTGTCGGTGAGCGTGCCGAACGGTCCCGGGTCGAGGTCGACCTCGTTGGCCTCGACGATGATCCGGGAGAACCGGTCGTCGAGGGCGGACGGCGACTCGTCGAACTGGATGGTGCGCCGGACGAACACCTTGTCCGGACGCCATCCCTCCGGCGCGCCGGTGACCTCCTCCGCCTTCTTCTGCGTCTGCCGGGCGAAGAAGACCTCGCTGGTCGCGCCGCTGGCGTAGACCAGGGTCGGCGAGGAGGCGGGGGCGAGCGGGGTGGTCTCGCCGACGGGGGCGCCCTCGCCGTGCACGTCGGTCGTCGCGTCGACGTCCTGGGGGCGCGGCGGCGGCAGGAAGTCGTGGGCGGACCACGCGATCTCGCCGTTCACGCTGGGGTAGCCGATCTGGACGCTGGCGAACTTCACTGGGTCGCCGCTCACGTTGTGGGCCGGGTCGGGCCACTTGATGACGGGCCGGCAGACCGTGGTGATCTTGCGCTCCCAGTTGTCCAGGTACAGCGTGCGCATGTAGCGGCTCTTGAGCTCCGGGTGGGCGGCCAGCAGGTCGGCCACGCCGTCCACGTTGCCGCCCATCGTGCTCGGCTGCGCGTACATCTCGTCGACCTCGAACGTGAAGGAGTTGGCGATCTCCACCCGGTCGTGCCGGAAGTTGAGGTTGAACCCCGCGTTGAAGCCCCAGCCGAAGATGTTGAGCAGCCCGCCGGGCTTGGGCGGGGCCGGGTCCTGGACCTCCGGCATCGGCTGGAAGATCACCTGCTTCGCCTGGTCCAGCCACATCGCCACGAGCATGTCGATGTACTTGGTGACCATCGCCTCCTTGTTGTCCGCGCCGGGAATGGTACGGTCCATCTCCAGCTCGACCTTGATGTCGCCGTTCATGCGCAGCGTGTTCCAGGTGGCCTTGAGGTCGGCCGAGCTCCACCAGTAGCTGGCGCTGGCCTGGGCCGTGAAGTGGCTGAACACCCGCTCCCAGTTGGCGGTCATGTGCAGCCGTGTGATCGGCGCCCACAGCGGCAGCGTGAGGTCGGCCGTCACCTCGATGGGCACCTCGGTGCTCAGCAGACCCTGCTCCACCTGCGCCGCCGCGAACGTGCCGAGGTTGACGACGAACGGGTGCTCGGCGGTGGGGATCAGGCTGCCCGGTCCGGCGCCCTGGGCGGTGACGAAGAACGGGTCGCCCGCGTTGCCGCCCTGCGTGCCGTCCTGGTCGGTGATCATCAGGCGCAGCGTGGAGCTCCTGATCGGGATCGGCCGGATGTCCGCGATCGTGGACCGGTCGGCCATGCCCGGCTTGACCTGCCAGAACCGGTCCCGGCTGCCCTGCTGCATCCGTTCCAGGATCTGCTTGTGCGCGGCCTGCAGGACGCCGTCGGGCGGCGCGCCGGTCATCGCGAAGCTGAGCACCCCGCCCGAGGTCTCCCGGGTCTGGCCGGGGAGCACGCCGATGTTCGTCTCGCCGTCCTGGACGCCCATGAAATGCAGGAAGCTGAGCCTGAGATCGCCGTTCGGCTTGCGCGCCAGGCGCATCCGCTCCGGCAGCCAGTAGAAGACGGGGTTGGACCCCTGGGCCTGGAGCTCGTCGTTGTGCTTGTCGGGAAGGAAGACGAGGGCGTACTCGACGCCGGCGTCGTTGAGGGTGACGGTCTCGAAACCGCCGGCCATGATCGGTCCTGCTGGATTCACCATCGCTGGCTCCTGACGTGTGTGGGGAGGCCGCTCACAGGGCGGCGGGGTAGTAGATGAGAGACCGGTCGAGGCCGCGTGCGACCACGGCGGCCGCGTTGCGGAACAGCCGGAGGTTGGCCCGGTTCCGCGGGGCGAGGCCGGGGTTGCCGTCCTCCCGCAGGTGGGACTGGGCGGCCGCGTCCTCCCACCGGCCCGCGTTCGCGGCGGCGTTGAAGCCCGGCCAGCGGGTGGGGAAGAACGAGCCCGTCCAGGCGATGCTGTGCGCCCCGAGCCGGGCGTCGGCGGGCCAGTCCGCCCACCCGGGGAAGAAGGCCGACAGCCGGGCCTCGTTGAGGTCGAACCGCTTGCGGACGAGATCGTCGATCGCGGCGTCGGGCAGCTCCAGGGTGTGGATCGCCTTCGCCGCCAGGTGCCCCTTCTTCGCGAGGTCGGGCGCGTCCTTGATCCGGTGCCACTCGGCCACGATCTCGGCGCGGGTGGCGGGCGTCCCGGTGTCCTTGTGGACGAACGGCAGGGCGGCCGCCTCCTCGGGGGAGTCGACGAGGTTGCCGACGCCCGTGGTGACCAGGCCCTTGACGTCCTGGTACAGGTAGGGGAGCCGGCCCTCCATCGGGGCGCTGAACTCGGGGAAGAAGTCCCTGACCGACCGGGCGGAACCGGTCGGCCCGTCGGGTGTGACGGGCTCGGGGACGTCCTCGGCCAGCGGCCCGATCGGCAGCCCCGGCCAGTCCTCGATGGGCCGGGGGAAGTCCTCGGCCACGGAGCCGTCGTCCGGGTCGAGCCTCGCGTACTCGTTCCCCGAGAAGATGTACGGGTTGCCGCTCGGCCACCACAGTGCCGTCTCGATCGGCTGGAACGTTCCAGGCCAGTCGTCGGCGATCGACTTGGCCTCCGGGTCGATCTGGCCGGTGGCGCCGTCGAACTCCTGGTACTGCTCCCCGGAGAAGAAGTAGGCGTTGCCGCTGCCCCACAGGATGGCGGCGTCGATGCCGGACTCGAACAGCCCGGGCCACATCTCGGCGATCGGCCGCGGGCCGTCCAGCACGGTCCCGTTCTCCACGTCGTACGACAGGCACTGGTCGCCCCGGAAGAAGAAGACCGAGCCGTCGCTCCACGGCAGGGCGGCGTCGATGTCCGCCTCGAACAGGCCGGGCCACTGGTCGGCGATCGCCAGCGGGTATCCGTCGTCGGCGCCGTCGGCCTCGACGTCGTACCGGATGTAACGCTCGCCGGTGAAGAAGTAGGCCTTCGCCCCGGACGGGGCGACGAACCCGCAGAGCTTGTCCACGGCCGTCACCCCCCGGCCTGGGGAGCGGGGTCGCCCGACACCGTGCCGACGTGGCGGAACCCGCGCGACTCGACCAGCCTGCCGCCGGCCGCCTCGATCCGCTCGAGGGTCCGGGGCCGCAGCCGCAGCTCGGCGAAGTCGCCCGTCGCGGCGACGAGGTACTCGACCCGGCCGGGGACGGCCTCGTCGTCGCGGGTCCAGATCGCGCCGGTCAGCGCGCTGAACCGGGACGGCACGGCGATCTCCTCCTCGAGCGCGGCCGCCAGCTCCTTCTCGAAGGTCTCCTGGATCATCCGCAGCGGGAGGTGGACGGCGGCCATCACCAGCGAGTGGCCGTCCCGCATCCGCAGGACGTCCAGCGCCGCCTCGTCGTCCGGCACCGCGCCGGCCACGAGCCGGAAGCGCGGCTCCTTGGTGTCGGCGCCGAGCCGGGCGATCCGGTGGCGCATGCCGAAGAACCCGGTGTCGCTGACCAGAATCGAGTTGACGATGCAGCGGTACGCCGGCGGGAACCCGTAGCCGGCCTCGCGGTACAGGCTGCGCACGAACAGCGTGCCGGGCGGGTGCGGCAGGTCGCCCGCGCCCGGCATGACGTCGCCGGTCATGGTCTCCTCGAAGACGGAGTCCACCGTCGAGGGGTGCAGCCGGATGTCGCAGAAGGTGAGGTTGCGCATGCTCAGGCCGCCGTTCCGGTCACGCCGATCTGCATGTGGATGTGGTTCTTGTGGGCCTCGCGGCCGTGCGGCGTCCCCGGGGCGGTGGCCGGGTGGTCGGGGTGCATGATGAAGCTGCGCTCGCCGATGGACGTGGGCGTGTCCAGCCCGTCGGGGCCGTCGGTGCGGTCCTGCCACTCGGAGGCGACGAACTCGTACACGGCACGCCAGAAGTCGCGCGTGAACGGGTCGGCGTCCTCGTCGTCGAGCCGGTAGGACGTGTCGGACCCGGTCCCGGGCGGCCAGTTCCCGCCGGGGGTCGCGGCGGTCGACACGGTCCCCCAGTCGTCGTTGACGGTGAGGGTCCACTCCTCGCCGTCCTCGGCGACCGCCTTGACGCCGACGAAGTCGACGGCGCGGCCCTGGCCGTGGCAGTCGGTGCGCGGGCGGCCCTGGTTGTCGACGCCGCCGCCGGAGATGCCGAGGTGGTACAGCTCGACGACGTTGTAGGTGTCCTTCAGCCACTGGCACAGCCGCACCAGGGCGAGCGCGTTGCGGGGGTCCAGCCGGTCGGGCGCCGCCGGGTGGCTGGGCTGCCCGAACTTCACCGTGCCCGACGCCAGGTAGCGGACGACGACTCCGGCGACGTTGCCGTCCTGGGCCTGCTCGCCGTCCCAGCCGTCCAGGCTCACCCCGTCCGGGCTGCCCTCCCCCTCCAGCCGGATCACGTCGCTCGACTGCAGGTCGAGCAGCTCGGCGTAGGCGTCTTCCTTGCTCATGGCGCGTGCGGGATCGCTCACGATCCTGGTCCTTCCGGTGCGGTACGTCACCGCTGACGCGGTGGTCTGTCGCACGACGGATGGCGCGGGGCGGACCGGTGATACAGCGAATCTTCACGAGTTTTCCGGCGGGCTACGGTCGTCCACGTCGGGGGCCGATCCGGCGGGCCGGTGCGGTCGTCTACGGCCGGGGGTCGATCCAGCCGGTGATGACGGCGGCCCCGGCGGACGTGCGGACGTGCAGCCGGAAGCGCCGGGCCGGGACCGGCTCGATCACGAACCAGCCGACCTCGTCGACCGGGACCTCCCGGACGGGGCCGTCGTCGTCCCGCACGAGGACCGCGCCGGGCTGCGCGGGCACCAGCTGCCCGCGCACCGCGTCGGGATGGATCTCGGCCTCGACGGACAGCTCACCGGCGGCGAAGCTCAGCACCCGCGGCCCCGAGCCGTCCGGCCGCGGCTCGTCGCGCAGGCCCGCCGGTTCCCGCGCCGAGAGCAGGGAGTCGAGCTGCAGCTCGGCCAGCTCGGCGTCGACGGTCCGCCAGGCGAAAGCCGCCTTCCCGGCGCGCACGAAGGAGTCGGGCACCCGGGCCTCGCGCACCGCGTGCCCCAGCTCCTCGAGCAGCCGGTCGTCGTCGTCCCACCAGCTCGGTACGTCCGTCACGCCGTCGCTCCCGTCCACGTCGACCGCCTAGGCCAGTTGGAGAGCGGCCAGGGTCCGGCTCCTGCGCAGCCGATCCAGGCAGCGCCCGCGGGTGGGGCCGATCGCCCCCACCGGCACGCCGAGCGCGGCGCTGATCTCGGCGTAGGAGGCCGGCGGCTCGGCGAACAGCATGCCCAGCAGCTCCCGGCACCGGGCCGGCAGTTCGGCGAAGGCCGTGCGCAGGGCGTGCCGCCGCTCCGCCACCAGTATCTCGCCGTCCACGCCGTCGTCCTCCCCGCGGGGGCCCGGCTCGGGGTCGTCCACCGGCACCTGCCGCTTCCGGGCGCGCAGCAACTGCAGGCACTGGCGCTGGGTGGTGCGGACGAGCCAGCCGGGAAGGGCGGCCGGCTCGTGCAGCGTGTCGAGGCGCTCCACGAGCCGCAGCCAGACGCCGCCGGCGACGTCGTCCGCGTCGCTGCCGGTCACGCCGTACCGGCCGCACACCCCCCAGACGAGCGGCGCGTACCGCTCGACGATGGCGTCCCACGCTGTGGCGTCGCCCTCGCGCGCCCGGAGCACGAGGTCGACGACGACCGGATCGTCGCGCATGGCCCGTCAGCCCTCCAGCGGGTACGGCCGGACCTCGGCGGCCTCGGCCAGGAGCTTGTCCAGCGCCTGCCGGGGCGTCACGGAGCCCGGCACCGTGCGGGCGGCGACCGCGCCGCTGACGAGCGCGGCCGAGAAGGAGGTGCCGCTCCAGCGGGCGAAGCCCTGGAAGGTCTGCTGGTCGCCGTCGATGTCGACCTCTCCGGTGAGGTACGCGCCCACGACCCCCTCCCCGGGCGCCAGGCACGCCACCCACGGGAGGTCCGGGCTCCAGCCGGGCATGACCGGGCGCCCGTCCACCGTGCCGTACGCGCCGACCGCGACGACGGGCGGGACGGCGGCGGGCCAGCAGGCCGAGCGCCGGCTGCGTCCGGAGCTGAGGTGGGGGAGCGCGCCGTGGTTGCCCGCTGCGGCCACGACCAGCACGCGCGAGGCGAGCCGCTCGATCGCGCGGGCGATGACCAGCGGAGGCCCCCCGGACAGCGTGAAGCAGCCGAGGGAGAGGTTGAGGATGTCCGGCTGGAAGGCGGCCGCGAGCCGCAGCAAGGCCCGGGCCGTGTCCCATGAGTCGGCCCGGCCCGTGCCGGGGTCGAGGACTCCCTCGACGGAGACCTCCGCGGCCGGCGCCTCCCGCTGGATGAGGCTCCGCACGAACGCCGAGTGGCCCGAGCGGTACGGAAGCGGGTGCTCCGCCGTGCCCGGTCCAGAGGACGCGAGAGGGGTGTCGACGACGCCGACCCGCACGCCGCGCCCGGCGTCCTCGTGCCCGGCGGGGGACGTCGGCACGTCGGCGGCGCCGACCGGCTCGGGCTGCCCGCCGCTCATCGGCTTGTGCCCCAGCACGTCGAACTCGCCCAGCGACATGGGCTTGTGCCCGAGGGTGGAGAACCCGCCGCTCACCAGATGCATGGGCTTGTGGCCGGTCGCGAGGACGGCGCCGTCCGGCAGGGACATGGGTTTGTGGCCGTCGCCGATGACCGCGTCCACCACCCGGTTCTTGCCGATCGTCGGGACCCAGCCGCCGCGGTCGGCGGCCGCCTTCTCCCGCAGCAGGGCGAGGAGCTCGCCGACCTCGACGGGGTCGTCGTCGGCGTCCCTGAGGTCGCGCAGGCGGGCCAGCCCGAGGAGTTCGTCGCGGTCGTCGGCGGCGAGGGCGGCGTGCACGACGCCGAAGTCGTTCAGCATGCGCTCGACGACCTCCAGGTGCAGGAGGTCGACGATGAGTTGGTCCGGTTGGTGCGATGTGGTGCCCGCGTCGACTGGCATCTGGATAGTGTCCTTCCCGGGGGTCATGACTCGTCCGGAACGCGAACTTCCTCAGACGGAACCACGAGGGCCTGGCCGTGATACATCCAACGCAGGAAACGCCGCCGGGCGCAAGGGCTCACGGGAACGCTCCAGCACGCGCCTTCGCCGTTCGCGACAACGGCGACGGCGACGGCCCGGCGGACCCGGCGGACGAGCCGCTGGCCGAGGCCGAGGCGGCGCTGGCCGCGGTCGACCGCGACCCCGTCTCGGGCCTCCCGACGGCTGAGAAGGCAGCCCGGCGCGCGGCCCGCGCGGGCCACGCCGTGGCGGCGTCCACGGCCGAACGCGCCTGGGGGCACGCGCTCCTGCACGTGGGCGAGCTCGACAACGCCATCAGGCACCTGAGCCGCGCCGCCGCCTGGGGTGTGCGGGCCGGTCGTGCCGACCTGGCCGGCGAGGCGCGGTACAAGCTCGCGTTCGCGGTTCTGCAGCGGGGCAGGCCGCAGGCGGCGCTGCGCGAGATCGACGCCGCCCTGCCGGATCTGACGGGCGTGGCGGCCGCCCGCGCCCGCGCGCAGCGCGCGATCGTGCTGCACGTGATCGGCCGCCTCGACGAGTCGCTGGCCGAGTTCGAGCTGGCGCTGCAGGTGCTGCGCCACCACGCCGACCGGCTCGGCGTGCAAAGGATGCTGATCAACCGGGCCCTCGTGCACTCCGACCGGCACGCCTTCGCGGCGGCCGAACGCGACCTGCTGGAGGCGGAGACGCTGGCGCGCGAGCTCGGCCGCCCGCTGACGATCGGCCTGATCGCCAACAACCTCGGTCTCATGGAGACGCTGCGGGGCGACGTCCCGGCCGCGCTGCGCCACCTCGACCGGGCCGAGCGCATCATCGGCGCGCACGGCGCGCAGCTGGGCACGCTGCACCAGGACCGGGCCGAGCTGCTGCTGTCGGTGGGGCTCGCCGCCGAGGCGAAGGCGGCCGCCGCCCGCGCGGTGGACGCCTACCGCCGCGAGCGCCGCTCGCTCAAGGTGCCCGAGGTGCAGGTGCTGCTCGCGCAGGCCGAGATCCTTTCAGGCGACCCGTCCGCAGCGCTGGGCCACGCCCGGGCGGCGCTGCGCCGCTTCCGCGCCCAGGGGCGGCGGGAGTGGACGGAACTGGCCCGGCTGTCCGTCCTGTCCGCCCAGCGCGCCGCCGGCCGCCGGTCGCGCCTCCCGGCGGCGGTCATCGACGTCATGGTCGCGACCCTGGACGCGGCGGGATGGCCGGCGGCGGCGCTGGACGCCGCGATCGTGGCCGCCCAGGTGACCGCCGAGGGCCGCGTCCGGCGGGGTGAGGAAGTGCCCCACCAGCTAAGCGCCGAGGACCACGTCCGGCCGGGTGAGGGAGCGGCCGACCTTTCCGGAGCAGTTGGCGACGCGCGGGCGGGCGCCGAGCCGACCGCCGAGCGGCGCGCCCGGACGGCGGGCGTGGCCGCCGGCTACCTGAGCCGGGCCGCGGCGGCGTCCCGGTCCCG
>NZ_KI866522.1:1387240-1388236 GCF_000511135.2 Microbispora sp. ATCC PTA-5024 | reverse complement strand
CCGCGCTCCTCCGGGCGCGCGGCTGGTACGCGCGGGCGCTGCAACGGCGCGCCGAGGGCGACGCCCGCGGTGTGCTCGCCGCCGTACGGACAGGCCTGCGGGTCCTGGACGAGCACGCCTCGGCCATGGGGGCCACCGACCTGCGGGTGCACGCGGCGGCGCACCGGGCCGACCTGGTGGCCCTGGGACTGGAGGTGGCCTTCGAGGCCGGCCGCCCCGACGGCCTCCTCGAATGGTCGGAGCGCGCCCGCGCCAGCCGCCTGCTGGCCGCGCCGGTCCGTCCGCCCGACGACCCGGTGCTGACCGCGCTGCTGGCCCGGCTGCGCTCGGTCACGAGGGACCTGGCCGGTCAGGCGGCGGCGCCCGCACCGCTGCTCGCCCGGCAGGCCGACCTGGAACGGCGCATCCGCGACCACAGCCGCCGGCTCACCGGCACACCCGGCGGCGCGCCGGCGGCCCCGGTCACGCCCCGGGACCTCGCCGTTTCGCTGGGTTCGTGGGCGCTGGTCGAGTACGTCCGCCGGGGCGCCGACCTGCACGTGCTCACCGTGGTGGACGGCCGCGTGGGCGTCCGGCGCCTCGGGGCGACGGCGGAGGCGGCCGACCTGATCGAGCGGCTGACGTTCGCCGTGCGGCGCAACGCGCGCCCGGACGCCCGGCCGGAGGTGCTGGCCGCGTCCGCCGCGCTGCTGGACGCCGCGGCCGCCCGGCTCGACGCGCTGCTGCTCGGCCCGCTGGCCGAGATCGGCGACCGCCCGCTCGTCGTGGTGCCCACCGGGCCGCTGCACAGTCTCCCGTGGTCCCTCCTGCCGTCCTGCGCGGGACGGCCCGTGACCGTCGCGCCGTCCGCGACGCTGTGGCACCTCGCCCGGACCCGCCTCGCGTCGGCGGACGGAACGGACGGCGACGGCAGGGGCGGCGCGGACGGTCACGGCCCGCACGGCGTGCACGGCGCCGGCGTGGGGGTGGGTCCTGCGGGCGCCGCAACCAGGGGAC
>NZ_KI866522.1:1351591-1386625 GCF_000511135.2 Microbispora sp. ATCC PTA-5024 | reverse complement strand
GCGAACGGCGTTCTCACGGGAACGTGTTCCCCGCCGCCGTCAGGGGAGGCGCGGGGCCCGCGTCAGCCGACGGGAAAGGAGGCGGGACGGGAGGCCTCCCCGTCCCCGGTCCGCTCGTTCGCCCTGAGCCCGGCCACGGCGTGCTCGGACGGGCCGGGCTCGGCCTGGCCGAGGACGAGGTACTGGCCGGGGGCGCTCCGCACGGCGAGCGCCTCGAAATGGAGGGTCAGCTCGCCCACCCGCCGGTGCCGTATCCGAATCGTGCCGGGGACCTTGAGCCCCACCTCGTGGCGGGCCCACAGGCGGCGGAAGTCCTCGCTCCCGTCCAGGAGTTCATCGATCAACGCCAGGAGGCGCGGGTCCTGGGGGTCGCCGCCGGCGACGGTGCGCAGATGCGCGGCGTTGGCCCGGGCCTCGCGCTCCCAATCCACGTAGAAGTCGCGCGAGGCGGGGTTGAGGAAGGTCATCCGGATCACGTTGCCCAGGGGCTCCAGCAGCCCTTCGTGGAGGGCCGCGGCCGGCGGGTTCTGGGCCAGCAGATCCATCCGGTCGTTCAGGATGAGCGCCGGCAGGTGATTCCAGCCCGCCATGAGCCGCAGCAGGTTGGGGGAGACCTGCCCGGACGTCCGTCTGCGGGGCCGGGGCCGCGTGAGCTCGTAGAGGTGGTTGACGGCCTCGGCGTCGAGGTCGAACACCCGTGCCAGGGCCTCCAGCACCTGTTCCGAAGGGCGCCGTTCTCTGCCTTGCTCCAGCCGGGTGTAGTACTCCGAGCTGACGCCGGCCAGCATGGCCACCTCCTCGCGGCGGAGGCCCGGAGTGCGCCGCCTGCCGGCGCTGAGGCCAACCTGGTCCGGACTCGTGGCGTGACGGCGGGCGCGGAGGAATTCACCCAGAAGTCGGTCACCGTCCATATTCGTACGTTATGTCGTATTTAGAGTGCGTAGGTAGGAGTGGCCCGGCCACCCAGCCCCCGAGGCGGATCACTGCGAGGGGAGCGGCTCCCGCCTATTCCGTGATCACCCGCAGCGTCCGGGGAGCCGCGTCCGCCGGGGCGGGCAGGCGCAGCGGGGCGCGGCCCGGCGTGAGGGAGCCGAGCGGGGTGCCGCGCCGCGCTCCGGTGCAGGAGGGCACCTGGCCGGGCAGTCCGTGCACGGTCAGGAACCCGAGCACCGCGAAGGCCAGCGCCTCCTTGGCGGCGGACGGCACCCCGAGGTCGTCGCTGGCCAGCAGCGGCACCGACGGCAGCTCCTCGCCGATCATCCGCATCATCGCCGGGTTGCGGGCGCCCCCGCCCGACACGACGAGCTCGGTGACGCCGTGGGCGCGGCAGGCGTCCGCCACGGTGACGGCGGTCAGCCGGGTGAGCGTCGCCAGCACGTCGTCCGGGGACGGCACGGGGTGCCCGGCCAGCGCCTCCAGCAGGTACGGCAGGTGGAAGTGCTCCTTGCCGGTGCTCTTCGGCGCGGGCCTGCGATAGTACGGATCGTCGAGCAGCGCGGCCAGGAGGCCCCTGTTCACCTGGCCGGCGGCCGCTCCCCGGCCGTCCTCGTCGTAGTCCCTGGCGCCGCCGCTGAAATGCCGCACCGCCGCGTCGAGCAGCGCGTTCGCCGGGCCGGTGTCGAACGCGACCGGGTCGCGCTCCGAAGGGACGACCGTGACGTTGGCGATGCCGCCGAGGTTGAGGGCGGCCGGGACGCCCTCGCGCGCCCGCAGCAGGAGCGTGTCGAGCATGCTGACGAGCGGCGCGCCCTGCCCGCCTGCGGCGACGTCCCGGCTGCGCAGGTCGGACACCACGGGGAGCCCCGTCGCCTCGGCGATCCAGGCCGGCTGCCCCAGTTGGAGGGTGCCGCGGACGACCCCGCCGTCCACCCAGTGGTACACCGTCTGGCCGTGCGAGACGACCAGGTCGGCCGCGCCCCCGCACAGCTCCGCGATCGCGCGGCCCGCGGCCCCGGCGAAGGCGTGGCCGATCTCGGCGTCCAGCCGGCAGACCTCCTCCGTTGTCGTGGCCGCCGGAGGCAGCACGGCGGCGATCCGTTCCCGCAGCCCGTCCGGGTACGGCAGGCTGAGCGCGCCCATCGGGCGCATCACCAGGGCGTCGCCCGCGAGCGTCAGGCCGGCCGCCGCCGCCTCGATGCCGTCGTACGACGTGCCCGACATCAGACCGATCACGCGCACGGCGGCTCCCCTCCGGTCACGTCGGCTCTTGACATGGCTGCCTCCGTACGGCCGTCAGGGCCTGGCCGCCCCTCCGGCGGCGGCGCCGTCGAGGGCGGTGGCCGGCTCCCGCTCAGGCGGGCGGTGGAACAGGCTCAGCGCGCCTCCCACGACGAGCGTGACGATCACTCCGATGGGGACGAGCCACTGCGCCGCGATGCCGGCGGACGTGGTGGTCCCGGCCGTGGTCACGTCGATCTTGACGCCGCGCACGACGAAGGTCATCACGGCCACGGTGACGAGGAAGGCGATCACGGAGTCGATCTCGTTGGCGCGCCGGACCAGCCGTCCCAGCAGGAACGCGCCCAGCAGCGCGCCGTACGTGTACCCGGCGATGGTGAGGCCGGTCAGGTAGACGTTGCCGGTGCTGTCGCTGAAGGCGCTCGCGAACACGGCCATCAGCACGGCCCATACCAATGTCATCACCCGGGCCAGCCTCAGCAGCGTCCGGTCCGACGGCGTACGGCGGAAGAAGCTGTGCATGACGTCCGAGACCGTCGAGTTGGACATGGAGTTCAGAGCGGACGACAGCGAGCCCATGGCCGCGCCGAGGATCCCGGCCACCAGCAGCCCCGAGATGCCGGCGGGCAGGGCGTGCAGGATGAAGTTCGGGTAGAGGTTGTCGGAGCTCTTCAGACCCAGCTCGCCGAAGGTCCGGCCCTGGTTGTACGACCACAGCAGCGCCCCGACGAGCGAGAACGCCGCGAACTGGAACGTGATGAACACCCCGGAGCCGATCATCGCCTTCTGGCTGTCGCGCAGGCTGGGGGTGGCCAGGATGCGCTGGACGATCAGCTGGTCGGAGCCGTGGCTCGCCATGGCGAAGATGGCGCCGCCGAGGATCGCCGTCGGCAGGGCGAAGGTGCTGGTCAGGATGTGGGCGAAGCCGAAGTCGGTGTCGAACAGCCGGAAGCGGCCCGCGTCCAGGGCGTCGGCGAAGCCCTGGCCGCCGACGTGCCCGGTGAGCACCACGATCGCCAGGACCGCGCCGCCGAGGTACAGGAGCATCTGGATGGCGTCGGTCCAGATGACGGCCTTGATGCCCCCCAGGTACGTGTAGACCACGGTGATCGCGGTCAGCACGACGATGATGACCAGGAAGCTCGTGTGCACGCCGAACTCGTCGAGCAGCAGCTTGATCGGGATCGCCGAGGCGAACAGCCGGACGCCCTCGGCGAGCAGCCGCGTGACGACGAACGTCACCGAGGCGAGCCCCTGCAGCTTCGGCCCGAACCGGTCGCCGAGGTACTGGTAGGCGCTGACGAAGCCGCCCCGCTTGTACAGCGGGATCAGGACCGTGGCGACGACGACCCGGCCGATGACGTAGCCGATCGCCAGCTCCACGTTGCCGAAGCCCTGGCCGCTGTAGGCGCCGCCGGGGACGCTGATGACGGTGAGCACGCTGGTCTCCGTGGCGACGACCGAGAAGCAGACGGTCCACCACGGCATGCGGCCCTCGCCGACGAAGTAGTCCTTCGCCGATTTCTGCCGTCCGGACAGGCGCAGCCCGATGACGGCGATCGCGACCAGGTACACGACGAGGACGACGAGGTCGAGACTTCGCACAGGTGCCTCCTTGCGACGAGCCGGCGGGACCACCGGTGGGGGGCTCGCACGATCCAGCGAGTATCCGAGCGGCGAACTGTGGATGTCAATAAGTAACGCGAAATCCTCTCCTTGGTACATTTTTGACCACCCAGGTGGCCCCGGCTACGCTGTCGCTCGTCCCCGCTCCGTTGGAGGAACGCATGTCTTCCCCGGCCTCGCCCGGCGATCCGGCCGAGCGGCCGCCCGCGTCTCCCGCGCCGCCCGCGTCTCCCACGTCGGGGGCATCGTCCGGGTCATCGGGATCCGCCGAGACGTCCGGGCCTGCGGAGTCTCCCGGGTCGCCCGCGGCGGAGGTCCTGGTACGGATCCGGGCGGCCCTGCCCTCGCTGGCGCCGGCCGAGCGCCGCGTCGCGGAGGCCGTCCTCGTCGACCCGGCCAGGGCCGCCCAGATGTCGATCAGCGAGCTGAGCGGCCGGGCGCAGACGTCGGTCACCACGGTGATGCGCTTCTGCCGGGCCGTCGGGCTGGGGAACTACCCCCAGTTGCGCCTCGCCCTGGCCGGCGCGGCGGCCCGCGAGGACGCCCTCGGCGGCGACCGGCCCCGGGTGAGCGCCGACATCAGCGCGACCGACTCGCTCGACGAGGTGGTCAACAAGATCATTTTCAACGAGGTGCGCGCGCTGGAGGAGACCGGCGCCGGGCTCGACGTCCGGATGCTGGGCCGGGCGGTCGACGCGGTCGCGCAGGCCCGGCGCGTCGACGTCTTCGGCGTCGGGGCGAGCGCCTTCGTCGGGCAGGACCTGCACCAGAAGCTCCACCGCATCGGCATGATGGCGTTCATCTGGACCGACGCGCACGCCGCGCTGACCGCGGCCGCGCTGCTCGGGCCCGGCGACGTCGCCATCGGGATCTCGCACTCGGGGGCGACGCTGGACACGGTCGACCCGCTCCAGGCCGCGGGCGAGCGGGGGGCGACGACCATCGCCCTCACCAACTACCCGAACTCGCTCCTCGGGGAGGGCGCCGACCTGGTGCTGAGCACGTCGGCCCGCGAGACGCCGTTCCGGTCGGGCGCGACGGTCAGCCGGATCGCGCAGCTCGCCGTGATCGACTGCCTGTTCGTCGGCGTGGCCCAGCGTCGGTTCGACGAGGCCGCCGCAGCCCTGGAGAGCACCTACAGCGCCATCCACTGGCGCACGCGCCGCTCGGCGGCCCGCCGGACGCCGGCGCACGAGTGACCTCTCTCCTCCCGCACGACCGCCGTACCGGAAAAGCCAGAAAGGACGCCCGCGCCGTGGATCTCAGCGCGCTCGGCACGGAAACCCGCAACGAGCGGACGGCCGACCTGGACCGCATGCCGGTGCCCGACCTGCTGGAGGCGATGAACGCCGAGGACCGCTCGGTGGCGCTCGCGGTGCGCGAGGCCCTTCCGCGGATCGGCGCCGCCGTCGACCTGATCACCGCCTCGCTGCGTGAGGGCGGCCGGCTCGTCTACCTCGGGGCCGGGACCAGCGGCCGTATCGGGCTGCTCGACGCGGTCGAGTGCCCGCCCACCTTCGGCACGCCGCCCGGCCAGGTGGTGGCGCTGGTCGCGGGCGGGCCGGACGCGTTCGCCGTCGCCGCCGAGGGCGCCGAGGACGACCCGCGCGGCGCCGCCGCCGACCTCGACCGGATCGGCGTGGGCGCCCGCGACACCGTCGTCGGCCTCACCGCCAGCGGCCGCACGCCGTACGTCGTGGGCGGCCTGGACCACGCCCGCTCGCTGGACGCCCGCACGGTCGCGGTGTCCTGCAACCGGGACGCCGTGGTCAGCGGGCACGCGGACGTCGCCATCGAGGTCGTCACCGGTCCCGAGGTGCTGACCGGGTCGACGCGGCTGAAGGCCGGCAGCGCCCAGAAAATGGTGTGCAACATGCTCTCGACCGCGTCGATGGTGCGTCTCGGCAAGGTCTACCGGAACCTCATGGTCGACGTCCGCCCGACCAACGACAAGCTCACCGACCGGGCCCGGCGGATCGTGGCGCAGGCCGCGGGCGCCGATCCGGAGACCGCCGCCCGCGCGCTCGAGGCGGCGGGCGGCCACGCGAAGACGGCCGTCGTGATGCTGCTGGCGCACTGCGACGCCGCGGAGGCGGCGGCCCGGCTCGACCGGTCGGGCGGCGACGTGCGCCGGGCCGCCGGCCTGGACTGACTCCTGCGAGGGATCAGCGGACGCAGCAGGTGGAGCAGGCGTCGGCGTCCGGCAGGGTGAGCCAGAGGCAGCAGGTGCGGCGCCGGTAGCCGTCGCCGTCCGCCGTGACCAGTCCGGCCACCGGCGGCCCGATCCGTTCCAGGAGCCGGGCCGCGTCCGCGTACGGCCCGAGGTCGAGCAGCGGGTGGACGACGGCCTCCGCCGTGGAGCCCCACAGGGTCCGCTCGCCCACCCGCGCCACCGCGCCCAATGCCCTGATCAGAGGGCGCTGGCCGTCCAGGAGCGCCTGCCGGATCGCCCCGGGGAGGTCGGGCACGACCAGCGTCCCGGGCTCGCCCGCCAGCGGGTCGTCCGGCCGCACGGCCACGGTCACCGTTGTGGCCGCGATCGTCACGCCCGCCGCGGACGGCCGGACCAGCGTGTCCGCGAACCGCATCAGCGGCACGCGGCGGCCGAGCGCCCATCCCAGGACCATCGGCATCGTGTGCCAGTAGCCGTACGTCTTCCACAGCAGCGCCGCACCCACGTGGCGCGGGGCCTTCCACCGGTCCGCCGTCTCGTCCACCAGCGCGAGGAGCCTGTCGTACGGCTCCCGCACGACCTCGGTGACGCGCGTCCAGCCGGTGGTGTCGCCCGCGACCAGCTGGGGCAGCACGCCGAGCACGCCGCCGCGCTCGCTCTCCAGGGTCCTCAGGCGGCCGGTCAGGGCGTCGAGCACCTGCTCAGCCGGCTTGATCGAGCCGGCGGCGGAGCTCCTCGGGCAGTTCGAGCGCCACCCCGGCCAGCGCCTCGTCCAGCTGCGTCACGCCGCTCACCCCGACGATCGGCGTGACGGCGGGCGACCCGCCGGTCAGCCACGCCAGCACCACCTGGTTGCGCGTGACTCCCAGCTCACCGGCCACCTCCGTCAGCGCCTCCAGGCGCCGCGCCGTCCCCGGATGGTCGTACGCCTCCGGCAGCGGCCGGTCGTCCCGCACGTAGAAGCCGTTGAGCAGGGCCGTGTAAGCCCACAGGTCGATCTCCGGGTGGCAGCCGACGTAGTCGATCACCTCCTCCGAGACCCAGCCGAAGCGGTGGTTCTGGTCGGGCACCGGCGAGTCGGGCCGCGGCCGGATGTACGAGGTGCGCAGCTGCAGCGCCGTGTACCCCGCCCACCCGGCGGTCGCGGCGATGTTCCGGGCCCGCTCCACCCGCCAGATCGGGTGGTTGGACGCGCCCAGCCGGCCGATCGTGCCGGCCTCGACCAGCTCGGCGAACGCCTCGACGGTCTCCTCCAGGGGCGCGGAGCGGTCCTCCATGTGCGCCCAGCAGATCTCGACGTGCTCGACGCCGAGGCGGCGGAGGCTGCCCTCGATTCCCGCCTTGATCGCCGGCGCCGACAGTCCCTCCCGGTTGGCGGGCCACCCGTCGGCTCCGGTCGTGGGCTCGGCGCCCACCTTCGTGCTGATGGACACCCGGTCGCGCGCTCCGGGGCGGCTCGCCAGCCACTCCCCGATGACGCGCTCGCTCTGCCCGCCGTAGCCGCTGGGGTCGGCCCAGAAGGAGTAGCAGTCCGCGGTGTCGATCAGGGTGCCGCCCGCGTCGACGAACCGGTCCAGCACCTCCCGCGAGGCCCGTCCGTCAAGGCGGGTGCCGAAGTACATCGTCCCCAAAGCCAGATTCACCTGCGCCATGGCACGCTCCCCACTCGTGTCCCGGGTCGGATCTCCGGTAGGGAAGTCTGACATTCCGGTCCACACGATGTCGATCTAGGAGTGTTCCGGGCCGGTGCCGGCGAAGGCTCCTCATCCCGGTTCAGGAGCACCCCTGCGCCAGGTGGCCGGGCACGCCGGAGGGGGTCTCGTTCTCGTGCGGCCGGACACCGCCCGCGGAGCGCATCCCGTCGCCGGCCGGGGGAGGCATTCGCGTTCTGCCCCGATCCGCGTGCTACGCAGCGCCACGCCCACCCTGAGTGTCAGGAGTCGAGGGCGTGGCTGAGGAAGCGTTCACCGATCTCGGTGATGTCCTCGGTGGTCCATTCGAGAGCGGGTGCGGCCACGGTGATCTCGGTCATCGCCATGCCCGGCACCGCTGTTTCCTGCCATCCGGCGACGAACCACACCTTCTCCTGCTCGGCGAGTGCCAGGGCAGCGTCGTTGAGCGCCTGCGCCGGGTGAGGCAGCCAGAGGCGGAATCGATGGGTGTGCGGAGGTTCTGGATACACCCGCGCGCCGGGAAGCGCGGTGAGTGCCGCAGCGACTGTTCGCGCGTGGCGCACATACTCGGGGATGCGGGGCAGTTCCCTGGCGAGGCCGGCGAGTGCGGTCAGAGCGGCTGGCCATTGCTGGAACACCTCGCCGCCGTAGCGGTGCCGCCAGATGCGGGCGTAGGAGGCGAGCTCGGTGGTGCCCGCGAGTGCCGCCCCGCTGATACCGCCGATCGTCTTGTAGAACGAGACGTAGGTGCTGTCGGCGAGGTCGGCGATCTCGCCGAGGGTGTGTGCCAGGTGTGGGGTGGATTCCCAGATTCGGGCGCCGTCGAAATGTACCCGGGCGCCGATGGCGCGCGCCGCAGCGGATACGGCGACCAGCTCGTCCCAGCCGGGGAGGACGAAGCCGGCGTCGCGCAGCGGCAGTTCGATGACGACGGTGCTCACGGGTTCGGCGAGCGCGGTGATCTCCTCTGCCGTGGGGTTGCGGGGTGCGGTGGTCGGCCAGGTGCTGCGCAGGCCGCTCAGGTGGGCGTAGGCGTGCCGCTCGTCCACCTCCAGGTGGCCGATCGGGTGCAGGGCGACCGTGGGGTGGCCGGTGCGTTCAGCGCCGTAGCGCAGCGCGACCTGTTGGGCCATCGTGCCGGTGGGGAAGAAGACGGCGGCCTCGGTTCCTAGTAGGTCTGCCACGCGTTCTTCGAGCGTGTTGACTGGGCCGTCGCCGTAGAAGTCGGGCTGATCGTCCAGGTCACCACCCGCGTCCATGTCCGCGAGCCGATCCCTCATGGTCGGGGGCCGGATACCGGAAAGAATTCGGTCGCAGGCGCGCAGTGCGGCAAGCCGACGCTGCCGGGTGTTGTGGGACATCGGCGGATAGTCACAGGTCAGCGCATTAGGGTCAAGCGATTTTTCCCGGCGGCAGGCGATCAGCGCCGCGCGCTCAATTGCCGCCGAGCGGTCGCTACGACGACCGCATCTGCGGCAGAGACACCGGCGACCAGGTACGGAGCTCTGCTCACCGGACGACCTGCCCCAGTCGGAGTCGGCCGGGCTGGACGACATCGGCGTAGGTCCCGAAGCAGGCTGCCCGCCCGAGCCCGGCCACCGGGATGCGGTAGTGCCGGGCCAGGGCGCTCAGCACCGAGAGGTCGGCCGGCAGTCCGGTCTGGGAGAGTCCGGGAACGACGCACCTCGGAGTGGGCAGTGTCACCCGCAGCACGGCATCACCCAGACGTAGTTCCTGCCCCGGTTCGGGGTCGTGCGGCGCGTCGATCACCAGGTTCGGGCGGAACCGTGCCGCGGCCACACTGGCGCCTGCCATGCGCTGACCAAGCAGAGACAGCGCGCCGGTGGTCACGATGTGAACGGCGCCGAAGTCGACGAACCGGCCGACCTGCCTCGCGCCTGCGATCGCTGTGATGGTTTCCTGACCGGGGCGGGCACCGCCCATCCAATCCGGCACCATGCCGATGTCATCAGGCAGCGTCCGGTGCAGCCTCGCATCGGGCGGCACGTCCCGGCTCAGCCGCACCGGGCGGCCCAGGTGGTGGCTGAGTGCGGCATCCGCCGCGGCGCTTCCGGCCGGCAGCGACGTGCCGTCGACATGCAGCGTCAGAGCCGTCTCCGGGCCGTCATCCCGCATGCTCGTACCGACATCGAGCAGGCGCCCCCATCGTCGTGGGTCTTTGGCGCTGCCGACTGTCCCGTCGAGGCGGTCGATACAGGCCCACGTCCGGTCGCCGCGCAGACCGTTCGGCTCGACGTCAGCCGCGTCGAGAACCTCGCCCCGGGCGCTCTTGAGCGGATAGCGCCGGAGCGCGACAACCGTCTGCATGACGATCATGCTGCCACGCCTGCCTGACACCTCGGAGGCTGGTGGCACGACGAACTTCCGCCGCAAAGCACTCGTCACAGAGGGTGGCGCCAACGCCGCCAGCGCTCGGGAAAGACGTGTGAGGCCGTTGGCTGAGCCTTCCAGGCTGATCTTGCAGCCCAGGGCAGGTGCGGCCCGCAGATCGATGAGAGCGAGGCTCCCGGTAAGACAGCGTCGACCAAGATCCGATGCCCCGGCCAGGAGCCTCGCCTGTGCTGTCCTACCCTTCCACCATCCCGCTTGCGCCGAGCCCCGCAGTGCCGGTGAGGCCCACACCAGCCGGCCGGCAGCGTCGGCGATGACCTGCACGTTCACGCCGTGCCGCTTGTGCTTACCGGAGTAATACGGCCTCTGGTCTGCCACCCGGTCGATCGGAATCAGCGTGCCGTCCAGGATCGCGTACGCCAAGCGGCGGCAGGGAGCCTTCGGCCACAGCGTGGCGGCCGCCGTGAGCCGTCCGGCACCGTCAAGGGTGGCGCCGGTCGCGGCCTCGGCCTGTCGTGACGACGCCGCCGGCGGGCTGCTCAGTCGGACCTAGTAACTATTCGCCCGAGACGGCACCAGACGTGATGGTGTGTCGCTGTAGGAGGTACAGGGGAGTCAGGGCATGGCTTCGCGGGCCCGCCGATTTCTGCCCGGGGGCGGCCGAGGGTGCTGTGTGCGGGGTGTCCACGTGGACCAGGTGGACGCGCTCGTATTTTCCGCGCTTGTCTGAGCTGGGAAAATAGGCACCGCGGCCGCCAAAATACGCCTGGCACGGCTGGAGATTCCGACCGCGGCCGGCGGATCCGCGCGGGGAGCTGGTCCAGGTTCCGGCGACAGGGATCCGATGCGGTTCGGGAAGATCTCCTGCACCTCGGTCGGACCGATTTTCCGGCCCATTACGAGGCTGGCCGCCTCCCGGGGTTCCTGACGCGCCTGCGGCGTGTCACTGATCCGGAATCCGCAGGTCGCACCCCATCATGGGTGCGTCCAGCGCGGGCCGATCGTGCTCGCGTCGTCGCGTCTTCGGGGGAATGCGCACATGGGGATTCCGGTCACGGCCGTCGCGGGGCTCGCCGCCGCACTCAGCCTGGCGACATCCGGTACGGCACCGGTCTGTGCGCCGTCCCGTACGGCGACGGGGTGCGCGGGGTCCGGCGTGCCAGGCGCGGCGGGTGGACCGACGTCCACGCCCACGGCGTCCGCCGTCATGACACCGCCGCCCGTGCCCACGCCGTCACCCGCACCGGGGCTCACGCCCGCGCCGGGGCTCACGCCCGCGCCGGGGCTCACGCCCGCGCCGGCTGCGATGCCGGTGCCCACATTTGCGGCGGCTCCGACGCCGCTGCCGTCGCCCTCGGCGCCCGCCACCGTGACGCCGTCGCCCGCGCCCACGGCGCCGCCGCCGGCCTCGGCTGACGCCGCCTTCGCGGCCGGCATGCTCGCCGAGCACAACGCGTACCGGGCCCGGCACGGCTCGCCCCCGCTGTCGCTCGACCCGGCGTTGACCGCCTTCGCCGCCGACTGGGCGAGGACGATCGCGGCCGCCGGCACGTTGAAGCACTCCACCGCCCCGCAGCTCGGCTACGGCGAGAACCTCTACTGGGGGGCGCCGGCCCAGCCCACGCCCGCCGCGATCGTGAAGGCCTGGTACGACCGGATCGCCTCCTACGACTGGAGCAAGCCGGGCTACGACCGCACCTCCGGCCCGTTCACGCAGGTCGTGTGGAAGAGCAGCACCCGGCTCGGCGTCGGCCTGGCCAGGAGCGCCCACGGCGGATGGTACGCCGTGGCCGTGTACGCCCCGGGGGGCAACGTCATCGGCCAGTACGTCGACAACGTCCCGCGTCCCCTCTGATCCGCCCGGTCGAGCCCGATCCCACTCCGACCACGGGCGCCATCGCGTCGAGCCGCTGATCACGCCTATAGAGGAGGACGACACGGACTCCAGTGAGATGAGCGGCCGCCTGCCGGCCGGCGCGAAGAGCCCGAAGCCCGCCGACGCCTCTCCGCCGCCCGCCGAGAAGCTGAACACCGGAGCGGCGAAGAAGAAGGCGGGCCAGAGCTAGAAGACCGCGGACCAGGCCGCCGCGCCCGCCGGGGTCGTGTACTCACGACCCCGGCGGGACGGCGTGTGGTCCCACTCACGTTCGCCGGTATTGTTCTTGTGTTATCGAGCCGGCGCGATGAGGGGCGGGAAGGTGTCACTCTCGGTGAGACCCGAGCCCCGCGATCCGCGCGGCGCGAGCGTGCTGCCCGTCCTTCCCGGGGGGCGCGGGCACGCCGGCCCGGGCCGTCTGGACGTGTCGATCAGCCCGCGCCTGCCCGTGACGGAGGAGCCGCAGCCGCCCCCCTCGGACGAGCCGCCGCCGCTGCTCCTCGTCGAGGACGACGCCGGCGACGCCCTCCTCGTGGAGGAGCTTCTGGCCGACAGCGGGCTGAAGATGCGCCTGCTGTGGGCGCGCAGCCTCGACCAGGCACGCGACCTGCTGGCCGCGAACTCGCCCCGCTGCGTTCTGCTGGACCTGCACCTGCCCGACGCGCACGGCCTCCAGGCGCTCGGCACCCTGCGGCAGCAGGCCTCCCACATCCCCGTCGTCGTGCTCACCGGCCTCGCCGAGGAGTCGGCCGGGCTGGACGCGGTGGCCGCGGGCGCGCAGGACTACCTGGTCAAGGGCAAGGTCGAACCCGACCTGTTCGGCCGGACCGTGCGGTACGCGATGCAGCGCAAGCAGGCCGAGCAGGTGTCCGCCGCCCTGCAGGCCAGCCGGATCCACGCCCAGGAGAACGCCCGCCTGGAGCGCGGCCTGCTGCCCGTGCCGCTGCTGCGCGGCGCCGGCGACGTGGACGTGGTGGCGCGCTACCGGCCGGGCCGCGCCCAGACGCTCCTGGGCGGTGACTTCTACGACGTCGTCCAACTGGCGGACGGCAGCGTGCACGCGCTGATCGGCGACGTGTCCGGGCACGGCCCCGACGAGGCGGCGCTCGGCGTGGGGCTGCGGATCGCCTGGCGCACCCTCGTGATCAACGGGACGTTCGGCCCCCGGCAGCTGGACATGCTGCAGGAGTTGCTGATCGCGGAGCGGCCCGGCGGCCAGGTCTTCGCCACCGTGACCAGCCTCGTGCTGTCACCCGACAGGCGCGCCGCGACCGTGTTGCGGGCGGGCCACCCCGGCATGCTCGTGCGCTCACCGGCGGGAGTGGACCTCGTCGTGCCTCCCGGCGGCCCGGCCCTCGGGCTGCTCCCCGGGGTCGTGGTCTTCACGGTCCACGAGATGGAGCTGCCGCCCGACGCGGAGATCGTCCTGTTCACCGACGGCCTGTACGAGGGACGCGTCGGCCCCGCGGGGGAGCGGCTGGGCGAGGACGGCCTGCTGGCCCTGGCCCGGGAGGCGGCCGGGCTGCCTCCGCAGGAGTTCGTCGACACGCTGCTCCGCCGGGCCGAGGCGCTGTCGGAGGACTACGGCGGCCTGGCCGACGACGTGGCCCTCGTGCATCTGCAGTGGAGCAAGGAAGCGGACACCACCCGATGACGACACCCTCGACATCGACACCCCTGACCCCCTCGGCGCCGGCGACGTCGACCGTGCCGGCGGGCCCGGAGGAGTCGCGCGCACCGGCCGCGCCGCCGGACGCCGCGCCCCACGACGCCCAGGGGCCGGTCCCGCTGCTCCGGCGGACCACGGTCCAGGGCTGGTTCCAGATCGTCCTGGGCCTGATGATCCTGCTGGTGGTCGGCGGCACCGTGGTCGGGGCGCGCCTGCTCGCCGACACCACCCGGGTCTCCGACTACGTGATCTCGACGCTCGGACCTGCCAGGGTCGACGCGTACCGGCTGCAGACCGCGCTGCTCGACCAGGAGACCGGGGCGCGCGGCTACGCCATCGCCGCCCAGCCGCCCTTCCTCCAGCCGTACACGGCGGGCAAGCAGGCCGAGGCCGAGGCGGCGGCCCGGCTGCGGGCCCTGCTGAGCGGCCAGTCGTCCCTGCTGGCCGACCTCGAGTCGATCGAGGCGGCGGGAGCCGGGTGGCGGCGGTCGTACGCCGAGCCGCTGATCGCCTCGGTCACGGTGGGCGCGCCCCGGCCGATCGACACGGCCACCGCCGACCGCGGCAAGGCCGCGTTCGATCGCATCCGCGTCCTGCTGAACGCGCAGACCGCCCACCTGGACCAGGCGCGCACCCGGGGGATGGAGCAGCTCCGGCACATCCGCACCGTCCGGAGCTACGTGCTGGGCGCGCTGGTCGCCGTGTTCGTCCTCGCCGCGATCGTGCTGGGCGTGCTGCTCAACCTGCTGGTCGCCCGGCCGCTGTGGCGGCTGCGCGTCGCGTCCCGGCGGGTGGCGGACGGCGAGTTCACCCACCGCATCACCCCGCAGGGTCCGGCCGACCTCAGGGCCATGGCCGACGACGTGGAGAACATGCGGCGGCGCATCGTCGCCGAGCTCCAGGCGTCGCAGGCGCAGCAGGAGGCCCTGGCCCGCCAGGCGGCGGACCTCGACGCCCAGGCGGCCGAGTTGCGCCGTTCCAACGGCGAGCTCGAGCAGTTCGCCTACGTCGCCTCGCACGACCTGCAGGAGCCGCTGCGCAAGGTGGCGTCCTTCTGCCAGATGCTCGAACGCCGTTACCGCGACAAGCTCGACGAACGCGGCGTGCAGTACATCGACTTCGCCGTGGACGGCGCCAAGCGCATGCAGGTCCTCATCAACGACCTGCTCACCTTCTCCCGCGTCGGCCGCCTCAACGACGCCCGGGCCGACGTGGCGCTCGACCAGGTGGTGGACAAGGCGCTGGCCAACCTCGCCGCGGCCGTCGAGGAGTCCGGCGCCCGGATCGAGCGGCCGGACGAGCTGCCCCGCGTCGTCGGGGACCCCGCGCTGCTCGCCATGCTGTGGCAGAACCTCATCGGCAACGCCGTCAAGTTCCGGCACCCCGAGCGTCCGCCCGTCGTGCGCATCGACTGCGAGCCCGACGCCGAGCGGGCCTTCTGGGTCTTCGGCGTCGCGGACAACGGCATCGGCATTCCCGAGGAGTTCAACGAGAAGGTCTTCGTCATCTTCCAGCGGCTCCACAGCCGCGACCAGTACACCGGCACCGGCATCGGCCTCGCGCTGTGCAAGAAGATCGTCGAGCACCACGGGGGCCGCATCTGGATCGACACCGGCTACACCGGCGGCACCCGTTTCTGCTTCACTATGCCCATCAGCGCACCCACCACCACGGCCACCGCATCCACCACCGCATCCACCACCGCCGCCAGCGTGACCAGCGCACAGGCCCGCCCCCCGGCCGCCGGCATCGAAGGGACATCCGAATGACGGCCCCCACCGAGCCCATCGACGTCCTGCTCGTCGAGGACGACCCGGGTGACGAGCTCATGACGCGCGAGGCGTTCGAGGACAACAAGATCGGCAACACGCTGCACGTCGTCCGCGACGGCGAGGAGGCGCTCGACTTCCTCTACCGGCGGGGACAGCACGCCGACGCGCCGCGGCCCGGCCTCATCCTCCTCGATCTCAACCTGCCGAAGTACGACGGCCGGGAGGTCCTGCAGCGCGTCAAGTCCGACCCGGACCTGTCGCACATCCCCGTCGTCGTGCTGACCACCTCGGCCGCCGAGGAGGACATCCTGCGCAGCTACAAGCTGCACGCCAACGCGTACGTCACCAAGCCGGTCGACCTCGACCGGTTCATCTCGGCCGTCCAGCAGATCGACGAGTTCTTCGTCCAGGTGGTGCGGCTGCCGCGCCTCTGACGGCGGCGCAGGCCCCCGCGGCGGGGCCGGTGCGGTCATGCGACGACCGGCCTTCCGCGGCCTCAGGCGCCGGTGGTCCCGATGAGGTGGCCGACGAGGTACACGACCAGGGCGGCGCCTCCCCCCACGAGGAGCTGACGACCGCCGGAGCGCAGCGGACCGCGGCCGTTCAGCAGGCCGAGGGCGGCGCCGACCGCGAACAGGGCGACCGCCGCGAGGCCGATGGCCACGACGGGCGCCGCCGGGCCCGCGCCGAACAGGTACGGCAGGACGGCGACGACGGCCCCGGCGGCGAACGCGGCGAAGCTGGACAGCGCCGCCCCCCACGGAGACCCGAGGTCGTCGGGGTCGAGGCCGAGCTCCTCGCGGGCCATCGTGTCCAGGGCCGCCTCGCGGTCCTTCATGATCGTCGTGGCGACGCGCTCGGCCTCGTCGGCGTCCAGGCCCTTGGCCCGGTAGATCAGCGCCAGCTCCTCCGCCTCGGCCTCCGGGTCGTCGCGGAGCTCTTCCGACTCCAGGGCGATCTCGCGCTCGTAGGCCTCCCGCTGGCTGCGCATGGAGACGTACTCCCCGGCGGCCATCGAGAACGCTCCGGCGAGCAGACCGGCGAGCCCGGCGAACAGGACCGTCCTGCCTGCGGCCCCCGACCCGGCGAAGCCCATGACGAGCGAGGTGTTGGAGACCAGGCCGTCGTTGACGCCGAACACGGCGGCCCGCAGCGTCCCGGAGCGGTCGCCGCGGTGCCACCGCTCATGACGGGCGATCTCGCGGCCTCCGGCGCCGCCCGCGTCGCGCAGCCGGGTGAGCACCCGCGCATGGGACCGCTCGTCGACGGCCATGCCGGGCGCGGCGTCGGGGTCGCCGTCGTAGAGGCCGGCGTCCGCGTGCTCGGCCCGCTCGACGAGCGGCAGCACGACGTCGGCCGAGAACCGGCGGGCCAGCGCGGACAGCAGCCGGACGCGCAACCCGGGACGCCCGGCCCCGGGGACGTCCTCGCCGAGCGCGGCGAGCTTGGCCGCCCAGTGGGCGGCGTGCCGTTCCTCGACGGCGGCGAGCTCCGTCAGGATCCGCCGCCGCTCGCCCGCGGCCCCGGCGGCGAGACCCCGGTAGAGGGCCGCGCTCCGCCGCTCCGACCGGAGGAGGTCGCGGTAGCGGGCGGCCGCCCGCCGGTCGCGCCCGGCGGGGATGTCGCGGGTCTCAGTGCTCATGGGCTGTGTCTCCTCCTCCGTCCGCGTCCAGGCACCGGCGGCAGGTGCCCCGGAAGACGACCTGGGCCTCGTCGACGGCTCCCACGTCCTCGCCCGGTGTGAGGCAGGGACGCGCCCCGGCGAGGCAGGCGACGTCGCTCACCCCGCCGCACCGCCCGCACACGAAGTGGTGGTGCCAGGTCTCCGCGACCTCGTAGACGATCGCGCCACGCCCCACGTCGGCCCGCATCACGAGGCCGGCGTCGGCGAGCGCCGTCAGGGAGTTGTAGACGCTCGTCCGGGGCAGCGCGACGTCGTTCCTGGCCAGGTGGGCGTGCACCTCGTCGGCCGTGTGGTGCCCGCGCATCGCCTCCAGCGCGCCGATCACCGCGACCCGCGGCCGCGTGACCCGCAGCCCGGCCTCCCGCATCCGCGTCCCGGCCTCGCCCGCCACCGTGTCGTCCTCCGGCTTGTTTGTACTTTGTCCAAGTATAAGTCAGGTAGGGGAGCCGGGCGTCCCGTGGCCGAGCCGGTGCACCGCGTACGCCCGGACGGCCTCCGCCAGCCAGGGCGGAAGGAGCGGATCCACGTTCGCGACCATGGCGCGCTGTTCGGGGTTGTCGAGGACGAGGTCCCCGAGGGCGTGGTAGGCCGCTGCATCGGCGGGCCACAGGGCGCAGATCGCCTGGTGATGCTCCGACACGAGGTCGAGCGCCTCGGGGTCGCCGGGGGCCACGCCGCGTTCCCGCGCCCGCGACATGCTCGCGAACAGGCGCCGTCCGCGCTCCGCGGCCCGCTCGTAGTCCTCCCGGGTCCATCCGCTCGTGGCCTGTCCGGCGGCGGACAGGTGGCCGCCCGCCCCGTCGCCGTACCGGATGGCGAGGTCCTCGCGGAAGCGGTTCCTGGCTTCCGCCAGGCCGGTGAAGAATTCCTCGTCGCCGATGGGCGCCCTGCCGGAGAGGGCCGCGATCGTGCGGTCGATGGTGCTGAGGACCTGGTCCAGGCGCTCGCGTTCGGCCGCCACCTGCTCGCGATGGCGGCGCAGGGCCGTGAGCTCGTCGGTCTCACCGTCGAGCGTCCTCGCGACGGCCTCCAGCGGCATGCCGAGCCCGCGCAGCAGCAGGACGCGCTGGAGCCGCAGCAGCTCCCGGCGTCCGTACCAGCGGTAGCCGTTCCCGGAGACGCGCGACGGCGCCAGGAGCCCTATGTCGTGGTAGTGCCTCAGGGTCCGGGACGAGACGCCGGCCATGCGCGCGACCTGGCTGATGGAGTACTCCACGCCCGGAGATTAGCGGTGGACCTTCTCGTTACGTCAACTTCTACGATCGCCCGCATGAGCATCCATGAGGCGTTCACCGTCGCCGGCGTCCGCGTCTTCGACGGCCGCCGCGTCGCCGAGGCGACCCACGTCCGGGTGGTGGACGGACGCGTCGACGCCGTGGGCGGCGCGGCGGTCGCCCGCCCCGGCGACGACCTGGTCGACGGGCGCGGCGGCACCCTGCTGCCGGGACTCGTCGACGCCCACGTCCACCTGCTGCCGGGCTGCGCCCAGCTCGCCGCGTGCTTCGGGGTCACGACGCTGATCGACCAGTTCAGCAAACCGGAGGTCATCGAGCCCGAGCGGGCCGCCGTCGCCGCGTCCGCCCGGGGGGAGGGGCCGGTCCTCGCGGACCTGCGCACGTCGAGCATCGGGGCCACGGCGCCGGACGGCCACCCCACCCTGGCGTACGCGCCCCTGCCGTACGTCACGGGACCGGACGACGCGGACCCCTTCGTCGAGGCCCGCGTCGCCGAGGGCGCCACTCACCTCAAGATCGTGTACGACGACGGCTCGGGCGCCATGCTGGACATCCCGGCGCTGGACGTGCCGTCCATGGAGGCGCTCGTACGGGCGGCGCACCGGCACGGCCTGCCAGTCGTGGCGCACGTCTCGACGGCGTCGGGCGCGGTCACCGTCACCCGGTGCGGAGTGGACGTGCTGGCGCACACGCCGTTCGAACGGATGGCGGACGCCGAGGTCCGCGAGGTGGCCCACGCCGGGGTGGCGGTGATCTCGACGCTGGGCGTCGTCGACGCCTTCCCCGGCGCGGACGGCGTCATGCCGCTGCTGGCCCGGCCGGAGTTGGCGGCCCGGCTGACTCCGCGGTGGCGCAGGGTGCTGGCCGCCCAGGGCAGGCGGTGGACGCCGCCGCGGCCGCCGGACGGCGGGGCGGCGCGCGCCAATCTGCTGGCCCTGCTGGAGTCGGGGGTGACGGTGCTCGCCGGTACGGACGCGCCCAACCCGGGGCTGGTCGCCGGTGCGAGCCTGCACCTCGAACTGCGGCACCTCGTGAGTGCGGGCCTGCGCCCGGCCGAGGCGCTGACCGCGGCCACCGCCGCGGCCGCGGAGACGTTCGGCCTGGCGGACCGGGGGAGGATCGAACCGGGCGCCCGGGCCGACCTCGTCATGGTCGAGGGAGACCCGATGACCGACATCGCGGCCACCGCGTCGCTGCGCCACGCCTGGGTGGGGGGACGCCCGGTCGTCCCCGATGCGTACGCGGGCAGCGCCGCCGAGCGCGCCGGGATCGCCTGGCTCCGGGAGTCGAACGCCAAGATCATGGCGGGCGTCCGGCGCGCCTGGCCCGGCATCCCCGCGCCGGAGGAGGTCACCCGGGACGACGGCGAGATCCTGGGGCGCGTCGTCCCCACCGCGGGCGGCTGGCAGGCGGAGACCGTGTTCGGGGCGCCCCTGGGCGAGGTCGCCGGCCGCGAGCAGGCGCTCGACACCCTCCGCCGGACTGGGCTGTCGGTCCTGGCCGAGCCGTGGTGGGCGCTGACGCTCGACGACGGGCGGTGGCGGGAGGCCGTCCTCGTCGAGGTCGGGCCCCGCCGCGTCCGGCTGCGCTGGACCGACCCCATGTCCGATCGAGGCCCCTCGGGCCGGTGGTTCGACCTCGACGACGTCGAACTGGCCCGGCGCCCGTACGACCTCTGACGGCGGCGGCGCCCTCGCAGCTGACCCCGGTGGCCAGTCCCCGTGGCGCGCCGGTGGGCCCCGCGGCGTGCCGCGCCTGCCGGGCGGCCCGCTCCGCCGGGGGCCGGCTCAGGCCGTGGCGCCTCCGTCGACGACGAGGTCGTGGCCGACGGCGAAGCCGGCCTCGGGGGACGCGAGCCAGAGCACCGCGGCGGCCGCCTCGTCGAGCGTCCCGACCCGGCCGATCGGCAGTGAGCCCTTCACCCGCTCGGCCCGGTCCGCCTCGGTCTCCCCGGGCCGCAGGGACATCCGCGTGTCGAAGGGGCCCGGGCTGATCGCGTTGATCCGGATGCCGGCCCCGATGCACTCTCTCGCGGCCGCGCGGGTCAACGCGCTCACCGCCGCCTTCGAGGCCGCGTACGCGCCGAGGAACGGCAGCCGCATGTGCGCGCCCAGGTTGGAGGCGGTGTTGACGATCACGCCGCCGCCGTCCGCGCGCATGTGGGCGATCTCGTGCTTCATGCTCAGGAAGACCCCGGTCAGGTTCACGGCGAGCTGGCGGTGCCAGGCGTCCTCGTCCATGTCCGCGAGCGGTCCGGCCTCCAGGACTCCCGCGTTGTTGAACGCGACGTGCAGCCCTCCGTGGCGCTCCACGGTGGTCGCGACGAGCCGGGCGACGTCGGCGGAGGAGGAGACGTCGGCCGTCACGGCGCTCGCCGTGCCGCCTTCGTCCGCGATGAGCCGGACGGTCCGCTCCAGCGGCCCGGCGCCGCGCCCGGCCACCACCACGGCCGCGCCCTCCCGGGCGAAGGCGCGCGCGGCGGCCCTGCCGATGCCGGACCCGCCGCCGGTGACGAGGACCACCCTCCCGGCGAAACGTGCGGTCATGACGTCTTCCCTTCTCCGTAGGGTGGTGCACACCTTTTAAGACCGATCGTTCTCGTATTCGGGCATACGAAAACGTGGTCGTGATGACCGCGTCCTCAGTCCAGGGCGGCCAGGGCCTGCTCGGCGGCGTCGCGCAGCCGGCCGGGCTCGGGATGCGCCCGGCCGAGGACGCGCATGCCCTGCAGGACGACGAGGAGGAGCCGGGCCAGGGCGCGGGGGTCGCGGCCGGCCGGGATCTCGCCCTGGGCCCGGGCCCGGGTGAGCGCCGAGGTCAGGGCGGTCTCCAGGGTGTCCCAGCTCGCCTCGACCCGGCGCGCCGCCTCCCGGTCGCGGGACATGACCTCCACCGCCGCGTTCACCACCATGCAGCCGCGTCTGCGCTCGTCGCGCACGGACTCCTCGGCGTACGCCTCGACCAGGGCGCGGACGGCGGGGAGCGCGGGACCGGGCTGGGAGAGGGCCTCCACGACCCGGCGGTCCCGGCTCTCCGTGTACCGGTCGAGCGCCTTCACGTAGAGGTCGTGCTTGCCGCCGAAGGTGGCGTACAGGCTGGCCCGCGCCACGCCCAGATGCTCGACCAGGTCGGCCGTCGACGTCGCCTCGTAGCCGCGCTCCCAGAACAGCTCCAGCGCCCGCTCCAGGGCGGCGTCGGGATCGAACTCCTTGGTCCTCGCCACGGGCAGGACTGTAGCTATTCGAGATCGATCGGTCAATTAATCGGCGGGCAGGCGCAGCACGAACCGGGCGCCTCGCTGAGGGGAGTCCTCGACCTGGACGCTGCCGCCGTGGGCCTCGGCGATCACCCGGGTGACGCTCAGCCCGAGACCGGCGCCCCCCTCGTCGTGGCGGCGCTCGCCGTCCAACCGGGTGAACCGGTGGAACACGCGCTCGCGGTCGTCCACCGCGATCCCGTCGCCGTCGTCGTCCACGATCAGGCAGGCCGTGCCGTCGTCGCGGCGGACCTCGACGTCCACCCGGCCGGCGGCGTGCCGCTGGGCGTTGTCGATCAGGTTGGCCAGCGCCTGCCGGATCTGCTCACGCACCCCGCTGACCGTCACGGCCTCGGACGGCCGCAGGTGGACCGCGTGGTGCCCGATCGCGGACGTGGTCTCCTCGCGCACCAGCTCCAGCAGGTCGAACCGCTCCGGGTCGCTGCCGGCCGACTGGAGCCGGGCCAGCATGAGCATGTTGGCGAGCACGGCGTCCGCCCGCTCGATGCTGCGCAGGCCCATGTCCACCAGGCGGGGCACGTCGACGTGCCCGGGATGGAGCTGGGCCTCCTCCAGCTCGGTGCGCAGCGCGGTGAGCGGCGTGCGCAGCTCGTGGGACAGGTCGGCGGCGAACCAGCGCATGCGACGGCACACGTCCAGGGTCGCCTCGGTGGCGGTCAGCAGGTCCTCGACCTCCTCGCCGTACGACCGGTCGGCGAGGTCGACTCCCCGCCCCTCCTCGCCGGCGTGCGACAGGGCGGTGCTGATCGCGGCCATGACGCGGCGGGTGCGCCGCTCAGTGAGCTTGCAGGTGACGGCGACGGCGACGGTCAGGCCCAGCAGGACGGGCAGGCACCTCGACCGGAGCGGCCCCTGCCCGCCCACGGCGTCCGGGCGCCCGGCCAGGCGGGGCAGGCGGGGCAGGCAGGGCAGGGCGAACGACCCGCCGCCACCGCCCTTCGGGCGTGCCCACCTGCCCGATCGCCTGGTCCTGACATCCCCCACGGAACCCCCCGGGTCTCATGGTAGGCACGCCCTCCGGTTTCCGCGTCCCCCGGTCCAAGACCTTTGCCCGTACGCAGACGCCGTGCGGGCCGTGGATCAGGGGGAGGAGTAGCGGGCCGTGAGCTCGGCGCCGATCCGCGCCAGCTCGTCCCGGACCGTCTCGGGCTCCACCACCTCGATCATGGCGCCCCAGCCGGCGAGGGTGCGCGCGAGGTCCAGCGGGGCCGGCGCGGCCACGCGCACCCGGACGCGGCCGTCGGCGAGCTCGCCCTCGAAGCGGAAATGGCGGCCGAACCGGTCGAGCAGGATCGGCGCGAACCGGGCCCGATCAGGACGGTGGCCCAGGTGCCCGACCGACGTTCCTCCACCTCGCCGACGGCCTGCCGCCAGGCGGCGCCGAGGGCGAAGTCCTCCGGGCGCTCGGCGGACAGGTCGGTCGGCTCGGCCCCGGCGACCCGGAAGGTCGACGGCAGCGCCCTGAGGAGCTTGCGCAGCGCCGATCCGACCTCGTCCGACACGGCCGTGGCCGGGCCGAGGAGCAGGAACAGGGCCCGCGCCTCCGCCGCCGACAGGCCGCTGAGGTCGGTGCGGGCGCCGCCGACGAGTGACCACCCGCCGCCCCCCGCCGGACGCGGCCCGGGCGCCCGGCGGCGCCATCCTCCACTGGCACGTCGACGACGCGCGGGCGGCCCTGGAGCGGCTGCTGTCCATGGGGGCGACGCCGTACCTGCCCCTCACCGAGCACGGCCCCGCGTTCGTCACCGCCTCGCGTGGCCGACCCGTTCGGCAACGTCCTTGGTGTCATGTACAACAGGCACTACCTGGAGGTCCTCGGGCGATGAGGCCCCGGCTGAGCGATCAGGGGACCGGGGTCAGGAGGTCGCGGGCCGCCATCAGGGCGAAGCCCAGCAGGTTCAGCCCGCGCCAGGTCGCCGGGGACGCCGCCCGTTCGTCGCCGGCGGCCAGACCGATGCCCCAGACGCGGTCGTACGGGCTGGCCTCGACCAGGACCCGGTTCCGGGTGGCGAGCAGATACCCCCGCAGGCCGGCGTCCTGGCCGAACTTGGCGACGTTGCCGCGGACCACGATGTCGAAGCGGCGGGCCTGCCACACGTCCTCGTCGAAGCCGCGTACGGCGCGGCCGAGCGCCTTGGCCTCGCCGGGGTGCCCGGCTGCGAGGACCCGCTCAGCGGTGGCGTCGTCCCCGAACAGCCACGCCTTGTGCGCCATCATGTAGTGCTCGGCCGAGGCGAAGGCGCGGCCGTCCTCGGAGAAGGCGGCCGGCCACCACTGGGACAGGCACCCGGGGCCGACGCCGCCGTCGCGGGCCGGCTGGTGGCCCCAGAAGTACAGGTAGCGGAGGGCGTGGCCCGCCCGTTCCGCCGCAACCGCCTCGTCCGCGCTGCGGAGCGCCGGCGGGACCACGTGATCGGACACGCTCCCACCGTGCCACAGCAGGGCCGGGACGCACCAACCGGTTTCCGGGCGGGGTCAGATCGAGGAGAGGCCGAGCTCGACCGGCTCGGTGATGACGTCGACCAGGGCGCCGTTGCGGAAGACCGTGATGGGCAGCCGCCGGCCGATGGCCTCGGCGAACAGCAGCCGCTGGAGGCCCTGGGCGTCGCCCACCGGCTCGCCCCCGGCCGTCAGCACCAGGTCGTTCACCCGCAGGCCCGCCTTCGCCGCCGGCGAGCCGGGCACGACTTCGACCACCCGCAGCGCGTTCCGCCGGCCCTCGCGCTCCTGGAGCGCCGGCGGCAGCGGCGCCGGGGCGGTCACCAGGCCCAGGTAGGCGCGCCGGACCCGCCCCTCGTTCATCAGCGTGGCGATGATCGAACGCGTCGTCGTGTTGATCGGCACCGCCAGCCCGAGCCCGACGCCCGCGACGGCGGTGTTGATCCCCACGACCCGGCCCTCCGCGTCGGCGAGCGCGCCTCCCGAGTTGCCCGGGTTGAGCGCGGCGTCGGTCTGGATGACGTCCTCGATGAGGCGCGTCGCGGAGCCGATCCGGGCGGGCAGCGACCGTCCCAAGGCGGAGACGACTCCGGCCGTGACGGACCCGGCGAGGCCGAGCGGGTTGCCGACGGCCACGACGAGCTGTCCCACCACGAGCCCGTCGCTGTCGCCGAGCACCGCGGGCGGGGGAGTGGCGCCGAGCGCCCGGACCACGGCGAGGTCCGACAGCGGGTCGGAGCCGACGACGGAGAAGTCGGCCGACGTGCCGTCGGAGAAGGCCGCCGCGCCGCGCGTGGCCTCGCCCACGACGTGCGCGTTGGTGAGGAGGAACCCGTCGGCGGTGAAGACGACCGCCGACCCGCTTCCCCTGCGGGTCCTGAGGGCGGCGACCTTCGGCGTGAGCTCGGCCGCGACCGAGGACACGATGTGGGAGTACGCGTCGAGCGCCATGAAGCCCCCCTACGTGGATGCTTACTTGATTACAGCGCAAGCGCTCCCGAAGGGAAAGGTATTCCGTGGCCGACTATCCTGAGTCGGCGGACCGGCGTACAGGGGAGGGCGGAGCACGATGAGCGACCTCGTACGGGTCGGCCTGGCGGGGCTGGGGATCATCGCGCGGACCCATCTCGAGGTGCTGGCCGAGCGCGCCGACGTGTCACTGGAGTTCACTGCCGACCCCGGGCGGGCCGGGCCGCCGGACTTCCGCGGGTCAACGCCGCCTCACTACGGCGACCTCGCCGAGGCCCTCGCCGCGCACGATCCGGACCTGGTCGTGATCGCCACCCCGACGGCGACCCACGCGGACCTGACCGTACGGGCCCTCACGACGTCCACCGCCCGGGTGCTCGTGGAGAAGCCCCTCGTCCACGACCTCGCGTCCCTCGACCGGCTGCGGGCGCTGGACGAGACCGCCGGGGTCCGCGACCGCGTCTTCACCGCGCACCACTTCGCGTTCTCCCCGGAGGTGCGCTGGGCCGAGCGGCAGATCGCCGAACACCCCGAGTGGGGTCCGATCACGAGCATCACCTCGGCGTTCCACGACCCGTACGTCCAGCGGGGCGAGCAGGCCTTCGCCTCGTACGGCTCGGCCTGGACGGACTCCGGGGTGAACCAGCTCAGCATGCTCGCCCGCTTCGTCGACCTCGCCGGGCTCAGCTCCGCGTACGACCTGGACGGCGGCGCGAGCGCCTGGTGCACGTGCGAGTACCGGTCCCGGGGCGAGCGGGGCACGGCCCGGCTGCGCACGAGCTGGCTCACCGGATCCAGCAGCAAGGAGACCGTCCTCGTCCTGGGCCGTTCCGGGGTGGAGGTCTGGATGGACCACACGGCGATGACCGGCTTCGCCGCGCGCGGCCGCGAGCTGCTCACCTCCCACGGCGACGACGGCCGGACCCCGCGGAAGGTCGCCCACTACCGGCCGCTGTACGAGAGCCTGCTCTCCGGCCGTCCCGACCCCGTGCTCGGCTTCGACACCACGGCGACCCTCATCGCGCTCCACCACTCCCACGCCTGAGCCTTGTGACGAGGGGCCTGATCTACTCCGGCCGGCGGGCGGTCATCGTGGCGGCCGCCCGGTCCGGCTCCCAGTGGGCGCGCAGCGACGTGATCAGTCCTCCGGCATTCACGGTGTAGACGATCACGCAGTCCACGGTCATGGCCGCTCCGCCCCCGAACAGGACGGTGATCGCGGTGACGTTGGCGCAGCAGGGCCCGTTGGCGAAGGAGTCCGTGACGCGGAAGCGGAACCCCCGGGCCGCCGCCATGTTCGCGTCCCAGAACCTCCCGATCCCGTCGCGCCCCCGGTGCCCCGCCCCGTCCGGGTCGAGCATCGAGGGGCCGACGGGGTCCTCGACGAGGGCGTCCGGGGCGAACAGGGCGAGCCAGTCGTCCCGGCGTCCCTCGGCGACCGCGGCCATGGACAACCGTGCCGCCCACCGCGCCGGGTGGTCGGCGTCCGGCGCGAGCCACGTGACGGCGGCGGTCATACCCGGACTGTAACGCGTTCTACTTCGGGGTCAAGGGGAGACCTTCGCGATCACCGACTCCGCGAAGCGCTCCAGCAGCTCGATCTTGCGGGCCAGCGGCTGGGTGTCCGGTCCCTTGGCGTACGGCCACCGGAAGCCCACGATCAGGTCGGTCACGCCCTTGTCCGCCAGCCGCCGCACCCCGTCCACGCTGTACGCGTCAGGTGAGATCACGTGGATCTCGAACGGCCGGCCGGCCGTGCCCTCCTCGGCGCGCAGGGCCGCCAGCCGGGAGAGCAGGGCGTCCAGCTCCGCCGGGTCGCCTCCCCCGTGCATCCAGCCGTCGCCCATCCGGGCGGCCCGGCGCAGCGCCGCGTCGCTGTGCCCGCCCACGAGGATCGGGATCGGCTCGGTGGGCACCGGCGACATCTTCACCGGCGGCAGGTCGTAGAACTCGCCGTGGTACTCGAAGTAGCCGCCGCTCGTCAGCCCGCGGACCACCTCGATGGCCTCGTCCATCCGCCTGCCGCGCCGCGGCCAGGGGACGCCCATCGCCGCGAAGTCCTCCGGCCACGGGCTCAGGCCGACCCCGAGCGTCAGCCGGTTGCCGGTCAGGTACGCGATCGAGGCGGCCTGCTTGGCCACCAGCACCGGCGGCCGCACCGGCAGCTTGAGCACGAACGGCGTGAACCGGATCGTGGAGGTCACCGCCCCCATGGCCGCGATCAGGACGAACGTCTCGACGAAGCTCTTGTCCTCGAGGAACCCGCGGTCGCCGTCCGGCGTGTACGGGTAGCTCGTGCCCGAGTCCTTCGGGTAGACGAGGGAGTCGGCCACGCTGAAGCCCGCGTAGCCTGCCGCCTCGGCGGCCCTGGCCAGAGGGAGGTGGTACGCCGGGTCCGTCATGGCCTCGGCATAGGTGAACCGCATCCTCCGAGCGTACGAGAACCTGTTCTACCCGCAAGCCCCGTTCCGGCCGAGTGGGACACCGGAGGCGCGCCGCCGCCGTGTGGCGCGGCGGCACGGACGCGCCCGGCGCGTCAGGCCGGGTGGAAGACGGGGACTGCCTCGCCCCCGTCCGGGTGTTCGAAGCCGGCGCGGACGCGCAGCCCGGCGGGCACCTCCTCCGGCGCGACGCCGGTGAGCTGGGCCTGGATCCACGGGCCCTCGTCGAGCTCCACGACGGCGACGACCGTCCGCGGGGCGGCCTCACCGCCGTCCGGGCGGCCGTGCACCACCGCCCAGGTGACCACGCTTCCGGCGCCCGCCGACGGCGCCCACTCCGGCTCGGGCGTCCCGCAGTGGGCGCAGCAGCGGGCCTGCGGCGCGCTGAAGCCGCCGCACGACGCGCACCGCCGGACGAGCAGCTCGCCACGCGCGGCGCCGTCGAAGAAGGCGGCGGAGGCGGCGTCGCGGCGGACGATTCCCACGGGCATCTCGGCTGCTCCTAACGCGCGCGCGGGCTGAGGACGAGGGTGGAGTGGTGGTCGAGGACGCCGCCGTTCCCGCTCACCAGGACGACGTCGTTCCTGGCCGCCTGGCGGTCGCCGCCCTGGCCGCGGGCCTGGATGACGGCCTCCGACAGCGGCGTCATGCCCCACATGTAGTAGGAGGACAGCTGGCCGCCGCCGGTGTTCACGGCGAGCGAGCCCTCCGGGCCGAGCACGCCGCTCGTCACGAAGTCGCCGCCCTCGCCCTTGGCGCAGAAGCCGTAGTCCTCCAGGCTGATCAGCACGGTGTAGGTGTAGCAGTCGTACAGCTCCGCCACGCCGACGTCGGACAGCGTCACGCCGGCCATCTTCAGGGCCGCGGGGCCGGAGATCGCCGCCCCGCTGACGAGGCCGAAGTCGCTGCCGCGCCCCATGACGTGACCCGGGTGGGCCTGCGCCCATCCGAGTACGTGGACCGGGGGCTGCCGCAGGTGGGCGGCCCGGTCGGCCGAGGTCACGATCACGGCGACGCCGCCGTTGCTGACGAGGCAGCAGTCCAGCAGGTGGAACGGCTCGGTGATCCACCGGGATGCCTGGTGGTCGGCGAGGGTGATCGGCTCGCGCAGCTGCGCCAGCGGGTTCCGCGCCGCCCAGGCGCGCTGCGCCACCGCGATCGCGCCGAGCTGCTCGCTGGTCGTGCCGTACGTCGTCATGTGCCGGCGGGCGGCCAGCGCGTACATCGTGGTGGCGCTGGAGATGCCCGAGGCGGCGGCCAGCCCCTGCCAGCCCTTGGGCGCCCGGCCCGCCGACGCGTACGCGGACCCGCCCGGGCTCCTCTCCTTGAGCGGGGCGTCGGCGAAGACGCAGGCCACGGCGTCGGCCATGCCGCAGGAGACGGCCATCGAGGCGTACTGCACCATGGCGCCCGCCGAGGACCCGTACGCCTGGACCTCAGACAGCAGCCGCAGGTCGCGCAGCCCGAGGTCGCGCTGCAGGCCGAGTCCCACGTCGCGGCTGAGCCCGGTGTTGGTCAGCAGGCCGTCCACCTCGCCGAGCTCCAGCCCCGCGTCGGCGGCCGCCAGCCGCACGGCCTCGGCCGCGAATTCGGGAGCGGTGCGGCCGTAGACCTTGCCCATCTCCGTGATGCCGAGCCCCGCGATGACCGGTGCGCGGTTCATCGTGCCCTCCCGTTCCCCGTCGTCGTGCCGGTCCTCGTGATCGTCGTGACCCTCGTCGGCGACGTCGTCAGGGTCATCGTGCCCGCCGCACCGGCGCTCACCTGTCCGGGACGGCGGCGTGCCGCGGGACGAGGCCGCCGGCCGGGGGAGCCGGCGGCCTCGGGCTAACGGTCAGCGGGCGTCGCCGACCTGGACGGTCTCCTTGTCGTAGTTCTTGCCGTTGCCGTCCGGCTTGTAGTTCTTCTCGACGTTGCCCGCGATGTCCACCGAGAACCAGTGCACCTCGGTGGTCCTGTCCACGGTGATCTTCTGGGCGCCCTCCCGCATGCCGGCGGCGGCCAGCTTGGGCGAGCTCAGCGTCGGCCGGCTGCCGTCGAGCGTGTAGTACACGTTCGCCGGCTCGTCGGTGGAGAAGGTGAACGTGGCCGAGGTGGCGGTCCTGCCGGTCACCTCGAGGCGCGAGTCGGGTCGGTCGTGGTCGTCCGCGTACGCCCGGGCGACCTCCAGGATGGCGATCTGCCCGTTGGCGAACTCCATCGCCTCCTCGTGGCCCTCGCTGAACGGGGGCTGGAAGCCGACCGCCTGGTACTGCTTGGTGGCCGGGTCGTAGACGTCGGCGCCGACCTCGAAGTCCCAGCCGATGATGCCCCGGTTGTACCAGTGCTCGTCGGCGCTGTTGCCGGCCGCCGAGTAGAGCACGTCCGTCACCGGGCCGGTGCGCCCCGGCCAGATGGCCGTGCCGCGCCACGCCTGGACGGCGGACAGGATGTGGCCGGAGGCGTCCCAGAAGTAGTTCTCGGTGCCGAAGTCGGCCCGCGGCAGCACCTCGCGCCCGGCGGTCTTGTACGCCCCCGGGGGCCACATGAAGTAGCCGCCGTACGAGTGCGTGTTCATGGCGAACTTGATGTTGCGGAACGTGTCGGTCAGCCACACCTCGTTGCGGGTCTCCGGCTCCGACAGCTCGGCCGGGCCGCCGAAGGTGTCGCTCGTGCAGCTCGTCGACGCGCCCGTGTAGCCGTCGAACACCGAGCCCACGGTGAAGTTGCGGTTGAGGTCGACGCCCCACGAGTTGCGCCGCGCCGGGTCCCCGTTCGCCGCGGGGCAGTAGTTCGTCATGTTGCGGCGCTGCATGTTGTAGTCGTACATCGAGTAGTGGCCGCCGTCGGGGTTCACGGTCGGCAGGATGAAGATGTCGAGGTTGTCGACGAGCTTGCGGGTGGCGGCGTCCTTGTCGTAGTTGCGCAGCAGCCGCTCCGCGGTCTCCACGCAGGTGATCGGAGTCACCCACTCGCGGGCGTGCTCCTGGCAGTACAGGAAGACGCCCGTCCTGGAGCCGTCCCGGTGCTTGCCGATCCGCAGGACCTTCATCTGGAACGGCTGCCGCGACACCGTGGCCGGCGCCTTGAGGTTGTCGGTGAGGCTCGTCGCGGGGGCCTCGGCCACCACCCCGGCCCCGGCGTTGCCGCGGTAGGTGGCGGCGGTCAGCAGGGCCGACGCGGCGGAGTCCCCGTTGAGCGCGGCCACGACCTGGGCGGCGGTGCTCGCGACCGCGCCGGACGCGTCGGTGGCCAGGCCGACCGTCACGGCCTTGCCGTTCACCGCGACCGACAGCGGAGCCGAGGCCGTGGACGGGCGCGCCAGCGCCACGCTGACCTCGTTGCCGCCCTCGGCGCCGTACGCCTTGGAGGTCACGTAGAACGTGCTCGCGGCCGCCGTGCCGAACTGCGCCTGCGCCGCCCGGCGGTAGCCGTTCGTCTTGTACGGCAGGTCGACGATCTGAGAGATCGCGGGAAACTCCTTGGCCAGCGCCGTGATCCGGCCGGTGACCTCCGTCGGGTCCATGTAGTGGTCCACGAAGTCCTGCACGTAGTGCGCGCCGGGGGCCTTGCGCGGCTCGCCGAGCCACTTCGTCACCGGGACGGTGACCGAGCCGCCCCGGCTGCTGGTCACGGTGACCTTCGCCGGGGTCTGGTCGACCGGCAGCGGCGTGTTGAAGCGGTGGTACATGTACTGCCCGGCGTCGGTGAAGCGCGACATCGTCGCCGAGCCGCCCGAGCCGGGAGCCGTGCCGGGACCGCTGTCCCAGGTGGCGGTGAGCACGGTCTCCGCGTCGGTGGCGCTCGTCTTCACCTCCACCGACAGGAAGCGCCCGCCGTCGAGGCTGGTGAACCACTCCGCGCGCAGCGGGGTCAGCGTGTCGGTCTCCGCCGCGTCCGCGGACGCCGACGCGAGGGCCTGCCTCCGCTCGGCCGTGTTGGCGGCGTAGTCGCTCTGGTCGGAGATCGCGTCCCGGACGTCGAAGCCCTTGTCCCGCAGGTCGCGGGTCTCCTCGGGGCTCAGCACGGCGTGCACCTCGATGCCGCCGTCCACCGGCTTGGTGTACTCGGCCAGGTCGACCCCGAGCGCGGCGAGCCGGTCCACGGCGGCCTGGTCGGGGACGACGACCCGCATGAGGGCCACGCCGTTCTGGGCGGTGCTGGACGGTCGGTCGGGGGCGATCTCGCTCGGTTGCGGAGAAGGGGCGGCGAGCACCGGAAGGGCGTTCAGGGTGATCGCCAGCGGCAGCGCGAGGACCGCCGCCAGGCGCCTGGCTCTTCTGGGAGAGCTCCTCATCGAGTTTCCTCCAGTCGGCGTGCCCGGCCGGGCGGGGGAGGTCGACCGGCCGTTGATCACGCGAGTTGGAGGCAGTGTCAATCAACGCCAAATGATCGTCAAGGCGTCATACCACCTGATTTCGGGATCTTTCAGTTACATCCTGATCTAGGCGCCATCGAAGGGATTTTGCGCACGACCGTCACGAAGGGCGGCCTCGTGTCATCCCGGGGACAGCGCCACGGCGATCCGCTCGGCGACCTCCCGCCAGTGGGCGAGCATGAGTTCCCGCTCGAACGCGCTCGCCAGCCGTTCCTGGTGGATGCCGATCGTCGTGCCCGTCGCCGCGGGCGACACCGTGATCTGCAGCGTGGAGTCGTGCGTCGAGTCCGGCGGACGCCAGGTGAGGCGCACGCGGACCCGCTCGGTGCGGCTGCGCAGCTCCCCGCGCACGCCCTGGCCGGTGACGTAGGCGTCGCCCTTGCGCGTGCCCAGTTCGGCGGCGCCCAGCCACAGCGCCAGTCCATCGCCCAGGAGGTAGTCCCAGACGGCGTCGAGCGGGACCGGGACCGTTCGGCGAACGCCGAGCTCCCATCCCGCGTCCTTGGTGAGACCCGGTGTGGCGGACATGTAACCAGTGATACTGGTTTCACCGGGGAGCGGCAAGGGGGAAGGGAACTCCCGCCGCGGCCCGCGGCCGTCTCGTCCGGCCCGGCTTCCTCGATGAGCGGATTTCCGGAACACGGACCTGCTCGTTGCCGTTGCACGGGACATGCGGACCCCAGCCATCGACGTCCTGCACTACGCGGCCTTCACCACCGATCCCGCCGGCGGCAACCTGGCCGGGGTGGTCCTCGACGCCCCCGGACTGGACGACGCGGCCATGCTCGCCGTCGCCGCCGAGGTGGGCTATTCGGAGACGGCCTTCCTGACCGAGGCCCCGGCGGAGCCCGGCGAAGCCGGCCGGGCGTTCGCCGTCCGCTACTTCAGCCCCAAGAGGGAGGTGCCGTTCTGCGGGCACGCCACGGTGGCTTCGGCCGTCGCGATCGCGGATCGGATCGGCCCGGGCCTCCTGGTCTTCCAGACCCGGGCCGGGGTCGTGCCCATCGAGGTGGCGGCCGACGGTGACGGCGTCCTGTGGGCGACCCTGACCAGCGTGCCCCCCTACGTCGAGCAGGTCGGCGAGCCCGACGTGGCCCAGGCCCTCGACGCGCTGGGGTGGCGGGCGGACGAGCTCGATCCCGGACTGCCTCCGCGGATCGCCTTCGCGGGATCGCGCCACCTGATCCTGGCCGCAGCCACCCGGGAGCGCCTGGCCGACCTGGACTACGACTTCCCAGGACTGGTGCGGTACATGACCGACCGGGATCTCATCACTGTGCACCTGGTGTTCCGGGAATCCGCCGACACCTTCCAGGTGCGTGATCCGTTCCCCGTCGGCGGGGTGGTGGAGGATCCCGCCACCGGGGCCGCCGCGGCCGCCTTCGGCGCGTATCTGCGGGACCTCGGCGAGGCCGGTCCCGGTGCCGTGCTGACCCTGCGTCAAGGGGTCGACATGGGACGGCCCGGCCTGCTGCGGGTGGAGTTGCGGGACGGGGACGCCGGGGTCCGGGTCTCCGGCGCGGCGGTGCGGGTTCCGGTCGGCGGCGGCTCCGGCTCGCACTGACCTCAGAGCCGGCCCCGGGTGGGGAGTCCTGCCCCGGCCGGCGTGGCCCCACCGGCGTGGTTCCGGCGCGCCCGGCCCGCGGCACCGGTCACCGCGGCACGGGTCACCCGGTCCCGGTCCCCGGGGGCGGGGGCGTGGCCTCTCGGGGTGTGCACGACCGCCTCCGCGGGTCATGGGCGTGCAAGGTTTTGGTTCGGCTATGGCCTGGCCGGGTCTCGGCAATGGGTTCCCGGTCTTCCCCTTGCATAGGCTTTGACCTGTTCATTTGCCCCAAAATGGACGGATGGAGGGAGGGCGCACCGTGAGAGGCCCCTTGTCAGCACTCCTGCCGCGCTCGATCCGCGCCCGCTTCACCGTCGCCGCGGCGGCGCTCGCGCTGGTGGCCCTCACCGTGATCGGAGCCGGGCTCGACTCCATGATCCGGAACATGATCGAGGATCACATCTACAAGGAGACGGGCCGCGTCGCCACGGACTGGATCGCCTCGATGCGGCCCGACCGCATCCCGCCTCCGATCACCACCCCGCGTATCGACCTCCTCCAGCTCGTCGACTCCCGTCAGCGCGTCGTGGCCGCCAGCGAGGCCGCGGCGGGCAGGCCCCCGCTGAGCACGCTGCTGCCCCCCACGGACGACCGCATCCAGAGCGGGACGCGGTGTTCCCCCGGAACCGGATGTCTCATGCTCACGGCCGTCCGGATCTTCCCCCAGGAGGTCGGGCTGCTGTGGGGTGGCGAGACCCACGTGGTCTACGCGGCCATGCGGCAGCCGCCGGTCCTGGCGACGCGCGAGCTCGAGCTCGTCACCGCGGGACTCGTCCTGGTCGGCGTCGGCCTCGTGGCGCTCACGACCTGGCTCCTGGTGGGCCGCACGCTCCGGCCCGTCGCCGCCATCCGGTCGAGGATCGCCGAGATCACCGTCAGCGACCTGAGCCTGCGGGTGCCCGAGCCGCGCTCCGACGACGAGATCGGCCTGCTCGCCCGCACCGCCAACCGGACCCTCGCCCAGCTGGAGGAGTCCGTCGCCTACCAGCGGCACTTCGCCTCGATGGTCTCCCACGAGCTCAAGAACCCCGTCGCCGGCCTCCAGACCCAGTTGGAGGAGGCCCTGCTGTACCCGGGCCAGGTCGACCGCGACGAGACGATCAGGTCGGCGCTGTCCACCGCCACCCGGCTGCGCGCGATCATCGACGACATGCTGGTCTTCGCCCGCGTCCGCAACGTGTCGCCGGAGGGGCCGGTCCCCGTCGACCTGACCCGGCTCGTACGGGACGAGGTGGTCGCCCGGGCGACGGGGGTGCCGGTGCGGGCCGACGCGGAACCCGGCGTCCGGGTGCGCGGCAACCACATCCAGCTCGCCGCCGTGGTGAGCAACCTGATGGTCAACGCGCAGCGGCACGCGGCGACGTCCGTCGAGGTCACGGTACGGAGGTCGGGCGGCCACGCCGTCGTGGCCGTGACCGACGACGGCGACGGCATCGCCCCCCGCGACCGGGAGCGCGTGTTCGAGCCGTTCGTGCGGCTGCAGGACGGACGCCGCCGGGACCCGAAGGGCAGCGGGCTCGGCCTCGCCATCAGCCGCGCGATCGCCCGGGCCCACGACGGCGCCCTGACGATCGAGGACTCCCCGCGGGGCGCCCGCTTCGTCCTCCGGCTCCCGCTGCTCGACGCCGGCCCGCCGCCCCCGGCGGAGGCGGCTCCCGAGGGCCAGGAGGGGCGCGACGGCGACGGCGGGCGGCGCGGCGGCGCCCG
>NZ_KI866522.1:1291721-1351429 GCF_000511135.2 Microbispora sp. ATCC PTA-5024 | reverse complement strand
CGAGGCGGTGCGGACGACGTGAGGGCCGCCGCCCCGCGAGAGCGGGCCGCGGGCGGTTCCCGCGCCGTGCAGAGGGCATCACCGCCTACGGGAGCGGCGGTCGCGCCGGGGACGGCCGGGCGGCCCGCCCGCTCCGACGCGAGCGTGGTGGACGTGGCACGACAGGGCCCCGACGACCTCGCCCGGGCCGTACGGGCCGCGGGCGTCCGCGACGAGCGCCTCATCGAGGCGGTGCGCGCCACGCCCCGGGCGGGGTTCGTGGCGGCGGGCCAGGCGGCACGGGCGTACGAGGACGTGCCGCTGCCCATCGGCCACGGGCAGGTCACCACACAGCCCTCGCTGTCCGCCCGGATGATCGAGGGGCTCGCGCTCACCGGACGCGAGCACGTGCTGGAGGTCGGCACCGGGCTCGGCTTCCAGACCGCGCTGCTCGCCCGGCTGGCCGGCGGCGTGGTGAGCGTCGACCTGTGGCCCGACCTCGTCGCCCGGGCGCGGCGCAACCTCGCCCGGCAGGGCATCGGCAACGTCGAGGTGCTCGTGGGGGACGGCGGCCAGGGGGCGCCGGAGCGCGCGCCGTACGACGCGGTGCTGGTGTCGGCCGCGTTCCCCACCGTCCCCGCGCCGCTCGTCGAGGTGCTGCGGCCCGGCGGCCGCCTGGTGCAGCCCATCGGCACCGGCGGCCAGGAGGAGGTCGTCCTGTTCGAACGCACCGTCATCGGGCTGGAGCCCCGGGAGGTGCTGAGCCTGGCGCGGTTCGTCCGCCTCCACGGCCGGTACGGCTACCCCTCCTGAGGCCCGGACGCGCGGAGGCGGCCGGGGGCCGGTGAGGTCGCCACCGGCGTCCGTCCAGGCCGGACGGCATGGCGCGGGCTTCACGGACGCCGTGATGGGGAGAAAACCCGGAGTGTTCGTCGGCCGATCCACACAGGCGGGGTGGTCGCCGTGTACCAGCAGGTCCTCGATCCCGTCGCCCACTCGCTCGCCTGGAGCTCACTTGTCGCGGCGCTGCCGCTGCTCGTGCTGTTCGTGCTGCTCGGGCTGGTGCGCCTGACCGCGTGGATCGCCGCGCTGGTGTCGCTCGGGCTCGCCCTCCTGGTCGCCGTCGCGGTCTACGGCATGCCCGCCGGGCAGGCGGTGCTGGCCGGGACCGAGGGCGCGGCGTTCGGGTTCTTCCCGATCCTCTGGATCGTCGTCAACGCGATCTGGGTGTTCGAGATGACGGTCGAGACCGGGCACTTCGACGTGCTGCGGCGCTCGTTCGCCCGGGTGAGCGACGACCGGCGGATCCAGGCGATCATCATCGCGTTCTCGTTCGGCGCGCTCCTCGAGGCCCTCGCCGGCTTCGGGACGCCGGTGGCGGTGACCTCGGTCATGCTGATCGCCCTGGGTTTCCCGCCGCTCCGGGCCGCCGTGCTCGCGCTCACAGCCAACACGGCCCCCGTGGCGTTCGGGGCCATGGCCACGCCGATCATCACGCTGGGCAAGGTGACGGGCATCCCGAGCGACACCCTCGGGGTCATGGCCGGCAGGCAGACCCCGGTCCTCGCGGTGTTCGTGCCGCTGGCGCTCGTCGTGATCGCGGACGGCTCGCGCGGCCTGCGGGCGACGTGGCCGGTGGCGCTGACGTGCGGGCTGGTCTTCGCCGTCGCGCAGTACGCCACCTCCAACTTCGTCTCGGTGCCGCTCTCCGACGTGGTCGCGTCCCTTCTGTCGGCGGCCGCCGTCGTCGCCCTGGTCCGGGTGACGGGCCCGCGCCCGGCCTCCGCCGGGCCCGCCGTGATCGCGGGCGGCGCGGCCGACGAGCCCACCGCGGAGTTCACGGGACGCGCCGCCCGCCCCGACTCCCGGGCCGAGGTGATCCGGGCCTACGCCCCCTATGCGATCATCGTGGCCGTCTTCGTCGTCTGCCAGATCCCCCCGGTCAAGAGCCTCCTCGACCGCGCGACGAGCATCGTGAAGTGGCCCGGGCTCCATCTGCCCGGCGTGAAGGGCGAACCGCTGTCGCCGGCGTCGTTCACGCTCAACATCCTCACCACCCCCGGGACGCAGATGCTCGCCGCGGGGCTGCTCACGATGCTCGTGCTCCGGCGCACGCCGGCCCGCGCCGTCAGGGCGTACGGGGCGACGCTCCACCGCCTGCGGTGGGCGATCGTCACGGTGACGGCGGTGCTGGCGCTGGCCTTCGTGATGAACGCGTCGGGGCAGACCACCACGCTCGGCACCTGGATGGCCGGCGCGGGCGGCGTCTTCGCGCTGCTGTCGCCGATCGTCGGCTGGCTCGGGGTGGCGGTGACCGGCTCCGACACCTCGTCCAACTCGCTGTTCGGCGCGCTGCAGGTGGCCGCCGCCGGCCAGGCGGGGCTCAGCCCGACCCTGCTGGCCGCCGCGAACAGCTCGGGCGGCGTGCTCGGCAAGATGATCTCCCCGCAGAACCTCGCGATCGCGGCCGCGGCCGTCGGCCTGCACGGCAGGGAGGGGGACATCTTCCGGCGCGTCATCGGCTGGAGCCTGGTCTTCCTGGTCGCGCTCTGCGTGCTTTCCGGGCTCCAGGCCTCCCCGGTCCTGTCCTGGATGGTCCCCTGACCCGGGCCTGATGCCCTGTTGGGGTATGTTATGGTCGCACCGATGCATACCCCCCATGGGTAAATATCTGGCAAAGGAGTGAGACGGGATGACCATCGCCGCCTACACCGTCACAGGCATGACCTGCGGGCACTGCGTCAGCTCCGTGAAGGAGGAGGTCGGGGAGGTGCCGGGCGTCACCGGCGTGGAGGTCGATCTGGCCACGGGCCTGGTCACCGTGCGGAGCGGCGACCCCGTCGACCCGGCGCTGATCGCGGCGGCGGTCCGCGAGGCCGGGTACGACGTGGTCGGCACTGAAACGGCCGTGTACGAGGTGGCCGGGTACGAGCCTGCCGGGACTGTGACGGCCGGGACTGAGACGGCCGGGACTGTGACGGCCGGGACTGAGACGGCCGGGGCCCCGTGAGCGCCGCGACCAGAACGGCGGTGTACGCGCTCGGCCTCGGCGTCGCGTTCGCGGCGGCGTTCGGCGCAGGCAGGGCCGTCGGGGACGCCGGCGGCCTCGGACCGGCGCCGGCCCCGACCGGCCACGCGGCCTCCGGCGGCATGAGCATGCCCGGCGGTGTCCCCGGGCACGGCGGCGCCGGCGACGCGGCCTCGGAGGGCATGAGCATGCCGGGTGGTGTCCCCGGGCACGGCGGCGCCGGCCACCAGGCTCACGAGAGCGCCCTCCCTGAGGGGCTCCAGATCTCGCAGGACGGCTACACGCTGCGGCCGACGACCACGACCCTAGAGCCCGGCCGCGCGACGGAGTTCACCTTCCGCGTCATCGGGCCCGACGGCGCGCCGGTGACGCGCTACCGCACGGAACACGACAAGAAGCTCCACTTCATCCTCGTGAGCCGGGATCTCACCACCTTCCGGCACGTCCATCCCGCCCTCGGCGGCTCGGGGCTGTGGTCGGTCCGGCTGACGCCGCCCTCGGCCGGGCCGTACCGCGCCTTCGCCGACTTCGCCCCGGAGGGACACGACCCGCTGACGCTCGGCGTCGACCTCCAGGCCCCCGGCGGCTACACCCCGCGCTCGCTGCCGGCCCCGTCCCGTACGGCGACGGTCGACGGCTACACGGTCACGCTCGTGGGCGCGCTCACGCCGGGGAGGGCCGCCCCGCTCACGGCCACCGTCACCCGGGACGGGCGGCCCGTCACCGACCTCCAGCCCTACCTGGGGGCGTACGGCCACCTGGTCGCCCTGCGCGCCGGGGACCTGGCCTACCTGCACGTGCATCCCCAGGGCGCCCCGGGCGACGGGGTCACCCCGGCCGGGCCGGCGATCACCTTTCACGCGCAGGTCCCCAGCGGGGGCGCGTACCGGCTGTTCCTCGACTTCCGGCACGGCGGGGCCGTCCACACGGCCGCCTTCACGGTGACCGCGGACGGGTCGGGCGGCTGAGCGCCGGAAGGAGGGGCCGGCGGCCTTGGGCAAGAGATGACCGTTTCCTGGTCGGCCGCTGGCCATGATCCCCGACGACCGGGTACGGAGGGATCGAGCACTGTGAGAAGAGGTGACGAATCATGGTGCGATCAGGACTCAACCGTCCCGACGTGATGGAGCTGCGGCAGACGTACGACCGGGTGGGGTCGGCCGCGCCCGCGCAGGTCATGGATGGACTCACCTGCCTCGCGGGCCTGTACCTGGCCATCTCGCCGTGGGTCGTGGGGTTCACCGGGTTCCGGAGCCTGCTCGTCAACAACCTGATCGTCGGCCTGGCCGTCGCGGCGCTCGCCCTCGGGTACGCGTCCGCGTTCGGCCGCACGTACGGCGTGAGCTGGGTGACGCCGCTGCTGGGCATCTGGACGATCATCGCGCCCTGGGTGATCAGGGGGCAGCCGGCGACGACCGCGACGATCTGGAACAACGTGGTCACCGGGGCCGTCATCCTCGTGCTCGGCGCGGGCGCGATGGCCTTGGCCCTGCGGCACCGGATGCCCGCGCGCACGCCACGGGCGGCCGGGGAGACGCACCCCGGCGAGTGGTGACCCCGAGCCCGGCAGCCGGGCGTCGCCCCGACACGCCGGAGATCCGGGCGTGAGCTTTCCGCGGCCCTGTAGGGGCGACCGGGACCGGACGCCGTGACCGTCACGATCCTGGTCGCCCTCGCCGGGGCGGCGCTGCTGGGCGTCGGGTTCGTGGCCCAGCAGCACGCCGCCTACACCGAGCCGCTGCGGCGGATGCTGCACCTCAGCCTGCTGGCCGACCTGATCCACAAGCGGTTGTGGCTGGGCGGCTTGGCGGCCATGGTCGGCGGGCAGGTGCTGGGCGCGCTGGCCCTACGGGAGGCCGACGTCACGCGCGTCGAGCCGCTGCTGGCCACCAACCTGCTGTTCGCGCTGGGGACGGCGGCCGTCGTGTACCAGGAGCGGCTGGGCCCGGGGGAGTGGCTGGGCGCCATCCTGGTGAGCGGCGGCGTGGCCGGGTTCCTGCTGTCGGCGCAGCCGCACGGGGGAGGGCTGCCGGGTCCCGCCTCCCTGGTGTGGTTCGGCGTGCTGGCCGTGCTGGCGGTGGCGGCGGTGCTGGTCGCGGTGGCCTTGCGGGTCGCCCTGCAGACCAAGGCGATGCTGCTGGCCGCGGCGGCCGGAGTGCTGTACGGGCTGCAGGACGTGCTGACCCGGGGGTCCCTGCTGTCGCTCCGGGAGGGGCCGGCGGCGCTGTTCACGACCTGGCAGCCGTACCTGGTGCCGCTGATCGCGGCGGCCGGGATCCTGCTGAACCAGAGCGCGTTCGACGCGGCCCCGCTGCGGATCTCGCTGCCCGCGACCACCGCGGCCGAGCCGATCACCGGCATCGTGCTCGGCGTGGCGATCCTCGGCGAGCGGCTGCGCGTCGCCCCGGACGCCCTGGCCGGCGAGGTCCTCGGCCTGATCGCGCTCGTGGCCGGCATCGTGGTCCTCGGCAGGTCGCCGTTCCTGGCCAAGTCGGAACAGGGCCGGTCCGAGCGGCCCGACCCCGAGCGGCGGTGACCCCGAGGCGACCCCGAGGCGACCCCGAGGCGACACCGAGCGGCGGTGACCCCGAGCGGCGGTGATCCTTCCGGCCGTCGCCGCGCCGGCGTCCCCGCCCTGAACACGGCGCGGCGGCGGTCAGCGGGTGGGCGGGGCGAACTCGGGCTGGTCGATCAGGCGCAGCCAGCTCCCGTCCGGCTGGCGGCGGACGATCTGGGCCCGGGCGCCCGCGCCGTCCTTGGGCGGGGTCGAGGTGAGGGCGATGTCCTCGTGGACCAGCGTCGGCAACGGCTCCTCCGGCTCGAACCGGGGCCTGTTGGCCAGCACCTTCTCCCACAGTGCGCGGATGGCCTCGCGGCCCACGGTTTGCGAACCCGGCGGGTAGGCCAGCACCGCGTCCTCCTCGTAGAGCGCGGCGACCCCCTCCGCGTCCCCGGCGTTCGACCGCTCGACGAACAGGCGGGTGATGTCCTCGGGCCGCCAGGCCTTCTCGTATTCCGTCATGGGTTCCTCCTCGGTGGATCTCGTCCACACCCACCCTGGTCGACCGGCGTCCAGAAGTCCAACAGATGGTTCTGATGGAAACTAGAATCAGCAGTTATGGAACTGCGGCAGCTCGAGTACTTCGTGGCGGTGGCGGAGGAGGGCGGCTTCACCCGCGCGGCCCAGCGGGTGCACATCAGCCAGTCGGGCGTGAGCGCCCAGATCCGGCACCTGGAGCGCGAGCTCGGCGCCGAGCTGTTCGACCGGTCGGCGCGCACGGCCACGCTCACGGTCGCGGGAAAGGCCGCGCTGGAGCACGCCCGCGCCGCGCTGGCCGCGGCCGGCGCCCTCGCTCAGGCGGTGGGGGAGGTGACCGGCCTCATCCGGGGACGGCTGACCGTCGGGATGGTCGTCGGCTGCACGATCACACCGCTGTTCGACGCCCTGGCCGCGTTCCACCGCGCCCATCCCGGCGTGGAGATCGCGCTGACGGAGGGCGACTCCGACCGGCTCGTCGACGCCGTGCGCGCAGGGACGGCCGACCTCGCCCTGGTGGGGACGGCGGCGGCGACACCGGAGGGGCTGGAGGCGCTGACGATCGTCAGCGAGCGGCTCGTCGCGGCGGCTCCCCCGGGGCATCCGCTGGCCGCGCTGGATCGGGTGACCCTGCCCGACCTGCTGGACCATCCGCTCGTGTGCATGCCGCGCGGCACCGGCCTGCGCGCCGTGCTCGACCAGGCGTGCGAGGCGCGGGGACTGCGGCCGACGGTCGCCCTGGAGGCGGGCGCGGCCGACGCCGTCGCCGACCTCGCCGCCCGGGGCCTCGCGGTCGCCGTCCTCAGCGAGTCGATGGCCTCCCTCCACCGCGACCGGCTCACCGCGTCCGTGATCGAGGACGTCGAGACGCCCGCCCTGCTCGCCCTGGTCTGGCGCAGCCCGTCCGGGCCGGCCGTGCGGGCGTTCCTCGGGCACGCGCGGAGGGCGTTCGCCGGGCCGGGCGGCCCGCCGGCCTCTCCGGTGACGGCCGTCGTGGAGTGAGAACGGCCGGCGGGACGGCGGCTACGGGCGGGTGACGTACAGGCGGGTCGTGGTGCCGCCGGCGTGGTCGTGCCGGCGCACCAGGTCGGCCAGCTCGTTGACCAGGACCAGGCCGTGGCCGCGCTCATGGGACCGCTCGGGCGGGACGCGCCCGGCCAGCGGGTCGCGGATGTGGCCGGTGTCGTCGATCTGGCAGACCAGCGCGCCGGGCTCGGCCCAGACGGTGAGCGTGCCCCCGGCCCCGGTGTGCTCGACCGCGTTGGCCGCCAGCTCGTTGACCGCCATCAGGACCTCGGCCACCCGCTCGGGGGCGAGCCCGGCGGCGCGGGCGTGCCGGGCGAGGGTCGCGCGCAGCGCCGCCAGGTCCCCGAGGCTCGCGAATCCCTCCCGGTGGGCGCCGGGGGGCGGCGGCGGGAGGGGCCGGTCGAACAGGGCGGCGGCCTCCGCCGGGTCGGTGTAGTGCGGGCTCTCCCAGCTCGTCGTGCCGTCCGACATGATCGGGTGCGTCCGGTGGGAGTCGCGCACGGCGTCCGGGTCCAGCCCGGTGGTGTCGTACGGGCACAGGATGGCCGCCTCGCGCCCGGAGAAGGCCGCGTTGATGAGCGCCTCGTGCGCCGCGCAGGCGGGGTACTCGACCGCGCTCCTGCCGGGCCAGATCGGCTCGCCGATGATCCACACCCGGCGGCCCGCGTTCCGGCGGGCGAAGTCGAGCAGCACCCGGGGGATGATCCGCCCGGGGTTGCGGCCGGCGACCGCCATGTCGGCGAAGCGGACCTCCGCGGCCCGGTCGCCCAGACGCTCCCTGATCAGGCTCCCGTTGCCGCCGGGGACGGCGACCAGGACCGGGTCGCCCGCCTCCAGTCCCCGCCGGGCGAACGCCTCGCACCCCTCGGCGTACTCGCCGGGCGCGGAGTACAGCAGGCCGATGTGCTCGAACGGGTCCGCCCCGGGAAGGGCGGGCGACGCCGCGGCGCTCACGCGACCCTCCCGTCCGCCGTGGGCGCCTCTTCGCCGGGCTGGTCGAGGAAGGCCAGGAGGTCGACCAGGAAGGGGCCCACGCCCTCCAGCCGCATCCGGCCGCCGGAGGCCTCGACGGCGCTCGCGAGCGCCCGGGCGGCGCCGAGGTCGGCGAAGGTCAGCCCGGACACGTCGACGACGACCGGACCGTTCCCGGCGGGGACGTCGTCGAGCAGGTGGCGGAGGACGGCCGCGAGCGCGTCGCGGTTGGTCATGTCGGCCTCGCCGCGCAGCGACAGCCCCGTGGGGGTCCGGCGCATGCGCAGCAGCGGCCGCCACTCCTCGTGGGAGCCGGCGCCCGCCTGCGCCGTGCCGGGGTGGGCCATGCCGACGCGTTCCAGCTCTCTGGCCGTGAACAGCCGGCGGTCGTAGCAGCACAGGGCGAGCGCGTCGCCCTGGGAGAAGATGCGGTTGGCCTGGGCCTCGTACCACGCCAGCCGGTCGATGCCGGGGATCGGCCGCACGGTCCATCCCATGTCGGCCGCCACCCGCAGCCCGGCGTACCCCTGCCGCTTGGCCTCCTCCACGGCCGTCGTCCACCCCCGCAGCGCCAGTTCGGGGTCGAAGGCGCCCAGGGCCAGGTAGGACTCGTCGGCCGTGCTCACGACCAGCCGGCCGGAGCGCCGGGCGTCGTCCGCGTCCACGCCGTACGCCTCGACGGCGGCCAGGAACGCCGCCGGCAGGAAGGTGTCGGTGAGGTACAGCACCTTCTGGTCCTGGGCCAGCCCGGCACGGACGAACCGGGCCAAAGCCTCCAGGTGCCACTCGTGGTCGTCGAAGGTCCAGCAGACGTGGTCGCCGAGGGAGAGCGCGTCGACTGTGGTGGGATCTGCCATCAAGAGCTTCCCGCTGCTAGGCGAACGGCGGCGGCGGCGGTCGCGGCGGCCTGACCCCGATGATAGCCGCGGGGGGTTTCAGCGGGAGTAGTGCTCGACGACCAGCTGCTCGTCGACGGGGACGGCGATCTCCTCGCGCGCGGGCCGCCGCAGCAGCGTGAAGCGCAGGCCGCCGTGGTCCACGTCGAGGTAGGGGGCGATCCGGTCGTCGGCGTACACGCCCTCCGACGCGGCCACGAAGGGCTGCATCCGGCGCGACCTGTCCCCGACGCCGACCGACTGCCCCGGCCGCACCCGATAGCTGGGGATGTCGACCTTGCGTCCGTCGACCGTGATGTGGCCGTGGTTCACGTACTGCCGGGCGGCGTAGATCGAGGGCGCGAGGCCGGCCCTCAGCACGAGCGACGCGAGGCGGGTCTCCAGGAGCGCGAGCAGTTCCTCGCCCGACCGTCCCGGGCGGCGCACGGCCAGGTCCCAGTAGCGCCGCAGCTGGCGTTCCGACACGTCGTAGTACCAGCGGAGCTTCTGCTTCTCCAGCAGGCGCACGCCGTAGTCGCCTGCCTTGCGCCGGTCGGCCGCCCGGCCGTGCTGGCCGGGCGGGTAGGGCCGGGCCTCGACGTACCTGACCGCCTTGCGGGTCAGGGGGACGCCCGCCCGCCGGGACAGCCGCACCTTCGGTCCGGTGTAGCGCATGGTTCCGCCTTTCCAAGTAAGGTGACCTTATTAAGGTAAGGCTAACCTAACTGACTTCGAGGCTCAAGGAGCGCCATGCAGCACCCCGTCACGGCTCCGCCCGTACCCGAGCGCGTGCGGACCCTCGCCGCCCTCGCGGCGCCGACCCACGTGTCCGTCGCCGGCAGCGGCATCCCGGCGTCCGCCGCCCGTGGCGGGGTCGACGCCGCCGGCCGCCCCGTGCTGCTGGTCGGGCCCGACGAGGTCCTGCACGGCCTCCCTCCGGAGACGCTCGTCACCGTCGACCTCACCGCCGTCCGCGCGTACGGCGGGGAGGAGCGGCCGAGAGGGCTGCTCAAGGTGCGGGGGTGGACGCAGCCGGTCCCGGCGGCCGAGGTGCGCGCCACCGCCGTCGCGATCGCCGAGAGGTGCCCCGACGAGGATCTGTTCGCGGTCGTCGAGGGCGGCGGGCCGGAGCTCGTCCGGGTCGACGTGTGCCAGGTGGTCTACCTGACCGGCGGGGAGTCCGGCGTCCTCGACGCCGAGGACTACCTCGCCGCGGCCCCCGACCCGCTGCTCGACGCGGCGGAGCGGATGGTGCGCCACGTGAACGAGGCCCACCGCGAACAGCTGGCCGGGACCGTCGCGCGGCTGACCGGTGAGCGGGTGGGCGACGCTTGGCTCTGGGAGCTCGACCGGTACGGCGCCACCATCCGGATGGGGGAGGACGGTCTGGTCCGGGTCCCCTGGCCCGCTCTCGCCGCCACCCCCGCGGCCCTCGAACGGGCGCTCGCGTGCCTGCTGTGCCCCTCCTGACCGCCTTCGCCGGGGGCCGGAATCGGTATGAAAGCGACAATGGAGGAGAATGCGGACATCGTCTCTGAAAGGTCGTGGTCGCGATGACCGTCAGGGCCAAAGCGCTCATCACCCTCTATCCGCCGGACAAGGGCGGCCTCACCCACGAGCTGCCCTTCCGCACGCAGTCCCTGGTGATCTGCGCGCACACGGCGCGGGAGGGCAGGGAGCTCGACCGGCCGTTCCAGGCGGCCATCACGGCGGACGACGAGGAGCCCCTGGTTCCCGGTGAGCGGCTGCACGTGGTCACCATCGCGACCAACGACGACGACGCGGCCGACTACCTGCGGCCCGGCCTGCGCTTCCGCCTGTGGTGCGGCCACGACGTCGGGAACGGCATCGTGTCCCGCCGGGTGATCTGACCGCCGCCGCCCCGGGCGTGAACCGCCCCGGTGATCGTGTCGTCCAACCTCGTGTCCACGACACGAGGAGGGGACCGGATGGTCACCAGGCGGGGAGTGCTGGCCGGAGGGCTGGGCGCGCTCGGGGCGCTCGTCCTGACGGGCGGCGCGGGCGCGGCGCTGGTCGAGGCGGAGGTGCTGCCGGGGAGGGTCTGGCTCGACCGCACCCTGGGGCGCTGCGGGACGCTCCCGTCCGCGCCTCCGCCCCCCGGCGTCCTGCGGACCCGCACGTTCGCCTCCCGCCGGCGCGGGACGGACGTCACCGTCGTGACCGTGCTCCCCGCGGGGGTCTCGTCGGTGCGCGGCCTGGGCGTCGCCCTGGCGCTGCACGGCTACGGCGCCACGGCCTCGTCGGTGGTGCGGTCCCTCGCGCTCGACCACTACCTGACCGAGGCCGTGGCCCGCGGCGGCGTCCCGCCGTACGCGCTGGTCGCGGTGGACGGCGGCGCCGCCGGGTACTGGCACCGCCGCGCGAACGGGGACGACCCCCTCGGGATGATCCGCGCCGAGATCCTGCCGTGGCTGCGCGGGCAGGGCGCGCTCACCCGCCGCGTCGGCGTCATCGGCTGGTCCATGGGCGGGTACGGCGCCCTGCTGCTGGCCCAGACGCTCGCGGGCGGCGGCGGGCCGCGGGCGGCCGCCGTCGTGGCGTCCTCACCGGCCCTGTTCTCCGGCTACGCCGACGCCCGCGCGGCCAACGGGCTGGCGTTCGACGACGCCGCCGACTTCGCCCGCAACGACGTCTTCGCGCGGCTGGACGCGCTCGGCGGCGTGCCCGTGCGGGTCGACTGCGGGGCGAGCGACCCGTTCGCCCCGATGGCGCGCCGCCTGCTGGAACGGCTCCGGCCCGAGGGGGGCATGGGCGAGGGCTGCCACGACTACGCGTTCTGGCGCGGCCGCCTCCCCGCCCAGCTCGCCTTCCTCGGCCGTCACCTCGCCGCCTGAGCCGTCGGCGTGATCCGGCGCGGCGTGATCCGGCGCGGCGGGCGCACCGGATCACGCAGCCAGCGGCCCCACTTCCCGCCCGTGTACGTGCGCTGCCACACGGCGTTGTCGGTGCCCCGGACGAACGCGACGGCGTGGGTCGCGTCCTGCCAGGCGAACGCCGGGCTGGCCGTGGCGTCGCCGCCGAGGTCCGTCCCGAGGACCGACTCCGCTCCGGTCAGCGTGACCAGGACGACGCCGTGCCGCGGCACCGTGGTCGTGTAGGAGGTCGTGAAGGTCCCGGCGTCCTGGCGCTCCCAGAGGCGGCGCACCCGGACCGGGCCGCCGAGGCCGGTGTCGGAGAAGTTCAGGGTCATGGACGCGTCGGACTCCGACGCGTTGAGCAGGGCGACCGCCCGCGTGCCGCGCCGACAGGCGCTTGCTCCACACCTCCAGGCCGTCGCCCGGCGACGCCACCCGGACCCCCTGGATCCCGAGCGGGTCGCGGTCGACCGCGATGACCTCGGGGTTGGACAGCATCTGCGTGGTGGCGGCGTCGAACGCGGTGACGTCGGTGCCGATGACGAGCGGGGCCGCCATGATGGCGAACATGCCGAACTGGGCGCGCCCCTCCTCGAACGTCAGGCCGTGGCCGGGCAGCGGGTAGCCGGTGAGCTGCCGCAGGCCGTTGGTCTCCGCGTCGGCCGGCCGCGCCGGGTCGAAGCGCCACCGCTCGGGGTCGTAGCGCAGGTCGCCCCGCGCGTCGCGGCCCATGGAGTGGGACACGGGGTCGCCGCCCGACTGGTCCGCGGCCAGGTTCCACCCGCCGTCGATCCAGGCGATCGTGTACCCGGCCGCGGCGAGCCCGCTGTCCACCATGTGGGTGAACCTCCGGGGGAAGGGTCAGCCGATGGCGAAGCGGCTCGCGGGGCGGCCGGGCGCGACCCCGTCCACCGCGTACACCGCGCCCGCGCCGGGCGGCGCCGGGTCGAGGCCGTACGCGGCCGACGTGACGAGCAGACGGCCGCCGGCGAGGCAGACGCTGGTCGGCTGGGGGGTGGGCAGCGGGACGACGCGGACGAGACGGCCGTCCGGGGCGTAGCGGTGGACGGCCGACCCGCCCCACACCGCGACCCACAGATGGTCGTCGTCGTCCACCGTCATCCCGTCCGGATCGCCGTCCGCGATCGTGGCGAAGACGGACGGCTCGCCGAGGTCGCCGGTGTCCGGGTCGACCGGGTGACGGTCGATCCGGCCAGCGGCGCTGTCGGCGAGGTACATGGTGCGGCCGTCGGCGGTGAACGCCGGGCCGTTCGGGATCGTCAGGCCGGTCCTGACGACGGTGACGGAGAGATCGGGACCGACCCGGTACAGCGCCCCGGCCCCCCGCGCCGCGTCGTACGCCATGGACCCGGCCCAGAAGCGGCCGGCGGGGTCGCAGACGCCGTCGTTCATGCGCGAGGTGGGGGGCAGCGGCCGCGCGATCCAGTCGAGCGCGCCGGACGCCTCGTCGAGCAGGGCGAACCCCTGTCCGGCGGCGGCCAGCCAGCGGCCGGGAGCGCCGGCCAGCGGGGCGACCGCGCCGAGCGGCGTCCCCACCGTGGCCAGGACCTCGGCCGGGCCGGGACGGTCGGCCGGGGCGGCGAGCAGCCGCCCGGCGAGGATGTCGACGAAGACGAGCCGCCCGTCGACCCACCGGGCGCCCTCGCCGAGCTCGCAGGAGGTCGGGCTCCAGACGTTCACGTGTTCCTCACCTCGTCAGCGCAGGGTGGATCCGGGCGGGGAGTCGAGCAGGGCGAGCTCGGCGCGGGTGGGCAGGCCCTCCCAGTCGCCCTCGGAGGCCACGGCGAAGGCTCCCGTCGTCACGGCGCGGTCCAGCCGGCCGGCCAGGTCGAGGGAGTCGAGCAGCCCGGACAGGTATCCGGCCACGAAGGCGTCGCCGGCCCCGACGACGTCCCGCACGCCGACCCGGCGCGCCGGAGCGTGCGCCGACCCCGCGCGGGTGTGCGCGTCGGCGCCGTCGGCGCCCCGCTTGACGACGACCTCGGCCACGCCGGCGTCCAGCAGGGCCTCGACGCGGTCGCGCTCGGTGGTCGCGGCTGCGGGCGCGACCAGGTCCAGCTCGTCGTCCGAGGCGACGACCACGTCCAGCAGCCGCGCCAGCGGGCGCAGCGCGCCGGCCGCCCGCTCCCGGTCCCACAGCCGTGAGCGGTGGTTGACGTCCAGGCAGACCCGGACGCCGGGGGTGGAGGCCGCGGCCTCGACCGCCGCGCTGACCGCCGCGGCCGGACCCGGGCCGAGCGCGGGCGTGATGCCGGTGACGTGCAGGATCCTCGGCGCGGGGGCGAGCGCGGGCAGGACGTCGGCGGGCGTCAGGAACGACGCCGCCGACCCGGAGCGGTGGTAGATCACCCGGGCGACGTCGCCCACCCGGCGCTCCCGGAGCATCAGCCCGGTCGGCCCCCGGTCGTCCGCCCGCACGTGTGAGACGTCCACGCCCTCGGCCCGGAGGGTGCGCACGACGAGCGCCCCCGTCTCGTCGTCGCCGACGAGCCCGGTCCACCGGACGGTGTGACCCAGCCGGGCGAGGCCGATGGCCACGGTCGACTCGGCGCCCGCGGCCGACAGGCGCAGGGCGCCGCCCAGCCGGATCGGGTCGATCGCCCGCAGGGCGGCCATCGTCTCCCCGAAGGTGGCGACGTCGATCACGGCGTCTCCCCGGTCACAGCGCCTCCCGGAAGGCCGCGGCGCGGGACCTCAGCGCTTCGAGGTTCCCGCCGGCCGCCGCGTCGCCCACCAGGGGTGAGCCAACGCCGACCGCCACGGCCCCCGCCCGCAGGTAGGCCACCGCGTCCTCGGCCGACACCCCGCCCACCGGCACGAACGGCACGGCCGGGAAGGGGTCGCGCAGCGCGCGCAGGTACGGCACGCCGCCGAGGGACGCGGGGAACAGCTTGACCGCCGTCGCCCCCGCGGCGAGCGCGGCCACGACCTCGGTCGGCGTGAGGGCGCCCGCCAGGACAGGGAGGCCGAGCGCGTGCCCGGCGGCCACCGCCTCGCTCACGGCGGGCGTGACGAGGTAGGCGGCGCCCGCGTCGGCCGCCCGCCGGGCGTCGTCGGCGGTGAGGACCGTCCCGGCTCCCAGGAGGGCGGCGTCGCCCAGTTCCCGGCGGGCGCGGGCGATCACCGACAGCGCGTCGGGTGTGACCAGGGAGACCTCGACCAGATCGACGCCCTCCTCCGCCAGCGTCGTCACGGCGCGCAGCGCCGCCTCGGGATCGGCGCCGCGCACGATGGCCAGCAGCCGCCGCTCGGCCAGGGTCTCCAGGAACCGCTCGCCCTCAGTCATCGTCCATCCGTTCCGCGGCCAGGACCAGCCGCCAGGTCAGCTCGCCGGAGGCGGGGACCGCGGCGGCGTCGCCGGGACCCGCGTCCGCGAGGTCGAACACCGCGCCGAGCATGGGCTCCACGCCCAGGCTCCGATACGGCGCGTGGGCGGGGAACCCACCCAGGTTGCGCCAGAGAGCGGTGGAGACCGGGACCTCCGGCGGCGCCTCCACGCGCAGGACGAGGGCGTCGGCGCCGTCGACGACCCGGACCGCCGGGCAGCGGATCACCGCGCCCACGGCCGTCCCGTCGTCCGGCCCGAGCCGGTCGAGCGGCAGACCGAGCGGCGTCGGCCACACGCCCTCCAGGAAGGGGGCGCCGTCCGGCCACGGGCGGCCGATCAGCGGCGCGGCCTCGGGGAAGACCCGTACGGCGGCGCCGGCGGGCGCCTCCAGCCTCGCCTCCGCCCCCAGGTGGAGCAGCGCGTGCGCGGCCCAGACGAAGCGGTACCCGGGGTCGGCCGACAGCCGGTAGGCCGCGACCAGGGCGCCGCCCTCCTCGCCCACCTCGCGCGCCAGCTCGAAGTCGTCGCAGGTGACGACCGCCGCGGCGGGGGAGCCCGACCAGGGCCGGCTCCAGGCGTCGCCGTGGTCGGGCAGGCCGCGGACGGTGGGGACGCACTCCTCCAGGCCCCCCGCGTCCACGAAGCCGGAACCGGGGACGACGCCCGTCCGGGCGGGGTCGGGGCGGGACCACAGCCACTCGCGGCCGCCCCCGCTGAGCGAGGTCCATCGGCCGCCGCGCGCCAGGTCCAGGCGGGCGGCGAGCGGGATCGGTTTCACCACTCCGCCAGCCCGCCGTCGTCGTGCCGCCAGACGGGGTTGCGCCAGGCGTGCCCCGTGCGGTCCGCCCGCCGTACCGCGGCCTCGTCGACCTCCACGCCCAGCCCCGGGGCCTCCGAACGGGAGGCGTAGCCGTCGACGAAGCGGAACACCTCGGGGTCGAGCACGTAGTCGAGCAGGTCGGCGCCCTCGTTGTAGTGGATGCCGATCGAGTGCTCCTGGATCAGGAAGTTCGGCGTGGCGAAGGCGACCTGGAGGCTGGCGGCGAGCGCTATCGGGCCGAGCGGGCAGTGCGGGGCGAGCTTGGCGTCCCACACCTCGGCGAGGGCGGCGATCCTGCGGGTCTCGGAGATGCCGCACGCGTGGGACAGGTCCGGCTGCACGACCGCGACCCCGGCCTCCAGCACCTGCCGGAAGTCCCACCGCGAGTACAGCCGCTCGCCGGTGGCGATCGGCACGCTGCTGGCCGTCACGACGTCGCGCAGCAGGTGGGGCCGGTCGGGCAGGACCGGCTCCTCGGCGAACATCGGCTGCAGCCCGGCGATGAGCGGCAGGATCCGCCGGGCGTCGGCCGCGCTGGTCCTGCCGTGGAAGTCGACGGCCACGTCGCGGGCCGGCCCGAGGACGTCCCTGGCCAGCGCCACCCGGTCGACCACCGCGCCGATGTCGGCCGCGGTCGCGAGCGCGGGCATGCGCCCCGCCGCGTTCATCTTGACCGCGGTGAAGCCCGCGTCCACCCGGGCGGCGATGCTCTCGGCCAGCTCGCCGGGGTCGTCACCGCCGACCCACGCGTACATGCGGACCCGGTCGCGGACCGGTCCGCCGAGCAGCGCGTGCACGGGCGCGCCGTACGTCTTGCCCGCGATGTCCCACAGCGCCTGGTCGAGGCCGGCCAGGGCGCTCGACAGCACCGGCCCGCCGCGGTAGAAGCCGCCGTTGGCCAGGACCTGCCAGTGGTCCTCCACGCGCAGCGGATCCTGTCCGATCAGGTACTCCGCCATGATGCCGACGGCCGACCGCACCGCCTCGGCGCGGCCCTCCACCACCGGCTCGCCCCAGCCGATCAGCCCCTCGTCGGTCTCCACCCGGCAGAACAGCCAGCGTGGAGGCACGAGGAACGTCTCGACCTTGACGATCTTCATTGTCGCCCCCGGTTCTTGATCTCCTGCTCGTCCTTGGCCGCCTGCTCCAGCAGGGCCCGCATCGCCCGCTCGGCCCCGTCGGCGTCCGCGGCGCGCACGGCGTCGAGCACGGCCCGGTGGGGAGGCAGGAAGTCGTCCTGGTGGCCTTCGCCGTGGACGAGCAGGTCGCGGGCCCGCAGCCCGACCTCGATGATGTACTCCATGCGGATCAGCAGCTCGTTGTGCGACGCCTCCAGCAACTGGCGGTGGAAGGCGAGGTCCGCCTCGACGATCTCCTTCGCGCCCGCGCCCGGACCGACCGCGTCGAGCGTGGCCGTGAGCCGCGCGACGTCCTCGTCCGTACGGCGGGCCGCGGCCAGCCGGGCACCCGCCGGCTCGACGATGATCCGCACCTCGTAGAGGTCGTCGAGCATCCCCGACCCCGCCGGGTCCTCGAACTGCCAGCGCAGCAGGTCGGGGTCGAGCAGGCTCCACTCCGAACGAGGCCGGACGAACGTGCCGCGCTTGGGCCGGGCGTCCACGAGTCCCTTGGCCGCGAGCACCTTGAGCGCCTCACGCACGACCGTCTTGCTGACGTCGTAGGTGATCTCCAGCGCGTCCAGGTCGAGCGTGGCGCCCGGCGCCTCCTGGCCCGTGATGATCCGCCTGCCGATCGCCTCGACGACCTGCCCGTGTACGCCGCGGCCCGGATAGACGCTCAATTTCGCCGTCCTCGTGGTCGGGAATTTGTGATCATGCGGAATCTTTCACCGCCGTCCACCCGCCGTCCACCAGCAGGCACGCCCCGGTGATGTAGGAGCTCTCCTCGGAGGCGAGGAAGGCGACCGCGGCGGCCACCTCCTCCGGCCGTCCGAGGCGCCCGGCGGCGGTGCCGGCCGCGCTGCGGCGGCGGTCCTCCTCGCCGATGCCGTCCCAGGCGGGCGTGAGGATCGGGCCGGGGAGCACGGCGTTGACACGCACCCGGGGGCCGTACTCGACCGCGAGCTGGCGGCCGAGCGAGACGAGCCCGCCCTTGGCGGCGGCGTACGCCGGATGCCCCGGCAGCCCCGCGAGGGCGTGGACGGAGGAGCTCAGCACGACAGAGCCCGCCCCCCGCTCGGGGAACCCGGCTTCCAGAAGGCCCATGCACGCGCGCACGGCGAGGTAGGCCGCCTTGAGGTTGACGGCGATCTGGCGGTCCCAGTCGTCCTCGGCCAGCTCGTGGGCCGGGGCCCGGACGACCACGCTGGCGTTGGAGTGCAGCACGTCGAGCCGGCCGAACTCCGCCCGGGCCAGAGCCTCGACGCGTTCCCACGTGGCGGCCGCGGACACGTCGCCGGTGACCCCCAGCGCCTCGCCGCGGCCGGTCGCCGGGTCCGTCACGTCGACCGCGATCACGTGCGCGCCCTCGGCGAGGAACCGGTCGACGACCGCGGCCCCGATCCCGGACGCGGCGCCGGTCACCACGGCCACCCTGCCGGTCAGCGATTCCCGTCCCATCCCCTACTCCCTGTCCAGCACGATGACGGCCGCGTCGGCGGCGTCGTCCGGCAGCGGGACCAGGCCGGTCGCCGCCAGGGCCGCCCCGCCGTGTCGCCCGCCGTCTCGTCTGCCCTGTCCACCGTCGTGTCCACCGTCGTGTCCACCGCCGTCGTCCCTCAACCGGTACGCAGCCGCGGGGTCCACGCCGCGGAGCCGGACGCGGACGGGACGCCCGGTGTGGGTGCCCGACCCGCGGGCCGGTCCCGTGCGCCAGGCCAGCAGGACCACGGTGTCCTCCAGCGCGTACTCGACCGCGTACACCGGCAGGGACGGGTCGCCGTGCCGGTGCACCTCCCCGTCCCGGATGACGTGCCTGATCGACCTGTACAGGGCGACCCACCGGGCGGCCTCGGCCCGCTCGGCCTCCCCCCACGCCCCGATGTCGGCGCCGATGCCGAGGGCGCCGGACATCGCCACGGCGAACCGGAAGGCGAGGCTCCGCGGCGCGGTGTCGAACAGGCCGGGGTCGTCGGTCACCCACGAGCTCATCAGATGGGGCGCGTAGCCGTGCAGGAAGCCGTCCTGGACGGCGAGGCGGTCGAGCGGGCCGGTGTTGTCGCTCGGCCACAGCACGTCGCAGCGGGCCGCGGTGGCCAGGTCGACCCGTCCGCCGCCCGCCGCGCAGCCCTCGACGACCACGTGCGGGTGGTCGCGGCGGAGCCGCTCAAGGATCCGGTGGAAGTTCGCGACGTGCCGCCCGTCGCGGTCGGGCCCCGGCCCGCGTTCGGTCATCGGGCGGTTCATGTCCCACTTCAGGTAGGTGATGTCGTAGCGCCGCAGCAGGCCGTCGACGGTCTCCCACACCCAGGCGGCGGCGTCGTCGCGGCCGAGGTCGAGCACGTACTGGTTGCGGATCGTCGTCATCGGCCGTCCCGGGATCCGGTAGACCCAGTCCGGGTGCTCCGCGAACAGGCGCGACCGGGGACTCACGCCCTCCGGCTCGATCCACAGGCCGAACCCGAGACCGAGCGCCCGCACCCCGGCGACGAACTCGGCGAACCCGCCGGGGAACTTCGCCGGATCCGGCTCCCAGTCGCCGAGCCCCCCGCGGTCGTCGTCGCGGCCGGTGAACCAGCCGTCGTCCACCACGAACGTCTCGACCCCGATGGCGGCGGCGGTCCTCGCCAGCTCCAGCTGCCGGTCGGCCCGCACGTCGAACCCGGTGGCGAACCACGAGTTGTAGACGATGGGCGGGGTGACCGGACGGCGGAGCGTCCGCTGGTAGGCGTGCCAGGCCCGGGCGACGCCCTGCAGGCCGTCCCCGCTGTACACCCCGCACGCGGGAGGCGTGGCGAGCGTCTCGCCGGGGGCCAGCACGATCGCCGTCTCGTTCGGCAGCCGGCCCAGGCCGACCCTGGTCGTCCCGGCGGCCGCGTCGGCGTCCACGTCGATCGTCCACGAGCCGCTCCAGGCCAGCGCGGCGCTCCAGGTCGGGCCGTCGGGCTCGGCGAGGGGCTGCACCGCGACCCAGGGGGAGTGCGACAGCCCGGTCAGGCCGAGACGGCTCTCCAGCGTGAACCGGCCGTGGCGCAGCTCGACCCGGTCGGCCTGGAACTCCTGGGCCCAGCGGCCGTGCAGGTGGTGCAGAAGGGCCCCGCCGGGCGTCGGGACCGTGAAGCCGGCCGACCTGACGCGCTCCAGCCGGAGCGGGGTGTCGCCCTCGTTGCCGATCTCGGCCCACCGCTCGATGACGTCGTGGCCGGGATGCACGCGGTAGCAGAGGGTGGCGGTGAGCCGCTGCAGGTCGTCGGCGAAGTGGACGCGCAGCTCGGTCCCGCCGTCCTTGTCCGTCAGCTCGTCGCCCGTGTGCCGCCAGACCGTCCCGCGCAGGCCCTCCCCACCGGGGGCCGGCCGTTCGGCGACCAGGTCCAGCTGCGCGAAGTGCCGCACGCCCAGCGGCGCGTACTCGCAGGCCGCGGCGTCCGCGGGCGTCGAGTACGGCGTGGGCCCTGCGTACTCCAGGGGGCCGGGGACCGGGGGGTCGTCGAGGGCCGGGCCCCAGTAGGCGAGCTCGGCCCAGCCGCCGCCCGGCGCCAGGCGCACCTGGTAGACGGTCGTGGCGGTGCGCAGCGTCCACCGGGTGCCGGCGGCCGGCCCGGCCGGGCCGGCCGTCGTGCCGGTCATCGGGAGGATCCGATCAGCAGGCCGGAGATGAAGTAGCGCTGGAAGCGCAGGAACACGACCACCGTCGGGACGGCCGCGACGACCGTGGCGGCGGCGATGACGTTCCACGAGGAGAAGTACTGCCCCTGCATGCCGAGGATGGCCGGGGTCACCGGCAGCTTGGTCTCGTCGCGCAGGAGCGTGATCGCCCACAGCAGGTCGTTGAACGTCCAGGTGAAGGCGAGCGACCCCAGGGCGGCCATCGCCGGCTTGGTCAGCGGGAGCACGATGCGCAGGTAGACGCCGGCGGCGGAGGCGCCGTCGATCCTGGCGGCCTGGGTGACCTCCTGCGGGATGCCCCGCATGAAGCCGTGCAGCACGAACGTGTAGAAGCCGAGCCCGACCGCGGTAAGCACCACGATCATGCCGATGCGGCTGTCGAACACGCCGAACCGCTCGGTCAGCTTCAGCACCGGGATCAGCAGCAGCTGGGCGGGCAGCAGGTTGCCGGCCAGCATGAGCAGCAGCAGCGTCCTGCGGAACGGGATGCGGTACCTGGCCAGGCCGTACGCCGCCATCGAGGCGAGGACGAGCGTCGCGACGACGACGGGGACCGTGATGAGCAGGCTGTTGCCGACCGCCCGCAGCTCCCCGTTGGCGAGGGCCTGCCCGTACGGCTCGAGGGTGAGGCCCGCGGGCAGGCTCGCCAGCCCCTTCGCGGCGAGGTCGTCGAACGTGCGCAGCGAGGTGACCAGGACCAGCGCCAGCGGGAGCAGCCACAGCGCGGCCAGCAGGCCCATCCCGCCGTGGAACAGCCAGGGCCGGAGCCGGGCGTTCGCGGTTCTCATGCGGCCTCCTCATCGCGCAGGCTCCGGACCAGGTAGACGACGATCGTGGCCACGGTCAGCAGGAAGATCACGACGGCGAGGGCCGAACCGTAGCCGAGCTGGGAGCCCAGCACGCCGGTGGAGAACTGGTAGGTGCTCAGCAGCTCCGAGGAGTGGTACGGCCCGCCCTTCGTCAGCGCCCAGACGATGTCGAACGAGCGCAGGGCGTCGATCACGGTCACCGCGAGGACGACCGTGCTGACCGGCCGCAGCTGCGGGAGCGTGATGTGCCGGAACCGCGCGAGCGCGCCCGCGCCGTCGGTCTTGGCCGCCTCGTGCAGCAGCGGGTCCACCGTCTTCAACCCGGCCAGGAACAGCACCATGATGTAGCCCACCTGGCGCCACAGCGCGGGCACGATGAGGGCGTACAGGGCCGTGTCCGGGTCGCCCAGCCAGATCCGCGCCTGGTCCTTCAGCCCCGCCGCGGTGAGCAGGCCGTTGACCACGCCGTCCGGCTGGTAGATCATCCGCCAGACCAGCGCGGAGACCACCATGGAGAAGACCACCGGCAGGAAGAACACGGCCCGGTAGATCCCGATCCCCCGCCGCGGCCGGTCGAGCAGCAGCGCCAGCCCCAGCCCGCCCAGCACCGACAGCCCGCCGAACAGCACGAGCCAGACGACGGTGTTGCGGAGCGCCGTCCGGAACGTCTCGTCGGACCACATCCGGGTGTAGTTGCCGAGCCCGACGAACACCGGCGGCGAGATGCCGTCCCAGCGGGTCAGGGAGATGTAGACGCTGTTCAGCGCCGGCCAGAAGGTCCAGAACATCTCGACGGCGAACGGCACGAGCACGAACGCGAGGAGGACGGCCGCCTCACGCGACCCCCTCCGGCCGCCCCGGGACGGGGCGCCGGTGCCGCGGGAGCCGCGTGAGACGGCCTCGGGAAGGGCGGTCATGGTCAGTTACCACGCGCCTTGGCGGAGTCGTCCTGCCACTGGGCGAGGATGCCGGCGGCGTCCCCGGGCTTGTCGATGAACTTCACCAGGGCCGTCGTGAGCGCGTTGAGCTGGTCGTCGTTGGAGTCGCGGTTGAAGAACTGCGTCACGTCGGCCGCGGCCGCCACCATCGCCCGGCCCTTCTCCAGCAACGGCGTGGAGTAGGGGGACTTCGCCTGGCTGTTGGCCGGGATGACCGTGTTCTGCGAGATCTTCAGGTAGAGCTCCTGGGCCGCCGGCGTGGCCGCGTACTTCAGGAACGCCAGCGCGCCGTCGGGGTCGGCGCTGCGGGCGCTCGCGATGAACCCGTCCAACGGCGCCTCCTCGGCCACCGGGACGGCCGGGTCGACGATGGGGAACTGGAAGAAGCTGATGTCGGCCTTCACGTCGTCCGGCATCGAGTCGGCGAGGAAGGGGCCGCACAGGAACATCGCGTCCTTGCCCTGCTGCCACTTCGCCGAGCCCTCCTGGAAGGACAGGCCCTTGCCCGCCGGGTCGAGGTACGGCAGCACCTCCCGCCAGACGTCCAGGACCTTGGCCACCCGGGGATCGGTGTAGCTCTCCTGACCGGCCAGCAGGGCGCGGTGGAAGGTCGCGCCGTTGATCCGGAGGTTGAGGTAGTCGAACCACGACGCGGTGAGCCACGCGGCGTCGGCCAGCGGCAGGGCGAGCGGGCTGACGCCCTTGCCCTGCAGCGTCTTGCAGAGGGCGACGAACTCGTCCCAGGTCTTCGGCTCGGACACGCCCCACTTCTCGAACTGGGACGTCCGGTAGAACATGCCCCACCAGTAGTAGTTGGTCGGGATGAAGATCTTCTTGCCCGAGGCGTCCGCGGACAGCTTCGTGAACTGGTCGCTGTACCCCTGCGCGGGGAACGCGGAGGTCGCGTCGAGCAGGAGCCCCTGCTTGGCGAAGTTGCTCGCGATCTCCCCGGCGAACCAGGTCAGCACGTCGGGCGGTGTCGAGAGCGTGAGGTCGGCGCGGATCTGCTGCTGGAAGGCCGCCGCCTCCATCGTGTTCAGCGTCGGCTTGTACTGCGGGTTGGCCTTCACGAACTCGTCGAGCAGCGCCTGCATCGCCTTGCGGCTCTTGTCGCTGGTCTCGCGGGACTTCAGCAGCAGGGCCTTCGACGAGCCGGATCCGGTGGCGGCCGGAGCGGCCGGGGTGCTCGTCGCGCACGCGCTCAGCGCCGACGCGACGCCGAGCCCGCCGACGCCGGCCAGGAAGCCGCGGCGGCTCACAGTGGGGTGACTCAAGGGTGGCCTCCGGTGGGACCAGGGGGTAAGGGTCGGCCAAGCCGAAGCACACCCTCGCACCCCCGCCCGCGCGTCGTCAATAACTATTCATAAGAAATGAAAATTGAGCCGTCCGGAGGGTGGGGGGCCGAGCCGAGGCGGCGGGGGGTGGCAGGGAGAGCGGGAAATGGGAGAAAGTCGGGTGTGGCCGCACAGACCCACCAGGAGCGCGGGCCCGCCTCGCCGGCCTGCTGCCGTGCCGTACCGACCCGACGAGGAGTTCCCCGCGTGACCACCAGCACCACCGTCTTCCGTGACGCCCGCGACCTGCTGCTCGGCCTGTACGGCGACTACGACCGGGCGCTCGCCTCGTTCTCCTGGCCGTCCTTCGGGGAGTCGTTCAACTGGGCCACCGACTGGTTCGACGCCATCGCCCGGGGCAACGACCGCACCGCTCTGTGGATCGTGGAGGAGGACGGCTCCGAGCGCCGGTACTCGTTCGACGAGATGGCCCGCCGCTCCGACCAGGTGGCCACCTGGCTGGAGTCGAACGGCGTCGGCAGGGGCGACCACGTGCTGATGATGCTCGGCAACCAGGTCGAGCTGTGGGAGTCGATGCTGGCCGTGATGAAGCTCGGCGCGGTCATCATGCCCGCGACCACGGCCCTGGGCGGCGCCGACCTCGCCGACCGCGTCGTGCGGGGCGGGGCCCGGCACGTGATCGCCAACGCCGCCGACACCGCCAAGTTCGCCGACATCGAGGGCGACTACGGCCGCGTCTGCGTGGGCGGCGAGGCCGGCGGCTGGCTGCGGTACGCCGACGCCTACGAGGTGGCCGAGCCGCGGACCTACGAGGCCCGCACGCGGCCCGGCGACCCGCTGCTCCTCTACTTCACCTCGGGCACGACCAGCCGGCCCAAGCTCGTGGGCCACACGCAGGTGTCCTATCCGGTGGGCCACCTGACCACCATGTACTTCATCGGCCTGCGCCCCGGCGACGTGCACCTCAACATCAGCTCGCCCGGCTGGGCCAAGCACGCCTGGAGTTGCTTCTTCGCGCCGTGGAACGCCGAGGCCACGGTGTTCGTGTACAACTACTCCCGCTTCGACGCCGCCGCCCTGCTGGGCCGGATGCGGCAGGCCGGGATCACCACGTTCTGCGCCCCGCCGACCGTGTGGCGCATGCTGATCCAGGCCGACCTGTCCGGCGGGCCGGGGACGCTGCGCGAGGCCGTCGCCGCGGGCGAGCCGCTGAACCCCGAGGTGATCGCGCGGGTCCAGGAGGCCTGGGGGCTGACCGTCCGCGACGGCTACGGCCAGACGGAGACGACCGCTCTGGTGGCCAACACGCCGGGGGCGCCGCTCACGCCCGGCTCGATGGGCCGTCCGCTGCCCGGCGTGCCCGTGGTGATCGTCGACCCGGTGACCGGACGCCGCGGCGACGAGGGGGAGATCTGCCTCGACCTCGCCGCGCGGCCGGCCAACCTCATGACGGGCTACCTCGGCGACCCGGCGCGGCACGAGGAGGTCATGGCGGACGGGCTGTACCACACCGGCGACGTGGCGGTCCGGGACGCGGACGGCCACATCACGTTCGTCGGGCGGACCGACGACGTGTTCAAGGCGTCCGACTACAAGATCTCGCCGTTCGAGCTGGAGAGCGTGCTCATCGAGCACCCGGCCGTGGCCGAGGCGGCCGTCGTGCCGGCTCCCGACCCGATCCGCCTCGCCGTCCCCAAGGCGTACGTGGTGCTGGCGGCGGGCTGGGAGCCCGGCAGGGAGACGGCGGCGGCGATCCTGCGGCACGCGAGGGAGAACCTCGCGCCCTACCAGCGGGTGCGCCGGATCGAGTTCGCCGACCTGCCCAAGACGATCTCCGGCAAGATCCGCCGGGTGGAGCTGCGGGCCCGCGAGAACGACGTGGCCGGAGCGGGCGGCTCGCCCGAGGGGGAGTGGCGCGACGACCAGTTCCCCGAGCTGCGCGGCTGACCCCCGTCCTGCCCGGCCGGGCCGGCCCCGCGAGGCGAGCGGCCCCGTCACGGCCGGCCCGGCCCGCGAGAAAGCCCTGCACGGCGCGTGGGCGACCCCGCTGCGGACCCGTGGTCGCGGCCTGACAGGCTTGTCCTCCAGAGCGCGACCGCGGGGGAGGACGTGACGATGACGCAGCAGGTGCCTGACGGGGGACCCGGGCGGCCGCCGGTGCCGCAGCCGGTGCTGAGCCCGCTGACCACCGCGGCGGTCTTCCTGGTCGTCACCGTCGACGCCGGAGGCGAGCCGATCGCGCGGGAGCTGCTGACCGACCTGCCGGCGCTCCAGCGGTCCGTGGGCTTCCGGGTGCCGGAGGGCAGGCTGAGCTGCGTGGCCGGCATCGGCTCCGCCGCCTGGGACCGGCTGTTCGCCGGGCCGCGCCCGGCCGAGCTGCACGAGTTCCGCGAGCTGCGGGGGCCCGTCCACCACGCGGTGTCCACACCCGGCGACCTGCTCTTCCACATCCGGGCCACGCGCCTCGACCTGTGCTTCGAGCTGGCCTCGCAGATCATGGAACGGCTCCGCGGCGCGGTCGTCGTCCGGGACGAGGTCCAGGGCTTCGTGTACTTCGACATGCGCGACCTGCTCGGCTTCGTCGACGGGACGGAGAACCCGGTCGGCCCGGTCGCCGACGAGGCCGTCCTCATCGGTGGGGAGGACCCGGAGTTCGCCGGCGGCAGCTACGTGATCGTGCAGAAGTACCTGCACGACCTCCAGGCGTGGAATGCCCTGACCGTCGACGAGCAGGAGAAGGTGATCGGGCGGACCAAGCTGTCGAACATCGAGCTGGACGACGACGTCAAGCCCGCCGACTCGCACGTCGCGCTCACCACGATCACCGACCCCGACGGGACGGAACGGCGGATCCTGCGCGACAACATGCCGTTCGGCAACGTGGGCAGGGGCGAGTTCGGCACCTACTTCATCGGGTACGCCCGCACCCCGCAGGTCACCGAGACGATGCTGGAGAACATGTTCCTGGGCGACCCGCCCGGCACCACCGACAGGATCCTCGACTTCTCCACCCCGGTGACCGGGACGCTGTTCTTCGTCCCCACCGTCGACTTCCTCGACGACCTTCCCGACCCTCCGGGCGCCGGCGGCACGGCCGCGGCCGGTACGACCACCGATGCCCCGGCCCGGCGCGACGGGTCCCTCGGCATCGGCGACCTGAAGAGGAGCACCTCGTCATGAACAACCTGCACCGCGAGCTGGCGCCCATCTCGGATGCGGCGTGGGCCGACCTCGAGGAGGAGGCGCGGCGCACGTTCAAACGGCACGTGGCCGGTCGTCGCGTGGTCGACGTCCCCGAGCCGGCCGGCCTCGCGCTGTCCGCCGTCTCCACCGGCCACCTCGACTCCGTGGAGCCGCCCGCCCCCGGCGTCGTCGCCCACACCCGCCGCTCGCAGCCGATCCTCGAGCTGCGGGTGCCGTTCACGGTCGACCGCCGGCAGGTGGACGACGTCGAGCGGGGCGCCAGGGACGCCGACTGGCAGCCGGTGAAGGACGCGGCCAAGCGGATCGCGTTCGCCGAGGACCGGGCGGTGTTCGAGGGGTACGCCGCGGCGGGCATCGCCGGAATCCGCGACGCCTCCTCGAACCCCGCCCTGCCGCTCCCGGCCGAGGCGGGCGACTACCCCGACGCCATCAGCCAGGCCGTCTCCGCCCTGCGCCTGGCCGGCGTCGGCGGGCCGTACGACCTGGTCCTCAGCGCCGACGCCTACACCGCAGTGAACGAGACCAGCGTGTACGGCTACCCCGTCCACGAGCACATCGCCCGGCTGCTCAGCGGGAAGATCATCTGGGCGCCGGCCATCGACGGCGCCTTCCTGGTGTCCAGCCGCGGCGGCGACTTCGAGCTGTGCATCGGCCAGGACCTGTCGATCGGCTACCTGTCCCACGACGCCGGCAGCGTCGAGCTGTACTTCCAGGAGACGCTGACCTTCCTCGTGCACACGTCCGAGGCCGCCGTCGCCCTGACGCCCACCCCGGCCGTCGCGGGCTGACGGGGCCGGGAGGCTCAGGCCCCGGGGACCCGGGCGCGGGCGTGGACGGACAGGTGCGACGGGCGCAGAGCGTCCGACCTGTCCCACAGCGCCGGGTCGACGCTGTCGCGCTGGCCCGAGTGCCGGACGACCTCCAGGCCGTGCTCGCGGAGCAGGGACGACATCTCCTCGGGGCTGAGGAACGTCAGCCAGGGCTCGCCGCGTTCCGCCGCCACCGGCGCGACGCCCTCGACGTACGCCTGGCCGGCGGCGTCGCGCAGCCCCTCGGGGAGCATGTAGTCCAGGACGATCTCCGTGCCCGGGGCGAGTCCGGCCACCATGTCGAGGGTCCGCCCGATCGCCTCCTGGGTCAGGTACATCGTGACGCCCAGCCAGCCCACGAGGGCCGGGACGGCGGGGTCGAACCCGCCGGCGACCAGGGCCTCCAGCGGCGATCCCGCCTCGAGGTCCGCGGGGACGAACGCCAGCGAGGGCGGCACCGGCACGCCGGCCGCCTCCAGCAGGCCGCGCTTCCACCGCTGGCTCGACGGGTGGTCGACCTCGAACACCCGGACGCGCCCGGCGAGCGGCGACCGGTAGGCGAAGGTGTCCAGGCCCGCGCCGAGGATCACGTACTGGGTGAACCCGCCCTCCTCCAGGAGGTCCTCCGTGTAGCGGCTCCGCGTCACCACCGCCGCTCGCGCGCCCACGAGCACCGGGTGCGTGCCCTGTGAGCGGTGGTAGCCCACCAGCGTCTCGGCCAGGTCGCCCAGCAGCCGGTACGCCAGGGTGTCGCGGAAGATCAGGGGCTCGTCGTCGACGATCAGGTGCGCCGCGCGGGCGGCCGCCGCGGTCATCGCGGTCTGGCTCGGCTCTCCATTGCTGTCCATGCCGGAGAAAATATCTTAACCAAACGCAATCATATCAGCCATATAAATCTTTTCGATTTCCGGTGAATCACATTTCCATTTCTCTCATTTCGCGAGGCCGAGCACCGTGGGGGCCAGCCGGGCGCGCTGCCAGGCCGCGTCCCCGAACAGCTCGGCCGCCGCGTGGGCGCGCTTGAGGTGCAGGTGGGCCTCGTGCTCCCAGGTGAAGCCGATCCCGCCGTGGAGCTGGAGGGTCTCCGCGGCCGCCGCCCGGTAGGCCTCCGAGCAGTACGCCTGGGCGGCCGCGGCCCGCACCTCCAGGCCGGGCGCCTCCTCGGCAAGCGCGCGGGCGGCGTCGTCGCCCAGCGACGCGGCCGACTCGACGAGCACGTAGAGGTCGGCCAGCCGGTGCTTGACGGCCTGGAAGGACCCGATCGGCCGGCCGAACTGCCGCCGGGTCGTCACGTGCGTCAGCGTCATCTCCAGGCACCGCCGCGCGCCGCCCACCTGCTCCGCGGCGAGCGCGGCGGCCGCCACCGCGAGCAGCCGGCCGAGCACCCGCTCCCCGTCCGCGGACAGGAGCCGCGCCGGGGCCCCGGCCAGGCGGACGCGGGCCTGCGGCCGGGTGCGGTCGAGGGTGGCCAGTGGCTCGACCCGCACTCCGGGGGCCGCCGGGTCGACGGCGTACACGCCCAGGTCCCCGCCGTCCGCCCGGGCCGGGACCACGAGCAGGCCGGCCGCCTCGCCGTCCAGCACGTGCTCCTTCACCCCCGTCAGCCGGCCGCCCTCGGCGCGGCACCGTACGGCGGCCGGGTCCCAGGAGCCGCCCTCCGCCCAGGCGAGCGCGCCGACGAGGGCGCCGTCCGCCAGCGCGGGCAGCCACTCCGTCACCCCGCAGGCGAGCAGGGACTGCGTGGCGAGCACGGCCGAGCCGAGGTACGGCAGGGGGGTCAGCGCCCGTCCCAGCTCCTCGCACACGACGAGGGCCTCGGCCAGGGTGGCGCCGGCCCCGCCGTGCTCCTCCGGCACCGCAAGCCCGAACGCCCCCACCTGCCCGGCCAGCAACCGCCGGGCCGCCTCGTCGTACGGCGCAGGGGCGTCGGGCGCGGGGCGCGGCGCGGGGGCGCGCCCCAGCACGGCCCGCACCGTCCGGCGCAGTTCCTCCCGCTCCTCGGTCACCCGTCCCTCCGCTGTCGGCGATGCGAGGGTAGGCCGGTCCCGGCGTCCGCGCCTGTCCCCTCCCGCTCTCCGGGAGTGCTCGGCCTCTTTCTTTCCACCAAGCGTTTGGTAGGGTCCCGGGGTGTGGAGCCGGACGAGGCCTTCCGCGCCGAGGTGCGGGCTTGGCTGGAGGACAACCTGACCGGGGAGTTCGCGGACGCCCGCGGGCTGGGCGGGCCCGGCCGCGAGCACGAGGCGTTCGGCCTGAGGCTGGCGTGGGAGCGGCACATGGCCGCGGCCGGCTGGACCTGCGTCGGCTGGCCCGAACTTCACGGAGGGCGCGGCGCGAGCGTGGAGCGGCAGGTCGCCTTCCACGAGGAGTACGCGCTCGCGGACGCCCCCGCCCGGGTCAACCACATCGGCGAGAACCTGCTCGGCCCGACGCTCATCGCGTACGGCACGCAGGAGCAGCGGAGGCGGTTCCTGCCGGAGATCGCGGCCGTACGGGAGCTGTGGTGCCAGGGGTACTCGGAGCCCGACGCCGGGTCCGACCTGGCCGGCGTGCGGACCCGGGCCCGGCTCGACGGCGGCCGGTGGCGTGTCGACGGGCAGAAGGTGTGGACCTCGCTCGCGCTGGAGGCCGACTGGTGCTTCGCGCTCTGCCGCACCGAGCCGGGCTCGTCCCGCAGCCGCGGCCTGTCGTTCCTGCTCGTGCCGATGCGGCAGGACGGGGTGGAGGTGCGGCCCATCACCCAGATCACCGGCACCTCCGAGTTCAACGAGGTGTTCTTCGACGGCGCGGTGACCGACGCCGCCAACATCGTGGGGGCCCCGGGCGACGGCTGGCGGATCGCGACGGCCACCCTCGGCTTCGAGCGCGGCGTGGCGACGCTCGGCCAGCAGGTCGGCTTCCGCAGGGAGTTCGAGGGCTTGGTGCGGCTCGCCCGGCGGACCGGGGCCGTCGACGACCCGCTGCTGCGCGACCGGATCGTCCGGGCGTGGATCGGCCTGCAGGTCCTCCGGCTGAACGCGGTCCGCACGATGGCCGGCGTCGCCGCGGGGGCGCCCGGGCCCGAGTCGTCCATATCCAAGATCTCGTGGGCCACCTGGCACCAGGAGCTGGGCGAGCTGGCCATGGACGTGCTGGGCGCGGCCGGCACGGTCGCCGAGGGCCCGCCGTACGAGCTGGGGGAGTGGCAGCGGCTCTTCCTGTTCTCCAGGGCGGACACCATCTACGCGGGCTCGAACGAGATCCAGCGGCAGATAATCGCCGAACGGGTGCTCGGGCTGCCGAGGGAGCCGCGCGGCTGAGAACCCCTGGAGCGAGACGGCGGGCGGCCCTTCCCGAAGGCGGCTCCCGTTGTTAGATTCCAGAACGAGAATTGATTTCAATTCTGGTGGGAGGGTGCGATGGCCGCCGTCAGCCCGTCGCCGGAGCCGGCCGCCCCCGAGCGGGGCGACCTGCCGCCGTCCATGGTGGAGCGGATGACCCTGATCATGGACGCGTTCCCGGGCCGGTCGACCCGGCTCACGCTGGAGGACGTGGCCCGCCGCACGCACCTGCCGCGGTCGACGGCGCACAGGATCCTCGACCAGCTCGTCCGCCTGCGCTGGCTGGAGCACACGTCGTTCGGCTACAGCCTGGGACAGCGCGCGCTCGGCCTCGGGGGCCGCGACGGCGGGTACGGCGAGATCCGCGAGGCCGCCGCCCCCCTGCTGCACGGCCTGCAGATGCGCACCGGGATGGTCGTCCACCTGGCCGTGCTCGACACCGCCGACGTCTTCTACCTCGACAAGGTGGGCGGGCGGTTCGCGCTGTCGGTGCCCTCGCGGGTGGGCGGCCGGGCGCCGGCCCACTGCACCGCCCTCGGCAAGTCGATGCTCGCCTGGCTGGCGCCCGAGCGGGTGGACGCCCTGGTCGGCGGCTCGCCCAGCCGGCTCACCGACCGCACCATCGGCGAGCTCGGCGTGCTCCACCAGGAGCTCGACCGTATCCGGCGGCGGCACGGGGTCGCGTACGAGCGGGGGGAGTGCTTCCCCGGCATCGCGTGCGTCGCGGCCGCGGTCCGCGGCAGGGAGGGGCCGGTGGCGAGCATCTCCCTCGTGGGCGACGCGCGGACGCCGCTGGAGCGGGTGGCCCCGCTCGTGGCCGACGCGGCGCGCCAGGTCGCGCTCGACCTGTTCCCCGGCCCGGAGGGCGCCCGGCGCGCACGGTTCGTGCGGCCCGTCCCAGACGGCGCCTGGTCGGCCGAGACCATGAACCGGCTCCTCGCCGCCGGCCAGAACGGCGACTGGCTGTAGCCGGGGCACGGTCAGCCTCAGGGATAAGCTCCGGTGTCAGCCCCAGTGGTCGCCCCAGCCCCAGAGGCCGGCCGCCTGGGGCTCGCCGGGGTCCACGCCGAACCGTCCCCCGTAGAAGATCATCGGCCGGCGCTCGCCGGCGCCCGCCTCCAGCAGCACGACCCGGCCGACGACCACGTCGTGGTCCCCGGCAGGGTGCACGTCCTCGATCTCGGCGTGCACCCGCAGCAGCACGTCGCGCAGCGCGGGCACGCCCCACGGAGAGGGGTCCCACTCCAGCCCGTCGAACTTCCTGCCGGTGCTCGACCCGAACCGGGCGCACATCTCGACCTGGTCCTCGCCCAGCACGTTGACGCAGAACCGGCCCGATCTCCTGATCCTCGGCCAGGCCCGTCCGCCCCTGTCGGCGCAGAACAGCACGAGCGGAGGGTCCAGGGACACCGAGGCGAAGGCCTGGCAGGCGAACCCGACCGGCTCCCCGCCGTCGCTGCCGGTGACCACGGTCACCCCGCTGGCGAACAGCCCCATCGCCCGGCGGAACTCCAGCGGCCCCGGCGCGGCAGGCCGGGCCGCCGTACGGACGGGATCGGCCGTCATGGGCTCACCTCACCTCGGCTCAGCTCGGCTCTGCGGGTCGCACGGGCCCGGACGTCCGAGGGTCCCGCGACCGGCCTCCGACGCTAGGCGCCCGGGGGGCGGCCCGGCCCGCCCGGTCCCGTTGAGTGGGCCGTTGCGTGGGCCGTTGCGTGGGCCCTTGAGTGGGCGCCGGTGTGTGGGCGCGTCCCGCTGATCGGGAGGCCGCCGCCGCCCGGCCCGCCCCTTGACTACGGTCCGACGAGCCGGCACTCCTTCAGGACGGGGGCGGACGATGACGACGCGGCCCACGCACGACTCGACGGCGCGCGAGCTCGCGACCGGCGAAGGCGTGCTGCGCTACCACGAGGCGGGCGACGGCCCCCCGCTGCTGTTCCTGCACGGCTCCGGGCCCGGCGTCACCGGCTGGCGCAACTTCGGCGGCAACCTGCCCGCCTTCGCCGAGCGCTTCCGCTGCCTGATCCTGGAGTTCCCGGGGTTCGGGGTGAGCGACCCGGTGGACGGCCACCCGATGGCCGCGGCCCCCGCAGCCGTGCTCCGCCTCCTCGACGGGCTCGGGCTCCACCAGGTGGACGTGGTCGGCAACTCGATGGGCGGCATCGTGGCCGCCCAGGTGGCGGCCGCCCATCCGGAGCGGGTCCGGCGGCTGGTCACGGTCGGCGGGATCGGGGTCGGCCTCTTCAGCCCCTCGCCGGGCGAGGGGATCACATTGCTGACGGAGTTCGCCGAGCGGCCCAGCCGGGAGGCGCTCGTCCGGTGGCTCCACTCCATGGTGTACGACCCGGCCCTCGTCACCGAGGAGCTCGTCGAGGAGCGCTGGGCCCAGGCCACCGACGAGGCCGCCCTCGCGAGCGCCCGCAGGATGTACGGCAGGGCCGCGGTCGCCGCCCGGGCCGCCGCCGCGGCTGCCTCGGACCGGTCGCCGTACTGGGCGACGCTGCACCGGATCCAGGCGCCGACGCTGATCACGTGGGGCCGCGACGACCGGGTCAGCCCGCTCGACATGGCCATCGTGCCGATGCGCACGATCCCCGGCGCCGAGCTGCACGTGTTCCCCGACTGCGGGCACTGGGTGATGATCGAGCAGAGGGCCGCCTGGGAGAGCGTCGTGCTCGCGTTCCTGACCAGGAAGGACCCGGCATGACGGAGACCCCGTGGGACGAGGAGTTCGACTTCGTCGTGGTGGGAAGCGGGGGCGGCGGCATGGCGGCGGCGCTCACCGCGGCCGACGCGGGCCTCACGGCGGTCGTGCTGGAGAAGGGCAAGAGGTTCGGCGGCAGCACCGCCATCTCGGGCGGCGGGATCTGGATCCCCGGCAACCCGGCGCTGCGCGCGAGCGGGGTCCACGACGACCCGCGGGAGGTGAGGCGCTACCTCGACCTGATCACCGGCGGCCGGGTGCCCGCCGCGCGGCTCGACGCGTTCGTGGACAACGGCCCCGCCGCGATGGAACTGCTGTGCCGCAGCAGGTGGATGCGCTTCCTCTGGACGAAGGGCTACCCCGACTACCACCCGGAGCTGGAGGGCGGCAGCCCGATGGGCCGCTCGATCGAGGCGGCGCCGTTCGACACCCGGGCGCTGGGCCCGGACGAGCGCCACCAGCGCCCGAACGGCATGGCGGGCCCGCTCGGCCTGTGGATCACGGCCAAGGACTACCACGACCTGGCGATGGCCAGGCGCACCTGGCGGGGCCGCTGGGCCACCGTCGTGTCGGCGTGGCGGGTCTCGTCCAACCTCGTCCGACGCCGCCACATGTCCACGGGGGGCCGGGCGCTGGTCGCCCGGCTGCGGATGGCGCTCAGGGACGCCGGCGTCCCGGTGTGGCTGCGCACCGCCATGACCGACCTCGTCCTCGACGCCGACGGGCGGGTGCGCGGCGTCTTCGCCGAGCGCGAGGGGCGGACGCTGCGGATCCGCGGCAGGCACGGGGTGCTGCTCGCCACCGGGGGCTTCGACCACAACCCGGCGCTGCGGGCCGCCCACCTGCCGGAGGGCGGGCGGGCAGACTTCAGCATGGGCGCGCGGGAGAACACCGGCGACGGCATCCTCGCGGGCGAACGGGCCGGCGCCGCCCTCGACCTGATGGACGACGCCTGGTGGATGCCCGCCGTCCGGCACCCCGCGGGAGCCACCATCCCGCTCGTGTCTGAGCGGTGCATCCCGCCGTCGATCATCGTGTCCGGGGACGGCAGGAGGTTCGCCAACGAGTCGTCGCCGTACGTGAACTTCGTGCACGACCAGCTCGCGGGCGGCCACGTGCCGGCCTGGGTCGTCATGGACGCCAAGGCGCGCGCCCGCTACCCGTTCGCGCGGATCCTGCCCGGCGCGCCCGTGCCGGACGAGTTCTACGCCGCGGGGCTCGCCTTCCGCGCGGACACGCTCGCGGAGCTGGCCGCCCTGATCGGCGTCCCGCCGGCGGCGCTGGAGGAGACGGTCGAGCGGTTCAACGGCTTCGCCCGGGCCGGCCGCGACGAGGACTTCGGCCGGGGCGACAGCGCGTACGACCGCTACTACGGCGATCCCACGCTGCCGAACCCCAACCTCGACGTCATCGACCGCCCGCCGTTCCACGCCTTCCGGCTGGAGGTCGGCGACCTCGGCACCAAGGGAGGCCTCGTCTGCGACGAGCACAGCCGCGTCCTGCGCGCCGACGGCTCGGCGATCGAGGGCCTTTACGCCACCGGGAACACCTCGGCGTCGGTCATGGGCAACGAGTACGCCGGTCCCGGCGCGACCATCGGGCCGTCCATCGTCTTCGGGTACGTCGCCGCCCGCCACGCGGCGGCGCGGGCCCGGGAGCGGGCAGCCGAGCGGCCGGCCTGACCGGCGTCCCGGGAGGCGGCCGTGCGGGGTCCGTACAAGGTGCGCGTCGCCGGCGTGGTCGCCGAGACGGCGGACGCCCGCTCGTTCGTGCTCGAACCCGCGGCCGGCGACCGGGAGGCGTTCCGCTACCGGCCGGGCCAGTTCCTCACCCTCCGCGTGCCCCTCGGCCCCGGCCTCGCGCGCTGCTACTCCCTCAGCAGCTCACCGCACTGCGACGAGCCGATGAAGGTGACGGTGAAGCGCGCGGGGCCCGGGTCGAGCTGGCTGTGCGACACCGTGGCGGAGGGAGATGTGCTGGAGGTCCTGCGGCCCGCGGGCGCCTTCACGCCGGGCTCGCTCGACGCGGACCTCCTGCTGCTCGCCGCGGGCAGCGGCATCACCCCGGTCATGTCGATCGTGAAGTCGTGCCTCGCGGCGGGGACGGGCTCGCTGGTGCTCGTGTACGCCAACCGCGACGAGCGCTCGGTCATCTTCCGCGACGAGCTGGCGGCCCTGGCCGGCCGGCACGGGGAGCGGCTGAGCGTGGTCCACTGGCTGGAGTCGGTGCAGGGGTTGCCGAGCGCGGCGGGCCTGGCGGCGCTGGCCCGCCCGTACGCCGGCCGCGAGGCGTTCGTCTGCGGCCCGGAGCCGTTCACGGACCTCGCGAGCGGGGTGCTCGCCGGGCTCGGCGCGCCGCGCGTGCGCCTGGAGCGGTTCACCACGCTGGAGGGCGACCCGTTCGCCGCGCCGCCCGGGGAGGAGCCGGACGAGGAGCCGGACGGGGGGTCCGCCGCAGCGGCCGAGGTCGAGGTGGTGCTCGACGGCGAGACCACGACCCTTCCCTGGCCCAGGAACCGGCGCCTCCTCGACGTGCTCCTCGCGGCCGGGCTGGACGCGCCGTACTCCTGCCGCGAGGGCTCCTGCGCGGCGTGCGCCTGCGTGCTCGTCGAGGGCGAGGCGGCGATGGAGCACAACCAGGTGCTCGACCGGCGGGACGTGGCCGACGGCCTGCTGCTCGCCTGCCAGGCGCTCCCGGTCAGCGAGCGGGTCAGGGTCACCTACGACGGCTGACCCCGCCTGCGCGGACGGCTCCCACTCAGCGGGAGGCCCGGCGCGCGGGGCCGGGGCCACTGGGAGCGTGGAGCCGAACGGAGGAGGTCCGGATGCTGGAGGAGGCGCGGCGGGCGGCCGTGCTGGAGGAGGCGGCCGGCCGGCTGCGGGCCGCCGAGCGCGACCGCGCGCCGATCGAGCCGCTGACCGCGGCCGAGCCCGGCCTCGGCGCCGGCGAGGCGTACGAGATCCAGCTCATCAACATCCGGCGCCGCCTCGCCGCGGGCGCCCGGGTGCTGGGGCACAAGGTCGGCCTGTCGTCCCCCGTCATGCAGCGGATGATGGGCGTGGACGAGCCCGACTACGGCCACCTGCTCGACACGATGCTGCTGCGGGAGGACGTGCCCGTCCCGGCGGCCGCGTACTGCCACCCCCGCGTCGAGGTGGAGGTCGGCTACGTCCTCGGGGCGAGCCTGCCCGGCGAAGGCTGCACCGAGGCGGACGTGCTCGCCGCCACCGAGTACGTCGTGCCGAGCATCGAGCTGATCGACAGCCGGATCAGGGACTGGCGGATCGCCCTCGCCGACACGATCGCCGACAACGCGTCGTCGGCGGGCGTCGTCCTCGGCGCGGCCCGCGTGCGGCCGGACGCCCTCGACCTCGCCGGCATCGAGGCCGTCCTGCGCCGCAACGGCGAGGAGGCCGCCCGGGGGAACACCAGCGCGGTGCTGGGGAACCCGACGACCGCGGTGGCCTGGCTCGCCGGGAAGGTGGCGGCGTTCGGCGTGAAGCTGGAGGCCGGGCACCTGATCCTCCCCGGGTCCTGCACCCGGGCGGTGGACGTCCGCCCGGGGGACGTCTTCCACGCCGAGTTCGCCGGGCTCGGCTCCGTGACCGCGCGTTTCGAGTGAGGGGACCACAGGTGGGCAAGGCGACCGCGGCCATCGTCGGCTCGGGGAACATCGGCACCGACCTGATGTGCAAACTGCTGCGCTCCGACCTCGTCGAGCCGCGCTGGATGGCCGGGGCCGACCCCGAGAGCCCGGGACTCGCCCGGGCCGCGGCCGCCGGGCTGGCCGTCTCCGCCGGGGGCGTCGACTGGCTGCTCGGGCTGGACGAGCGTCCCGACATCGTCTTCGAGGCCACCTCGGCGCGGGTGCACCGGGAGAACGCGCCGCGTTACGCCGCGCTCGGCATCCGGGCCGTCGACCTCACCCCGGCCGCGCTCGGGCCGCCGGTCGTGCCCGCGGTCAACCTCGGCGCCCACCTCGACGAGCCGAACGTCAGCCTCGTCAGCTGCGGCGGACAGGCCACGATCCCGATGGTGCACGCCGTCTCCCGGGTGACCGAGGTCGCGTACGCCGAGATCGTCGCCAGCGTCGCCTCGCCGTCGGCGGGCCCGGGGACGCGGGCCAACATCGACGAGTTCACCCTCACCACGAGCCGCGGCCTGGAGACGGTCGGGGGAGCGGGCCGGGGCAAGGCCATCATCATCCTCAACCCGGCGGAGCCGCCCATGATCATGCGGGACACCGTGTTCTGCTCGATCCCCGCGGACGCCGACCGGGCGGCGGTCGCGGCCTCGATCAAGGAGGTGGCCGCCGCCGTCGCGGCGTACGTGCCGGGCTACCGGCTGCGCGCCGAGCCCCAGTTCGACGAGCCGTCGGCCGCGACCGGCGGCGCGGCCCGCGTGGCCGTGCTGCTGGAGGTCGAGGGGGCCGGCGACTTCCTGCCGCCGTACGCGGGCAACCTCGACATCATGACGGCCGCCGCCGCCCGGGTCGGCGAGGGCTTCGCCCGCCGCCTGCTCGCCGCCCGATGACAGGAGACCTGCCCATGCCCCACAGCGCCGGCCTCGACGTACGGGTCACCGACTCCTCCCTGCGGGACGGGTCGCACGCCAAGCGGCACCGCTTCACCGCCGAGGACGTGCGGGCCGTCGTCGCCGCCCTCGACGACGCCGGCGTCCCCGTCGTCGAGGTCGCCCACGGCGACGGGCTCGGCGGCTCGTCGTTCACGTACGGCTTCAGCCGCACACCCGAGCAGACCCTCATCAGGACGGCCGTCGAGACCGCGAAGCGGGCGAGGATCGCCTTCCTCATGCTCCCCGGCGTCGGCGTGCGGGACGACATCCGGGAGGCCGCCGGGAACGGCGCGTCCGTCTGCCGGATCGCCACCCACTGCACCGAGGCGGACATCGCGGTCCAGCACTTCGGGCTGGCCCGGGACCTCGGCCTGGAGACCGTCGGGTTCCTCATGATGGCCCACAGCAGCCCGCCCGAGGCCCTCGCCCGGCAGGCCCGGATCATGGCCGACGCCGGGTGCCAGTGCGTGTACGTCGTCGACTCGGCGGGCGCGCTCGTCATGGACCAGGTCGCCGACCGGGTCGCCGCGCTCGTGGCCGAACTCGGCGGCGACGCCCAGGTCGGCTTCCACGGCCACGAGAACCTCGGGCTCGGCGTGGCCAACTCCGTCATCGCGGTCCGGGCCGGCGCCCTGCAGATCGACGGCTCGACCCGCCGGTTCGGCGCGGGGGCGGGCAACACCCCCGTCGAGGCGTTCGCCGCGGTCGCCGACCGGCTCGGCATCCGCACCGGCATCGACGTCGTGAAGATCATCGACGCCGCCGAGGACGTGGTCCGCCCGATCATGGACGGCGAGTGCCTGCTCGACCGCATGGCCCTCACCATGGGCTACGCGGGCGTCTACTCCAGCTTCCTCCGGCACGCCGAGCGGCAGGCCGCCAGGTACGGCGTGTCCGGCGTCGAGATCCTCGTCGAGGCCGGGCGGCGCAAGCTCGTCGGCGGCCAGGAGGACCAGCTCATCGAGATCGCCGTCGAACTGGCGGGGAGGTGACGGCGCCCATGGCGCACGAGGTGCTCGACGCGATCGGCAGGCGGGCGGAGGAGATCCGCGCGCTCGGGCCGGTGAACGAGACGCTCGGCCGGCTCGACGACCAGGCGGCCAAGGTTCTGCGGGAGTCGGGGGCCGTCCGGCTGCTGCAGCCCGCGGCGTACGGCGGCTTCGAGGCCCACCCCCGGGAGTTCGCCGAGGCCGTCATGGCCCTGGCCGCCCTGGACGGCTCGACCGGGTGGGTCGCCGGCATCGTCGGGGTGCACCCGTGGGAGATGGCGTTCGCCGACCCCCGGGTCCGGGAGGAGGTCTGGGGCGGCAGCCGGGACACCTGGGTCGCCTCGCCGTACGCGCCGATGGGCGTGGCCCGGCCGGTCGACGGGGGCTACGTCCTCACCGGCCGCTGGCAGTTCTCGTCCGGGACCGACCACTGCGACTGGATCTTCCTCGGCGGCCTGCTCGGCGACGCCGAGGGGCGGCCGGTCCAGCCGGCGACCTCCCTGCACCTGATCCTCCCGAGGTCCGACTACGAGATCGTGGAGGACTCCTGGGACGTGGTCGGCCTGCGCGGCACGGGCAGCAAGGACATCGTGGTCGCGAGGGCGTTCGTCCCCGGCTACCGGGTCATCCCGTTCGCGAAGGTCGCCGACGGGACGGCCGCGCGGGAGGCGGGCCTCACCAACCCGCTCTACCACGTGCCGTTCTCCTGCGCCTTCCCCCTCGGCATCACCGCGGCCGTCGTCGGCATCGCCGAGGGCGCCCTCGCGCACCACCTGGCCTACCAGCGCGACCGGGTGCAGATCACCGGCACCCGGGCCGCGGACGACCCGTACGCGCTGTACGCGATCAGCGAGGCGGCCGCCGAGATCGGCGCGGCGCGGGCGGCGCTGCTCGACAACGCCTGCCGCATGTACGACGCGGTGGCGGCCGGGCGGGAGGTCACGTTCGAGGAGCGGGCCGTGGGCCGCCGCACACAGGTGCGGGCCGCCTGGCGGGCGGTCCGGGCGGTCGACGAGATCATGGCCCGGTCGGGCGGCAACGCGATGCGGTCCGCCAACCCCATCCAGCGGTTCTGGCGGGACGCCCACATGGGGCTCGCGCACGCCATCCACGTGCCCGGCGCGGTGTTCCACATCGCCGCGTCCGCACAGCTCGGGATGGACCCGCCGCCCGGCGCCGGACGCGCCATGATCTGACGCCCGCCGGTCCGGCCGTCGCCGCGGCTAGGGGAGCGTGCCGTCCCAGACGGTGACGACGACCTTGCCGCGGGACCGGCCCTCCTCCTGGTACCGCACGGCCTCCGGGATCTCCTCGAACCGATGGCACCGGTCGACGATCGGCCTGACCAGGCCGTCCTCGATGAGCCCGGTCAACGTGGCGAGGTTGCGCCCGTTCTCCGCGCAGCCGACCACGTTCGCCGTCACCGTCCTGCAGGACGCGAACGGCGCGGTGGCGAGCGCCGCGGCGATGCGGCCGACGGGCTGCAGCCACCGGCCGCCCGGCCCGCCGACCAGGACGTGCGTCCCCCCGCGGACCAGCGCCCGCCGGCACGTCCGCAGGGAGCGGCCGCCCCAGATGTCGATCAGCAGGTCGTGCCGCCGCCCGGACGCGGTGACGTCCTCGCGGGTGTAGTCGACGACCTCGTCCGCGCCGATCGACCGGACCAGGTCCGCGTTGCGTCCGCTGCACACGCCGGTGACCTTGGCGCCGAACGCCTTGGCGAGCTGGACGGCGAACGTGCCGACGCCTCCCGACGCCCCGTCGACGAGCACGCTCTGGCCCGCCTCGATCCGCCCCCGGTCGCGCAGGGCCAGCAGGGCGGTGTTCGCCGCCAGCGGGACCGCGGCCGCCTCCTCGAACGAGAGGTTCCGCGGCTTGCGCGCCAGCTCGCTCTCCGGGACGCACACGTACTCGCCGAAGCCGCCCTGCTTCGGCATGGCGTACACCTCGTCGCCGGGCCGGTACCTCGTCACGTCCGTGCCGACCTCCTCCACCTGCCCGGCGACGTCGGCGCCCAGGACGCGGCGCCGCGGCGCGCGCACGCCGGCGGGGTCGCCCATAAGCCGCGCGACGTACGGCTGCCCGCGCATGAGGTGCCAGTCGTAGGGCTGGACGGAGGTGGCGCGCACCCGGACCAGGACCTCGTCACGACGGGGCACGGGCATGGGCACCTCCCTGAGCTCCAGGACCTCCGGTGAGCCGTACGAGCGCAAGACGAACGCCTTCATCACGTTCCTCCCGATCCGGTGGGGGCCGATGGAGCAGGAGCGTAGAAGGGGGGACCCGCGGGCTCATCGGCCGAAAGTACGCCCGTTTGCCGGTCGATCGGCCGGTGCGGGTCCGGCCCTCTTCCCGATGAGCCGGGGCCGGGCCGCGCGCCACGATCGGGGCATGACCGACGAGAGCGCCGTGCGGCGCCTCCCCCGAACGCGGCGGCCCGTCCCGCCGCACCCGAAGGGCTCCCGAGCCCGGTTCGTGCCCGCCGCGCTGATCGCGCTCGGCGCCGTGCCCGTCGCGGCCGGCGCCTTCCGCCTGACCCAGCTCGCCGGCGGCGCCGCCGTCACGCCGGAGAACGCGCGGTTCTTCGCCGTGCCGCTGCCCGTGGTGCTGCACATCGTCGGCGCCTCCCTCTACACCGTGGCGGGCGCCTTCCAGTTCGCGCCCGGCTTCCGCCGCCGCAGGCCGGGGTGGCACCGCGTCGCCGGGCGGGTCCTGGTGCCGTGCGGGCTCACGGCGGCGCTGAGCGGCCTGTGGATGGCCGTCTACTATCCCCGCCCGGTGGGCGACGGCGACCTGACCGAGGTGTTCCGGCTCGTGTTCGGCACGGCCATGGCCGCGTCGATCGTCCTCGGCCTCGTCGCGATCCTGCGGCGGGACGTCCGGCGGCACCGCGCGTGGATGATGCGCGGCTACGCGATCGGGCAGGGGGCGGGCACGCAGGCGCTCACCCAGCTGCCCTGGATCCTCGTCGCCGGCCTGCCCGGCGAGACCACCCGGGCGTTCCTCATGGCCGCCGCCTGGATTCTCAACCTCGCCGTGGCGGAGTGGGTCATCCGGAGGCCCTGACGCGGTTGGTCTCGTAGGCCCACATCGCGATCTCGACCCGGTTGCGGGCGCCGAGCTTGGCCATGAGGCTCGCGATGTGGGTCTTGACCGTGCTCAGCGAGATGTGCAGCTCGTCGGCGATCTCGCTGTTGGTCCGCCCGCGGGCGACGGTGAGCAGGATCTCCTCCTCCCGGTACGTCAGCGCCTCCACGGGGTGGGCCGGGGGCGCGGCCGGTCCGGTGCGGGCGAAGGCCCCGAGCAGCCGCGCGGTGACGCTGGGCGCGATGAGCGCGTCGCCCTCGGCCGCGGCGTGGACGGCCTGGGAGAGCATCTGCGCCCCGGCGTTCTTGAGCAGGAAGCCCCGGGCGCCCGCCCGCAGCGCGGCGTAGACGTACTCGTCGAGGTCGAAGGTCGTGATGACGACCACGGCGAGGGGGTCGGGCACGCCGGGCCCCGCGAGGAGCCGGGTGGCCTCGATGCCGTCGAGACCGGGCATGCGGATGTCGAACAGGCAGACGTCGGGCCGCAGCCGGCGGGCGAGCTCCACCGCCCGCCGCCCGTCGGGGGCCTGGCCCACGACCTCGATGTCCGGCTGGGCGTCGAGGATCATCGCGAGCCCGGTGCGGACGATCTCCTGGTCGTCGGCGACGAGCACCCGGACGGTCATGAGGCGCCCCCGGTCAGCGGCAGCTCGGCGCTCACCGTCCACCCCCGCTGCGGGTCCGGACCGGCCACGCAGGTGCCGCCCAGCAGCCCGGCGCGTTCGACCATGCCGGCGATGCCGTACCCCGGCGCCCCGGCCGGGCGGATGAGGCCGCCGTCCCCGTCGTCGCTCACGCGCAGCCGCACCGACCTCTCGCCTGCGCTGACCCGGACCTCGATGCGGGTGGCGTGCCGCGCGTGCCGGATCGCGTTGGTGACCGACTCCTGGGCGATGCGGTAGACCGCCGCGCCGACCGCCGGAGGCAGCCGGTCGAGGTCGCCCGCGATCTCCACGTCGACCGGCGGGCCGGAGCGGCCGTCGTTCGCCAGCTCCCCGAGGTCGGCGATCTGCCGGCCGGGCGTCAGCTCCGCGGGCTCGTTCCTGCGCAGCACGCGGACCATGGCGCGCATCTCGTCGAGGGCGCGCGCGGCCTCCGCCTCGATCACCCGCAGCGCCTCCACCGCCGAGTCCGGCCGGGACGCCGACATGGCGAGGCCCGCCTGCGCGCGCACGGCCATGGCCGACACGTGGTGGGCGACCGTGTCGTGCAGGTCGCGGGCGAGCTGCTCCCGTTCGAGCAGCTTGATCCGGTCGAGCTCGCGCATCCGCTCCCCGGCCCGGTACCGGAACGCCCCGCCGAGGGCGGTGGACGCGAACAGCACGGCGAACGGGCCAATTACGTCGCCGGCGGTGGCGTGGTCGACGGTCACCGACAGGCAGACCGCGGCGAGCATGAGCGCCGTCCCCGTCACCACGTCGCGCCCCGACCCCCAGCGGAACAACGCGTACGGCAGGAGCAGCAGGAACGCGAGGGTGTAGTTGCCGAGCGGGCCGCCGCCCAGCAGGAGCGGGACGAGGCCGGTGACGACGAAGCAGATCGCGACCATGGGCAGGGGCCGCGTCCGGCGCCACAGCAGCATGGGCACGAGCGCGGCGGTCACGGCCGTCGAGACCGTCCGCCAGGGGAGATCCGGCCGCAGGACCCCTTCGAGGATCGCGAGCGGCACGAGAACGCCCACGAGCGCCCAGTCACGCCACACCCGCCGCGGCGGGTGCGGGGGAGGCGGCTCGTTCCACATGGAGCGAAGAAGGCCCGGCACGACACGATGGTACGAAACCCCCGTCCCCGTGACGCCCCTCGATCACCGGCGCCGAGGCGAGAGCGCGGGCGTCCCGCCGAAGCCGTCGCCTTTACGAGGGCGCGGGCGTCCCCCAGAGGCCGCGCGGGACTCTCACTGAGCGGGAGACCGCGGGCGCCCGCCTCCGCGCCCGTGCGACCGTTCTCGGCGGGCGGAAGATGGGACGGACGACTGTGACGCAGATCCGCGGCCTCGGCTACCTGAAGATCCAGACGAGCGACCTCCCCCGCTGGCGCGACCTCGTCCTCGACGGGCTCGGGTTCGCCGAGGGATCGGGACCCGACCCGGACGGCCTCTACCTGCGCATGGACGAGCGGCGGGCCCGGCTCGCCGTGCTGCCCGGCGACGCGGACCGGGTGCTCGCCGTGGGCTGGGAGGTCCGCGACCAGTTCGCCCTTGCCGCCGTCGGCCGCACGGTCGAGGCGTCGGGCACGCCGGTGAAGGTGCTGTCGGAGGCCGAGGCCGCCGAGCGCGACGCCGAGCAGGTCATCGCCTTCGCCGACCCCGCCGGCACCCCGGTCGAGGTCTTCTTCGGGCCCGTCCTCGACCACCGCCCGGTCCTGACCGGCAGGGGGCAGCGGTTCGTCACGGGCGTCCAGGGGATGGGCCACGTCGTCCTGCCCGCCCCCGCGATCGACGAGACCGTGGCCTTCTACACCGAGGTGCTGGGGTTCCTGCCGCGCGGCGCGTTCCGGCCCGCGGCCGGCCGGGGACGGGCGCCGCGCGTGCGCTTCCTCGGCGTGAACCGCCGCCACCACAGCCTGGCCATCTGCCCGGCCCCCCGGGGCGGGGACCCGGGCCTGGTGCACCTGATGGTGGAGGTCGACACCCTGGACGCCGTGGGCATGGCCTACGACCGGGTCCGCGACCTGGGGTTCTCGATCTCCTCGACGCTCGGACGGCACACCAACGACAAGATGGTGTCCTTCTACGTCCGCGCCCCCGGCGGCTGGGACGTCGAGTACGGCACCGACGGCGCCCTCGTCGACGAGGCCTACTACACGGCCGAGGAGATCACCAGCGACAGCTACTGGGGTCACGACTGGTCCGGCTCCGAGCCGCTGGCCGCGTTCTCCCCGCGCCCGTGACCGCCGGCCCTCCCACCCCGCCGGCGGACGTCCCCCCGGGTGAGCCGGTCGTGGCCCCCCGGCGGTTCGACCACGAGTGCGACGTGCTCGTCGTGGGCTTCGGATGCGCCGGCGCGGCGGCGGCGTACGAGGCGGCGGCCTCCGGAGCCCGCGTGATCGTGCTGGAGCGGGCGGACGCCCCCGGCGGCACGTCCGCGCTGTCCGGCGGAGAGATCTACCTCGGCGGCGGCACCTCCGTGCAGAAGGCGTGCGGCTTCGACGACACGCCGGACGACATGTTCGCCTACCTGCGGGCCGCGCTCGGCCCCCACGCCGACGAGGAGAAGCTGCGCCTGTACTGCGACGGCAGCCTGGAGCACTTCCGCTGGTTGACCGACCGGGGCGTGACGTTCACCGAGCGGCTGTACGGCGAGCCCTGCTGGATGCCGCCGACCGACGACGGGCTGATGTGGCTGGGGGAGAACGCCTGGCCGTACCGCACCCTCGCCCGCCCGGCGCCGCGCGGCCACCGCCCGCCCGCGCCGGGCTTCGCCGGGCGGCTGCTCATGGACGCCCTCGTGGCCGCCGCGACGTCGGCGGGCGCGACCTGCCACACCGGCACGAAGGCCGTGAACCTGGTGCTGGACGGCGGCGGCCGGGTGACCGGCGTCCTGGCCACCCGGTACGGCGAGCGGGTGGCCTACCGCGCCCGCCGCGGGGTCGTGCTCGCAACAGGCGGCTTCGCCGACTCCGACGAGATGCTGGAGCAGCACGCCCCCGCGCTGCTCGGTCACGCCCGGCTGACGTCGGGCGGCGACGACGGCGGCGGCATCCGGATGGCGGCGGCCCTCGGGGCGGCCACCCGGCGCATGTCGTCCGTCGAGGTCGCGCTGGCCGTGGTGCCCGGCGTCGTCGTGCGCGGCATGCTGGTCAACGCCGCCGGCCAGCGGTTCCTCAACGAGGACGTGTACCCCGGCCTGCTGAGCGCCGCGGCCGTGCTGCGGCAGCCCGCGCCGCTGTGGGCGATCGTGGACGAGGAGGGCTACGAGGCCGTCCCCGAGCCCGAGCGCTGGGGCGTCCGCCCCCGTCACGTCGCCGGGACGGTCGCCGAGCTGGAGTCCGCCCTCGGCATGCCGGCGGGGGCGCTCGCCGCCACCGTCGAGCTGTACAACCGGCACGCCGCGCGCGGCGAGGACCCCCTCTTCCACAAGGACGCCCGGTGGCTCAGGCCGCTGGCGCCGCCGTTCGCCGCCCTGGACCCCCGGGACGGGTTCTGGTCGGCCGGCCGGGGGACCGGGGTGTCCGGCTTCACCCTGGGCGGGCTGCGCACCACCCCGGACGGCGCCGTCCTGCGCCACTCCGGGCGGCCGATCGGCGGGCTGTACGCCGCGGGCCGGACCGCGGCCGGGCTGCACGGTGAGGGGTACGTCAGCGGGACGTCGCTGGGCGACGGCACGTTCTTCGGCCGGAGAGCCGGCCGGGCGGCGGCAGTGGAGGGCCGATGAACCGTTTCGAGGACAAGCGGGCGCTGGTGACCGGCGCCGGGTCGGGCATCGGCCGGGCGACGGCGGCGCGGCTGGTGGCCGAGGGGGCCACGGTGTTCGCCGTGGACAGGGACGAGGCCGGGCTGGCCGCGACCGGCGAGATCGTGGACGACCCCAAGCGCCTCCTCGCGCACGTCGCCGACCTGTCGTCGGAGGAGGGCGCGGCCGGGGCCGCGGCGGCCGCCGTCGCCGCGCTCGGCCGGATCGACGCCCTGGTCAACGTGGCGGGGTTCCTGCGGACCACCCCGGTCGCCACGCTCCGGCTCGACGACTACCGCGACCTGCTCGCGGTCAACCTGTTCGCCCCCGTCACGCTGGTGCGCGAGCTGCTGCCGCACATCCCGGAGGGCACCGGGGTGATCGTGAACGTCACCTCCACGGCCGCGACCCGGGCGCACCCCGGCATGACGGGCTACGCCGCGTCGAAGGGCGCGCTGCTGGCGTTCTCGATCAGCCTGGCCGCCGAGCTCGCGCCGCGCCGCATCCGGGTCGTCCCGGTCTCGCCCGGCGGCGTCGCGACGCCGCTCACCCGCGACAGGCAGACCTTCGCCGGCATCGACGTCCGGTGGTTCGCCCGCATCCACCCGCTGTGGGGCGCGCAGGGCAGGCCGGAGGACGTGGCCGGGGCGATCGCCTTCGCCGCCTCGTCAGACGGGGCGTACCTGAACGGCGTCGAGCTGCGCGTCGACGGCGGCTCGCACAGCTGACGCCGGCCCGTCAGGGGTCGGGGACCACGAGGGCGCCGTCGAGCGCCGCCCGTGTGATCGACGCGCGCAGGGCCTCGCAGCCGAGGAACAGCCCGCTGTCCTGGCCGTCGCCGAGCGCCGCGCGGCGCTCGGCGCAGGCGGCCGCGGCGGCGGCGGTCCACTGCACGCTGGTCTGCTGCCAGCTCGCCTTGCGCGCCTCGACGCCCGCGCCGCACCGGTCGCAGCGCACGGGGCGCATGCCGGGCCCGTCGACCAGGCGCTCGTCCCTCCGGACCGTCATGCCGGCCGGCCTCCGGCCGCCCTGCGGGCGATGTTCGCCTCGACCTCGGCCTGCCACGCCTCGGTCGTCCGGGACGTGTCCAGCTCGAACTCGAACCGCTCCACCATCTCGGGCCGGACGTCCGCCACGTCGACGTAGAACTGCTCGTACCAGCGGCGCAGCTGGTAGACCGGGCCGTCCTCCTCGCACAGCAGCGGGTTGTCGATGCGGGTCTTGCTCTTCCAGATCCGCACGTCCTGCTCGAAGCCCATCGCGATGAAGTTGGCGAGCTTGGCGGCCGTCTCGTCCGCCGCCGTGCCCTCCATGCCCTCCCCGCGCCTCACGATGATGCCGGACTGCAGCACGAACGAGTTCGCGTCGACCGGGTAGTGGCAGTTGATCAGCACGCACTCGACGTCCATCGTGTCGTAGTGGTACGTCAGGTCGTCGATCATGAAGGACGGCCCGTGGTAGGAGGCGACGGACGAGTTGCCCGTCATGACCCGGCCGCCCTCCCCGGCCTTCGGCGGCCGGACGTCGGGCCGCCGCACGCCCCGCATCACCTGCGTCGCCACGTGCCCCTCGAAGATGTTCTTGAAGTACGTCGGGAACGAGTAGTGCACGTAGAAGAAGTGCGCCATGTCGACCACGTTGTCGATGACCTCGCGGCAGTTGGCGTGGACGACGGTCTCACCCCACACCCAGTCGGTCCAGTCGTCGCGGGTGGCGCCCTCGATCCGGGGGATCGCCACCTCCGGCGGCGGCGGGTTGCCCTCGGGGTCGTTCCACACCAGGAGCAGGCCGTCCTGGTCGAGGGTCGTCCACGACGCCGTACGGGCCCGCAGCGGGACCCGGCGCGCGTACGGGATCTTCTTGCAGCGGCCGTCGCCGCCCCACCGCCAGTCGTGGAAGGGGCAGGCGATCTCGTCGCCCTTGACCGTGCCCTCGGCGAGGTTGCCGCCCATGTGGCGGCAGTAGGCGTCGAGGACGTTGAGCCGGCCGTCGCCGCTCTCGAACACCACCAGCCGCTGCCCGAAGGCGTCGACCGCGTGCGGGCGGCCGTCCCGGAACCGCTCCGACAGCCCCAGGCAGTGCCACCCCCGGGCGAACCGCGTGGGCGCCGCCTCCGCCTCGATGGCGCGGACTCCGCCGCGCTCCGCATCGACCGCAGTCACCTCGACCCGTCCCTTCGCAGGCGCGTTCCCTCCGGCGCAACGGTAGGCGGGTCGGCCCGGCCGGGGACCGCGAGTCCCGGTGGCCGGGATGTCCCCGGCGGCGGCCGGCCCTGCCGGCGCACCATCGGTCCCGGGCGGGGGAGCGGCGACCGCCGGCCCCCGGGAGGCGCACCCCCGAGGACCCGAGGACCCGAGGAACGGAGCGGCCCCACGATGAGCGACGACGTCCTGGAGCGCGTCCGGAGGCTGCTGCCCGCCATCGCGGAGCGGGCCGCGCTCGCCGACGAGAGCGCCCGGGTGCCCGCCGAGTCGATCGGGGAGCTCGCCGCCGCGGGGGTCTTCCGGATGCTCCAGCCCAAGAGGTACGGCGGCGCGGAGAGCGAGCCCGTGGCGTTCTTCGAGGCCGTGCGGGAGATCTCCGGCGTCTGCGGCTCGACCGGCTGGGTGGCGTCGGTGCTCGGCGTGCACCCCTGGCACGTCGCGCTGTTCGCGGAGGAGGCCCAGGACGAGGTCTGGGGCGGCGACCCCGGCGCGCTCGTCTCGTCCTCCTACGCCCCGGCGGGACGGCTGGCCCCGGCCGAGGGGGGCTGGGAGCTGTCGGGCCGGTGGCGGTTCTCCTCCGGCTGCGAGCACGCGTCGTGGGCGCTGGTGGGCGCCCTCGTCGTCGGCGCCAGGGGCCGCCCGGTGGACTTCATGACGGTGCTCGTCCCGCGCGCCGACTACCGCATCGAGGACGTCTGGGACGTCATCGGCCTGCGCGGCACGGCCAGCAACGACATCGTCGTCGAGCGCGCGTTCGTGCCGGACCACCGGGTCGTGCGCAACTACGACCAGGCCCATCTGCGTGGCCCCGGCCAGAAGGTCAACCCGGGCCCGCTCTACCGGATGCCGTTCGCGACGGTCTTCACGACGGCCATCACCGCCCCCGTGATCGGGGCGGTGGCCGGGTGCTACCGGTCGTACATCTCCGCCATGCGCGAGCGCGTACGGCTCAGCCTCGGCGGCGGCCGGTTCGCGGAGGACCAGTTCGCGCAGGTGGCGGTGGCCCGGGCGGCCTCCGAGATCGACGCGGCGATCCTGCAGACCGACCGCAACGTCCGCGAGGTGTACGAGCACGCCGTACGGGGCGACCGGATCCCGATGGAGCTGCGGCTGCGGGTGCGCCGCGACCAGGTGCGCGGGACCGAGCGGGCCCTTTCGGCCATCGACATCCTCTTCAAGACGGCCGGGGGCAACTCGCTGAGCCGGGGCAACCCGATCGAACGGGCCTGGCGGGACGCGCACGCGGGCAGCGTGCACGTCGCCAACGACGTCGAGCGGGCCCTCGCGATGTACGGCAGGGGCGAGTTCGGCCTGACGGTCGAGGACAACCTCGTGTGAGCCGGACGTGGTCCCGGCCACCGGTATCGGGCCTCGCGGGCCGCCCCGGGCCCGTGTGTATCGTCGTGGAGACGCGCAACGACCAGGGGGGACAGTGCCGAGAATCGCCGAGGCGAGGTCGCCGGCCGAGCCCAGCTCGCCGGAGCAGCGGGCCCGGCACCTGCGCATCCTCAGGGCCGCCGCGCGCATGGGGGCCGAGAAGGGGCTCGAGCGGGTCCAGATGCACGACGTGGCCAAGGAGGCCGGTGTGGCCATCGCCACGCTCTACCGCTACTTCCCCTCGAAGATCCACCTGTTCACGGCGGTGATGGCCGAGCAGATCGACAGGTTCAGGGAGGGCGCGCCCCGCCCGCGGCCCGGCACCGCTCCCGAGGACGCGGTCTCCGACCTGATGGTGCGGGCCAGCCGCGAGCTGGTGCGCCGCCCCGCGCTGGCCGTCGCCATGATCCAGTCGATGAGCGCGGCCCACGCCGCGGCGGTGGCCGACGCGATCAGGATCGACGCCACCTTCAGCGGCATCGTCCTCGACACGCTCGGCATCGAGACCCCCACCGCGCAGGACCTGACCCTCGTGCGGCTGCTCCTGCAGTGCTGGTACGGCCTGCTGCAGTCGAGCCTGAACGGCCGGGTCCCGATCGAGGACGCCGAGCACGACATCCGCACGGCGTGCCGCCTCCTGCTCGCGCCCCGCTCGAACGCCGTCCCCGGCTGAGGCTCACCCGTCCTGCGCGGCGCCGGGCACGCCCGTGACGTCGAGGGCGGCGCCGGGCACGCCCGTGACGTCGAGGGCGGCGTTGGGCACGCCGGTCGTGTCGAGGGCGGCCACCGCGTGCGCCGCGTACCCGCGCCGGGGGTCGCGCCCGCCGAAGTACGGCGTGAGCAGCGCGTCGATCTCCGCGACGTCGAACGCCCCGCCCTCCGCCCGGAAGGTCCGCTCCACGGCGGGCGCGGCCATCAGCGCCACCAGGTCGGCGTACACGACGAACACCTGGCCGGTGATCCGGGCCGAGGCGGGGGAGGCGAGGTAGCTCACGAACGTGGCGACCCGTTCCGGGGCGAGGGCGTCGAGCCCCCCGGAGGAGCCGCCGGAGGAGCCCTCGGTGCCGCCGGTGGACCCGGGGGAGCCGCCGGACGCGGGGCTCTCGCCGAACACGCGGGCCGTCATGGCCGTGCGCGCCCGCGGGCAGATGGCGTTGGCCGTCACGCCGTACTTCGCGGTGCTCTGGGCGGTCGCGAGCGTCAGCGCGACGATCCCCGCCTTGGCCGCGGCGTAGTTGGGCTGGCCGGGCGAGCCGAACAGGAACGCCTCGGACGACGTGTTGACGATCCGGCCGTAGACGGGCCCGCCGGCGGCCTTGCTCGCGCCCCGCCAGTACGCCGTGGCGGCGCGGGACAGCGCCGCGTGTCCCTTGAGGTGGACCCGGACGACCGTGTCCCAGTCGTCCTCGCCCAGGTTGAACACCATCCGGTCGCGCAGCACGCCCGCGTTGTTCACCACGACGTCGAGCCGGCCGAACGTGTCGACGGCGGCCCGGACGAGCAGGTCGCCGGTGGTCCAGTCGCCGACGTCCCCGGTGACGGCGACCGCCGTGCCGCCCAGCTTCCCGATCTCGGCCGCGACCTCGCCCGCCGCCGGGCCCACGTCGTTCACGACGACGCCCGCGCCGCTGGCGGCGAGCGCCAGCGCCTCGGCGCGGCCGATGCCGCCGCCCGCGCCGGTCACGATCGCCGCCCTGCCGTCCAGGCCGGTGTGTCCGCTCATCGGCTCGCTCCCCGCTCCCATGGTCCGGATCATGGTCCGGATCGGTGAAACTAGTACGGGTGGCCCGTCCGGATCAGCGCGTGTCCCGGTGAGCGGGGTCGCCCAGCGCCCGCAGCACCTCGGGACGCACCACCTTGCCGGTCGCGTTGCGGGGCAGCGGCTCGGTCGTGAGGCGCCACCGCGACGGGACCTTGTAGTACGCGAGCGCCTCCGCGGCGTGCGCCCGCAGGTCGCCCTCGCCGACCGGGCGGCCGGGGGCGGTCACCACCACCGCGGCGACCTCCTGGCCGAGGTCGGGATGGGGGACGCCGACGACCGCGCACTCCAGCACGCCCCGGTGCTCGGCCAGCACGGCCTCCACCTCGGCCGGGTAGACGTTCTCGCCGCCGCGCAGGATGAGGTCGGTCCTGCGGCTGGTCAGCCGCAGCCGCCCCTGCCCGTCGAGCGTCCCGATGTCGCCGGTGCGCAGCCACCGGCCGGCGTCGAGGGCCCGGGCCGAGGCCTCGGGGTCGTCCCAGTAGCCGAGCATCGTGTACGGGCCGCGGGCGCAGATCTCGCCCTCCTCGCCCGGCGGCAGCGCCCTGCCCTCGGGATCGCGGATCTCCACCCGAACGGCCGGGATCGGCCGGCCGACGCTGTCCGGAGCCTCGGCGAGGTCGGCCGGAGAGGCCACCGTGATGCCCGTGCACGACTCGGTCAGGCCGTAGCTGTCCACGAGCGCACGACGGGCGGCCGGGAGCGCCCGCCGCAGCCGCTCCTTGAACGCGGGCGAGGACGGCGCCGACGCCAGCGAGAACGCGGTCAGTGACGACAGGTCGTACGACGACAGGTCGCCGCGCTCGACCAGGCGGTGGGCCATGGTGGGCACGGCGCCCCAGTTCGTCACCCGCTCGCGCTCGATCAGGCCCAGCACCGCGTCCACGTCGAAGGCGCCCTGGTGCATGACGACGGCGCCGCCGGTGGCCAGGCGGGGGACGGCGAGGTTGTGCAGGCCCGCGATGTGGAACAGCGGCAGCGCCAGAAGGTGGCGGCGGCCGGCCGGCTCCAGCGGGTCGCCCAGGCCGCGGGCGAGCGCGTCGTTCAGCCGGTGGTACTCCACGACCGACGTGAGGTTGCGGTGGGAGTGGACCGCCCCCTTCGGCCGTCCGGACGTCCCGCTCGTGTAGAGGATGACGGCGGGGTCGTCCTCCCCGGCGTCGTGCACCCGCAGCGGCGCCCCCTCGTGCCGCCGGGCCAGGCGCGGCAGGTCCTCCTCGATCGTGAGGACCCGCGCGGCGCCGGACGACCGCTCCGCCCGTTCGGCGTCGGCCACGACGACCGCGGGCGTCGTGTGGCCGAGCGCGTACCCGACCTCGCGCCGGGACCACCAGGCGTTGTATCCGACCGCCACCGCGCCCGCCGCCACCGCCGCCCAGAACGCGGCGATCCACCCGGGGGAGTTGGCCGCGTTGACGGCCACGCGGTCGCCGGGCCGCACCCCGAAGTCGTCGCGCAGGGCCGCCGCGAGCGACGCGACCAGCGCGGCGTGCCCGGCGAAGCTGAGCCGCTCGGACGCCGTGACGACGTAGTCGCGCTCGCCGTACGCGGCGGACCGGGCCAGGATCTCGCCCAGGTTCCGGTGGCGGCGGCGCCGGAAGACGGGCGTCCGCGCGCCGAGCACGTCCTCCTCGGCGATCTCGAACTCCCCGCCGGGCCCGGTCAGGCGGGCCATCACAGCGGCCGCCGTCGCCGCCGGATCCGTGGACGTGGCCATCGCGCCCCTCCCGTCTCCACCGGGGGCCATTCTCGGCCGCGACGCCCGCCGCGCGGCGTGCGTCTCCCGGTGATCGGGACCGCCTCCGCCGGCCGCGGGCTCCCGGTGAGCGGGACGCCCCTTCCGCGTCACGCCCCCCGTGCCGATCATGGCCGTCACCGCACCGCTCGCCAGGGGAGACCGATGGGAACGCTCGCCTCGAAGGCCGCGATCGTGACCGGCGCAGGCCAGGGCGTGGGGCAGGGCATCGCGCTCGCCCTCGCCGCCGAGGGCGCGGACGTCGCCGTCCTCGGCCGCACCATGCGGAAGCTGGAGGCCACGTGCGGCATGATCCGCGACCGGGGCGGCCGGGCCGAGCCGTTCCTGTGCGACGTCGCCGACACCGACGCGGTGCCCGCCGTGGTCGAGGAGGTCGCGGCCCGGCTCGGCGGCGTGGACGTGCTGGTCAACAACGCCTACTCCGGGGCGTTCGGGCCGCTGCTGTCGATGAGCGACGCCGACTTCCGCCGGGGCTTCCTCAGCGGCCCGTTCGCGGCGTTCGCGTTCATGAAGGCCTGTCACCCGCACATGAAGGCCCGGGGCGGCGGCAGCATCGTCAACCTCGTGACCTCGGCCATGGTCCGCTGGGACCCCAGCACGTACGGCGCCTACGCCGCGGCGAAGCAGGCGCTGCGCTCGCTGACCCGGACGGCGGCGGCGGAGTGGGGCCGGGACGGCATCCGGGCCAACTGCGTCGCCCCCCACGCGCTGTCGCCGTCGCTCAGGCGATGGGCCGAGGCCGACCCGGCGCGGGCCGAGGAGTTCCGCAGGACGATCCCCCTCGGGTACGTCGGCGACTGCGAGGAGGACATCGGGCGGGCCGTGGTCGCGCTGGTCGGCCCCGATCTGAGGTACCTGACCGGCGCCACCGTCCCGCTCGACGGCGGCCAGGCGAACTTCGGCTGAGCGGAGGCGACGTGGACCTGCGGGAGACCCCGGACCAGCGGCGCCTGCGCGTCGAGCTCCGCGCGTACTTCGCGGACCTGCTCCCCGAGGAGGAGCGGCGGCGGGCGGGCGAGGCGGGGGTGGGCGGCGACCGGTTCCGGGAGATCGTCCGCAGGCTCGGCGCGGACGGCTGGCTCGGGCTCGGGTGGCCGGTCGAGTACGGCGGCCGGGGACGCTCCCTGGAGGACCAGTACGTGTTCTTCGACGAGGTGCAGCGGGCCGGCCTGCCGTTCCCGTTCGTCACCGTCAACACCGTCGGCCCGACGCTGATGAGCCACGGCACCGAGGAGCAGAGGCGACGGTTCCTGCCCGGGATCCTCGCCGGGGAGATCGTCTTCGCGATCGGCTACACCGAGCCCGGCGCGGGCACCGACCTGGCGTCCCTGACCACCCGCGCCGTACGGGAGGGGGACGAGTTCGTGGTCGACGGCGCGAAGATCTTCACGAGCGGCGCGAACACCGCCGACTTCGTCTGGCTCGCCTGCCGGACCGACCCCGGTGCCCCGAGGCACCGCGGCATCTCGATCCTCATCGTCTCCACAGGCGCTTCCGGCTTCTCCTGGAGCCCCATCAGGACGGTGGGCGGCACGGTCGTGACCGCCACGTACTACAGCGGCGTGCGCGTGCCCGCCCGCGACGTGGTCGGCGAGGTGAACGGCGGCTGGCGGCTCATCACCACCCAGCTCAACCACGAGCGCGTCGGCCTCGCGGCGCTCGGCGGCCGCATGATCGAGCTGTGGGAGGGCGTGCTCGACTGGGCCGTCGCCGACGGCCGGCTCGACCTGCCCTGGGTCCGGCGCGAGCTCGCCCTCTGCCACGTCCGGCTGGAGGCCATGCGGCTGCTCAACTGGAAGATGGCCGGCGCGGCCGCCCGCGGCGAGCTGACCGGCGCCGGCGCCGCCGCTGCCAAGGTGTACGGCACCGAGACGCACATCCACGTGCAGAGGGTCCTGACCGGCGTGCTCGGGGCCGCCGGGCGGATCCGCCCCGAGTCCCCGGGGGCCGTGCTGGGCGGGCAGCTCGAGCAGCTGTCCCGGCAGGGCGTCGTGAACACGTTCGGCGGCGGGGTGAACGAGGTCCTCCGCGACATGATCGCCACCCAGGGGCTCGGCCTGCCCCGGACGGACAGGTGACCGTGGACTTCACGCTCGGCGAGGAGCTGGAGGCGGTGCGCGACCTGGCCCGGAAGGTCTTCGCCGGCCACACCCGGCCGGAACGGCTCGACGCGGTGGACGCCTCCGCGGACCGGATCGACGCCGGCCTGTGGGCCGACCTGGGCAGGACGGGCCTGCTCGGCGTCGCGCTCCCCGGACGGCACGGCGGCGCCGGGCTCGGCCCGGCCGGCCTGTGCGTGCTGCTGGAGGAGCAGGGACGCCGGGTCGCGCCGGTGCCGGTGTGGCCCGCCGTCGTGGGGGCGCTCGCGGTGGCCGGCCACGGCGACGAGGAGCAGCGGCGCGGCCTGCTGCCCGCCCTCGCGGACGGCTCGTCGCGGCTTACCGTGGCGCTGGAGGAGTTCGGCCCGGACGACCCGGGCTCGCCCGCCTGCCGCGCCGAGCACGACGGCGGCCGGTGGCGGCTCACCGGGACCAAGGCCGTCGTCCCGGCGCCGTCCGGGGCCGGCCACGTGCTGGTCTCGGCCCGTACGGAGGCGGGCCCCGGGCTCTTTCTGGTCGCGTCGGGCGCGGAGGGCGCGGCGTGGGAGCGGGCCGAGACCACGACCCGCGACCTGGCGGGCACCCTCGTCCTGTCCGGGGCTCCGGCCTCCGCGGTCGGCGTCCCGGGAGGGGAGGCGCTCGCCCGGACCCTGGAGGTCGCGTCGGTCGCGCTGGCGGCGCTCCAGCTCGGGGTGGCCGAGGGCGCGCTGGACCACGCGGTCGCCCACGTGCGCGAGCGGGTGCAGTTCGGCCGTCCGCTGGGGGCGTTCCAGGCCGTGCGGCACCAGGTCGCGGACTGCTTCATCGAGATCGAGGCCCTGCGGGCGTGCCTGTGGCAGGCCGTGTGCGCGATCGAGGAGGGGGACGCGGACGCGGCCGTCCTCGTGGCGAAATGGTGGGCCGACGAGGCCGGGCCCGGCGTGGTGCACCGCGTGCAGCACCTCCACGGCGGCTCGGGGGTCGACGTCTCCCACCCCGTGCACCGCCACCTGCTGTGGGGCAGGCAGATCGCCGGCACCCTCGGCGGGGCCGCCGCCGGGCTCGACCGCCTCGGCGCCGTGCTCGCCGCCCGCGCGCGGACCGCTCACGGCCATCGCCCGTGAGGGGGCCGGCCGGTGAGCCCCGTCAGCCCGGTGGCGGGCGCGTCACCAGGTAGCGGGCCGGCACCTCGCCCCCGCCGTGCACGGCCAGGTCCGCGCCCGTGACGTACGACGCGAGGTCGCTCGCGAGGAACAGGCACGCGTCCGCCACGTCGCCGGGAGCGGCGAGCCGGCCCAGGGGGACGACCCCGGCGACCGCGGCGCCGCCGTCCTCGCCGTACACGCCCGCCGCCGCCTCGGTGAGGACGAGGCCGGTCGTGATGTGGTTGACCCGCACCCGGGGCGCCCACTCCAGGGCCAGCGCCCGGGTCAGCGCGAGCAGCCCCGCCTTGGCGGCGGAGTAGGCGGCGACGCCCGGTTGCGGATCGTGGGCGGCGACGCTGCCGATGTTGACGATCGAGCCGCCGCCCTCCTGAGCCTGCATGATCCTGTTGGCCGGCTGGGCCACGTAGAAGGGCGCCAGCAGGTTGAGGTCGACGATCCTCGCGACGAACCGCGGGGAGACGGCCGCCGCGTCGGCGGAAGGGGACCCGCCCGCGTTGTTCACCAGCACGTCGAGCCGTCCGAGACGGGCGGCCGCCGCCTCCACCAGCCCGGCCGCCGCGGCCGCGTCCCGGATGTCGGCCGCGACGAACCCGGCCGTCCTGCCGCCCGCGCTCGGGAGCGCGGCCGGCTCGGTCCGTCCGCCGACCACCACCTCGGCGCCCGCCGCGAGGAGCCGCTCGGCGATCGCGAACCCGATGCCCCGGGTGCCCCCGGTGACGAGCGCCGCGCGCCCGGTGAGGTCGATGCCCATCCCGCTCCCTCCGACGGCCGGCCCCAGGGAGGGTAGGGGCCGGCGGCCCGGCGCCGGGCGCGCCGTACCGATGACCGGGACCCGCCCCGGCGCCCGGCCGCCGTACGGCGGCACGATGGCCGGACCGTCACGCACCCCCGGCCGCAGGCAGGCAGCGATGAGCGAGATCGACGCACCGACGATTCCGGCCGCCCTGGACCGCGCCGCGCGCGACTTCCCCCACGTCGAGGCCGTCGTGGACGGGCCGGTACGGCTGACCTTCGGCGAGCTGCGGGACCGGGTCCGCACGGTGGCGCGGGCCTTCGCCGCCCTCGGCGTCGGGCGGGGGGACCCGGTCGCGATCTGGGCGCCGAACGGCGTCCGCTGGGTGCTGACCGCGCTCGGCGCCCTCGGCGCGGGGGCGGTGCTGGTGCCGCTCAACACCCGGTACAAGGGGGACGAGGCCCGGTGGCCCCTCGCCCGGAGCGGGGCGGGCGTGCTGTTCGTCGAGGACGGCTTCCTCGGCAACGGCTACCTGGCGATGCTCGGCGCCGGGACCGGGGAGGAGTCCGCCCAGGCGCCCGGGGTGCCGGGACTGCCGGCCCTCCGGACGGTCATCACGTACGACGAGGCGGAGGGCCCGGGGGTGATCGGCTGGACCCGGTTCCTGGAGGGCGTGCACGCCGTGCCGGAGGACGAGGCGCGCTCCCGATGGAGCTCGGTGACCGGGGACGACGTGGCCGACGTGCTGTTCACCTCGGGCACGACCGGCAGGTCGAAGGGGGTGATGTGCACCCACGCGCAGGACGTGCGGACCTACGAGGCGTGGTGCGACCGGACCGGCCTGCGCCGCGGCGACCGCTACCTCGTGGTCAACCCGTTCTTCCACTGCTTCGGCTACAAGGCGGGCATCCTCGCCTGCCTGCTGCGCGGGGCCACGATGGTCCTGCAGAAGGTGTTCGACGCGGGTGAGACGATGCGGCTCGTCGAGGCCGAGAGGATCACCGTCCTGCCCGGGCCGCCCACGGTCTACGTCTCCCTGCTCGACGCGCCCGGCCGCGACCGTCACGACCTGTCCTCGCTGCGGCTCGCGGTGACCGGCGCCGCCGTCGTGCCGATCGAGCTCGTCCGGCGCCTGCGGTTTGAGCTGTTCCCGCAGGTCGTCACGGCGTACGGGCTGACGGAGGCCTGCGGGACGGTCACGTCCTGCTCGGTGGGGGACGACGACGCGACCGTGGCCGCCACCTCAGGACGCCCGATCGACGGCGTGGAGGTCGCCGTGGTCGACGGCCGTGGCGAGCCGGTCCCGCCGGGGGAGGACGGAGAGATCCTCGTCCGCGGCCACAACGTCATGAAGGGCTATCTCGGCGATGAGGAGGCGACGGCCGCGGCCGTGCGGGACGGCTGGCTCGCCACCGGCGACCGCGGCCGCCTCGACGCGCGCGGCCACCTCACCGTGACCGGCAGGTCCACCGACATGTTCACCGTCGGCGGGTTCAACGTGTACCCGGCGGAGGTGGAGCACGTGCTCGCCGGGCACGAGGCGGTCGCCGAGGCCGTCGTGGTGGGGATCCCCGACCGGCGGCTCGGCGAGGTGGGACGGGCCTACGTGCGGGCCCGCCCCGGCGCCGCGGCGACGCCCGAGGACCTCATCGCGCACTGCCGGAGCAGGCTCGCCGGCTTCAAGGTGCCCCGCGAGGTCGTCTTCGTCGCCGACCTGCCCCGCAACGCGGCCGGCAAGGTCGTCCGGTCCCGTCTCCCCTGACCGCCCGCCG
>NZ_KI866522.1:1259937-1291591 GCF_000511135.2 Microbispora sp. ATCC PTA-5024 | reverse complement strand
CGCCGCCCCCCGGCCGCGCCGCCGCCCCCCGGCCGCGCCGCGGACCCGTGGTCGCGCCGGGATGGCCCGGGCCTTCGCGGGGGCCTTCTGTTAGCGTGTTTTCTAACAAGCGTTTGGTGGAAAGGTGGCCCATGGGAATCTCCGCCGTCGTCCACTCCGGGGGTGTCGTCGAGGTCGTCGTGGACGTGCCCCCGGTCAACGCCCTCGCCGTACGGGACTGGTTCGAGCTGGCGGGGGCCGTGCGCGAGGCGGGGAGAGACCCGGCGACCCGGGCCGTCGTGCTGCGCGCCGAGGGACGGGGCTTCAACGCGGGCGTGGACATCAAGGAGATCCGCGACGACGCCGGCTTCGAGGCGCTGGTGGGCGCCAACCGCGGCTGCCACGCCGCGTTCGGGGCCGTCTACGAGTGCGAGGTGCCGGTGATCGCGGCGGTGCACGGCTTCTGCCTGGGCGGCGGGGTCGGGCTGGCCGGCAACGCCGACATCGTGGTGGCCGCCGACGACGCCTACTTCGGGCTGCCCGAGGTCGACCGCGGGGCGCTGGGCGCGGCCACCCACCTGGCCCGGCTCGTCCCCGGGCACCTCGCCCGCGCGATGGTGTACACGTGCCGCACCGTGACCGCGGCCGAGCTCCAGGCCCACGGGTCGGTGCTGGAGGTCGTCCCGCCCGATCGGTTGCGGGAGGCCGCGCTCGCGGTCGCGGAGGCCGTCGCCGCCAAGGACCCGTACGTCGTGCGCAGGGCCAAGGAGGCGCTGAACGGCATCGACCCGGTCGACGTGCACCGCAGCTACCGCTTCGAGCAGGGCCTCACCTACGAGCTCACCCTCATGGGCGCGGGCGGACGCCTGCGCGACGCGTTCGCGGCGGGGGAGGGGTAGCCGCCCGATGGACAAGGTGACGAGCGTGGAGGAGGTCGTCTCCTCACTGGAGGACGGCATGACGGTCGGCGTCGGCGGCTGGGGCTCCCGGCGCAAGCCGATGGCGCTGGTCCGCGCGCTCTGCCGGTCGGGCCTGCGGGACCTCACGGTCGTCTCGTGCGGCGGGCCGGACGTGGGCCTGCTGTGCGCCGCGGGCGCCGTCCGCCGGGTGGTCGCCCCGTTCGTGACGCTCGACTCGATCCCCCTGGAGCCGCATTTCCGGGCCGCCCGGCAGCGGGGGGCCGTGGAGCTCACCGAGTACGACGAGGGCATGTTCATGTTCGGGCTGCTCGCGGCGGCCCACCGGCTGCCGTTCCTGCCCACGCGGGCCGGGCTCGGCTCCGACGTCCTGCGGGCCGGTTCCGGCCTCGCCACCGTCCGCTCCCCGTACGGCGAGGGGGAGGACCTGGTCGCCGTGCCCGCGCTGACGCTCGACGTGGCGCTGGTGCACCTCGACCGGGCCGACACCCGGGGGAACGGGCAGTACCTGGGCCCGGATCCGTACCTCGACGACCTGTTCGTCAAGGCGGCCGCCCGGGCGTACGTGTCGGCCGAGCAGGTGGTCGCGCCGGGCGCGCTGCCGGGCCCGCCACAGACGCTCCTGGTCAGCCGCATGCACGTGACCGGCGTGGTCGAGACCCCGAACGGCGGCCACTTCACCGACTGCGGCCCGGACCGGGCGCGGGACGAGGCGTTCCAGCGGCACTACACGTCGTGCGCGGCGGACGGGCGGGCCTGGGCGGGCTTCGCCGAGCGCTTCCTGTCGGGGGACGAGGCCGCCTACCAGCGCGAGGTGCGCCGCTGGCACGAGGAGGGAGCGTGACGGCGGGGGAGGCCACGCGGGCCGAGGTGTGCGTGGTGGCCTGCGCCGAGGCGTGGCGGGGGGACGGCGAGATCGTTGCCGCGGCCATGGGCACCTGCTCGGTCCTCGGCGCGCGCCTCGCCCGGCTGACGTTCGAGCCCGGGCTGCTCACCACCGACGGCGGCGCGCTGCTCACGGCGGAGGCCGTCCCCCTGGGCGCGCCCGCCGGGGACGTCGAGGGCTGGCTGCCGTTCCGCGACCATCTGTGGCTGGTGCTGAACGGCCGCCGGCACGTGATGATGGGCGCCTCGCAGATCGACCGGTACGGCGGCACCAACATCTCCGCCATCGGCGACCCGGCCAGGCCCGCCGCCCAGCTCCTCGGCATGCGCGGAGCCCCGGGCAACACGGTCTGCGGGCCGACCAGCTACTGGATCCCCCGGCACTCGCCCCGCGTCTTCGTGCCGGAGGTGGACGTCGTCTCGGGAGTCGGCGGCGACCGGGCGGCGGCGCTGGGGCCGTCCGGCCGCTTCCACGAGCTGCGCCGCGTGGTGACCGACCTCGCGGTGCTCGACTTCGGCGGCCCGGACGGGGCGATGCGGCTGGTCTCGGTCCATCCGGGCGTGGAGCCGGACCGGGTGGTCGCGGCGACGGGGTTCCCGCTCGCGGCAGGCGGAGACGTGGCGGTCACCCGGCTCCCGACGGCGGAGGAGCTCCGCCTGATCCGCGACGTCCTCGACCCGGGCGCCCTGCGCGACCGCGAGGTCCACGGGCCGTGATCGACCAGGTGTTCCGCACGCCGCTGACCCGGCTCGCCGGGGTGCGCCATCCCGTCGTGCAGACCGGGATGGGATGGGTGGCCGGGCCGCGGCTGGTGTCGGCCGTGGCCGAGGCGGGCGGCCTCGGCATCCTCGCGTCGGCCACCCTGTCCCTCGACGGGCTCGCCGCGGCCGTCGCCGAGGTGCGGCGGCGCACCTCCGCGCCGTTCGGGGTGAACCTGCGGGCCGACGCGGCGGACGCCGACGCCCGGGCCGGCCTGCTCATCCGCGAGGGGGTGAAGGTCGCCTCGTTCGCCCTGGCCCCGCGCCGCGACCTGATCGACCGGCTGAAGGAGGCCGGCGTGGTCGTGATCCCCACCGTGGGGGCGCGGCGGCACGCGGAGAAGGTCGCCGCGTGGGGCGCCGACGCCGTCATGGTCCAGGGCGGCGAGGGCGGCGGCCACACCGGGCCCCTCGCCACCACGCTGCTGCTGCCCCAGGTGGTGGACGCCGTCGGGGTCCCGGTCATCGCCGCCGGCGGCTTCTTCGACGGGCGGGGGCTCGCCGCCGCCCTGTCGTACGGCGCGGCCGGCGTCGCCATGGGCACCCGCTTCCTGCTGACCGCCGACAGCCCGGTCCCCGACGCGGTGAAGGCCGTCTATCTCGACGCATCGGAGACCGTGGTCACCCGGCGGGTGGACGGGACGCCGCACCGGGTCCTGCGCACGCCGCTGGTGGACGCGCTGGAGCGCTCGGGCCGGCTCGCCGGGCTGGCCAGGGCGCTCCGCAACGCGCACCGCTTCCGCGGGGTCTCCGGGATGTCGTGGCCCGCCCTCGTCAGGGACGGGCGGGCCATGCGGCGCGCCCGGCGGCTCGGCTGGGCCGAGGTCCTGATGGCGGCCAACACCCCGATGCTGCTCAGGTCGGCCATGGTGGACGGCCGCCCCGACCTCGGCGTGATGGCGGCGGGGCAGGTGGTCGCCCTCCTCGGCGACCTGCCCACCTGCGAGGAGCTCATCGACCGCGTCGTCGGCGACGCCGCCGCCGTCCTGCGCCGCCTGTCGGCCCGCCTCGACGGCGACGGCGCTCATTCCGCGGACTGAGCGTGGTCCCTGCGGCCGCTTGCTGCGACGACGGCGCCCGGTCCGCGGACTGAGCGCGGCTGCCGCGGCCGCTACTCCTGCTTCCGGCCGGCCGCGGCGACGACGGCGGCCAGGGCCTCGGCGATGGCGGCCTCCGCGGGCCCCTTCCGGACGCCGAGGCCGGACAGCACGCCGGCACCGTCCTCCTGCTCCAGCAGGGCGAGCAGGATGTGCTCGGTCCCGATGTAGTTGTGCCCGAGGCGCAGGGCCTCCCGGAACGTCAGCTCCAGCAGCTTGCGCGCCTGGCCGTCGTACGGGACGAGCTCGGGCACCTCGCCGGCCGGCTCCGGCAGCGCGGCGGCCGCGGCCCGCCGTACGTCCTCCAGCGTCACGCCCTGGGCGGTGATCGCGGCGGCGGCGAGGGCCTCGGGCTCGCTGAGCAGCCCGAGGACGATGTGCTCGGGCCGGATCTCGGCGTTGCCGGCGGCGCGGGCCTCCGTCTGGGCCGCCATCACGACGTTGCGGGCCCGCTGGGTGTACCGGGTGAAGCCCTGGCCCGGGTCGAACGTCAGAGGCTCGGCGGAGCCCTTCGGCACGAAGCGCTTCTGGGCCGCCTGCTTGCTGACGCCCATGCTCCTGCCGATGTCGGTCCAGGACGCGCCGGAGCGGCGCGCCTGGTCCACGAAGTGCCCGATGAGGTGGTCGGCGACCTCGCCGAGGTGCTCGGCCGCCATGACCGCGTCCGTGAGCTGGTCGAGCGCGTCCGTGTGGACCTTCTTGATGGCCTGGATCAGGTCGTCCAGGCGGACCGGGACGTCCATGGGTTGTGGGTTCGACATGCGTCAACCATAGGTTGACGACGAAGGGATCGTCAACCAGAAGTTGACGATAATGCGGCCAGCACCCGGGCCCGGTGCCCGGCGGGCCCGCCCCAGGCCTGCCGCAGGGCCGTGGCCTTGCGGATCCACAGGCTCAGGTCGTACTCGTCGGTGTAGCCCATCGCCCCGTGTATCTGCAGCGCCGCACGGGCCGCCGCGTACGCCGCGTCCGAGGCGGCGGCCTTCGCCGCGGAGACGTCCCTCGGGAAGCTCGCCGCGCCGTACGTGAGGGCGGCGCCGTGCACCAGCGGCCGGGCGTACTCCAGGCCGACGAGGACGTCCGCCAGCCGGTGCTTGACCGCCTGGAACTCGCCGATGGGCCGCCCGAACTGCCGGCGCGACCGCGCGTGGGCGACCGTGGCCTCCAGCAGCCGGTGACCCAGCCCGGCGAGCTGGGCGGCGCAGGCCAGCGCACCCAGGTCGTACGCGCGGGCGGCCGCGGCTCGGACGGCGGGTCCGCTCGCGAGCACGGTCCCGGCGGCGACGGGGAACAGGCGCCGCGCGGGGTCCAGCGACGCGAGCGGCGCTCCCGGCTCACCCCGGCACAGCCGGTCGCCGTCGACCGCGAGCGTGAGGTCGGCCGTGTCCGCGTCCAGGGCGTACGGGACGGCGGGGGCGAGCGCGAGCGTGACGACGGCCGTGCCGTCCGCCACACGGGGCAGCCACTGGGCGGCCGGCCCGGCGTCACCGAGGGCGTCGAGGAGGACGGCCGCGGCGACCGTCTCCACGTACGGCCCGGGCGCGGCGTGCCGGCCGAGCTCGTGGAAGGCCGTGACCAGCTCGACCGGGAGCGGCCCGGCGCCGCCGTGCCGCGGGGGGACGGCCAGCGCGGGGACACCGGCCTCGGCGAGGGCGCGCCACAGCGCGAGCCCGGGCGCGGTGGTCCCGGCCGCCCAAGCGCGGATCGTCCCGGGACGGCCGGACCGGGAGAGCACCGCGTCCACCGTCTCCCCGAACATCCGCTGCTCGGCGTCCAGGACGAACCTCATCCGCGCCTCACCTCGGCCCTCCTTCCGGCACCACCCGGCGCGCGGAGCTTCACGGGGTTCCCGCGCCTCACCCCTGCCTCCCGCCCCCGCCCCCGCCCGCGTCGGCGGCGCGCGGAAGGCCGAGGACGCGTTCGGCGACGATCGTGCGCTGGATCTCGTTGGTCCCGGCGTAGACGGGCCCGGCGAGGGCGAAGACGTACCCCTCCAGCCACGGGCCGGCGAGTTCGCCGCCGGGGCCGAGGAGGTCGAGCGCGGTCTCGTGCAGCGCGAGGTCCAGCTCCGACCAGAAGATCTTGTTGATGCTCGCGGCGGCCCCGGGATCCTCGGCCCGGGAGACCGTCTCGTACCCCTTGAGCCGATACGCGCGGGCCCGGATCCAGGCGTCCGCGACCCGGTCCGCCGTCGCGGTGTCGGACGGGTCGCCGCGCTCGCGCCACAGGGACACCAGCCGGTCGGCGGCCGCCGTGAACCGCCCGGGGCTGCGCAGGGCCAGCCCCCGCTCGCTGCCCGCCGTGCTCATGGCGACCCGCCACCCGTCGCCGGGCGCGCCGACGACGTCGCGATCGGGCACGAAGACCCGGTCGAGGAACAGCTCGGCGAAGGCCGGCCTGCCGTCGAGGCGGCCGATCGGGCGGCGGGTGACGCCCTCGGCGTCCAGGGAGAACATCGCGTACGTCAGCCCGCGGTGCCGCCCGGCCGCGGGATCGGACCGGAACAGGCCGAAGCCCCGGTCGGCGAACGCCGCACGGGAGCTCCACGTCTTCTGGCCGTCGAGCAGCCAGCCGCCGTCGCAGCGCGTGGCGGTGGCCCGTACGGCGGCCAGGTCGCTGCCCGCCCCGGGCTCCGACCACGCCTGGGCCCACACGACCTCGCCCGAGGCCATGGCCGGCAGCACGCGGTCGAGCTGTTCGGGCGTCCCGTGCCGGAACAACGTGGGCGCGAGCAGGTTGACGCCGTTCTGGCTCACCCTGCCCGGTGCGCCGGCCGCCCAGTACTCCTCCTCGAAGACCAGCCACTCCAGCGGGGTGGCGTCCCGGCCGCCGTACCGCGCGGGCCAGGAGACCACCGACAGGCCCGCGTCGTGCAGGGTGCGCTCCCAGGCGCGGTGCGCGGCGAAGCCCTCGGCGGTCTCCAGGGAGGGCGGCGGGACGGCCGGCACGTGCTCCCGCAGCCACGCGCGCACCTCCGCCCGGAACGGCTCGGCCTCCGACAGGTCAAGATCCATCGGCCGCCGCCCGCATGCTCCGGGCGTCCATGCCGCCCAGCGGGTCGGCGCCCGTCTCCGCGTTGTGCGCGTGCGCGAGGTGGTGCAGCCCGAAGGCCGAGTCCATGCCGGCGTGCATGCCCTGGAGGTCCTCGGCCTGGTTGACGGCCTTCTTGGCCAGCGCGAGGCCGAGGCGCGGCATGGCGGCGATCCGCCCGGCCAGCGCCAGCGTCTCCGCCTCCAGGTCGGCCCGCGGCACGACCCGGTTGACCATCCCCACCTCGTACGCCCGCCGGGCCGGCATCCGGTCGCCGGTGAACAGCAACTCCTTGGCCACCCGGGGCGGCATGACCCACGGGTGCGCGAAGTACTCGACGCCGGGAATGCCCATCCGCACCACCGGGTCGGCGAAGAACGCGTCCTCCGAGGCCACGATCAGGTCGCACACCCAGGCGAGCATCAGCCCTCCCGCGACGCAGGCGCCCTGCACCATCGCGATCATCGGCTTGGGCAGCTCCCGCCACCGGCGGCACATCCCGAGGTACACCTCGGACTCCCGGGCGAGCCTGCTCTCCGCGCCCTGCTTGCCGACGTGGTCCCACCACAGCCCGGCCCTGCGCTCGAACGTGACGCCGGCGTCGCGGCCGGGCGTGCCGATGTCGTGCCCCGCCGAGAAGTGCGGGCCCTCCCCGGCCAGCACGACCACCCGTACGTCGTCGTCGGCCGCGGCCCGGTAGAAGGCCTCGTCCAGCGCGTACGTCATGGCCGAGTTCTGCGCGTTGCGGTACTCGGGGCGGTCCATGGTCACGACCGCCACCGGCCCGCGCCGCGCGTACCGCACGACGGACATGGCGACCCTCTCGTTGTTTCTAACAATCGTTTGGTAGAGTAACTCATCGAGGGTCCGTCGAGGAGGGCCGCCGCGCGGCCGGTTTGGAGGAGCCGGGTCATGCGCCCGTCCTACGTCCCGGGGCACGGCCTGCTCCGCGGCCGGGTGGCCGTGGTCACCGCCGCCGCGGGCACCGGCATCGGCGGCGCCTGCGCCCGCCGCCTGCTGGAGGAGGGCGCGCGGGTGCTGATCAGCGACGCCCACGAACGGCGGCTGGCCGAGGCGCTCGCCGCGCTGGAGAAGGAGTTCGGCCCCGGGCCGGTCGCCGCGGCCCCGTGCGACGTGACCCGCGAGGACCAGGTCCAGGGGATGTTCGCGGCGGCCGAGGACCGCTTCGGCCCGGTCGACGTGGCGGTCAACAACGCCGGCCTCGGCGGTACGGTGAACCTCGTCGACATGACCGACGAGCAGTGGAGCCGCGTGCTGGACGTGACCCTCAACGGCACCATGCGCTGCACACGGGCCGCGCTCGCGCGCATGCAGCCCCGCGGGCGCGGGGTCGTCGTCAACAACGCGTCGGTGCTCGGGTGGCGGGCCCAGGAGGGCCAGGCGCACTACGCGGCGGCCAAGGCCGGCGTCATGGCGCTGACCCGGTGCGCCGCCCTCGAGGCCGCGCCGTACGGCGTGCGGGTCAACGCGGTCGCGCCCTCGCTGGCCATGCACCCCCACCTGGTGAAGGCGACCTCGGCCGGGACGCTGGCCGAGCTCACCGCCCGGGAGGCGTTCGGGCGGGCCGCCGAGCCGTGGGAGGTCGCCAACGTCGTCGTGTTCCTCGCCAGCGACTACTCCTCGTACATGACCGGGGAGACCGTCTCGGTCTCCGGCCAGCATCCCTGAAAGGTCCGCCCGTCCATGAGCCCACGACGCCGCGACTCGGAGAGCGCCGCCGCCGCCCGCGCCGAACGGAGGGCGGAGGTGCTCGGCGCCGCCGCGAAGGTGTTCGCGTCCCGGGGGTACGCCGCCACCACGGTCCGGGAGGTGGCCGACGCCGCCGGCATGCTCGGCGGCAGCCTCTACTACCACTTCGACTCGAAGGAGTCGATGGTCGACGAGATCCTGTCGACGTTCCTCACCGACATGTGGGCGGCCTACGACCGCGTCCTCGCGTCCGACCTGAGCGCCCGGGAGACCTTCCAGGCCCTGGTCGCCGAGTCGTTCCGGTGCATCGACCGCTACCGCGAGGCCGTCGTCATCTACCAGAACGAGTCGAAGCTGCTGGGCGAGAGCCCGCGCTTCGCCTACCTCGCCGAGTCGCAGCGCCGGTTCCGCGAGATGTGGCTGTCGGTGCTCGACCGGGGCGTGATGGACGGCGTCTTCCGCGCCGACCTCGACACCGGGCTGCTCTACCGGTTCGTCCGCGACACCGTCTGGGTGGCCGCGAGCTGGTACCGCAGCGACGGGCGCCTGCCCGCCGGCGAGATCGCCCGGCAGTACGTCGCGATGGTCCTGGAGGGGATCCTGAAGGACTGAGGAGGTCCGATGGCCGCGACGCCCGAGGCCTACATCGCCGGCGCCGTGCGCACGCCCGTGGGCAGGCGCGGCGGCGGGCTGTCCCGGGTCCACCCCGCCGACCTCGGCGCCCACGTGCTGGCCGCGCTCGTGGAGCGCACGGGGATCGACCCGGCGGCCGTGGACGACGTGATCTTCGGCTGCGTCGACGCCGTCGGGCCCCAGGCCGGGGACGTCGCCCGCACCTGCTGGCTCGCGGCCGGGCTGCCCGAGGAGGTGCCCGGCGTCACGGTCGACCGGCAGTGCGGGTCGTCGCAGCAGGCCGTCCACTTCGCGGCGCAGGCCGTCATGTCGGGCACCGCCGACCTCGTGGTGGCGGGCGGCGTGCAGAACATGTCGCAGATCCCCATCGCGTACGCCTCGCTCGGCGCGGCCGAGTCCCTCGGGCTCACCGAGGGTCCCTTCGCGGGCTCGCGCGGGTGGCGGGCGCGATACGGCGGGCAGGAGGTGTCCCAGTTCCGGGGGGCCGAGATGATCGCCGATCGGTGGGGGATCTCCCGGGCCGCGATGGAGGAGTTCGCCTACGCCTCGCACGTGCGAGCCCTCCGGGCGGCCGGCGAGGGGCGCTTCGCCCGGGAGATCGCGCCGCTGGAGGGCGTGACGGCCGACGAGGGGCCGCGACCCGACACCTCGCCGGAGAAGATGGCGGCGTTGCGGCCGCTCGTCGAGGGCGGCCGCCTCACGGCCGCGGTCTCCTCGCAGATCTCCGACGGCGCGGCGGCCCTGCTGGTGTGCTCCGGACGGGCGCTGCGGACCCACGGGCTGACGCCCCGCGCCCGGATCCACCACCTGTCCGCCCGGGGGGAGGACCCCGTCCGCATGCTGTCGGCCCCCATCCCCGCGACCGCGTACGCGCTGAGGAAGGCGGGCATGACGATCGGGGACCTCGACCACGTGGAGATCAACGAGGCGTTCGCCTCCGTGGTGCTGGCCTGGCTGAAGGAGTTCGACGTCGACCCGGCGCGGGTCAACCCCAACGGCGGGGCGATCGCGCTCGGCCACCCCCTCGGCGCGACCGGGGCCCGCCTGATGACCACCATGCTCCACGAGCTGGAGCGCACCGGCGGCCGCTACGGCCTGCAGACGATGTGCGAGGGCGGCGGCCAGGCCAACGTGACGATCCTCGAACGCCTCTGACCGCGTCTCCCGACCCCCGGTCCGGTCGTGGTCCCGGTCGCGGTCAGGCCCCCACGAGCCGCCGCACGGCCTCGACGACGGCCCTGCGGTGCCCGGCCGCCTCGTCCGCGCGGAAGCCGGGCGGGACGTGGGGGCTGGCGGGCGTCCACGCGCTCGCGAGGGCGAGGACGAAGACCAGCAGGTCCTCGAGGGTGAAGTCCCATTGCGCCGGTCTGGACCGCGGCCGCGCGGCCCGGGCGAGGGCCTCGGTCTTGCGCCGCATCGAGTCGCTCAGGCCCTCCGGCGCGCGGCCGGTGCCCGCGCGCTCCAGGCGGTGCCAGGTGGCCAGCCTGAGCTGGTGCGGGTGGCCGAGGAGGTAGTCGAACAGCCGTCCCGCGTAGCCCGGCAGGTCGTCCGGCGTGAACGGCACCTCGTCGAGCAGGCGGGTGACGTGGGCGTCCATCACCGCGTCGAACAGCCCGTCCTTGTTGCCGAAGTACGTGTAGATCAGCGCCTTGTTCGCCTTCGCCGCCGCGCCGATGCGGTCGACCCTGGCCCCCGCGATTCCGTGGGCCGCGAACTCGTCGGTCGCCGCCTGGAGCAGGCGCGCCCTGGTCGCGTCGGGATCGCGGGTCCTCCCGCGTTCGTCGTCCGGCATGGGATCAGCATAACCAACTAACTGTTCATTTGCTTGTCGTCCGCCTCGTGGGCTAGCGTGCTAGCTAAACAACCAGTTATTTAGGAGGTGGACATGGCGACGACCTGGCTGATCACCGGCACTTCCCGGGGGCTCGGGCACGAGCTGGCGAAGGCGGTCCTGGAGCAGGGCGACCGGCTGGTGGCGACGGCCCGCCGTCCGGAGCGGCTCGACGATCTCGTACGGGCGTACGGCGACCGGGTGAGGACCGTCGCCCTCGACGTGACCGACGCCGCCGCCGCGCGGGCGGCCGTCGCGACCGCGGTCGAGGAGTTCGGCGGGCTCGACGTGGTCGTGAACAACGCCGGCTACGCCGACTCCGCGCCCATCGAGGAGACCTCGGAGGAGGACCTGCGCGCGCAGTTCGAGACGGACTTCTTCGGGCTGGTGAACGTGACGAAGGCCGCGCTTCCGGTGCTGCGCGAGCGGCGTTCCGGCACGTTCGTGCAGGTCTCCTCCGTCGGCGGCCGCGTGGGCGGCACGCCGGGGATGGGCGCCTACCAGGCCGCGAAGTTCGCCGTGGAGGGCTTCTCCGAGGTGCTCGCCAACGAGGTGCGCCCGCTCGGCATCCGGGTCCTGATCGTCGAGCCGGGGGCGTTCCGCACCGACTGGCAGGGGTCGTCGATGCGGAGGCCGGCCGTGGGCCCGGACTACGAGGAGACGGTCGGCGCCATGAACCGCTACCGGGACGCCTCCGACGGCCGCCAGCCCGGAGACCCGGCCCGCGCCGCGCGGATCATCACTCAGGTGGTCGGCATGGAGGACGCGCCGCTGCGCCTGCTGCTCGGCAGCGACGCCGTGGAGGCCGCGGCCCGCTCGTCGGCGTCCCGGGCGGAGGAGGCCGAGCGGTGGGCCTGGCTCAGCAGGTCCGCCGACTACCCGCTGGAGGAGCCGTCCCGGGCCTGACCGGCCGTGCGATCAGGGGGCGGCGAGGTGGCGGACGGCGGCGACGAGAGCGGCGTTGGGCAGCCCCTTGAGCAGGTAGGCGCTCACGCCCGCGTCGCGCATCTCGCTCATCGACCGGGCGTCGGCGTGGGCGGAGAACGCCATGATCCTGGTGCCGGGGCAGCGCCGCCGGATCTCGCGGGCCGCCCGCGCGCCGCCGCCTCCGGGCATCCGCACGTCGAGGATGGCGACGGCCGGCGCGTGCAGCACGGCGAGGGCGATGGCCTCGTCGGCGTCGGCCGCCTCCGCCACCACGGACAGGTCGGGCTCGGCCTCCAGCACCTCGCGGAGAACCTCGCGGATGATCGGCTCGTCGTCGCCGATCAGGACGGTCAGTGGGCCGGCCGCGGCGGTCACGGCAGCGGGTCCTCCTCGCCGTACCTGAGCGCGGGCAGCCAGAACTCGACGCTGGTGCCGCCGCCGGGCCTGCGCCGCACGCCCCACCAGCCGCCGGCCGTCTCCGCCCGCTCGCGCATCTCGATGAGGCCGAAGTGGCCGGGCCTGGTCACCCCGTCGGCGGCCTCGCCGATCCCGATCCCGTCGTCCGACACCCGGACGAGCACGCCGTGGTCGACCGACGTCAGCGACACGGCCACAGTCTGGGCCTGGGCGTGCTTCTGGACGTTGGCCAGCGCCTCCTGGCAGATCCGGAAGACGGTGATCCCAGTCTCACGGGGCGGCTCCCGGTCCAGGTGGTGCTGCAGCGTGTACGCGAGGCCCGTCCCCGGGATGATCTCGTCCAGGTAGCTGGTCAGGCCCTCCACCAGGCCGTTCTGGTCGATGCCCGGCGGACGCAGGCGGAAGGTCAGGTCGCGTAGCCGGGCGATGGCGGCGGCGACGGCCTCGTCGAGGCGGGTGACGGGCGCCGCGTGCTCCGCGGGCAGCCGGGAGGCCAGCAACTGCAGGCGCATGCCGACGGCGACCATGGACTGGATGGTGTCGTCGTGCACGTCCCAGGCGATGCGGCGGCGCTCCAGCTCCTGCGCCCTGACCAGGTGGGCCACCAGCCTGCCGCGCTCGTCGAGGGCGCGCTCGACCGTGCGGCGCTCGGTCATGTCCCGGGTGACCTTGCCGAAGCCGCGCAGGGTGCCGTCCTCGTCGAACAGGGCGGTGATGACGACGTTGGCCCAGAAGCGGGTGCCGTCCTTGCGGACCCGCCAGCCCTCGTCCTCCAGCCGTCCCTCGGCGGCGGCGGTCCGCAGCTCGCGGTTGGGCTTGCCCGCGGCCTTGTCCTCCGGCGGGTAGAAGACGGAGAAGTGGCGCCCGATGATCTCGTCGGCGGCGTACCCCTTGATGCGCTCGGCGCCCGCGTTCCAGCTCACGACGCGGCCCGTCGGGTCGAGCATGAAGATCGCGTAGTCGAGGACGCCGTGCACCAGCAGGCGGAATCTCTCCTCGCTCTCGCGCAGCGCCTGCTCGGCCATGCGGCGCTCGGTGGCGTCGCGGACGACCTCGCCGAAGCCGCGCAGGGTGCCGTCCTCGTCGAACAGGGCGGTGATGACGGAGTTGGCCCAGAAGCGGGTGCCGTCCTTGCGGACCCGCCAGCCCTCGTCCTCGACCCGTCCCTGCGCGACGGCGATCTCCAGTTCGCGGTCCGGCCTGCCCGCGGCCCTGTCCTCCGGGAGGTAGAAGGCGGAGAAGTGGCGCCCGATGATCTCCTCGGCGGCGTACCCCTTGATCCGCTCGGCGCCCGCGTTCCAGCTCACGACCCGGCCCGTCGGGTCGACCATGAAGATCGCGTAATCGACGACCTGGTCGACCAGCAGCCGCAGATCCCGGGGATCGTCGGACGCGTAGGCGGGAGGTTCCTGGCCGGCTGACAGGGGATCGGGCATACCACAGCTTCGCACGTACGGCCACGCGTCCACGTGCCGGAGCCCGCGGGAGACGGCGAACCCGGCCGAGGCGGCGGGGCTCGGCCCAGTGGCGGGGCCGATTCGAGCGCCGAGGCGGGGCGGAGCGCTGCCTTCGGTCACCGTGGCGCGGCCGGGCGGAGTCGCGGAGCCCGGCTCCGAGATGCGGCGGCGCGGAGTGGCGGAGCCCGGCTCCGAGATGCGGCGGCGCGGAGTGAAATGGCCGGGCCGGACGGCGGGGCGTGGCATGCCGGCGGTCAGGCGATGGCGGGGTCGTGGCCGCCGACGACCACGGTGAGGTAGGCCTCGAGCTCGCACCACACGACCTTCCCCCGCTGCAGGGGGGACACCCCCCAGCCGGAGCAGAGCCTCCGGACGACGTCGAGGCCGCGCCCGCCCGGGCCGGGCTCCATTCCCAGCGGCGGCAACTCGGCGCCGGCGTCGCCGACCTCCACGCGCACCAACGAGGAGCCGCCGGTCAGGCACAGGGTCGGCGCGCCGCTTCCGTGCCGCAGCGCGTTCGTGACCAGCTCGGAGACGACGAAGATCACATCCTCGCGGTGTCCGCGGTAGCCGCAGGTGGTGAGGGCGCGCCAGGTCATCTCCCTGGACATGCGGATGCTGTCCAGTCGCTCCGGTAGCTGATGCTCGATCCGGTACGACCGAGGCCCGATGCCCATCCGTCCACTCTCCGCGACGGACGGGGCGGGCGCGAGACGCATGCGGGCCCCGTCGTCAGGTGCGTGTGCAGACTGCTTTCTGGTGCGTCTGCATCAGTCGATGATGCCCTCGCGGCGGGCGATCACGACCGCCTCCAGCTTCGACCGCGCGCCGAGCTTCTCCAGCACCCGCTGCACATGGTTGCGCGCGGTGTTGCGGGCGACGCCCAGCCGGTCGCTGATCTGGTCGGTGCTCGCGCCCTCGCCGAGCAGGAACAGCGTCTCCCGCTCCCGCTCGGTGAGACGGGCGCCCGATCGCTGGACGCGTCCGGTCAGCCGGTCGAGCACCCCCGCCAGCAGGTCGGGGGAGAACACCACGGAACCGGCGGCGACCGCGCGCACCCCCGACTCCAGCTCCCGCAACGGGGCGGACTTGAGCATCAGCCCGGCTCCGCCCGCCTCCGCCACCCGGGCGGCCACCGACACCGTGGCCTCGCCCGTGAGCATGAGGACCCGGGCGCCGGGAGCGGCGGTCGTCAGGGGTTCGATCGCCGCGATCCCGTCGCCGTCCGGAAGCCGGCGGTCGAGGATCACGACGTCGGGACGCACGCGGCCGGCCTCCTCCACCGCCTCCGCGATCGACTGCGCGGAGCCCACCACCTCGACGCCTTCGGCGCTTCCGAGCGCCAGCGCGATGGCCTCGGCCACCATGCCGTGGTCTTCGACGATCAGCAGCCGGATCGCCCGTGGACGGAGCGGCTGCGGTTGCGCTGGCATGAGGGATTCCTCTGCTGGGGGCGGTCCGACTCCGCCATTGTCCCGCCTCCGCCACCGCACGACGAGGGCCGGGGCTACCCGTCCCGGACGTCCAGGCCCAGAGCGGCGGCGACGGTGATCGCCTGGTAGGGGTCGATGACCGCGCCCGTCAGCACGGCCGTGTACGGGTCGAGCGAGGACAGGTCGCTGCCGCGCAGGTCGCAGCGGGACAGGTCGGCCTTCTCCAGCCGGGCGCCGGACAGGTCGACCCGGCGGAGCACGGCGCCGGCGCACCGCGCCCCGGAGAGGTCGGCCTCGCGCATCCGGACGCCGCTGAACGTCGCGCGGCGCAGGTCGGCCGCCGGGAGCGCGGTGAACGACCAGTCGCCGCCCTCGACCTTGAGCAGGTCGAACGTGCAGTCGTCGAACACGCTGCCCACAAGCTTGCAGCCGGTGAAGGCGGCGTCGAAGAACGTGCACCGGGTGAAGGCGCAGTTGACGAACGCGGCGTCCTCGTGGACGGACGCGTTGAACCGGACGTCGCGGAAGTGGCACTCGACGAACTCGGCCCCCCGCCCGGACGCCTCGGTCATGTCCACGTCGACCAGCGAGACCCGGTGGTGGCTCTCGCCGGACAGGTCCCGCCCGTCCCAGTCGGCGGAGCGGATGACGCTCTCGGTGAGCGGCGCGACGCGCCCGCGCCGGGCGTCAGCCACGATCCCCGCCCGCGCGTCGCCGGCCCCTGAGCCGGTGGAGCCCGGCGCGGGGCCGGAGACGTGACCCCCCGGGCCCGGGTTGGGGCTCGAGACGCGACCCGGGCGCGGGTTGGGGATCGGGACGCGACCCGTCGGGCCCGGGGCGGGGCCGGGCTCGGAGTGTCTGCATGCCGCCGACCCTATCCGCCGCCTCCGACAGAACCGCCGCAGCCGCCCCAGCGCCCCAGTCCGCCCCAGCGCCACAGCCGCCACATACCGCCCGGGCCGCCACAGCCGCCACAGCCGCCCGCCTCCGGCGACGGTCCCGACGGAACCCGCGACGAGGCGCCGGCATCGTGCACACCATGTCCGACGGCCGCGTCCGCACCACCTCCGAGCTGCGCGAACGCCTCCGCGGTGCCGTGGTGACGCCGGCATTGCGTTCGTCCGGCAGGACGCCGCCTCGGGGGACCGGCGGGTCAGGTGGCGTCGTTCTCGCCGCGGAGGACGGCGAGGCTGCCCCGGGCCGCCTGCCGCATGCCGGGCACGAACGCCCGTGCCGGCTCCGGCAGGCCGGACAGGACGAGTTCGACCTCCTCCGGCGAGCCCACCTCGTCGAACAGGCCGATCATGAGGTGCGCGCCCTCCATCGGGGCCGTCGCGACGACCTGCCGGGAGAACTCCGCCCACGCCTCGGGGGACACATGCGCGCGCAGGGCCGGGAACAGCAGCGGCTCCTCCCGCTCCAGATGGCCGTGGACGAGGTCGCGTACGGCGGAGGCGGCCTCGGCCAGGGCGGCGCGGCCGGTGTCGCCGATCGGCACGCCGGCGAGGGCGTCGAGCGCGCTGTCCAGCAGGTCGTGGTCCTCGGTGAGGGTGGCCAGCTCGGCGGCGGTCCCGGGGGCGGCGGCCGTGATCAGGGGCCACAGCTGCCCGTCCTCGCTCTCGTGGTGATGATGCAGGTTCGCGACGAGGAAGTCGCGCAGCTCGGCCAGCGCCCCGGCCGGCACCGAGGGCCGTCCGGCGGCCTCGGCCAGGAGCGTCGTGGCGGCGCGGTGCATCTTGTGGGTCAGATCGGTCTCGACGACCGCCGTGGGTTCCGTCCGGGTGTCTGTCACGCTCCGACGCTACTGACGAAGGTTAGTTATGGTCAATAGAGATACCTCTATTCAATGCAGTGTTCATCCAAAGGTGGGATGCTGATCGCGTGACCAGGTACCGCTCCCCCCGCCGCGAGGACGCGGCCGCCGCCACCCGCGAGGCGATCATCAGCAGCGCCCGGGACCTGTTCCTCGCCCACGGCTACTCCGGCGTAACGGTGGCGCAGATCGCCGCGGCGGCCCGGGTGGCCGTCCAGACCGTGTACAGCAGCGCGGGAAGCAAGACGGCGATCCTGTCGGCGTTGCTGGAGCCCGCGGTGAACGACCCCACCGTGAACGAGGTCCTGGACGCGGTCGCGGCGGCCACCGATCCGCGGGAGATCGTCCGGCTGACGGCCGCGGGCGTCCGGCGCACCCACGAGCGGCACTGGGCCCTGGTCTTCGGCCTGCTGCACGAGGGCGTGGGGGAGCCCGCCGCCGCCGAGGTGGTCAGAGCCGGCGTCGACGCGTACGTCGCGGCCTTGTCGACGGTCGCCGGCCGTCTCGTGACCCTGGACGCCCTGCGGCCCGGGCTCGGCCCGGACCGGGCCGTCGACCTGCTGTGGTTCTACCTCGGCCAGCGCGCCTGGTTCGTCCTGGTGGGGGAGCGGGGATGGACGTTCGACCAGGCCGAGGAGTGGCTGGCCGCCTCCGCGCGTCAGGCGCTTCTGCGCGTTCCGTAGGCCGTCGAGGGGCGTCCACTCGACCGCCGGCGGATACGGGCGGTGGGAAACCGCCGCCTCGAAGGGGCCATAATCACGTCTGAGACGTCAGGAGACATCATGGGGATCATCTCGCGCGGCTTTCAGGGCCGGCAGCGGGGCAGCGACGGGAGGCTCCCTCCCGGCCAGTACCGCGTCCACGACTTCCCGGTGCTGTCGGCGGGCCCGACGCCGCGGGTCCCGCTGGACCGCTGGGAGTTCACCATCGACACCGAGGACGGCCGGCGGCACCGGTGGTCCTGGCAGGACCTGATGAGGCTGCCGAGCGAGACGCCGACCGTCGACATCCACTGCGTGACGAAGTGGTCGAAGCTCGACACCGCCTGGCAGGGCGTCTCGCTCGACGTCCTGTTCGAGGACGTCGAGAGCGCCGCCGAGTACGCCCTGATCCACTCGTACGGCGGCTACACGACCAACCTCCCGGTGGAGGACCTGCTCGACGGCAAGGCGTGGATCGCCTTCCGGTACGACGGGGACGACCTCGCGCCCGAGCACGGCGGGCCGGCCCGGCTGCTCGTCCCGCACGTGTACTTCTGGAAGTCCGCCAAATGGGTGCGCGGCATCCGGCTGCTGGACGAGGACGAGCCGGGGTTCTGGGAGACCGCCGGCTACCACAACTACGGCGACCCGTGGCGCGAGCAGCGCTACGAGGGCGACTAGGGTGCGCCGGCTGCCCTGGCGGGTCGCCCGGCTCGCCGAGTCGCGGTGGGAGAACGACAGCGCCCGCACGCTGGTCCTGGAGGTGCCCGGGTGGCCGGGTCACCTGGCGGGCCAGCACGTCGACGTGCGGCTGACGGCCGAGGACGGCTACAGCACCCAGCGCAGCTACTCGATCGCCGCCCCGGCCGACGGGGAGCGGGTCGAGCTGACCGTCGAACGGGTGCCCGACGGGGAGGTCTCGCCGTACCTGGCCGACGTGCTGGAGATCGGAGACGAGGTCGAGATCCGCGGGCCCGTGGGCGGCTGGTTCGTCTGGCGTCCCGACGGCGCGGCGCCGGTCCTGCTGGTCGCGGGGGGCTCGGGCATCGTGCCGCTCATGGCGATGGTCAGGCAGCGCCGCCGCGCGGGGAGCCGGACGCCGTTCCGCCTGCTGTACTCGACCCGGGACCCCGGCCGCCGCTACTACGCGGAGGAGCTGCGGCGCCCGGACCCGGGGCTGGACGTCACCTACGTCTACACCCGCGCGGTCCCCGACGGCTGGTCCCGCCCGCCGGGGCGGCTCATGCTCGACGACCTCGCGGCGGGAGGATGGCCCGCCGGGTTCACGCCCGACTGCTACGTCTGCGGCCCCACCGGGTTCGTCGAGCGGGCCGCCGACCTGCTGCTCTCGCTCGGGCACGACCCGGGCCGCGTCCGGACCGAACGCTTCGGCCCCACGGGAGGCTGACATGACAGACGACCACCTCGACGGCAACGCGCTGGCCGGCCCGCTGCGGGAGATCTTCGCCGTCGACATGACCGCCGCCGTGGGGCGGTGCGCGGGCTGCGGGCTGACCGGTCCCCTCGCGACTCTCCACGTCTACGGCCCGGGACCGGGGTTCACGGCCCGCTGCCCGGGCTGCGAGGAGGTCGTGCTCCGCGTCGTCCGGGGACCGGACGCCGCCTGGCTCGACCTGCGCGGCGCCGTGTCACTGCGGATCCCGCTCGCTGACGCCGAGCCGTCCTGATCGGCCTCCCCGGACCCGCCGATCCCGGCGGAGCCCGTACGCCGGCGCACGCGCACGCTCACCCCCGCGGGGCCCGTCCCCGGACGGTCAGGACCGCCCGAGCCAGTGGTCGGGTCCGAACACCTCGTAGTGCACCGCGCCGGCCGGGACCCCCCGGGCGAGCAGGTGGGCGCGGACGTCGCGCATGAACGGCAGCGGCCCGCAGAGGTAGGCGACCAGCGAGCCGGGCAGGTCGACGGCCCCGAGGTCGACGCGGCCGACGCGGTGTCCCGCCTGCGCGTCGGGCGCCTCGCGGTAGAAGAGGTGCAGCGTGGCGCCGGGGAGCGCGGCGACCAGGGACTCCAGCTCTTCGCGGTGGGCGTGGTCGGCGGGGGAGCGGTCGCCGTGGACGACCACGACGCGACGCCGCGAGCCGGTGGCCGCGAGATGGGCGGCCATCGACACGACCGGGGTGACGCCGATCCCCGCGGAGGCGAGCAGCAGGGGCGCCTCCCCCTCGGGCAGCGTCACGTCGCCGAACGGCGCCGAGACCGTGAGCGTGTCGCCGGGCCGGGTGTTCGCGTGGAGCCAGGCGGACACCTCGCCGTCCGGGCCGCCGCCGCGCACCCGCTTCACGCTGACGCGCCACAGGTCCCGGCTCGGCGGGCCCGACAGGCTGTACTGCCGGATCTGCCGGGCGCCGTCGGGCAGCGTCACGGCGACGCTGACGTACTGACCGGGCGCGAACGCGGCGGGGATCTCCGGCCGGAGTGTGAAGGAGACGACGTCCGGGGTCTCGTCGCGCCGCTCGATCACCGTCGCCCGCATCCATGCGCCGCCGCCGGGAGAGGCGCCGCGCAGCCGCGCCTCGCTTCCGATCAGCGTGTCCGCCATCAGCCAGTAGACCTCGTCCCACGCCTGGCCGACCTCGGGGGTGACGGCGCCGCCGAGCACCTCCTCGATGGCCGCGAACAGGTACTTGTGGACCACGTCGTACTGCTCGGCCGTGACGCCGAGGGAGGCGTGCTTGTGCGAGATCCTGGCGAGCATCGCGTCCACGGGCGGGCCGGAACGTTCCACAAGGGCCGAGGCGAAGGCGACGATCGAGGCGGCGAGCGCCGCACGCTGCCTCCCGCTGGCCTGGTTGCCGCGGTTGAACAGGGTCCGCAGCAGCTCGGGGTGGTCGGCGAACATCCCCTCATAGAAGCGGGCGCTGATGTCGTCGATCGCACCGCCGATGGCGGGCAGGGTGGCGCGGACCGTCGCGGCCGACTCCGGTGAGAGCACGGCGACCTCCAAACAGGTAAAGCAGATACGAATTAAAACGGCGTCTGATTCACGGGCTCACTCGGCCGCGGGCGCCAGGCCCACGAGCAGCGGCCCCGTCGGCGAGGCGACGAGATCGCCCACGGTGACGGAGTCGAGCGAGGCGTAGAACGCCTGCTGCGCGGCGCGCAGCGCGCCCCGCAGGCGGCAGGCCGCCCGGAGCGGGCAGGGCGTCTCGCCCTCGCACGTCACGACCTCCTCCTCGCCCTCCAGCTCTCTGACGAGCCAGCCGAGCGAGGCCGACCTGCCGAAACGAGTGAGCCCGAGCCCGCCGCCGCGGCCCCTTCGGGCCTCGACGACGCCGAGATGGCGCAGCCGCGCGATGGCCTTCGCCGTGTGCGTGTACGGAATGGCCATCGCCTCCGCCACCTGGCTGGTGGTGAGCGACGCCCCCGGTTCCAGGACCGCCAGGCGCATGGTCACCCGCAGCGCCAGGTCGGTGAACTTCGTCAACCGCACACCGTCACGCTAACAAACTTGCATCCGAAATGCCAATTAAAGGATGTCCGATGGGCCGGCAGGGAGATGCGCGGACCTGCCGGCCGCCGGGTGCGACGGAGGCCTGTACCGGGGGAGGGGCGGTCAGCGTTGGTGGGCGGCGGCCTCCGCCGTCCGGCGGAACTCGTGGAGCACGGCGTCGGTGTCGGCGGCCCGGTGAACCAGGTGGACGGCGACCAGGGGTGCGGCCGGCGCCAGATCGAGCACCTCGACCCCCGCGTACCCGAACCGCCGCAGGCTCTCGGGTCCCAGGCCGACGCCGAGCCCGCACGCCACCAGGCCGAGCAGCGTGTGCAGCCCGCTCGCCTCGACGATCGACCGGGGCTCGAACCCGGCCGTCCGGCACATGGCGAGGACGGCGTCGGCGAGCGCAGGCTCTGCCTGCCGCGCGGTGAGGACGAGGGGATGTCCGGCGAGCGCGGCGACCGGGATCGGCGCCCGGCGGCGCGTCCCGCCCGGCCGGTCGGTGGTGGCCCAGGGCCCGGCTCCCCGCGCGTCGCCCGCGAGGGGAGACCCCGACGGCCGGTCGGCGGTGGTCGAGGGTCCGGCCTCCGCCGCGTCGCTCGCGAGGGCAGGCCGGTCCGCGGTGGTCCAGGGTCCGGCTCCGGCGTCGCCGGCGAGGGGAGATCCGGCCGGGACGACCGCGACGAGGCGCTCGCGGATCAGGGGGACGCTCGCCAGGTGCTCGCGCGCCGGGGCGGGCACCGGTCCGGTGACGAAGCCCGCGTCCAGATGCCCGGCCATGAGCTGGGCGAACTGCTCGGACGCCGGCGCCTCGACGAGCTCCAGCCGTACGCGGGGGCGGCGCTCGGCGAACGCGGAGACGGCCTCGGGCAGTACGGCGGCGAGGGCGGTGCCGGTGAAGCCGACCGCCAGGGTGCCGCCGTCGCCCCGTCCGGCGTCGGCGGCCTCGGCCGCCGCCAGCTCCAGATGGCGGACGACGTCGCGGGCGTGCCGGAGGAAGACACGGCCGGCGGCGGTGGGGCGGACCCCGCCGCCGGCGCGCTCGAACAGCTCCTGGCCGACGTCGGCCTCGAGTGCCTTGACCTGCTCGCGGAGCCACTCCTGGTGGACGCCGAGGGCCTGCGCCGTCCGGCCGACGTGCCCGTGCTCGGCCAGAGCCAGGGCGTACCGCAGGTGGCGCAGCTCCATCCGGCCTCCGTCGTGTCCGTCGTTGTCCGGAAACGCACAGCGATGTCGTGACTTTATCTCGCGCGTCCGTACGCCGGGCCGGCCCGCGTTCCCGCGCCCGGGAGTGTCCGGACTTATAGGTAGGAAATTTCCTACCTATAATGACCTCATGAACATCACTCGGATCCAGCTCGTCTCCGTGCCGGTGTCGGACCAGGGGCGGGCCAAGGACTTCTACGTCGGCACGCTCGGCCTCGACCTGGTACGGGACAACCCGATGGGCCCCGACCAGCGGTGGGTGGAGGTCGCCCCGGCGGGGGCGCAAACCGCGATCACGCTGGTCACGTGGTTCCCGAGCATGCCGCCGGGTAGTTCCAAGGGCCTGGTGCTGCAGACGGCGGACCTCGATGGAGACATCGAGCGGCTGCGCCGCGCCGGCGTCGTCGTCGAGGGGCCGCAGGAGGCCCCGTGGGGGCGGTTCGCCACCTTCGACGACCCCGACGGCAACGGCATCGTGCTGGCCGGTCCTCCACCGGCCGGCGTGTAGAGGGAGGAGACGCCATGGCGGCCGGCGGCGTGAGTCACCCGGTGTTCGCGCGGGTCTACACCCGCCTGAGCGAGGCGCTGGAGCGCCACGGGCTGGCCGAGCGCCGCCGGGCGCTGCTCGGCGGCCTGTCGGGCCGCGTCGTCGACGTCGGGGCCGGCAACGGGCTCAACTTCGCCCACTATCCGCCCTCCGTCGAGAGGGTCATCGCCGTGGAGCCCGAGCCGCGCCTGCGCCGCACGGCCCGGGAGGCGGCCCGGTCCGCCCCCGTGCCGATCGAGGTGGTGGACGGCCTGGCCGACCGGCTGCCGGTGCCCGGCGCGGCCGCGGACGCGGTGGTGTTCTCGCTGGTGCTGTGCTCGCTGCCCGACGTCCCCGCCGCGCTGCGCGAGGCACGCCGGGTGCTCCGGCCGGACGGCCGGCTGGTGTTCCTGGAGCACGTCCGCGCCCCCCTGCCCGGCGTTGCCCGCGTCCAGCGGCTGCTCGACGCCGGGCCCTGGCCCGTTCTGGCCGGCGGCTGCCACCTGTCCCGGGACGCCGTCGCCGAGGTCCAGGCGGCCGGTTTCGCGGTCGAGCGCCTCGACCGGTTCGCCTTCGGCGGGATCCGCAGCCCGTTCACCTTCTTCGTCATGGGCGCCGCCCGGCCGGAGGGCTGACGGGGGGAGAGGCCCGGCGGCGACGGGGATTTGACTAATCGGACCGCAGTCCACATGATGGTGAGCGTACCGGACCGCAGTCCGGTACGTCTCGAAGGAGGACCGTCATGAGCCGTCTGCTGCACATCTCCGCCTCGCCCCGGGGCGCCGCCTCTGCGTCGCTCGCCATCGCCGGGGTCTTTCTCGACGCCTACCGAGCCGCGCATCCGGAGGAGGTCGTCGACCACTTCGACCTGTGGGACGGGTCGCTGCCCGAGTTCGGCCCGGCCGCGGCCACGGCCAAGATGACCGTCATCGGCGGTGGCACCCCCACCGGGGAGCAGGCCGAGGCCTGGGCCGCCGCCGTGGCGACGTTCGAGCGGTTCGACGCCTACGACCGCTACCTGTTCAGCGTGCCGATGTGGAACTCGACGGTGCCGTACAAGCTGAAGCAGTTCATCGACGTCGTCAGCCAGCCCGGCCTGATCTTCGGCGTGCACCCCGAGACCGGGTACTCGTCGCTGCTGACGGGGAAGCGGGCGGCCGTGGTCTACACGAGCTCGGTGTGGGGGCCCGGGCTCGGCCCGGAGTTCGGGGCCGACCACCAGTCCGGGTTCTTCAACGACTGGCTGCGCTGGACCGGCATCACGGACATCCAGGAGATCAGGTTCCACCCCACGCTCACCGGGGACGCCGACCTCGCCCGCAAGCGGGCCGAGGAGAGCGCCCGGGAGATCGCCCGCGCGTTCTGACGCGTCCCGCGCCGTACGGCCGCCGGGCCTGCCTCCGTCCACAGGGCCGGTGCGGCGGTGAGAGGCACCGGCGCCGGCACGGTAGATTCGCCCGAGCGAATCGTGCGGGACGTCGGACCGGCGCCGGGACGCCGGCGGCGGGTGGGGGGAGCGGAAATGGGAGCCGAGGGCGAGATCCTCGCGGAGGCGCGGCGGCGGCGGACCTTCGCGGTGATCAGCCACCCGGACGCCGGAAAGTCGACGATGACCGAGGCCCTCGCCCTGCACGCCTCGGCCATCACCCAGGCGGGAGCCGTCCACGGCAAGGCCGGGCGGCGGGGCGTGACCTCCGACTGGATGGAGATGGAGCGGGCCCGCGGCATCTCGATCACCTCCGCCGCGCTGCGCTTCGAATACCGCGGGCACGTCTTCAACCTGGTGGACACCCCCGGCCACGCCGACTTCTCCGAGGACACCTACCGGGTCCTCGCGGCCGTCGACTGCGCGGTCATGCTGCTCGACGCCGCCAAGGGCATGGAGCCGCAGACCATGAAGCTGTTCGAGGTCTGCCGGCACCGCCGCATCCCCGTGATCACGTTCGTCAACAAGTGGGACCGGCCGGGCCGCGAGGGCCTGGAGCTGCTCGACGAGATCGAGGAGCGCACCGGCCTGCGGCCCACGCCCGTCACCTGGCCGATCGGCTCGGCCGACGCCTTCCAGGGGGTCGTCGACCGGCTCGACGGCCGGATCGTCCGCTACGCCCGCACCCCCGGCGGCGCGACCAAGGCGCTGGAGACGGAGCTGACCCCGGAGCAGGCGGCACAAGAGCTTGGCGCCGACTGGACGCGGGCGAGTGAGGAGGCCGACCTGCTGGCGGCGATCGGCGCCGACCACGACCAGAAGCGGTTCGAGGCGCACGAGTCGACGCCGGTGCTGTTCGGGGCGGCGCTGCCCAACTTCGGCGTCGCCCGGCTGCTCGACGTGCTGGTCGCCCTGGCCCCGGCGCCCGCGCCCCGGCCCGACGTGCAGGGCGCCCTCCGCCCGCTGGACGCGCCGTTCTCCGGGCTCGTGTTCAAGGTGCAGGCCAACATGGACCGGGCCCACCGCGACCGGATCGCGTTCGTCCGGGTCTGCTCCGGCCGCTTCGAGCGCGGCATGGTGCTGACGCACGCGGCGACCGGCCGGCCGTTCGCCACCAAGTACGCCCAGTCGGTGTTCGGCCAGGAGCGCACGACCCTCGACGAGGCCCATCCGGGAGACGTCGTCGGCCTGGTGAACGCCTCGGCGCTGCGCCCGGGGGACACGCTCTACGAGGGCACGGCGGTCGAGTTCCCGCCCATCCCGAGCTTCGCCCCCGAGCTGTTCGCCGTCGCCCGGGTGCGCGACACCGGCAAGGCCAAGCAGTTCCGCCGGGGGATCGACCAGCTCGACGCCGAGGGCGTCGTCCAGGTGCTCCGGTCGGACCTGCGCGGCGACCAGGCCCCCGTGCTGGCGGCGGTCGGGGCGATGCAGTTCGAGGTCGTCCAGCACCGCCTGGCCGCCGAGTTCGGGGCGGAGACCGTGCTCGACCGGCTGGAGTACACGCTGGCCCTCCGGACCGACCCGCAGTCGGCGGAGACGCTGCGCCGCCAGCGCGGGGCGGAGGTGCTCGTGCGCAGCCGCGACGAGGCCCTGCTCGCCGTGTTCACCGACCAGTGGCGGATGCGCTCGATCCAGCGCGAGCACCCCGGCCTCACGCTCGACCCCATCATCGCCGGCGCCGTCCAGGAGTCCTGACCCCGCACCCGCCCATTCGCCCGGCCCGCGCCCGCGCCTCCGCCGGTCCCCGTGTCCGCGTCGCCGTGTCCGCGTCGCCGTGCCCGCGTCGCCGTGCCCGCGTCGCCATGCCCGCGTCGCCATGTCCGCGGCTCCGCCCGGTCCTGTGCCGCGCGTCGCCGCCCCACCGTGTTGGTGCGGCGCCGGGCGATCGGGACGCGTGTCCGCATGCGGACACGCGTCTTCTCATGACCACATCCCGGAGGTACGACGGGCAAGTCCTGAAATTCCCTGACTGGGCACATAGCGGTGCCTCCAGTGAGGTGGTCATGAGAAGCATCCTCCCCCTGAAGCTGACGTTCGTCCTGGTACTGGCCGGTTTGCCAGCGGTCGGGGCCGCCACGGGCGCGTCCGCGGCGACCAACCGGGAGATCCCGGCGGCGGGCAGCACCGCCATCCAGCCGGTGGCGGCGGGCCCCGACACCGGCGTCCAGGTCCCGGAGATCCGCGGCGCGGAACCGGGCGAGCAGGACGCCCGGCGCGCGGCTCCCAGGATCGTGCCGGTCAACCGCAGCCTGTCCCGCCGCTCCGGCCACCACGGCGTCGTCGTCGGCTTCCGTCCCCCCAGGTCGAACCCCAAGGTGGCCCTGTCGTTCGACGGCATCAGCCACCGGGACCAGCGCCTCGCCAACGGCGGCAACCAGTTCTCCACCGAGCCGCCCGACCAGGGACTGTGCGCGGGCAACGGCTTCGTGCTCGAGTCGGTCAACGACGCGCTCCGCGTGTTCGACTCCTCGGGCAGGGCGCTCATCGGCGTCGCCGACCTCAACACCTTCTACGGGTACCCGGCGGCCATCGACCGGGCCACCGGCGTGCAGGGGCCGTTCGTCACCGACCCGTCCTGCTACTACGACCCCGACAGCAGGCGCTGGTTCCAGGTCGCCCTGACCCTCGAGGTGGACGCCGGCACGGGCGACTTCACCGGCGTCAACCACCTCGACGTCGCGGTGAGCACGTCGGCCAGCCCGCTCGGGAAGTGGACGGTCTACCGGGTCGCGGCGCAGGACGACGGGACCGACGGCACCCCCGCGCACCCCGGCTGCCCCTGCCTCGGCGACTACCCCCACATCGGCGCCGACGCCTTCGGCTTCTACGTCACGACCAACGAGTACGAGTTCTTCGGCGACGGGTACAACTCCGCCCAGATCTACGCCTTCCCCAAGTGGCGGTTCGTCACGACCCCGGCCTCGGTGCCGGTCGTGCAGTACGACACGACGGGCCTCGGCGCGGGCGGCGCGCCCGGCTTCACGATCTGGCCGGCGCAGTCCCCGAGCTCGCAGTACGCGCCCAACACCGAGTACTTCCTGTCGTCCGACGCGGCCGAGGAGGCGAACGGCACCGGCGCGAGCGACCACATCATCCAGTGGCGGCTGTCCGGCACGTTCGTCCTGAACACGGGCGGCACGCCTGCGCTGAGCAGGAAGATCGTCCCGGTTGGCGCCTACTCGATCCCGCCGAAGGCCGACCAGAAGCCGGGCGACTTCCCGCTGGGGCAGTGCGTGAACGACACCACCACGCCCACCCCCCTCGGACCGGGATGCTGGCGGTACCTCCTCGCCGACGAGCCCGAGCACGACGAGGCCGAGGCGCCCCTCGACTCCAACGACACCCGGATGCAGCAGGTCGTGTACGCCGGCGGGAAGCTGTGGGCGGCGCTCGACACCGCGGTGACGGTGGCCGGGCAGGACAAGGCCGGCGTCGAGTGGTTCGTCGTCGACCCGGGTACCGCCCGCGCCGACAAGCAGGGATACCTGGCGCTGGCGCACAACAACCTCGTCTACCCGGCCGTCGGCGTGAACCGGAGCGGGCGCGGCGTCATCGCCTTCACCGTCGCCGGCGCCGACTACTACCCGAGTGCCGGATTCGCCTCGCTCGACGCCCGTACCGGCGCCGGGGACGTGCAGATCGCGGCGCCGGGGAAGGGACCGCAGGACGGCTTCTCCGGATACAAGGCGTTCAACGACCCGCCGCGTCCGCGGTGGGGCGACTACGGCGCCGCGGCGGCCGACGGCGACGCCGTCTGGATCGCGTCCGAGTACATCGGCCAGTCGTGCTCGCTGGCCCAGTACACCGCCGAGCCGCTGCTCACCTGCGGCGGCACCCGGACGGCCCTGGCCAACTGGGGCACCAGGATCACCCGGCTGACGTTCTGACCCCGCCCGAGGGGCGCCGTCCGCGAGCCTCCCCGCCCGGGAACGGCCCGGGGACGGCTCGGGGACGGCTCGGGGACGGCGCCCCTCGCCGGTACGGGATCTTCCCTTGACCACGGGTCTTGACCGGCCTACTATCTGGTCACTTTGTTAATAAGGTTTATTAACAAATCCTGGAGGTCATCGGTGCGCTCCCTGATCCGACTGCTGGCGGCGCTCGCGCTGACGGCCGCGGGCGTGACGGCCCTGCCCGCGGCCGCCTCGCAGGCCGCCGCGCAGCAGCCCGTCGTGCTGCCCGGGTACAAGATCCAGTCGTCGGCCAAGGTCTCGGACGGCGGCGCGGCGATCTCCACGCCGGGCTACGGCGCGAGCGGCTGGTACGCCGCCGGGCCGCGCTCGACGGTCCTGGCCGCGTTGCTGAAGAACGGCGTCTACTCCGACCCCTTCTACTCCACGAACATGAAGTCCATCCCGGCGGCCGACTTCACCGTGCCCTGGTGGTACCGGTCGGACTTCACCCTGGGCTCGGAGACCGGGCTGCGCACCTTCCTCGACGTCACCGGCCTCATCTCCGGTGGGGACGTCTGGGTGAACGGCGCCCAGGTCGCCGCCGGCCTCACTGGCGCCTACACCAGGAACGAGATCGACGTGACGTCGCTCGTCCACGCGGGCGTCAACAGCGTCGCCTTCAAGGTCAGCCCCAACGACCCGAACAAGCAGCTCACGATGGGCTGGATCGACTGGGTGCAGACCCCGCCGGACAAGAACATGGGCATCTTCCGCGACGTCGTCGTCCGGCGGAGCGGCGCTGTCGCGCTGCGCGACGCGCACGTCGTGACGTCCCTCACCGCCGCCCTCGACCGCGCCGACCTCACGGTCAAGGTGAACGCGCGCAACGACGGCGCCTCGGCCGTGACCGCGACGATCGCCGGCACCGCCGCCGGGATGGGCTTCAGCCAGGACGTCTCGCTCGCGGCGCACCAGACGAAGACCGTGTCCGTCCCGCTCACGATCGCCTCTCCCAAGGTCTGGTGGCCGTACGGGATGGGCGGGCAGCCGCTGTACGACCTGTCGGTCACCGCGACCGTGGGCGGCACGGTCAGCGACACCGCGTCGTCCACGTTCGGCGTGCGGTCGGTCACCTCCTCCCTCGACGGCGGCGGGCACCGGCTCTACAAGATCAACGGACGTCCGCTGCTGGTGCGCGGCGGCGGCTGGTCGCCCGACCTGTTCCTGCGCTGGGATCCGCAGTACGTGCGGGACAAGCTGGAGTACGTCCGCGACCTCGGGCTCAACACCATCCGGCTGGAGGGCCACCTCGAGCCGGACGACCTGTTCGACCTGACCGACCGGATGGGCATCCTCGTCATGGCCGGCTGGGAGTGCTGCGACAAGTGGGAGGGCGAGACCAACGGGAGCGAGCCGGGCGACAAGTGGACCTCGGCCGACTACACGGTGGCCAAGGCCTCCATGGCCGCCGAGGCGGCCCGGCTGCGCGACCACCCGAGCGTCTTCACGTTCCTCATCGGCAGCGACTTCGCCCCCAACGGCACCCAGGAGAGCGGCTACCTCGACGCGCTGAACGCCGCCGACTGGAAGACGCCGGTCGTCGCCGCGGCCTCCGACAACTCCTCGCCGCAGCTGGGAAGCTCCGGCATGAAGATGGACGGGCCGTACGACTGGATCCCGCCGAACTACTGGTACACCAAGCAGCTCGGCGGCGCGTTCGGCTTCGCCTCGGAGGTCAGCGCCGGGCCCGACGTGCCGACGCTCGACTCGCTGAAGCGCATGATGTCGTCGAGCGAGCTGAACACGCTGTGGCAGAACGCGAGCGCCACGCAGTACCACCGCTCGCCGTCGGACACGTTCGGCACGCTGAAGCTGTTCGACGACGCGCTCACCGGCCGGTACGGCGCGCCTTCCAGCCTGGACGACTACGTGCGGAAGGCGCAGCTCGCGCAGTACGAGAACACGCGCGCCCAGTTCGAGGCGTTCGGCCGCAACTTCACCGACTCCGCCAACCCCGCCACGGGCGTCATCTACTGGATGCTGAACAGCGGCTGGAGCTCGCTGCACTGGCAGCTGTTCGACACCTACCTCGACCAGGGCGGGTCGTACTGGGGCACCAGGAAGGCGATGACCCCCCTCCATGTGCAGTACTCCTACGACAACCGCTCGGTCGTCGTGGTCAACTCCACTCATAAGGCGGCCTCGGGGCTGACCGTGAAGACCGACGTGTTCAACCTCGACGGGACGAACAAGTACAGCAGCACGGCCACGGTCACCGCCCCCGCCGACGGCGGCCGGGTCACCGCCGTGACCGTCCCCTCGTCCATCAGCGGGCTGAACACCACCTACCTGCTGCGGCTCACGCTCAGCGACGCGAGCGGCGAGATCGACAGGAACGTCTACTGGCTGTCCACGGCCAAGGACGTCCTCGACTACGGCAACAGCGACTGGTACTACACGCCCACGACGTCGTACGCCGACCTCAAGGGGCTGGCGGGCATGGCACGGGCGCCGATCTCGGTGACCGCGACGTCGCCGGGCGCGGGCACGGCCACGGTCACGGTGACGAACACCGGCACCGGCAAGCTCCCCGCGTTCTACCTGGACGCCCACGTGGTCGACGCGGCGGGCAAGCCGGTCCTGCCGGCCATCTGGTCGGACAACGCCATCAGCCTCTGGCCGGGGGAGTCGAAGACGCTCACGGTCACCTTCCGGGGCGCGGCGACCGGCGTCCGGGTCGCCGGGTGGAACACCGCCACCGCGACGGCGAGCTTCGGGTCCCCGGCCGCGCGGGACTACCAGGCCGAGGACGCGACGCTCTCCCAGGCCGGCGTCTTCACCAACCACACCGGCTACACCGGCACGGGCTTCGTCGACTACACCAACGTCGCCGGGTCGTACGTCGAGTGGACGGTGGACGCCGCCTCGGCCGGGCCCGCGACCCTGACCTTCCGGTACGCCAACGGCACGACGGCCGACCGGCCCATGGACATCGCGGTCAACGGCACGGTCGTGGCGGCGCGCACCTCGTTCGCGGCCACGGCCAACTGGGACACCTGGGCGACCGTCTCCGTCCCGGTGACCCTCGCCGCCGGGACGAACCGGATCCGGGCCACCGCCACCGCAACGACCGGCGGCCCGAACGTCGACAAGCTGACCGTCGGCTGAGGGCCTCGCGGCGGACGCCGCCGGGGGCGCGTCGCATGGGCGACGTCCTCGTGGCGGCGGCCGCCGCGGCCGGGCCGGGCACCTCCGGGCGGCGGCCGCGTCTGTCAGGCGACGGTCGCCGCCACCTGGGGGAGCAGCGCGGCGACCTCGCCCGGCGTGGGCGGCGAGGCGCCCTCCCGGGTGCAGACCACGGCCGCCGCGGCGCAGCCGTGCCGCAGCGCGCGGGCGACGTCCTCGACGGTGAGGGCGGCGACGCCGTCGAGCTCCGCCAGGTAGGCGGCGGTGAACGTGTCGCCCGCGCCGACCGTGTCGGCGACCTCCACGGCGGGCGCGGGACAGGTCACAAGCCGGTCCCCGAGCACCGCGACCGCGCCGTCCGCGCCGCGCGTGA
>NZ_KI866522.1:1246586-1259439 GCF_000511135.2 Microbispora sp. ATCC PTA-5024 | reverse complement strand
CGCGGCGGCGAGGTCAGGCTCGCCCGGGTAGAGCCAGGCCAGGTCCTCGGCGCTGACCTTGACGAAGCGGGCGAGCCGCACGCACTCCTCCACGGCCGCCCACGCCGCGTCCCGCTCCCCGAGCAGCGACGGCCGGATGTTCGGGTCGTACGACACGGTGACCCCCGCCGAGGCGGCGGCCCGCATCAGGGACCGGACGCGCGGCGCGCCGGGCCCGGTCAGCGCGGCCAGTGAACCGGTGTGCAGGCAGGCGACCCCGGCGAGCCCGGGGGTCTGCGGGAAGCGCCAGTCGAACCGGAAGTCGTAGGACGCCGAGCCGTCCCCGCCCACCCGGGCGAAGGCGAGGCTGGTCGCGGGGGCGGCGGCGAGCTCCGCCGCGCCGACGCCGTGCCGGGCGAGGTGGTCGCGGAGGAGGCCGCCGAACAGGTCGTCGCCCACCTCGCTCGCGAACCGGACGGGCCGCCCCAGCGCGGCCAGCGCGACGGCGACGTTGAGCGGGCTGCCGCCCGGCACGGCCCGGAACCGCCACGAGCCGGGCGCGCCGATCAGATCGGCGATGCTCTCGCCCACCACCAGGAACGTCACAGATCCTCCCCTCGCCGGTGCGACGATCGCACACCCCGGTCGCGGCGCCGCACGCGGGTGCCTTCGTACACCCTGCGCACCGCCGCCGCTGTGGCGCCGGCCGTCCGGCCCGGGGAGGCCTCTGCGAGCCGCCCGCCGGGGGCGCCGTCAGCCGGGGAACACGAGCGGGACCCGCTCCAGGCCGATGACGCCGGCCGGCCAGGCCACCTCGGGCTCGTAGCCCGGCGCCAGTCCGTACGACGGGATGCGGCGGTGCCACTCCCGCAGGACCACGGCGAACTCCGTCCGCGCCAGGTGGACCCCGACGCAGCGGTGCGGCCCGCCGCCGAAGGTGAGGTGGTTGTAGGCGCGGTCAGGGTCGAACGCGTCCGGGTCGCGGAGGTCGGCCGGGTCCCGGTTGGCCGCGCCCAGGGCGACCCCCACGCTCGCGCCCGCCGGGATCAGGTGGCCGTACAGCTCGACGTCCCGGGTCGCGACCCGGGGGAGGACGCAGTTGGCGGGGTCGACGCGGAGCATCTCGTCCACCACGAGGGGGATGAACGACTCGTCGGCGGCGATCCGCGCCTGGAGGTCGGGCCGGGCGGCGAGCTTGGCGAACATCAGGCTGAGCGCCGAGGTCACGCTGTCGATGCCCGCGATGATGAACAGGAAGCACATCCCGAGCGCCTCGGTGTCGGTGAGGGGCTCGTCCGACTCGGCCCCGAACAGGTCGGCGAGCAGGCCGCCGCCCGTGCCGTTCCGGCAGGCGGCCACGTGCGCGGCCGTGTACGCGAAGAGCTGGGCGGCCGACTCCTGCACCTCGGGCGGCGGCGCGGCCGCTCCGGACAGGTCGGCGGCGCCGACGATGGCGTCCTTCCACACCAGAAGGCGGTCGCGGTCCTCCTCGGGCAGGCCGAACAGGGTCAGGAACACCTGGGCGGGGAACGGCCGGGCCAGCTCGGCCACGACCTCGCAGGAGTCCCGGCCCTCGATGCGGTCGATGAGGCCGTTGACCTGCTCATGCGACGACCGCTCCAGCCGCGCCGCCGCGCGCGGGGTGAAGAACGGCTGCAGCAGCCGGCGATAGCGGGTGTGGGCCGGCGGGTCGGAGGCGATCGGCAGCAGCGGGACGGGGCTGCCGAGGGTCGCGAACGCCCGCTCCGAGGAGAAGAGCTCGGGGTGGCGCAGCACGTGGTCGGCGGCCTCCCGGCTCGTGACGACGTAGCCGCCGTTCCTCAGCCGCACGACCGGCCCGGCCTCTCTGAGCATGGCGTACGGCCGGGTGCGGTCCCTGGACATCGGGAGCTCCTCGAGACTGATCGTCCCGTCCGGACCGGTCTGCGTCTGCTGTCGCATGGTTCTCCTGACCGCTGCTACGCCGCAAAACACCAGAAATAGGGTGAACAACCCGCAGCATCGTAAATCGCGGTTGATCATGAGGAAAGAGTGATCGCCCGTCGCGTTTGACAGCCGTCCCTCCGTGCGGCGCCGGTGAATCCCGGCGATCGGGCGTGGAGGGCGCGGGGTGGGCGGGGTGGAGTCGGCGGGCGGCGTCCCGTCCATCGGGCAGGCCAGGGCGATTCTGGACGAGGCCGGCCGCCTCCTCGCCGCCGCCCGGGCCCTGCTCGCGGACGACGAGAGCGCGCGCGGCGAGGTGCGGGCCGCCCTGTCCACACTGCGGACCCGGCTGGCCCGGGCCGACCTGGCCGCCATCCCGGTCGCCCGGCTCAAGGACGTCACCCGAGGGCCGGGTGCGGCTCGGCGGCCTGGAGGCGGCCGGGTACGCCACCGTCCTCACCGTCCTGGACGCCACGCCGTACGACCTGAACCTCGTGCCGGGGATCGGGGCGCGGACGGCCGCCCAGGCGCACGCCGCCCTTACGGCGTTCGCTTTCGGGGGGAGAGCGTCAGGGCTGCGATGGCGCCCACGACGAGGACGGCGGCGGCCACCTGGAAGGCCGAATGGTAGCCGTCGACGGCAGTCGTGCCGGACGGGGTGGGTCCGGTGTGGCGGAAGGCCAGGGTGGCCAGGCAGGCGAGGCCGATCGCGCCGCCCACCTGTTGCATGGTGTTCTGCACCGCCGAGGCCACGCTGGAGTCCTCGCCGGTGACGCCGTGCAGCGCGGCGTCCAGAAGCGCCGGGAACGTCACCCCGGTGAACAGGCCGACCACGAGCATGCAGGGCAGGACCCCGCCCACATACGAGCCGTCCGCGTCGAGGCGGAGGGTCATGAGGAGTCCTGCGGCGAGGCCGGCGAAGCTGGTGACCAGAAGCGCACGCACCCCGGCGCGCGGCAGCAGGGCGCTGCCGAAGGCGATGCCCGCGCCGATGGCCAGCCCGAACGGCACATACGACAGGCCGCCCCGCAGCGGCGAGTACCCCAGCACCTGCTGCTCGTACAAGGTGAGCAGGAAGACGAACGTGAAGAACGCGGCCGTGTTGAGCAGGCTGAGGATGTTGGCCGTCACCCGGGTGCGGTCGGCGAAGAACCGGGGCGGGATCAGCGGCGCGACCGAGCGCGCCTCGACCAGGACCGTGGCCGCGAGCAGGGCGAGCCCGCCGAGCAGCGGCGCCAGCACCTGCCACGAGCCCCACGGGTGGGTGGCGGCCTGCTGCAGGCCCGACACGATCGCCACCAGGCCGGTCGTGGCGGTGACCGCCCCGGTGAGGTCGAGGCGGCGGTGGTCGCGGGCCGTCCGGCTCTCGGTCACCAGGCGCGGCACGAGGGCCAGGACGACCAACGCGACAGGCAGGTTGATGAAGAAGATCCAGCGCCAGGATGCCAGGTCGGTCAGCACCCCGGAGATGATCGTCCCCGCGATCCCGCCGAGGCCGGTGAGCCCGCCCCAGATGCCGAGGGCCTTCGCCCGTTCGCCGGGTTCGGTGAAGAGCAGGGCGATCAGGCCGAGGGCGGCGGGCGCGGCCAGCGCCTCCCCGACGCCCTGCGCGAAGCGTCCCGTCACCAGCATCCCCGCGCCGGCCGCCGCCCCCGACACGGCCGATGCGAGGGCGAAGACCGCCACCCCGGCCTGGAACAGCCGCCGCCTGCCGTAGATGTCGGCCAGCCGCCCGCCGAGCAGCAGCAGGCCGCCCGCCATGAGCGCGTACCCGTTGACCACCCAGGCCAGGCCCGGTCCGGAGAAGCCGAGGTCGTGCTGGATGCGCGGCAGGGCGACGTTCACGATCGTCAGGTCGAGGACGAGCATGAACTGGACGAGGCCCAGCACGGCCAGTGCCCGCCACCGCCGGCGATCCGGCGCGGCGAGCGGCGGCCCGGCGTCCGATCTCTGCGTGGTCTTCGGGCTTTCCGGGGTCTTCGAAGTCTCCGCGGTCATGAAAGGCGTCCCTTCTCGGGTCCGGTGGTGAGTTCCTGGCGAGGAGCCCGGGTTAGGCGAGGTTCTCGCGAAGGGGTGTAGAAACCGGGGCGCCGGTTTCGACATGGTGGTGGGGGCGATCCGCCCCGGACGACGAGAGGCGCCGATGAAGTACGTGATCCTCATCCACAGCAACCCCGCCGCCTGGGACGCGCTGACCGAGGCCCAGAAGGTGGAGGTCGGCCGCCGTCACATGGCCCTCACCGGCGACCTGGCCGCGTCCGGCGAGCTGATCGTCACCGAGGCGCTGGCCGACCCGTCGATGACCAGGCACGTCATGGTGCGCGACGGCCGCACGGTCGCGGGCGACGGGCCGTTCGCCGAGGTCAAGGAGCATCTGGCGGGCTTCTATCTGGTCGACTGCGACAGCATGGACCGCGCGCTCGCCCACGCGGCGCGCCTGGCCCCTTACGGCGAGATCGAGGTCCGCCCGGTCATGGACCTGCACGCCGTCCTCGACGTGTGAGCAGCGCCCGTCAGACCTGCGAGCCGGCCCGGGTCGAGGAACTGCTGCGAACCCTGGCGCCTGCGGTGCTCGGCGTGCTCGTGCGGCGGTACGGCGACTTCGGCACGTGCGAGGACGCCGTCCAGGAGGCGCTGCTGGCGGCGGCCGTCCAGTGGCCCGCCGAGGGGGTGCCGGCCAACCCGCCGGGCTGGCTGGTCAAGGTCGCCGCGCGCCGGTGGACCGAGTTGTGGCGCAACGAAACGGCACGGCGCCGCCGCGAGGAGACCGCCGCCCTGCTGGCCCCGCCGGAGCCCGAGCCCGCGCCCGCCTCCGACGACACGCTGACCCTGCTCATGTTGTGCTGCCATCCGTCGCTCACCCCGGCGTCCCAGGTGGCGCTGACGCTGCGGGCCGTCGGCGGGCTGAGCACCGCCGAGATCGCCCGCGCCCTCCTGGTGCCTCCCGCGACCGCGGCGCAGCGGATCAGCCGCGCCAAGCAGACGATCCGGGCAAGCGGCGCGACGTTCCGGATGCCTCCGCCGGACGAGCGCTCCACCCGGATGGCGGCGGTCACCGAAGTGCTGTACCTCATCTTCAACGAGGGGTACACGGCCAGCTCGGGCTCGGCGCTGCACCGCGTCGAGCTCACCGCCGAGGCCGTCCGCCTCACCCGGCAGCTCCACGCCCTGCTGGCCCGGGACGGCGAGGTGGCGGGGCTGCTGGCGCTCATGCTGCTCACCGACGCCCGCCGTCCCGCGCGGGTCGGCCCGGACGGCGCGCTGGTCCCGCTCGCCGACCAGGACCGGAGCCGGTGGGACGCCGCCGCAGTCGCCGAGGGCGTCGCGCTGATCAGCCGTACCCTGGCCCGCGGCCCGGTGGGGCCTTACCAGCTGCAGGCCGCCATCGCGGCGGTGCACGACGAGGCTCCTCGGGCCGAGGACACCGACTGGCCACAGATCCTCACGCTGTACGACCTGCTCGACGCCGTCGCGCCGGGGCCGATGGTGACGCTGAACCGCGTCGTCGCCGTCGCCATGGTGTACGGGCCACGGGCCGGGCTCCGGCATCTGGCCGCCGCCGAGGCGGATCCCGCGCTCGCCGACCATCATCGCCTGCACGCCGTACGGGCTCACCTGCTCGACCTCGCGGGCGACCACGAGGCGGCGCGCGCGCACTACGAACTGGCCGCGCGGCGCACGCTCAACCTCCCTGAGCAGCGCTATCTCCGCCTCCGCGCCGCCCGCGCCGGCCACCCGCCGGAGGCCGGGGCAGGAAGCTGAGCGTGCGGGGTCTCACGAGGTACGCATCCACGGCGTACCCGGGCGCATGGATGCCGGGGCTCCGGAACGCTTCAGAAGCGTCGACGAGCGCCAGCTCGCCATCCTCCGCCGTAAGACCGGCCTGTTCGACGCCTACGCCCGGCGACGTCGCCGAGTCGACCCCCGACGCGATCGACGTCTCCGAGCACGCCATCGCCCGCCAGATCGTCGAAGAGGAACAACAGCGCCTCGCGTCCCCCCTCCCCGAATGACCCGACCGCCCTGTCGTTTTGGCGACATGTCGTGGTTTCGGCAGGTCTGGGGCATGGCGGTGGCGGGTTCGCCGGCCTCACTCTCGTGATCGGCAATTCTGATCACGAAAGGGCTCCTACCCATGCGCTGGCGCGCGCTTCTGTTGGCGGCCACGGCCGCACTGCCGGTGTTCGCCTCACCGGCCCAGTCCTCCGCCGCCGCGGCGGCGCCTCCCCCCGACGCGGTGCACCACGTCACACTGATCACCGGCGACGTGGTGACGGTCGAGCAGCTTCCCGGCGGCCGGCACACGGCCGAGGTGAGGCCGGGCGCGGGGAGGGAGGGCACCCGTTTCTACTACCAGGAGGTCGACGGCGTCCTGCGGATCACGCCCGCCGACATGGTGCCGTACGTGGCCGATCACGTGCTCGACCCGCGCCTGTTCGAGGTCGGCGAGCTGATCGACCAGGGTTACGACGACGAGCGGTCGAAGACGCTGCCGCTCGTGCTGGTCCGCGACCAGGGGGCGCGGACGTCGGCGCTGCCCGGCCTGGGAGACGGGACGGAGCTCGGCAGCGTCCACGGCGAGGCGGTGGCGGCCGACAAGAGCAGGCTGGCGGACTTCTGGCAGAGCGTGGAGCCCTCCGCGCGGACGGCCGGGGGCTCCCTGCGGCAGGGCGTGCGGAAGATCTGGCTCGACGGCAGGGTCCGGGCCTCGCTGGACCACAGCGTGCCGCAGGTCGGCGCGCCGGAGGCGTGGAAGGCCGGGTTCGACGGCACCGGCGTCGAGGTGGCCGTGCTGGACACCGGCGTCGACCTCGGCCATCCCGACCTGGCCGCGAAGATCGCGGGCACCCGCAACTTCACCGCCGACCCGTCGGTGCAGGACGGCTTCGGGCACGGCACGCACGTCGCCTCCATCATCGCCGGGCTCGGGACCGCCTCCGGCGGCAGACTCAGGGGCGTGGCGCCCGGCGCGCGGCTGCTCGTCGGCAAGGTGCTGAGCGACGAGGGGTACGGCACGGAGTCGCAGGTCATCGAGGGCATGGAGTGGGCCGCGTCCTCCGGGGCCGCCGTGGTCAACATGAGCCTCGGCGGGGGGCCGACGGACGGCACCGACCCGCTCAGCGTGGCCGTCGACACGCTCACCGAGCAGACGGGCACCCTGTTCGTCGTCGCGGCGGGCAACGACGGCGACGCCGACTACACCGTGGGCTCCCCGGGGACCGCGACCGCCGCGCTGACCGTCGGCGCCGTGGACCGGGAGGACCGGCTCGCCTCGTTCTCCAGCCGCGGCCCCCGGCTCGACGGCGGGCTCAAGCCCGACATCACCGCGCCCGGGGTGGACATCGTCGCCGCCCGCGCCGCGGGGACGTCGCTCGGCAGCCCGGTGGACGACCGCTACACCGCGCTGTCCGGCACGTCGATGGCCACCCCCCACGTCGCCGGGGCGGCGGCCATCGTGAAGCAGCGGCATCCCGACTGGACGGCGGGACGGATCAAGGACGCCCTCGTCGACGCCGCGAAGACCGTCGAGGGGCCGACCGTCTACGAGCAGGGCGGAGGCCGGCTCGACGTGGCCCGGGCCGTACGGCAGGAGGTCACCGCGACCGGCGTGCTCGACCTGGGCGCGCACGAGGCCGGAGGCCCGGCCGTCGTCGACGGCACCGTGACGTACGCCAACGCGGGCCGGACGCCGGTCCGGCTGACGCTCACGGCCGCCCTCGCCGAGCAGGGCGGCGCCCCCGCGCCCGCCGGCGGGCTCACGCTCGGCTCGCCGGAGGTCACCGTGCAGCCGGGCGCCACGGCCCAGGTCGCGGTGCGCGCCGACCTCGGCGCGCTGCCCGACGGGCGGTACGGCGGCTACGTCACGGCGGTCTCCGGCGACGGCGCGACCACGCTGCACACCACCCTCGGGCTGAGCAAGCGGGGGCCGGTCCACAAGGTCCACTTCACGGCGGTCGACCGGGACGGCAAGCCCTCACGCGTCGGCGTCGTCACGATGTTCGGCGCCTCGTCCCTCGACGACGTCTTCACATACATCCTCGACGAGCAGGCCGGCACGACGGTCGAGGTGCCCGAGGGGACGTACATGACCCAGGCGATCTTCGACCCCAGCTCCGGCCCGCATCCGGTCGACAGCCTCGTCGTCATGCCGGAGCTGAAGGTGACCGGCGACATGGACGTGGTGCTCGACGCCCGCACGGCGGTCCCCGTCACCATCACGACGCCGAAGCCGGTCGTCCAGGCGGGCGTGTTCACCTACTTCACCTACCGGACGTCCGGGACCCGCAGGATCGGCCAGGGCGCCATGGACTTCCCGTCGGTCGACCGGCTCGCGGTCACCCCGACGAAGCCGGTCTCCGAGGGGACGTTCGAGTTCGCCTCCCGGTGGCAGCTCGGCTCGCCCCAGGTGTCCGCGCGGCTGACGGGCTCGGGCGAGTCCCTGCCGGTGCTCCCCCTCAACCGGTCGCCCGAGGTGACGGACGCCCACCGCTGGCCGCTCGTCTACGCGGGCTCCGGCACGCCGGAGGAGCTGGCCCGCGTCAAGGCGCGGGGCCGAGCGGTCGTCGTGGCGCCGCCGGACCGGGGCTACTGGGAGGACCGCATCGCGGCCGCCGGGGCCGCGGGCGCGGCCGCCGTGATCGTGGTGGGCGAGCCGGACTTCCCCGCCTGGCAGGCGTGGTCGCCGATCGGCGACCGCTACCCGCTGCCGGCCGTCGTCGTCGCCAACGACGTGGGGCAGCGGCTCGTGCGGGAGGCGCGCGGCGGGCACGCCGTGATCGAGCTGTCCGGCCCCCCGGCCCGGCAGTACCTGTACGACGTGATGCAGGTGTCGAGCGGCAACGTCCCCGACCACGTCGTGTACGCGGTGACCGACGCGAACACGACCCGGATCGACACGGCCTACCAGGAGTCCGGCGGGTTCGGCTGGGCCAAGGAGCAGCGGTTCGGCTGGCGCCCGTGGCAGGACTACTCCCTCGACGACCAGATGGAGATCCAGCGCGTGGTCCGCACGCCCCTGGAGCGCGCCGAGTACGTCACGGCAGGCGACACCCAGTGGCAGCACGTGGTCAAGCACCTGTACTCGTGGGAGGAGATGTCCGGCCTCCGGCCGGGGCTGACCGAGCCCCCGCGGAGCTACACCGGCGGGAAGGTCGCCGGGGAGCGCTGGTTCGGCCCGGTCGTGCGGCCGGCCGTCCCGGCGGGCGTGCCGGGGCTCGTCCCCACCCGGAACGGCGACACGCTGACGATCGACGTGCCGGAGTTCACCGACTCCGCCGGCCACTACGGCTACGCCCGTACGGGAGACGAGGCCGACACGACGGCGGCCCGGCTCTACCGGGACGGCACACAGGTGGAGGAGCGCGACGAGGCCCGGGGCGCGTTCCCCGCCGTTCCGGAGAACGCGGAGTACCGGCTGGAGCTGTCGGTGAAGCGGTCGTCGGAGGAGTGGACGCACGCCGTCGCCACCGACACGGCGTGGACCTTCAGGTCCGCCCACACCACCCGGCCGGAGCCGCTGCCCCTGCTGCAGGTCGACTACGACGTCCCCGCCGACCTGTACGGGCGTGTCCCGAAGGGCGCGCCGGTCACGCTCGGGTTCGCCGTCCGCAGCCCGGCCCCCGGCCTCACTGTGAAGGACCTCACGGCCGAGCTGTCGTACGACGACGGGGCGACCTGGACGCGGCTGCCCGTGCGGTCCGCGGGCGGTGGCAGGTACACCGCGGTGGCCGGCCCGGCCGGCGCCCGTGCGGGGCGGCAGGCGTCCCTGCGGGTCACGGCGTCCGACACGGCGGGCGACCAGGTGCGCCAGACCGTCGTCCGGGCGTACGAGCTGGGATGAGCGCCGGGTGAGGTGCGCGGGGCCGGAAGCTCCCGGCCCCGCACACCTCACCTCACAGCCACCGTTCGCGGGCGGCGTGCCAGGCGAGCTGCATCCGGGTCTGCGCGCCCGCCTCGGCCATGAGGTGGGAGACGCGGCGCTGCACGGTCCGCTGGCTGATCCCGAGCTGGCTCGCGATCGACTTGTCCGGCACCCCCGCCACCAGGAGGGACAGGAGGTAGAGGTCGTCGGAGCCGAGCGGGCAGGAGACGGACTCCATCGACAGGCCGCCGTCGTCGAGGATCCGCAGCGGCGTCGCCCGCTCCCAGTACGACTCGAACAGGGCGAGCAGCGCGTCGAGCAGCGTGCTGCCGCGGATCAGGGCCGCGGTCGGCTCCGAGGCCTCGGCCTGCTGGACCAGGGTGAGCAGGCCGACCTCCCGGTCGACCAGCATCATCCGCACCGGCAGCACCGGCACGGCCCGGGCCTGCTCCCCGAGCTTCACCCCGAACGCCACGTTCGCCTGCATCCCGGGCTCCTCCAGCAGGGCCCGTTCGTAGATCACCCGGTACGGCACGCCGCGGCCCAGCGCGGCGAGCTCGGCGTCGTTCTCCTCCGCGTTCATCACGACGGGGGCGACCCGGCAGAACGCGACGACCTCGTCGCGGGCGTTGTCCTGGATGTGGCGGAGCTGCTCGCGGATCGCGGCCCGGTCGGGCACCAGCTCGACGAGGGCGTGCGCGTTGCGGCGGCGGACGTTGCCGCGGTACTGCTCCGCCAGCTGGTCCACCGCGCGGCGGGCCCAGTCGAGGGACTGCCGCCGGTGGAGCAGCGCCGCGCCCAGCGCGACCTCCGGGTCGGCCGGCGCGAAGCGCCCGGGCCCGGTCATCCGCGTCAGCCCCCGGTCGCCCATCGAGCGCAGCGTCTCCTCGACCTGCCCGGCGGGCAGGCCGAGCCGCGCGCCGAGCTCGGCGACGCCGGCCTCCACCGACGAGACCAGGACGCGGTAAAGGTCCTCCTCCACGGGGCTCAGCCCCGCCGCCTCCAGCATGATCTCATCATGACAGCCGAAATATCGCTTTTCGGACAACCTTGTGTCACTGTCAGCGCTCCCGGCCCCGGGGCTTGAGCGGCGAGGGGGGCAGGGCCGGAGCCGGGATGCGGGCGCCGCGGTAGCCGTGGACCGCGCCGAAGCGGTCGCCCGTCATCCAGTCCTCCCTGGCCGCGGCGATCTCCTCGCCGCTGCGGCCGATGAAGTTCCACCACATCACGATCCGCTCCTCGAACGGCTCGCCGCCGAGCAGCAGCAGACGGCTCGGGACCGCGGCCCGCAGGGCCAGCTCGGTCCGGCCGCAGCCCAGGTAGATCAGCGAGCCGGGCGGCACCTCCACCCCGTCGACGAAGGCGACGCCGGAGGCGGTGAGCACGGCGTACTCGAAGTCGGGCTCCAGCGGGAGCCGCGCGTCGCCGGACAGGGCGATGTCGGCGCCGACGAGTGGCGTGTACGCGGTGCCCGGCGACGCGGCGCCGGCCATCTCGCCCATGATCACGGTCGCCCGCAGGCCGCCGTCCTCCAGCACCGGGAGTGCGTCGTGGTACTCCCACCGCGGCGCGACCCCGCGCGCGGCGTCCGGCAGGGCGACCCACAGCTGCGCGCCGTGCAGGATCGGCGCGTGCTCGGCGGGCGACTCCTCCGAGTGCGCGATCGCCCGGCCGGCGGTCATCAGCCCGAGCCGGCCCGGCCGGAGGGTCTGCACGCTGCCCAGGCTGTCGCGGTGCAGGACCTCGCCGTCCAGCAGCCAGCTCACGGTCTGCAGGCCCATGTGCGGGTGGGGCGGCACCTGCATGCCCGGCTGCTCGGCGATGTTGTCGGGGCCGTAGTGGTCGAGGAAGCACCACGCGCCGACCATGCGGCGGCCCAGCGTGGGCAGCAGGCGGCGCACCACGGTGTCGTTCCCGAGCGGCGTCTCGCGGCCCGGGAGCAGCTCCCGCACGGGGGTCGCGGCCACGCCGGCCCGGCCACCACAGCTCGTCACCTGCGGTCGGATGTCCAGATCGCTCACCGCTCGAACCTACCTGCCCGGCGAATCCGTGCGAACGCCCCCTGGGTGCGAAGCGGAGCACGTGCGGCGTCAGGCACCATGGAGGGGTGATTCGGGCGGTGTACGGAGGGCCCGGCGGCGTGCCGCCGGCGGAGGCGGCCGGCGGCGACGCGTTCGGGATGCTGGCGGACCTCGTGTCCGACGGCGACGTGGTGGTCCTCAGCGGGGCGGGCCTGTCGACCGAGTCCGGCATCCCGGACTACCGGGGGGAGACCGGCCGCGCGCGGCGGGCCGACCCGATGACCTACCAGACGTTCGTCCGCAGCGAGTCCGCCAGAAGGCGCTACTGGGCGCGCAGCCACCTGGGCTGGCGGCAGATCGCCCGCGCCGCCCCCAACGCGGGTCACCACGCGGTGGCGGAGCTGCAGGACAGGGGCCTGCTGGCGGGGATCATCACGCAGAACGTGGACGGGCTGCACCAGGCGGCCGGCGCCCGCGAGGTGATCGAGTTGCACGGCGGTCTCGACCGCGTCGTCTGCCTGTCGTGTGGCGAGCGCACGTCGCGGTATCTGCTGGAGGAGCGCCTCCGCTCGGCCAACCCCCGGTGGGACGCCGAGGCAGGCGAGATCAACCCGGACGGTGACGTCGTGCTCACCGACGAGCAGGTGAGGGACTTCCGCGTCGTCGACTGCCTCGGCTGCGGCGGCCTGCTCAAGCCGGATGTGATCTTCTTCGGGGAGAACGTGCCGCCGTCCCGCGTCCGGGCCTGCTACGCGCTGACCGAGCGGGCGGGCACGCTGCTCGTCCTGGGGTCGTCGCTGACCGTGATGTCCGGGTACCGGTTCGTCCGGCACGCGGCGGAGCGGGCGATCCCCGTGGCGATCGTCAACCGGGGCGCGACCCGGGGAGACGCGCACGCCCTGGTGGCCCTCGACGCGCCTCTCGGCGCGACGCTCACGGCGCTGCTGTCGGGCCTCGGCGGCTGACGGGGGCACAGCGCCGCCTCTCCGGGTCCGCCGCGTCCCCGCGCCCGGCCCCGGCGGCCGGGGTGGCCGCCGCCTCCTTGCGCTCCGGGCCGGCGGCCGGCGTG
>NZ_KI866522.1:1230336-1246469 GCF_000511135.2 Microbispora sp. ATCC PTA-5024 | reverse complement strand
GGGTTCTCGCGTTCCGCGGCCGCGGCCGGGGTGGCCGGCGCCTGCGCGGCACGGACGGCGGGGGGCGGCCGCCCGGCGAGGACCGACAGGGCCCGCTCCCACGCGCTGCCCGCGTCGGCCTGGAAGACCACGAGCTTCTGCCCGGGCGAGCCGTCGACGCTCAGCACCTCCATGGTCGTGACCACGTCGCCGACCTCCCGATGGTGGAAGCGCACCGGGGCCCGCGTCCTGGCCTGCACGTCGTACTGGGCCCACATCCGGCGGAAGTACTCGCTCCTCTCCGACAGCTCCTCCACCAGCTCCAGCAGGAAGGGGTCGTCGCAGTTCCGGCCGGCCGTCGCCCTCAGGTGGGCGATCTTCGAGGTGGTATCCAGCTCCCAGTCGAGGTAGAAGCCGTGGGCGGCCGGGTTGAGCAGGGCCAGCCGCAGCAGGTTGTCCCGATGCTCCAGCCCTTCGTACAGGGCGTCGGCCACCCGGTTCCTGGCCAGCACGTCCAGCCGCCGGTTCACGACGAACGCGGGGGCGATGTCCCAGCCGTGCATGATCCGCAGCACGTTGGGGTGCACCGTGTCGTGCTCCCGGGCGCCCTTGGGCCTGTACGCGGGCTGCCGGGCCAGCTGCTGCAGGTGCTCGGCCGCCTCCGGCCCGAGCCGGAAGACCCGCACCAGCGCGGCGATCACCTGGTCCGACGGGTTGCGCTCCCTGCCCTGCTCCAGCCGGGTGTAGTAGTCGATGCTGATCCCGGCCAGCATCGCCACCTCCTCGCGGCGCAGTCCCGGCGTGCGGCGTCGCGGCCCGACCTGGGGCAGCCCAACGTCGTCGAGGCTCGTGCTCCGCCTGCGGGCCCTCAGGAAGGCACCGAGCGGGCTTCCACCCTCCATGTCCTCACGTTATTCCGTGCTCCCGGCGGCCGTCGTGGCCCGGTCACACCCAGGCAGCCGCGCCCGTCCTCCCCGCTCGGACAGGGGCATCCGGAGGGCGGACGGCGAGGCGTAGGCTGGGGCTTCCACTGGGTGGAAGAACGGCCGAATCGGGGGAGGGGGTGGCCATGTCCGGAGGGGCGCGCGACCCTGGACGCTCGGTGACCTCCCGCGTCGTGGCCATCCTCGGCGCGTTCGACGCGGCGCACCCCCTCCTGACGCTGACGGAGATCGCCGAGCGCAGCGGCATGGCGCTGAGCACCGTTCACCGGCTGGTGGCGGAGCTGGAGTCGTGGCGGGCCGTCCGCCGCGGCGACGACGGGCGCTACCGCGTGGGGCGGCTGATCTGGGAACTGGGCCGGATCGCCCCCGACCCCCTCCAGGAGATCGCCCGCCCCTGGCTGCAGGACCTGTTCGCCGGCACGGGCGAGGACGTCCACCTCGCCGTCCGCGACGGCACCGAGGTGCGGTACGTCGACAGCGTGTACGCCCGGGACGTCCCGATCGTGCCGCGGGGCGGCCGCCTGCCCATGCATCCCACGGCCGCCGGGAAGGCCCTGCTCGCCCACGAGCCGGCGTGGTTCGTGACGTCGTACCTGTCCCGCCCGCTGGAGCGGCCGACCCCGCACACGATCACCGAGCCCGGCCGCCTGGCCAGGGACCTCGCCCAGGTGCGTCTCCGGGGGTACGCCACCGCCCACGAGGAGATGACGCTCGGGTCCTGCTCGGCCGCCGCGCCCGTCCTGGTGGACGGCCGGCCGGTGGCCGCGGTCGGCGTCGTGCTGCCCTCCCGGCGGGTGCGGGAGCTGCGCCGCCTGGCCGGCCCGCTGCTCGCCGCCGCCCACGGCGTCGCCGCCGCGTACCGGGCCGCCGTCGCGCCCCCCTGATCGCCCGCCGCGGACGCGCGGGCATAATCGTCTGCATGTTCCGCTCGGTGGTGATCGCACGATGAGCCCGCAGGTCGGCCAGGCCGTCACGTCCGGCACGTTCAGCCTGGACGGCCAGACGTTCGACGTCGACAACAACGTCTGGGTCGTCGGCGACGACGCCGAGTGCGTCGTCTTCGACGCCCCCCACGACGTGGAGGCGATCCTCAAGCTGGTGGGGGACCGGCGGGTGCTGGCCGTTCTCGCCACCCACGCCCACGACGACCACGTCCGGGTCGCCCCGGCCCTGGCCGACGCCACCGGCGCGCCCGTCCTGCTCCACCCGGACGACCTGCCGCTGTGGCGGCTCACCCATCCCGGCCGGGACCCGGACGGCCCCCTGGCCGACGGGCAGGTGATCGAGGTCGCCGGGACCCGGCTTGAGGTGCTGCACACCCCGGGCCACGCCCCCGGCGCGTGCTGCTTCCACGCTCCGGAGCTGGGCGCCGTGTTCACCGGCGACACGCTCTTCCAGGGCGGCCCCGGCGCCACCGGCCGGTCGTTCTCGGACTTCGGCCTGATCGTCGCGTCGATCCGGGACCGGCTGCTCGTCCTGCCGCCCGAGACGGTCGTGCACACCGGCCACGGCGCGGACACGACCATCGGCGCGGAGAGCCCCCACCTGGAGGAGTGGATCCGCCGGGGCCACTGAGGGCCACTGAGGGCCACTGAAGGGCCACTGACGGGCGGCGACGGCCGGCCGGTGAGGCCGGTCGCTCACGCCGACCGGACGCCGGTGACCGCGAACCGCTCGACCGCGGCCACGTGCCCGCCGGTCGCGGCGACGACGGTCAGGGTCCGGCCGGGGACGGCCCGGAACGCCACGGTGGCCGTCCAGGGACGGTCCGTCCCACCGGCCGGGACGCAGCAGTGCTCGCCGAGGGGCCGGTCCGACCCGGGCGCCCTGACCTGGACCCGGATGCTCTCGTCCACACCGCTGATCCGGCCGCCGGCCCGCATCGGCGAGACGACCACGGCGCCGTACGCCGGAGTCGTGAGGGAGAAGGTCGTGTCGTCGGTTCCCACGACCTCCCACGGCGCGTCGCCGCCGGAGCCGTACCGGACGAGGTGGATCACCGCGGCCGTGGAGATCCCGCCGCCCTCCTCGGGCCGGAAGCCGACGGCGATCCGGGCGTGGGCCCCGGCGACGGTCCGGTGGACCACGGTGTCGACGCCGCCGAATCCCAGGTAGCCCTGCGTGAACGCGAGGGCCGTGCGGTCGGCGTCCAGGTGCCACGGCTGGTGGCCGCCGGACCGGTAGGCCTCCTGCCAGGCGCGGGCCTCCGCCTGGTCGCCGAACGGCCACAGCGGCTGGTAGCGCCCGGCCACCAGGTACGGCCCGCCGGACGAGGACGCGAGACCGGTGGTCCCCGGCGTGGGCGTCGCCTGCGCGGCCGGGGTGGGCGTGGCGAGGGACCCGGTGACCGGGGGAGCGGCCGTACCGCCGGAGGAGGCGGCCTCCGGAGCGCCCGCGCCGCACCCGGCCGTCGCGAGGGTCGTCGCGAGGGCGAGCGCGGCCAGGGCGGCCGCGGCCCGCAGACGTGCGTCGCGCGGCATGGTCCGCCTCCCGCCCTGTCGCCGGGTCTCTGGTAAGAGGATGCCCGGGAACGGCCGCCCGTCCCATGGACTTCCGCCATGTCGTGTCCGCGGAAGGGCCTCTCCTGTCGCGGCGCGTCATGACCAGCCGGCTAGTACGCCGGGCTGACCGACCAGCTCCAGGGATGGGGAACCATAGCCGCCATCGTCGCCGTCCTCGCGCTCGGCGTGACCATCCGGCTCGTCGTGCGCGAGCGCCGCGACGGCCGGAAACAGCGGAAGGAAGACCGCGAGGAGGCCGGCCGCCGCCTGTAGGCCGAGCGGAGCTTCTCCTCACGATCATCCCTGGCACCCCGTCCGCTCCGACCAGGACCTCTACCTGCGCGACATCCTCGCCTGACACGGCGGCCCGCGGTGCCGGCGGGCCGGGCCGTGCGGTGCGACGACCCGTCCCGACTTGACCGGTTCGGCTCCCCGAACATAATCGGGAGGATGCCCTCCGTGGAGACCATGGACGATCTGGTGCGTGCGATCGCCGAGTTCGAGGTCGAGGACCTCGACCTCCAGGCCGAGCCCGCCGCGCTCGCCGCCGCCCGGCGGTCTCTCGCGGAGTCGGGACTGCTGCTGGTCGGCGAGATCCACGGCGTCCGGGAGAACCCGCTGGTGATCCGGGCGCTCACCCGCCTGCTGGAGGTCGACGCCATCGCGCTGGAGTGGAGCGAGGAGCTGGCCGGGTTCCTGCGGCGCGGCCTGCCCGTCGACCATCCGCTGTGGTGGTTCGGCGACGGCCGGGTCACCGCGGGCCACTTCGCCGTCCTCCACGCGGACGACCCGCTGACCGTGACCCTGTTCGACGGCGCGGTGCGCGCGGGGGACGACTGGTCGGCCCGGGACTGGGCCATGGCCCACCGGGTCCTGGGGCTCGCCGCGCGCACGCTGGTCGTCGCGGGGAACGCGCACACCTCGCTCGACCCCACCGACGACGGCGTCCCGATGGGGGCCGTCATCGCCGAGGCGAGGCCGGGCGTGCGCGCCGTCCGGATCCAGTACGGCACCGGCCGCTTCTACAACGGCGGACCACGCGAGGTGAACGACGACGTCGGCCCCGCCGGGCTGCGGCTCGAGGGCGAGGAGCTCGTGCTCGCGCTGCCCGAGTTCCACGAGGCGACCGTCCCGCACCTGCCGTTGGAACGGCTTCAGCAGACGTACGGCCGGCTCGGCCGGGTCGCCTTCGGCTGACCGCGCCCCCGGCTTCCCGGCGTCTCGACCGCGGTCGCCGAGGTCGCCTGCGCCGAGGTCGCCTGCGCCGAGGTCGCCTGCGCCGAGGTCGCCTGCGCCGCGGTCGCCGTCGCCGGCGGTCGCCCGCGCCGGTCGCTCGCCGGGGCGGGGAGCGGTGTCAGCGGCCGGCCCAGCCGGCGTCGTCGTCCTCCTGCCACTCCAGCTCGTCGACGACGTCGACCACGCCGTTGACGCGCTGCGTCATCCGTACGGCGATCCGGGCCTCGCTGCGGCGGGTCATCCGGCCGCGCAACGTGACCACGCCGCCGCTGACGACGACCTCGACGCCGGACGTCTCGACCCACAGGCTCCGCTCCAGGATCTCCTCGCGCACCTCGCGGGCGATGTCCGCGTCCGGGCGGACGAACACCTTCAGCAGGTCGCGGCGGCTCACGACGCCCTGCAGCCGGCCCTCGCCGTCCACCACCGGCAGCCGCTTCACTTCGTGCGCGTCCATGAGCCGGGCCGCCGTCACCGCCGTGGTGTACGGCCTGACGGTGACGGCCGGGCAGGTCATCAGCTCCGCGGCCGTCTCGCCCCTGGCCTTGGTCTCGCCGTCCCCGCCGGTCCGGCCCAGGCGGGCCCGCAGCCGCGCGCGCAGCGGGGGCCGGTAGCCCTCGCGGTAGTACTGCTCCCTGAACTCCTCCTTACGCAGGAGGTCGGCCTCGGAGACCACGCCGAGGACGTGGTTCTCCCCGTCCACCACCGGCACGGCGCTCACCTCGCGGACGATGAGCAGCTCAGCGATGTCCTTGAACGGCGTGGCGCCGTTGACGGACGCGACGTCCCTGGTCATGACGTCCTGGACCTTCGTGTGCATGGTCGGCCTCCTCGTGCTCGGCGGGCGGCCCGCGCCCGGCGGGCCCCGCCTCCATCACAGCCCGGCCCCGGCCCGGCGGGCAGGGTCGTTGGTCCCGCGCGCCCGCGCCGTTCGGCACGCCCCCTTCGCGCCAAGGGCGCTGAAGATCGAAGCGGGCGGAAGTCCCTCCCGTTCGGGACCTTCGTCCGCTGCGGGCGGCCTCCTCCGGCGGTTCGATGGGGGCGAGAGCAGGAGGAGGACAACCATGGCCGGACTGATCGTCGTCGCCGTCGACGGCTCCGAACCCGCGACCGCCGCTCTGGACTGGGCGGCGGACGACGCGCTCCGCCGGAGGGCCGCCCTGCGGATCGTGCACGTGCGGGAGCCGCTGGCGCAGGAGCGCCCGTTCCACGGGCACGGCCCGGACACGCCGTACGAGGACCACGGCGAGAGCGTGCTGAACGCCGCGGCCGACCGCGTGTGGGAGCGGGCGCCCGGCGTGTCCGTGACGGCCGAGGTGCTGACGGGATCGGTCGTCGAGCGGCTGAGACGCGAGTCGGAGGCGGCCGACGCGCTGGTCCTCGGCAGCAGGGGCAGGGGCGGCTTCGCCGGGCTGATCCTGGGCTCGGTCGGGCTCGGCCTCGCGGGCCACTCCAGGAATCCGGTCGTCGTCGTGCGCCGGCGGCCGAGGGACGAGTACCACGAGGTCGTGGTCGGCTTCGACGGCTCCTCCCACTCCGAGGCCGCGCTGCAGTTCGCCTTCGAGGAGGCCCGGGTCCGGCGCGCCCGCGTCCACGCCGTCTACGCGTGGCAGATGCCCATGTTCTCCCCGTACGGCGTGGGCTACGGCGGGGCGATGAACGACGTGTTCGACAACGAGACCCGGGCCGCCCGCATGCGGCTCGCGCCCTGGCGCGAGAAGCATCCCGACGTGCCGCTGGTCGAGTCGGCCGTGTGCGGCCACCCGATCCCGGCCCTGGCCGAGGCCTCGCTGGTCGCGGACCTGGTGGTGGTCGGGACGAGGGGGCTCGGCGACTTCGGCGGCGCGCTGCTCGGCTCGGTGAGCCACGGCGTGCTGCACCGCGCCCACTGCCCGGTCGCCGTGGTCCCGCACCCGGCGGACGGTCGATGACCCGTCCCGCGGAAGGAGACACGATGTCACGTCGCCGCTGGAGCGACCTGCCTCCCCGGACGCGGGCCGCCGTCCTGGTGCTGGCCTCGGTGGAGCTGTCGCTCACCGCCGCGGCCGCGGCCGACCTGTGGACCAGACCGGCCGCGCGGGTACGCGGACCCAAGGCGCTGTGGTGGCCCGCCCTCCTCGTCCAGCCCGTCGGCCCGATCGCGTACCTCCTCCGCGGCCGCGCCTGACCTCGAAATCTACAGCGTAAAGGGCGGCGCGGAGGATCGGCGAAGAAGGTGGGCGACGGCGGCCAGGGCGCTCGCGCGGCGGCAGGCCCTCGAAGTCGTTCACGAGCGCGGTGCGTCAGGTTCGCGGCCAGCGCGTCCTGGCGCCGGCCCATCACCACCGCCGGGACCTCGGCCCGGTCGAGGGCGTGCAGCAGCGAGCGCAGGAACTCGCCCAGGCCGGCTGCGCGGTCCCATACGGCCAGTGCGTCCGGTGCCCGGGTGGATCTCCCGCCCGGGTGGGCGGGGAGTCGGTCGTGCGCCGGCCGGGGTTCCGGATGTGCTGACTCCGCGAGCACCGCGGCGTCCCGGCTGGCCTCGCTCACCGTGGCCGCCGAGTCCCACCAGTCCACCTACAACCGGGACCTGTTCCCGCACTGGATCACGATCTCCGGCGCCTGCAACACCCGGGAGACCGTGCTCAAGCGGGACGGGACCAGCGTCGTGACCGACTCCTCCTGCGCCGCCACCTCCGGCCGTTGGTACAGCCCGTACGACGGCGCCACCTGGACCAGCGCCGCCGACGTCGACATCGACCACATGGTCCCGCTGGCCGAGGCCTGGAGGTCCGGCGCCTGGGCGTGGACGACGGCCCAGCGGCAGGCGTACGCCAACGACCTCGGCGGCCCCGAGCTGTGGGCCGTGACCGACAACGTCAACCAGGCCAAGGGCGACCAGGACCCGACGACCTGGAAGCCGTCCCTCACCTCGTTCTGGTGCACGTACGCCCGGGCCTGGATCCAGGTGAAGTGGTACTACAACCTCACCCTGCAGAGCGCCGAGAAGTCCGCTCTGACCACCATGCTCGGCTACTGCTGACGCCCGGTTCCCTGCGGCTCCCGTCCTCCGGGGCGGGAGCCGTACGGCGTCTGCCGGCCGGCGATCACGCGCAGAAGTCAGGCGGGGGAGTAGAAGACCACGTCCCAGCCGTCGGGTCCGCGTACGGCGCAGCGGCGCTCGTGCGGCCCCTCCTCGACCTCGCCCACGTCGAGCCCGAGCGCGACGGCCCGCTCCCGGGCCCGCGGCACGTCCGGCACCTTGACCATCACGGACGGGGCCGCCGTGGCGCGGTCGCCGCCGGACAGCGCCAGCCGCCCCGACCCGAGGTCGAACTGGGCCCACCGGCCGCCGTCCACGAACGTGGGCGCCGTGCCCAGCAGGGCCGACCATGCCGCGACCGCCGTGCCGAGATCCGAGCAGGGCACCACCGGCGCCAGAGACAGGGCCGCGTCGTCGTGATCCATCGTGCTCCGCCCTCCGTTCGGGTGATCCCGACGGTAGACGAGGGGCGCGGGCCGCGTCTTACGGCTGCGTGCGGGCTTCGCGCCGTATGCCGGGAACATCATCATCGGCGGTGATGTTCATGACGGCCATGACGACCTCCTGGACCGCCGCCTTCCGCTCCGCCGTCCTCAGCCCGCACGAGACCATCGTGCTCAAGCCGTCCCGCGGGTTCCGCGACCAGACGCTCCGGCAGATCCTCCACCTCGACGGCGGGGGAGAGGCGCTGCGCGTGCTGCTGACCAACCGGTACGGCGACCGGCCGCTCGTGGTCGCCGCCGCCCGCGTCGCCGTGCGGAAGGCGGGCGGCGAGATCCTGCCGGAGACCGACGCCCCGCTGACCTTCGGCGGGGCGGCCGAGGTGACCGTCCCCACGCACGGCGAGGTCGTGAGCGACCCCGTCGCGCTGGCTGTGGAGGCGGGGACGGACCTCGCCGTGAGCCTGTACCTGCCCGGGGAGACCGGCCCGGCCACGTTCTCCCACACCCCTCTGGAGAGCGGCTACGTGGTGGAGGGCGACGCGGTGTCGCGGCCCGTCCTCCCGGACGCCGAGGAGGTGGACTCGCGGTTCTTCGTGTCCGGGGTGGACGTGCTCGCGCCCGAGGGCACGCACGTGGCCGTCGCGTTCGGCGACTCCTGGTTCGAGGGCACCGGCACCACGCACGGCGCCAACCGCCGCTTCACCAACCTGCTGAACGCGCGGCTGCCGCGGGGCTGGGTCGTGAACCAGGGACTCGGCGGCAACCGCCTGCTGACCGACGAGGTGGGGGAGCGCGCGCTCGGGCGGTTCGACCGGGACGTGCTCGCCGTGCCGGGGGTCACCCACGTCCTCACCCACTTCGGGCTGAACGACCTCGGGCTGCCCGGCCTCTCAGGGGAGCGGCCGCCGGGGGCCGACGTCCTCACCGCGGGGTACACCGAACTGGCCCGGCGGGCCCACGAGGCCGGACTGGTGATCATCGGCGCGACGATGGGCCCGTACGCGGGGACGATCTACCCCGGCGTGGACACGCCGGAGGGCCGGGCCACCCGGCGGGTCGTCAACGACTGGATCCGCACCAGCGGCGTCTTCGACGCCGTGCTGGACGTCGCGCACGCCGTACAGGACCCCGACCAGCCGGACGCCATCCGCCCCGACCTCGACAGCGGCGACCACCTGCACCCCAACGACGCGGGAGCCCGGGTAATGGCCGACGCCGTCGACCTCGCGTTCCTCAGGCTCTGACCGCCCTCACGGGCGGCATCACCTCTCGGCGGCGTCGAGCACCGGCTTGATGTCGACGACGGGCGTGCCGTCGACGGCCTCGAGGGGCCGCACCAGCAGGCCCTTGCCGGCAGCGACGTCGAGCACGGTGACCCGGTGCAGGCCGACCGGGTTGGGCCGGTCCGGCGAGCGGGTCGCGAACACCCCCGTGAGCGGGTTGCCCGGGTCGTCGCGCGGCCGGACCTTGAGGACGTCGCGCGCGCCCTGGTGCAGCCAGGTCAGCAGGAGCACCTCCGCCCCCGGGCGCAGGCCGTTTAGCGCCTCCTCGTACGCCGGGTCGATCTCGAGCCACGCCTCCGGCGCCCCCTCGTGCCCCTGCCGCGGCGCCTCGGCCCGCGACGTCAGTCCGGAACGGACGAACCCGATCGGAACCAGTGCGTACGTCCCCGGGTCGGTCATGGCGGTGATCCCCTTCCGTCGGCCGGCCGATCCGCCACGATCCCACCGGGCCGCCGGCGGGGGCAAGGGCGGGCCGCGGCCGCGAGGTTAGGGTGGAGGCGTGGGCGTTGCCGCCGGAGCGTACGCGCTGGGGCCGGAGACCGGCCGGCTCCTGGTGACCACCGCGCGCTCGGGCCTCGGCGCCAAGGCCGGGCACGACCTGCTCATCGAGGTCACCCGCTGGAGCGGACAGGCCGTGATCGACCCCGCCGGCCCGGCCGCCTCCTGGGTCGCGGTCGAGGCGGAGGCCGGGTCGTTCGAGGTCCGCGAGGGGACGGGCGGGGTGAAGCCGCTGACGGCGGGCGACCGGGCCGAGATCGAGCGGACCGTCCGCGACAGGATCCTCCGGGCCGGCCGCCATCCGCTCATCACGTTCCGCTCCACTCGCGTCGAGGGCGGGCCCGGGGCGTTCCGCGTCGATGGAGATCTGACGATCATGGACGTGACGCGGCCGGTCACGCTCACCGGATCGCTGGCGGGGGATCGCGCCGTGGCCTCGGCGACCGTCGTCCAGTCGGAGTGGGGGATCACGCCCTACTCGGCGTTCTTCGGCGCGCTGAGGCTCCGCGACGAGGTCGGCGTCCGCGCCGAGGTCGTCCTCACCGCCCGCCGCTGACCCCCGCCGGTCGCTACGGAACCAGGACGACCTTGCCGATCGTGGCCCGGGACTCCAGGGCGGCGTGCGCGGAGGCGGCGTCCTTGAGCGGGAACGTCTGCACGGCCGGGACGAGCCGCCCGGCGGCCGCCTCGGCGAGGGCCCGCTCCTCGAGCGCGCGGAGGCCTCCGGGGAGCCGCGGGATCCGCGGCCCGAGGGCCACGGACACGGTGAGGCCGCGCGCGAACAGGTCGTCGGAGGCGAACCGGGTGGGCTCGCCCGACGAGAACCCGAACAGGGTCAGCCGCCCGCCCGCCCCGAGCAGGTCGAGCGCGGCCCGGCCGGCCTCCCCGCCGACGCCGTCGTAGGCGGCGGTGATCTCACGCCCGTCCAGCGCGCGGCGCACCTCGTCCGGCCAGCCGGGGACCGTGTAGTCGACCGCCGCGCCGGCGCCGTTCGCCAGCACGCGCCCGACCTTGGCCGGGCCGCCCGCCACGCCGACCACCCGGGCGCCCGCGTTCCCGGCCGCCTGCACGAGCAGCGTGCCGATCCCTCCGGCCGCCGCGGTCACCAGCACGACGTCGTCCGGCTCGATCGGAGCGATGGTGAGGATGCCCATCGTCACGCGGCCGGTGCCGGTCATCGCCACCGCGACCGTCTCGTCCATGTGCTCCGGCAGGCGGTGCAGGGCGGTCACGTCGGCGAGCGCCTGCTCGGCGTAGCCGCCGCTCGCCAGGCCGAGGTGCGCGACCACCCGCCGGCCCAGCCACTCCGGGTCCACCCCGTGGCCGACCGCGTCGACGACGCCGGCCACCTCCCTGCCCGGCGTCATCGGCAGGTCGGGAAGCGGGATCGGCCCGCGTGCCACCCCCGCCCGGATCACCGTGTCGATGAGGTGCACGCCCGATGCCTGGACGGCGATCCGCACCTGCCCGGCGCCGGGCTCGGGGTCCGGCACCTCCTCCCAGCGCAGGTTCTCCGCCGGGCCGAACGCGTACTGCCGCACAGCGTGCACAGGTCACTCCTCGTACTCCTGGGATGTCCCGTCCACCCTCCAACTTCAACCAAGGTTCAGGTCAAGGGGTCGTACGGGGATCAGGCGTGGGCGTGGACGTGCGCCGGGTCGTCGGGATGGTCGTGCGGCTGCTGGGGCGCGCCCACCCGGTGCTCGTGCCCGGGGAGGGAGACGCGGTAGACGCAGGTGTCGCAGTTCATCCGGATGTCGCCGCGCAGCGCCTCGCGGTACCGCTCCAAAGCCAGGTCGGCCAGTGCCGGGGCGGGCCCGATCACGTCGGCGCAGCGGACGTCCACCTCGGGACGGCCGGCCGCCCACGCCAGCGCCTGCTCGGCCGTACGGGCCGGGAGCACGCCGTTGAACAGGAAGTACGGCAGCACGACGATCCTGCGGGCGCCCAGCAGCCGGGCCCGTTCGAGGGCGTCGGGCACGGACGGGGAGGCGAGGCTGATGAACGCGGGCTCCACGCCCGCCAGGCCCCGGCCCTCCCACAGCAGCCGGGCCACCTTGACGTGCTCGGCGTTCGCGTCGGGGTCGGTGGAGCCGCGGCCGACCAGGACCACCGTGGTGCCGGACCGCTCGGAGGGGTCGAGGACGGCGTCGAGCCGGTCCTCCAGCAGGTCGAGCAGCGCGGGGTGCGGGCCGAGCGGGCGGCCGTAGGCGTACCCGAGCCGCGGATGCCGGGAGACCTCCCGCTGTAGCGCGGCCGGGATGTCGCCCTTGGCGTGCCCGGCGGCGACCAGCACGAGCGGCACCACGCCGAGCCGGCTGTGCCCGGACCCCACCAGCGACGCGACCGCCTCGCGCAGCGGCGGGCGGGACAGCTCGATGAACCCCCCGGCCACCGGGACGCCCGCCCGTTCGGCCACGATCTCCACCAGCCGGTGGAAGTCGCGCACCCCCGCGGCGTCCTTCGTCCCGTGACCGACGAGGAGCACCGCCGGGCCCCCGTGCGCGGTCGCCTCGTTCATGAGCCCTCCCAATAGAGCAGTGCGTTGACGGCGGCCGCGGCGACGGCCGACCCGCCCTTCTCGCTGTGGTTGCTGACGGCGGGCAGCCCCGACTCGCGCAGGGCCTGCTTCGACTCGGCGGCCCCGACGAAGCCGACGGGCAGCCCCACGACGAGCACGGGACGCACGTCCAGGCGCAGGATCTCCTCCAGCGCCGTGGGGGCGTTGCCGACGGCCCACACCGCCCCCGGCCCGACCTCCGCGTACGCCAGCCGGATCCCGGCGGCGCTGCGGGTCAGGCCGCCGCCTCCCGCCGCCTCCCGGACCCGGCAGACCGGGGCAACTGCGGTCACGCCCGCGGCCACCATCTCCACGTCGGTGACGACCGGCGCCCCGTCGCGCAACGCGGCCGCGGCGGCGCGCAGGTGCTCCTCGGCGGACACCGCCAGGTCGCCGAGGTAGCCGACGTCCGCGCTGGCGTGGATCACCCGTTCCGTGACGGCGCGCGTCAGCGGAGGCAGGCCCGAGGTGTCCACCCGCGCGCGGAGGATCTCGTACGACCGGGCCTCGATGGGGTGGACGGCCCTCACTCCGCGTACCTCCGCCCGAGCCCGGACACCCGCCACACCAGCGCGGCGAGCGCCCACGTGGCGACGAACAGCGCCACGATGACGTACCCGAGGACCTCGAAGTGGTCGGCGAGCGAGGCGTAGGCCGCGAGCGGCCCGCCTGCCCCGGTCGCGTCGGCGACCAGGGCGGCCAGGTACACGGTCGCGATGAACGCGGCGACCAGCACGGTCATCCCGGTCGTCGCGGCGTTGTAGTAGAGCCGCCGCGCGGGGCTGCGGTAGGCCCACGAGTAGGCCCGGGACATGAGCAGGCTGTCCGCGGTGTCGCAGGCCGTCATCCCGGCGGCGAACAGCAGCGGCAGCGTGAGCACGGCCAGCGTCGGCAGCCCGCCCTGCGACGCCGCGCCGGCCGACAGCGCGAGCAGCGTCACCTCGCTGGCCGTCTCCAGGCCCAGCCCGAACAGCAGGCCGACGGGGTACATGTGCCACGACGACCTGATCAGCCCCCGGACGCGGCTGCCCAGGACGCGGTTCATCAGGCCCCGGTTGAGCAGCATCAGCTCCAGCTCGTCGCGGTCGATGCGGCCGCGGGACATCCGCCGCCACAGCCCGACCACGCCGGTGAGCACGAGGCCGTTCAGGACCGCGACGAGCAGCAGGAACGCCATGGCGACCACCTGCGAGACGAGCCCGCCGACGCGCCGGAAGCTCTCCACGTCGTGCCCGGCCGCGCCGGCGGCCATCGCGACGATCAGCGCCAGCGCCAGCACGACGGTCGAGTGGCCGAGGGCGAAGAAGAAGCCCACGCCGACCGGTCGGCGGCCGCGCTGCAGCATCAGCCGCGTCGTGTCGTCGATGGCCGCGATGTGGTCGGCGTCGAAGGCGTGCCGGATGCCGAGGCTGTAGGCGAGGGTCCCCGCCCCGGCGAACGCCCCGGCCCCCGCGAGGCCGTCGGCGTAGTACAGGTACAGCGACCAGCCGGCGATGTGGAGCACCGCGACGACGGCGACGATGCCGCCGATCCGCATCCGCTCTCCCGCCGTCCACCTGGCATGCGCGTACGTCGCCGGATTCATGACCGCACCTCCACGACCGCGTCGACCGGACAGACCTCGACGCACTCCCCGCACCGGCTGCACAGGGCGTCGAGCACCACCAGGCCCCCCTCGTGGGAGGGCCTGATGGCGTGTTCGGGGCAGGTGAGCAGGCAGGCCCCGCATCCCGCGCAGGCGGCCGTCACCGCGTAGCCCGCCGCCCCGCCATGGGAGGCGGTCCCCGTCACCGCTGCCACGTGTACTCCCGCGGCGTCACGAACCGCCCGGCCACCACGCGGCTGCGGGAGGAGCCCACGATCACCAGGCTGCGCATCGTCACCGTCTCCACGTCGAGGTCGCCGAGGGTGGACAGCGCGACGCTCTCGCCCGGGCGGCTCGCGTCGGTCACCACCCCGACGGGCGTCCCGGCCGGCCGCCGCCGGGCGAGGATCTCCAGCGCCCGGGGAAGCTGCCAGCCCCGCGCGCGGGACCGGGGGTTGTAGAACGCCACGACGAGGTCGGCCTCGGCCGCGGCGGCGACCCTGCGCTCGATGGCCTCCCACGGCGTGTGCAGGTCGGACAGGCTGATCGCGCAGTGGTCGTGCCCGAGCGGCGCGCCGAGCAGGGCCGACGCGGCGAGCATCGCGGTCACCCCGGGCACGCCCACGACGTCGAACGTGTCGTCGGCGTTCTCCAGCGCGGGCGAGGCCATCGCGTACACCCCGGCGTCGCCGCTGCCGAGGAGCGCCACGGCATGGCCCTCCCGCGCCAGCCGTACGGCGGACCGGGCCCGCTCCTCCTCCGCGCCCAGCCCCGACTCCACGACCCGGGTGCCCGGCCGCAGCAGGTCGCGGACCTGGGCCACGTACTGGTCGAGCCCCACGACGTGACTTGCCCGCCGGAGTTCGGCCACGGCTCGCGGGGTGAGCAGGTCGCGGGCGCCCGGCCCGAGCCCGACGATCGCGAGCCGCCCGCGCGGGCGGATCCGGGCGACGGCGGCGGTCGCCATCGCCGACTTGCGCTTGGGGACGACGAGGTCGCCGCCGTCCGCCAGCGCCGCCGCCTCGGCGACGCTCGGCGTGCCGACCGCCTCCCGCACGACCTCACTCGGGTTCGGCACGTCCACCTCGGCCAGCCGGCCGGCGGGATGGGCCACCAGCGGCACCCCGAGGGCGCGGGCCGCGGCCACGATGCCGGGCTCGCCGGCCTTCACGTCGGCCGTGGCCAGCCGCGCGATCGAGGCGGAGGCCAGCCCGGCCTCGCCGAGCGTCGACGCGACCAGCGCGAGGACCTCCTCCGCGGTCACCCCGCGGCTGCCGCCGACCCCGACCACGAGGCTCGGCGGCCGGACCACGACCGCCGGCCGCGGCGTCTCCACCAGCCGGTCGGTGACGAGCACGCACGGCGCCCCGCGGCCTCCTCCCATGGCGGTGACGGGGAGGGGCGGCAGCGGCCAGGTGGCGTCGGACACCAGCGCCACCTCGTCGCCGTCCAGCATGGCCCGCGTCACGGCGGCGACGTCCCCCTCGACCGGCATGCCGATCTCGTCGAGCGGGCTCGTCCCGGTGGCGTCGGTCGCCGTCGTCACGACGGGCCGCGCGCCGAGCGCGTCGGCCACCCGGTGCGCGAGGCCGTTCGCCCCGCCGGCGTGCCCTCCGGCCACCGCGACCGCGAACCGGCCCGCCTCGTCCACGCACACCACACCCGGGTCGGTCCGCTTGTCGCCCAGCAGCGGCGCGATGAGCCGTACGGCCGCGCCGACGGCCAGGAAGCAGACGATCTCGTCGCACTCCCGCCATGCCCGCGCGAGGTCGGCCACCGCGTAGTGCCGCGTGTCCGCCCAGTGCTCCGCGAGCCGGTCCGCCGCCGTACGGCCGGCCCTGGTGGCGGTCACGAGTCCGGTCGTCACGCCGTCTCCCTCCTGGTCATCGGTGCCCCCACACGAGGAAGACCGGGTTGGCCGCGACGAGGCGGGTCGATCCGTCGGGCAGGTCGCCGAACCGCGACGCCGTGAGCGCGGCGCCCCCCACCTCGTACGAGGCCGCCCTGAGGGCGTCCCGCACGGGCGCGACCCGGTCGACGGCGGCCAGCGCCGCGACCACGGACCGGGCGCCGCACGCGGCC
>NZ_KI866522.1:1223949-1230308 GCF_000511135.2 Microbispora sp. ATCC PTA-5024 | reverse complement strand
CGTCCGGGTCCGGCAGGTCGGCGAGACACGCGGGGGCGTCGCCACGCACCACGCTCAGCTCGACGCCGTGGTCGCGGGCGTTGCGGCGGGCCCGCTCGCACTGGGCCGGGTCCCGGTCGACCGCCACCACGGCCGCGCCGAAGCGGGCGCACTCGACGGCCACCGAGCCGCTGCCGCAGCCGAGGTCCCACACGAGGTCGCCGAGCCCCGGCCCGAGGTGGGCGAGCGCGAGCGCCCGCACCTCCGCCTTGGAGATCATCGAGTCCCGGTGCTCGTACGACTCCTCGGGCAGCCCCCACCGGGACGGAGTCAGGCGTCGCATCGAGGCCCAGCCCCTGCCGGGGGACGCGTCCGCGGCCAGCACGAGCAGGACGTTCGGGTCGGCCCAGGTCCGCGCCGCCGCCTCGTCCGGGGTGCATGTGGTGACGCGCTCACCGGGGGCGCCGAGGCGCTCGGCGACGACGAGCACCCGCGGCAGGTCCCCCAGGGCGCCGGCGATCTCGGCGGGGCCGCAGCCGGGAGCCGTCAGCACGGCGACCTTCGGCAGCGCGCGGCAGGCGTTGACGGCCCGGCGCGGCTCCCGGCCGTGCGCGCTGACCACCACCGCGTCGTCCCAGGAGTGCCCGGCCCGGGCGAACGCCGCCGCGACCGACGACACCGCGGGCTCCACGTCCACCCGGAGCCCGCGCTCACGCAGGAGGCGGACGATGCCGAAGAAGCCCGGGTCGCCCGAGGCGAGCACCACGGCCGGTCCCTCGTGGCGGCCGATCGCCTCCAGGCCCGCCGTCACGTCGCCCAGCACGTGGCGGGCCGCCCGGCCGGGCACCGGGAGGGCGTCCAGGTGCCGGGCGGCGCCCACCACCAGCGTGGCCCCGGCGAGCAGCGCGGCCGCCCGCGGCGCGAGCGGCCGCCCGTCCACGCCGATCACCGCGACCGGCGCGCCCGCGACGCCGTCGTCCCGTCCGCGGGTCACGCGACGGCCCCCTCGCTGGACGCCACCGGGGCGTGCCCGTCGGGGTCCACCATGACGACGGTCGCCGCCAGGGCGCCCTCGGTGAAGCGCTCCAGCACCTCCTTCACCCGCACGCAGACGAGGCGGGCTGCCGGCTCCAGCAGGCCCGCCTCCTCCCACAGCTCGTACGCGTGCCGGGCCGTGTTGGCCTCGGCGACCCGCCCGATGAGGGCCTCGTCGCCGCCGGCCCGCCCGGTGATCGAGGCGAGCAGGCCCCGGTCCACCTTCGACCGGGTGTAGTGGGTCATGAGCACGCCCGCCGCCAGCTTGGCGAGCTTGCCCGCCATCCCGACGAACACCACCTCGGACAGCCCCGCCTCGACGGCCCGCCGGAGGGCGGCGCCGGTGAAGTCGCCCACCTCGACGAAGCACACCTCGGGCAGGTCGGGGCGCAGCCGCATGGCCGCCCGGTCGGTGCGGCCCCCGGTCGACAGCACCAGCGTCCGCTCGCCCTGGGCGGCCATCACGCTGATCGCCTGCACGACGGACGAGCGCCACGACTCGGTCGAGAACGGCCGGACGACGCCGGTCGTGCCCAGGATCGAGATGCCGCCGAGGATGCCGAGCCGGGCGTTGGTCGTCTTGCGGGCCATCCGCTCGCCCTCGGGCACGCTGATGATCACGCGTACGCCGTGCCGTTCGAGGTCGAGGACCTCGCCCACCGCCTGCGTGATCTGCGCCCTCGGCACGGGGTTGATGGCCGGGCCGCCGACCTCGAGCCCGAGGCCGGGCCGCGTCACGACGCCCACCCCGACGCCGCCGTCCAGCTCGATGCCGGTCTCGCGCCGCCACGACACCGTCGCCGTCATGTGGGCGCCGTGCGTCACGTCCGGGTCGTCGCCCGCGTCCTTGACGACGACGGCGGTGGCCCGGCCGTCGCCCAGGTCGTAGGACTCGACGGGCAGCTCCACCCGGCCGCCGCCCGGCATCGGGGTGTCGACCAGCGGGGGAGTGTCGCCGTGGGCGAGCGCGATGCTCGCCGCCTTCGCGGCGGCGGCGCTGCACGTGCCCGTCGTCCACCCGGTGCGCAGCGCCCGCTTGCGCACCCGCATCGTGCGCGGCAGGTCCGGCTCGCGCAGCTCCGGCCGGCCGGTATCGGCGTCGGGGCCGTCCGGCTCGGCCGGGCCGGACGCGTGCCCGCCGCGCGGCTCGGGCCTGGGCGGCTCGGTCATGACGCGCCCCCGGAGCGCAGGGCGCGGCGCGCGACGGGGTCGGGGCGGCGGTGCCCGTGGAAGTGCCCGGGATGGTAGAGGTGCGAGCGCTTCCCCTCGGCGTCCAGCGCGGGCCCGACCAGCACGAGCGTGTGCTTCCAGAGCCGGTGGGAGCGGACCGTCGCGGCGAGCTCGTCGAGGCGGCAGCGCAGGACGAGCTCGTCCTCCCACGTCACTCGATACCCGACGACGCAGGGCGTCTCCGGCGGGTACCCGCCCGCCAGCAGCTCCTGCTGGAGCTGCGCCGAGCGGGCGGCCGACAGGAACAGCGCCATCGTCGCTCCGTGCGCGGCGAAGCCCCGGACGGTCTCGCCCTCGGGCATCGGCGTCTTGCCGCCCTCGAGGCGCGTGAGGACCACCGACTGCGCGACCTCGGGGACGGTGAGCTCCCGGCCCACGGCCGCCGCGACGGCGGTGAAGCTCGACACGCCGGGCACGATCTCGGTGGCCAGCCCGAGGGCCGCGCACCGGTCGAGCTGCTCCTGCACGGCCCCCCACAGGGCGGGGTCGCCCGAATGCACCCGCGCCACGTCGAGGCCGTCGCGGGCCGCCTCCTCGTAGAGGGCGACCACATCCTCCAGCGGCACCGCTGCGGAGTCGACGATCCGCGCGTCCGCGCGGGCGTGGTCGAGGACGCCGGGGTGGACGAGGCTGGAGGCCCAGATCACGATGTCCGCCCGCCCGATGGCGGCCGCCCCGCGCAGCGTCAGCAGGTCGGCCGCCCCCGGCCCGGCGCCGACGAACGTCACCGACCCCCGTCCGCCCTCGACGTCCGGGACGGCAGGGGGGTGGGCCGGACGTCCGCTGTCCTGGGGCGTCGGGTCAGTCGTCACAGCCGGCCTCCTCGGCCCGTCCTCGGTGGGGTCACGATCAGCGCCGACAGGTACGGCCCGGCCGAGCCGGGGTCGAGGCCCGCGGCGGGACGGATGTCCTCGTCCGGCAGCCCGAGCGACGCGCCGTACACGGCTCCGGCGAGCCTGCCGGCGTCGCGCACGGCCTCCAGGACCTCGGGCAGCACGCGCCCGCCCTTGTACGCGACGACGGTGTCGTGGGCGTCGAGCGCCCGGCGCAGCGCGTCGACCCCGGCGGTCAGCGGCATCAGCGCAAGCGACTCCCGTCCCTCGACCAGCACGGTGCCGCTGCCGGCAGCGAGCGCCTGCATCGCGGTGATCCCGGGGACCGTGCGCACCTCCACCTCGGGGACGAGCGCCTTCACGGTCGCGGCGAGATAGGTGAACGTGCTGTAGACGTTGGGGTCGCCGATCGTCGCGAAGGCGACCGTGCGGCTGCCCTCGGCGAACGCGCGGGCGACCTGCGCCCCGGCCGCGTCCCAGGCGCCGTCGCGACGCGGGCCGTCGGTCAGCGCGAAGACCAGCCTGCGCACCTCGCGCTCGGCGTGCGCCCGGACGATCCGCTCGGCGCGCCCCTCCTCGCCGGTGTCGGCCACCGGCACCACCACCACGTCCGCGTCCCGCAGCACCCGGACGGCCCGCACCGTGACCAGGTCGGGATCCCCGGGGCCGACGCCGACCCCCACCAGCGCCGGCCTCATGCGGCGGCCGCCACGAGGTCGCGGGCCAGGCGCGGCGCGCCCGCCCAGTGGACGTGCAGGTACGACGCGTGCACCCCGCCCCGGACGAAGCCCTCGCGCCGCCCGCCGGCGAGCGTGTAGGCGGCGGGCTCGCCGGCGGCGGGGGAGCAGACGGTGCGGTGGAACTCGTGCGCCCGCACGGCCGACCCGTCGGCCCGTACGGCGTCGCGGTAGCCGAGCGCGAGACGGCCGGTCATCCGGGCCTCGACCGGCAGCACCCCGCACATCGGCGTCCCGTCGAGCGACCGGGAGAGGTAGAGGAGCCCGGCGCACTCCGCCCAGACGGGCAGCCCGCGCGCCGCGAGCCGGGCGACCTCGGCCCGGAGGGGGACGTTGGCCGACAGGTCGGCCGCGTGCATCTCGGGGAACCCGCCCCCGATCACCAGGCCGCGGACGCCCTCGGGCAGCCGTTCGTCGGCGAGGGGGTCGACGACCGCCACCTCCGCCCCGGCCGCCGTCAGCAGTTCCGTCGTCTCGGCGTACGAGAACGTGAACGCCGCCCCCGCCGCGACCGCCACCACCGGCCGCCGTCCCGCGCCGGCCGCCGCGACGGCGTCCTGCCGAAGGGCGTCGGCGGCGGACCAGGGGGTGACGGCGAGGGACGGCGCGGCGGAGGCGATCCGGACGATCATGTCCAGGTCGCAGTGGCGCTCTACCAGGGCGCCGAGCGCGGCCACCGCCCGCCGGGCCTCGTCCTCCCGCTCGGCGGCGGGCACCAGCCCGAGGTGCCGGGAGGGCACGTGGACGCCCGCGTCCCTCGGCAACGCGCCCGCGACCGGCATGCCCAGGGAGGCGAGCGCCTCCCGGAGGATCTCCTCGTGCCGCGGCGAGCCCACCCGGTTGAGGACCACCGCCGCCACCTCCACCGACGGGTCGTACGTCGAGAAACCGTGCACGAGCGCCGCCACCGACGACGACTGCGACGACGCGTCCACGACCAGCAGCACGGGAGCGCGCAGCAGCCGGGCGACGTGGGCGGTGGACGCCTCCCCGGTCGCGCCCCGGCCGTCGAACAGCCCCATGACGCCCTCGACGACCGCGACGTCTGCGCCCCGGGCGCCGTGGGCGAACAGCGGGCCCACCAGGCCCTCTCCCGTGAGGAACGCGTCGAGGTTCCGGCCGGGACGGCCGGTGGCGAGCGCGTGGTAGCCGGGGTCGATGTAGTCGGGGCCGACCTTGTGCGGCGACACCCGCAGGCCCCGGGCCGCCAGCGCGGCCATGATCCCGGTGGCCACCGTGGTCTTCCCCGCGCCTGAGGCGGGGGCGGCGACCACCACCCGGGGGAGGGTCACCATTCGATCCCCCTCTGGCCCTTCTGACCGGCGTCCATGGGGTGCTTGACCTTCGTCATCTCCACGACCAGGTCCGCCGCCTCCACGAGCCGTGGGTCGGCGTCGCGCCCGGTGATCACCACGTGCTGGCGGCCGGGCCGGTCGCGCAGCGTCGCCACCACGTCGTCGACGTCCACCCAGCCCCACTTCATCGGATAGGTGAACTCGTCGAGGACGTACAACCGGTAGGTCTCGGCCGCGAGGTCGCGCCTGATCTGCGCCCAGCCCTCCCGGGCGTCGGCGGCGTGGTCGGCCTCGGCGCCGGGGCGCTGGATCCACGACCAGCCCTCGCCCATCTTGTGCCAGGTCACCGGGCCGCCCTCGCCGGTCTCGCCGTGGACGCGGCCGAGCGCGCGCAGCGCGGCCTCCTCGCCGACCCGCCACTTGGTGCTCTTCACGAACTGGAACACCCCGATGGGCCAGCCCTGGCTCCAGGCGCGCAGCGCGAGGCCGAACGCCGCCGTGGACTTCCCCTTCATCTCACCGGTGTGGACGATGACGAGCGGCCGGTTGCGCCGCTCGCGCGTCGTCAGCCCGTCGTGGGGCACCGTCGCCGGTCTGCCCTGAGGCATCTACGCCACCTTCCTCACGTCGCGGACCACGCCCGCGAGGCCGTCGGCCGCCAGGTCGTCGAGCCGCAGGACGATCCCGCCGAGCGCGGCCCCGAGCCGCGCCGCGAGGCCGAGCCGTACGGGTCCCTGCTCGCAGTCGACGACCACGCTGGCGAGCGGGTCGCCGCCCACCCCGGACGCGCGCAGGCGCAGCGCGACGCCCGCGGGGTCGGGTCCCGCGGTGTGGCGGCCGTCCGTCACGACCACCAGCAGCGGGCGGCGGCGCGGGTCGCGCAGCCGTTCGGCCGCCAGCACCCGCGCCGAGCGCCGCAGCCCGGCGGCGAGAGGGGTGCGGCCGCCGGTCGGGAGCCGCGCGAGGCGGGCCGACGCCAGCTCGACGCTCGACGTGGGCGGCAGCGCGACCGTGGCCTCTTCACCTCGGAACGTCACCAGGCCCACCTTGTCGCGGCGCTGGTAGGCGTCGAGGAGCAGCGACAGCACGGCGCCCTTCACGGCCCGCATGCGCGCCCGGGCCGCCATGGAGCCGCTCGCGTCCACGCAGAACAGCACGAGGTTCGACTCCCGTCCCTCGCGGACCGCCTCGCGGAGGTCGTCGCGGCGCAGCAGCAGGCCGCCGCGGTCGCGTCCGCGCCCGACCTGGTG
>NZ_KI866522.1:1214556-1223475 GCF_000511135.2 Microbispora sp. ATCC PTA-5024 | reverse complement strand
CCGGGCACGCCTCGGCCGCGGCCCGAACCACCGTCAGAGCCCCCGCTCGCACCGCCGCCGGGGCCGCCGCCGGGGCCACCGCCGGGACCACCGCCGGGACCACCGCCGGGACCACCGCCGGGGCCACCGCCGGGGCCACCGCCGGGACCACCGCCGGGACCACCGCCGGGACCACCGCCGGGACCACCGCCGGGACCACCGCCGGGACCACTGTCAGGGCCGTCGCCCGGGTCGTCGTCCTCGGGCCCGGGACCGTCGCCGCCGGACCGGCCCTCGGGCCGGCTCGCGGTCTCCGCCTCGGCCAGCGCCCGGTCGAGGTCGTCCTCGTCCACTCCCGGGGTGTCGAAGGGGTCCCGGCGACGGCGGTGCGGCAGCGCGAGCCGGGCCGCCGCCCGCACGTCGTCGGCGTTCACCTCGTCCCGCCCCTCCCAGGCGGCCAGCGCGACCGCCGTACGGGCCATGACCAGGTCGGCGCGCAGGCCGTCCACGTCGAAGGCGGCGCACACCGCGGTGATGCGGCGCAGCGCGTGGTCCGGCAGCGTCACGCGGGGGAGGCGGTCGCGGGCCGCCGCGATCCGGGCGGCGAGACCGGCGTCCCGCTCCCGGTGGGCGGCGGCGAACCCGGCGGGGTCGGCGTCGTACGCCAGCCGCCCGCGCACCACTCTCGCGCGCTCGCCCGGGTCGCGACTGGCCCGCACCTCGACGGCGAGGCCGAACCGATCGAGCAACTGGGGACGGAGCTCGCCCTCCTCGGGGTTCATCGTGCCCACCAGCAGGAAGCGGGCGGCGTGCCGCACCGAGACGCCCTCCCGCTCGACGTACGCCGTGCCCATGGCGGCGGCGTCGAGCAGCAGGTCGACGAGGTGGTCGTGGAGCAGGTTGACCTCGTCCACGTACAGGACCCCGCGGTGGGCCGCCGCGAGCAGGCCCGGCTCGAACGCCTTGACGCCCTCCGTGAGGGCCCGTTCGAGGTCGAGCGCGCCGGCGACGCGGTCCTCGCTCGCCCCCACCGGCAGCTCGACCAGCCGGGCGGGCCGGACGACGTCGGGCGCCGAGTCGTGCGGGCCGTCGGGGCAGGCCGGGTCGGGCGCGGCCGGGTCGCAGGAGAACCGGCACCCCGCCACCACGGCCACCGGCGGCAGCAGCGCCGCCAGCGACCGCACGACGGTCGACTTGGCCGTGCCCTTCTCGCCCCGCACGAGCACCCCGCCGATCGACGGCGACACGGCGTTCAGCAGCAGCGCCCGCTTGAGGTCGTCGAGCCCGACCACCGCGCTGAACGGGTACGTCACGGTCATGCGCCGGCCTCCAGGTCGCCTTCCATCTCCAGGTAGGTGGTCCGGAGGCCGTCGAGGGTCTCCGGCGACGGGTCCGCCCACAGGCCGCGCTCGGCCGCCTCCAGCAGCCGTTCGGCGATGCCGCGCAGCGCCCACGGGTTCGACCGGCGCATGAAGTCGCGCACCTCGGGGTCGAAGACGTACGACTGGGCGAGCGACTCGTACATCCAGTCGTCCACGACCCCGGCCGTGGCGTCGAAGCCGAACAGGTAGTCGACCGTGGCCGCCATCTCGAACGCGCCCTTGTAGCCGTGGCGCCGCATCGCCGCGATCCACCGCGGGTTGACGACGCGGGACCGGAAGACCCGCCGCGTCTCCTCGCCCAGCGTCCGCGTGCGCACGGCGTCGGGCACGTGCGAGTCGCCCACGTACGCCGCGGGGGACGCGCCGGTCAGGTGGCGGACCATGGCGACCATGCCGCCGTGGTACTGGAAGTAGTCGTCGGAGTCGGCGATGTCGTGCTCGCGGTTGTCCTGGTTCTTCGCGGCCACCTCGATGCGGCGGAAGGCCGCCTCCATGTCCGCCCTGGCCTCCCGGCCGTCGAGGCCCCTGCCGTACGCGTAGCCGCCCCAGACGGCGTAGACCTCGGCCAGGTCGGCGTCGTCGCGCCAGTTGCGGGCGTCGATGAGCGGCAGCAGCCCCGCGCCGTACGCTCCGGGCCGGGAGCCGAAGACGCGGCTGGTGGCGCGGCGGTGGTCGCCGTGCCGGGCGACCTCCTCCGCGACGTGCGCCCGCAGCGGGTTGAGCTCGGCCGGCTCGTCGAGCGCGGCGACGGCCCGTACGGCGTCGTCGATCAGCGCGACGACGTGCGGGAACGCGTCGCGGAAGAAGCCGCTGATCCGCACGACCACGTCCACCCGGGGGCGGCCCAGCTCCTCCGTCGTCACGACCTCGAAGCCGGTCACCCGGCGGGAGGCGTCGTCCCAGGTGGGCCGGACGCCGAGCAGCGCGAGGACCTCGGCGATGTCGTCGCCCTGGGTGCGCATCGCGCTGGTGCCCCAGACCGTGAGGCCGACCGTCCGCGGCCAGCCGCCGGTGTCGGCCCGGTACCGCTCGGCCAGCGAGGCCGCCAGGGCGGCGCCGGTCTCCCAGGCGAGTCGCGAGGGGATGGCCTTGGGGTCCACGGAGTAGAAGTTGCGGCCGGTCGGCAGCACGTTGACGAGCCCGCGCGTCGGCGATCCGGACGGCCCGGCCGGCACGTACCCGCCGTCGAGGGCGTGCAGCAGGTGGGCCACCTCGTCAGTGGTGCGGTCGAGCCGGGGGACGACCTCGGTCGCGGCGAAGCGCAGCACCCGCGCGACGTCGGCGGCGGGGGAGACCTCGGCGGCGGCGCCGGGGTCCCAGCCCCGCTCCTCCATGGCCGCCACAAGCCGCCGCGCCTCCTCCTCGAACCGGTCGACCTCGCCCCTGGCCTCCTTGCCCTCGGCCAGCCCGAGCGCCTCGCGGAGCCCCGGCAGCGCGCCGGCCGCGCCGCCCCACACCTGCCGGGCGCGCAGCACGGCGAGCACGAGGTTCACCCGGGCCTCGCCCGCCGGGGCCGCGCCCAGCACGTGGAGGCCGTCCCGGATCTGGGCGTCCTTGATCTCGCACAGGTAGCCGTCGACGTGGAGCAGGAAGTCGTCGAACTCGGCGTCGTCCGGCCGGTCGTCCACGTGCAGGTCGTGGTGGAGCTGGGCCGCCTGGATCAGCGTCCAGATCTGTGCGCGCACGGCCGGCAGCTTCGCCGGGTCGAGGGCGGCCACGGTCGCGTGCTCGTCGAGAAGCTGCTCCAGCCGGGCGAGGTCCCCGTACGAGTCGGCCCTGGCCATCGGCGGGATCAGGTGGTCGACCACCGTGGCGTGCGCCCGCCGCTTGGCCTGAGTGCCCTCCCCGGGGTCGTTCACGATGAACGGGTAGACCAGCGGCAGCGTCTCCAGCGCCGCGTCCGGGGCGCAGGACGCCGACAGGCCGAGCCCCTTGCCCGGCAGCCACTCCAGCGTGCCGTGCTTGCCGAGGTGGACGACGGCGTGCGCGCCGAACTCGCGCGACAGCCACCGGTACGCCGCCAGGTAGTGGTGGCTCGGCGGCAGGTCGGGGTCGTGGTAGATGGCCACCGGGTTCTCGCCGAAGCCCCGAGGCGGCTGGATCGCGACCAGCACGTTGCCGAACCGCAGCGCGGCCACCACGATGTCGTCGCCGTCCACGTAGAGGGACCCCGGCGGCGGGCCCCAGTGCGCGGTCACCGCGTCACGCAGCTCCGCCGGCAGCTCCGCGAACCACGAGTCGTACGCCGCCAGGGGGACGCGGGCAGGGGAGGCGGTCAGCTGCTCCTCGGTCAGCCACTCCACGTCGTGGCCGCCGGCCGCGATGAGCGCGTGGATGAGGGCGTCGCCGTCGTCAGGTGCGTCGCCCACGTCGTACCCCGCCTCGCGCAGCGCGCGCAGCAGGACCACGGCCGAGGCCGGGGTGTCGAGGCCGACCGCGTTGCCGACCCGGGCGTGCTTCGTCGGGTAGGAGGACAGCACGACGGCCAGGCGCTTGTCCCGGTTGGGCACGTGGCGCAGCCGGGCGTGCGCGACCGCGAGGCCCGCGACCCGGGCGCACCGCTCGGGATCGGCGGCGTAGACCGGCACGCCGTCCGGGCCGTCCTCCTTGAACGAGAAGGGCACGGTGACGAGCCGCCCGTCGAACTCGGGCACGGCGACCTGCATGGCCGCGTCCATGGGGGACAGCCCGGCGTCGGTCGCGGCCCAGGCGGCGCGGGACGTCGTCAGGCACAGCCCCTGGAGCACCGGCACGTCGAGCGCGGCGAGCGCCCCCACGTCCCACGCGTCGTCGTCCCCACCGGCGACGGCCTCGCTCGCCACCGCTCCGCCCGCGGCCAGGACGGTGACGACCAGCGCGTCGGCCTCCCGCAGCAGGGCGAACAGGCCGGCGTCCGCGCCGCGCAGCGACCCGCAGAAGACCGGCAGCGCGTCGGCGCCCGCCGCCTCCACCGCGTCGCACAGGTCGTCCACGAACGCGGTGTTGCCCGACAGCTCGTGCGCCCGGTAGTACACCACGCCCACCAGCGGCCGGCCGCCGCGCCGCTCCCGCCCGGGCCGGACCCCGTACGCCGGGGTGGCGCGGGGCGGGGCGAAGCCCTCTCCGGTCAGCAGCAGCGTGTCGGACAGGAAGCGGTACAGCTCGAGCAGGTTGTCCGGGCCGCCCTCCGCCAGGTAGGCGAGCGCCTCGGCGGCGACGCCCGACGGCACGGTGGACAGCGCCATCAACGCGGCGTCCGGGGCCGGCTCCCCGCCGAGCACGACGACCGGCAGGCCCGAGGCGAGCACGGCGTCGAGGCCCTCCGGCCACGACCGGCGGCCTCCCAGCAGCCGGACGACGACGGCGTCCGCGCCCTCCACAAGGGCCGGCACGTCCCCGGGCGCGACCCTGGCCGGGTTGGCCACCCGCCAGGCCGCGCCGCCGCGGCGCGCCGCGAGCAGCTCGGTGTCGGCGGCCGACAGCAGCAGCATCGTCATCCGTGCTCCTTGGCGGGGGTGAGGGTCATGGAGACCGCGGGCAGGCCGGCGGGCACCCCGCCCTCGATGAGGCGCCAGACGGCGTCGGTGTCCAGGTGCTCCTCGACCAGGTCGCCCAGCGCGTCGAGGCGGGCCTCGCGCCGCTCGGCGAACGTCGTGTCCCCGGGGAGCCAGTCACGGCCGGTGACGGCGGCGACCTCGGACAGGAAGGCCCGGCGGAAGCCGTCCTCGTCGAACAGGCCGTGCCAGGTCGTGCCCCACACCTGCCCCACGCGGCAGCCGTCGAGGAACGGCTCGCCGCCGCCGACCTCGACCCTGCCGTGGTGGATCTGGTAGCCCGCGACCTCGTGGCCGCGCCAGCGGCCCCTCGGCAGCGCCAGCACCTTGTCCGGGCCGTACACGGTCCGGACCGGCAGCAGCCCCAGGCCCTCGACCCGGCCGGCCCGGCTCTCGACCTCGTCGTCGATGACGCCGCCGAGCATCTGCAGGCCGCCGCACACCCCGAGCACCGGGCGTCCCTCGGCGGCCCGGCGGCGCAGCACGCCGTCCAGCCCGCGCTCGCGCAGCCACCGCAGGTCGGAGACGGTCGCCCGGGTGCCGGGGACGACGACCAGGTCCGCCTCCTCGGCCTCCGCGGCCGACGTCACGAGCCGCACGCTCACCCCCGGCTCCGCCGCCAGGGCGTCCGCGTCGGTGACGTTCGACATCCGCGGCAGCCGTACGACGGCGACGCGCAGGACGTCGCGGCCGACGGGCGGGGTGAGCAGGCCGGGACGGCTCTCCAGGTCGAGGGAGTCCTCGACGTCGAGCCACAGCCCCGACCGCCAGGGCAGCACCCCGAGGCACGGGCGGCCGGTCGCCGCGCGCACCCAGTCGAGCCCGGGCCGCAGCAGCGCCGGGTCGCCGCGGAACTTGTTGACCACGAACCCCGCCAGGTGCCGCTGGTCGGCCGGGTCGAGCACCGCGAGGGTGCCCGCGAAGTGCGCGAGCACGCCGCCGCGGTCGATGTCCCCCACGACGAGCACGGGCAGGCCGGCGGCGCGGGCGAGCCCCATGTTCGCGATGTCGCGGTCGCGCAGGTTGACCTCGGCCGGGCTGCCGGCGCCCTCGCAGATCACCACGTCGAACCGCCGGCGCAGGCCGGTCAGCGCGTCGACGGCCACGTCGAGCAGGCGCGTCTTGTGCTCGCGGTAGGACAGCGCGTCGACGTCCGCGTGGGCGCGGCCGAGCACCACGACGTGGGAGTGCCGCTCCCCGGCGGGCTTGAGCAGCACCGGGTTCATCGCGGCCTCGGGCTCGACCCGCGCGGCCGCGGCCTGCATCGCCTGGGCGCGGCCGATCTCCCCGCCGTCCGCGGTGACCATCGAGTTGAGCGCCATGTTCTGCGCCTTGAAGGGCGCCACCCGCACCCCGCGCCGGGCCAGCCATCGGCACAGCCCGGCCGTCAGCACGCTCTTCCCCGCGTCGGAGGTGGTCCCCGCCACCAGCAGCGCGCCGCTCATCGCGACCGCCTCCGCGGCGCCGTACGGCCGTGGGGCGTGCGCCGTGCCGTACGGAGGGGGGAGGGGAAGCGGGGACGGGCGGCGAGGGCGCCGCCGGACGGCATCTCAGGAAACGGGGCGCGGCACCGTGAGCGAGGCGCCCGCGCGCAGGCCTGACACGGCCATGGCGTGTCCTCCCTGGGGGTCCGCGCCCCCGGTCGAAGGGTCGACGGCCGGAGTATCCTGGCTCCCGGATCGACGCTCCCCTCGGCCTTCCCGCCCGGTGGGGCAGTGGCGTGGTGAGGATCGCTCCCCGGTGACAGTGGCGGGACCGCGCCGGATTCACACCGGCTTCCTCCGCTTCCGTCGCTTGCGGCTGCAAACATACACCCTTTGGATGTTGGTCCCGCAAGGGGTGATCTGTCCGTATCTTTCCTCGGTAACTGATGTGTCCCGGTTTGGCGAGCCCGGTCGTCCTGGGCGTCCGCCGCGGGTGCCAGCACCCTTGGCGGAGGTTCGGCGGCGGCGTGTAATCCCGGTATGCACCGTGCGGCCGCGCCGCTCCCGGACGGCGGGGGGACCGGGTTCGGATGGTTGTCCTTCTGCGGCCGGAGCGGCCTGACCCTCCCGCCGGCCGACGCGGAGCTGTTCCGGACGATCGAGGTTCCGGTGATGCTCGACGGACGGCTCCCTGACCCGCGACGGGTCGACGAGGTCGTGGTCACACCGCTGTTCCGGGAGGTCAGCGGCAAGGGCGTCGGAGACCGCGTCACCCTGCGGCTGACGACCCCCGAGCAGGCCGCCGCCACCGACAGACCGGGAGGCGGGACGCGGCCGGGCGGACCGGCGATCCCGGCGCGGATCGTGGGTGTCGTGCGGTCGTCCTGGTTCGCTGAGAGTCCCGGCGGCACGGGCGGGGTGATCGCCTCGCCCGCCCTGCTCGCCCGGTACCGCCGACATCGTCGGCCCCCACGACGACATCCCGTTCGAGGGCCTGGCCCGGCTGAAGGGCGGATCCGCCGCGATTCCCGCGTTCCGCGCGCACGTGGCACCCGCGGCCCTGCTCGTCGCCAACCTGCTCGCCGTGTGGCCGAGCCGGGCGGCGGGACGGCTCCGCGTGGCGACCGTCCTGGCCGCTGAGTGAGGCGTGCCCGCGGGTCCCCCGCGAGCAGCGGGCTCGCAGCAGGCATCCGGCCGTCCTGTCGCCTCGGTCGCCCTCAGGCAAGGACGCCCGCGAGGGAGGCGGTCGTCAGTCGGCCTGCGGCCAGTCCCAGCCGAGCTGGAGGAACAGCCCCAGGCGGTCGCTCACCGCCCGCATCTCGGCGATCCTGCCGTCCCGCAGGGTGAGCAGGAAGATCGCCTCGACCGTGAACTCGCGATGGGTGGGCTCGGGCATCCGCGGGTGCGTGCCGGAGTTCACGCCTGACATCGTCAGCCGCACCGCCACCCGGTCCCCATCGGCGATCATCTCCTCGACCTTCAGGTGCATCGGGTCGAACGCGTCGAGCTGCTGCGCGATGGCGTCGAACGCGGCGCCCGGCTCGTCCGGTTCCCCGTGGATCACCTTGTTGTGGTCGATCACGTCGTCGGTCATGTAGCGGCGCAGGTCGCCGAGCCTCCGGTCGTTGATGGCGTCGAACAGCGCCTGGACGACGGCCGTGGCGGCGGCGCTCATGACGGTGTCCCTTCATTGTCTTACGGTGTAAGAGCACGATATTCTTACGGCGTAAGAGCCGTCAAGGGAGGTCCGGTTGCCGAGGGCGGGACTGTCGCGTGAGAAGGTTCTCGCCGCCGCGCTGGCCCTGGTCGACAGGGAGGGCATCGCGGCGCTGTCGATGCGCAAGCTCGGCGCGGAGCTGGGCGTGGAGGCGATGACTCTCTACTACCACGTGCCCAACAAGGACGCCGTCCTGGACGGCCTCATCGACGCGGTGGTCTCACGGGTGACCGTGGAGCCGGCGGGCCCGTGGCGGGAGTGGACGCGCGCCTTCGCGGTCGCGATCCGGCGGGAGCTGCTGGCGCATCCCGCCCTGCTGCCGCTGGTCGCCACCCGGCCGGTCCTGGCGCCCGGAGGCCTGGCGACCGTGGAGCGGATGGCGGCGGCGCTGCGGGCCGAGGGGTTCCAGGCGCTGGAGGCGCTCCAGCTCGTCAACGCGGTGGCCACGTTCGTCATCGGGCACACGCTGGCTGAGGCCGGGCGCACGCCCGGACACGACGAGCCGGACATCGAGGGGACGATGGGCGGCCTGGACCCGGGGGAGTACCCGGTGCTGGCGGAGGCCCTCCGCGCCGGGCTCGGCACCCCCGAGGACCACCAGGAGCGGTTCGACCGCGCGCTCGACGCCCTGCTCGACGGGCTCGGCCCCCGCCGCCCGGCTCGCTGACGCCGCGCCGAGGTCAGGACCAGGCGAGGGCGGCGCGGCGGTCCCAGTAGGCGCCGGGATCCTCGGCCAGTCCGGCCAGCCTCTCCTCGAGGTCGTCGTCCCATGCCACGTCCACGGCCGCGAGGTTGTCGCGCAACTGGCCGGCGGAGGCGGCGCCGCTGAGCACCACGCCGATCCAGGGCCGGGCCAGGACGGCGGCGAGCGCCACGGCGTCCGG